>CAVWAY010000011.1:0-31829 GCA_963753025.1 uncultured Alphaproteobacteria bacterium | reverse complement strand
CTGCAAACCGTGGACATTCTCCCCAGGACTGGACAAACTGCTGTCAGTCTTGGGGATTGATAATTGTCACGCACCCGAATTGTTGTTTTGACTTCACTTGCCATGCTGGCTTTTGCCGGCAATTCGCTCTTGTGCCGGCTGGCGCTTAAAAATACCGGCGTTGACGCCGCCAGCTTTACGTCGGTCCGCCTGATTTCGGCCGCCGTAGCACTCTGGCTGATCGTGCGCCTGAGCAACAATGCCAATCCCGGCAAAGGCAACTGGCCATCGGCATTTGCCCTGTTTGCCTACGCCGCCGGATTTTCCTTTGCCTATATCAATCTGACCGCTGCAACCGGTGCCTTGTTGCTTTTCGGAGCGGTCCAGACCACCATGATCGGCTATGGAATGTGGCGTGGGGAGCGGCTGCTCAGCCTGCAATGGCTCGGACTTGTTCTGGCATTGGGCGGCTTGGTTGGTCTGACCCTCCCAGGCCTCTCAGCGCCGCCACTGGTGAGTTCCCTGCTCATGATAGGTGCCGGAGTGGCCTGGGGCATCTATTCCCTGCGTGGCAAAGGCGCCGGAGATCCCACCGTGGTTACCGCCGGAAATTTCCTTCGCACCGTTCCAATCACGGTTGTATTGAGCCTTCTGATGATGCGGCAAATCACGTGGGATGGCGCGGGCGTTTGGTATGCCATCACGTCCGGGGCGCTGACGTCAGGAATAGGCTACGCAATCTGGTACAAGGCCCTGCCTGCCTTGAAGGCAACCCAGGCCGCAACCGTGCAACTCAGTGTCCCGGTCATTGCCGCCATGGGTGGGATTATCCTGCTTGATGAGTCCATCAGCTTGCGTTTGATCCTGGCGTCAATCGCTATCATTTCAGGAATTGCGCTGGTTATCCTTGAGAAGAAGAAAGCCAATGTCGTGTAATGGGCAGCGCCAGAATTGCCGCCGTCATAATTTCATTCGTATCAGCTCGGCCTGCTTCGCCAGCAGTCCCTGATCCGCCATCTTTCCTGAATGGCCGCGAAGGGGCTGGCCCTCATTCATCGGCATGATGTGAAAATGCAGATGGAACACCGTCTGTCCCGCCGCAGGCTCGTTGTATTGCCGGATTTGCACGCCATCCGCCTTGAAGGCAGCCTTGGCGGCGCGCGCCACCTTTTGCACGGTTGCCATAAGCGGCGTGAGTGTCGAAAGCTCCGCGTCCAATAAATTGCGTGACCCCACCTTCGGAATGACCAGGCAGTGCCCCTCCACCTGGGGCATCACATCCATGAAGGCCAGCGTATGCTCATCCTCATAAATTTTGTGGCTGGGAATCTCGCCGCGCAGGATTTTGGCAAAGATGTTGTTGGCGTCATAGGTCATGGGCGTGGCTCCCTGTCAGTCATCTGTTTCATGCCGAAACGGCGAATGCTCCGCAAGCAGAGCCTGGTCCTGGTCAATGGCCAGGCGTTCCTGCTCAAGATATTCCCCAACGGCGCGCGCCAGGCCGGGGTGGGCGAAATGGTGCAGGCTGTAGGTCTTCACCGGCAGATAGCCCCGCGCCAATTTATGCTGCCCCTGCGCCCCCGCTTCAACCCGCGCCAGCTTGTGCTGAATGGCAAAATCTATCGCCTGATAATAGCAGGTTTCAAAATGCAGGAAATCATGGTGCTCGCTCGCCCCCCAATTGCGCCCGTAAAGCGCCTCGGAGCCGATAAAATTCAGCGCCCCGGCAATAATACGCCCCTCGCGCCGCGCCAGGATGAGCAGCACATGCTCCCCCATGCTTTTGCTGATCAGGCTGAAGAATTTCCGCGTCAGGTAAGGCGAACCCCATTTGCGCGAACCGGTTTCCATATAGAAATCAAAAAACGCATCCCAGTGGCTTTCGCGCAAATCCTTGCCCGTCACCCAGTCAAAACTGATCCCCGCTTCAAGCACCGCCTTCCGCTCCTTGCGGATATTTTTCCGCTTGGAGGATGAAAGGCTGGCAAGAAAATCATCAAAGGATTTGTAGTCCTGATTATTCCAATGAAACTGAATGTCCTGTCGCTGCAGCCAGTGCGCCTTGTCCGCCGCCGCCCAATCGGCTTCCGGCAGAAAAGTGATATGGGCAGATGAAGCCTTCAGTTCCTTGCAAACCGAAACCAGCCCCTTCGCCAGAAGCGCCCGCGTTTCAGCATTCGCCGAAAACAGGCGCGGGCCGGTCACCGGCGTAAAGGGAACCGATGATCTGCAGTTTGGGATAATAGCGCCCGCCGGCCCGGTGGTAGGCTTCCGCCCAGCCATGGTCGAAAACATACTCGCCCTGGCTGTGCGGCTTGATAAAGCACGGCGCGATGCCCGCGATCTCGCCCTTCGCCGTCTCATAAACCAGGTGCTCGGCTTTCCACCCCGTCCGGCCCGTGGCCGAACCGCTGTCCTCCAGCGCCTTGAAAAATTCATGGGACACGAAAGGATTGAAGCCCGAAGGGTTTGCGCAGGCGTTCCACTGGTCCGCCGGAATGTCCACAACGCTTTCAACCGTGCGAAGCTTCAAGGCGTATAACCCTCAAAGGTAATCTGGTCACAATAGCGCAGCGCCTGCGATGCCTCTTCCTGTGAGCGCAGCGTCCACGTGATCACCGGATGCCCGGCATTGCGGATTTCCGTGACGGGCTCAAAGGGAAGTTCACGCCAATTGTAAGACACAAAATGCGGCTGCGTCTCCGCAAGATGGCCAAAGGTCCGCATGGAATAGCGCTTTGCCAGGGGCAGGGCGTTGTAATAGGGGTCCGTGGTCCGGTCCGCCACAATGCCCCGCACCGTCTGGGGCGAAAGCGCCCGCAGGCAGGCAATCACGTCGGGATCAAACGACATCAGGCAATAGGGCCCGTCATAGCTCTCCAGAACCTGCAAGGCCCGCTTCGCCAGCCCATCATTGCCGTCCCACAGGGACTTGAGTTCAATGACCAAGGTGGCGCGCCCGTCAACCTGTTCCAGCAATTCCGCCAGCGTCTGCATGCGGTCCGATGTCGCCTTCAGTTTTACTTTCTGCAGTGCCTGCGTGGTCAAAGCCTTCACCGGGCCCTTCGCCTCCGTAAGCCTGTCCAGGTCATCATCATGAAAAACAATGGCCTCGCCGTCCGCCGTCAACTGCACATCGCATTCAATCGCATAGTCGCCCTTGATCGCCGCCTCAAACGCGCCTGCGGTGTTTTCGATGATACCTCTGCTCTTCGTATGCAGCCCGCGATGCGCAATGGGCCGCGCCACCAGCCAGTCAAAGGCGCGCAGTTGCGGCGTAAAACGCATGCCTATTCAATTTCCACGATGGCTTCCACTTCGACTGAAAGACCGAAGGGAAGCGAAGGTGCCCCCACCGCCGAGCGCGCATGCCGGCCCTTGTCGCCGAACACCTCGACCATCAGGTCCGAGGCGCCATTGATGACCTTGGGATGCTCGCCGAATGTCGGCGTGCAGTTGACCAGGCCCAGAAGTTTCACAACGCGCTTCACCCGGTCAAGATCGCCGCCGCAGGCATCGCGCAAATGGGCAATGATGTTGATCGCCGTCAACCGGGCCGAGGCAATGGCGTCCTCAATGGAAAGCGTATCGCCAACTTTCCCCGTGTATTGCAGCTTGCCGTCCTTCATGGCGCCCTGGCCGGAGATATAGACGAGGTTGCCCGTCCTCACCCACGGCACATAGGTGGCCACCGGCTGGGCGGGCGTCGGCAACACAATGCCGAGTTCCGCAAGTCGCTTGTCGATCAATCCCATCTCATGCTCCTGTTAAAAGATCGCGCGGGCGTTCGCCCTTGAAAAACGCTTCCAAATTATCGACCGCCCGCATCCCCATGGCAATGCGCGTATTCTTGGTGGCGCTGCCGAGATGCGGCAGCATGAACACGTTGTCGAGTTCCCGGTAGCCGGGATTGATGTTGGGCTCGCCCTTGAACACATCAAGGCCCGCAGCCGCCAGCTTGCCGGATTTGAGCGCCGCAATCAGCGCCTCGTCATTGACAATGTCGCCGCGCGCCGAGTTCACCACAATTGCCCCGTCCGGCAGCAGGCCAATGGCGCGGGCATTGATGCTGTCGCGGGTTTCCGCCGTCGAGGCGCAATTGACGGAGAGAAAATCGCAATGCGGCAGCATCCCCTCCAGTGTTGCATGATAGGTCGCGCCATGAGTGAGGTCCGCCGCCACCGGCTTGCGGTTATGGTAATGCAAGGGCATGCCAAAGGCCGCAGCCCGTTTCGCCACCGCCTGCCCAATCCGTCCCATGCCATAAATGCCGAGCCGCCGTCCGCTGACGTCATGTCCCAGCGGAAACGTGGGGGAGGGCGCAAGCCACTTGTTCTCCCGCACCATCCGGTCTCCCCAAATGGCGCCCCGCGCCGCACCCAGCATCAAGAGGAGCGCAATATCGGCGGTCGCATCGGTCAGAACATCGGGCGTATTGGCAACCGCAATGCCCTTCGCCTTGGCGGCGGGAATATCGATATGGTCGGTTCCCACCGAAAAGGTCGCGATCATGCGGATGGAGGCGGGCAGGGCGTCGATCAGCTCCTTCCGGCAGGGGTCCATGGGGGTGATGAGAAGTCCGTCGAACGCCTTGGCCTTTTCCGCGATTTCGGCCGTGCTCATGATCTTGTCTTTGACGTTGAGGCTGGCCGCAAAGTCGCGTTCGAGGCGGCTTTCCACCTCGGGCGGAAGGTGGCGGGTCACCAGAATTCTTGCTTTGGCCATTGTTGTCATGTTCTCTTTGCCTTAACCTCAAAAGTTCAAATTATAGTGGACGGCTGGGCAATGGACCACCGTAATCATGGAGTTTCAAGGGTGTTGAAAAGAGTTTTATCGGCGGCTGCATTTCTGGCACTTGTATCGCAAGCCCAGGCCTCCGCGGTCGCTCCCCACCGTGCGGTTTACGACCTGCAGTTGCTGCGCGCCGCGCAAGGCGCCAATGTCGGCAGCGTCTCCGGCCGCATGGCCTATGAAGTGTCAGGCAGCGAGTGTGACGGCTGGACCGTAAGTTTCCGCCTGGTCAACCGCTTTGACTACAAGGAGGGCAGCCCGCGCCTTTTCGATACCCAGTCCTCGTCCTGGGAAACCGGTGACGGCAAGGAAATGAATTACAGCGAAAAGGAATTTGTCGACAGCAAGCAGGAGAGCGAAAAGCGCGTAAGCGTTGTCCGCGCCGAAAAGGATAGCGTTGGCGAAGTGAACATCACCCTGCCGCAGGCGAAGAAAACCTCCATTCCCGCGGAAGCGGTCTTCCCCATGCGCCACCAGTTGCGCCTGATGGAGGCCGCGGCAAAAGGCGAAACCCGCGATGTCTCGCTGGTCTATGATGGCTCCGACGAGGAAAAGACCGTCCGCGCCATCAGCACCATCGGCAAGAAGGTAAATGCCGGCGAAGGCAAGAAGGACAAGGACAATGCCCAGGCCGCCCCCTTGCAATCGCTGCCGTCATGGCCTGTCACCATTGGCTACTATTCAACCGAAGACGACAATGCCGAAACGCCGCTCTACCAGATCAATTTTGACATGTATGAAAACGGCGTCTCCAACAGCCTGGTCATGGACTATGGAAATTTTACCCTCTCGGGGAAATTGGCCCATCTTGAACTCCTGAAAGCCGAAACGTGCCAGTAGGCTTCAGCGAAATTGCTTTGAATTTCCAAATAGCGCACTATCTCTAGCGCCGCTGTTTGTGCAGGTGCAAGGATATGGCCAAGTCAACGACCTCAATAACTCCGACAGGCGAAGGCAATGTTGCCGATTTCCTGGAGAAGATCCGTGGCCTGCCGCCGGTTGCCAAGGATGGCGAACGCGGCAAGCTGATTTTTGCCATGGACGCCACCATGAGCCGCCAGCCAAGCTGGGACCGCGCCCTGTCCATCCAGGCCGAAATGTTTGCCGAAACCGCCCGCATCGGCGGGCTCGATGTGCAACTCGTTTACTTCCGCGGCTTCAATGAATGCCGCGCCAGCAAATGGGTGAGCAACCCTACGGCGCTTGCCAAGCTCATGACGACAGTGGATTGCCGTGGCGGCAACACCCAAATTGGCCGCGCGCTTTCCCACGTCAAAAAGGAACTGCGCACCACGAAGGTGAACGCGGTGATTTATGTGGGCGATGCCATGGAAGAAAACATTGATGCCCTGTGCCAGGCCGCCGGCGAAATCGGCCTGCAGGGAACCCCCATATTCGCTTTCCAGGAAGGCAATGACGGCAATGCCGCGCGCGCCTTTCAGGAAATGGCCAAGCTCAGCCGCGGCGCCTATTTCAAGCTCAATGAGTCCTCCGCCCACATGCTGCGTGATCTCCTCTCGGCCGTCGCTGTTTACGCTGCCGGCGGCAGAGCCGCATTGGAAAACCATGCCAAGGCCAAGGGCGGAAATTCCACCCTGCTGTTGCGGCAGATGAAATAACCGAGATGCAACTCATCATAGCGCTCATCGTTGTCTTCGGCGGCCTGTGGCTGATCCGGCAATTTGCCAAGACCACGCCAACCCAGGCCGCTGGCCTCACCCGCAAACTGGCGGGCGGCGGGCTTATTGCCCTGTCAGGCCTTCTCGCGCTCCGCGGGCTTTCGCAATTCGCCGTTCCGCTCTTTGCCGTGGGCCTCGGCATGATTGGCCAGTCGGCGGTCTTTCCCAATGGCTTTCCCTGGAGCAAGAAATCCGCCGGCCAAAAATCCCGCGTGGCAACGGGCATCCTCGCCATGGAACTTGATCATGACTCCGGCAAGATGACGGGAACAGTTATCTCCGGACCCTTCAAAGGCACGAACCTCGAAGAGATGAGCGCCGCAAATCTCCAGTCCCTCTATGACTATTGTGCAAAAGCTTCCGATCAAAGCATCTCATTGCTCGAAGCCTGGCTTGACCGCAACAAGCCGGAATGGCGCGAAAGCGCGACAGGAACCGACCGGGCCCGGCAGGCCAGCACCGGCGCCATGTCACGCGATGAAGCCTTGGCCGTGCTCGGGCTTAAGGCAGGGGCCACCAGCGAAGATATCAAGAATGCCCACCGCCGCTTGATGAAGGACTTCCATCCGGATCGCGGCGGCTCGGATTATCTCGCCGCCAAAATCAATCAGGCCAAGGATATTCTGCTTCAGGACTGAGGCGAGAAGGCCAGGCAGGTCAGGCCTTTTTTGGAAAGCTGGGCGCAGGCCGCCTTGGCGGTTTTCTGCGTGAAGCCCGAGAACCGCGCCCGGTAAACCGTCTTGGTTCCCTTTTGCACCTGCACCGTGATCGCCTGCTTGCCGCTGAGGAACTTGTAGCCCGAAGCGCGGATTTCCTTGAGCTTCAGCCGGGCTTCCTCTTTCTTGGGGTAGGCGCCGATCTGGATGTTCCAACTGGGTTCAACGCTCGCCACCTTTTTCTTTTCCACGGGCGCTTTCACTTCCTTCTTCACTTCGAAGGGAAGCTTTGTGGGCGGAAGCGGGACAGCCTCGTCGGATTTCTCGGTTGAGGCAACAGCGGTTTCCTCAATCTTTGCCTCAAGCACTTTCGTATCTGGCGCGGAAACATCATCCGGGTTCGCCATCAGCTTTTCAAAATTTGTCTCTTCCGCCGGCACTGGATCGTCTGCGATTGACGCCACCTGGATTTTTTTATCCAGGCCTTTCTTGTCAGTCACAGGCTTCTCTTTTGGCAGAACGATTGCAATCTTCGTCTGGGGAACACTGGCTCCCTCTGAAGTTCCTGCCGCAGCGGCGATCATCTCGCCATCCACGCATTTTGGAAAAGCCTTTTCCAGCATTGTCATCATGTACTTGTCGCGCGTGCTGCCGGAACTGCCGCCCATCACGACGCCCACGATGCGCTTGTTGCCGCGCTTGGCGGAGGTGGTGAGGTTGAAGCCGGACGCCCTGATATAGCCGGTCTTGATTCCGTCGGTTCCCTGGAACCTGCCGAGCAGGCGGTTATGGGTGCGAATGGTCTGCTTCCCATAGTTGAATGAAGAGATGCGGAAATAGGGATAATACTCGGGGAAATCCCGCTGGATGCGCAAGCTCAGCGTTGCAAAATCCCGCGCCGTTGTGACCTGCGCCGGATTGGGCAGTCCCGAGGCATTCTTGAAAGTCGTTTTTGACATGCCGATGGCCCGCGCCGTGCGCGTCATGCGGGCCGCGAAATTGGCTTCGGTGCCTTCCAGGTTTTCGCCGATGGTGGCCGCCACGTCATTGGCTGACCGGGTGACCAGCGCCTTGATCGCATCTTCCACCGCGATGGTTGAGCCGGGCTTCAGGCCCAGTTTGGAAGGCTGCATGCTGGCCGCCCGACTTGACACCTTGAGCTCGCTCGTCAGCGTGAGGCGCCCGGCCTTGAGGTCCTGGAACAGCACATAAAGCGTCATGACCTTGGTCAGTGAAGCCGGATGGCGCGGTCCGTCAATATCGTTGCTGAACAGTATCTTCCCCGTCCGGGCATCAACCGCTATGGCGGAAAATTGAGCCTTGGCCGCGGCAGGCTGGAGAGTGCCCAGGAGCACCAGGCAGGAGAGGACCAAAGTGGCAAACAGGATGAACGGACGATGCATTTGAGAACTGCGAATGGAAATCATCCTAAACTCATTCTTTGGTACCCAAAACCGGGTATTGATTGACCACACAATTGGTCGAAATCATGATCCGACCGCCGCCCAATTTCCCGAAGCCCAGCCACGGAAATTAGTGATTCCAAACTTTCTAAAGGGTAAACGCCTGAATCGCACCTGTTGATTTGATTTTTCGCCATGGTGCAGTGCAAAATAATTCTTGACATTTATGGTGCACTGCACATATACAGGTTCACACGGTGAAAACTGATCCCAACGGAGAGCCCCATGATCAAGTCATTTGAAGAACTCCAGACCCTGAGCAAAGATGGTTACGAAGCTTTTGTGGCTTCCGGAACCGCCTTGACCAAGGGTCTCCAGGCCATTGCCCAGGAAACCACTGATTTTTCTCGCAAATCCTTCGAAAAAGGCACGCAGGTTGTCGAAAAGGCAACCGCCACCAAGTCCTTTGAGAAAGCTTTGGAAGTCCAGCAGGGCTATGCCAAGGAAGCTTACGAAGCCTTTATCGCTGAAGCCACCAAGCTCAACGAGCTCTATGTCGCAACGGCCAAGGAAGCCTACAAGCCTTTCGAAGCCAGCTTCGCTGCTTTCGGCCTCAAGGCCCCTAAGTAATCAACTCCAGTTTCCGGAAAGCCCGTCGATCAAATCGGCGGGCTTTTTGTTTATCCGAGCTCAATCACGAGCGGGACGTGGTCGGAAGGTTTCTCCCAGCCCCGCACATATTTTTCGATATGGGCTGAAACCAGGCGGTCCGCCGCCTGTGGCGAAAGCATCATGTGGTCAATCCGGATGCCGTTTCCCTTTTGCCAGGCGCCGGCCTGGTAATCGAAAAAGGTGTACTGGTTGCCCGCTGTCGGATGAAGCGCCCGGAACGCATCGGTGAGCCCCATGGCCTCCAGCTCCTGAAACTTCGCCCGCGTTGCGGGAAGAAACAGCGCGTCGCCAATCCATTGGCTGGGATTCTTGGCGTCCAGTGCCTTTGGAATGGCGTTGTAGTCCCCGGCCAAAACCAGCGCCTCTTCCTGTTTCAGAAGGCTCTTGGTGTGGGTCATCAAGCGGTCCATCCAGGCCAGTTTATAAGGGTATTTCGGCGTGTCGGGGGGATTGCCATTGGGCACATAGATGGAGGCCACGGTGGCGCTGCGCGAACCGTCCATAACCGTCGCCTGGATATAGCGTGATTGATCATCGGAGGCATCACCCGGCAAGCCCACGGACAATATTTTCCAACGGGAACTTCGAAAGAATGGCAACACCGTTATAGGTCTTCTGGCCGAACACCGCGGCGCTGTAATGCAGCTCTTCAAAAACCGCCGACGGAAAATTTTGATCCTCGCATTTGATTTCCTGCAGGCACACGACATCCGGCTTGGCTTCATTCAGCCAGCGTGTAACCACCTCCAAATGCGCCTTGACCGAGTTCACATTCCACGTCGCAACGCGCATTATTGACCTCGGCAGGACGGATTAAATTGTGAAGCTGGTGCCGCAGCCGCAGGAGGCCTTGGCCAATGGATTTTGCACCTTGAAAGACTGGCCAATCAGGTCATCGACGAAATCGACGGTGGCCCCTGACATGTAGCCGAGAGAAACAGAATCAATCAGAACCGTGGCCCCGTCTTTCTCGATGGCGAGGTCATCATCATTGCGCTCCGCCGCAATGGCGAAGTCATACTGAAAGCCCGAGCAGCCGCCGCCATTGACCGAGATTCGCAGGCTGTGCGGCTTGGCCTGGCCCGCCGTGATCTCACAAATCCGGTTTGCGGCGCGGGCGGTAATGTTTACAGTGCTTTCCATGGGTATTTATGTCGGTCTTGGGCGCCGGATTGTCAATGGTGCGCTAACATGAAACGTCACACGGCAGGCTATGCGGCAAGGCCAGAGGAGAGCAGGGGGCGGCTGTTCCCGGAGGCCGAAAGCCCGCCGCGCTCGGCCTTCGAGCGGGACCGGGACCGCGTTATCCATTCTTCCGCCTTCCGCCGTCTCAAGCATAAAACCCAGGTTTTTGTGTATCATGAAGGCGATCACTACCGCACCAGGCTCACCCATTCCATCGAAGTCGCCCAGGTCGCAAGGGCCATTGCCCGTGTCCTTGGCCTTGATGAGGATCTGACTGAAGCCCTGGCTCTGGCCCATGACCTCGGCCACACGCCCTTTGGCCACGCCGGCGAGCGCGAGCTCGACAAGCTCATGTCCCCCTACGGTGGCTTCAATCACAACGCCCAGTCCCTGCGTATCGTAACCAGGCTGGAGCGGAAATACGCAAAGTTCGATGGCTTGAATCTCACCTGGGAAACCCTTGAAGGCCTGGTCAAGCACAATGGCCCGCTGATTGATTCCCGCGGCAACGCCCTTGGACATTTCAAGGATACCGGCTTGCCGCAGGTGATCATCGAATATGCTGAAGTCCATGATCTCAAGCTCGCCAGCTTTGCCTCGGTTGAAGCGCAGGTCGCTGCCATCGCCGATGACATCGCCTATAACGCCCATGATATTGACGATGGCCTCCGCGCCAAACTTTTTGACATCATCGATCTCGGTGATGTGCCGCTGGTGGGCGAGGCGCTGTCCAATGTCCTCAAGCTTTATCCCGGCCTGGAAAGATCGCGCATCATTCATGAGACGGTGCGCCGGGTGATCTCCGCAATGGTTATCGATGTCGTGGCCCAGACGAAAAAAAACTGCGCCGATGCAGGCGTGAAATCGAGTGATGAAGTGCGCGCCCAGAAGCGGCCCATGGTGCAGTTCGCCCCCCAGATGGCGGAAAACAACCGCGTGCTGCAGGCCTTCCTGTCGACCCGCATGTACCGCCACGCGCGCGTCCTTGAAATCATGGAACGGGCCCAGCGCGTTATCCGTGATTTGTTCGAGGCCTACATGAATGATGCCTCGCTCTTGCCCGAGGACTGGCGTGAGGAAAACATCCAGGGTGACCGCAGCCACTATGCCCGCCAGGTCTGCGATTTTCTCTCCGGCATGACTGATCGTTTTGCCCTGGAGCAGCACAAGCGTTTGTTTGACCTCGACCCGCTTTTCAGGTAAGCGGCAAATTACACAATTTCAATAACTTAGAATGATAAAATGAACCTTTTTGGACACTTTCAGGCGCTCGTAAGAGCCGAACTTTCGGCCATGATGGCGGCAGGTGAACTGAAGCCCGGCCTTGATATTTCCCGCGTCACGGCGGAGCCGCCGCGTGATGCCTCCCATGGCGATGTGACCACCAATGCCGCCATGGTGGTTGCCAAACCCGCCGGCATGGCGCCGAAAGTGCTGGCCGAGATGCTATCCAAACGGCTGGCAAAACAGCCCGATGTTTTATCCGCCGAGGTCGCGGGCCCCGGCTTCATCAATCTGCGCCTCAAGGAAACCTTCTGGCCGAAAATCCTGAACGCGATTCTGGAGCTGGGCGATAACTACGGCCGTTCCGAACTGGGCAAGGGCATCAAGACAAACGTTGAATATGTCTCCGCCAATCCGACCGGCCCCTTGCATGTCGGCCATTGCCGGGGCGCGGTGTTTGGCGATGCCTTGGCGGCACTTCTGGAAGTGACCGGCTATGACGTCAGCACCGAATATTACATCAACGATGCCGGCGCCCAGGTTGATACGGTCGCGCGCTCGGCCTTCCTGCGTTACCAGGAAGCTCTGGGCACTGACATTGGTGAAATTCCCGCCGGCCTCTATCCCGGCGAATATCTGATCCCCGTGGGCCAGGCCCTCGCCGCCGAGCATGGAAAAAATCTTCTGGCGATGTCCGAGGAGCTATGGCTTCCCATTGCCCGGAGCAAGGCCATTGCCATGATGATGGACTTGATCCGCGGCGATCTCGCCAGTCTGAAAATTCATCAGGATATTTTCTTCTCGGAAAAATCCCTGCATGACTCGAACGAAGTGCGCGACACCGTGGCCGATCTTCGCGCCCATGGCCACGTCTATGAAGGCCGCCTGCCGCCGCCCAAGGGCGAATTGCCGGAAGACTGGGAAGACCGCGAGCAAACCCTATTCCGCGCCACCGCATTTGGCGATGACATCGACCGGCCGCTGCTCAAGTCCGATGGCTCCTACACCTATTTCGCCTCCGACGTTGCCTACAGCCGCAACAAGATCCGGCGCGGCTTCAAGGAACTGATCTATGTCCTCGGCGCCGATCACGGCGGCTATGTCAAAAGGCTCGAAGCCGTGGCTGCCGCCATTGCCGGCCCCGGCAAAGTTGATGTCATCGTCAGGCTCTGCCAGTTGGTAAAATTGTTCAGGAACGGCGAGCCCGTGCGCATGTCGAAGCGGGCAGGGGAATTTGTAACCCTTCGCGAAGTCGTGGATGAGGTGGGAGCTGACGTGGTCCGCTTCATGATGCTCTACCGCAAGAACGAGGCGCCCCTCGATTTTGATTTCGCCAAGGTCACGGAGCAGTCGAAGGACAACGCCGTCTTCTATGTGCAGTACGCCCACGCGCGCGTCTGCTCTGTCTTGCGCAATGGAGCCGAAGTTGGCCAGACCGGAATTAACCATGATTTTTCATTATTGGTCGACGAAGCCGAGCGCCATGTGGTAAAGAGATTGGCGGAATATCCAAAAATGTTGGAGGGCGCAGCACTTGCCCACGAGCCGCACCGCATCTCGTTTTACCTCTATGAGCTCGCCAGTGACTTCCATTCCCTCTGGAACAAAGGCAAAGAGTCGCCGCAATTAAGATTTATTGTGAAAAATGAGTTAATATTAACCGATACGCGCCTCGCTTTTTTGCTGGCGATTCGCTATGTTTTGGGGAACGGTCTTCGCATCCTGGGAGTTAACCCTGTCGAAGAAATGTAACAACGGAAATGACGGGTAATGGATCAAAACTCCACAAATGATACCGACAAGCGCAATTGGCGCGAGCGTTTAGGTATTGGCAGCAAGGACATGCCGCGCCTTTCGAATGAGTTCACCAAGACCCCCGAGACCGTTGCCGCGGACGTAACGCCGGTGCGTCCCGCCCAAACGGTGGCAAAGCCGGCCCCCATGGCGCCGCGCGTGCCTCTGAAGGCTGGCGCAGCACCTGCCGCCGCGAGGCCGCAACAGCAGGTCAAGCCCCAGGGAGGCCCGCCGCAGCCTCCTGATGCCCTGGCCGAGAAACTTCGCTCGCAGCGCGCCGCCGCGGAGAGACTGGCCGAGCAGCGCGTGACGGCAGCCAAACAACGCGCCGAAAGCGCCCCAAGCACGCCAGCCCCGGCCAAGACGCCGGTTGCACCCATTGTTGCCGCGGGTCCTGCGGAAAAGCCCAAATTCAGTTTCGCCGATGACGACACCAAGGCGGATTTCGGCCGCGAGCCGCGCTCTCTGCCGCCCAGCCGGCCGCCGCAACGGCCGGCCCCGCAGCAGCCGCAGCTTTCGCCGCCACGCCCACCCCTTGGTGGCCAGCCCCGGATACCAACGGGGGCACCCGCCGCCGGCTTCCAGCCGCAGTACCGGCCCCAGCCGCCGCGCGGCTATTCGCCAACCGCCTATGTGCCCCCACCACCCCTGGCCCAGCCCCAGCGGAGCTTTAACGGCCCCATGTCGCAGCCGCCGTCAGGTGAGCCGCGCCTGCAAACCCCCCGGGTCAATCCCGACGCCTATAGGCGCGGGCCCCAGGACGATCTGGGTTATGCCGGCGCGGGCTACGAAACGTCCCAGCGCTCCCTGCAGCAGCGCACGTCGGCTCTGCGGGCCCCCGCCTATGACGACGACTATGGCGATGAGATCTTTGAAGATGCGCCCGCCGCAAGGTCATCGCGCCGGGCCAGCGCCAATGATTACAACCAGGCCTACCGCGAGACTGAGGGCGCCTATGGCAACGAGCGCAAGCGCTCCAGCGGGCCCTGGCTTCTGCTCCTCTTCCTGTTGCTGGCGGGCGGTGCCGGCGGCGCTGGCATCTGGTACTACAATGCCAACGTCAAGAACGTGGCGACCAATGGCTCACCCGACACGGCGCCCGTTGTGTCAGCCCCCGAGCAGTCCGCCAAGTCGGCCCCCGAACAGCCGCTCGATGGCCAGCCCGCCGGTGCGACGACCTCGAAAAAGCAGATCTACGACCGGATCATCGGTGACAATGAGGTTCTGGGCGGGCAGGTGGTTCCAACCGAAGAAACCCCGCTGCAGCCCGAAGCCCAGCAGGGCGATGCCGAGCAGATCCCGCAGCCCACCGGTGGCGGCTTCGACTCCTTCTCGGAAGGCAGCGACGCGCTTCCCTTGCCCATGCCTCCGCCACCCGGGGCCGGCAATGACACGCAAGGGGCACTTTCCACCCCGCCTTCCAGCAATACGTCGGCTTTGAGGTCAACGGCGACGAATTCCACAAATACAGTCAGCACCGCACCGGGATCAGATGTTGCCCCGGTTCCAGGTGAGACTGCTGCAGCGGCGACAAACGAGCAGGCCGCGCCGCCCGCAGCACCCGCGCCTGCCACGGAAGAAATTGTCGATGAAGAACCAGCCCCGGTAATCAAGAAGCCGCCGGCGAAGAAAGCCAAGGCCGTCGCCGAAAATACCGATGACAGCCTGGGCGCCGCACCCGTTGTCCTCGTACCTCCCGCCGATCCGGCCGATGGCGGCCAGATTGCCTCTGCGCCCCCTGTCGCTGATCAGCCCTTGGTCACCCAGCCCGCTCCCGTCGTCAAGAAGAAGAAAACCTTGCTTGGCCTGTTCAAGGGAACCAATGATCAGCCGCCCGAAGCGCAAGTGGCGCCCGCCGCCCCTGAACAGCAGGTTGCCTCCATTCCCCAACCCGCACCAATTCAGCAGCCCGCACCCACCCAGGTTGCAAGCGGCGGCAGCGGCTATTTTGTCCAGCTCGCCTCATTCAAGTCACAGGCTGAAGCCAGCACCGAGTTTGGCCGGCTGAAAGCGAAATACGCCAGCATCATTGGCACCCTGCCATCGGCGATCAATCCTGCAACCGTCGGCGGCAGCACCCGCTACCGCCTGGCCGTTGGCCCGCTTGCATCGCGCGACCAGGCCACCAAGATCTGCAGTTCGCTGGTCGCTGCCGGTGAACGCGACTGTCTTGTCCGCAAGCAATAGTCCCATATCAGCATCATGAAAATTCGCAGCTTCATCAGCGGGTGCGAAGGCACGCAACTGTCCCCGGCTGAGACAGCCTTCTTTCACGAGCAAAATCCCTGGGGCCTCATTCTCTTCAAGCGCAATTGCGAAACCCCCACCCAGATCGCCGCACTCACCGCGGCCTTCCGCGCGGCCGTCGGCCGTAAAGATGCCCCCGTCTTCATCGACCAGGAAGGCGGAAGGGTTCAGCGCCTGGGCCCGCCCTCCAGCTATTGGCGGAAATATCCGCCGGCCCGCGCCTTTGGCGATCTCTACGCAAAGAGTCCGCTCGCCGCCTTGCGCGCCGCGCGCCACGCGGGCCGCCTCATGGCGGAAGACCTGATCGAAATCGGCATCACCGCCGATTGCCTTCCGGTGCTCGATGTTCCCCAGGCCGGGCGCCCATGATGTCATCGGCAGCCGCGCCTACAGCCTGAACATCGAACACGTCATGGCCCTGGCGCGGGCCCACACGGCGGGCCTCATGGATGGCGGCGTGCTCCCGGTCATGAAGCACATTCCCGGCCACGGCCGCGCGGAAGTCGACAGCCACCACAATCTGCCCGTGGTCAACGCCAGGCGCCAGGACCTGGAGCAGGTGGACTTCCCGCCCTTCGCCGCCTTTGCCGATGCGCCCATGGCCATGACGGCCCACGTGATCTATGCCGCCATCGACAAGACGGCCCCGGCCACGCTTTCGCGCAAAATCATCAAATCCGTCATCCGCGAGCAGATCGGCTTTCGCGGCCTTCTGATCACCGATGATCTCTCCATGAAGGCCCTGTCGGGAACCCTGGAGGAGAAATGCACCAGGGCCTTGAAAGCCGGCTGTGACATGCTCCTCCATTGCAACGGCGTGCTGTCTGAAATGCGCGAAGTGGCCGCCGCCGCAGGCGAACTGAAGGGCAAGGCCATGCGCCGGGCCAAGCTGGCGCTCAAATCCGCCCGCAAGCCGCAAGCCTATGACAAGAAGGCCGCCCTCAAGGATTTGGATTTGGTCGTTTCCGCTTGAATGTGGGGATAAGCTAAGCTCTAGCAGGCGAATCACGGCGCGTTTGGGAAAATGCCCGGCAGGAAATTGTGAAATTGAAATGACAGACGAGAACGAAACTGCGGTGCAAAAATTATGGCCCGATGGCGAAGGGCCCGTGCGCAAGGAATCCGTTGCCGAGTCCGATAGCGCCCTGATCGTCGATGTCGGCGGCTTTGAAGGCCCGCTCGATTTGCTTCTCGAGCTTGCCCGCCACCACAAGGTTGACCTCGCGCAGATTTCCATTCTGGCGCTCGCCGAACAATATCTCGCCTACATCGACAACGCGCGCAAAATGCGCATTGAAGTGGCCGCCGACTATCTGGTGATGGCCGCCTGGCTCGCCTATCTCAAGTCGCGCATGCTGATCCCCATGCCGCCGGGCACCGAGGATGAACCCGCAACCGATCTGGCCGCCCAGCTGGCCTTCCGCCTGCAGCGCCTGCAGGCCATGCGCGATGCGGCAGCCAAGCTCATGGCGCGCAACATTCTGGGCCGCGATGTCTTTGCTCGCGGCAACCCCGAGCCGCTGATCGTCGAAACCCAGCGCGAATATGCCGACAACCTCATTGACCTGTTGAAGGCCTACGCCGAGCGCCGCCAGCGCAAGGCCAGCCACCAGACCTACACGCTCAAGCGCCATGCCACCTGGTCCATCAAGGAAGCCCGCGAAGCGCTTGAAAGGCTCGTCGGCACCATGGATGACTGGAGCACCTTCGATCACTGGCTTCAGGAATATCTGGCCCCGCCCGACATGCGCCGCTCGGTGCGGGCCTCGAGCTTTACCGCGAGCCTGGAATTGGCCCGTGAAGGCCTCATTGAACTCCGCCAGGACGATGCCTTTCGTCCAATCTTCATGCGCCGCCGCGCCTAATGTTATCGGGATAAAATTATGGTACAAGCAAACATGAACATTGATGCAGGCGACGCTCCCGAAGCGGATGAAATGGAAGCCGCGCAGGCCGTGGTGCGCATGCATCCCCGCGCCGACCGGAGCCAGCACCTGCGCATCATCGAAGCCATTCTCTTTGCCGCCGAAGCGCCGGTCGCCATCGAAAAGCTCCAGGCCTTTTTCCCGGAAGGCACCGATGTCGCGGCCTTGCTGGCCGACCTTCAGGCCAACTACGCCAACCGCGGCGTCAACCTCGTGCAGATCGCCGGCCACTGGACGCTGCGCACCGCCGAGGATTTGAGCTTCGTCCTGCGCCGCGAAACCTTTGAGCAGAAGCGCCTGTCCAAGGCCGCCCTCGAAACCCTGGCCATCGTCGCCTACCACCAGCCCGTCACCCGCGCCGACATCGAAGAAATCCGCGGCGTCGTCATTTCCAAGGGCACCCTCGATATCCTCATGGAAATCGGCTGGGTGAAAATGCGCGGCCGCCGGCGCACCCCCGGCAGGCCCGTGACCTACGGCACCACCGATTCATTCCTCAGCCACTTCGGCCTGAATGAAGTCACCGATCTTCCCGGCCTGCAGGAACTGAAAGGGGCAGGGCTCCTCGACGCCAACTTGCCCCCCGACTTCGAAATCCCCCTGCCGCGCGGCAGCGACGACCTGTCAGCCGACGAGGACCCCCTGGACGGCGACGAGCAAACTCCTCTGGAAATGCATTTGCCTGAGGGAATTGAGAGTTCGGAAGAACCTCCGTCGTGAAGCAGTAGCGTACGCTAAACAAATCTCATCTGCCCGCGTTCGACGTGGGCATCGCTTTCGAAGCGTAGAAGATCGACCGGCAACGATCACATAAACTCGAGTGAATTGTTTTGTCAAATGTGAAGCGCTCGATTTTCGGGGCCCATATTTGGGGTTCTCTTGGTGAACATGACGTGGAGAAGGGTGTTGAATTTGTTCATCAAGGATTACTCTGTACCGCAACTGCAATGGTCTGATTGTTCCAGGCAGAGGGCAATTTCGAGGCAAGCGAATTTGGCTTAGAATAATACGTTGATGCCTGCGCGGACCACATTCACGTCAAGGTCAACGCTGCCGTCCAGGTCATATCCAACGTCGCCACTGTCCACGAAAAAATCTTTCTCACCAAACTCGTAATGCAAGTACTCCAGCCTGCCTGTGATGTTGTTCGTGAACATGACCTCGACGCCGGCGCCCGCCACCCAGCCGGTGTGCGATGTCGAATCAGAATAGTTTTCGACGCTGCCGGGCCAGTCGGAGACCACCTTTGTGTCCACGTTGGTGAAGGCAATGCCACCGGTTCCATAGAAAAGGACCTTGTCCCAAGTCAGCCCAACGCGGCCCCTCATGCTCGCAAGCCAATCAATTTCGCTATCGGCATTGAAGAAGTAGCCGCTGCCGGGAGTGTCAATGGCACCAAAGTCACCGTCTATTCCTGCCCATGACAGGTCAGCCTCGACGCCGAGTACAAAGTTGTCAATCTGAATTGTAAGAAAAGCGATTTTGCAGTTTGCCATTGGCTCTCCAAATCTCCAGCTTCTGATCCACTATTTTCCATTTGCATTCATTGCCGTTCCGGCCAGCTCCGATTGTGCCATCTTCGTCAAAGGAAATTCGTTTTTGTTTTGCCGGAAGTAAGGGATTAAAATTCAATACCCATTCGTTGCGCAACAGCCCCTCCAAAAAGGGAGCGGGCAGGGTGGCTGACGAACGCTTTGCCTTATCTGCAATAGTCTGTGCAGTTTCTCGATCAATGGCCTTCGCCTCTTTAATTAGCTTTTTTACATCTGCGCGCGTTACGGCAATATCAACATACTGAGGTGCGTCTTGTCCCCCACCAAGGTGCTTCAGTTCCTTAAGATCGTTCGTGAACCAAAGAGAGTTTAAACGAGACGCAGGAACAACTTGATAGATATTTGAGGGCGGCCGCTTGCCATATAAAGTATAGCCACCTAGGTCTTTGAAATAATGTGCGTATGTACTCAATTCATCGCCCATCCGCTTTTCAACCGCCCAATTCTGGCGATCATTCCCAAAATCGTACTGTGTTCCGATCATATGCCATTTGAGAGCGTCTCTTATTCGAGCGCTCGACCAACCCAACAAGTTTTCTCGGCATGCAGCCACCATAAAATCGCCCCAGTCCACCACGGGCTACCAAGTCAGCGGCCAAAAGGCTGATGGGCGAAACCCATTACCGACAGCAAGACTGGCAAGTGTCACATCGCTATGAGCGAGTTCATGGGTTCCTCCGCCAATCTATCCCCGACACCGCCAATTTAACTGACCCACGCGGTGTGCCGTCTCAAATCGCACATTTCCCCCTTGACAATCTATTCCTATTTGGTTCATGTGTTCCTTGTTTGTTCTAATCTGAGAAAGGAACCATATGGACTGGGACTCTGGCCATCAAACGCAACAGCGAAGTGCTCGCAGGGATCGTTGAATCGCTTTTCATCATGCTGGGGCTTGTGGGCGAAGCTACGGTTTCGCGGCTGCCGTGGCCCACCTACCGGGCCGTGCTGCGCATTTTGCGGCCCGCCGAAAGCGCCCTGCGCCGCCTGATTGTCGTTGCGGCACGGGGTCTTGTGATTGCGCCTGCAGCGTCCCGCCCCAGGCGGGCAGGGGCCGTAAAACCAAGGAAGGGCGGAACCCCGCGCTCCGCCTCCTTCCAGCTCTTCGATCCGCAGACCCGCATCGTGCTCCCGCGCCGGAGAATGCCTCCGCGCCCGGGCCCCCGTATCCACATGTTCAACGCCGACAACCAACTGGTGACCATCTGGCCGCCGCCCCGGCCAGCAACCAGCCCAGCTTCCCGTCCGCCGTCCGCTGACGGCCTGGTCAGTGCAGCGCGTGTTATCCGCAGGCTGGAGGCCCTCGAATCCGCCCTTCAAAACCTTCCCCGCCAGGCCCGGCGCCTCGTCCGCTGGCGGATGCGGCAGGAGACGTCGCCCAACCCCAGTTTCAAGTCTCCGCTCCGCCCCGGCCGTCCGCCGGGCCACCGGACGAGGGCGGTTCACCAGGTCGATGAACTGCTCAGCGAGTGCCAGTGGCTGGCCCATCGCGCCGCTATGCCCGACACCTCCT
The DNA here is from genome assembly GCA_963753025.1 of uncultured Alphaproteobacteria bacterium. Classification (GTDB taxonomy): domain Bacteria; phylum Pseudomonadota; class Alphaproteobacteria; order Rhizobiales; family Aestuariivirgaceae; genus Aestuariivirga. The sequence continues at coordinate 11,208 of CAVWAY010000011.1, read as the reverse complement.
GAGGCGCCGTCCCGTTTACCTTAACGATTCATCTTATCGGAAAAAAGCGAGTCTTAACCATAGGTTACGCTAGAGTTAACGCGCCTAAACCGCTAAACATTTAATCGAAATAATCGCGGATTGGAAACACTTCGCCAAGGTTCGGAATGAACGAAAGCGGGGCGGGCAGGGAAGGCAGCACCTCCCGTCCGCTCCGCCAGCACCTTCCACAGTTGCCCCGCGGATCAGGTTCACCGCATCTCCTGAGACGAGGGGTAAAGGCCGGCCCGGGGCGGTTTTGAGTGGCCTCCTCGATCCGAGTAAAACCCGGGCCGGTACCAATTCCCTCAACGCTAGCAGCAAAACGAAAAAAGGCACCGCCTCGGCAGTGCCTTTTCGCAATTTATCAACAGAAGATTACTTGATCTTCGTTTCCTTGAATTCCACATGCTTGCGCGCCACCGGATCATATTTCTTGAAGGTGAACTTCTCGGTCTTGGTGCGCGAATTCTTCTTGGTCACATAAAAATATCCGGTGTCAGCAGTTGACGCCAGCTTGATCTTGATAACATTGCCTTTGGCCATAATCGTCTCCGGAGGGAATTTGAGGGCGATAGACCCTATCCCGCGCCGAAAGTCAAGTTGAGCTGCTCAACCCGCCAGGACTTCCCCCGGCTGTACTGGAACGAAACCGGGCAAGCCGCGGGCGGCAAGCGGTTTTGCGTCCAGAAATGGCTCCAGAAGAAGCAGAATATCCCTTGTAATGGAAGGCAGATTAAGCCCCAGAGCCTCCGCCAGGGTCACCCAGCTAATCTGCAAAAGTTCCTCGTTTTCAAGCGGATGGGGCGCGTCAAGATTCGAGACAATATCGGCGTTGGCCACGAAAAACCGGGAATCAAAACGCCGGCTTCGTCCCGGCGGAGTTATCGCCCGCGCAAAATAAATGAGCCCCGTAGAGATCCGGCGCGGCACTGGCCGTTGCCCGCCCCGCCAGCAATCCGGTTTCTTCAAAAGTTTCCCGCAGCGCCGCCACAAGCACGCCCCGCGCCTTGCGGTGGCTGGGCTTCGCCCCCATCCGCAACTTGAGCTTTTGCAGTGTGACAGCTTCTCCTTCATTCTCAACGAGCAGAAGGCCATCAGCGGCCTCGCAGCGCCCGCCGGGAAAAACATATTTGTTGGGCATGAAGGCATGGCCCTTCGTGGCGCTGTCCCATCAGGATGCGAGGGGAAGGCCCATCGAAGCGCACGAGGATAAGCGTTGCCGCATCACGCGGTTTGATCGTGGCTTTCTTCTTCGCCCGCTGTTTCAAAACCAAAACCATGCATCCCCAGGGCCCATTGCAGGCCCACAACCGCCCCTTTTACGATGGGCATGAGAGCCAATGTCAAGCCAAGTGTCAGCGGCAGCCAGAGCATGGCATGAACCAGGTAAGGCGGCTGCCACACCCGCTCCACGATCAGCACGAGGGGAATCATGATGTGGCCGACAATGAATATGGTGAAATAGGGCGGCGCATCGTCAGCCCGCTGATGATGCAGGGCTTCCCCGCAATGCGGGCAGGTATTGGTCACCTTCATGAACTTGTTGAACAGGGAACCCGTGCCGCAGGCCGGGCATTTTCCACGGGCCCCGCGCCACATGGCTTGCTTCCACGACCGGTCGGAGAGTTTAATGTGCCCAGGTTCCATGACCGCAAAATGGGCTGCAAACACACCGTTCGGGTAGGGGCCCCCGCGCCGCGCGGCGGCTTGCCGCAAGCCTCTATCGCTTCCTGCGGGATTTCGGCGTCTGCTTGCTCAGGCGCGTGGGGCGCCCATGGCGCTGTGGTGGCGGCTTGCCCTTGCGGCCTTCGGAAACCATCTCGAATCGCAAGCCGCCGGAGACGGGCGCAACCTCAAGCAGCTTCACTTCCACCTGATCGCCGAGCTGGAACGTTTCACCCGTGCGCTGCCCGATCAAGGAATGAGTCACATCCGAATACACGAAATAATCCGAACCCAAACTGGAGACCGGAATAAAACCATCCGCTCCCGTGTCATTGAGCTTGATAAACAATCCGGCGCCCACCACGCCGCCGATGCGGCCCCGGAAATGCGCGCCTGTCTGTCCCGCAAGATGAGCGGCGATCAGTCGGTCCGTCGTCTCGCGCTCCGCCGCCATCGCCCGCCGCTCCGCATCCGAAATCATCTCGGCGGTTTCGGTCAGGCGCGAAATATCATCCGCCGACAGGCCATCATCGCCAAAGCCAAGCGCGCTTATCAAAGCCCGGTGCACGATCAAATCCGCATAGCGCCGAATGGGCGAAGTGAAATGGCTGTAGCGCCTGAGTGTCAGGCCAAAATGCCCCTTGTTGATCGGCGCATAAGCCGCCTGCGCCTGGGTGCGCAGCACCACGTCATTCACCAGGTTCTGGTAATCCTTGCCCTTCACTTCTTCCAGCAATTGGTTGAAATGCTTCGGCTTCATCACCTGTCCCAGAGGCAATGACAGATCCAAAGTTTTCAGGAACATCGAAAGCGCCCGCACCTTTTCTTCAGACGGCGGCTCATGCACCCGGTAAAGCTGCGGCGTCTTCTTCGCTTCAAGTTCTTCCGCCGCCGACGCATTGGCCTGGATCATGAACTCTTCGATCAGCTTGTGCGCATCAAGCCGCAGCGGCGTGACAACCCGCAAGACCATGCCCTTGTCATCAAGCACCAGCTTGCGCTCCGGCAAATCAAGCTCCAGCGGCTCGCGCTTGGCACGCGCCTTCATCAGCGCCCCATAAGCCTTCCACAACGGCTTCAAAACACCTTCAAGCAGAACATCGGTCTTCGCATTGCTGCGGCCATCGATGGCTGCCTGCGCCTCCTCATAGGAAAGCTTTGCCGCCGAGCGCATGATGGCCCGCGCAAAGCGGTGCGATTTCTTGGTGCCCGACTTGTCGAAAATCATGAAGCAGGCCAGCGCCGGCCGGTCTTCCTTTTCGCGCAAGGAACAGAGATCATTTGAAATCCGCTCCGGCAGCATGGGCACAACCCGGTCCGGAAAATAAACCGAGTTGCCGCGAAACCGCGCTTCCTTGTCCAGCGCCGAACCGGGCTTCACATAGGTCGCCACATCGGCAATGGCCACAATGGTCTGAAAGCCGCCGGGGTTCGCCGGGTCATCATCGGGCGCCGCCCACACCGCATCGTCATGGTCGCGCGCATCCGGCGGATCAATCGTGATCAAGGGCGTTTTGCGCAAGTCGACGCGGCCCGCCGGATTGAAAGTTTTGAGAGCCTCGCTCTCCGCCAGCACACGCTCGGAAAATTCATTGGGAATGGCATGGTGATGAATGGCAATCAGCGAAATATTGCGCTGGTCGTTCATGTCTCCCAGCCGCGCCCGCACCCGCGCCAGCGGCAGGCCACGGCCATGGTCTTTCAGGATTTCCGCTTCAACCAGTTCGCCTTCAAGAGCCCCGTTCTCATCGCCGCTCCGCACCTGCAATTCATTGCGGGCCTTCTTGTCCACCGGAATAAGCCGCGCCCCATGGCCCTTCACCAGACGAAAAACCCCCAGCACGCGCTTTGAACGGTCCGACAGCCCGCGAATAACCCGCGCCTTGAACGGATAGTCCTCGCCCGGTGTGGCTTCGATCTTCGCCAGCACCCGGTCGCCCTTGGCCGGCGGGCGGATGCCTTCGCCGGTCGCACCTCAATGAGCACATGCGGCGCCTTGCCGGCCACACGCTCATCCCATTCCACCGGCTCGCCATAGGTCTCGCCATGCCGGTCAATGCCCGTAACTTCGATGACAGTCACCGGGGGCAGGGTGGAGGTATCGATGAGCTTCCGCCGGCTCTTGGCGAGCTTGCCCGATTGTTCAAGCTGGCGCAGCAGCGCCTTGAGGCCAATCTTTTCGGCCCCCGTCAGCCCGAAGGCCCGGGCGATTTCGCGCTTGCCCACCACCGAAGGTGAGGTCTGGATAAATTCCAGAAGTGCTGCTTCGCTGGGAAGCCCTCTGCTTTTGGCTTTCTTGCCCTTGATCAAACCGCAACCTTCACGGCCGCCTTCTTCACAGCCTTCTTGGCAGCTTTTTTGGCCGGTTTTTTCGCAGGAGCTTTCTCTGCCACAACCTTTAACGCCGGCGCCTTCTTGGCGGCAGCCTTGCGCTTCGGCTTCTTTCCCGGCCCCTTCGCTTCCCGTTCGGCAATCAGCGCCACCGCTTCGTCCAGCGTGATTGTTTCCGGCGTCTTGTCCCGCGGCAGAGTGGCATTGATCTTGCCATGCTTCACATAGGCGCCGAACTTGCCGTTGAACACTTCCACATTGCCCGTGCCATCCGGATGCGCGCCGAGATCCTTCAGCGCCGCCGCTCGTCCACGCGGCGTGAAGCCCTTGGCCCGTTTCGCCGCAAGCATGTCCACCGCGCGGTTGATGCCGATGGTGAAAACCTCTTCCGCCGATTCCAGATTCACATAGGTGCCGTCATGCAGGATGAACGGTCCGAAGCGCCCGAAATTTGCAACGATCGGAGTCTGCGTTTCCGGATGAAGCCCAATCTCGCGGGGAAGCGAAAGGAATTTCAGCGCCGTTTCAAGATCAATGTCATTGGGATCAAAGGCCCGCGGGATAGAAGCGCGCTTTGGCTTCTCCTTGCTGCCTTCCGGAACCTCGCCAAGCTGCAGGTAAGGCCCGAAGCGCCCCTGCCGCCGCGTGACCTTCTCGCCGGTATCGGGATGCTCTCCAAGCTCAATGCCTTCCGGCGGAATGGCTGATTCCCCTTCGCCATTGGCCGTCATCTGCCGGGTATATTTGCAGTCCGGATAATTGGAGCATCCGACAAAAGCGCCAAACTTGCCGAGCTTCAGCGAAAGCTGCCCATCAGCGCAGGACGGGCATTTCCGCGGGCTGCTGCCATCCGTGGGCGACGGGAAAATGTGCGGCGCGAGAATGTCATTCAGCGCATCCAGCACGTGGGTAACGCGCAGGTCCTTGATCTCGCCCACATGAGCCGAAAAATCCTTCCAGAAATCACGTAAGACTTCGCGCCAGTCAATTTCGCCATTGGAGATGCGGTCAAGCTGCTCTTCGAGATTTGCCGTGAAGTCATACTCAACATATTTGCTGAAGAAGGATTCAAGGAAGGCCGTCACCACGCGGCCCTTGTCTTCGGGAATGAAGCGCTTCTTGTCCAAGCGCACATAGCCCCGGTCGCGGATCGTCGAAAGCACCGACACATATGTCGAAGGCCTGCCGATCCCCAGTTCTTCCAGTTTCTTGATAATAGAAGCTTCCGAATATCGCGGCGGCGGCTCGGTGAAATGCTGCTCGGCGGAAATCTTGCGGACGCCGATGCCATCGCCGCGTGCCATGGCGGGCAGGCGGCGCGAATCCTCATCCTCTTCGTCATCAAGGTCCTCGTGATAGACCTTGAGGAAGCCGTCAAACTTCACCACCGAACCCGTCGCGCGGAAAGTATAGTGCTTGCCGTCCTGGCCGGTAGCACCAAGGTCAGCCGAGGTGCGTTCAAACTCGGCACTCTCCATCTGGCTGGCAATGGTGCGCTTCCAGATCAATTCATAAAGGGCAAACTGCTCGCCATCGAGAGCCGAACGCACCGAAGCGGGCAGGCGGCCAAGCTCCGTTGGCCGGATGGCTTCATGGGCCTCCTGGGCGTTCTTGGCCTTGGTGGTGTACTGGCGCGGCGCCGACGGCAGATAGGGCTCGCCAAAATTCTTGAGGATCGCATTACGGGCGGCGGCAATCCCTTCCGGCGCAATATCAACGCCGTCGGTTCGCATATAGGTGATAAGGCCCACCGTATCGCCATCAATGTCCACACCTTCATAAAGGCGCTGGGCCACCTGCATGGTCTTGGCCGAAGAGAAACCCAGCTTGCGCGAGGCTTCCTGCTGCAGCGTTGAGGTGCGGAATGGCGCATAGGGATGGCGCTTGGCCGGCTTGCTCTCGATGCTATCCACCGAGACCCGGGCATTCTTCAGGGTCTGCTCGATGGCGCGCGCCGAAGCTTCATCCTTGATATCGAGCTTGCCGATTTTCTGCCCGGCAATGGCCTGCAGCGAAGCGGAAAATTCCTGCCCCTGCGGCGTCGTGAAGGTGCCGTCGATGGTCCAGTATTCCTGGCTCTTGAACGCTTCGATTTCCAGTTCCCGGTCGCAAATAATGCGCAAGGCCACCGACTGGACCCGGCCCGCCGAGCGTGAGCCCGGCAACTTCCGCCACAACACCGGGGAAAGCGTAAAGCCCACCAGATAGTCGAGCGCCCGCCGCGCCAGATAGGCATCGACGAGCGGCCCGTCCACGTCCCTGGGGTGCTGCATGGCCTCCAAGAACCGATTGCTTGGTAATGGCGTTGAACACCACCCGTTGCACCGTCTTGCCCTTGAGCGCTCCCTTTTTCTTCAAAACTTCAAGCACATGCCAGGAAATGGCTTCGCCTTCCCGGTCCGGGTCGGTTGCCAGAACCAGCCGGTCATCATCCTTCAGGGCATCAGCGATATCCGCCAGGCGCTTGGAGGATTTGGCATCCACCTCCCAGGACATGGCGAAATCCTCGTCCGGGCGCACCGAGCCGTCCTTGGCCGGCAGGTCGCGCACATGGCCATAGGAGGCCAGCACGACAAAGTCCGGAGCCCAGATATTTGTTGATGGTTTTTGCCTTGGCGGGCGATTCGACGACGACAACGGTCATTCAAGTTCCTGACTAACAGACGGAGGGCCTCATATAGGCATCTTTCCGCCACTGCAAGTTACCACCCAAAACTGACAAATCAGCGCAAGGCTACCCAATTGCAATCATAGATTGCTTCAATTTATATTGAACACGCATATAGTGTAGATACAACTAGAGAGCTAGCTGAGGCCAGATAGCAAACTCGGGGCGGCTATGAACGATCCTTACAGCAAGAATCCGGCAAAAGATGCCATGGACCAGGAATTGGCCCAGTATATCGCCGATATGCTGCTGGAACTGCGGAAAATGGCCAAGGCGGCGGGTCTCAAAACCCTCCTGGGCCTCTTGGAAATCAGCTTCTGTGAAGCCTTCTCCATTGCCAACAAGGTGGAAATTCCCCCTGGCGAAATCGAAAAGCTCAAGCGTTTGGCAAGGGAAGCAGGCGAGGCGTGATCTCGCAAATCGCCAGTTTCAGGGGGGCGGGAAGCGTAAAAAATTCTCCCGTCCCAAGATAAAAACTGACATTTGGCTCTAACTGATAGCCTTCTGCCTGGAACTCACCCTGCAGGACATAGGCAAGATGAAGGCTCTTTTCTGATCCCAATCTATGGCCCGCTTTGCAATCCCTGACCTGAAGTAATCCCGCCCCGAAATCCCGGCGCACCATCAAATTGAAATCCAGAACCGCCCCTTGCAGGAGCGAGCCATGAACCTTCGCATCGCCCGAAAATGAAATGGGCCGGAGTGGTTCCAGGGCAAATTTACCGCGGCCTTCAATATCAAGAACCATGCCTTCACCCGACAAAGTCATGATGTGGCGTTCGTATCCGGTGAAGTGTGGAAAACGGGCCATCCGCATTCACCGTCGCAATGCTCACCCGCCAATCAAAGGCGCCCGAAGGCGGGCTCACACATATTTCGGTGGTGACACCGCCCCCGTTTTTCCACGGCATGGCCCGGTACTCCGCTGGCCTGATGACACGCATCAGATGCCATGCCTCACGCGGCCAATCGGCTCCGCATGGGCAATGACCCGGCGGATCGTCGGGAACTTTCCCTGCAGGCCATTCTCAATCTGGTCCACAACCAAATGTACATCATCAACCGTTTCCGAAGGCGCGAAACGGCAATGGTAGTGAACGAACAGGCCCTGGTCATTCTCACGGATACGGATGTTGTGAAGGTCGCTGAGACGCGGCTGTTTCTTCGCCAGCGCCATGAGCAGGCTGATGATGGCCTTTGAGGTCTTGGCCGGCGCATCATCACCTGCAAGGAGCCTTTCCGGCTGGGGCTCAATATGGCTTTCCACTTCAACCCCCGGGCCGAGTTCGGAACGGATGGCGTCCTCAAGCTGCGTGGCATATTCATGGGCTTCAACCAGTGGCATAAGCCCATCCACTTCCAGATCGAAGCTCACCGCCAGCCGCCCCTTGAGTTCCTGCACGGTGAGATGGTGAATGGCCAGATTGCGCCGCGAGGCGATCAGCATCACCCGCTGGAACACGGTTTCATCATCCAGCGTCACGGGATTGACGGTCACCGTCACATCGGCGCTTGGAAACTTCTCGATGATCTTCTCGGTCAGCGTGTCCTTCAGCTTGACGATATCATCAACCGGCATGGTGCGCGGCACCTCAACAACCGCACTGGTAAACAGCGTTGGCCCCGCCGGGCGCAGGCGGAGCGAACTGAGGTGAAGCACACCACCAGTGTTCTCAATCAGCGAACGCAGCTCGGCGGTGGCCCCCACCGGCGCCGTATCAAGCAGGGTGGCGAGCGTGCGCTTTCCCAGGCGCCATCCGGCGAGCCCCACAAACAAGGAAACGATAATGGCCGCTCCTGCGTCGGCCATGGGATATCCCAACCAAACCGCAATGAGCCCGAGCAGCACAACGGCAGAACTCCACATGTCGGAACTGAAATGCAGTGCATCGGCTTCCAGCGCCTCGCTGGACGTTTCGCGCGCAACCCGGCTCAGGGCCCGCGCCCGGCTGAAATCAACCAGGATGGATCCGCCAATAACGGCAAACGCCCACCACGTAACGTCAATGTGCTGTTCTCCGCCCATCAGCCGTTTGACCGCCTCAAAAACTATCCATGCGGTGGTGAGAAACAGCAATCCGGTTTCAACGAGCGCTGCCACGCTCTCCGCCTTGGCGTGGCCGTAGTGGTGCTCCTCGTCCGGCGGCTGGTCGCTCCAGCGGACCGCAAACCAGGTTATAATCGTGGCTCCAAGGTCGATCAGGCTATGAATGGCTTCCGACAAAATGCCAAGTGAGCCGGTGGCAAGGCCCGCGGCGAATTTGGTGATTGTCAGCCCAAGGCTGGCAAAGACCGAGAGGACGACAACCCGCTGTTTCTCCGAGGACGACATGCGGCTTGCATAACCCACTTCCGGCGTCTTTTCTCCCATAAAATTAGCCATACGGGCAACGCATGGCAGCGCGCCCTCTTTGCCTGTCGTAGGGAGTATTTGCGCCCTGTGTTCTCTGCTACTTCATTGGTTCAATCATGGCGGCCGAATCCGATTTCCCCAACCTCATCTCAGGTCGCAAGGCCGGTGCGCTGACTTTCAGTGCAATCTTTGCGCTTGAATCCCTGGTGCGGTCACTGAACTCAACCGTAGTATCCCTGCAGGCCTATGACCTTCTCGGCAGCAGCCAAAAGGTGAGCGAACTCACCACCCTGGTTGGCATGATCGTGCTGCTCACCACCCTTATGCTCCCCTATGTTCTGGGCCGGTTGCGCCGCCGCTGGGCCTACACATTGGGTGTCGTGGGCCTCATAGCGGCAAGCCTGTTCTTCGCCAGTTTTACCGTTTCCGGGCAGATTGCCGGCATGTTCTTCCGCAATTGCGGAGCAGGGATCCTGAACATCACCCTGTCGCTCTACATCATGGATCACATCAAGAAGAGCGATCTGGCACACTCCGAGCCACTGCGCCTCAGCCTTTCGACATTTTCGTGGATGATAGGGCCTGCCAGCGGCGTCTGGCTCTACACCCAATTTGGGCCCTGGGGGCCGCAGCTTGTCGCCATTGCGGTGGCCATGGCGCTGCTCGTGCTCTTCTGGGTGTTGCGCCTGTCCGACCACGTAACCCTGCCGTCAGGCACCCTGCAGCGTTTCAATCCGCTGGCCAATGTCATGCGCTTTGTCCGCCAGCCCCGCTTGCGGCTTGCGTGGATGGTGGCTTTTGGCAGGTCCTGTTTCTGGGTAACCTTTTTTGTTTACGGGCCGCTGCTGATGGTTGAAAGCGGCGTGGGCAAGCAGGCCGGCGGGCTGCTGATTTCGGCAAGCCAGGTGCTGCTGCTGTTTGCCTATGTCTTCGGAAGGCTGGCCCGCAAATTCGGCGTCCGCGCCATTATCAGCCTGTGCTTCCAGATGATGGCGCTGGCTTCAATCGCCGCCGGGATCGCCGGAAAGGAATACCCCTATATCGCCATGTTCTTTCTGCTCTTTGGCGCCTTCGCGGCGTCAGGACTGGACGGGGTTGGCGGCATTCCCTTTTTGCGGGCAGTGCGCACCCGCGAACGCCAGCGCATGGCCGCCGTCTACCGCACCTACATCGATTTCTCCGATCTCATTCCGGCGATGATTTTCGCCGTGGCGCTTTCCTATTTTGAAATCGGCATCGTGTTCATTATACTGGGAGCAAGTCTTGTCCTGATGGGAGCCTTGGCGTTTCGCTATCTCCCCAAATCCATGTAGCGGGGAGAACCTGGTCAAATGGCCAAACTGCATCTTATCATTGCCAACAGGAATTATTCGTCCTGGTCGCTCCGCCCTTGGCTCGCCATGACCATGGCCGGTCTCGACTTCGATGAAACGCTGATCCAGCTCGATACGCCGGTCATGAAAAAGCAAATCGCCGAGCATTCCAGGGCAGGGCGTTTACCGGTCTTGCGTCATGGCAAGGTCTCGGTCTGGGAAAGCCTCGCCATTCTGGAATACCTCGCCGAAACATTTCCCGAAAAGAACTTCTGGCCCAAGACCAAAGCGACGAGGGCCGTGGCCCGCGCCATTTCCAATGAAATGCATGCCGGGTTTTCTGGCCTGCGCAACACCTGCCCGATGAACCTGCGGCGGCCGCAAAAACCCATCACGCTCAATGACGCGACACGGGCCGATATCGCGCGCATTGAGGAAATCTGGCGTGACTGCCGCAAGACCTATGGCAAGGGCGGAAAATTTCTCTTCGGCAAGTTCTGCAACGCCGATGCCATGTTTGCGCCCGTTGTCACACGCTTTGAAACCTATGCCATTCCGGTTGCCAAGGATACCAGGGCCTATATGGATGCGGTGCTGGCAACAAAGGCCTTCCAGAAATGGAAGTCAGCGGCCCTCAAGGAAACCTGGATCGTTCCGCACGATGAAGTGGACTGAGCGCTAGACCAGACTCACTTTTTGCTGGCTGGAACGGGCGACCCTCCCGGCAAGTTCAAATTCCAGCAAAATTCCAAGGACCAAAGCCGCCGAAAGCCCGCTTTCCCTGATGACATCATCGACGTCAACGGGGGTGGGTGACAGAAGCGAAAGCACACGTTTGCGGTCAGAGGGACTTGCCT
>CAVWAY010000010.1:0-197433 GCA_963753025.1 uncultured Alphaproteobacteria bacterium | reverse complement strand
TACTGGCCATTGCTTCTTTTTGCCCGATTTGGCATATCCCAGCCATCAATCCGGGGCAGGGGACGGACACGGGAAGATTCGCGTGTCTGGATTGCACCGGGGCAACACAAACAAAAGGGTTAATTCATGACCTCCACTCTCTGGCTGATCGTGCTCGCGGGCGCGCTGTCCATCGTCTACGGAATTGTCACGACGCGCGGCCTTCTCGCCGCCGATGCGGGCTCGGCCCGCATGCAGGAAATTTCCGCCGCGGTGCGCGAAGGTGCCGCCGCCTACCTCAAGCGCCAGTATCAAACCATCGCCATGGTCGGCGTGGTCATATTCGTCATCGCGTGGCTTCTGCTCGGGGTCTACTCCGCCATGGGCTTTCTGATTGGTGCCGTGCTGTCGGGTGCGGCGGGCTTTATCGGCATGAACGTCTCGGTGCGGGCCAACGTCCGCGTGGCGCAGGCCGCAACGAAGTCCCTTGCCGGCGGTTTGGACCTCGCGTTCAAGTCTGGCGCGGTGACCGGCCTTCTTGTGGCCGGCCTCGGCCTCCTCGGCGTTACAATTTATTTCGGCTTCCTCACTGGCTCCATGGGTTTTGAACCCACCAGCCGCACGGTGATCGATGCCCTCGTTGCTTTGTCCTTCGGGGCTTCGCTGATTTCCATATTCGCCCGTCTCGGCGGCGGCATCTTCACCAAGGGTGCAGACGTCGGCGGCGACATGGTGGGCAAGGTCGAAGCCGGTATCCCGGAAGATGACCCAAGGAACCCTGCGACCATCGCAGACAACGTTGGCGACAACGTCGGCGATTGCGCCGGCATGGCCGCCGACCTGTTTGAAACCTATGTGGTGACGACCGTTGCGACCATGGTTCTCGCAGCCATCGTGCTGCCCGATGCCATGAAGCTTGCCGGCATGGTCCTGCCGCTTGCCATTGGCGGCGCCTGTGTCATCACCTCGATCATCGGCTCCTACTTCGTCAAGCTCGGTGCCTCACAACAACATCATGGGCGCCCTCTACAAGGGCATCATCGCAACCGGCGTTCTTTCGCTCGCCGCTCTTGTACCCCGTGATCTCCTACGTGTTCGGCGGCATGGATGTAGCCCTTGGTGACGCCACCAAAGCCTTCACGCCCCTGAGCCTGTTCTATTGCGGCATCGCCGGCCTCGTGATCACCGGTCTCATCATCTGGATCACCGAATACTACACCGCAACCGGCAAGCGCCCGGTAAACTCCATCGCTGAAGCCTCGATCACCGGCCACGGCACCAACGTGATCCAGGGCCTGGCGGTTTCCATGGAAGCAACCGCCGTTCCTGCCATCATCATCATCGCCGGCATCATCGTGACCTTCAACCTCGCGGGCCTCTTCGGCATCGCCGTTGCGGTGACAACGATGTTGGCGCTGGCTGGCATGGTCGTGGCGCTCGACGCCTTCGGCCCGGTCACCGACAACGCCGGCGGCATCGCCGAAATGGCAGGCCTGCCCAAGGAAGTGCGCCACAACACCGACGCGCTTGATGCCGTGGGCAACACCACCAAGGCCGTCACCAAGGGCTATGCCATTGGCTCGGCAGGCCTGGGCGCTCTCGTGCTCTTTGCCGCCTACACGCAGGACTTGAAGTTCTTTGCAGCCAACGCTTCGCCGGGAACCTTCTTTGAAGGCGTGAACGTCACCTTCGATCTCTCCAACCCCTATGTGGTTGTGGGCCTGATCTTCGGCGGCCTGCTGCCCTACCTCTTCGGCGGCATGTCAATGACCGCCGTGGGCCGTGCGGCCCAGTCCGTGGTGGTTGAAGTGCGCCGCCAGTTCAAGGAACGCCCCGGCATCATGAAGGGCACTGAAAAGCCCGATTATGCCCGCGCCGTGGACCTGCTCACCAAGGCCGCCATCAAGGAAATGATCATTCCTTCCATGCTGCCCGTGTTCTCGCCCATCGTGGTGTTCTACGTGATCTACGCAATTGCCGGCAAGGAAGCAGGCTTTGCGGCTTTGGGCGCCATGCTCATGGGCGTGATCGTCACCGGCCTCTTCGTGGCCATCTCCATGACCGCCGGCGGCGGCGCCTGGGATAACGCGAAGAAGTCCTTCGAGGATGGTTTCGTCGACTCAAAGGGCGTGAAGCACCTGAAGGGCTCCGAAGCCCACAAGGCCTCAGTCACCGGCGACACCGTAGGCGACCCCTACAAGGACACCGCAGGCCCGGCCGTAAACCCCATGATCAAGATCACCAACATCGTGGCCTTGCTCTTGCTGGCGGTATTGGCGCACTAACAATTTCTGGGTTGCACTTATCAGACCCCGCGAGGAGCGATCTTCGCGGGGTTTTCTATGAGTTGGCTTTCGACAGGTTTGAAACCAGTTCGCCATTAAACTGCGTGTAGCCATCAGCCGTCGTCTTCAGATGCTCGCGCACCGCTTCATGGAGGTCCGGGAGCTTGTGAAAAGGAACCGTCGGCAGCGCGTGATGCTCCGCATGAAAGGGCATGTTCCACGCCACCAGCCGCACCAGCCTGGTCGTAAAAGTCGTGCGCGTGTTTTCAAACATGTTCTCCACATGCGGGCAGTTCGTGTGCTCGGCGAGGAGAAAGAGCCGCAGGAATGGTTGGCCGAGGAGGGCAGGGATGAGCCACGTCCAAATGACGAGCGGCGATTCCCAAAAAACTGAAGCGGTGGCAACCAAAGCATAAATGGCCAGCATCACCCGTGCCTCAAAGGTCACGCGCGTCACTGGCCTTCTCCGGCACAAAGTCATCGGCGCTGCGTCCCATCCCATTGCGCAGCAGAGTGCGAATCGCAGCAAACCATACGGGAAGCCCTGACACATGCTTCACATAGCCAACAAGCGAAGAAGGCTTCGGAGTTTGCAGTTCCGGGTCACGGGCCGGGTCATGGGTATGGCGGTGGTGGGCGAAATGAAAAAACCGGAACCAACCCGGCGGGATAAAGATCAGGAACCCGCTTATGCCTGCGATAGCGGTGTTGAGAAATGAACTCTTGAACGCCGTTTCATGGGTGCATTCATGCAGCGCCGTGAACAGAAAACCGATCAGGATGCCCTGAACCGGCAGCAGCAGAAACCACTGTGGTACACGAAGCGCAATCAGGGTTCCCAGAACGAGAATTGCTCCCAGATGTAAGCCGGCCCGTAACAGTCCCGGCCCATCGCTCCGTTCAATGAGAGACTGGCGCAAGGCAGGCTCAAGGTTTGTGATGGCGGTTCGGTGATCAATGGCATCCATGAGTGCCAAGTTAACATGGCTGGAAAGATGGACCAAACCACGCCCTTGTGAACCACTACCGCGGCAATTTGGCAGCGGCGCCGGCGACATCGGCTCCGTGGAGCTCTTCAAGTCGTTGCTGCAGGATGAGGATCAGGCCGAAGCGGCCGGTGGCAAGGGCTAGCAGGGTCCAGGTGGGAAATTGGCCGGAAAAGGACAAATCGATTTCCGGGCCCCTGCGAGGCCCGGAGGCAGGATTTTGCCAGTCTGGGCTTCTTGATAGCCCGCAGGGCAGGAAAGCCGCTACAGCCCCTCCAAACTCATTTAAAAGCCTATTCGGGGCTTATAGTCCTATTCAGGCTTCACGGCCTTCCGGTAAAGATGCCAGGTCGCGTGGCCCAGCAGCGGAAACACCACCAGCAGGCCGGCAAATAGCGAGGCAAGGGACAGTGCCAGCAAAAACCCGATGATGAGGCACCAGACGAGCATGGGCTTGGGGTTTGCCAGCACCGCTTTCACCGAGGTGATCATGGCGGTCACAAAATCCACATCTCGGTCAAACACCAGCGGCAGTGAAACAACGGTTATCGAAAACACCAGCAAGGCCAGGGCGGCGCCAACGAGATTGCCCACCGCAAGGAACACCATGCCGCGCGGCGTTGTGATGACCGCATCCAAGAGGGCGCTCATCCCAAGGGGCTTGAGGCCGAAAAACAGCACGTAGATCGCCGCCGCGATATCCAGCCAGATCAGATAGGAAAAAGTTGTCACCACCGCCATGATGCTGATGGCCTGCCCGTTCTTGCTGAAGAACGAGGCCATGATGGCACCGAAGGAAACCGGCAGATTGTTCTCCAGCCGTCGGGAGATTTCATAAAGCCCTCCCGCCGCAAAGGGTGCAACCAGGGCAAAACCGGTCGCCATGGGATAGGTGTAAGACCCGTAGTTCATTCGGATCATCAGGAACAGGATCAACCAGCCGAAGGCAGCATAAAGAAGTCCAAAGGAAAGGCTGAGAAGAGGGGCCCGCTGCATGTCGTGAAGTCCCGCCGCCATGGCCTTCAGAATCGTGGCCACGGTGATAGTGGCCACCTGCGGTGGCGGGCGCGTGGATTGCGGCTTTGCCTCGCCTTCCATTATCGGGTCTGCCTGCGATTTCCGGGGTGAAGTGTCTTGCCGAGGATACCGCCATCGCGGCCGATGACATGCATTGATGAGCCAACGATCAATGAATCGGCAGTGGTGACCACCCGCTTGCTCTTTGCTGAGATGGCAATGTCTTCAGGCAATTCTGTTTACTCCCCCATGGCCGGTTGTCTTTGAATTCTCATCAACTACGACTGATTGAGGAAGTGCTGTCATTGATCTGGGTCAAAGAAAAATCGGCTGATTGCCGTCTTTTCGCATCGCCAGGCAATGCAGGTCTAGAAGCCCGCTTTCGACCCCAGAATGCCCTTGAAAATGTCCTGCAGTATTGACAGCTCTTTGCCAACCATGGGTGTTTCGCGCGAATTGATATTGATGATGCGCCCATCTTCCAGGCCATATTGGGCAAAGCTTGTCACCTGGTCGCCCCTGTCAAAACGCACGGCGATAACTTCGCGGCTCGTTTCCTTGGCCTGAAGGAAGGAACGGCTCTCGGTTATGCTGGTAATGTAGTAATTGCTGTCGCCCTGAAAATTGATGCTGGCGGTCGTGGACGGCGACCCCAGAATGCCTTCAACCTCGGTTCTTGACATGCCTTCTGAAATCTGGCCGAAAGCGCCGGGTTTCGCGAGATAGCCATGGTGGCTTATAGTGGGTGAGCACGCTGCAATCAGGGTTGCGAAAGTGGCCGCAACCAGCCACAGGTGAGCGCGCGCAAGGTATTTTCTGGTCATGAAAAACAAAACAAATCCGTCACTTCAAGGTTTTTACTCAATAGTCTTTTGCCCGAGCCGGGCTATGACGGCAAGTGCATGATATTAAGCCGGTTATTCAAGGCCCGCGAAAAACGCGAGAAACGCCTTTACGAGGCAATTGTGGCTGCCGCGCGGCACGTCCGGTTTTACGAGAATATGGCTGTTCCCGATACAATTGACGGGCGCTTCGAGATGATTGTGCTGCACCTCTTTCTCGTCCTCAATCGGCTGAAGGGTGAGGGCGTTGAAGACCTCCGGCAAAAACTGACGGATGAGTTTTTCGCCGATATGGATCGTTCGTTGCGCGAACTCGGTGTCAGCGACGTTGCGGTGGGAAAGAAAGTGCGCAAGATTGCTGAGTCCTATTATGGCCGCGTGACCGCCTACGATCGGGCGCTATCGGCAAGTCGCAAAATGCTGGAGGAAGCCATAAGCCGGAATGTCTATCCCGATGGCGCGCCGGAAGTTTCAATCAGGGCAATGACGGGCTATTTTAGCGATGCCGTGAAACACCTCGGCGCACTTTCTTTGGAGCAAATACTTCTGGGTGAATTGAGGTTCACATGAAACAGGTTGTCTTTGAATTTTCCCGCCCGCTTCAGGTTGACCGCGTTCCAGCTTTGGGCTGCCACGAACGCCTTGCCGCAGACGAAAAGGAATGTGCCGCCCTGGCAAAACGCTTTGACCTTCCCAGGATTCATTCTTTGGGCGGGCTGCTAAAGGTTGTGCCGTGGCGTGGTGGTGGCCTGAAAGTCACGGGAACTCTCGATGCCAGGGTTGATCAGGTTTCCGTCATCAGCCTGGAGACTTTCACTTCGGATCTCGAGTTCGCCATTGAGCGCTATTTCCTGTCGCCCCGCGCCGGACAGCCGGCCGCGGAGGAAGATGTTGATGTCATTGAAAACGGCAGTGTTGATCTGGGGGAAATACTGGCCGAAAGCATGGCGCTTGAGCTTGATCCCTATCCCCGGCGGGAGGGCGAAGTCTTCCACGACATGGAAGAGCATCCGGAAAGCGCCAAGGTGTCACCTTTCACCAGTCTCTCGAAACTGAAACCGAATTGAAAAAAGAGCCAATTTCGACTGAAAAAATAAGGGGTTGTTTCCCAAGAGATTGCCTTTATTTTCACGACTCAGGGGACTCTCCATTACATTTGCTGAATAATTCGGCATGACACGTGATATTGCGGGATAATGACAAGCGAACTGACAATAGCACTGGATGTAATGGGCGGCGACTTGGGCGCCAGTATCGTGATTCCCGGCGCCGAACTCGCCGCCATCCGCCACCCAACCTTTAAGTTCCTGTTGTTCGGAGATCAGGCCGTCATTACGCCTTTGCTGGAAAAACATCCCAAATTGAAAGCCAAGGCCGAGATCCGCCACACCGATGTGGCGGTGGGCATGACGGAGAAGCCAAGCCAGGCCCTGCGCAGGGGCCGCGGCAAAAGCAGCATGTGGCAGGCGATTGAAGCCGTGCAAACCGGGGACGCCGCGGCTGCCGTTTCCGCAGGCAATACAGGCGCGCTCATGGCCATGTCGCGTTTTGTGTTGAAAACCCTGCCGGGCATCTCCAGGCCCGCCATTGCCGCGATCTGGCCCACCCTGAGGGGTGAGAGCATCGTTCTCGACGTCGGCGCCACAATTGGCGCCGATGCGTCGCAATTGGTTGAATTTGCCATTATGGGCGAAGCCATGGCGCGTTGCCTTTTTGGCCTCACGCGGCCCACCGTCGGCCTGCTGAACATCGGCGTTGAAGAAGTCAAGGGACTGGAGCAGGTAAAAGACGCGGCAAGGCTGTTGCGCGAAATGAACCTGCCCATGGAATATGTTGGCTTCGTCGAAGGCGATGACATCGGCAAGGGCACCGTCGATGTCGTAGTGACCGAAGGCTTTACCGGCAACATCGCCCTGAAGGCTGCCGAAGGCACCGCCAAGCAGGTGGCAACCTATCTCAAGCTTGTTCTGAATCGCACCTGGATATCCAGGCTCGGGGCCCTTCTGGCCCGTGGCGCTTTCAACGCACTGCGTGACCGCATGGACCCCAGGAAGCACAATGGCGGCGTATTTGCCGGCCTCAACGGGGTTGTCGTGAAAAGCCATGGCGGCACCGATGAACTGGGTTTTGCCACCGCCATTGACGTGGCAATTGAAATGGTGCGCAATGGCCTCGTCAAGAAGATCGCCGAAGACGTTGCCGCAATGAACGCCATAATCATGGAGCCGGCGGCACAGGTGGCGGAGTGAGTGGTGTTATGTTGAGATCAGTTATTGAAGGTGTGGGCTCCGCCTTGCCAAAGCGGATCATGACCAATGCTGATATCAGCAAGATTGTCGACACCACTGACGAATGGATTGTCGAGCGCACCGGCATCAGGGCGCGCCACATCGCGGCTGAAGATGAAACCACCCGCACCCTTGCGGTGCAGGCCGCGCGCAATGCCCTGGAGCATGCCGGGCTGACGCCGGCTGATATCGATCTGATCATCGTGGCCACGTCCACGCCTGATAAAACTTTTCCGGCCACCGCAACCCAGGTGCAGGCCGATCTCGGCATTACACGGGGCGCTGCCTTTGACGTGCAGGCCGTGTGCTCGGGCTTTGTCTATGGCCTGACAATTGCCGATAATTTTATCAGGGGCGGCCAGTCTCAATGTGCGCTCGTCATCGGCTCCGAAACTTTTTCGCGCATCCTGGACTGGAATGACCGCACCACCTGTGTGCTCTTTGGCGATGGGGCAGGGGCGGTGGTCGTGCGCGCCGGGAAGGGCGCCGGCACCAACGCGGACCGCGGCGTCCTTGGCTGCTATATCCATTCCGATGGCCGCTACTGCGACAAGCTTTATGTGGATGGCGGGCCCTCGACCACGAAGACCGTGGGGCACCTGCGCATGGAGGGTCGCGAGGTTTTCAAGCACGCCGTGATCAACATCGCCGCCGTCATGGACGAAGCCATAAGCAAGGCCGGCCTGACACCCATGGACATAGATTGGTTTGTTCCGCACCAGGCGAATCGCCGTATTTTGGAGGGCACCGCCAAAAAATTGGGCGTTCCCGAAGACCGGATCGTGATGACCCTCGACCGCCATGGCAACACATCCGCCGCCTCGATTCCCTTGGCTTTTGATGCCGCCGTAAAGGATGGCCGCATCAAGCGCGGCCAGCTTGTGCTCATGGAAGCGATGGGCGGCGGCTTTACCTGGGGGGCGGTTCTTGCCCGGTTTTAGATTGAGTCGTAAGTCGTTGAGTTTTCATAATTTTCTATTGACCCAACCGTTTGGCCGACATAACTTACGGGGGTTCTTGCAAGGGGAAAAACATGGCAAGCAAGACTTTGACACGAGCGGATTTAAGTGAAGCGGTGCACCGGGATATTGGTTTGTCACGCACCGAATCAGCCGAGATGGTGAAGTCTGTTTTGGATTTGGTCTCAACGGCGCTGGTCGAAGGAACCTCGGTAAAACTTTCTTCCTTTGGCACCTTCATGGTACGCAGCAAGAAGGGCCGCATCGGGCGCAATCCCAAAACCGGTGAAGAGGTTCCCATTACGCCGCGCCGCGTGATGGTATTCCGTCCAAGCCAGGTGATGAAAAATGTCATAAATGGTCTTGAGCCCGGCAGTGATGATTGAGTATCTCTTTACGGCGAATCGGAGATAGTCCTTGGAAAAATCACCTGAAGCATTCCGCACCATAAGCGAAGCGGCAGAAGAGCTCGATGTTCCCCAGCATGTTCTGCGATTCTGGGAAACCCGGTTTGCCCAAATAAAACCCATGAAGCGCGCCGGCGGCAGGCGCTATTACCGTCCTGCCGATCTGGACCTGTTGAAAGGCATCCGCAGCCTTCTCTACAGCGAGGGCTACACGATTCGCGGATTGCAGCGCATTCTGAAAGAGGAAGGTGTTGCTTACGTCTCCGGCGTTGGCCGCGGTGAAATCGTGGCCCGCAAGCGCGACATGGAATTGGACGGTGTGCCAAGGCCGGGCCAGACCCAGATTGCCCCAAGATTCCGCGGCTCGGCGCCGCTTCCCGGAAGGGCCCCGCTGGCGCGTCACGGGGCAAGCGTGGGCGAGGCTCCGACTTATGTGCACAAGCTCTCCGACATGCAGGCGGACGCCCTGAAGGCCGCGCTGCGGGACCTGGGCGATGCCCGGAAACTGCTGGATCCCACCTCGCGGATTTGAGCCATTCCTGGCAATACAAAATAAAGACCGTCTGTTTACTGCTATTCTTTTCAGGTCCGGAAAAGGCACCCTAGGCAATGTCCCTTTGGCGAACAATTTTGCTGGCGGTAAATATCGTTGGCGTAAGATTTGGCGGTGCCGCCATTGGCCTGGCGAGCCAGATTCTGCTGGCCCGGCTGCTCTCCCAGCATGACGTGGGTGTCGTCTTTCTGGGCATGAGCGCTGCCGCCTTCATTAGTTTGCTGATCACCGGCGGCTATCCGATCCTGGCGATAACCTGTTTGCCCCGCTACTACGCGCTTGGGCGGAAAAATCTGGTGCGCGCCTTCCATGCCGCTTTTCTGCAAGACAGCTTGTGGATTTCAATCGTTTCATTTGCGCTGGCCGCGGTGGCTTACTTTTGGCTGCCGCTTGATAACGGCCTGAAAATCGCATTGCTGTTCGGCTGTCTTTCAGCTCCGGCCTTGGCTCTCATTCGTATCAATGGGGCGGTTGCCAATTCGGTTAGGCGCTATACGTTGTCTTATGTTCCGGATTCTCTCTATCGTCCGGGACTCTTGCTGGCCTATCTGGTGTTTGCTTGGGGCCTGGGGCTTTACTTGAGCATTGCCCATGTGCTGTGGGCTTTCGTGGTCACGAATACAATTGTTGCCATTGCCCAAGCCTGGCTCATTGGGGAGGATGGAGCAAGATCAGGCCTCAAATGGTCGGGCCGGCACCACCTGGCGCCCGTTTTGCGCAGCCGGGCGGCGGCCCTTGTTATTGTTGGCATCGTGACTGCTTCCTTTGCAGATGTTGTTACCCTCATCGCCGGCTTCTACTTGAACACGGCGGATGTGGCCCTTGTTGGTGTCACAATCAGGCTGGCGGCATTGGCCGGCTTCATCACCCAGGCAACCCAGCAGTTCATCCTGCCGGACTTGACCGCCGCCATGACACGCGGAACCTCCCAGCAAGTTCACGCGCTACTTCTGCGTATCAACATGATTGCCCTCGCTGCCATCCTGGCCTGCGTCGTAGGCGCAATGCTGTTTGGTCCTTTAGCCCTGAGGATATTTGGCTCCGGATATGAGGCGGGCCATTGGCCCTTGGTGCTGTTTATGATCAGCCAGGCCTTCCGCGCCGCAAGCGGCATGAACCAGCATCTGCTGTCCCTTGCCGGTTACCAAATCAAGACAGCGGGCTCCTGTCTGGTTGCGATGGCGGTGTTAGTGGGTGGAGCCGCTTTGTTTACACCCAGCCACGGCGTCATGGGCCTTGCCTACGCCGTCCTTATTGCCGATGCCGTATGGGCGGGGCTCCTGGCCCTCCAGACCCAGCGCCTGACTGGCAGGCGCGGCGATATAATTGGCGTATTGCTCGATAAAAAATCCTGAAAGCCCAGGCCATAATCAGCACTTTCGCTTTCCGGAGCGGGATGCTAACTACCCCCTTAGTCGGAGCGTAGCGCAGCCCGGTAGCGCACTATTCTGGGGGGATAGGGGTCGCGGGTTCGAATCCCGCCGCTCCGACCATTGACCTTATCCCTTTTTAGGCTTTGTTCAGGGCATACTTGAGATTTCGGATAATCTTGGCGGGCGTGACGCGGATAATAGATGTTCGCAACAGACCTGCGATACAATGTATATTTGTTAAATCGCGAAACTGCCATTGAATGGCAAGGCGGCTTTTCAACTGGGCACCGCGCTTTTTCCATGAAATACTGTTGCGGGTCTCGATCTTGTGCAGCAAAACTTCTTGCACATTGTCAATGCCAAAACCCGCCGCTGCCGCGCGCCGGATCATCTCATAGTCCTCTGCCGCTTCAAAGCGTGCTGAGTAAAGGCCGATGCGTCGGAAGACTTCACTCCGCATCATGAGCGTCGGGTGAGGCGTTGGCAATTTGGACCACATTGTACGCAGGTTTGCCGTAAGGCCAGCGGGATACTTCGTAACAAACTGCTGGCCGGTTTCCGTAAAGATCAGTTCAGTCCAAGAGCCGAGAATGGCAATGTCGGGGTTGGCCTCCAAATAAGCCTTCTGCACGGTCAGTCGTTTGGGCAAAGCAATATCACCGCAGTCAATCAGTGCGATGTAGGGGAAGCCTTCTGAAAGAATTTGCTGCAAAGCGGGATTTCGGGCTTCATTGACGCCAAGGTTTCGAGGTGAAACGATAAGGTGATAATCAAAACCTTTGAGCAATGAGTCATAGTCCGGCGTTTGCGCGCTGCCATCGTCAATTACGAAAAGCTTGAACGGTTCAGTCTGCTTTCTGAGACTGTTCAGCGTTTCTATTATCTCGTCCCCGGGGTTGTATGCGGGCATTAGCACTGCGATGTCTTTTTTCATTGAGTGACCCAAATTTTAGCTGCGCAACAGGCCAATTAATGAAGGATCGATGCCGAGTTCCCTCTTGACGGTACGGATAATAAAGATGTTTGCCAAAATAAGTCCTAACGCATTCGGGATGGCAGCGCCATAAGCGCCCAATAAGGGGATAAAAATGCATTGTAACCCAAGTGTAAAAGCGTAGGCGCAAGCCATGATTTTGAGATAGGCGTTTTCCTTGCCAACCATCTGGAGCATGTAGCCGGTGGGTCCGGCAACTGCGTCGAATGTGAAGCCTACGCCAAGAATAAGCAGAATGGGATAGGCAGATATAAAACTCGGATCGAACAGCCGAAGCAGCCATCCTCCTATCAAAGCCAGGAACAAGAGGCCTGCCAGTGTTGGAATTGCTATGCCGGCTGTCAGTAAACGCACAAGTTTTTGAAGCATCACCCGGTCGCCATTGTGGTAATACTTTGCAATGAGCGGTGCGCTGACCATGTTTCCAGCAATAAGCAAAAGGCTGAGCAGCCCCGCAGTTCGCAATGCGGCAAAATAGGAGCCGGAGTCCTCCGGCGAAAGGAACAAGCCAAGAATTACCACGTCAAATTGCTGCACCAAAGCGTAGAGCGATGCTGCTCCCCACATCGGAAGGAGTGTTTTGATCCATAACGGATAATCGTGTTGCGATGATTTTGCCAATGATTACCTGTCCCATTGAAAAACGTGCATAAAATAGCTGGCCAATTAGGATTGCCAATAGAGTAAGGCTTGCCAGCAAAAGCATTCCGCCACTATCCAGTTGAAAACCGAAATGGATCGCCAAAAAGGCAAGCCCTGCAACGGCAGCCCGCCACACAATGTCGCGTGGCGCCATGGAAGCTATTGTTAGGCCATAGGCCCGCAAGGCGCATGCGACAAACTCACTGGCTGTCATGACAGGGATAAGAAGCGCGGTCATGAAAATAAAGTCCAAATCGCTGCCGGGCCAGTATCGCGTGTAGATTTTAATGCCAAGCGCCAATGCGATACCGGTCAACACGGGAACAATGATGCTCGCCCCGCCCGCCGCAAGAATGAAACCCCGTGCCAAACCATGTTCACCCGTACCCGCATACTGCGGCAGAAAGCGAAGGACGGCAGTGCCGAGTCCCAATCCGGCAATGGTGGAAAGTGCAATGGCAAGCGAAAAGCCAAAAGCAAACTTGCCGTATTCGGAAGGCGACATGGAGTTGGCGATGACCACAAACATCAAAAAGCTCAGAGCCGCCGCCGCCAGTTTGATCAATAAGGCAGAAGTGCCGTGGGCAATAACAGATCTTAGAACGGTGTCATTCAATGTCGCGCGTACTTGCGCAGCCAAACTCATTGTGCCAACTCAAGTTTCATTTTTTGATCATATGTGGCAGCGCGCGGCTGCATGGAGGCAGCGAACAGGCCCCACGTCAGTCCAAGAAGCCAGTAAAAATGTCGCCAATGTTCGGTGTCAATTTGTACGCCCTGGAAGATGGTCGATATGAGCGGACAAAATACAACAATGGAATAGTGTTGCCACGGGGTTCTCATCAGGATGGATTTGAATCCAATCAGGATTGTGCTTGCAATCAGCAGCAAATAGGAAATTCCCCCAAGCCAGCCGAAAGACGAAAACGCATTGATGTATACATTGTGCGGGTCTTGCCCGAATACGACACGGAAATAAGCCGGCCCAAATCCTAGCGGTCTTTCGAGCAAAAGAGGAATACTGTTGATCTGGTTTCCAAATCGTCCTTTTTCACCGGCGTCATAGTATTTTACGAGGGTGAAACGGTCTAGAAAGAGCTCATGTACTGCAGGAATTGATAGCAGTGCCGCGAGGAGCACTGCGACAATAAGCACTCCGAAAATGGTTAGAATAATGATGCGGCCGCGCATGCGGGCCGATGGAGTCAGCAGGAAAGTCAGGACGACGAAAAAAGTGCTCGCCATTATGAAGCTAATCCATGCCCCGCGCGAGAATGACAGGAATATCGCACCCATAATAATCAAAAGGCAGACCGCGGAAAGAATGGGCCGCTTTTGCTGCCCCAACATGAGGCCTTGCACCAGCATCAGAGCGGGTAAAATCAGAAAAGTGGAAAATACGTTGGGATCCTTGAACAACCCCTGTGCCCGGTCCAATGGGGCAAGCAAGGCACCCAATCCGGCCAGATTGAAATATCCGATTAGGCCGATAATTGACGCCACAACGGCGGAAAATACCATTCCGCTTTTAATCAGTTCTATACGGCGCAACGGATCGTAAGCCACATAGTAGGCAAAGAATATCGCTGCGATGGCCATATAAGCAGAGGTGATGACAAACATCATGGCTTTCTGGTCGCCGATGACTTGCAGAAAGCTGAATAAGCCTCCCAGGTTATAGAGCAGCAGAAATAGCACCAAGGGCACCACGGCGGCACTGATTGCCAGACCGGAACTCATGAAGGAGGCCAGCACCACAAGAAACAATAGATCGGATGGGGCGGGTTCAACCGTGACATAAAAACTCGATGCAAACATCAGCCAAACGAGAGCGGCCTTCATTTGCGCAAGCGTAACTCCCATGAAGCGCTCGCCAATCGGGGAAGGTGCCATGTCAACGGCAGAGATCAATATCCGTACTCCGTGTTCAAACGCGTGTTGCCTGGCCAGGCAGTCGTTTGATGAATCTATGGGTCTCGGAGGGTTAAAGGGAACTTAATGTGTACGTATCGGGGCCGTGAGCAGGCGCTGATAAAAGGCGGTCACGTTCCGCCCCATAACTGCTGCATCAAATGACGTTCTGGTGGTTTCAGACAATGCCTTTGCGTCGTCGGCAACGGCCGCCGGAATTGCCAGGGCCATTTCTATGTGCCGCGCCAGGGCGTCAGCATTGTCAGGCGGGCACAGGTTTTTTGCGGGAAGGATTTCAGGGATTCCGCCTACGTCGCTGGCAATCAGGGGAACGCGACCCGCCGCCGCCTCAAGCACGACATAGGGGAAGGACTCGGCCCGCGATGGCAGAACCAGCAATCTCCCGCGCTTCAGGGCCTGGGCAGTTGGCAGCCTGCCAGGAAACGCAACGGATGTTCCGAGACCCAATGTCTCGGCAAGTTTTTTAAATTCTGCGCTGTCGGGGCCATCGCCCACCAGGCAAGCCGTAAGCGCCCGCTTGCGCCGGACAAGGGCAAGCGCCTTCAGCAAGACATCAACGCCTTTGAGGTACCGCATGTCGCCCATGTAGAGAACATCGGCTGCATCTTTGTCGGGCTTGACGGCGTTGAACTCATCCGGCCACAACCCATTGTGAACCACCGTGTTTGACTTGCCGCCAAGGCCAATCTTCTTCGCAAAGCTCCGCCGCTCGAATTCGCAAACGAAAATCATGCCGGTGCCGATGCGTGCCAGGGCCCATTCGGACGCAAGGAAAACAAAGCCGGGAAACGCCAGCCAGTGGTAATGCAGGCTGCCGCCATGCGGCGTGTAAACTGAAGGAATGCCGAGCGACCGCGCCGCCAGCCGGCCGTAAAGCCCACCCTTTGCGCCATGCCCGTGAATGATATCAACACCAAGCTTCTGGGCATGCTTCCGTGTGCTCGTGATAGCCGAAAGATCGCCGAAGCCGGGCAAGCGGGAAATTCCGATGCGCGCAATCCCAAGCGAGCAGTAGGGCGCAATGCCATCAAGCAAATCAGAAGCAACTTGCCCGCCCGTCGTCGAGTCGCAGATAATGCCAACCTCGTGGCCAAGTTCCGATTGGCCGCGCGCCAGATCGCGCACATGACGGAACAATCCACCGACCGGAGTTCTGAACACGTGCAGGATTTTCATGGCCGTGCCGCTCCGGTCAGAACCAGCGCTCACGCACATAAATGATGTCACCGGGATAGATTTGCGTGGTCACCGGCACGCGGTGCGTTTCCGTGCCGGTCACGTTCTTGCGGGTGATCAGCACGGTGCCCTGATCGGCGCGCGGGCTGTAGCCGCCGGCAATTGCAATGGCGTTCTGCACCGTAATGCCGCTCTGATAGGCAAAGCTGCCGGAGGTGGTGACCTCGCCCAGAATGAAGAAGGGGCGCAGCGCCGTTGCCTGAACCGAAACCTTGGGATCGCGCAGATAGCCGTTGCGCAGCCGCGCGGTGATCAGTTTCTCCACCTGCGGCGTCGTCATTCCGGCGATGTGAACTGTTTGAATGTAGGGGAGCGAGATATTGCCGGAACCATCAACCAGATAATCCGCGGTGAGATCGCTTTCACCCGCCACGCGAATGGTGAGCTGGTCACCGGCGCCAACCTTATAGCCTGATTGATATTCATAGGCCGCAGCCGTGCCCTGGGCGCCAAAGGGCGCAACCACGCCTGCCGAATCATGGGAGGGAAGCTGGGATATGCTGGATACAGCCGTTGGCCCCTCGGCGATGCTGCCATCGGCCATCAGCCCGGTGCCGCCGGGAGGCGAGGCAACGCCCGCCTGGTCCCAGGATTGGGAACAGCCGGACAAGGCGAATGATGCCAGCAAGAGAATACAAATACGCTTACGCACGGGGTTCCGTCCAAATTGCCAAACGCGGGCCACAAGTTGCACGCCGGGTGACCATAAGGCGGTTATGGTTAGTAATGACTTAAAAGCACCGGACATGCCGTTAAGGAATTGGTTACCATAAGTGCCCAAAACAGGCTGATTACGCAGCCCCGCTGGAGTGCCTGGCCTCGCCATGAACCAACTCGCCCCCACCATTAACCTGCTCGATGTCATGCGCGGCATGGCCCGGCGCAAGCTGGTCATTATCGTTTTCACCCTCTTGGCGTTCTGCGCCGGCCTCGGCATCGTGAAGGCCCTGAAACCCACGTATTCAACTGAAGCGCAAATCCTGATCGAGAATTTGGCATCACCCTTTGACCGCACTCAGTCACCTGTAGAACAGCGGCCCGATCCCGTCGACGACAGAGTGATAAAAAGCCAGGTATCGGTGCTCAAGTCGCAGGACGTTGCATTGCGCGTTGTTACCTCCCTGAATTTGCAGGACCGCCCCGAATTCGATTCCCTGAAGACAAAGGGATTGGGCAAAATCAAGCAGCTTCTCTTGAAATTTGGCTTTGGCGAGGATCCGCGACTGCAAACGCCCGAGCAGCGGGCCCTGGACCGCGTGACGGGCGGGCTTACGGTCTACCAAATTCCTGAATCAAACGTTGTCGCCGTAAAATACTCCTCTTCCGATCCCAAGACGGCGGCGGAAGTGGCCAATGCGCTCGTCAAAATCTATGTTGCCTCAACCGCCGAAACCAATTCGCAGCCCACGACCAGGGCCCGCGACTGGATCGCCGGGCAAATCGAGGATTTGCGTAAAAAAGTCGCAAGCTCCGATGCCAGCATTGAAGAATTCCGCTCCCAGGCCGGCCTGCTGCAAGGGGAGAATTCAACTCTCGGCACCCAGGAACTTTCGGAACTCAATACCCAGATAACCCTCGCCGAGGGCGTGCGCACCGAAGCCGAACAGCGGGCCAAGTCAATCAAGAACATCCTCGCCACAAAGGGCACGGTTGTTGGCTCAACCGATGTTCTGAATTCCACCATTGTCCAAAGCCTGCGCGAGCAGCAGGTGACTTCCGCCCGCCGCGTTGCTGAACTGTCGGCAACCTATCTGCCGGGCCATCCCGAAAATGATCGCGGCCCAGAATGATCTCAGGAACATCGACCGCCAGATTCGCAGTGAAGCCCTGAAACTCGTTGACAGTCTTGACCAGCAGGCAAAAATTGCTGAAGCGCGCGAGCAGGCCTTGCGCGCCAGGCTGGAAGAAATGAAAGGCCGGGAATCGACGGCCAATCTCGCGTCGGTGAAATTGAAAGCCCTCGAACGTGAATCTGCGGCCGACAAGGCCCTGCTTGAATCGCTTCTCCTGCGTTATGCCGATGCGAGCGCCCGTCAGGATTTGTCGACCCAGCCGGGCATGGCGCGGATCATTCAGCAAGCCGCGGTTCCCACCTCTCCGTCATTTCCCAAGTCCGGTCCGCTCGTCATGTTGATCACGCTGGCCGGACTGGCCCTGTCGCTTGGTCTTTCATTCCTGGTGGAGATCATGGCGGCGGCAAACAGGTTGGGCATGCCGGTTGCAACTGCAGCACCCCAGCCAAGTGAACCGCAAGCACCTCTGGTGCTTCGCCGCAAAGCCGGTGACTCCAATTCACGAAGCACCGCAACAAAAGCAGTTTCCAGAGCCACCTTCGCTTGTGACTGGGGCCATTCCGGCTTTTGCAACATTTCCGTCGGGAGTGTCTCCTGAAGGAAACCTCGATCTCCTGAGAGATGCTGACCATCAGGATCGCAGCGGGTTGCACGCTGCTTCCCGTCAGGTGGCCGATTGGGCCCTCAAGCTTCAGAGAATGGCAGCCCTCCGCCGCCTTGCCATTACCAGCATCGGAGGAGGGGCCGCGGACTCGTCCATGGCAACTGTCGCCATTGCCCGGGCAATTGCCGCGAAGGGTGCCCGCGTTGTGGTGATTGACCTGGCTCCCGATGGTTCAAGCGTGGATGCGCTCTTCGGCTTGCCCCCGGGACCGGGATTTGTCGATCTTCTCGCCGGAACGACCGACTTCACCAAGGTCATCGCGCGCGATCCACTGTCCAATGCCCATCTGCTGCGTTTTGGCGTGGAGCGGAACGAGGCGACATTGTCACTTATGGATCAGCGCACCGAGGCGGTGCTGAATGCCTTGGGCAACATCTACGACGTCGTCCTGATCCATGCCGGCGAGGCATCGAGCCGGACAACAATGCTGATTGTCAAATGCCAGGCGGCACTTCTTCTGGCGCCTGATCTTCGTCAGGAGGATGTTGCAAAAACCGCAAAGTCGCTCCTGGTATCCGGCTTGACCGACGTGCAGTTCATCCGGCTTGAGTCCGCGAAGTCCGGGGAAAATCGCCTCGCGGCATCCGCGTAAAATCTGTCAGGTGGCGAATCCGCAATAGTTAACGGCCCACCTGTTAACCTGTTTGCCATGTTTATCGCCTCCTGGCGCTGGCCAGCAGGCCATTTGGCAGGGATTGTGCTTTACCCCAATAGATACTCATGAATTCCCGTTGATGTGAATTGCAATGCCATGGCAACAACCGCAATCCTGAAAACCAGCCTAGAATTGCTGTATTATTCTGGGGCATCTCAGGCGCTCCGGCCGATGTTTGGCGGTCTTGGCGCCATCTTCATGCTGCATCACGTCCGCCCCGGCGGCGGCCAGCAAATGGGTTTTGCCCCCAACGCCGGGCTAGAGGTGACGCCGGAATTCCTCGATGCCGTGATCAGCTTTGTGAAACTGCGCGGCTATGATCTTGTCTCCATGGCGGAAGCGGTGCGCCGCATCCGGGAAAACAATCCGGACAAGAAGCCCTTTGTGGTTTTCACCCTTGATGATGCCTACCGCGACAATTTCGTGCATGCGCGCCCGGTTTTCAGAAAACACCATTGCCCTTTCACGATATTTGCAAGCCCGGCCATTCAGGACGGAACCTGCGAACTCTGGTGGCGCGGCCTCGAAGCTGTGATTGCCGGCAATACCAGCGTGAGTGCGGTGATCGGCCAATCAAAGCTCAGCTTCGACACAGTCAGCGATATGCAGAAGCGGGCGGCCTGGTTGCAGCTCTACTGGCCCGTGCGCCAGCTCCCGCAGAAGCAGCAGCGCATGTGGATCAAGGAATTCTGCGAAACCAACCGTGTCGATCTCGGCGCCATCTGCCGCGCCGAGGCTATGACATGGAACGAACTGCGCGAAATTTCGAAAGACCCGCTGTGCACGATCGGCGCCCATACGGTCAACCACTATGCCGTGGCCCAGCTGAGCGAAGCGGACGCGCGCTTCGAGCTTGTTGAATCCAAGCGCCGGATTGCGAAGGAACTCGGGGTGGAAACAATGTTCTTTGCCTATCCCTATGGCGATGCCAGTTCTGCCTCGCCGCGTGATTTCAGACTCGCCGCAAATGTCGGCTACGAAGCCGCCGTCACCACGCGGAAAGGCCTGATCTTTTCCGGCCACCGCGATCATTTGACCGCTCTTCCGCGATTGTCGCTTGCCGGCGAATTCCAGAAGCTCCGCTACGTCGATGTCTTGCTTTCCGGCTCGGCCTTTGCCCTGTGGAATGGCTTCAGGCAGGTGAACGTCGCCTAGGCCTCCGGATCGGGCCGCGACATCCAGCGGATGAGAACCATGGCAACCGGTAGCCAGCCAATGCCCAGAAGGATGAAGGCAGGCAGCTCAATCGCCGCGCCATAACCCACCACATATTGCCCGCCGATGGCCATCGCAATGAGGGCGTAAACCACGAGAAATGCAATTGTGGCGACGAGCCCCACAAACTTGCGCTGGCGAATTTTCATGGAATTGCACTAGCTTATTGCCAGTTCCGTCGCAATCTGGTTCTTTCGGATGGATCAAACGGGAGTAATTCATGCCTTCACTATCGCGCCGCAACTGGGTTCCGGAAGCCTCGGAAAACTATGTGCAAAGTCTTGCCAAATTTGCCTGCCACCCAGTCGGCGGAAAAAATTGCAAGCGAGATCTCCCAACTCACCGCGCTCAATCGCCGGATCTATGAGCAGGAATGTTTCAATCTCAATCCCGCCGGCAATGCCATGAACCCGCGCGCCGAGGCATTCCTCGCCGAAGGGCTCGGTTCGCGCCCCTCGCTTGGCTATCCCGGCGATAAATATGAAATGGGCCTCGAAGCCGTCGAGCAGATCGAAGTCATTGCGGCGGAACTCTGCGCTGAAATTTTCCAGGCCAGATATGCGGAAATTCGCGTGGCCTCCGGCGCCATGGCAAATCTCTATGCCTTCATGGCCACCTGCAAGGCGGGAGACACGATCATTGTGCCGCCCGCCAGCATCGGTGGCCATGTGACCCACCAAATGGCCGGGGCCGCAGGGCTCTACGGTTTGGACATTCACGAAGCGCCCGTTGATGCCGCCAATTTCACCGTCGATCTTGAGGGCCTTCGCAAGCTCGCGCGCAGCCTGAAACCAAAACTCATAACGATTGGCGGAAGCCTCAATCTCTTTGCCCATCCGGTGAAGGAGGTGAGGGCAATTGCCGATGAAGTCGGCGCCTTGGTGATGTTCGATGCGGCCCATCTCTGCGGCATGATAGCGGGCAGGGCCTGGGCCAATCCGCTTCTGGAAGGGGCCCATCTCATGACCATGAGCACCTATAAAAGCCTCGGCGGCCCCGCTGGCGGTTTGATAGTCACCAATGATGCAGGCTTAGCCCAGCGCCTCGATGCAATTGCCTATCCCGGAATGACCGCGAATTTTGACGTGGCTAAGTCAGCAGCCCTCGCGCTCACCATGCTGGATTGGCGCGAACACGGGCAGGACTACGCCAAGGCCATGGTGAGGGTGGCAAAGGCCTTGGCCCATGAACTGGATAAAAACGGCGTGCCGGTGTTTGCCGGCACTGGCGGGTTTACTACCTCGCACCAGTTTGCCGTGAAGTCCGAAAAATTTGGCGGCGGGCAAACCGCTTCGAAAAAACTTCGCAAGGCAAACCTTCTGGTGTCCGGCATTGGCCTTCCTATTCCGGCGGTAACAGGAGATCTGAATGGCATACGGTTTGGAACACCGGAGATCGTAAGGTGGGGTGTTGAGGAAAAGGATGCGGCCCAACTTGCAGAATTTATTGCCAAGGCGCTGGCTTCCAATGATCCCGCCGGGCTCGCCCCCGAAGTCTCCCAATTCCGCTCTAGGTTCAACACGTTGCATTACATCATCCAGGCTTGAGGATGCGACGCCGGTTCCCTTGAACTTCGCCGTGCGGCCACGTATGGGGCGGTCATGGAACAAACTCTGTCCCCAGCGCAGGCCGCGGCGCCAAAGGTTCGCCTCTGGCTTTATGCCATGGCATTTCTGGTGTTCTGCATGGTCATTGTCGGTGGCGCCACCCGCCTGACTGACAGTGGCCTGTCGATTACCGAATGGCGGCCCTTGCTGGGTGCGATTCCGCCTCTGAATGAGGCCGACTGGCAGGCGGCTTTCGAAAAATACAAGCTCATCCCCGAATACCAGATTCAGAACCGGGGCATGCCGCTCTCGGAATTCAAGTTCATCTATTGGTGGGAGTGGGCCCATCGCTTCCTGGGACGGTTTATCGGCGTAGCCTTTGCCTTGCCGTTGATCTATTTCACGCTCACCCGCCGGATTGAACAGACCTTATGGCCGAGGCTGCTTGCACTTTTCATTCTCGGAGGCTTCCAAGGCGCACTTGGCTGGTACATGGTGGCCTCCGGCCTTGTCGACCGCATTGATGTCAGCCAATACCGCCTTGCCGCCCACCTCACACTTGCCGCGCTGATTTTCGCCGCCATCATTTGGGTTGCCAAAGGCGTGGGCCGGGAACGCCAATACCCGTCATCTTCCGGTGATTGGTTTGCCATTCTCCTCGTGGCTCTCATCCTGCTGCAAATTGCCGCCGGCGGTTTCGTGGCGGGACTCGATGCGGGGCAGGGCTATGCCACCTGGCCAAAGATGGATGGGCAATGGATTCCCTCCGGACTCTGGATAATGGCGCCGGGTTGGAAAAACATTTTCGAAAACGCGATGACCGTGCAATTCAACCACCGCGTTCTGGCCTATGTCCTTTTGCTGGCAACCGTCATTCACGTCTGGCGGAGTTTCACCCTGCCAGCCATGGTGCTGGCCTGCGCCGTCTTAGCCCAAGCCTGTCTTGGCATCCTGACATTGTTGCTGCACGTGCCGCTGGCCGCAGCCCTTGCCCATCAGGCGGGAGCCATGATCGTTCTGGCCCTCGCCGTGTGGAACACTCACGCGCGGCTCGTTATCCGATCGCCTGATCCAAATCCGCGATGATGTCAGCCACATCTTCAATGCCGATTGACAGCCGCACCACGTCCGGCCCCGCCCCCGCCTTCTTCAATTGCTCGGGCGTGAGCTGGCTGTGGGTTGTCGACGCCGGATGGATGATAAGCGAACGCGTGTCGCCGACATTGGCGAGATGCGACAGCAGCTTCACCGATGACACAACCTTGACGCCCGCCTCATAGCCGCCCTTCAGGCCGAAGGTGAATACGGCACCTGCACCCTTCGGCGCATATTTCTTCTGGAGCGCGTGGTGCGGGTCGCTGGGCAGGCCCGCATAACTGACCCAGGCAACTTTCGGATTCTGCGACAGCCACTCCGCCACCTTGAGCGCATTGTCGCAATGGCGCTGCATGCGCAGCCCCAAAGTTTCCATGCCGGTGAGAATGTAGAAGGCATTCTGCGGGGAAATGGCGGGTCCCAGATCGCGGAGCCCGAGCACCCGGCAGGTAATGGCAAAGGCCATGCCGCCGAAGGTCTCGTAGAACTTCATCCCGTGATAGGAGTCATTGGGTTCCGACAGCAGCGGATACTTGCCGCTCTTGGCCCAATCAAAATTCCCGCCATCGACAATGGCGCCGCCCATGGAATTGCCGTGGCCGCCCATGAACTTTGTCAGCGAATGGACCACGATGTTGGCGCCATGCTCGATCGGCTTGCACAGATAGGGCGTGGCCAGCGTATTATCGACAATGAGCGGAACCCCTGCGCGCTTGGCAATTTTCGCAACAGCTGCAATGTCGGTGATGCGCCCGCCCGGATTGGCGATGGATTCAATAAAAATGGCTTTCGTCTTTGGCGACAGGGCCTTTTCGATCGAGTTCATGTCTTCCATATCCGCCCAGACCACATGCCAGCCGAAGGACTTGAAGGAATGGTTGAACTGGTTGATGGAGCCGCCATAGAGCTGGCGCACCGCCACGAATTCATCGCCGGGCTGCATGATGGTGTGGAACACCAGCATTTGCGCCGCGTGGCCCGAAGCCAGCGCCAGGGCCGCCGTGCCGCCTTCCAGTGCGGCGATCTTGGCTTCAAGAACGCCCTGCGTCGGGTTCATGATGCGCGTGTAGATGTTGCCAAAGGCCCGCAGCGCAAACAAATCCGCCGCGTGCTTCACGTCATTGAAGACATAGGCCGTGGTTTGGTAGATGGGCGTGACCCGCGCACCCGTGGAAGGATCGGGTGCCGCCCCCGCGTGAATGGCTAGGGTGTCGAATCCAGGTGGCTGGTCAGTCATGCTACTCTCCCGTGTTTTAAGGGGGTGAACCTATCGCTTGGTGGGGAAGACGCCAAGCCCCAAACTCTGCATTTTTCCGCTCTCGTGCATGTTCTGCCGGCGCGACGAAAGAATGCCGGAATTGCCGCCAACCCAGGCCCATTCACCCGATTGCTTGCCATATTCCATTTTGGGGCAGCGGTTCATGACGACTTTGATGCCCGCCGCCTCGGCGCGCGCTGCGGCTTCATCATTGCGAACCGATAGCTGCATCCAGATAACCGATGGCAAGGGAACTAAAGTCAGCGCCTCATCAACAATGGCTCCGGCGGCTTCCGACGTCCTGAAAATGTCCACCATGTCGATGGCCTGGGGAATATCCTTCAGCGTTCCATACACCGTTTTGCCCTGGAGTTCCTGGCCCGCCAGCCCCGGGTTGACCGGAATGATGTCATAGCCTTTGGACAGGAGATACTGCATCACCAGATAGGACGGGCGCACCACGTTGCTGGAGGCGCCCACCATGGCGATCACCTTGACGCTGTGCAGGATTCCACGGATGTAATCTGCCGGATAGCTGTCATGATTCATGGCAATTGAACGTGCCCATCCGCGTCGATCGGCATGAACGGATTAAACGCTACTTCCCACAGGTTTCCTTCCGGATCGGCGAAATAGCCTGAATAGCCGCCCCAGAAAACCTTATGCGCTTTCTTCCTGATTGTGGCACCCACCGTTTTTGCTTGGGCCATGATGCGGTCAACCTCGTCCTCGCTGCCGGCATTCCACGCCACGCCGACACCACGAAATTCGGGCACTGGACTTGCCGCGACACCTGCGTCTTCCGCAAGCGCATGATAGCCGAACAGGGCCAGCACAATTCCATTGGCATCGAAGAACGTCACATCCGGATTGCTGGCGCTCGATGCAACGAGCCCCAGCCGCTCGTAGAAGGCCCGCATGGCAACCATGTCGGTAACGCCAAGCGTCACAAAATTAATGCGTGGCTTCAAGGGTCCTGTTCCCACGCCGGCTTTCGTTTCTCGATAAAGGCCCCGATTCCTTCATGGGCGTCTGCCAGAAGTAGATTGTCAGCCATCACCTGCGCCATGTAGGCATAGGCTTCAGCCACCGGCATATCCGCCTGGCGGTCAAACGCCTGCTTGCCGACCTTGATCGCCGCACCGGATTTTGATGCAATCTTCTGCGCCAGCTCCTGCGTCACCGTTTTGAGTTCATTGTGTGTAGTGACGCGGTTGACCAGTCCGATGCGAAGCGCTTCAGAAGCCGGAATGACATCGCCCGTGAGCAGCATCTCCATCGCATGCTTGCGTGTCACGGTGCGGGTGAGAGCCACCATCGGCGTTGAACAAAAAAGCCCGATGTTCACGCCCGGCGTGCAAAAGGTTGACCGGTCCGTGGCAATCGCCAGATCGCAACTTGCCACCAATTGGCATCCGGCGGCGCTGGCCAGCCCATCGACTTCCGCAATGACGGGGCAGGGGCTGTTGGTGATGGCAAGCATCAGGTCGGCGCATTTGTCGAACAGGCTTTTAAAGAATTGGCGGCCCTCATCCGCATCGGCGCGGCGCGCGGTGATTTCCTTCAAATTATGCCCGGAACTGAAAGCCGGACCATGGGAGGAAAGAATGATGACGTGCGCCTTGGCCCCGCTGATGGCAGCAAGCAGCGCTTCGATCATTTTTTCGGAAAGGCTGTTGCGTGTCGCGGGATCATTGAGGGTCAGGCGCAATATGCCATCGTTCTCCTCGCGCAGGATCAGGTCACTCATTCTTCTTCGGTTTCCAGTGTTTTCAGTTTTTCAGAATAGACCGGATTGTCGATCATTCCCTGCACGACTTTGTGATTGTTCTCCGACGGGATGAGCGCCTTGAGCGAAGTGATAATCCGGTCTTTCATGTCTTGCGCCAGTTCCGTGTCCTTCTCGACTTCTTCGATTTGCTGTTTGATGTCGGTTGATTGATCATCGATGATGTTGGAGTAAGCCGCACCTACCGTGGTGATGGCAAGGTTCCATTCTGTCACATTGGCAAAACCGGCGGCCTTGATATCGGCCTCAAAGGCCTTGCCGAGCGGGTCGCGGTCAACAAAATCCTGCAGGCTGTCAAAGTTCTCAAGCGCCGCGTCCTTGTACTTGTCCTTGACGATGACATAGGCATCGACCGCCTTTTGAGCGGTTTCCGGGGTCAGTTCAACCATCTGGACAACCGGGATTTCCCCAATGCTCACCTCGTCTTCGGGAGGCGTCTCCCCGTCGGTGGGCTGGGTGGGGTCCGGCTCCGTAAGGTCTTCAACATCGGAAGGCGGCGCAGGCTGGATTTCCTCGCCATGCCGGGTGCTGGCCGCCAGTTCCAGCCGCATGCCCCGGTCAGGCTCAGGAGTGCCGTAAGCGTTTAAACCGAGCTGAACGGCAGCCATCGCGGGGGGTATCCCCGTCAATGCGAGTGCAGCCCAGAAAGCGCTTAAAAACCCTGCCAAACGCGTCATTATTCTCCCCGGTCGGAGGTCTTTTCTCATGTTACCAAGGACATCCGGTGCATATCATTAGCAGCATTCGCGGGTGATTTGGAGGAAAACAGTGATGAGTAGGTAACATAATACCACATCAAAATTATTCAGGTTTCTGTGGGGTAATTCTTGACTTCTGGAGCAGGGCCCACTAATCACCGCGCAACCGAAATGGCTGCAGGCTTCCTGTGCCCTTTCATTTGTCATCAACAACCCAGAGAAACAACATGAGCACCTATTCGGCGAAAGCCAAGGACATCGTGAAAAATTGGGTGCTGATCGACGCAGAAGGATTGGTTGTCGGCCGCCTGGCCACGATCATTGCCAATCGCCTGCGCGGCAAGCACAAGCCAACCTTCACGCCCTCGATGGATTGCGGCGATAACATCATCGTCATCAATTGCGAAAAGATCGCCTTCAGCGGTGCCAAGCGCAAGGACAAGACCTATTACTGGCACACGGGCTTCCCCGGCGGGATCAAGGAGCGCAAGGCGCATCAGATCCTCGACGGCAAGTTCCCTGAGCGGGTCCTTGAAGCGGCCGTGAAGCGCATGCTTCCCGGTGCTTCCCTCAAGCGCCAGCAAATGACCAATCTCCGCATTTACAGCGGCTCGGCCCATCCCCATGAGGCTCAGAACCCGGTCAAGCTCGACATTAAAGCAATGAACCCCAAGAACGTATTGAGAGGCTAAGCGTCATGCCAGAACCAACGACACTCTCGGACTTGGGAGCCGCCATGGGAATGGCGGTTGCTGCAAACGCCGCTGCAACCGTTGCCCCCGCCAAGCCAAAGGTTGATGCCAAGGGCCGCGCCTATGCAACCGGCCGCCGCAAGAACGCCATTGCCCGCGTCTGGATCAAGCGCGGCACCGGCAAGGTGACCGTAAACGGCAAGGTCATTGAAGCTTACTTCGCCCGTCCGGTTCTGCGGATGATGGTTCAGCAGCCGATGATCGCGGTTAACCGCAATACCCAGATGGATGTTGAATGCACCGTTGTCGGCGGCGGCCTGTCAGGCCAGGCCGGCGCCGTGCGCCACGGCATTTCGCGCGCCCTTACCCATTTTGAGCCGGACCTTCGCCCGGCCCTCAAAAAGGGCGGCTTCCTCACCCGCGACAGCCGTGCCGTCGAACGCAAGAAATACGGCAAGGCCAAGGCCCGCCGCAGCTTCCAGTTCTCGAAGCGCTAAGTGATCTTTTACCCAACAAAAAAGGCCGGAGAAAACTCCGGCCTTTTTCTTTTCCAAGGAGGAAAAAGGAAAGCCCGGGCAGGGGAGACCGGGCCTTCCGAGCAAGCCCGCCATTGCGGGGGAGGGGAAAAACAGGCTCGCTTCTGCCACTAAAAATAGGAAGGTTTGGGCAAATTGCGAGTCCCCCTCGGATTACATTTTTGTGATCAAAATTACTCTGACTTTACAGTGACATAGCTGCCGGGGGCGTCCTCAAGCACGTCAAGCTTGCCATCGCCCGGGACAGGGGCTGAGACTTTTGCGCCCGACCTGGTGGTGATCCACTCCGCCCAATCGGGCCACCAGGACCCGTCATGCTCCGTGGCTGTCTTGAGCCAAGTTTCGAGGTTTTCAGCGGGAATATCACTGGTCCAATACTTGTATTTCCGGGCCTCCGGCGGGTTCACCACCCCGGCGATATGGCCAGAACCCGAAACCACAAGCTTCGTTTCGCCGCCGAAGAACTGCCCGACCTTGAAGACCGATGGCAGCGGCGCGATGTGATCGTCGCGCGCCGCCAGATTGTAGACCGGCACCTTGACCTTCTTGAGGTCGATATGAACCCCGTCGAGGATCATCTTGCCCTGCGCCAGCTTGTTGGCCAGATAGCATTCGCGCAAATAGAAGGAATGGACTCCGGCGGGCATCCGGGTGGAATCCGCGTTCCAGTAGAGCAGGTCAAACGGCATCGGCTCCTTGCCCAGCATGTAATTGTTGATCACATAGGACCAGATCAGGTCGTTGGAACGCAGCAGGTTGAAGGCGTCCGCCATGCGCGAGCCCGCGAGATAGCCTTTTTCCTCCATGCGCTGTTCGATCCATTTTACCTGCTCCTCATCCACATAGACGCGCAGGTCGCCTGCCTTTTCGAAATCAACTTGGGTCGTGAAAAAAGTCGCGGCATTGACGCGGTTGTCATTCTTTGCGGCCATATAGCCAAGTGCTGCCGCGACCATGGTACCGCCGATGCAGTAGCCGATGGTATTGATCTTCTCGGCCCCAGTCGCGTCCTGCACCGCCTGCACCGCTTCGAGAAAACCTTCACGCATGTAGTCGCTGAAGCTCTTGCGGCCCTGCTTCTCGTCCGCATTCACCCAGGACACCACAAACACCGTAAGGCCCTGTTCGGTACACCAGCGCACGAAGGACTTCTTGGGGTTGAGATCGAGGATGTAAAACTTGTTGATCCACGGCGGAACAATGAGCAGGGGAATTTCATAAGTGCGCTGCACCGACGGGGAATACTGGATCAGTTCGAAGGTGTCGTTGCGGAAGACCACCTTGCCTGGTGTCATGGCAATGTTCTTGCCGATCTCGAAAGCCGTCATGTCGCTCTGCTTGATGCGCAGCCTGCCGTCCGGCGAGGCCAGGTCCTGTTCGAGATGCTTCAGGCCTTCAATGAGGTTCGCGCCGTTGCTGCCCAGCGTGGCGCGCAGGATCTCCGGGTTTGAAACCGGAAAATTGGAAGGCGAAAGCGCGTTGAGAATCTGCTCCACATAGAACTTCGCCTTCTGGCGCGTGTGGTCGTCCAGGCCATCGGCATTCTTGACGAAGTCCTGCGCCCAGTTGGACGTGATCAGGTAGAACTGCTTGAGGAAATCAAAAACCGTGTTTTCCTGCCAGTCCCGGTCCTTGAAACGCTTGTCATTGCGTGCCGGGCTGGCCATCGGCTCCGTAGGGGTGCCGAGCACTTTTGCCCAGGCATTTTGCCAAAGCTGACTGTAGCTGTTCCAAAGCTGGGTTTGGGCTTCCATCAGCTTCTGCGGTTCGACCAGATAAGCCTGGGCCACGGCGCCAAGCGTTTTGGTTACCTGGTCGATGGGGGTGACCTGCGTTTCTGCCTGCTTCTTTGCCAGTTCCGGGCGCTCGGCAACCTGCCGGGCGATGTGCGCTAACTGCTCAAATACCCGCGCCAGGTTCTGAGCGAGCTGGACCGGGTCCGTCAGCTTGTAGTCGCCCGGCTTCTGGGGGGTGGAATCGCTCATCTATCCTGTCTTTTCTTTGCTGCCCGGCAGTTTAGTGGCCTGTATCCGGAACACCAACAATAAACGGCCTTTCTTGCAAAATCATGTCTGCCTAGGCATAAGACAAACCACCCTTAACCTGAAAGCCCCGGCGGACAATATGACTAACGCTTTGCGTCTCGGAATAGCCGGCCTCGGCACTGTAGGGGTGGGCGTGCTTGATATTGTCAAGAAGCACGGTGCCCTGCTGGCCGACCGGGCCGGGGTTCCGATCAAGGTCAGCGCCGTTGCCGCCCGCAACAAGGCAAAGGACCGTGGCCATGACCTTTCTGGCATCACCTGGTTTGACGATCCCGTGGCTCTTGCCAAATCCCCGGATATCGATGTCTTCGTCGAATTGATGGGCGGCGAGGGCGATCCGGCGAAGGCCGCCGTGGAAGCCGCCATCGCCGCGGGAAAGCACATCATCACCGCCAACAAGGCCCTGCTGGCCCATCATGGTGCCGCACTGGCCCGCGCCGCCGAGGCCATGGGCGTTGCCCTGAATTTCGAGGCCTCAGTCGCCGGCGGCATCCCCATCATCAAGGCCCTGCGTGAGGGCCTGATCGGCAACCGTGTCACCAAGCTCTTCGGCATCATGAACGGCACTTGCAATTACATACTCACCAAGATGGCAAACGAAGGCCGGAGCTTCACCGATGTCTTGAAGGAGGCACAGAACCTGGGCTACGCCGAGGCTGATCCAACCTTCGATATCGGCGGCTTTGATACGGCCCACAAACTGGCCATCGTGACTTCGCTGGCCTTCGGCACCGAAGTGAATCTCGGCGCCATCGAGATCGAGGGCATTGAAGCCATCACCCTGGATGACATCCGCAATGCCAGCGACATGGGCTACAAGATCAAGTTGCTCGGCGTTGCCATCGCC
Source organism: uncultured Alphaproteobacteria bacterium (assembly GCA_963753025.1). GTDB lineage: Bacteria > Pseudomonadota > Alphaproteobacteria > Rhizobiales > Aestuariivirgaceae > Aestuariivirga. The sequence goes on along the minus strand of CAVWAY010000010.1, from coordinate 167,106 downwards.
CACGCGGAAGGCATTGAACAGCGCGTCAATCCCACCCTCGTTCCCAAGGGGTCGCCCGTCTCGGACACCGATGGCGTATTCAACGCCATCGTCGTGAAGGGCGACTTCGTCGGCGATCTCATGCTGGAAGGTCGCGGCGCCGGTGCCCATCCCACCGCTTCGGCGGTTCTCTCCGACGTTGTTGATATCGCCCGCGGCAACCGGCGTCCGGCCTTCGGCATCCCCGCCGCCAAACTCAAGCCCTACAAACAATCGCCGAAGAAGGCCCACGAGGGCGGCTACTACGTGGCCCTTGAACTCGTTGACCGCCCGGGTGCGGTGGCTTCCATCGCGCAAATTCTGGCCGATGAAAAAATCTCCATTGAAAGCATTGTCCAGCGCGGGAGGCAGGGCCAGGAAACTAAACGCGCCACGGCCACATTCATCCTCATCACCCACGACACGCTTGAAACATCCATTCGCACTGCGCTCGGGCAGATTGAAAAGAACGGCCATGTTGCCTCCAAGCCCCGCGTTATCCGCATTGAACGGCTGTGACGGAGCGCAATTTTCTTGACGTACAGCGCTCATTAAGCGGCAGGCGCTGGACCCCGCGCCTTCAGGATGAACGCCTGGCGCAAGCGATAGCGGAACGCCATGAACTGCCGGAAATTCTCGGCCGCGTCATGGCCGCGCGCGGCGTGGGGCTCGACGAAGCGGAAGCCTTTCTCAACCCAACCATCCGCAGCCTCATGCCGCAACCCTCCGCCCTGAAAGACATGGAGAAGGGCGCCGAGCGTCTGGCGGAAGCGATCATCGCCAAAACCCGCATCGGCATCATCAGCGACTACGATGTTGACGGCGTTTCCTCCGCCGCAATCTTTCAATTGTTCCTGCGCGCTGTGGGTTCGGATGCAATCATCCATATGCCGGACCGGCTGACGGAAGGCTATGGTCCCAGCGAACATGCGGTGAAGTTTTTGAAAGAGCAGGGCTGCGTCCTGCTGCTCACCCTGGATTGCGGTGTCCTGGCCCATGATCCGCTGGCCCACGCCGCCGAGCTCGGCATGGAAACCATCATCGTTGACCATCATCAAGCCGGCGAAATTCTCCCCGAAGCCTATGCGGTGATCAATCCCAACCGGCAGGATGATATTTCGGGCTTCGGCTACCTCTGTGCCGCCGGCGTGGTGATGATCCTTGTCGCCACCGTCAACAAACTGCTGCGCGCAAAAGGCTGGTATTCTCCCGAACGGCCAGAACCCAACATGCTGCAATGGCTTGAACTGGTAGCACTTGCCACCGTCTGCGATGTCGTGCCCTTGAAGGGCCTGAACCGCGCCTATGTCACGCAAGGCCTGAAGATCATGGCGCGCCGCGAGAATCTTGGCCTTGCCATGCTGAGCGATATCGCCCGCCTCAAGCGCAGCCCCGATGTCTATGCCCTCGGTTTTGTTCTCGGCCCCAGGCTCAATGCAGCGGGCCGCATCGGCCATGCGGACCTGGCGCTTGAGCTTCTCACCACGCGCGACAAGGGCAGGGCCAATCAATTGGCCCAGGAACTCGAGCAACTCAACCGCCAGCGCCAGGCCATCGAAATGCGCGTCGTCGATGCCGCCGCTCTTCAGGCTGATGCCGCGCTCGGCAAGGAACACCGCAGTTCGGTGATCGTGGTCACCAACGATGGCTGGCATCCCGGCGTTGTCGGGCTGGCCGCCGCGCGGCTCAAGGAGCGTTATCAACTGCCGAGCTTTGTTCTCGCCAGCAATCCGAAAACCGGCTTCGCCAGCGGCTCCGGCCGCTCGATCGATGGTGTCGATATCGGCAGCGCCGTCACGTGCCGCTCTTGAAGCCGGCGTGATCGTGAAGGGCGGCGGCCATGCAATGGCAGCGGGCATCACCGTTGAAATCGCCAGGCTGGTCGAGTTCAGAAGTTTTCTGGAAGACAGGCTTGCTGACGCCGTATCAAATGCCGCCGAAAACGCCCTTCAAATCGACGGCGCCTTGACCGCTTCCGGCGCAACCCTCGATCTCATTGAACTGCTGGAACAGGCAGGCCCCTATGGCGCGGCTCATCCCGCCCCCGTGTTTGCCTTTCCCGCCCACAAGGTGGTCTATGCGGATCCGGCAGGAAGTGACCACATCCGCTGCACCCTGGCGTCTGCCGATGGCACCCGAATCAAGGCCATTGCCTTCCGCGCCATGGGCACCGAGCTTGGCGAAACGCTCCTCACCGAGCGTAAATTGCCCCTGCATTTCGCTGGCCGTTTAACTATTGATGAATGGGGCGCAAAGCGCGTTCCATCGCTGCAAATCGAGGATATGGCCCGTGTTTTGTGAGGCTTGCCAGCGCTGCCGAACCTCTCTATAGAACGCCGCACCGCGCCCTTCGTCTATCGGTTAGGACGACAGCCTTTCACGTTGTAAAGACGGGTTCGACTCCCGTAGGGCGCGCCATTTTTTCAATAATCATCCGCGCGTAAGTCATTCGCCCACTTGGCGGGCTGTAGCGCTTCTTCACTAGACTCAAGAAAATGTCAGCGCGGGTTATTTCCCGCGCCGACTTAAAACCTGTTGCCAGATCGATAAAACAGCTTCCGTTACTGCGTTGTCGTGGCTGGCGGCGTAGCGGGTGCAGGCGCCGCAGGTGCTTCAGTGGCCGGGGCCGGGGCAGGAGCCGCCGGTTGTTCGGTTGCAGGTGCGGGGGCAGGAGCCGTGGCCTGTTCCGGGGCCGCTCCGCCAAACCATCCGGCAGCATAGCCGATTATTGCCAGCACGATGATAACGACGATCACCCCAATGATGGTATTCCTGTTGCTTTTAGTTTCGGCCATTTTATCCTCACTTTCCAAGGTTGATTCCAGCACTGGAATATACCCCCAAATATGGCAGCAAAACAATCCCGGCAGAGTGAGCGAGAGCCCTCTCGCTTGCTCTCCTCCGTCAGTGTTCACTTTCGATATTGTTCATCGGTCACATGCTCCAGCCAGGTGACTGGCGAGCCATTGAGTTTCTCCTGAACGGCGATATGCGTCATGGCCGTGGTCGGCGTGGCCCCGTGCCAGTGTTTTTCGCCGGGTTCGAACCACACCACGTCGCCGGGGCGGATATCTTCGATCGGGCCGCCTTCGCGCTGGGCCCAGCCGAAGCCTGCTGTAACGATCAGCGTCTGTCCGAACGGATGGGTGTGCCATGCGGTGCGCGCGCCGGGCTCAAAGGTGACGCTGGCCCCTGCAACGCGCGCCGGATCGGGTGCGTTGATAAGCGGATCGATGCGGACCGTGCCGGTGAAGTATTCTTTCGGGCCTTTGCCGGAAGGCTGTGAACCACTGCGTTTGATTTCCATTTTTGATCTCCCTAGTCTCACTATATTCCTGAATTGGAGACCTTCTATGACACATGATTTCATCACCCGCCATCTGGCCGACAAGCCCGATGCGATTGCGCCCGATGGTTCGGAAGTTCGCCTGCTGGCCGCAACCTCGCGCGGCTCCATGGCGCATTTCGAATTGCCGGCGGGCAAGGTTTCCATCGCCGTTGCCCACCGCACCGTTGAAGAAGTGTGGTTCTTCACCAGCGGGCAGGGCCGCCTCTGGCGCAAAACAAATAACGCCGAGGAGACAATTGATGTCCACCCCGGCGTTTCGATTTCAATTCCCGTCGGCTGCCACTTCCAGTTCCGCTGTGATGGCGATGAGCCGCTCGAGGCCGTAGGCGTCACCATGCCGCCCTGGCCCGGCATGGATGAGGCCTTCGCCGTCACCGGAATTTGGAAAGCTAAAGCCTGACTTACCAGCTTCCGATGTTCGGCATGCTCTTCCACGGTTCCTGCAAGGGCAGGGCGGCATCCTTTTGCAACACTTCAATGGAAATGCCGTCGGGCGTCTTGATGAAGGCCATGCGGCCCTCGCGCGGCGGGCGGTTGATGGTAATCCCCTGGGCCATCAGCTTGGCGCAGTAGTCGTAAATATTATCGACTTCGATCGCCAGATGGCCAAAGTTCCGGCCGCCCGTATAAACTTCCGGATCCCAGTTGTAAGTGAGTTCCACCGGCGCATCGGGGCTCTCCGGCGCTGCAACAAACACCAACGTGAAGCGGCCTTTCTCATTGACGTGCCGGCGCTGCTCCACAAAGCCAAGCTTGTTGATGAAGAAATCCAGCGACGCGTCCAGATCGGCGACACGGATCATGGTATGCAGATATTTCATGGGAACCTCATGGGTTGGAGTGAGCCTGAGCGGGCATGTTTAGCGGTGCCCGGGGCAAAAGTCCGCAACGAATCACTCGCGCGCCAGTGCCGGTTTTGCCAAATTTCCCGTCTGGCAATAAAAATTTGAAGGTCCGGCGCGCGATTTGCAAATTCAAAACCCGATTCGCTTGCCCGGATGGAGTCCTGTTCGAAAAAAATTGAAATTTCCAGTTCAACTCAACGTCATAACGAATTTTTCCGGCGCGTGCGGCCCGATCAGCAGATGCAGCAATGCCACAGTCGGAGTTTTCCATCAGGCTTTGCGTGAATCACACTGTACAAATCTTTAAGATATGCTCAAAACTTGGCCCTGTGGTGTGCAGAGGCAAGGCCGCCACGCGAAAATGGGGTGGGTGAAACATGGCGGTGAGTATCACCTCTACTACTGGGGCGGTAGTTGGGCATGAACAGGGCGCCGAGCCCAATGTCCAGATTATCCAGATTGATGGCTTGGTGAAGTGGTTCGACGTGGGCCGCGGATATGGCTTCGTCATTCCCAACAACGGCATGCCGGACATTCTTTTACATTTGAGCTGCCTGAAGCGCGATGGTTTTGAAGCGCCGCTCGAAGGCGCCCGCGTCACCTGTGAAGTTGTCGCGCGCCAGAAGGGCTATCAATGTCTGCGCGTTCTTTCGGTTGACCTTTCAACCGCCATTCATCCCGTTGAGCGCAAGTCGCGCACCCATAATACTGTGGTGCCATCCACCGGTTGGGTGAGAGCCAAGGTAAAATGGTTCAACCGGGCGCGCGGCTTTGGTTTTGTCTCGGAAGGCGAAGGCAAGCCTGACGTGTTCGTGCACATGGAAACCCTGCGCAAGACGGCGATTGCCGAACTCGTGCCTGACCAGTGGGTCTATGTGAAATTCGGCGAAGGCCCGAAGGGCAATATGGCGGCCGAAATCCGCCTGAGTCTTGAGGGTGGACCGCCCCATACGAACTAGGCTAGATTCTCCAAAATCTGTTGCGTATGAGGAGAGCCGATGAAACAGGTCACCTTCATTCTATTGACCTGCTTCCTGTGGCTGGCCGGAGCTTCGGCCGCCCTTCCCGAAAACGCGCAGATTTCAAAGCTCGAATCAATCGCCCTGGAAAGTGCTGACTCCTTCACAACGTTCACCGCGGAAATTGCCGACACGGACGAATTGCGCACCCGCGGCCTGATGTTCCGCCACTTCCTCCCGGAAGACAAGGCCATGCTCTTTGACTATGAGAAGCCGCGCCCCGTGGCCATGTGGATGAAGAACACCAACATCTCCCTCGACATGCTCTTTATCCGGGAGGACGGCACCATAGCCGCCATTGCCGAGAATACGGTGCCCCAGTCGCTTGATACCATCAGCGTCCAGGAGCCGGTCCGGGGCGTCCTGGAACTGGCCGCCGGAACCGTCAAAAGGCTGGGTTTGCGGGTAAATGACAAGGTTTACCACCGTATTTTCAATACCGCTGAGGACTAGCTTGCTCTCTGCAAGGTTTTCTCTATAAGCAGCCGTTCATAAAGTCTGAAATGTCGGGGCGTAGCGCAGTCTGGTAGCGCACCTGCCTTGGGCGCAGGGGGTCGCGAGTTCGAATCCCGCCGCCCCGACCATTCAGGAATTTGACAGTGAAGAGGGCAGGACGGCCATGGTCGCACGCATTTACAAGCCTTCCCGCAGCGCCATGCAATCGGGCAAGGGCAAGTCGGAAAGCTGGCTGCTCGAATTTGAATCGGATGCGCCGCGCACCACCGATCCGCTGATGGGCTGGACCTCTTCCGGCGATACGCGCCAGCAGCTCAGGCTCAGCTTTGAGACCAGGGAACTTGCCATTGCCTACGCCACGAAAAATGGCCTGGCCTACGTCGTGGCGCCCGAACCTCCCGTGCGTATCCACAAGAAGTCCTATTCTGATAATTTCAAATGGGGCCGGTCCGACAACTGGACCCATTGAGTAGCCAACATACGACCTCGTAGCTCAGTTGGACTAGAGCAAGTGCCTTCTAAGCACTAGGTCGCTGGTTCGAATCCAGCCGAGGTCGCCAATTTTTTCAATGAGTTGAAGAACAGCTTTGCCTATGGCTGAAGCGGCTTGCTGAACGGGAGCACTTTTGGACGGTGCGGCTCCCCGGCGAATTCGATACCGACTGATACGCCAGCACACCACCTGACTACGGCTGGGTAGAACAGGTTTTCCGAGATAACCAAAAGATCGAATTCCTTCGGTATTTCGATGAACGGAGGCGTATCAAGACGCGCGCCACCGACACTCAACTCCCGAATTGTCACGTTGATGACGCCTGTGAATGTCGGAGAAGCGATCTTGGCTTCTTTAAACACGCGGTGGCGCGGGTATTTGCGCTGATCTCTGGAGACGCTGGACGTTCAACATGGTGGACTAAGTGTCTACTATTTGTTTCAAAAATAATATGGGACACCGTGACTTCGGTTAAGGGTTTCCTTCTCTAATCTGTAAAATTTTAATTGCTTGGTCTATCATCGCCCCGCATTATCGGTCGCCTCGGCTCATCCAGTTGATGGCGTAGGGCACGAACCACGGGTTTCCCCAATACAGCGGGTTTGAAGGCATGGGGCGGTCGAAGGCGCTCTCTCCGCCCTTTTGGCCCAAGATGCGCCGTGCCAGTTTTTGTCCGAACAGGGTGCCCATGGGGACGCCGGCGAAACAATAACCGACAGCGAAATGAATGCCCTCATGGCTGCCGATGTGCGGATAGAGGTCGAAAGTTCCGCCGCACTTGCCGGTCCACACATGGTCGAAGCGGAGATCGGAAAGCTCCGGAAAGATCCGCATGAGCCGCATGTGCAGCCGCTCGGCCATAACGCGAAGGTCCTGGTTGCGCCCGCCGGTGAGGCCGCCGAAAACGATGCGTGTGGGATCGCCAGGCGCACGCCTGACCCAATCCACATTAAAATTCCAGTCGATGAATGTGCGGTCGCCGGGCAGCAACTGGCGCACCCGCTCAGCGTTCATGGGTTCCGACACGGTTTGATAGGCATCAAACGGCATCACGCGGCGCTTGAGCCACGGAAATGCATCACCGGAATAGCCGTTCGTCGCCACGATAACGTCCCGCGCCGCAACTCGCGCCCGTGGTGTCTGCACAGTGAAACCTGCACCGTCACGGCCAATACGCTGGACCGGCGTATGGGCGGCGATGGTGACACCGGCGGCGCGCGCCGCATCAAGTAAACCCTGGTGATAAAGGCCGGGGTGAAGTCCTGCATGATCCTCGATCTTGACGCCGCCGAAATAACGCCCGGTGCCGATCTCTTTCGTCTGCTCGGCCCGGCTCACCATGGCGAAGGGCTCGCGCAAATGCTTCTCCCTGAGAGCGAATTCGCGGGCCATTGCCTCATACATGTCCGAACTCGTCGCCAGCAGCAGCCGCCCCTGCTGGCTATAATGGCAGGCGATGTTCTCGCTCTCCACTGTTTCCTTCACCGCAAGGAAGGCTTCCATCAACTCGCCGTAGATTTGCGTGGCGAAGGGCAGGCCGTGGCTCTCGACCAGTTCGCCGAATCCGTGCTTGAGGGTGCGGCCCACATAGCCCGCATTGCGCGTGCTGGCGCCATAGCCCGGCTCCCGCGCCTCGAAAATAGTGACCTGCCTGCCGCCCCGCGCCAGATGCAAGGCCGCCACAAGTCCGGTGATGCCGGACCCGATGATTGCCACGTCGGTGCTGGGGGAAGGCGCCGAGCCCGGTTCCTCTGTGTGGGGCGCTGCCCGCCACCAATAGGGATCGAAGGAACAGGTCTCGCTCAGAACTCGGCTGCCGCTTACCACCGCTTCATTGCCCCCGCGCTTTGTCCGCTTTCAACCAGCGAAACAGCTCTTCCATGCGCGCCGCGATGAGCTGGGCGCCATCGCGTTTCGACCAGTCATAGACTCCTTGGCCATTGGCTATTCCATTGGCGCCCTTGGCCACCAGTTCGGCGATTGCCGCGGGTGGTTCGGGGTTGGTGTCGAGATGCGGCATGAGTGACTTGCCGAAATGATACATGGTGTAGAGGCCGCCGGCGTCCGCCGATTCAAGTGGCCCCGTGATGCCGACGCGGCGGCCGAAACTGTTGCGCACCACCGTGTCGATGGCCTCGGCACTTGCCGCTCCCGATGCCCACAAGTGCCCAAGCCTCGCGCAGCATGGCAAATTGCAGGCGATTGCCGATAAAGCCCGGAATTTCCTTGTCAATTATGGCTGGTTCCTTGCCTGCTTGCTTCAGAACTTGGCACACCCACCGCGTGACATCTGGCGATGTTTTCGGGCCGGCGCAGACCTCAACCAGCGGAATGAGCTGCGGCGGATACCAGAAATGGGTGGCGATGACCCGCTCAGGGTTTGCCACCTTGGCGATGAGCGCGCTGGCGGGTTGCCCGCTCGATGACCCCAGAACGGCGGGCGGAGGACATATTTGATCCAGCTTGCCAAAGAGCTCAACCTTAAGCGGCAGGTCTTCCGTCACCGCTTCGATGACGAGTTGAGCCGCTGCTGCATCCTCAAGCCGCAGCGAGGTCTGAATTCGCGCGAGACTGGCCTCTGGAGCCGACTTCTCGATCAGCCCATGAGCGGCAAAATCGCCGAGGCTGGTGGCGATCTTCTTCATGGCCCGGCCAAGTGAGTCTTGATTCCGGCCGATCATGACGACCCTGCTGCCCGCGGCTGCGAATATCTGCGCAATGCCGTGGCCGATGATGCCGTTGCCAATGACCGCAACCGTCTCAAGCCGGCCCGTAATCATGTATCCCCACTGATTTGTTCAATTTATCTGCGAAGTTGGCGCAACGGCGTGCCGGTGGCAAGATCGCAATTTCTTTTCAGCCCCGCCATTATCTTGCAACTCTCATCAGGGAGGCGCTACTATCCAACAGGCGGAGAGGATGGAAATCCCTTTCCGGAATGGTCGAACTGTTCCTAAGGGTAAGACAATAATGGGAAATCTGATCCGGCCAAACATTGGCGAGCAAACCGGAGCCCTGTTGATTCTCCTCGCCGCCCTGACGCTGGCGCCCACACAGTCCTTCGCCGGCTTCTTCGGAAATTCCGACCAGGCTATCCGCGACGCTGGCGGCACCGTCAGCAGGGTCGCTCCAAACTGGCGCATCGTTTGCTTCGGGGAGGGCATGGATACCTTTGGCGTAGTCTCAAAACACAAGCATTGCCGGATTGAGAAGAATAACTTCAAGGCCATTGCGGTCATTACTTCTGAAGGTCTGTCAATTCCCTATCTCCCATCACTTCCGGCCTGCGGAGGCTATTCAGGCCGGATGAAGGTTGACGGTGTGCCCATAGGCAAGCTGCCGCTCAGGGAAAAAATTGCCGCCATGTCGCAAGGCGTTACATTCTCCCGGCCATATCAAACCTCATGGCCAACACGATGCACAGATATTACGGAGTACACCGGTCTCTACCGGTTTTCCGTGGCGCTTTCCCGTCTCAAAGCGCAGTGGCGGAATTTCAAGTAGAGTCGAGTTGACAAGAAACCCGTTTGGTTTTTTCCAATCGCCTGCGCTGCGGCGAACGAATAAATCAGTGCATAACTTTTTCAGCGAATTGAAATAATTTTGTCATGTGGGCAACGTCGCAGCGATAGCAGGTGCGGATCTCCTGTCGTGTTCTTCGGGTTTCTGAGAAGTTTGAGACGTGGCAGACGTTCCCAAAATCAATAGTCACAACTTCGCGGCATTTCGTGCCCAGGCCGAGCGCTGCTTTCATCATGCGCAACTCGCCGTCGACCAGGAAACCAAATTGCGCTGGACGTCCCTGGGTGAAACCTGGCTGGTGTTCGCCGACAAGCTTGGAATGCGCTGGCCAATGCCGGCATCCGATCCCGTGAAGAGCACACCCTCCCACACATACCACTAAGCATCCGGTGATCGCCTGTCGGGCTTGGTCTTCTAAGAACATGCCCGTTTACACATAGCCGAGTCATCTCTCTCAAGCCTTTGATACTTTCCCGCGTTTGGGCCTGTGCGCTAACGCGCCTGTGATCTTGCAAAAATTACACTACAACTATAAATTACAAAAATATATTGACACAACTTATAGAAGTGACATTCTATTTATCTGAACAGAACGGGGACTTTTAGAAAAACCTGAAAACTCACCGGGGTGGCTAAGCAGCCAGACGCCTCGCACCTGGCTATCGGCTGCGTGTGGGGAGGAAGTTATGAGTGATCAAGGAAAACCAATTTACGCGATCGCGATGCTCGCCGGCCTATCGACTGTTCTCTCCGCCTGCGATGGCGGAACAATTTACAAGAAAGGCAGCTTGGGCAGTTTTCAAACGCTGAGTGTGGATGCGCGGCAGCGGCTGGTGATTACTGGTACGAGGAAGTCGGACGGGGTCCGAGTCGTATGCGCTGAACCGAGCCCGGATGCACTGGTAGCCCAAGCGGCGGTGTTATCGGCACGCGGCAATTTCACGGGGCAGACTGGATCCCCTTCGGCAGGCGGTTCGGCAGTTGTGGGAATACAGGAGTCCGCCGCCTCTATCGGCCTGCGGACGCAAAGCATCCAGGTCCTGCGGGATGGCTATTACCGGTTGTGCGAGACCTACCTGAATGATGCAATTGATAAACGGCAGTACTTGGCCGTCATCAAGAATGTGGACACCTTTATTGCCGTCTCCCTGGCCATTGACGGCATGAGTAATCCGAAAGCGGCGCAGAATGTGGCCATTTCCACCGGTCCGATCACCGTGGACAGTGGTGAAGAAGGAGCGAACAAGAACGTCACAAAGGTGGGCGACCCTGAAGCTCCCGTAGTGAAGGATCCTGCGCAATCCGGGAAGGCTGACTCCAGCATCGCCGTTGCCCAGATCGTTCGAGACTACCTGAATTACAACAAGGATAGCGAATGTGATCCTAAGTATGAGTGCAACCGGCTTCTGCCTGGCGATTTCCTGCCCGCAAAGTAGTTGCCGATCAGATACCAACAGCGCGGAGTTATTAGTTTAAGAACTCCCCGCATTTGGGCGCGGGCAGCGTGCCCCATGGCATGATGGGAACCGTGGAGGTTGAGTTCTGCGGGCTGCCCTCGATGATCTTGTCCGTGTAGGCCAGGTACACCAGGACATTCCGCTTGGCGTCGCAGCCGCGCACGATCTGCATTTTCTTGAAGAAGAGCGAGCGGCGCTGCCGGTAGATTTCCTCGCCCTGGGTAAACTTGGCCTTCAGCGTCACCGGCCCCACCTGGCGGCAGGCCAGTGATGTCTCGGAACGCTCTTCCGCAAATCCGGCCCAGCCGGACCATCCGCCAATTTCCGGAACCGTAAAGTAGCAGGCAACGCCATCTACCTGGGGATCGTCAATGACATAGGTTGCAAGCTTGGCATCGGGCGACAGCAGCCGCCACACGGTGGTCTTTTTGAAAATGAGTTCCGGATCATCGCCTTCCTGCGCGAAGGCCGTGACGGTGAGTGCCAGAAGCACTGAAATCAATACAAAAACCCGGAAAAATATCTTCATCCCAATCTCCTTTAGAGGTCACAGATAGGAATTATATCCACCGATTCAAGAAGATTTTTTGAGCCGTTCAAACCCTTGTTTTAAATCATCAATCAGGTCATCGGGGCTTTCCAGCCCGATGTGGAAGCGCAGGCAGGGGCCGGGCGCCGTCCATGTGGTGGCGGTCCGCACCGGTTTGAAGGGAACCACAAGGCTCTCAAATCCGCCCCAGCTAAAGCCCATGCCGAAGAGGCTCAGGTCATCGAGCATAGCAGCTAGCGCTTGTTCCGATGCAGGTTTCAGCACAACCGAAAACAATCCCGAAGCGCCGCTGAAATCCCGCTTCCAGATTGCGTGGCCCGGCGCATTGCTCAGGGCAGGGTAGAGAACGCTTTCTACTTCGCTCCGCCCGCGCAGCCACTCGGCCACAGCAGTGGCATTGCGCATGTGCCGTTCAAGCCGCACGCTCATGGTGCGAAGTCCGCGCAGGGCCAGATACATGTCGTCGGGGCCGGCGAATTGCCCCATTGTCTCATATGCCTGCTTGAACTGTCCCCAGGTCTTTTCGTTGCAAACCGTGGATCCCAGCATCGCATCCGAATGGCCTACGATGTATTTTGTCGCCGCCTGAACCGAAACATCGCAGCCATGGGCAAAGGCGTTGAAATAAAATCCGCCGGCCCAGGTGTTATCCAAAATCACAATGCAGTTCTTGCCGTGGGCAACGTCCACAATCGCCGGAATGTCCTGCACCTCCATGGTTTGCGACCCCGGGCTCTCGCAATAGACAACCTTGGTATTGGCGCGGATCAGGCCCGCAATGCCGCGCCCGATCAGCGGATCATAATAGGTCGTCTCGATCCCCAATCCCTTGAGCACGCTATCGCAGAGCTGGCGCACCGGATAATAGACCGTGTCCGGAATGAGCAGATGCTCGCCGGTTTTCAGGAAGGCCAGCAGCGTCGTCGTGACGGCCGCAAGCCCGGACGAGGAAATCTTGCAATCATGTCCGCCTTCGAGTGCCGCGATGGCCGTTTCAACTGCCCGCGATGTCGGCGTGCCCCTTCGCCCATAAGTGTAGGGCTGGTCGCGGTCATGGAGCGCCTTGACTGTCGGGAAGGTAATGGTGGAAGCGTGATAAACCGCCGGATTGACGATGCCGTGCTCCGCATATTCGCGGCCCGCTACAACCAGCCTGTGTTTCGGGCTTCAACGAAGTGAGATCGGTCTTCTTTTTTGACATTTCCGCGTCCAGTCGGGTTAAAACACCTATCTACATGCCAAGACAGGCAAGAGAAAGCAAATGAGCGACATGTCTCCCCTGCAACGCCTGCTGCTGAAGGCCATGCGTTACGCCAGCCTCGGCGCGGCGATCCTGCTCCTCGGCTTCCTGGTTTTGGCGCTTTGGCAAAAGACCGGCGCTGACTTTACAACGCAGGACTACGGTTTCATGGGTATAGTGGGCGCCATGTTTCTGGGTGCGGTCTGGCTGTTCCGCGCCATCGGCCGGGAAATGGATAATCCGGGGGCTTGAACACAAGCCTCCAAACCAGTACCAAGACGCGCAAATAACGGGTGAAATTAATGATTTCTGAAAAGCGCGTGGCCGCATCAAAGGACTGGATCAAGGGGGCAACTGGTGATTGGGAAATCATCATTGGCCTCGAAGTCCATGCCCAGGTCACCTCCAAATCCAAGCTCTTTTCCGGTTCATCCGCTGAATTTGGCGGCGAGCCCAATGACCACGTCTCGCTTGTCGATGCCGCCATGCCCGGCATGTTGCCGGTCATCAACGAGTATTGCGTGGAGCAGGCGGTGCGCACCGGCCTTGGCCTGAAAGCCAAGATCAACAACTATTCGATCTTCGACCGGAAGAACTATTTCTATCCCGATCTGCCGCAGGGCTACCAGATATCCCAGTACAAGCAGCCCATCGTCGGCGAAGGCGTCGTCACCATCGATCTCGATGATGGCAAGACTGTCGACGTGGGCATTGAACGCCTGCATTTGGAGCAGGACGCCGGCAAATCCATTCACGACCAGCATCCGACCATGAGCTTTGTCGATCTCAACCGCTCCGGCTGCGCGTTGATGGAGATTGTCTCGAAGCCTGACATGCGCTCCTCCGACGAGGCGCGCGCCTATGTCACCAAGCTGCGCCAGATCATGCGTTATCTCGGCACCTGTGATGGCAACATGGAGCAGGGCTCACTCCGCGCCGATGTCAACGTCTCCGTGCGCAAGCCCGGCGACAAGTTCGGCACCCGCTGCGAAATCAAGAATGTGAATTCGGTGCGCTTCATGGGCCAGGCCATTGAATTCGAGGCCCGCCGCCAGATCGGCATTCTCGAGGATGGCGGCAAGATCGATCAGGAAACCCGGCTTTACGACCCCAAGAAGGGCGAAACCCGCTCGATGCGCTCCAAGGAAGAGGCACACGATTACCGCTACTTCCCCGATCCGGACTTGCTGCCGCTTGAATTCACCGATGATTGGGTGACGGCTATCAAGAACAGCCTTCCCGAATTGCCCGATGAAAAACGCAACCGCTTCGTGAGCGCCTATGGCCTGTCCATCTATGATGCCAGCGTGCTGAGTGCCGAACGGGCCTCATCGGACTTCTTTGAAGCCACGGCCAAGGGCAGGGACGGCAAGATTGCCGCGAACTGGGTGATCAACGAGCTCTTTGGCCGCTTGAACAAGGAGGGCAAAACCATTGAAACCACACCGGTTTCCGCCCGCCAGCTTGGCGAGATCGTGGATCTCATAACGTCGGGCACGATTTCCGGAAAAATCGCCAAGGATGTCTTCGAGATCGTCTGGACCGAGGGCGGCTCGCCATCCGAGATTGTCGAAAGCCGGGGCCTGAAACAGGTGACCGATAGCGGCGCCATTGAAAAGGCCGTGGACGAGATAATTGCCCAGAATCCCGACAAAATTGCCGCTGTTTTGGCCAAACCCTCCATGCTGGGCTGGTTTGTGGGCCAGGTCATGAAATCCACCGGCGGCAAGGCAAATCCCCAGGCCGTTAACGATTTGCTCCGCCAAAAACTTGGAATTAACTAAGAGATTCAGTATCTTAGATAGTATTTCCGTTTCCGAGTATTATCCGCTATAGTCCGTGTGCAGATTTGTTACGCGAATGGGACAAGCGAGGGTATTCCGATGGCTAAACCAGCCAAGAAAGCGGCTAAAAAGGCCGTTGCCAAAAAGAAGCCGGTAAAATCAAAGCCCAAAAAAGCCGTCAAAGTGGCAGCCGCAAGTGGCGACAAGCAGCGTTTTACCCTCCATGGCACCATGACCTCCGGCCCCTCCTACACGGTGGGGCTCATGCTCTCCCTGTGCCGCCATCCCTTTTCCTATATCCACGTCAATCTCCGCGAAGGCCAGCACAAGCAGCCCGATTACCTGGTGAAAAACCGCTATGGCCAGGTGCCGGCCCTGCGCGATGGCCAGCTCTTCCTGGTGCAGTCCGCCGCGATCCTCGAACACCTGTCCGAGACCCTTCACAAGTTTGACGGCAAGACCCCGATTGAAAAAATCCGGATACGCGAGTGGCTGTTCTGGCAGTGGGACAAACTTTCCGTGCCATTGCTGCGTTTGCGGGCCCGCAACCGTGGTTTCCGCCAGTTCGGCGATGAAGTCCGCACCATGTATGACACGGAGGCCAAGGCGGCCCTGGCGGTCATTGAGCACGAATTGGCGAAGTCCGAATGGATTGTCGGCAAGAAACCAACTATCGCCGATATCGGCAGTTATGCCATCGTGCGCTATGCGCCCGAGGCCATGATTGACTTGACGCCTTACCCAAATATCGTGGCCTGGAAAAAACGTATTGAAGCTATGCCGGGTTTTGGTACACCGGAACAGATTCTGCCAATGGAGAGCAGACTTCTCTGATTCCTGACGAAGGCATTCCTTGTGGACGAAATAAAGAAAAAGAAGTTCGTGCGCAAAGATGCGCTTGAAGCTGAAGCCGCTGCAAAAAGACGACGCAACCGCCCCAAAGGTTATCTCGGCTGCATGCTGGGGCTGAGCATCGGCATTGCCGGCCTGGCTGCGGCGCGCCTTGGTCAGCTCTGGGTGGGTTTTGACATATTTTCCCAGTTCACGCCGCAGTTCATGTTTCTGGTTGTGGCCTTTGCCCTTGGCTTCTTCATGCCCCATGGAAAGGTATTGACCGCCGTCGTGCTGCTGATTGCAATGGTGGTGGGCTATAGCGTGTGGCCCTATTACGCCAGTGCGAATCCCACGGTTATGAGCACCGTTAAGGAAGGCGAGCGCGAAATCCGCGTGGCAAGCTTCAACACGTTGTTCAACAACAATCAGGTCGAAGAGGTCAAAGCCGAGATCATAAGGCTGAATGCGGACGTGATCGTCCTGGTTGAACTCGGGCCAAACAAGCGCGGGATTTTTGACCAGCTGCTCCCCCAATATCCCTATCAGGCCAAATGCTCGGACCCGACCCATTGCAACTTTGGCATTCTCTCAAAATTTCCGCTGACCAAGATCGGCGACCGCATGATCTGGGAAGGCCCTCCCTATATCCGTGCCTCGCTTGGCCCCGAATTTGGCAGCCTTTCCATCTACGGCGTCCATACGACCCGCTTTCCCTATTCGCGCTCGCAGCTTGCGCAAGCCAGGGCGCTGGCCGTCGAACTGGATGCGATTACGGGCAGCCGCATCGTCATGGGCGATTTCAACGCCACCCCCTATTCACGCGTGACCCAGACCTTTGCCGCCCAGGGAAATTTCACGCGCCTCACCGACCTGCCCACCTGGCCCGCCCGCACCGGCATGCCGCAAATAGCCATTGACCATATCTTTGTGAGCCCCGGCATCCGCCAGCTTGAGAGCGAGGGCATCGGCAATGGGGCAGGGTCCGATCACTTCCCGATTTACATGAAACTCGCTGTTCCGGTGCCGTAGGAATTTCGGCACGGCCTCCGAGTTATCGAAATCCTGGTAAACCGCTGATGAATTATTCGTCGTAAATTTTTCCTGTATATTTGCATAAAATGGCGGATTCATTGGCTTAATCTGCAGGTGAGCCAAACCAGCCTGTCACTTCATTTGAAGTTTCTTAAGCCTGTCGTTTAACTCCGCATTGCCGCCCGGGAGTCAAAATCACCATCAACGCCGCACACTTCAGTGCCGGCAATAATACGAATGATGGGGACTAACATGGGACGTCAAGTGATGAAAAATGAAGCGGAGATTTCAATCGCCGCCGCAACTGCCGACGATCTGCTCGAAATCGGCATGAAGTATTGCATCGGGCGTGAGGTTTCGCTGAATCTTGTGGCGGCCCACAAGTGGTTCAATCTTGCTGCCCTCAAAGGCAGCGAAAGCGCCAAGCAGTATCGTTGCGAGATTTCGCGCGAAATGAGCCCAGCCGATGTGGCCCACGCCCAACGCCAGGCCCGTGACTTGCTCACGCTGCACTAGAGCTTAAAGACAAATAAAGTCCGCGTGAATCTGGGCACGCGGACTTTTTCCATTTTGCAGGGGTCAGTCGTTGAACTGGACTTCGTCCACCAGCTTCGAGGCAGTTTTCTCAAGCTTGGCAATCTCCGCCACGTTTAACGTGTCAGGTGTGAACTTGCCCCAACTCTGGACAATCTCCGAGGCAGGCACGGCCGGATTTACCGGATACTCAAAGTTTCCATTTGCATAGAGCTGCTGGGCCGCGTCGCTGGCCAGAAAGGTCATCAGCTTGAGGGCATTGTCCTTGTGCGGAGCATTCTTCGCCAGGAGCATGCCGGAAATGTTGACGTGTGTGCCGATCTCGGGCGAGGAGGGGAATACGATGCGGGTGGCTTTCGCCCAATCCTTTTGCTCGGTTTCCTTCTCGTTGGTCAGCATTTTTCCCATGTAATAGGTGTTTGAAATGGCGAGATCGCATTCACCGGCAAATACGCCCTTGGCCTGGTCACGGTCACCGCCGCTCGGCTTGATCGCCAGGTTCGCTTTCCAGCCGGCCAGCCATTCCTTCGCCGCTGCTTCGCCCGTATGGGCAATCACTGCTGCAATCAGCCCGAGATTATAGGGATGATTGCCGGGCCTGCTGCAAATCTTGCCTTTCCATTTTGGATCGGCCAATTCTTCATAAGTGAAAGTCTCCTGCGTCACCCGGTCCTTCGACACATAGACCACGCGGGCCCGCATGGTGAGGCCAAACCAGAGATTGCCGGTGTCGCGCAATGCCGCTGGAACCTTGTCCAGGATTTCAGGCAGTTCGACGGGCTGCGCCAGGCCCTTGTCGGCGGCAATGACAAGCCTGCCAACATCAGCCGTCATCAGAAGGTCTGCGGGGCTCAGAGCGCCTTCCTGCTCCATCCGCTCGATCAATCCTTTTTCCGCAAAAACCGTTCTTACGGCAATCCCGGTTTCCTTGGTGAATTGCTCGAACAGGGGGTTGATCAATTCCGGCTGGCGGTAGGAGTAGACATTCACTTCTTCAGCCGCATGCGCCGATGTTTGAAGGGCTGCGAAGGCTGCAAGGGCAATAAGGCCGCGACGGGAAAACTTCATGACGGGATCTCCTGTTGGGTTTTCTGCAGGAATAACACCGGGGAATTCTGAGTCAAGAAAAAACCGACTAAATTAGTCGGTTATGACATTTTGCCACTTCCGGTGAAAGAATTGGGGGCAGGCGTCCACGCCCGCTTGCATGCGCAATCAAATCACGGCAAAAGCCCCAGCACCGGAGACGTGGCCGAGTGGCTGAAGGCAACGGTTTGCTAAATCGTCATACGTGTTACAGCGTATCGAGGGTTCGAATCCCTCCGTCTCCGCCAACAAATTAGATATATATGTTATAGAACAAATAGTTAGAAATAGAACAATCTGCCCATCCCACATTGAATACCACATTATGCTTTCGTCACTGGCTTGCGGGTTGATGTGCTGCATTGCATCATTCCAAGAGTGCTAATCGAGAAACCTGATCGCTTGGAATATCTCGACTCCCACCCGTGACACGCTAGAATCGATCGCGACATGAAACATCGTGGTTTCCGAGCACCATCAAGCAAAAGTCTTTCGCGCCGACAGGCGATAGCCTTCGGAACAGGTGCTGTTGGATTACTCAGCGGCTTCGGCGAACTTGGCGCTCAAGCAGCGCCTCCACTGAACTTCGGTCTTACCCCAGTCTTCCTGACCAATGATCTCGAATTATTGACCAAGCTTAAGGCTTATCTATCGCGAAAGACGGGTCGAGTTGTTCAACTCATTCAACGGCGTACTTACGAAGAGATAACGGCTTTGTTGCTTTCGGGTCAGCTGGATGGTGCATGGATATGCGGCTATCCGTTCGCACAATTTCGCCAGCAGCTGTCATTGGTCGCTGTTCCGGTTTGGCGCGGCAAACCACTCTATCAGTCATATTTAATTGCACCCAAGGGAAGGCTTGCAACCACCATTGAAGACTTGAAAGGTGACATTCATGCCTTCTCTGATCCGAATAGCAATTCTGGGTATTTGGTCACCGCATCACTCCTGGCGGAACGAAAACTCCGGCCCGACCAGTTTTTTCGCCAAACCATCTTCACTTACGGTCACCGCAATGTAGTTCGGGCCGTCGCATCAGGGCTGGCCCAGAGCGGGAGTGTCGATGGCTATGTATGGGAAGTGATGTCATCGCTCGAACCCGAGCTTACGGCCAAAACAGAAATTGTTGCCGTTTCGGAACTGCTGGGGTTTCCGCCGATAGCCTGTTTGAGGACCCAGCGACTTTCAGAAGCGGTCGAATTGTTGCATAAGGCACTGATCGATATGTCCGAAGACGACGAGGGCAGACATGTTCTTAACATGCTGAAGCTCGATGGTTTTGATGATGAGCCTGAAACTCTTTTCGATTCAATTGCAGCAAAAATGATGCTGGTCAGGGGGCTGGGATCATGAGCGACACAAATCCGGTCAGCCGGCTAAATCCCATGACTTGGCCGCTGTCGTTCAAAGTCCCGCTGCTTGTGGCGGTGCTCATGTTCGCCGTAAGCGCCATCATTACGAATCGCGTTCTGGCCCGCCTCGAAGAAAACCAGGAGCAGCACCTCCAGCAACTTGCCTCGGCTTATCTCGACGGCTTGTCGGCCTCGCTCATTCCTTCGGTGTTTCGCGGCGATGTTTGGGAGGTTTTCGATATATTGGACAGGTCGCGGGAGCGCTATAGGGGACTGAATGTTCGATGGACGATTGTCACCAATGCCGACGGCAAGATACTGGCCGCAAGTGATCCAGCCAGATTTCCTTCCGACACGGTTGCGGAGAAAGAGGTTTTGACGCACTTCACCGATGGCAGGGAAGTCATCCTCAATGAAGACAAAGCCACCGCCTTCCTGTTGAGACCGTTGCCTTATCAGGAACGTGAAATCGGCAAAATTTATGCGGAAGCTGATATTGGCGCGCTGCTGCAGGAACGCAGCGACGTGCTGCGAACCTTGCTCCTTACCAATCTTCTGCTCACCCTTGTCCTGGCAATTGTCGGGTATCTGGCTGTCTTGCGCATGATGAGGCCGGTTCGCATTATGTCGCTGCATCTCGATCAGGCGAGCCAGGGCAAGATCAATCTCATTCCGGATTCAATCGTGATGCGGCAAAGCAGCGAGTTTCGCCGCCTGTTTGGCCGTTACAATGTGCTGTCGCAGGCGGTGAACGAGCGCGAGATTCTGGCCGTGCAACTGGCCGAGGAAGAGAAGGTGGCAAGCCTTGGCCGTCTTGCTTCGGGCATGGCTCATGAAATTAACAACCCACTCGGCGGCATGCTCAACGCCTTGGATGCTCTCAAGAAACATGGAGCACGCGAGCAGGTCCGCGCGACCTCAATTCGCCTGCTGGAGCATGGTTTGACCGGCATACGCGACCTTGTTCGCTCCACGCTAGCCTCCTATCGTGCCGACCAGCGGCCAAGGGATCTCACCGTGGCTGACCTTGATGACCTTCGCCTTTTGGTGAAGCCCGAAGCCAAACGCAAGAGGCTCAAACTCGAATGGACGAATAAAATCACCGAAGCAGTTCATGTTCCCGCCGTTCCGGTTCGCGATGCGGTGCTCAACCTGTTGCTCAATGCCTGCGCATCAAGTGTCGAAGACGGAATTGTCAAGTTTCATGCGCGGTTTGAAATTGGCGCATTGATCGTCGATGTCACTGATAAGGGGGGCGGGCTTCCGGCTCATGTCCGGGAATACCTTGAACGTGACGGGGCAGGGTCCGTTCCCCTTGATAAGAGATCGGGACTGGGGCTCTGGATTGTGAAGCGCCTTTGTGATGAAATGAATGGAAAGCTCATTGTGGTAAGAAGCAGTGCTGCGGGCACTACCATCAGACTGGTGGTGCAGCCGAAGCCTGCGGAGTTGAAAAATGCTGCTTGATGGACGCGTGGTGGGGCTTATCGAGGATGATCCCGTAATGGGTGAATCGCTTGTGCAGAGCCTGTCACTTGAAGGTTGTCATGTAGATTGGTGGAAGACGGGGGCGGAGGCCCTGCGGGGCCTTCGGGCTTCAAGTCCCGATCTCGTGGTCTGCGACATCAAGCTTCCTGACATCAACGGTGATGACTTGTTTCGGCAGCTCGCGGCTGCTTCACAGGTGCCGCCCTTCCTGTTTGTGACCGCCTATGGCGACATTGATCAGGCGGTTTCTATCATGCGCGCCGGTGGCAGCGACTATGTCACCAAACCATTCGACACCAGTGCCTTCATCGAACGGGCGCGAAGCCTGATCCAGCGCAATCCGATGTTGAGGGGTGACGCTGTTCTTGGCGTCTCTGACACCATACGCGATATTGAAACCATGCTGCGGCGGGTCTGCGACCGAACTACTCCACTTTTGATTACAGGCGAAACGGGAGTTGGAAAGGAAGTCTGCGCCCGGTTCCTGCATCGCATCTCGCAACGTTCAAAGGAGCCATTCATCGGGGTCAATTGTGCGGCGATCCCCGCCGACTTAATGGAAAAAGAATTTTTTGGTCACAGGGGCACGGGAGGAACTGGCTTTCATCGCGGTTTTGCTGAGCGTGCCCGTGGCGGCATTCTGTTCCTGGACGAAGTTGCGGAACTGCCAACCCAATTCCAAGCCAAGCTCTTGCGGCTGGTGGAGACGCGCGAATTCAACCGGGTGGGTGGCGAGCAATTGTTGCAGTTCCACGGCCGAATTGTCTGCTCTACGAATAGCGATCTTACGGCAGCGGTCCGAGAAGGCCGCTTTCGTGAAGACCTTTACTACCGCATAAATGCCATGAGTGTTGAAGTGCCCCCTCTCAAGAGCAGGCCAGGTGACATCCCCTGGCTTATGGACCTGTTCTTCCAACAGTTTCAGCACGGTGACCGTCGAAGCGCCAAGGGTTTCAGCACACTGGCACAGGAAGCTGCCCTCGAATACAACTGGCCCGGCAACGTGCGCCAGTTGAAGAACCGGGTCGAGCGGGCCTTGACCTTGGCCAACGGCGAATGGATCATGCCAATGGACCTGTTCCCCGATCTCGTCGAAGCGGACCATCCACTGATCCAGGCCTTTGCGACACTCTCCCAGACGCGCGACTTTGCCGAACGCCGCCAGATCGAGCGCGCCATCAAGGAAACCAATGGCCATATCATTGAAGCGGCAAAGCTTCTTGGCATTTCCCGCACGACTCTGTGGGAGAAGATGCGTCGGCTTGAAATCACTGGAGAGTTCCGTTGAGGCCAAGGTTCGGATTTCCGGACCTTCGCAGCGCAGCATGTTCGGATTTCCGAACATGGGTTAGGCTAAGTCGCTGTAATCAATCAACCCCAATTTGCTGCACTGCAAATAAGCCGCTCCCCTAATTCCGTCTAGCATGTCCCCAAGCAAGAAAATTTTTCACAATGGGAGAACTGACATGAAAAGATGTGACAAGCTTGTCGAAGTTGGACGCCGCCAGTTTCTGCGCGGAGGATTAGCCACCGCCGCGGCACTGCCAATGGTCGGGCTTATGGCCAAGGATGCCAATGCTGCCACGAATGGTGCGCTGCTTGATTATCCCTCGGGAAAACTCGCCAATGTCAAAAATCTCAAACTCAACGAGCCAATCGAGGTTTCTTATCCTGACGAGGATGCGCCAGGCGTTCTGTTGAAACTCGGCAAGGCTGTGGAAGGCGGTGTCGGTCCCGATGGTGACATCGTTGGCTTTACCACCGTCTGCCCGCACAAGGGCTTCCCGCTCAGCTACAATGCTGAAAGCCGCACCATGAATTGTCCCGGCCATTACTCGGTCTTCGATTGCGAGGCGGGCGGGCAGCAGACCTGGGGGCAGGCCACACAGAATTTGCCGCAATACGTGTTGCGCGTCGATGACAAGGGCGACATCTACGCCGAAGGCGTCGATGAACTGCTCTACGGCCGCCTGTCGAACGTGCTCTGAGGGAGAAGAATCATGGCTTTTAAAAGAAACATCGCCCGTCTGCCGATCATTCCCGCAGACGCCAAGAAACACAACGTCACCTGCCACTACTGCATCGTGGGCTGTGGCTACAATGCCTATACGTGGCCGATCAACAAGCAGGGCGGCACCGCTCCGAATGAGAATGCGCTTGGCGCCGATCTTTCGAAGCAGCAGCCGGCTGAAAGCGAGGCCTGGTACGCGCCATCGATGTATAATGTCGTCAAGCAGAACGGCAAGGACGTTCACCTCGTCATCAAGCCGGACAGGGAATGCAGCGTTAACTCGGGGCTGGGTTCCGTGCGTGGTGCGCGCATGGCCGAAAATCGCCGTTCCGACAAGACCGGCACTCAGCAACAACGCCTCGAAGAACCAATGATCTGGCGCTACGGCACCTGGCAGCCGACGAGCTGGGACGATGCGCTTGATCTCGTGGCCCGCGTCACTGCGCGTGTCATCGACAAGGACAATGAGGATGACCTCTTTGTGTCCATGTTCGACCATGGCGGATCGGCTGGCGGCTATGAAAACACCTGGGGTACCGGCAAGCTCTACTTCCAGTCCATGAAAGTGAAGCACTGCCGTATCCACAATCGGCCCGCCTATAATTCGGAAGTGCATTCGACCCGCGACATGGGTGTTGGAGAGCTTAACTACGCCTACGAAGACTACACGATGACGGACACAATCTTCCTCGTTGGCACCAACCCTTTGGAGTGCCAGACCAACCTCTTTCTCAACCATATGGTTCCGGGGATGCGGAACGGCGCAAAGGTGATCATCGTCGATCCGCGCCGCACGGTGACGGCCAACGCCTGCGAAGTCGAAGCCGGCAAGGACAATGTTCTTCATCTGGCCATCAAGACCGGGACGGACGTGGCGCTGTTCAACACGCTGTTCACCTACATCGCTGATCAGGGCTGGGTCGACAAGGATTTCATCGCCAACTCAACTTTCCAGGGTGATGTCGCACAACCGCTGGATGAAGCTCATCCGGCAGCCCTCGGCAGTTTCGAGTTCGCCCTGCAGGAATGCAGGACGTCTCTGGCCGACGGCGCCGCGATTTGCGGCGTATCAGAGGCCGATATTGTCAAGGCGGCCGAGTGGATCGCCAAACCGAAGGATGATGGCGCACGCCGCAAATGCGTGACCGCTTATGAGAAGGGCATCATCTGGGGCAATGACAACTATCGCGCCATCGGTACGCTGGTGAACATTGGACTTGCTACCGGCAACATCGGCCGCGAAGGCGGCGGCGTTTGCCGTCTCGGCGGCCACCAGGAAGGCTATATGCGGCCATCCGATGCCCATGTGGGCCGTCCTGCGCCTTACATCGATCAGCTGTTGATCGCTGGAAAGGGCAAAGTCCACCACGTCTGGGCCAATGACCACTACAAGACAACGCTCAACGCCACTGCCTTCAAGCGGGAATACAATCGCCGCACCAACATGGTGAAGGACGCCATGGACGCCCGCGCTGGAGCCACCCGTGAGGAATTGGTCGATGCCATCGTCGGTGCGATCAATGCAGGCGGATTATTCTCCGTTAATGTTGACATTATCCACAGCCAAATCGGCCAGGCCGCGCATGTGATCCTGCCTGCGGTGGAATCGGGCGAGATGAACCTGACCTCCATGAACGGCGAGCGCCGCATGCGCCTTGTCGAGAAATACATGGATGGGCCGGGTTCGGCAAAGCCTGATTGCATGATCGCGGCTGGCATGGCCCAGCATCTGGAACGCGTCATTCGTGAGCAGGGGCGCAGTGAATATGCGGACCAGTTCAAGGGCTATGAATGGAAGTCGGAAGAAGACGCCTTCATGGATGGATACCATGCCAACACGGGCAAGATTGTCACCTATGAGCGGCTGCGTGCCATGGGCAATAATGGCGTTCAGGAGCCGGTCGTTGACTTCAAGGACGGCAAACTTGTGGGCGTGAAGCGCCTCTATGCTGACGGCAAGTTCGACCGGCATGGCCGCGAAGACAAGAAGGCTCTGTTCTGTGCCGGCCAATGGCGTGGTTTGCAGGCGGCCGGAAAAGCCGCTCAGAGAGACAATTATGCGTTCCTCATCAACAACGGCCGTGCAAACATCATCTGGCAGAATTGGTTCCTCGATAAGGGCAATGACTTCGTGTCCGACCGCTTTCCCTTGCCATTCATCGAGATCAATCCGGATGACATGGCGGAGCTTGGGCTGAAGCAAGGTGATCTGGTGGAGGTCTATAACGATGTCGGGGCGACCCAGGCATTGGTCTATCCAACGCCAACAGCCCGTCGGAAAGAGACCTTCATGGTGTTCGGCGCGCCGAATGGCGCGCAGGGGAACATCGTTAATGCGGGTGTCAACGAGCTGATCCTGCCTAACTACAAGCACACCTGGGCAAACATCCGGAAGATTTCCGATGCTACGCCTTCAACCAGCGGGTTGTCCTACAAGTCGCAGGAATATGTGGCATCCTGAGCCATGCAACAGCGGCCCGGTCTAACAACCGGGCCGCATTTCTTGAACCTTTGAATTCAGGAACACCGTGACATGAATCAGATGTTCCAGCCCTCCATCGCCGGAACCGGCCGAAGCCGCCTTATCGATCCGTTTGGTCGCGGTATTTCCTATCTGCGCGTGTCGGTGACCGACCGCTGTGATTTCCGCTGTGTCTACTGCATGGCGGAAGACATGACATTTCTGCCGAAGAAGAACCTGCTGACCCTCGAGGAGCTGGACAGGGTTTGCACGGCTTTCATCGAGAAAGGTGTTACGAAAGCTGCGGCTGACAGGCGGAGAGCCGCTGGTGCGCAAAGGCATCATGACGCTGATTGAAAGCCTCTCGCGCCATCTCAAGTCCGGCGTGCTGGAGGAACTGACGCTCACCACCAATGGCAGCCAATTGGCGAAATATGCTTCCGAGCTTGCCGCCCACGGGGTGCGCCGGATCAACGTCTCGGTCGATACGCTTGATCCTGCCAAGTTCAAGCAGATCACCCGCTGGGGCGATCTTGCCAAGGTGAAGGATGGCATCCGCGCCGCGCAGGCCGCTGGCTTGGCAATCAAGATCAATGCCGTTGCCCTCAAAGGCGTCAACGAGCTGGAAATCCCCGACATGATCCGCTGGTGCGGCGACGAGGGCATGGATCTCACGCTCATTGAAACCATGCCGCTCGGCGACATAGATGGCGACCGCACCGATCAATACCTGCCGCTGTCGGTCGTGCGGGCGCAACTCATGGACCAGTTCACCCTGGAAGACATTCCCTACAAGACGGGCGGTCCGGCGCGTTATGTTGAGGTGAAGGAAACCGGTGGCCGCCTCGGCTTCATCACGCCGCTCACCCATAATTTCTGCGAGAGCTGCAACCGGGTGCGGCTCACCTGCACCGGCACCCTTTACATGTGCCTGGGCCAGGAAGATGCCGCCGACCTGCGCGGACCCTTGCGCGCCTCGGAAGGCAATGAACTTCTCAGCGCGGCCATTGATGAAGCCATCGGCCGCAAGCCCAAGGGCCATGACTTTATCATCGACCGGCGCCATAACAAGCCCGCGGTTTCACGGCACATGAGTGTCACCGGCGGCTAGTCTATGGGCCTTCACTTGCCCGGAACCTCCAGTAATTGTCCGTCTTCAATATAGCATGGCGAAGACGGATAATTTTCAGGTAGCTCCAGTACCCTCTCGCTGGGGCGACAGAGCCGAACGCCTCTAAACTTCATGCAGTGGTTCCTCTGAAATCCCCATGTCCAGTTTAGATATTTGCTTCGAATAATTTTTGATATCAACATTGTCAATGAGACCTTGCGCTTGTTTCCGGTTTTCCGGAGGATCTTGATCGCTATCAATTGGACAACTCCAAATACCGTTAGGATTGGCAACATGACTGATAGGCCTGCTCCGGTTCTGCGCCGCGCCCTCAACTTGCCCTGGCTGGTGTTTTATGGTGTGGGCGTTACTGTTGGTGCCGGCGTTTTTGCGCTGATAGGGGAGGTCGTTCGGGTTTCCGGCGATCACGCGGTGTTGGCCTTCCTGATTGCGGGTCTTGTTGCCGCGTTTACAGCTCTCTCTTATGCCGTGCTTGCAAGTGCCTATCCGCGTGCCGCGGGCGAAGCGATCTACGTGAAAATGGGCTTTGGCGAACTGGCCGGGCGCCTGGTGGGCCTGGGCGTCGTCGCTATCGCCATAACCTCGAGCGCGGTTATCAGTCTTGCCTTTGCCGGCTATCTCGGCGCACTGACTGGCTTTCATTCGTCAGCAAGTGTCATTGGCATTCTTGTCCTGCTTGGATGTGTTGCCTGGTTTGGGGTGCGTGAAAGCGTGGGCTTTGCCTCTCTCATCACCGTGCTGGAAGTCGGCACCCTTGCCGTGGTTGTCATTGGCGGGTTTCCGCTTCTGGCAACGGACGAAGCCGTGACACGCCTCGCCACTCTGCCGGCGGATGCCACGAGCCTTGTGGCCGTGTTTGCCGGAGCCTTTCTGGCGTTCTTTGCCTATATCGGGTTTGAAGACATTGAAAACATGGCCGAGGAAACCAGGGATCCGCACACGGCCATTCCTGCCGCCATAGCCTGGACGCTGGGCATCTCCGTGGCGCTCTATGCACTGGTGGCCGCTGTCGCCGTTTCCTTTCCCGACCGGCAAGCGCTGGTCAACAGCGCCGCGCCGCTCGCGCTGCTGTTTGAGCGCAGCACAGGTTATCCCGCTGCTCCCATTGCCGCCATGGCGTCCATCGCCATGATCAATGGAATTCTCGTGCAAATTGTCATGGCAAGCCGTGTGCTTTACGGCATGGCGCGTGAGGGCATGATCCCCACTATCCTTGGCCAACTGGACGCGAAACGTGCGACACCTGCGCTCGCAATTGCGCTCATCACGGCAGCCATTCTGGCACTTGCGTTGTTCGTGCCATTTCTTCAGCTTGCCAGTTTTACAAGCTTCATCATGCTGCTGATTTTCGTGGCGGTAAACGCAAGCCTTTACATAATTGG
Source organism: uncultured Alphaproteobacteria bacterium (assembly GCA_963753025.1). Classification (GTDB taxonomy): domain Bacteria; phylum Pseudomonadota; class Alphaproteobacteria; order Rhizobiales; family Aestuariivirgaceae; genus Aestuariivirga. The sequence continues at coordinate 139,061 of CAVWAY010000010.1, read as the reverse complement.
ATCACGTCCCGGAGCGCCAGCGAAGCTTCGCCGCTGGCGCTGGTGGGGGGTGTTTGGCGCCGTCATTTCGCTGGGGCTGGCTGCAATGGAGGCACTCGGCTGGATGTGACGGAGCTAAGTATTTAAATAACAGAGGGAACTTTGATACTTGATCCGCGTTAAGGTTATGGCGCATGAATGCTGCCAGTATGCGGGATTATTTATGGAGCAGAGCATGACCGGTTACCACGTAAGGCGCAGTTTCAAGGGTTGCGGGTTGGCTATTGCCGCATTATTGCTGGCGGCAGGACCGGCTCACGCTGACGGCGATGTGGCCAAAGGTGAACAGGTTTTCAAGAAGTGCATGGCCTGCCACACCGTTAACGATAAAACCAATAAGGTCGGCCCTTATCTCGTGGGCATTGTCGGACGGCCAGTCGCTTCGGTTGAAGACTACAAATATTCGGACGACATGAAAGCCTATGGCGCCACCGGTGCGGTGTGGGACGAGGCCGCGCTGCAGGCCTATCTTGAAAAACCGAAGGCGGTTGTCGCAAAAACCAAAATGGCCTTTGCCGGCCTGAATAAAGAAGATGAGCGCGAAGACCTCATCGCCTTTCTGAAAACCAAGATGTGACCCTGGACCAGACTGCGCTTGCAAGGTCCCAAATCTGAGGTTTGGACCCCACTACAGAAGGCCCCGAAGAAATTACGTCGGTTAGTTGTACCGGGGGCACAGCCGCGTCTAGCGGCACCGCAAAAATTCCCGACTCAGTAAGTCAAGTATTGATCTGCATCAAAGGTCACCACACCGGCACATGATAAGAACAACCACAGTGTGCAAATGGAGAATTGAAATGTTGAAATTACTTAAAGGCGTTGGCGCAGTGCTGATTGTTACTGCCCTGACTGCGACAGCAGCCTACGCGGAAGCGGTAGTGCAGGTTACGCTCATTGACAAGGCTGGCACCGCTGGGCTGAGCAAACCGATGAAATTGGGCATGGGCATGAAGGGCGACATGAAAACCGCCAAGATGGCTGTCAACGTCAACCCCATGGTGGTGTCCCGCGGAACAGTTAAGTTCAACGTAACCAATCTGGCCAGTGAGCTCGTACATGAAGTCATTCTGGCGGAAGTAAATGATGAAAATCAAAAACTGGCTTTTGACGAGGCCAAGAACATAGTTGACGAAGAATCGATTCAGACCCTTGGTCAGGTTGCCGAAATTGCCCCAAGCAAGACCGCCTCGTTTACATTGGAGTTGAAGCCAGGAAAATACATTCTGTACTGCAACTATGGCGGTCATTTCATGGCGGGCATGTGGACTGTGATGGAGGTTGAGTAGCCAGCCTCTCACAGGTGTTGCCAAGCAGAAAATTCCAATACCAACAATAGTACACAAATTAAGGAACAAATCATGGCTGGTCTTCAATCACTGAACATCCCGAAGCTTTCACGCCGCGGTCTATTGGCCGCAACGGCCGTTGCGGCAGTGGGCACTGCCAAAGCTGTCGCCCAGGAAGCAGCGCCTGAAAAAGTTGACATTGCTTCATTGCCCCGGGTGAAGCAGGCAATGGTGGCGCCGCCATTTCTTCCTGAACATGAGCAAGTCGCCACGGGCGGGCCGAAGATCGTTGAGGTCACGTTCGTGATCGAAGAAAAGAAGATGGTGATCGACAGTGAGGGTACCGAAGTCTGGGCCCTGACTTTCAATGGCTCGGTTCCGGGTCCCATGATTGTCGTGCATGAAGGTGACTATGTTGAGCTCACGCTCAAGAACCTCGCAACCAACATGATGGAACACAATATTGATTTTCATGCCTCGACAGGGGCCCTTGGCGGCGGAGCGCTGACCAAGGTGCTCCCCGGCGAACAGGCGGTGTTGCGCTGGAAAGCAGTCAAATCAGGCGTATTCGTCTATCACTGCGCGCCAGGCGACATCATGATCCCTTACCATGTGGTCCATGGCATGAATGGCGCCGTCATGGTGCTGCCGCGCGACGGCCTGAAGGACGGCAAGGGCAACCCGCTCAAATATGACTTCGCCTACTATATTGGCGAGCAGGACTATTACATTCCGCGCGACGAGAAGGGCGCCTTCAAGAAATACGAGACGGCGGGCGAAGATCTTTCTGAGAGCCTTGATGTCATGCGTACCCTGACGCCGACTCACGTGGTCTTCAATGGCGCCGCCGGGGCGCTGACGGGCGACGCGGCCCTGAAGGCCAAGGTCGGGGACAATGTGCTCTTCATCCATGCCCAGGCCAACCGCGATTCGCGGCCCCACCTCATTGGCGGCCATGGCGACTATGTCTGGGACACCGGCTCCTTTGCCGATGTGCCGGCGACCGGGCTTGAGACCTGGTTTATCCGCGGCGGATCGGCTGGCGCCATGCTGTACAAGTTCCGGCAGCCCGGCATCTACGCCTATGTCAACCACAACCTCATCGAGGCGGTGATGCTCGGCGCCACCGCACATGTCGTGGTGGACGGCGAATGGAACGACGACCTGATGATGCAGGTCGTCAAACCCGAGCCTATTACCTGATAGGCGCCGAAAATGATCAGGTCCGGTGCAGCGTTTCTGGTTCTAGCGTTGGCGCTGAGCTGGGCGGGTCGCGGGCCTGATGACAGCCTCGGCACGCCAATGCTGCCCATCATATTGAAGGATCGTGGTGGGCAAACGCTCTTGGTCTCGCGCTATGAAGTCACCGTTGCGTCATGGCGGCGATGCTACCGCGACGGGGCATGTCCCCATATGCCGGAGTCTCAGGCGGGTTCAGATGATATTCCGGTCACTGGCGTCAACTACATCGACGTTGGCAAATATCTTGAATGGGCGAATGCGCGTTCGAGGCGGGAGCTGCGGCTTCCGACAATTGAAGAATGGCGCGCCATTAATCCGGCACCGGCTGTCAAAGAGACGTCCGCAGCTTCGTTTCACTGATCCGAGAATGGCGTGGGCCGCAAATTATGGCCAGGAAAAAGTCACCAACGGGACCACCCCGCCCAAGCGGCTCCTTCTCAACCACATCATCTGGCATCGCCGATCTTGACGGCAATGTGTGGGAATGGACTTCAAGCTGCTTCAAGCCCGGATTTGAAAGCGCCACTGAAAATCGTTGCCCGGCTTTTGTGGCGGCAGGCGAACACGAGGCCGTCGTATCCCTGTTTGTGCGCGATCCGGCTTCGGGCGGCTGCGCGGCTGGGCTCGCCGCCAACCCATCTTGGGTTCCGCCTGGTATCTGATCCCTAAATTGCCTTGGCGTGGCGGCTTTTTGCGCCCGTGTAATGGCTGTCAAAGGCACACGCCACGCTGCGCAGAAACAGGCGATGCTCCCGCGGCACACTCACAGTTGATCCAACTATACTTGCCAGACCAGCTTCGGCCAAAGGCTGGAGACGAAACAGGCTGTCAGCCAGCACCGTATTATTGAACCCATGCTCGTCTGCGATCTGGCCAAAATCCGCGGAAAAATTGCACATGATCTGCTCAATGATGGCGGCGCGCATCCGGTCCTCTGCCGTCGTGGCAAGCCCGCGCGTGACAGGCGATTTTGCTTCGGTAATGGCTTCGCTCCAGGCCAGTGTATCGCGGGCGGCCTGGGCAAAGCCCTGCGGAAATTCGGAGATGGCGCTGGCACCGAAGGCCACAAGCGCATCGGCCGTGTCCGTGGTGTAGCCCTGGAAATTGCGGCGCAGCGTTCCGCTGGTAGCGGCAACGGCCAGCGCGTCTTCGGGCAGGGCGAAGTGGTCAAGGCCAATGGCGATGTAGCCGGCGTGGGCTAACTCTTCGGCGATGGCTGAGGCCTGTTCGTAGCGCTCTGAAACACCAGGAAGGTCCGCGTCGGAAATCATGCGCTGGTGCTTCTTGAACCACGGCACATGGGCATAGCCGAATACCGAGATGCGGTTGGGCCGGAGGGCCGCTGCCTGCTTTGCAGTTTGGCGCACGCTGCCCACGGTTTGCGCGGGAAGCCCGTACATCAAGTCAAAATTGATGGAAATGAAGCCGGCCGCGCGGAGCAGGGCCGTGGCATGGGCTACAAGGCCATAAGTCTGCAGCCGGTTGATCTTCATCTGCACGGGGAGCGCAAAGTCCTGCACGCCAAAACTGATGCGGCTGAAACCCATCGCCGCAAGGCCAAAGGCCCGGTCGTGGGTGATGCCGCGGGGATCCGACTCAAGCGCGATCTCGGCCCCCGGTGCCAGGCCGAAACTTCCGTTGATGCTGGCAAGAATGCGCCCCAGATCCCTGTTGCTCAGGTAAGTTGGCGTGCCGCCGCCAAAATGGAGATGTTTGACATTGCCCTTTTGGACTCCGCTCAACGCACCGCTGCGGGTGATATCCCTGATAAGGCAGTCGACGTAAGCACTGGCTCGACCGTAGGAATTGGGTACCGACGTGTGGCAGCCGCAGTACCAGCACAGCTGCTGGCAGAAAGGTACATGCACATAAATGGATAGGGATGAGGAGGCCGGCAATTCTGCCAGCCACTGATCAGCCAAGGCCCCCGGAAAGCTGTCCTGGAACTGAACGGCGGTGGGATAACTTGTATAGCGCGGCACGTCCTGCAGCGCGAAGGGAAGAAATTTCTGGTCCATGACCTACGCGGCTATTGGCAGCGAGTTTTCGCGAGAGACGCAATCGCGCGTATCAACTCCTGCTTCCCGGGCGAGTGCTGCCTGGTCGAGCACTTTCAAGGTATGATTGTTGATTTCAATCACGCCATCACCTGCCAATTTGCCAAGAACCCGGCAGACATGCTCGTTGGACAGCCCAAGGGCATCGCCAATCATGATTTGCGTGACAGGAAGGTCAATGCTGTAATCGCGCTTGCCAAGGCTGGTGCACCGGGCCTGGCACATCAGTTCCACAATCAGCGCGGCAATGCGCTCACGGGCACCCCGGCGTCCAAGGCTGGTCATGTGCTCGTGGGCCCGCATCTCGCTGTTGGATACGCGTTCCACAACCTGCATTGCCAAAGTCGGGCAGGTAGCCAGCAACCGGCGGAATTGTCCATGGGGCAGGGTGGCAACGGTGCAGGCAGTCACCATTTCCACGCCGTAGGAATAGGTGGATCCGGAGCCAAATCCGACAAGCGAACCGGCAAAAATGAAATCGAGAATCTGCCGCTTGCCATCCGGAAGGGTTTGATAGCGGAAGGCCCAACCGGACAAAAGCACACCCACAACCTCGCGGTCTTGGCCCTGGTCAATCAGCGAGCAGTTCTTGCCGATAGTCCTTACCAGCCAGCGTGCACTTTCTAGGCGCTCTCTCTCGTCGCCTTCAAGGTGGGCGAATGCCGGCTCTCCAATTAAATACCTCAGAATAGGCGAGCCGGAATTTTCACATTTCAGAGGGCCGGTATTGAAGCCTGCTAGCTGGATCATCGCCTGGTTCCCTTGTTGCCCGGCCAAAGCCGGAAGGTGTGGATAGTCAAGGCGATAAGACGATGGATATGGATTGGAACCTAGACAGGAATTGTACTTAGGTAATTCTACTCAATTCACACATGGATATACGATTGGCGGCTAACTTTGTCGATCTAAGCTGCCCTGCGCCCCATCGATTCGGCTTCGGCAAGCCAGGATTTTCGCGTTTCCGGCGTAACGGCTTCAATCATTCCGTGAATTGTTGAGCGGACCGGCGCGACACCGACGAATCCAAGGATGTTGCGTTTCAACATGCGCAAGGCGAAAGCGCCGAAATACCAGCGGTAGATGAAACCAGGCATGCCCATGGTCATTATGACGCGGGCTGACTTGCCCTTGAAAATTTTTGTGAACTTTCCCTTTTGGGAAGGCTCCACGAGGTCAGGCTGCAACACGCGCTCCAGAAATCCCTTGAAAATGGCAGGAAGGGTTCCGAGCCAGAGCGGAAAGATAAGGACGAGGTGATCGGCCGCCATGATCGCATCGTGAGCGGCTTGCAGGTCTGGCTCAAGGGGCTGAATTTTTGTGAACCCCTCGTGCAGTATGGGATCAAAACTCATTTTCGATGTGACAAACAATGTGGCCTGGTGCCCGCCCGCGTCGGCGCCGCGCCGATAGGCATCGCCAAGCGCCTCGCAGAAGGTGTCTTTTCTTGCGTGGCCGACAATGATTGCGATCCGGGAAATTCGAGACTCCATTGCTTAAGCTTGCGTGCGCAGAGCTTCCGCCACGCGGCTGAAGTGGCCCATGATCAGGCTTCGGACTTCAGTGTCGGCAACGACGGCGGTTAGGGCCTTGTCCATGCAGGTGAGCCATGCGTCCCTTTCGGCCGTCCCGATTGCAAGATGGGCGTGCATCTGCCGGACATTTGAATGGCGGTGGCGCTCAAGATAGAGCTGCGGGCCGCCGAGAAAGCCCGACAGAAACTCGAACTGTGCCTGACGCGCATGGGCAAGGCCGTGTCCACGGTTATGCATGGCCAGGAGAGAAGCACCGTCAGGGTCGCTTTCGACAATATCATAGAATTCCTGTACCAGCCGCTCGACGGCCGCTTCCCCGCCAAGCATCTGGTAGGGTGACTTCCGCATCGGCAAGTCCTTCCAAATTTAAGTTGCGAATCACGATACAGGCTCCAAACTCCGGCCAATTGATCTAGATCAATGAATTGCGACGCTGAATCGACCAAATCTGAGTTACCAGAACATGAGAGCGGGGAGCCAATGAACGGTTATGGAGTGCTGGCGAAGCTGATTTCGCTGGGCGTTATCGCCCTTGTTGCGGTCTTGGTTGCGGCCAAGGGGCATGACGCAGCCTTTGTCTTCCACGCCTATGTGATTTCGGCGGTGGCCATGGGCCTCATCGTCTACTATTCGCGGAGCTTCTCCTTTGCTCCCGCTGCGCCAAGCTCCGGCGACGGAAAGCACCTATTTTGACGACGTTGTAAAGGCGGGCGTGATTGCCACTGTCTTCTGGGGCGTGGCAGGGTTCCTCTTGGGCGTGGTCATCGCCTCGCAGCTTGCCTGGCCCGTGCTCAATCTTGACCTGCCATGGACAACCTTTGGCCGCCTTCGCCCGTTGCATACGTCAGCGGTCGTTTTTGCTTTTGGCGGCAACGCGCTGATTGCAACCAGTTTCTACGTTGTGCAACGGACCTGCCGGGCGCGCCTGGCCTTTGGAAATCTCGCCTGGTTTGTGTTCTGGGGCTACCAGCTTTTCATCGTGCTCGCGGCCACCGGCTATCTCCTGGGCGTAACCGAGTCCCGCGAATATGCCGAGCCCGAGTGGTATGTCGATATCTGGCTCACCCTCGTTTGGGTCGCCTATTTCCTGGTGTTCTTCGGCACGCTGCTCAAGCGCAAGGAGCCCCATATCTATGTGGCGAACTGGTTCTATCTGTCTTTCATCGTCACGATCGCGATGCTGCATATCATCAATAACCTCGCGGTGCCGGTCTCATTCCTCGGCTCGAAGAGCTATTCTCTGTTCTCCGGCGTCCAGGACGCGCTGACCCAATGGTGGTATGGCCACAACGCGGTCGGCTTCTTCCTCACGGCGGGCTTCCTCGGCATGATGTATTATTTCGTGCCGAAGCGGGCAGGGCGTCCGGTCTATTCCTACCGCCTGTCCATCATCCATTTCTGGTCGCTCATTTTCCTCTATATCTGGGCAGGCCCGCATCACCTGCACTACACCGCACTTCCGGATTGGGCCCAGACCCTTGGCATGGTGTTTTCCGTCATGCTGTGGATGCCGTCCTGGGGCGGCATGATCAACGGTCTTATGACGCTGTCCGGCGCCTGGGACAAGCTGCGCACGGATCCCGTGCTGCGCATGATGGTCATGGCCGTCGCTTTCTACGGCATGTCCACCTTTGAAGGGCCGATGATGTCAATCAAGTCGGTCAATTCACTCAGCCACTATACCGACTGGACCGTCGGCCACGTTCATTCCGGCGCGCTTGGCTGGGTGGGCATGATCAGCATGGCCGCGGTGTATGACCTGGTGCCCAAGCTCTGGAAAAAGGTTGGTCTCTACAGCGACCGGCTGGTGAGCTGGCATTTCTGGCTCGCGACCCTTGGCATCGTGCTTTATGCGTCCGCGATGTGGGTGTCCGGCATCATGCAGGGCCTGATGTGGCGCGAATACGATGACCAGGGCTTCCTCGTCTACTCCTTCGCCGAGTTGGTTGCCGCCATGTATCCCTATTATGTGATCCGCATGACGGGCGGCCTGTTCTTCCTCCTCGGCGCGCTGATCATGGTTTACAACCTCATCCGCACCGTGCGTGAAAGCCCGCGCACCGAAATCGCCGCCGGCACACCGGTCCTTGCGACGTGATCATGGGAAAATTTCAGATGTTCAATCACGCAACTATCGAACGCAACGCCACCATCCTGTCTGGTCCTTGGCTTCCTCACTGTCGCCATCGGCGGCATTGTCGAGATCGCGCCCCTGTTCTACCTGCAGAACACGATCGAGAAAGTGGAGGGCATGCGGCCCTATACGCCGCTGGAGCTGACGGGCCGCAATATCTACATCCGGGAAGGCTGCTATGTCTGCCACAGCCAGATGATCCGCCCCTTCCGCGACGAGACCGAGCGCTACGGGCACTATAGTCTCGCCGCTGAATCGATGTACGACCACCCGTTCCAATGGGGCTCAAAGCGCACCGGCCCTGATCTTGCCCGCGTCGGCAGCAGGTATTCCGATGACTGGCACCGCGAGCATCTGGTCGATCCCCGCTCCGTTGTGCCCGAGTCCGTCATGCCAGGCTATCCCTTCCTGATGCAGACGGAGATTGACACAAAATACATTGCTGATCACTTGCGTGCCAATCAAATCATAGGTGTTCCGTATACCGACGAAATGATCCAGACGGCCCAGGCCGACATGGCGGCGCAGGCCAGTGACACAGGCGAAGGGGTTGATGAACTGGTTAAGCGTTATCCCAAGGCTTATGCACGGGACTTTGACGGCCAGCCCGGCAAGCTCACCGAAATGGATGCGCTCGTCGCATATCTCCAGATGCTGGGTACGCTTGTTGATTTCTCGACATTCAAAGCTGAAACGGAGTCACGGTGACAGCATGAGCACATATGAAACCATGCGCCATTTCGCCGATAGCTGGGGCCTTCTGGCACTTATGTTCGTTATTCTGTTTGTGGTCGCATTTGTTTTCCGGAAGGGATCGCGCGCCCAGTACGACCATGCGGCCCGCATTCCGCTTGATGATGATAGTGAGGTTTGACCCAACATGGCATCGCGCGAAAAAGACGATATCTCGGGAACTGAAACCACCGGCCACGAATGGGATGGCATCAAGGAGCTCAATACGCCCCTGCCAAGGTGGTGGCTGTGGACCTTTTATGCCTGCATTGCCTTTGCATTGGGATACGTGATCGTTTATCCGGCCTGGCCTCTGGTCAAGGGTGCAACTCCCGGGCTTCTCGGTTATTCGAGCCGCGCGGAACTGTTGAAGGAAGTTGATACGGCGCGGACGGCCCAGTCGGCCCAGCTTGAAAAGGTAAATTCGCTTCCTCTTGAGGAAATTCGCAAGGACGCCGATCTTCTGCAATACGCCGTGGCGGGCGGAAGGGCGGCCTTCCGGGTGAATTGCATCCAATGCCATGGCTCGGGTGCTGCCGGTGGCAAAGGCTATCCCAATCTCAACGATGACGACTGGCTGTGGGGCGGCACTCTGGATCAAATCCACACGACGCTGCAGCATGGCGTCCGCTACACTGCCGATCCAGACACGCGGCAATCGCCTATGCCCGCCTTCGGCGCGGATGGTATTTTGACGCCAGAGCAAATCAACGATGTCTCCGAATTTGTCCTGAAGCTCTCGGGCCAGACATCTGACGCCGAGGCGGCGACCCGGGGTACCACCGTGTTTGCGGAGAATTGCGCGGCTTGCCATGGCGACGCCGGTGAAGGCAAACAGGAGTTCGGCGGACCGCGCCTCACTGACGCGATAGCGCTTTATGTATCCGACAAAGCCAGCATTGTTGCCCAGATCAACAAACCACGGCAAGGTGTCATGCCTGCATGGAGCACGCGCCTGGACGAAGTGACGATCAAGCAGTTGGCGATTTACGTGCATTCGCTGGGGGGCGGAGAGATGCCTGTGCCCTGATATGGTTGAGTTGATCAATACCGTCGAAACAATCGACGCCGTTCCGCACAACAGTGCGGCGCGGCGCTCGCTCTATGCGGCGCGGGTAAAAATCCATCCCAAGCGGGCTTCCGGCTATTTCCGCAATCTCAAATGGCTGGTGATGGCGGTGACCCTTGGCATCTATTACCTGACCCCCTGGCTGCGCTGGGACCGCGGCGCCTATGCGCCCGATCAGGCCGTGCTTGTTGATCTGGCGCACCGACGTTTCTATTTTTTCTTCATCGAAATCTGGCCGCAGGAATTCTACTATGTAGCGGGCCTGCTCATCATGGCCGGCATCGGGCTGTTTCTCGTGACTTCGACGGTGGGCCGCGCCTGGTGCGGCTATACCTGTCCGCAAACGGTCTGGACTGATCTTTTCCTGGTTGTCGAGCGCTGGATCGAAGGCGACCGCAATGCCCGCATCAAGCTTGATGCAGCACCCTGGAGCGCCAGCAAGCTTTGGAAACGGACGACCAAGAATATCCTCTGGCTCCTCATCGCGGTTGCAACCGGCGGCGCCTGGATCTTCTACTTTGCCGACGCGCCAACCCTGGCCCGCCAGTTTGTTCTATTCGAGGCGCCCGCCGTGGCCTATGCCACCGTGGCGCTTTTGACCGCCACCACTTTTGTTCTCGCCGGTTATTTGCGCGAACAGGTGTGCACCTACATGTGTCCCTGGCCCCGCATTCAGGCCGCCATGCTGGACGAGGATTCGCTGGTTGTCACCTACAATGACTGGCGCGGCGAGCCCCGCTCGCGCCATAAGAAAAAGGCCCAGGCTGCGGGTGAAGTGGTGGGGGATTGTGTTGACTGCAATGCCTGTGTGGCCGTGTGCCCCGCAGGCATCGACATTCGCGACGGCCAGCAGCTGGAGTGCATCACCTGCGCGCTCTGCATCGATGCCTGTGACAGCGTGATGGAAAAGGTGGGATCGCCCAAGGGGCTTATCTCCTATTCAACGCTCAAAACCTATGATGCCCACAAGGCGGGCGGCCTGGCGGTCATCGGCTGGCGCTCCTTCCTGCGGCCCAGAACCTTCGTCTATACCGCCATCTGGCTGGCGGTGGGCCTGGCCATGTTCTTCTCGCTTTTGCACCGCGAACGGCTCGATGTGAGTGTTCTGAACGACCGGAACCCTCTCTATGTGAAGCTTTCGGATGGCAGCATCCGCAATGGCTTTACGGTCAAGATCCTCAACATGGAGCAGCGGCCGCGGAGCTTTGTTCTGAGCGCTCGAGGGGCTTGCGGGCAGCACCATGACGATGACCGGCGGCGATGGCGAAGCATTGCATGAATTCACGGTTGACGTCGAAGCCGATAAGCTTCGTGCCATCAAAGTTTATGTCGCCGTTTCTCCGCTCCTGCTGGGGAGCGAGCAGACCCCCTTTGAATTCAAGGTTGTGGAGAAGGCGAGCTTGTCGACGCCTGAAACCCGAAGCATCTCCGCCATCTTTCACGCCCCGCCAAAGGAGATGAAGCCATGATACGCACCTTCACGGGCTGGCATATGGCCGCCATAACCATTTCGTTCTTCGCGGTCATCATTGCCGTCAATCTCACTCTGGCGGTCTTTGCCAGCACGAGCTGGACCGGACTTGTGGTGGCCAACAGCTATGTTGCGAGCCAGAGCTTCAACCGGGATGCCGCGATCGCCAGGCAGCAGCAGGCGCTGGGTTGGCAGATGGATCTCACCGTGAACCGCAGCCTCGCAAAAATAGCGATCCTTGATCGAGACAACCTGCCTTTAACGGGCCTTAACATACGTGCCGTCTTGCAGCGGCCAACGGATGAGGCCGGGGACCAGGTCCTCAAGCTGCGCGAATCTGGAGCCGGCATCTACATGGCTGACGCCACGATTGGCAGTGGTATCTGGGTCGCTGATATCACCGCGGAAGGTCCGGCCCGCAAGCCGGTGCGTTTCGTGCAGCGCATTTTTGTGAAGTAGGGCCCTGCCATGATGACCTGTTGCCCTGTTGGCCCGGCGATTGACGCCGCCACCGTATTTGCAGGTGATCTCGCGCCATGGGTCACAACGCGTCCCGACGGAAACCGCGAGCTTGATCTCATCATCCCTGGGCTATGTTCGCCCGAGAGCATACCTGTCATCGAAGGAGCCCTTGAAGGACTTCCGGGTCTGGCCTCGGCGCGGGTGAACTTTACTGGCAAAAGGGTTGTTGCCACGTGGAACGATCCCTCATTCAGCCCCGCCGACATCAGCGGGAAATTGAATGAGCTTGGCTTCATTTCCCGGCCCTTTGATCCCAGCCATTCGGGGCTGAAGGCCGATGACGCGCAAAGCAGGCTGCTGCTGCGCGCTGTTGCCGTGTCGGGCTTCGCCGCCGCCAATATCATGCTGCTTTCGGTTTCAGTCTGGTCCGGAGCGGAGGGAAGCACCCGTGACCTGTTCCACTGGATTTCCGCCGGCATTGCGCTGCCCACGGTGGCCTATGCGGGCCGGCCCTTTTTCCGGAGCGCCATTCGGGCGCTGGCCTCGGGCCAGTTCAATATGGATGTGCCGATATCGCTTGCCGTCTGCCTCGCGGCACTGATGAGCCTCTATCGAAACCTTCAATCACGGCGAGGTTGCCTATTTCGATGCGTCGGTAACCCTGCTTTTCTTCCTGCTCACCGGCCGATACCTTGATCATCTCATGCGGGCCCGCGCCCGCTCCTCCGTCTCGCAGCTCCTGTCGCTTTCGGCCTCAAGTGCCATGGTTGAAGAGGCGGACGGCACCACGCGCATCCTTGCCGCAACGGCGCTCCAGCCCCAGATGAAAATGCTGGTCGCGGCAGGCGAGCGCCTGGCCGCCGATGGCGTTGTCATCTCGGGCACCAGCGAGATTGACCGGTCGTTGCTGACCGGCGAGAGCAATCCGGAACTGGTGGCCAAAGGCGCCGTGGTCCATGCCGGCATGCTCAATCTCACGGGCCCCCTGACCGTTGATGTCACCGCCGCCGGACAGGATACATTCCTTGCCGAAATCATCCGGCTTATGGCCTCAGCCGAGCAAAGCCGCTCGCGCTTCGTCCAGGTTGCCGACCGGCTCGCCCGCATCTATTCGCCGGCCGTTCACATTCTTGCTGCTACGACGCTGGCGGGCTGGCTCCTCTGGACCGGCGGCGACTGGCACATTTCACTGATGACCGCCATCGCTGTCCTGATCATCACTTGCCCTTGCGCCCTTGGCCTTGCGGTGCCTGCGGTGCAGGCTGTCGCAAGCGGCGTGCTCTTCCGCAACGGCGTCATGATCAAGGACGGCGCGGCGCTTGAGAAGCTCAGCGGTGTTGATACGGTGATTTTTGACAAGACAGGAACCTTGACGCTGGGCCGGCCGCGCTTGGCGAATAGTTCAAGCATAACCTCATCTAACCTCGCCATTGCCGCGGGGCTGGCGCGGTCCAGCCGCCATCCGCTTTCGCGGGCAGTCTGCGAGGCGGCGGCGTCCCGGGGGATTGCGCCTGCGGTCATGGAAGATGTGCAGGAAATTCCCGGGCGCGGCCTCTCGGCCACTTTTCAGGGCGAACCGATACGCCTTGGCTCCAGGCAATGGTGCGGCATCGAAGATAATGACGGGCAAGGATTGCCCGAGTTTGTGCTGATGCGGAACTCAAAGGCATCAAGCATTTTCACCTTTGAGGATGAATTGCGTGGTGATGCCGCTGCGGTCATTGCAAAACTAAAGTCCGATGGCCTGCGGGTTGAGATTTTGTCAGGTGACCGTGAAGTCGCCGTGAGACGGGCCGCAGCGGACCTTGGCATTGAACGCTGGCAGGCAGGTGTCACCCCGCAGCAGAAGCTCGCCTACGTCGAACAGCTCAAGGCCGAGGGCCGCAAGGTGCTCATGGTCGGTGACGGGCTTAACGACGCACCGGCCCTGGCGGCAGGCCTGACGTCCATGGCGCCCTCATCGGCCACGGACATCGGCCGGACCGCGGCTGATACGATATTCATGGGAGAAAGCCTGCTGCCGGTTCTTGTGGCGCGTGACGTGGCAACCGCTACCCAGCGCCTGTCACTGCAGAATTTCGCGCTTGCGGTTGGCTACAACGTCCTTGCGGTGCCCATCGCCATGCTGGGATTTGCCTCGCCCCTGGTTGCCGCCGTGGCAATGTCGACCTCGTCCATCATTGTCATTGGAAATTCGCTGCGGCTTGGGCTTTTCTTTCGGAAGCAAACTGCGCCACCAGCAACAAGGCCGCAGCAGGGCGTGCCAGACCTGCCATATTTGGAGCGGAGAGCCGCATGACCATACTTCTTTTCTTGATACCGGCGGCCCTTGCCTTGGGCGCACTTGGCCTCGCTGCATTTCTGTGGAGCCTTCGCAGCGGACAGTTTGATGATCTTGATGGCGCGGCCCACCGCATTCTGGTTGATGAGGACCGGCCGAAACGCCCTAATCCAAAGAAGTGACAGAATTGATCCGGAAGGTGTTCATGTCCTCATCGTGTTCGCGGATCGAAATATATTCTCCCGCGATGAAGGCATGATCGCCAAACCGATACCCCGCTTCGTCATCGTCAACATCACCATGAATATCATAGTGGAAGGCCCATGAGCCTCCGGGTTTGCGAACCAGGTGGCCGACTTCATCTGGTACACCTTCCCAAAAGCGCCGGACACGGCATTGGCTGCGATGCCGCTGCCACGATTTCGCGTCAATGTGGCCTTTCTTGTCGAGGGGCGCCACGAACTCATAGCCATGCCGTGCGCTTCCCTCAGGGAACTCATGGCTCCGCGCCATCTCAATTCTGATCTTGCTCAAAGACATTTTTCCTGGCCCCTCAATGCGACATCAACACTGGAATTTTCATGTGTTCTAGAACATGCCGGGTGGCGCCGCCAAACACGAACTCGCTCATCCGCGAATGGGCATAGGCGCCCATGACCAGAAGGTCGGCGCCCAGGTCATTGGCCCGCATCAAGAGGGCCTCGCCCGCATTGCGCCCGGTTGTCATCATTGGTTCGGCAATCGCCTTGATGCCGTGGCGTGACAGTACGGTTGCCTCTTCGGCGCCCGGGATTTCACCGGATTCGCCGCTTTGCTTGTAGGGATCAACCCAAACAAGCCGTGTTTCCTTGACAATGCGCAGCAGGGGCAGGGCATCGAACATTGCGCGTGCGGCCTCTCTGGTTCCATTGAAGCCCACGATTGCCTTTTCGGCTATGCCCTCGCCACGCGGGGCAAAATGGCCCGCTTTGGGGATGATCAGAACCGGCCGCCCGGATTCCATGATAAGCCGGACCACGAGGTCACGTTCAATGCTTCCATCCTGCCCGTAGTCGATTTGACTGGTGATGACCAGCTCAGCGCTGCGCGCCTCGGCAATTGCGCCGTCGGCAATTTCCGGGAAGCTGGAGTCAATGACCCGCCATTCGGCCTTGAGGCCATCCTGCTTTGCTCGGGCCTCGAATTTCTTGTGAACCTCCGCAAGTTTCGACTTGAACAGGTCCCGGTAGCCTTCAAAAACCATCGGCGCGGCAACCATGCCAACATCGGAATAAACCTTTGCCGCCGGCAGAATGTAAAGCCCCACAAGATGCGCATCGAATTGACGGGCCAGTGCGCTGGCGGCGTCGAGCAGCTGCTCGGTGCGGCCAGCATCGTTCAGCAGGACCAGTATCGTCTTAAGGGGCATTTGAGATTACTCCGGTGAGTGTAGGCTAAGGAATCAAAGAGGCAGGCTGTCCTTGATATGCTGGTAAACGTAGTCGTTGGACTGATGGGCATAGTCGTGCACGATTTCGGCAAACAGCCGCTTGTGCAGGGGCGGGCTAAACGCCTTGCGAAGCTCCCCCATGGCCGTGGCGGGCGCCACGACGACAAGATGCTCGAATTCGCCGCGCTTTTCGGCACCGTCGAGATGCGCCGCGAGCCGCGCCAGAAACTGCGTCTCGCGCTGATCGTGCGGATCAATCCTGGGCTCCACCGCATGGCGCGCGTGGCCTACCGAGTCGTGCACCCTGGGCTGGCGCTCCGTCACCAGTTCGTGGGTTGGGAGATGCGGGTCATGGAATTCGCCATCGGGAAGCTGCTGCACGCCCTTTTGGTGAGGCCTGTAGAGCAATATCCTCGCCTTTGCCCCGTCGGCGACAACTATCCATGTGCGGTTCTGTTTCATTATCATCCTCGGAGTTGTTTGAAAGCCAGGAAGAGGTGCTTTGGGCACCTCTTCCTTATCAGGGTGTTCAATTGGAAGCTAGGCTGCCGCCTTGACCTCAATTTTCTGCGCCTTGGTCTGCGCCTCTGCCGGTTTCTGAACCACCAGCTTTAGCACACCCTTATCGAATTTTGCATCGATCTTAGCCGGATCCGCCTTGAAAGGAAGGCGCATGCTGCGCTCGAAAGTGCCATAGGACCTTTCAATGAGGTGATAGTCCTTGGTCTTTTCTTCCTTGTCCGACTTCTTTTCGGCCTTGATGGTCAGGATGTCGCCGGCCAATGACACGTCGATGTCCTTTTCGCTGACGCCCGGCAATTCAGCGCTCACTTCGAGCGTTTTTTCGGTCTCAGCGACGTCAACCTTGACGGCGAGACTGCCATTTCCGTTCCACCGTCCGATCACGGGAAGATCCGACGTGAAATCATTGAAAAGCTTATCAACTTCTTGTTGCAGCGCCCGAAATGGCATACGCTCAGCTGCAGATTCCCCCCAGAGGGTGGGCAACATTGATCTAACTTTCATTTCTCATCTCCTCTTCTTGGCTATCTTAACGCCAGGCAGTACTTTTCCAGCTCAAGGGCTCCGCCGCATTGACTCCGATCAATGAGAACGCGGATATCCGGGAAACTTTCCCGTCGGCGGGTTGTGTCCACGCCGACTGGACGTGGGTCAACCTGACCATTTGCCAAGTCTGCGATTGGGCCCTATCAAGCAGCGGCGAGGGCAAGTATCCGACTGATAGGGTTAGACATGCCGATTGAAGAGCAAATCCTCCAGACCGTTTATGACACGTCACTCGACGCGATCATCGTCATTGACCAAAAGGGATTGATGCGTTCCTTCAATAAAATAGCCGAAAAGCTGTTTCACTATTCCGCCAAGGAGGTTCTTGGCCAGAACGTCAAGATGCTCATGCCGCCTTATTTCGCCAAGCAACATGACGGCTACCTCGAGCGCTACCTGCGCACCGGCGAAAGGCGCATTATCGGCATTGGCCGGATAGTAACGGGCCAGAAAAAGGATGGTTCAACCTTCCCCTTGGAGCTCGCAATTGGTGAAGCAAGGATTGGTGAAGAGCGGCTCTTTGCGGGATTTATCCGGGATCTTACGGACCGCCAGCAGATTGAACAGCGCGTCCATGAGCTCCAGGAGGAACTGGTCCATGCCTCACGGCTCGCAAGCCTTGGAGAGATAAGCTCAATGGTCGCCCACGAGGTCAATCAGCCCCTGTCGGCCTCAGGCACCTATCTTGAAGTTGCCCGCGAGCTCCTGGTGTCGGAGCGTGAAGACAGGCTGGCAGGCGGCCTGAAAGCGATTGAGCAGGCGGCGGCGCAAATTCGGCGGGTTGGTGAAACGGTCCGGCGCATCAGGGAATTTGCACGGAAGAAAACGCCGGATTTGGCGTTTGAGGACATCAACCGCATCATCGAGGAGGCCAACGCGATTGCCGCCGTCGGCACCAAGGCGAAGAATATTCGAACGATATTTGATCTTTCCACCCTGCACCCGAAAACAAGAGTGGACCGCATCCAGATACAACAGGTGGTTATGAACCTCGTCCGCAATGCCATGGACGCGTTGACTGACCACGATAGGCGGGAACTCGTACTTCAATCACGGATCAACGAGGCGGACGAGATCGAAATCAGCGTACTGGATTCCGGCCCCGGCATTGCGGAAGCCACTGTGAAGCGCCTTTTCACACCCTTTATGACCACAAAAAAAGATGGCACCGGGCTGGGCCTGGCAATCTGCCGGTCCATTGTGGAGGCCCACGGTGGCAGGCTCTGGCATGAAAAAAGCCCCTTGGGCGGAGCCGCGTTCAAGTTTACATTACCGGCCAACGCCGGAAGTGATGTGAACCCGCATGCAAATATCTGAAGTTGTCCATGTCATTGATGACGACGAGGGCGTGCGGGAAGGGCTTTGCGCTCTCCTCGACGCAAAGGGTTATGTGGCCCGGCCGCACGCGTCATGCGAAGAGTTCCTGAGTGGCTTTTCCGCCGAAACGGCGCTCTGCATCGTGGCTGACCTGCAAATGCCTGGCATGGGCGGACTCGATCTACAGGCTCATTTGCTGAAGAATTCAATCGATTTGCCGTTCATTGTGATTACGGGCCACGGTGACGTGCCGAGCGCAGTGCGGGCGCTGAAGTCAGGTGCGGCCGATTTCATTGAAAAACCGATTGACGGGAAATCATTCATAGCCGCTGTCGAGAGGGCGGTAGTGGCGCGGCGCGCGATCAAGACGCAGTTGGAGGTGGCCAGCGTCGCCCATGAAAGGGTAGCTGCCCTCACGCCGCGTGAGCGCGATGTGCTGAGCCATTTGGTGGAGGGCAACCCCAACAAGATTATCGCCCACCAACTTAGCATAAGCCCCCGCACCGTCGAAAACCACAGGGCGCGGCTCATGGTTAAAATGCAGGCCGACAGCGTGGCCGAACTGGTGCGGATGGCCCTGGCGGCAGGAATATCCGCCAAAAATGAAGGCCAAACAGGCGGAAAATGAGCCTAGGTGTTTTTCCGGACTATGCGCTGACCCCGCGCTGGCCCAATAATCCCTGCCATTGGGCGAACCTCTTGCGGTTCGCCGTCCGGAAACAAAGCTGATTTAGGGCCCTGATATGGCGTCACATATAGCAAAACCATCAGTCTATGTCGTCGATGACGACGATGCCGTCCGGGATTCCCTTGACCTTTACCTGACGCTCAAGGGGATGAAAGTTACTGCTTTCGGTTCGGCCCAGGAACTGCTGAACCACGGCCACGCCGCGCCAAATATTTGGATACTTGACGTAAACATGCCGAGTATCGACGGATTCACGCTTCTCGAAATGCTGAGAGAACAGGGCCACGAAGAGCCCGTCGTGTTGATTACGGGACTCGGCGATCCCGAAATCAGGGCGCGCGCCAAGCGCGCTGGAGTTGCGGCATTTTTTGACAAGCCAATTGATCCCCCGGTTTTGTTCTCTACCCTTAGAGGGTTGCTTTCGGAAGCGTATGCTTAGGGGTATTCCCATGAAATTCAACTTCTCCAATGAGTATCATAAGCGGGCCGAGCACTGTGCGCAGCAGTCTCAATTGGCAAAAGATGCCCAACTAAAAAAGTATTGGGATGATCTCGCTGCTGAATGGCTCGTATTGGAAAACGTCCAAGCAGCTTCACCCGTGAAAGCCATCTGACATCATCTGTTCGTCCTTGGATGGCTTTCTCCCAAGTGCAAAACCAGCACGCCCAAACTGGGATCGGAGCTGGGACGATTGCTTGGTTAAAAAAAGAAATGCCCTGAAAGCAAAGGCTATCCAGAGGCCTCCTGAGTCCGTCAGGGAGTAAAATTCAGAATGACCAGACCAGCAGCGTGGCGAGTCCCAGCAGCAGGCCCATGCTGAAGATGTCCGTGGCGGTTGTGAGGAAGATGCTCGACGCGGTGGCCGGGTCGGCTCCATAGCGCTTGAGCGTCAGCGGTACCAGGGCGCCGCAGATGCCACTCACCGTGCACGAGCCGATCATTGCGAGAAACACCACGAGGGAAAGCATCAGCGCATCGGGTGACTGCTGCCCGGTGGCCGTGACATACATGGCCAGGCCCGCCACAAGGCCGACCGGCCCGCCATTCAAGGCGCCAAGCACGCCCTCCTTGGTCACCAGCTTCATCCCGTCACCGTCCTTGATCTCGCCCAGCGTGAGGCCACGCAGCGTCACGGCCAGTGCCTGGCAACCGGTGTTGCCGGACTGCCCGGCCAGCACGGGCAGGAACGCAGCCAGAATAACCAGTTGATCTATTGTGCCCTGAAACAGCGCCACCACCGCACCTGCCAGAAAGGCGGTGAGCAGATTGAGCTGAAGCCAGGGATGGCGGAAACGGAAGGCGCGCCACATGGGCGTCGAAATGCGTTCCTCCTTTTCCACACCTACCATGCTGCCGGCCTGCGCCGTGATTGCGAAAGCCTTGGCCTCGAACAGCGTTTGGCCCCGGACCAGGCCGAGCAGTGTGCCGTCGTCCGCGCACACCGGATACACCGGATAGTGGCGCGCCAGCGTGAGTTGCATCGCATCGGATTGCGCCATGCCGGCGCGAAAGGTGAACACATCACGCAGCATGATGTCGGTGAGCGGCGTGGCGTGGCTGTTGAACAGCAGGTCCCGCATCGTCACGAGGCCAAGCAATTTGCCGGCGCCGTCCACGACGTAGCCATAGGTGACCATCACGTTCTTCAGCAGCTTGCGCAAGGCTTCGATGGCCTCTCCGACACTCATCTCCGGGGCAAGCACCGATTGGGCCGGCTCCATCATGCGGCCGATGGTGTCGGGAGCAAATCTTTCATTGCGCTGCCATTGCTGCGCCAGCTCGGGTGTTGCGGCATCCAGTATCGCCTGGCGCCGCTCCGGCTTCAGCGTGGCCAGAATGTCCTGTACAAAACTCTGATTGAGCCGCGTCAGCGTCTCGAAGGCAACGGAAGAAGACACGTCATTAAGTAAATGTCCGGCCGCCTCGGGGCTGTGCGCCTGCAAGGTACGGACGAGCGTGCCGAGCTCCTCGGTCAGGGTACTAACTGGCGTAACAATGGGTAGCGTGGCAGACGGCATGGAAGCATAGTCCTATAGGGTTAGGTACGCGCGGTGAAGAATAGCCATGAAACAAGGGTTTTGGTAAGAAGTAATTGCCGTTAACCCTGCCATGGAAGCGCAATCTTAGCGCATTGATCAGACGTCGGCGTCGCGCATTAACCTTGTCACGTTCATGAGCCGCCTGGCAAGATTTACCGCCACATAATGGTGCACCACCGTGGCCGGGTCGTGATCGTCGCCCGCCCGGACGAGATTCGCGGCGTCGATCATCATCAGCACCGATGGCTCCTCGGCAACCACCGTGGCGATGCGCGGCACATTGCCGTAGTAGGCGATCTCGCCGATGAGCGCGCCGGGCATGAAACGGGCCACAGTGAGCGGCTCGCCGCTGGGCCGCGCCACCTCGGCCCGCATGGCGCCCGAGATCAGCACGAACATTTCCCGCGACTCCGCCCCCTGGCTCACAAGCACTTCGCCCGCATTCAACGCCACGCGCCGGAACTTGCTGGCGAACTCGGGCCTCTCGCTGAGCCCCAACAGATCGTTGAGGAGCTTTGAGCCAGCATCATGGGTTGTGTCCGGCCGGCCCGACAGGATTTCCTCCTCGAGCGACTGCAGCGCCTCGTCCACCGTGTCGGCGAACAGGGCCCTGTCGGCTTGTCCGGCGAACTCCCGGTAGCGTGCCTCCTGGAACCGCGGCAGCCCGCTGAAGATCACTCTGACGCCGGCCCTGGCGCAGAGCCGCGACAGCTTGCCCAAGGAATAGGCCGCCGAGGCATCGAGGCCGTGGACGCGCGCGAAATCGATCACCACGAAGCGCGGCGGCTCCTCGCGCGCCAGTTCGGCACGGACGTTCTCCACCAGGGCGTTGGCGGTGCCGAAGAACAGGAAGCCGCTGAGCTCGAACACCGCCGCCTGGTGGCCCGCCTGCATGAGATAGTGGACCTCGGCGTCACTGCGCTCGACCAGTGAACGCCGGCTGGCCAGCGTTGAGCGCAGCCGCACCACGTTGACCCGCGCGAAGGAGACGATGAACATCGCTGCCGCCGCCAGGATGCCAATTCCCAGCGCCTCGAAGAAGCCCACTGTCGCGGCCACCACGAGGATCAGCAGCACAAGCAAATAGTCAGTGAGCGAAAATTGCCGGCGCCGGACCCAGAGCCAGGTGATCAGCAGGTCGAGGCCTAAATAGGCGATCACCGCCACGAACAGGCCCGCCGGCAAGGCCGAGAGCAGGGTGGCGCCGTAGATGAAGATGAGCAGGCAGCCCGCCGCGGCGCTGAGGCCCGGCAGCACGCTGCGGAGCCCCATTCGTTGGCCCAGCAGGGTGCCCGGGATCATCTGGTATCCGGTCATGCCGCCGCCGAGCGCCCCGGCGATGTTGGCGATGCCCGTGGCGCGCAGGTCCTTCTCGAGGTCAAGGTCGCGGTTCAGGGCGAGTTCCAGACCCGTGGCGTTGAGCAGCGTTCCGAGTATGGTGAGCAGCGCCACCACCATGATGGTGGGAGCGGCGCGCAGAATTGCCCATGGATCCGCATCGAAGATGAGCGAGGGTGTAAGGACCTGAACGAACCCGCCGGTGTCAAAGGGGCCGAGCAGCAGGCTGGCGTCCTCTGCCGCCTGCAGGTCCATGCCGGTGGCAAAGAGGATGGCATAGAAGCCAGCAAGCGCCAGTGCCAGGACCAGCGGCAGCAGCAGGTCACTGCGGTTCCAGCGCGAAGCCACGGCGATGCCGCCGCCGATCAGCACCCAGGGCAGCCACAGACGCAGGGTCGCCGGTTCGAGCAGGGGTGCCAACGTCCAGATGTTGACGCGCGCCCCAACGCCCAGGCCGATGGCGCCGGTCAGCAGCAGGTAGCCGGTGGCGGCGAGGAAACCCCCGATGACCGGATAGGGGATAAAGCGGGCGAGGAAGCCGAGGCGCAGCATGCCAAAGCCCCAGGCCACCAGCCCGGAAAATGCGGTGGTGACCGCGATCAGCATGGCGATGGTGGCCATCAGGCTGTCCCCCTGGTCGGCGGGCCAGGCTTCCGCCATGGCGCTTGCCGAAACGGCCAGGACGATGGCGGTCACGTCCTGCGGATGGCAAATCGTGCCTCGGAAACTGTAGAAGAAGCCGCCCACCCCGCACATCAGCGCAGCACCCAGCAGCGACAGGCCAAGGCCGGTCTCTAATAGCGGCGCCAGCGAGCCGCCGTAGATGATCGTCGTGAAGGAGATAACGAAGGAAACGGTCAGGACCGCGGTAAGAAAGGCCGCCCAGAGGCTGCGCAGTACGGACTTCACGCCGTCGAAGTTGTCTTCCGTCTTGGCTGCTGCTGGCGTCACTTTGGTTTCTCCCAAGATTCCCGCGCAGGCCGCAGGGATTTGCCTCAATCAAATCCAAATTGGGAGGGTTTGTCGAGGTTTAGATTTGAACGGGTGGGAAAGCGGTGTGGCTGAGATTATGCAATGGCCGACATGATGATAGGATACTTCGGTGATTCGGGGGTGAGGTGGCGGTTCAATCTGATCAGGATCTGGAAGCCTGGGGCAATCCCGGGGAAACTGTCGACGAGGCGGCTCCCCAGTCGGAATTTCTTGCCACGGCAATTGCCAATCAAGGACAACGGCGCTTTGCTATAGCTGTCGTTGCCGTTTCGGCAATCCTCTTCGCCATTGCGATCCCCTTTGCCAAGGTCAAGCTCCTGCCGGTTGCGGCCTTCATCCCCGCCTATGAATCGGCGCTGATCGTCACCGACCTGATCACGGCCATCCTCCTGCTCGGCCAGTTCATGAAGCTTCGCTCACGCGCCATACTGGCGCTCGCTGCCGGCTATCTGTTTGATGCGCTGATCATCATCCCGCACGCCTTGTCATATCCAAATGTATTCGCGCCCGGCGGCGTCATTGGCGGCGGCACCCAGACCACTGCCTGGCTCTATATCCTGTGGCACGCGGGTTTCCCGCTCTTTGTTATTGCTTATGCCTGGATGAAGGATGAGGGCAGCGAAGCTACCAAAGGCACTTCCGCGCCGCTCTTGGCCCTGGCTGTTGCAGCTTTTGTTGCAATCCTGGTCGTGACAATGACCCTGCTGACGACAGCCAGCCACGACAACCTGCCGCCGATCATGGTCGGAACACCAGGCGCGACCTACACGCCCACCGCAATCCTGTTCCTGGGCGCGTCATGGCTGTTCAGTCTTATCGCCCTGGCAGTCCTTTGGTGGCGTGGCGTGCGCACGGTTCTTGACCTCTGGGTGGCGGTTGTCATGTGTGCCTGGGTCTTCGACATCGCCTTGAGCGCCGTGTTCAACGGCGGACGTTATGATCTCGGATTTTATACGGGCCGCGCCTATGGGCTGCTTGCCGCGAGTTTCGTGCTGGCCGTGGTGCTTCTTGAAACGAGCGGCCTGTTCAGCCGCCTTGCCGAAAAGACGGCGGAGCTCCAGGGTGAGGCCGTGAAACTGAAGGGCGACGTCCGCCAGAGCATCGCCCGGCAGCAGGAAATCGAAGCGCAACTGCGCCAGGCCCAGAAAATGGAAGCGATCGGCAATCTGACCGGCGGCATGGCCCATGACTTCAATAACCTCCTGAGCGTCATCATCGGCAACCTTGATCTGTTGCGCGGGCGCTTGAAGAGCGCCGCCGCCGCGGATCCGGAAACAGATCTGCTTTCCGGCGAAGCTCTTGATGCGGCGCTGCGTGGTGCCGATCTTACGCAGCGGCTGCTTGCCTTCGCCCGCCGCCAGCCGCTGCGGCCGCAGCGGATCGATGTGAATGATCTGGTGGAAAGCATCACCAAGCTCGCGGACCGCACGCTAGGCGAGGATATCGAGATCAGGCTCGACCTGGGAGCAAATGTCTGGCCGGTCATTGCCGATGCGGCGCAACTGGAGGCGGGGCTCCTCAACATCGTCAACAATGCGCGCGACGCCATGCCCAAGGGCGGCAGGTTGACGATTGCCACGGACAACCGGAATCTGGATGAGGACTATACCAGCTTGTATCCGGGGTTTGCTCCCGGGCGCTACGCCCTGATCGAAGTGAGCGACACGGGAACCGGCATTCCGGCAGATGTGATCAACCATATTTTCGAACCATTCTTCACCACCAAGGAGCCAGGCAAGGGCACCGGTCTCGGCCTCAGCATGGTTTTTGGTTTCATGAAGCAGTCCGGCGGGCACATCAATGTCTACAGCGAGGCTGGCCACGGCACGACTTTCCGGCTCTATCTGCCGCGCGCCACGGCTGCGGCAGAAGTGCCGGTGGAGCCGGTCGCATCCGCATTGACCGGCCATGAAACCATTCTGGCGGTGGAAGACAATGACGGCCTGCGCCGCGTCGTCGTGCGCCAGCTCAATGATCTGGGTTATCGCGTGATTGAGGCGCAGGACGGTTCCGCTGCCCTCGACATCCTTGCGAAGGAGCCGGTTGATCTTCTGTTCACCGACATTGTCATGCCGGGAGGACTGAGCGGCTACGATCTGGCCAAAACCGCCGTATCTCGCTGGCCCGCCCTTAAAGTCTTGCTGACGTCGGGCTTCCCCGAAACCAAGCTCAACGGCAATGGCGGCGCACCCGCCAACATGCGCCTGCTGACAAAGCCCTACCGCAAGGACGATCTCGCCCGCATCATGCGGGAAATACTCGATGCGGGTAAGCATTAGGCGGGTTCCAGCGCC
Organism: uncultured Alphaproteobacteria bacterium; assembly: GCA_963753025.1. Lineage (GTDB taxonomy): Bacteria > Pseudomonadota > Alphaproteobacteria > Rhizobiales > Aestuariivirgaceae > Aestuariivirga. The sequence goes on along the minus strand of CAVWAY010000010.1, from coordinate 113,589 downwards.
CTTAACGTGACATGACTCGCAAAATGTTGTTTATGCTCGCCGCATGAAAACTGGATGGCGGACTACAATCTTTGGCTTGGCGGTTTTATGGTGTCAGCCAGTGCTGGCGGGCCCCTATGAAGATGGGGCTGCGGCTTACATGCGCCGAAGCTACACGGAAGCGCTCCAGCTTTGGTGGCCATTGGCCGAGCAGGGCCATGCCGCGGCCCAGTACAATCTCGGAGCCATGTATGAAAACGGCCAGGGTGTGCCGCGTGACAATGCCGAGGCCGAGAAATGGTATAAGCTCGCCGCCGGGCAGGGCTTGGCCGACGCGCAATTCACCCTCGCGGTCCGGTATGAGAATGGCCAGGGCGTGCCGCAAAACATTATCGAGGCCTTGAAGTGGTACCGCCTTGCCGCCGATCAGGGGTTTACCCAGGCCCAGTATAATCTCGGGGTCATTTACGACAAGGCCAACGGCGTGCGCCGCGATCTGTCCGAGGCTGCCCGGTGGTACCGGCAGGCTGCTGACAAAGGTCTGGCGGCGGCCCAGGCCAATCTCGGCCTCATGCATGAGATGGGGCGTGGCGTGCTGCTGGATTTTGCCGAAGCCGCCAGGTGGTATCAACACGCCGCCGATCAGGGTGATGCTGTGGCCCAGGGCCGCCTTGGGGCGATGTATGACAAGGGCAGGGGCGTGGCTCAGGACTTTGCCACGGCCTTGAAATGGTACCGGCTCGCCGCCGACCAAGACAATGCCGCCGCCCAAAATGACCTTGGGGTCTTGTACGTTCAGGGCAAGGGCGTGGCCCAGGATTACGTTGAGGCGGTAAAATGGTTCAGGCTTTCAGCCGATCAGGGCCTGGCCGCAGCCCAGGCCAATCTCGGCGCTGCCTATGACTTGGGCCATGGCGTAACCAAGGATGCCGCAGAGGCCGTAAAGTGGCTCGGGCTCGCCGCAGGCCGGGCCTATCCGCCTGCCCAGCACAGCCTCGGCGCAATGGCCGCGAATGGACGTGGTGGTCCCCAGAATCTTCCTGCGGCAGCAAAATGGTACCGCCTTGCCGCAGTCCAGGGATATGCCCCCGCCCAGTTTGAGCTGGGCCTCAGCTACGAAAACGGCCTCGGTGTGCCGCAGGACTATGGTCAGGCGGCCAAGTGGTTCCGTCTTGCCGCCGAGCAGGGCTTCGTCCCAGCCCAATTTCGTCTCGGTGTCAGCTACGACCTTGGCCAGGGTGTGACCCAGGATTATGTCGAAGCGATAAAGTGGTACCGTGCCGCCGTAGCCCAGGGTGATGCCGCCGCCCAAAGCAGTCTTGGCTCCATGTATGAATATGGCCTCGGCGTTCCCCAAGACTATGTTGAGGCGGTGAAATGGTATCAGCTCGCGGCCGATCAGGGCTATGCCAAGGCTCAGTACAATCTCGGGCTCATGCATGCCAATGGCCGCGGCGTGCCTCCGGATTTCGTGATCGCCCATCAGTGGCTGGACCTGGCGGTTCAGGCCGGGCCGGCGCTGGCGTCGAAAGATCTCGGCGATGCAACCGACAACCGCGACCAGATTGCCGCGCGCCTGACCCCTGAGCAGCTAAGCGAAGCCCAACGTCTTGCCAGCGAGTGGCTGGCCGCCCATCCTAGGCGCTGACCTCCGGACCTTGCCGAAAGCCGGGGCCCATATATGATGCGACTTCATTTAGCCCAGGGTGACACATGCAAATTGGCAAAGCCGGCGCCGCAGAAAGCCATATCTGCCAGGCCTATCCGGACCGCGTCGAAGTGCGCGGCCTGGATCTTTGCCGCGATCTCATGGGGCGCATGAGCTTCACCGAATATTTTCACCTGCTTCTGACCGGGCGCAAGGCGACCGAAACGCAGCGGGATTTCCTCGATCTCCTGCTCGTTGCAATTGCTGAGCACGGCATGATGCCAACCTCGGTTGCCGCGCGCATGACGCTCGCCGCCGATCCCGGTTCCTTGCAGGGCGCCCTTGCGGCGGGGTTGCTGGGTTGCGGCCCAGTGATATTGGGTACCGCGGAGTTGTGTGCAAAGCTGCTGGCTGAAGCTCAGGCCAAGGTGCTTGCCGGTGGTGACGTAAAGACAGTGGCAGAGCAGATGGCGCGCGACATCAAGAGCGCTGGTGGCAAGGCCCCGGGCTTTGGCCATCCCGTGCACCGTCCGCTTGACCCGCGCACCGAACGCATCCTTGAACTGGCCGATCAACGCGGCGTCAGCGGGCCCCATGTCGCCCTGGCGCGGCAGTTCCGCCTTGCCATCGCCAGGGTTTGGGGCAAACCGCTCGTCATGAATGTCTCCATGCCCATGGCCGCCGTGCTGCTTGACCTGGGCTTTCCCGTGAATGTCGTAAAAGCCATCCCGCTTGCTGGCGCGCACCGCGGGCCTTCTTGCCCACCTCGCCGAAGAACAGGAAAATCCCATTGGCTTTCTCCTGGCCGGCAAGGCGGAGGAAGCGATCACCTACCGCAGTGATCAGCCGGGAGACAAGGCGTGATGCTTGCGCCCGAAGTTGAAACCCGTCCGTGGGCGGAGCAATTCGTTATTGACGACGCCCAGTACCGCAACCAGCTCGAATATCTCCATGAACACTCGGCCTTCTATCAAAAAAAGTTCAAGACGGCCGGCATGGACCCGGCCGGAGCAGGGGGCCTCGCTGACATAGCGAACCTCCCCTTCACCGAGAAAAGCGAAATCCGGGCAAGCTGTACGGCGGAAAATCCCATCGGCTCCCATCTCTGCGTTGACCGCTCCGAGATCGTGCGCATCTATTCAACCAGCGGCACCACCGGAACCCCAAGCTACATTCCACTGACCGCGCGCGATCTCGACAATTGGGTGACCACCTCGGCGCGGAGCTATTCGGCTTCCGGCGTGGAAGCAGGCCAGCGCATTGTTTCCACCTACAATGCCGGGCCCTTCGTGGCCGGTGCGGCATTGGCCGCCTTCGACAAACTGGGCATGTGCCATATTCCCGTGGGCACCGGCAACACCGAACGCCTGATGACGGTCATCCGCATGCTGAAGCCCGAAGCCGCCGTGCTCACCCCCTCCTATGCGGCCTATCTCATTGAATGGGCAGCGGAAAAGAACTTTGACCTCAAGGGCTCAAGCGTAAAGCGTGTGCTGGTGGCAGGCGAGCCCGGTGGCGGCGAGCCCGCCTTCCGCAAGAAGCTGGAGGAGGGCTGGGGAGCCCGGGTGACCGAGGCCATGGGCATCGGCGATATCGGCGTCTCCCTCTGGGGTGAATGCGAACATCAGCAGGGCATGCATCTGGGTGGCCGCGGCTTCATCCACGCGGAACTGATCGACCCCGACAGTGGCGCATCCCTGGCGATGGAGGATGGCGCCAAGGGCGAACTCGTGCTCACCCATCTTCAGCACCGGGCCGCACCGCTGCTTCGTTTCCGCACCAGGGACCATGTGGAAGTATGGACCAGCCCCTGCAAATGCGGCCGCACCGCACCGCGCATCCGCTGCATTGGCCGCACCGACGACATGCTCATTGTGCGCGGCGTGAATGTCTTTCCATCGGCCATCCGTGAGGTGGTCAGTGAATTTGTGCCTGAGGTCAGCGGCCATATCCTGGTCAAGCCGGCGCAACCCGGCGTGAAGCAGGAACCGCCGCTTCCCATTGAGGTTGAGCTTGCCAAAGGCAAGGCGGAAGATGCAGGTTTGGCCGAAGCCATCCGTGGCCGGCTGCGCAGTGTGCTGGTTTTCACGGCCAGTATCAAACTTGTGCCTTACGGCAGCCTGCAGCGTAGTGAATACAAGTCCAAACTGGTCCAGCATTAGCTCACGAGGGGAAATCCCATGCAAAAACTCCAAAGCCAGGGCGTCCATCACATCACCCTCACCGGCGCCAACCGCCAGACCTCCATTGATTTCTGGGAAGGGGTGCTCGGCATGCCCTTCGTTTTCGAGCAGCCCAACCTGGACCGCGCCTCCGAAAGCCATCTCTATTTTGATCCCGGCGACGGGCGCCTGATAACCATTTTCACCGATGAGGGCCGCAAGCCCGATCCGCGCCGCACTCCCACCGAGCCGGGCTGCGTCCATCACATTGCCTTTTCGGTTTCCCGCGTCACCTTCCTGCAGGCGGTGAAACGCCTAGACGACCGCAAGATCAAGCACAGCGGCGTCAAGGATCGCGGCTTCATGGACTCGATCTATTTTACCGATCCGCTCGGCCTATTGATCGAGCTGGCATCCTACCGCTTCGAACCGCCCCATGGCTTCACCCATGCGGATGTGCTGTTCGAGGCCCATAAGATCCGCGTCTCGCGCGGTGACTATAACATCGCCGAGGTTCATCTTGCCGATGCCATCGAAGCGCTGATGACACGAAAAAACGCGTCACTGTCGGAAGACCGGTCGCCAAAGAATCCATATTGAAAAAAACCAAGGGAGGAAGACTATGAAACTGCATGTCCTGAAACCAAGTGTGAACAACATGGCCGTCCGCGTCTTCGTGCGCGCTGCAAAGCTCGGCTTCACCGAGGATGATGTTTACGGCAAAACCCGCACCAAGGAGTTCCTGGCCATGAACCCGGCCCACCTGACGCCGATGATGGAAGCCAAGGGCCTGCCCAAGGGCGTGCTTTGGGAAAGCTGCGCCATCATGCAGTATCTCTGCAACAAGCATGAACTGACCAAATTCTATCCCAAGGCGCCGGCCAAACGCGCCATGATCGACAGCGCCATGTTCTATCTCATTGGCACGCTCTATCCACTGGTCGCCCGCGCTACCTATCCATCCCTCGGCTTCCCGCAATATGCTGGCGAAGTCGGCAGCAGCGATGGAACAGCGGAACAGAAGTCTGCGGCCCAGAAGGCGGCGCACGATGCCATCGCCGAGCCCCTCGACGTCTTCCATAAATTCTTCATGGATGGGAAACCCTTTATCGGCGGGGCGAAACCTTCCATCGCCGACATTCGCCTTGCCGCCACTCTCGAATTCCTCGCGGTGGTCGACTACCCGCTGCCATCCTGGGCCAAGACCTTCATGGCGGCCATCCAGAAGTCACTGGGCAAGGCCTACTCCGAACCGGCGGCAGACGTGCGCGGTTACATCACCTATGTGAAGTCACAGAAGAAGTAACTCATCGCGCAGTTCAGGAGTTACACTTGGCTCTCAACAAGCCGTTCCACCAGTAGCGGCATGTCTTCGGCTGGTGAATTTGCAAAGGCAAACCGGAGATAGGACTCCTGGTCTGGGCCGAACATGGAGCCGGGCAGGCAGAGAACATCATGCTCGCCCGCCAGCCGCATGGCCACCGACTTGGCCGGGGTCCCGGCGAAAGGATGCTTCACATAGGCGAAATAGGCGCCGGAACTGATGAGCCTGTAGGACAGCCGGGGGTCATTGAAGGCCGCAAGCAGGGCCGCCCGGCGTGTTTCCATCAGGCGCTGCTTTTCCCGCTTCCACTCATCGAGATGGGCCAATCCGAAAAGCGCCGCCCGCTGTGAAATCTGCGGGGCGCAGATGGCCATGCAGTCCAGAATCTTTTCGGCTTCCGCCAGAACCTTGGCTCCGGCGATGATGGAGCCGACACGGTAGCCGGTCATCGCGAACACCTTGGAGAAACTGTAGAGCTGGACAAATGTGTCCTGCCAGTCCGGCTTCGCAAACAGGCCATGCAAGGGTTCCGGCGAGGCACGGAAATCCTTGTAGGTCTCGTCAATGATCAGGGCAATTCCGCGGGCCTTCGCAAGATCATAGAAGCCTTCGATAATATGCGCGGGATAGATGGCGCCTGTGGGATTGTTGGGCGAGCACAGGACAATGGCGCGGGTGCGGTCATCGATGACGGTCGCCGTCTCCTCGGGCAGGGGATAGGCGCGGCCCTCGGCAAAGGCCGGAACCAGGCGTTTCTCCACCCCGAGCATGTCCAGCCACATCTGATGGTTGAAATAATAGGGCACCGGCAGCACCACATTGTCGCCGCGCTGCGCCACCGCCATGATGGCGGCGCAAAACGCCTGGTTGCAGCCCGAGGTGATGCTGACATTCTCCGGCGGCGATGTGGCCGCGATAATCCGCCGCCATATGCCGCGCCAGGGCGCTGCGAAGCTCCGGAATGCCGTGGATGTCCGTATAGAGATGGATGTCGGGATCCCGCGCCAGGCCGGCGATTTCAGCCTGCAGGACTTCCGCCGGGGCATAGCTCGGAACCGCCTGGCAAAGATTGAGAAGCGCGCGGTTGCGCTCGCCCGGCTTCACCCACGTCATGGCCTCGGAAATGGGCGGCGCTTCAATCCGTGAGGATTGCCGGGGATACCGAAAGGGCCATGGAAGCGAATTCCTTGCAAATGGGAGGTTTAAGTGTTTGCCGATATCGGCTTGGATTTTCAAGCAATTTGAGGCATTAAGTGGCCGATGAATGAGACTTCAAGGAAAGCGGGAAACCCATGACAAAAGCTGTTCGGATTGAGAAGACAGGCGGGCCGGAGGTCATGCAACTGGTGGCCGTGGACCTGGCCAGGCCGGAACCCGGCGAAGTTCGCATTAAGCAGACCGCCATTGGGCTCAACTACATTGATACCTACCACCGCTCCGGCCTTTATGCCGTCAAGCTGCCGTCCGGCCTCGGCCAGGAGGCGGTGGGCGTTGTTGAGGAAGTGGGGCAGGGCGTGACCACCCTCAAGGTGGGCGACCGCGTGGCCTATGGCAACGGCCCCATTGGCGCCTATGCCCAGGCGCGGAACATTCCAGCCGCGCGCGTCGTCAAAATTCCAGCAGCCATAAGCGACGAGACCGCCGCCGGCATGATGCTGAAAGGCATGACCGTGCGCTATCTCCTGCGCGCCACCTACAAGGTGAAGGCAGGCGAAACAATTCTGCTCCACGCCGCCGCCGGCGGGGTTGGCCTCATCGCCTCGCAATGGGCCAAGGCCCTGGGCGCCACCGTCATTGGAACCGTGGGCTCCGAAGCCAAAATGGAAATTGCCAGGGCCCACGGCTGCGCCCATGTCATCAATTCATCCACGGAAAATGTCGTGGCCAGGGTAAAGGAAATCACCGGCGGCAAGGGCGTGCCCGTGGTTTATGATGGCGTAGGCCAGGCGACGTTCATGACCTCGCTGGATTGCCTCAGCCTGCGCGGGCTTCTCGTCAGTTTCGGCAATGCCTCGGGTCCGGTGGTCGGCGTCGAACTTGGCATTCTCGCAAGCAAGGGCTCGCTCTATGTGACACGGCCGACCCTTGGCAGTTACATCGGCACCGAAGCCGAGATGCAGGAAACCGCCGGCGACCTCATCGACGTGGTGCAATCCGGCAAGGTGAAAATCCCGGTGAACCAGCGCTATGCCCTGGCCGACGTGGTCCAGGCCCACCGTGACCTCTCGGGCCGCAAGACAACCGGAACGACGGTGCTCATTCCATGACGCCAAAGGAGACAAGATGCTAACTCTACAGCAGCCGACCATTGGCGAAATGATTGCCAGAATTTACAGCCTGGTGCAGGCGAATCGCGGAGCCGATGCGGAAGCGGCAGCCCGCGCCCTGCAGCGGCAATTTCCGGCAAGAGGCGACGTCAACGAGGCGCTGGCCCTCGTTCTGGTGAACGAGAACAAGCATGGTGATGCCTTGCCGTTCGCCGAGGCCGCGGCAAAGGCAGAACCGAGGAACGCAGGCTATCTGATCAATCTTGGGCGGCTTTATCTCAAGTACGAGCTGATTGAAGAAGCCTTGCCATTGATTGAGAAAGCATTCAGGCTCGACCCTTCGATGTTTCAGGCGCCTTGGGCAATGGGCGAGTTCTTCCAGCAGGCGGGCAACGGCCAGCGGGCAATCCGTTATCTCAATCAGGCAATCCTGGCCAGTCCTCCGGAGCAAAGGCCGGAGATCGAAGTAATGCTCGCCGATTGCCTTTCATCGCTGGGTCAAATAGACGAGGCGGAACGGCTTTACCAAAGCTTGATTGGCAACGAAAAACATCGGCCATTCGCCCTTGCCCAGGCAGCAAATCTGCGCAAGCACAAAATCGGTTCAGGCGTGTTTGAGGAACTCAGGCAGGAGTTGGAGAAAGGCGCCGCTTCGCCCAGTAATCTTGCCCGCTTGCATCTCGCCATCGGGCAGATCCATGAAAACAGTGGCGAGTATGCGGAGGCTTTTGATCACTTCACGCAATCCAAGGCATTTCTTGGAAAGGATTTTGACTCCGCCAAATTTACGGAAATGGTCAACGGCAATATCGCGAATTTTAATGCGGAGGTCCTGGAGAGATTTGCGGGCTATGGCGATCTTTCCAAGGCGCCCGTGTTCGTCGTCGGCTTGCCGCGATCAGGGACAACCCTGACCGAACAGATCATCGCAGCCCATCCCAAGGCCGGCGGCGTTGGCGAGCTTAGGCGAATCGGCAGGATGCAACAGGGGCTGAGCGAGGAAAAAGGAGCCGCGCACCTGTTCGCACGCTTGCAGGAGGGGGGCCCCGAGCGCTGCCGGGCACTGGCCGGCGGCTATGTGAGCCTGCTGAAATTCCTCGCGCCTGGCGCGAAGCGAGTGGTCGACAAGATGCCCCACAATTTCGTGGCCATCGGACTCATTGCACTGCTCTTTCCCAATGCGCGCATCGTTCATTGCATTCGCAACCCGGCGGATAATTTCATTTCGGCCTACCAAAACATGATGAACCCCAATCACAGTTATTCCTACAGGCCGGAAGACTATGCGCGGTACTACAAGGAATATCTCCGGCTCATGCGGCACTGGCAGAGCCTGATGCCGGACCGGATACTGACCCTGCGCTATGAGGAGCTGGTGGCCAATCCGGAAGAAAAAACCCGGAGCCTGCTTGAATTTTTGGGCCTTCCCTGGGATTCGCGCTGCCTGCGTTTCCACGAGAGGGGGGCGATGGTGAAGACTTTCAGCCGGCAGCAGGTCCGCAGCGCGGTGCACCAGGGGTCGGTTGGAAGATGGGAAAACTACCGGTCCCGGCTGCGGCCCTTGCTCGAAATATTGAAGGATGAGTTTGGAATGATGGACGGCAAGGCGTGAAGCCTGATTGCAATCCGGCAGTCAAGATGTCGGGCAAATACTGCCTGATTGCCGGGCCAGGGCCTGCCAGTCGCCGTTGCAGGCGAGATGCGAGCAGAGGAAACTCGCGAGGTCAGTTGCCGGCACGGCGTGGGCAAGATTAAGTGTATGGCCATTTCCATCCGAAAGGGTGCTGACTACCATGCCAGCCAGCTTGCCTGTGGCGTCAAATACGGGCCCGCCCGATTCGCCCTTTTGAGTGCTCATCCGCATGACCATGGCATCCGGGTAGCCAAAATTTCCATATCGCACCGGTCGGCCAAAACTCATGGACTCAAGTGAGCCAAAGCGGGCGGTATCGCCTTGCGCATGGGGCTTGCCAAGCGAAAAAAGCGTGGCGCCCTTGCTGAGACAGCCGTGGGCCACGGGAACCGCTGAATGGCCCTTGAAGCTTCTGAGCTTGATCAGCGCCAGATCGTGGCCGGGCAGCACACTCACAACGCTGCCTGAATAAACCCGCCCATTGGCGGCCCGCACCGAAGCGGTATTTCCGGTGTTGATGGCAACATGGCCGGCCGTCATCACATAGCCATTGCCATCCACAACAAAGCCACTGCCGGAGGTCACCGCTGATTTGTTGACCTTGTCTTTGCTGAGGGACTTGTCAGAAGCGGCCGAGACTGTAATCGTGACGTAGGCAGGCCCCGCCTGGCTAACGATGGCCGCCAGTCCTTGCGGGAGTGAGCCGCCGGCCGGTTGGGCGGTCTGCTCCATGTTGATGCTTCGGCTTTCCAGGTCCACCGCGTTTGTCGAACAGCCGGCAACAGCTAAAGCGGCGAGAGATGCGAGTATGGGGCGGGAAAGTTTCAAATGTCTCTCATTTCACCGATCTGCGCGGAAACGTAATGGCAAAACATGGCTTCAGCAAGACCATTTGCTGATCTGCCGGCCGGAAACGAAAATGGCCCGTGAAACTCACGGGCCATTCCAGGAATTGTGGCGTCAGGCTTAGAAGCGCCAGACAGCTACGACATCGAACGTCGTGAACTCATCGTCAAATCCATAGAAATCCGCCAGGCCATCGGCCCATGTAGCTTCCAGGCCGAGGGTCAACTGGTCGACCGGATTGTAATAGATGCCAGCATCGAACTCGGTGAGCTGAACATCCAGATCATCGTAATCCGCATAGGAAGCACCGAGCTGGACATCGACAACTTCAGTCAAGGTAAAGCCAAGCAAGCCAGACGCGTTCCAGTAATCACCCTTGGTTGGTTCCTCACCCGTCGCGGCTGATACTGACACCCTGACTATATCGCCGGGGGTAAAACCCACACCTGCGGCGACCTGCCAGCCTTCATCGTCGATAAACAGCCATCGTCATGCTCGTAATAAATACCAGCAAGCTGGGCGCCAAAAGTGTCACCGTCATAACCGATTCTGCCGGCCACGCCCATATCACCAGCACCCACCATCATAATCACTATCTTCCACGGCAATGGCCATGCTCACGGGGCCGCTCGCATAGCTCAAACGAAACTGTGTGGTATCACCAGGATTCGCCGCGAAGGTGATATTATCTTCGTCGCGCTGCTCAGCGGTGAACCAGTCATTGCCAGCGCATGGATCACACGCCGCATCAAATCCATAACTGACGTTTCCGAGCGAACCCGAATAGCCGCCACCCAAAGTGACTTCGGGGGTCATAGCCCACCAGCCCCAATATTCGGTTGCCTGCCATGCATCGTCTTCATCTACTGTCGCGGCATTTGCTTCAAAGCTCATGCGGGCGCCGACCTCACCAACGGCAGTATCGGTTTTGCCGGTAACCCTTAGAAAGGCGCGGGCTTTTACATTTGTTTCCTTATCACCGCCATCATAGCCATAATCCGTGTGCGCCACGATAGGCACGCACGAAACCGCTCCACTCAAGTGTGGTTTCGGCCGGCGCATCGGCAGTTGGCATGATGCCCATAACGGTCACCTTGTCGCCCACCGTGCGGTCATTAGGGCTGTTGCTGTCCAGGCCCGGAACCTTGGTGGCCGTTCCTTCCGAAACCGTCAGCAGCGAAAAGCCAGCCGGAACAGCGGGAGCTGCTTCGAGCTGGGCGATACGTGCCGTAAGTGCTTCAAGCTGTGCCTTGATGGCGGCAGCGTCGTCAGCGCGGGCGCTAACCGAAACGGCGGCTAGAGCAGCTGTAGCGAGGAGTGCTACTTTCATTGTCTTCATTGTTATTCTCCCACAATCCTTGGAGTTGAGTAGCCCCCCGATCCCCTGCAATGAGTAGGGAAGGCAATGCACGACTCGTTCGCACATACAGATGTTATCAACTCGATTGCCCGTTAAGGTCAACGCATAACGCCACCGTTTTTCCAGAATTTCGCCATCTGTGGCGCAAAGGCAACAGTTTTGCCGGAACCTTTAACAACTGATTTATACCGAGCAAGTTCAATAGCTTAAAGCATGGTTAACGAATCCAGTCCGGCCACGCTAGCCTTCTGGTTGCGACTCAGTTTCGATGCTAACAAACTGAAAACAGGTCAGCACGGGCTCCACCGGTTGGGGCCGTTTCAGGTTTGCTTACAGGGGGAACAAATGTGGAAACCACGTCCTGGGAAATGGCTGCTTTGGGCGCTTCCCATGGTGGCCTTGCCAACCCTGGCGGCGGTTTGGCTTAACACCAGCTCACTTATCCGGGACATTTCCGCCAGATCGACCGAACAGCTGTTTGCCATCGGCGCCAATTGGGCCGTTACCACATTTGATGGCCGCGATGTCAGCCTCGGCGGCGATGCTCCCAATCAACAGGCCATTGATTCGGCTCTGAATGCCTTATCAGGTGTCTACGGCGTCCGCACTGTCACCAATAGGCGCGCGCATCGTGGCGCCGCTGCCGGTTACCCTCGTCGCACCCCGAGATAAAGCCGCTCACCTCCAATAGCGCCACACCGGAAATTACCGGCACCTGGCAGGAAGGTGCCGCCAAAACCCTGTCCGTTACCCTCGCTGGCAAGGTGTTCAACGCTCGGGACCGACCCGGAACTCACGTCAAATGCCGGGACCTGGACGTTAAAACCGTCTGCCCCTCTGGCCGATGGCACCTTTGAGGTGACCGCCGAGAACTCCGATGGCGTAAACCCGGCCATCGCCACGCCACACCGGCAAAACTCGTCATTGATACGGTTGCACCCCCGGCACCCGCCATTACCCCCGTGGCAAGCGGCATCCAGTGGCCTTTTACCCTGAATGGAACCTGGGTGGAGGATGGCGCCACATCTCTCACGGCAAAACTGGCGAACCAAACCTGGATCCTCGGCAAGGACGAAGACCTGAAATCCGATGGCAAGGGCAACTGGAGCTTCGCCCCCGTCGTTGATCTCCGGCCCGGCACCTACGATGTCACCATGGAAACCAGCGATGAGGCCGGAAACATCTCGAAATCCGTGCTCGCCGCGGCAATTGTCATTCAGGAACAGCCGGCGGCTCCGGCAACCCCGATCCCGGCCCCCATCGAAGCGATCATGGCGGCACCGACGCTGACCTCCTCCACCATCATGGAGGCCCGGCCCGCCCTTGCGGGAACCTGGCCGGAAGGGGCGGCCAACGGGCTTTCCGTTTCACTGGCGGGCAGGAGCTATGTTTTGGGCACCGATGCGGCCCTCTCTTCCGATGGCGCCGGAAATTGGAAACTCAAATCCGAATCGGTTTTGAAGGACGGCACCTACGATGTCGCGGTGGAAACCGTGAATGCCGACGGCCAGCGCTTGGCCACGACCTCGACAATTTCTGTGGATGCCGCCGCACCAGCTTCTCCCTCAGTTTCCCTCTATGCCGGGGAGGCCACGCCATCCGTAATCAAGGGAACCTGGGCCGAAGGCGACGCCACCAGCTTGAAAGTGTCCATTCCCGCTGCCGGGCTGGACGCAACACTTGGCAAGGGCAGCAGCATCTTGGCTTCCGACGGCAACGGAAACTGGAGCTTGGCAGTTCCGAAGACGCTTGAACCCGGCAGTTACGATGTGGTTGTCGAAACCGCCGACAAGGTCGGGCGCAAATCATTTGACCAAACCCGGTTCGAGTTGAATATCAAGGCACCCGTAGTTCAGGAGTCTCAACAAACGGCGCCAGCCCCGCAGCCGGAGCCTGTGGTAGCCCAAACCCCTGCGCCTGCGGCAGCCGAGCAACCCGCCGCCGCGCAACCAGCGCCGCCAGCTTATGACTGCGCCGGCGCATTGGCTGACATCAGCACGGCCTTCCCGATAAGGTTCGCGTTTAACGACACGCAATTGAAGCCGCCGATCGATGCGGGCCTGAATCAGTATGCCGCTCTTCTCAAAGACCCCCGTTGTGCTACGATGAAGGCCGAGGTTGCAGGCCATGCGGATTTTTTCGGCCCCAGACTGTCTAATCAGGCGCTGAGCGAGGCGCGCGCCCAAACCGTGGTCAGTGCCCTGGTTGCCGCAGGCGTTGATGCGCCAAGGTTGAGTACGCAAGGCTTCAGTGAGTCGATGCCCGCCGATACGGAAAAAAGCGCTGCGGCGCGGCAGAAGAATCGCCGCGTTGAAATCACCCTGGTGAAATAAGGAAAATGACATGAACGAGCTTTTCAATTTTAATGACACCTGGATTGTTGTTGAGCAAAACTGGTGGCTTGTGCTGTTGAGCCTGGCGCTCGGTGTCTGGGTTGGCTGGGTGACCTGCAGCCGCGAAAATAATTCGGTCCAGGGCTAACAAAGGAAAAAATGATGTCACACTATCTTTTGGAACTTGTCCTTTGGATGCTTCTTGCATTTTTCATCGGCTGCATCTTTGGCTACCTCGCGCGTTTGATGTTTAGCGACGCCAAAGCCGAGGTCCTGGAACCGGTTGCAATTGCGCCGGCAAAAGTGGCCCATGTTGCGGCACCCATCGCCCCCAAAGCCGCCGAACGCGCAGCACCTGCCGGAAAAATGGAAAGGCCAAAGGGCATTTCGTCGGCCCGCGGCGGCAAGGCCGACAAGCTTCAGAGAATCAGCGGCGTTGGCCCGAAGAACGAAAAAGTGCTGCACAATCTGGGCTTTTTCCATTTCGACCAGATCGCGCAATGGACGCCCGAGGAAATCGAATGGGTGGATGACCATCTGAAATTCAATGGCCGAATCAAGCGCGAGGAGTGGACCAAACAATGCAAACTCCTGGCGGCGGGCAAGGAGGAGGAGTTCAGCAAGCTTTTCGGAACCGGCGGCATGAAGAACAAGGCGGGTCAAACCCAATCCGGCTCGCGCACGAAAAAATAATCGGATTTTCAGGCAGGGACAGGGCCGGGATTACCGGCCTTTTTCTTTTGCGTCGACCAGCGCCAGCCAGCGCACCAGCGCCTCCTTCGCCGGTGCCTCATCAAGAAATGGCGCATGCCCGCGCTTCGGTATGGTGCTTGCATCAAGCCCGGCGTTTTGCTGTTTCATCGCCGCGACAGTGGCGGCGCTCAAGAGGTCGGAATGTTCTCCGCGCACGACGGAAACGGGCAGGTCTCCGGTCTTCCCAAAAAATTCCCAGAGATTTGCAACGCGGCCCGCCATGACATCTTCAACGCTCGGAAATGTTTGGAGCAAAGCCGGGTCATAGTCGATCCGGGGCACTCCATTCACCGGCGTGAAGACGCGCTGCGCAAAAGCCCGCCATTCATCTGCGGCAAGGGATTCAAATCCGCGGTTGTTTGATTTCAGATTTTCAATGGCCATTTCCCAAGAGGTGAATTCGCTTTGAACCCCGAGATAACTCCGTATACGGAGCAATCCGGCGCTGTCCAGTTCCGGCCCCACGTCATTGAGAAACAAACCGGCGAGCCTGTCGGGGAAAAATGCCGCCATCAGCATGCCGACGATGCCGCCGCGCGATGTGCCGACAACCGCCACGCGATCAATCTTCAAACTGCTCAAAAGCGAAATCATATCAAGAAGTTCACTGTCGGGCCGGTAGGATGCCGGATCGCTCGCATAGTGCGACAGCCCGCGGCCCCGAAAGTCGGGAGCAATTACGCGCCGCGATTGCGCGAGCCACGGTGCGATCGATTCAAAGTCCTTGCTGTTGCGCGTGAGGCCCGGAAGGCAGAGCAGGGGGGTGAGTGCGGAGAGCGACGGGGAGTAGTCCCGCGCAAACAGCCTTAGGCCATCGTCAGACTGAAAGTGGACAGGCTCGTAACCGGAAGCGCTAGTCACAGCTCGCAATGAGCGCGCCGATGGAACCGCCGGCGCATTTTTCCGCGCCCTTGCTGTCATTTGCGGCAACGTTGATTCCCGCCGGCCCGCCACGCTTGAGATCAGCCGTCATGGCGCGCATGGTTCCCGGTGCCAGGCGTGCACGATAGACGTGCGTGTTCTGCAAGACCTTTTGCACATACTGCCGGGTTTCCTGGAAGGGGATGGATTCCACCCAATCAATGGGGTCCACCTTGCCGCCGCGCGGATCGCCGTATTCCGCAACCCATTCTTTCACCCGCCGTGGCCCCGCATTGTAGGCAACCAGGGTGAGCACATAGGAGCCGTTGTAATCGGCAATCAAATCGCCGAGATGTGCCGCGCCGAGCTTCACATTATAGGCCGGATCGCCCATCAATTTGGCCGGTTCGTAGGGCATGCGATACTGCTTTGAAATCAGCTTTGCGGTGCCCGGCATGATTTGCATCAGCCCTTGGGCGCCCGCCTTGCTTCCCGCCCGCGGATCAAATTCACTTTCCTGCCGCGACAGGCCATAAACCAGCGATGCCTCAACCGATTTGCCCATTTGCTTCCAGCTTGGCAGCGCCTTTGTGGGATAGGCCCAATCGTCAATGTCAACGTTGCGCTGCGCCGCCGCTTTTGCCAGCCGCAGCGCCATCGTTGTCCCGCCCTGTCGCTTGGTGATGGCAGCAACCGCATTCATTTCATCGACACTGTTGAACCGGCTGGCCAGCGACCAGACAAACATGTTGAGCGAAGATTTCGCATTGGCCTTCACCATCAAATCAAATGCCCGGACAACCTCATCACGTTCCACGCTCTCCTTGGCGGCAGGCAGAAGGTTGCCCGCCCTTGATATCCTTTGGAACCTTGCCGAGCCCAACCTGCTCACGGGCAAGCTGGCCATAATAAATTGTTGAATGTTCCGCCGCGGCCTCATAGGCCGCGCGTGATTTTGCCTTGTTTCCAAGGGCTGAATAGGTCCGGCCCATCCAGTACTGGGCCCGCGCCTTCTCGGTGCGTGACGGGGCTATTTCTTCCAGCTTGGTAAAATGGCGCAGGGCCGCTTCCGGATCATCCAGCGAGCGGAGCGCAATCCAGCCGGCCAAAAACTCGCCTTCAACCGCACTGGCACCCTTGTCCAGCCCATGGTTCTTGGCAATTTGATAGGCGGCCTTCACTGAGTCCTTCCTTTGAATACCAACCGAATGGCGCGCCACAATGCGCCGCTCCACCCACCAGGCGTCCGCATCTCCAAGGGATGCAGATTCATTCGGAATGGTGGCGAGAATGGCCCGCGCCTTGGAATAGCGTTCCAGCTTCCGCAAGTAGCGGACCATCGCATATTTCATGCCGAGCTGCTCGCGCATGGCGGCTGGCAACTTGGCATATTTCTTGTCGGCGCCGGCAACATTGCGCAGCAGTTCCTGGGCCACCTTGGCGGCAGCCTGATAGTCGCCGCCCAGGCGCTTTGAATTGCGTATGGCGGCATTGGATTCTTGCGCATAAACCATGCGCCACATCCGGCGCTTGTGATCGTCAGCGCTGAGCAGCGAACCAAATTCGGAAGCAACCGACTTTTCGAAGGCCGCATCAACTGTGGGATCATTCCAGACTTTTTTGATGAGCTCGCGCGCGGCTTGCGTGTTGCCGCTGGCAATGTTGGCCCGCGCCAGCGCCAGTCTTCCTTCCGTCGAAATCGGTTGGCGCTTGGCAAAATGTGAAAGAACGCGGTCAGCCGGCTCGCGGTTTTTATAGAGCGATTGTTCGGCCCGCTTCATGAGCATGTCGGCAAGCGGCCATTTGGGGGCCGCATCGAGGAATTTCATGATGCGGCCATAGCCCGCGTCATCCCAATGGTCCCGGAGATACAGGAGTTCGACCAGCTTGATTGCCGCTTCATCGCCCGAGCGTTGGGCCAGCGGGCCTGCATCGGAGAATTCGCCCTTGAGCGCCAGTTCGATGGCGTGAACCGCGGGGCTCGTGGCTTGCTTGGCGGCGACGGCGCTATTCGGCGTGAAAACTGCAGTTGCACCAGCAAGCGCGGTGAACATGAGAAGTGAGCCGATAACCAGTCTGCCAAGTACCCGATTCTGCATCAAATTTCCTGCCCTTTGGCCCGTTTTAACCCGCTCTATAGCCCAAATACCGAGAGCCTTACGACTCAAAAGGGCACGAAACGCATTCGCTTGCCGGTCCGAATATGAACGTCTAAGGTGCCGATAATCCGGTTGCGGTACAGCATAGTCGTATGCCGCTGAAGGTTTCCAATATCTTAACAACGAGGTTTGTCGTGCAGTTCAGAGGTTCATTTCCGGCTTTGATCACCCCCATGAAGGACGGAAAGGTGGATGAATCCGCCTTTCGGAAATTTGTGGCCTGGCAGATCAAAGAAGGCACAAATGGCCTTGTTCCGGTCGGAACCACCGGCGAATCGCCAACCCTTTCGCCTGCCGAGCACAAGCGCGTCATCGAAATCTGCATCGAAGAGGCTGGCGGCAAGGTGCCGGTCATCGCCGGCACCGGCTCAAACAATACGGCCGAAGCCATTGAATATACGGTTCATGCCGAGAAGGCAGGCGCCAACGCCGCCCTTGTTGTGGTTCCTTATTATAACAAGCCGACCCAGGACGGCATGTATGCCCATTTCCGCGCCGTGGCCGAAAGCGTGAAGATTCCAATTTTTGTTTACAATGTGCCGGGCCGCACCGTGGCCAACATTTCAGTGGAAACACTGGCGCGGTTGGCCAAGGACGTGCCCAATATCATCGGCACCAAGGATGCCTCCGCCGATTTGGCCAGGCCTTCCATGCAGCGCATTGCCTCCGGCGATAAGTTCATCCAGCTCTCGGGCGAAGATGGAACAGCCCTGGCCTTTAACGCCCATGGTGGCGTCGGCTGTATCTCGGTGACGGCAAACGTGGCGCCGCGCCTGTGCGCGCAATTCCAGGCCGCCACACTGAAGGGCGACTATGCCGGAGCCTTGAAGCTTCAGGACCGGCTCATGCCTTTGCACCATGCCATGTTTGTCGAAACCAGCCCAGGTCCGGTGAAATATGCCGTGAGCCTGCTGGGCCATTGCCTGCCCGATGCGCGGCTGCCGATGATTCCGGTCATTGAATCAACCAAGAAGACGGTGCGCGCCGCCATGGTTCATGCAGGACTTCTGAACTGAGATGTCTTCAAAAAGCGGTGGCGCAAAAGCGGCACGCAAGCAGGTTGGGATCAAGGTGGTGGCCGACAACCGCCGCGCCCGGTATGAATATGAAATTCTTCAAACTTTTGAAGCCGGACTGGCCTTGCAAGGGTCCGAAGTAAAATCCCTGCGCGAAGGCCGCACCAATCTGGCCGAAGCCTATGCCACGATGAAAAAGGGCGAGCTCTTTCTCCTGAATTCCAACATCCCGGAATACCGCGAGGCCAACCGCTTCAATCATGACCCGAAACGCCCGCGCAAGCTTTTGCTCCATTCAAAGGAAATTCAAAAACTTTCCGTTGGCATCACCCGCGAAGGCCTGACGATCATTCCGTCTGAAGATTTTTTTCAATCCGCGCGGCCGCGCCAAAATCGATATCGCACTCGCCAAGGGCAAGAAGCTCCACGACAAGCGCGATGCCATCAAGGACCGCGACTGGAATCGTGAAAAATCCCGGCTGATGCGTGACAAGGGCTAGCAGACCGCAAGTTCCGCAACCATGATCCTCATCGCATTAGGCAGCAACATATCGGGCCCCTGGGGCACCCCGCAGCAAAGCGTGCAGCACGCCCTGCAGGCGCTGAACCGCGATGGCCTCAAGCTTGTCGAAGCGTCACGCCTGCTGCTCACCGCACCCTTCGGCAAACCCAACCAGCCGCCTTTTGTGAATGCTGTCGCCCATATCGAAACGCATCTCAGCACCTATGGCCTTGCTGCAGAAACTCCACGCCATCGAAAAGGAAGCCGGACGCCGCCGAAAGACGCGCTGGGGTCCGCGCACCCTCGATCTGGATATCATTGATTATCATGGCCTCGTGATGACGACGGAAAACCTGGTTCTGCCCCATCCCGGCATTGCAGAGCGCATCTTCGTATTGAAACCCATTTCCGAGCTGGCGGCAAAATGGCGTCATCCCATCAGCCATCTCAGCGCCCAGGCCATGCTGCGAAAGTTGAAAGGCTATTCCCAGGGCCAGGAGATTTAAGCAGGTCTTAACGCTCCTCAGTCACAATTGAACCTGCGGCATGGGTTTTGCCGAGGTAGGTGAGTGAGTATGCGTAAGAATGTTTTGGCGGCTGCGGCCGCCTGCTGCGTTTTGATGGGCACGTCGGTCAACGCAGGGCAGATAAAATTCGATCCCGGGATGTTCAAGATTTACGGCGGCATGAACAATAACCAGACCGCAAGCCTCTACACGCCGCAGCAAGCGCCGGGAACCTCGCGCCGGACCGTGGATTTCTATGAACCCATGGCGGCTGGTTCCATCCTCATCCGCACCTCCGAGCGGCGTCTCTACTATGTGCTGCCCAACAACAGGGCCATCATGTATCCCGTGGGCGTGGGCCGCGAAGGCTTCACCTGGTCAGGCCAGGACGTGATCACCCGCAAGGCAAGCTGGCCCGATTGGCGCCCGCCGAAGGTGATGATCGAGCGCGAAGCCAAAAAGGGCCACGTCATTCCGGCCTTCATGCCGGGTGGTCCGGAAAATCCCTTGGGTGCCCGCGCCCTCTATATCGGCGACACCGAATACCGCATTCACGGCACAACCCAGCCCTGGAGCATCGGCAACGCCGTTTCCTCCGGTTGCATCCGCATGATGAATGACGAAGTGATCGATCTCTTCAACCGGGTCGAGATCGGCGCCACCGTTATCGTCGAATAATGCAGAATTATTATTGGGATAGCCCTCAACCATAAACCCTCCATTAACCTGAACGAGCCATTATCGATCGGTAAGTTCGTAGGTGGAGTTCGCGTATGCGTATCGATTCAAGTGCCCCAAAAGGGCTCTCAAAGTTCAATATTCTGGCGTCAGCGGCCTTGGCGGTCATGCTGGCTGCATGCTCAAATTCCGTAGACCGCTTCGCTGACAACGCCTCATCTGAAAATCCTTCGGACGTCGATCCGGTCTATACGGCATCGGTTCCCAAGAAGCGCACCACCTACGCGCCATCCTATGAATCATCCGGCGATGACAAGATCGTCTCCCGTCCGCTGGCCAGCGCTCCGCTCGGAGCGCCCACCTATGCGAACAACAATTACACCTACAAGAAGCCGGCCTATAAGCAGCCCATCTATTCCGAGCCCATGGCTGTCGAATCCACGAGAAACACCACCATTCCCAAAGGCGGAACCGTGCGGGTCGAGCAGGGCATGACCCTCTATTCAATTTCCAGGGCCAATGGCCTGACCGTAGCCCAACTGGCGGCAGCCAACGGCATCGAACCTCCCTATACGGTCAGCACCGGCCGCGTCCTGCGCATCCCCGGCGTTGCCCAGGCCAGGGCGCCCAAGCCATCCTTCGTTCCGCAAGAGGAGCAAGACTATGCGTCCGACGAGCCGGTCAAGAAGGCTTCCGGCGGCAGGCACACCGTGAGAGGCGGTGAAACCCTGTTTTCACTCGGCCGCAAATACGGCGTGTCGCCCTACGCCATTGCTGACCTGAACGGCCTGTCCCATGACGAGTCCCTGAACGTTGGCCAAAGCCTTCGCGTACCGGGCGGCAAGACCAAGTCCATTGTCTCGAAAGTTCCGGCGGTGGAAGAATCCGAGCAGATCGCCTCCAATGACGATCCGGTTGAAACCGATGATACAGAACAAAGCCTCACGCTGAAAAAGCCGGTACTGGATGAAGAAGTGCCGATTGCAAAGCCGGTTCAGCAGCAAACTGCTGAAGTCGATGCGGCGCCCACCATGGGCAGCATGCGCTGGCCGGTCAAAGGCAAGATCATTTCGGAATACGGCGCCAAGCCCAACGGCCTGAAGAATGAAGGCATCAACATTGCCGTGCCGGAAGGCACCGGCGTGCGCGCCGCCGAAAGCGGTGTCGTGGCCTATGCCGGCAACGAGTTGAAGGGTTACGGCAACCTTGTCCTCATCCGCCATGAAGGCGGCTGGGTCACGGCCTATGCCCATGCCAAGGAATTGTTTGTGAAACGTGGCGACATCGTCAAGCGTGGCGATGTCATTGCCAAGGCCGGCCAGACCGGTTCCGTTTCCAGCCCGCAATTGCACTTTGAAGTTCGCAAAGGTGCAACCGCCATGGACCCCTTGAAGTTCCTGGCTTCCACAACCGCATCGAACTAGAGAACGTAAGATCCTCTGCAAGCCTGGGCCCGGCAGCAATGCCGGGCCTTCGCTATTTGGCGGTGAGCTTGGTTCCCGTCTTGCCGGCCACATCCTGAATGTATTGCCACGCCACGCGGCCCGAGCGGCTGCCGCGGGTGACCGACCATTCAATGGCGCCCGCATGAAGTGCCGCCCCCTTCACCGGCAGCTTGTAATGCGCCGCATAGCCGTCAACCATCTCGAGGAACTCATCCTGCGAGCAGTTGTGAAAACCCAGCCACAGGCCAAATCTGTCCGACAGGGAAACCTTTTCCTGCACTGCCTCCGAGGGATTGATCGCCGTCGATCTTTCATTCTCGATCATGTCGCGCGGCAGGAGATGGCGCCGGTTCGACGTGGCGTAGAGGATGACGTTTTCCGGCCGCCCCTCGATGCCGCCATCAAGCGCTGCCTTCAGCGACTTGTAGGACGTGTCCTGCCCGTCAAAGGAAAGGTCATCGCAGAACACGATGAAGCAAAGCTTGGGTGAACTCCGCAGGATTGTCATGAGGGCAGGGAGGCTTTCAATGTCTTCCCGGTGAATCTCGATGAGCTTCAGCTTTCCGCCATGCTCTTCGTTCACCTGGTGATGCGCCGCCTTGACCAGCGAGGATTTCCCCATGCCGCGCGCGCCCCACAGCAGCGCGTTGTTGGCAGGCAGGCCCTTGGCAAAGCGCCGCGTGTTTTCCAGCAGCGTATCGCGTGTCTGGTCAATGCCCTTGAGCAACTGCAAATCAACGCGGTTCACTTTGGCGACGGGTTCAAGTGTGGGCGGCGTGGCGTGCCAGACAAAAGCGCTGGAACGCGCGAGATTGCCGGGTTTTGGCGGAAGCGGCGCCAGGCGGTCCAGCGCGTCGGCAATGCGGGCGATCAGGCTGTTCTGGGATTTTGTAACCATGCCAAGCTCTTAGCTTGCAAGCCGCGCGCCGTAAAGAGTCCTAAATCCGGCGTTGCAATGGCGCAATCCATCGCTATATTCCGCGCAAACCTTCAGTAGGCCAAAACATTCAGGAGCAACCCATGTTCGTAACCCCCGCCTTTGCCCAGTCCGCCGGCTCGCCCGGCATGGGAGATTTCATGGGCATGATCCTGCCGCTGGTGATGATCATGGCGGTGTTCTGGTTCCTGCTGATCCGCCCGCAGCAGCGCAAGCTGAAAGAACATCAGGAAGTGATCAGCAAGATTTCGCGCGGTGATACGGTTGTCACAAATGGCGGACTCATCGGCCGTGTCGCCAAGGTTGTTGACGACAAGGAACTGCTTGTTGAAGTGGGCGAGAACGTGAAAGTCCGCGTATTGCGCCAGGGCATCAGCGACGTGCGCGCCAAGGGCGAGCCCGCCAAGGCCGAAACGAAGTGATGCGGCGGTAACAAGCTAGATGCTGCATTTTTCCAGATTTCAGACGATTGCCATTCTGGCGTCGGTCTTGATCGGTCTGATCTTCGCGTTGCCAAACGTCTTGCCCCCCGCCTGGCAAAAGGTGATGTTCGATACCATTGGCGCGAAGACCATGACCTTGGGCCTGGATCTTCAGGGCGGATCGAACGTGGTGATGGAGGTCGACCAGAAAGACCTCCGCGACCAGCTCATGCTGCAGCTGTCAAGCGATATCCGGGCCAGCCTTCGTGAAGCGAAAATCGGTTACAAGGGCATTACCCGGACAGAAAATGGCGTCTCGGTTCGCCTGTCCGATATCGCCGACGCGGACAGAGCCAAAACCGAAATGCAGAAGTTGCAGCAGCCCTTGTCCGGCGGGCTGATGTCCTCCGGGCTTGCCGTCAATCTCTTCAATCTCGCCACCGAGGGCGAGGTGCTGAACTTTACCTTCTCACCACAGGGTCTCGATGCAAAGGTCGCAATCGCCATCGGCCAATCCCTGAAGATTGTCGAAAACCGCATCAATGCCCTTGGCACCTCGGAACCAACCATTCAACAGCAAGGCAAGGACCGCATCGCCATCCAGTTGCCCGGCGTGCAAAACCCTGATCAGGTGAAGGATGTCATCGGCCGCACCGCGAAACTGACCTTCCAGCTCCTCTGCCAGGAGCAGCCCACGGGAGCGAACCAGAATCCGCCGCAGGAATGCCGCGCCTTGCCGGTGAAGGATCAGCCCGAGCAGATGCTGTGGGTCCAAACCTCCAGCCGCGCCACCGTGGACGGCGCGGACCTGACCGACGCGCAACCGAGTTTCGACCAGAACAATCAATCCGTCGTCAGCTTCCGCTTCAACCAAAAAGGTTCGCTGCGTTTTGGCAAACTCACCTCGGAAAATGTCGGCAAACCATTCGCCATCATCCTTGACAATGAGATCGTGAGCTATCCCAATATCAATGAGCCCATCCTGGGTGGCTCGGGCCAGATTTCCGGCAACTTTACAACGGAAGAATCCAGCAACCTTGCAGTTGTGCTGCGGTCCGGCGCCTTGCCCGCGAAACTGACCATTGTTGAAGAGCGCACCGTTGGCCCCAGCCTTGGCTCCGATTCCATCCGGGCAGGTTTCAACGCCTGCGTAATTGGCCTTGTGCTGGTTATCATCTTCATGGTTGTGGCCTATGGCCTGTTCGGCATCTTTGCGAATATCGCCTTGCTCATCAACCTCATGCTGCTGATCGCCGTCATGTCTGCCGTTGGCTTCACCCTGACCTTGCCGGGTGTTGCGGCAATTGTCTTGACCTTGGGAATGGCGGTAGACTCGAATGTCATCATTTTCGAGCGCATGCGCGAGGAATGGCGCAACGGCCGCACCGCGCTCAATTCCATTGAAACGGGGTTCAAGGCGGCCTTTGCGACAATTGTTGACTCCAATCTCACCGCGCTCATCGCCGCCGTGGTGCTCTTTGGCGTGGGCTCCGGTCCCGTGCGTGGCTTTGCCATCACCCATGCCATTGGCATTCTGACCACGATGTATACGGCCTACACGGTGACCCGTTTCATAATTGCATTCTGGGCGCGCCGGACCAAACCCAAGGAGGTTCCGCTCTGAGAGCGGAGTAATTTACATGGCATTCAAGCCGATCCGTTTCATTCCAGACGATACCAAAATTCCCTTTTTGCTGATCAGCCGCTTTGGCTTTTTCTTCTCGGGGTTGGTATCCCTTGCCTCGGTGCTGCTGTTTATCTTTGTCGGCCTCAACGTCGGCGTTGATTTCAAGGGCGGCACCGTGATTACGGTCCGGACCGAACAGGCGGCCAATATCGACCAGTTGCGCTCCACCCTCGACGGCTTGGGATTCGGCGGAATCGAGCTTCAGGAATTTGGCTCGCCCAATGATCTCATGATCCGTGTCGGCGCCCAGGAGGGCGGCGATGCGGCCCAGCAGGCGGTCGTGAATAAAATCAAGACGGCCCTTGGCCCGGGCATTGAATACCGCAGCGTTGATGTTGTTGGTCCCAAGGTTTCGAGCGAATTGGCCGAACAGGGCATCATTGCGGTGGTCGCCGCCATTCTCTGCATTCTGATGTATGTGTGGTTCCGTTTCGAATGGCAGTTCGCCGTGGGCGCCGTGATGTCGCTCCTCCATGACGTGCTTTTGACCATCGGCCTGTTCTGTCTCCTGGGCATCGAGTTCAATCTGCAGATTATCGCCGCCATTCTCACCATCGTCGGCTATTCCCTCAACGATACGGTCGTGGTTTTCGACCGCATCCGTGAATACCTGCGCAAATACAAATCCATGCCGCTTGCCGATCTTATCGATTTCTCGCTGAATTCGGTTCTGCCGCGCACCATCCTCACCTCGGTCACCACCATGCTCGCCCTTATTGCACTCTACATATTTGGCGGCGAGGTATTGCGCGGCTTCACCTTCACCATGATCTGGGGCGTGATCATCGGCACCTATTCCTCGATCTTTATTGCCTCGCCAGTTCTCATTCTCTTGGGCACAAATCGTGAAGGCGCAAAAGAACTGGCGAAGGCAAAACCGGTCAGCCCTTGAGCCCGCACTATCCGGGACGGGCCCCCATCGAGGCCTATGGCAACGGCGGCTTCCGCTTTGCCGGCATGTCGCACCAGGGCTCCCTGCTGGTGCTGCCCAGCGGCATGTACCGCTGGGATGTGACTGATCTCGCAGCGCTGAAACCAGGCGATTTTGATTTGGTCTTTGCCGAAGGCAAGGACATTGATTTTCTGCTTCTCGGCACCGGCGTTACGATGAGTCGGCCGCCAAAACCCATCATTGAACTCTTCGCCAAACGGAACCTGCCGCTCGATTTCATGAGCACCGGCTCAGCCGTACGCACCTACGGCGTATTGCTCGCTGAAAAGCGCAAAGTGGCGGCGGCCTTCATCGCGGTTCAGGACGCCCTGTGAGCGACCATTGCCAGGATCTTGTGGCAAAGGCCGACAAGGACCGGTTCCTGAGCTGCCTCTTCGCGCCGCAGGACGCGCGGCCCCATCTCTTCGCCCTCTATGCCTTCAATGTCGAAATCGCCCGCATCCGTGAAGCCGTGAGCGAACCCCAGGTTGGCCTGGTGCGCCAGCAATGGTGGCTCGACACGATTGACGGAATATACGCTGGCCGCACCCCCGATCATCCCGTGGCCCAGGCCCTGGTCGCCGCCATCGCCAAAGGCGACCTGCCCAAACACGCCCTCCACAATCTCGTCATTGCCCGCGAATTCGATCTCTTTGACGATCCCATGCCAAGCCTTGCCGATCTTGAAGGCTATCTCGGAGAAACCTCATCCTCGCTCATTCAAATGGCCGCATTGATCCTCGGCAAGGGAGCCGCCGAAGCAGCCGGACTTGCCGGCGTTGCATTTGGCCTGGCCGGTGTCCTGCGCTTGCAAAAAGCCCGCTACCTTCCGCGCGACATGGTTCAAAATCTTGGCGAGAAGGAAACCATCACGCAACTTTGCGCCCATGCCCGCAAGCGCCTGAAAGAAGCGCAAGCCCTGCAGGGGACCATTCCAAACTCCGCCATGCCGGCCTTCCTGCCGGTCAGCCTCACCAAACTCTATTTGTCCCGAATCGAACGCGGTGGCACGCTTGAGGTCACGCAATTCCGCCGCCAGATCGCGCTCTGGTGGGCGGCACGGAACAATCGCTTCTGAAAGGAATACCCATGGGACTGGCAACGCGGCTTGAAAAACTTGTGCCCGACATTACCGCGGTTTTCCTGCGCTTTCCCATTCCGGCAGCGCTGTCCGTTCTGCTCTGTGCCTATGTCAATTTCGTTTCCGTAGGCAGCAGCTGGAATGACGACGGCGACGTGATCGCCGGTGCCGCCGCGGCGTTCATTGCCGCAGGCGCCGCCCATCTCTTTTCCGAAGGCCGCGGGCTGTCGCGCCTGACCAGCATTCTGATTGCCTTTGCCGCTGCGGTTTTGGCCGGTGCCCTTGGCTATTTTACCGAGGTCTTTGACAGCAATCTGCTCTTTCTCTTCGCCGGCCTCATTCCCGTCTTGATGATCGCACCCTATCTCAGGGACAACGCAAGGCAGGGCGCACTCTGGCTGTTCAACCTGCATTTTGGTTTGGCAATCCTTCTCTCAGGCGTCGTTGCCGTCCTTTTCGCCGCAGGGCTCTCGGCCATTGTTGAATCCCTGAATTTTCTCTTCAACGCCCACCTCCCCAACAATCTCCATGAACATATCTGGAGCACCGCCGCATCGCTGGTGGCGCCCATCTATGGCCTGTCATTGATGCCCAAGGATCTGGACGAGGAAGTCGATATCGCAAGCCAGAAAGGCACGATGCTGGAGCGCGGCGTTTCGGTGCTGGTGAACTATGTGCTGGTGCCGGTCATTCTCGATCTACGCCGTAATCCTCCATGCCTATGCGGTAAAAATCCTGATTGAGCAGAACCTCCCGCAAGGCCAGATCGCCACCATCGTCACCATCTTTGCCCTGGGCGGCACGGGCGCCTGGCTCATCGCCTGGCCCTGGCGGGAGGAGGGCACACGCCTGCTACGCTGGTTCATCCGCGGCTGGTTCTGGCTCACCATCGTTCCGGCCATCCTGCTCGCCATCGCCATCTGGCGGCGCATTTCCGATTATGGCGTGACACCGGATCGTTACGGCATCCTGCTGGTGGCCATCTGGGTGGCAGCGCTGACCGCCTATCTCGCCTTCCGCCGCAACCGCGCCGACATGCGCGCCATTCTCGGCGGCATCGCGGTTCTCCTGCTCCTAGGATCGGCGGGGCCAATGGGCGCCAACGGCCTCACCATCTCAAGCCAGGTCAAACGGCTCGCGGCAATTTTCGAAACCAACGGCCTGTTCAAGGATGGCAAAGCGGTTGTGTCCCCGAACAAGCTCTCGGGCGAGGCCATCAATCAGGGCAATTCCATTCTCTATGCCCTGCGTGATGTGAATGGCCTGGATCGCCTGCGGCCCTGGTTCGAAGGTGTGGAACAGGATCCCTTCAAGACGGCGACGGACAAATGGGATCTGGTGGGCAAAATCGCCGTGTTCCTGGGAAGTGAAAATCCGCAGACGGCCTGAAGACTATATAAACTTCACCTCGAATGTTCCTTTGTCAGTCGATCTGACCGGAGCCAAGCGCCTCGTCGGGCCGCTGCAAGCCATGCAGAATTACACGCCCGCTGTTGAACAGCCGGCGATGACAGCCCTTTATGACGCAACGACACTGACAATCCGTTTGGAGTCGGTAACTTACAAAATTGCCGTGAAGGACCTGCTGGAAAAAACCAAGGCCCGGCTCTCGGTTGACACCAGCAAGCAACCCGCAATCACGTTCGAAATTGCGCCCGGTGTTTTGATCGCAATCGATTCAATTTACGGAACATCCAGCGGTTTGGGTTCAGCCCGCTTCTGGCTTATTCTGCAGCAATAGCCACAGCGCCGCCGAGCCACGCCGCAAAGTCCGCCTTGGCGCGCGACGTATAGGCGCGCTTGCGGGCGGCGGCTTTTTCCGTGTGGTCCAGCCGCTTGCCCTCAACGCGCTTCGGCGCATCAACCGGCGGGAACAGCCCGAAATTCACATTCATCGGCTGGAAGGAGCCGGTGCCCTTGTCGGTGGTCTCGATATGCCCGCCGGTGATGTGATTGATCAGCGCGCCATGCGCCGTAGTTGCAGGCGGCACGGCAAACTGTTCACCCCGGCGTTCCGCCGCCGCCATGCGCCCCGCCATAAGCCCCATGGCCGCACTTTCCACATAGCCCTCAACCCCCGTGATCTGCCCGGCAAACCGCAGGCGCGAACACGCCTTGAGCCGAAGCCTCTCATCGAGAACCTTGGGGCTGTTGAGAAAGGTGTTGCGATGCAAGCCGCCAAGCCGCGCAAATTCCGCATTCTCCAAACCCGGAATGGTTTTGAACACCCGCACCTGGTCCGCATATTTCAGCTTCGTCTGGAAACCCACCATGTTGTAGAGCGTGCCCAGCTTGTTGTCCTGCCGGAGCTGCACCACCGCATAGGCCTTCACCTCCGGCTGGTGCGCATTGGTCAGCCCCCGCGGTTTCATCGGGCCATGGCGCAGCGTCTCCGAGCCGCTCTCCGCCATCACTTCGATGGGCAGGCAGCCGCTGAAATAGGGCGTGGATTTTTCCCATTCCTTGAAATCGGTTTTCTCGCCGTCGAGCAGCGCCTGCACAAAGGCTTCATACTGCGCCCGGTCCATCGGGCAGTTGATGTAATCCTTGCCCGTGCCGCCCGGCCCCACCTTGTCATAGCGCGATTGAAACCACGCCTTGTCCATGTCGATGGTCTCGCGGTGAATGATGGGTGCAATGGCATCAAAGAAAGCCAGGTCCGCCTCGCCCGTGATCTGCCCGATGGCCTTGCTCAGGGCAGGGGACGTCAAAGGCCCCGTGGCCACGATGACACTGTCCCAATCCTCCGGCGGCAATCCCGCAATCTCGTCATATTCGACAGTGACGAGGGGATGGGCCTTGAGCGTCTCCGTAACCTCCGCCGAAAAAGCCTCGCGGTCCACCGCCAGCGCCCCGCCCGCCGGCACCTGATGCCGGTCAGCGGTTGCCATGATCAGCGAACCCGCCGCGCGCATTTCCCAATGCAAAAGCCCCACCGCATTCTGGTCCGCGTCATCGGAGCGGAAGGAATTGGAACACACGAGTTCGGCAAAGCCCCCGGTCTTGTGGGCATCGGTGCCCACCTTGGGCCGCATCTCGTGCAGCACCACCGGAACCCCGGCTTGCGCCACCTGCCAGGCCGCCTCGGACCCCGCCATCCCGGCCCCGATAATGTGAATAGGTTTTGTCATGGGCGTGCGGTTAGCGGAGCGAGCATTTCAAATCAATCGCGTGCGCTATGCTTCGCATGAAAATTGATGGGCGCTGCCACTGCGGGTTTTATCCTTTGAAGCGGAAGTCGATCCGGAAACGGTCGAGATTTGCCACTGCGCCGATTGCCAGACGCTTCCGGCTCAGCCTTCCGGGTTATCGTTCCGCAATCGAAGGCAGCTTCCGGCTCTCTCCGGCCCGAAAACCTATGTGAAGACCGCTGCGAGCGGCAACAAGCGCATCAGCTTTTGCCCGGACTGCGGACCCCGATCTACGGACGGCAGCGGACCCCAACTCCAAATTCTTTGGGTGCGCGTGGGGCATCCGCCAGCGTGATGCGCTCGTGCCGCGGGCCCAGTATTGGCATCGGTCAGCCCAAACTTGGGTGGGCCAATTGGGCGAACTGCCCAGCTTTGAAGCCGAGTGACACCATTCTCCAACTCCCGCCCCATGCAAGTTAATATCTCACGGCTTGCGGAATGTCCGGGGAGAGGCATGAGAAGCCAAGGAGTGCCTCCATGTCATCGACTTGCAACCGAACTTGAGTCCATCCGTGCCCTTTCCCTGTGGAAAACCGAGCGGCCGATCCTGTCGCCGCAAAGCGCTCATATTGAGGTCGCTGACCACCGCAAAGTCTTGAATTTCTGCGCCAACAACTATCTGGGCCTGGCCGACCATCCCGCCCTCATCCAGGCCGCCAAGGAAGCCCTGGACAGCCACGGCCTCGGCATGGCCTCCGTGCGCTTCATCTGCGGCACCTCGCGATCTTCATACAAAGCTGGAAGCCCGCATCGCCAGCTATGTGCAGATGGAAGATGCCATTCTCTACGCCGCCTGTTTTGATGCCAATGGCGGCGTGTTCGAGCCGCTTTTCGGCGAGCAGGATGCCATAATTTCCGACACCCTGAACCATGCCTCGATTATTGATGGCGTGCGCTTGAGCCGGGCGGCCCGCTATCGCTATTCCAACGGCGATATGGCGGATTTGGAGGCCCAACTGCGGCTCGCGCGGGATCAGGCCAAGCGCCGCATCGTGATCGTCACCGACGGCGTGTTTTCCATGGATGGCTATTTCGCCAAGCTCGGCGAAATCAGGAAACTGGCGGACACCTATGATGCCCTCATCCTGGTCGATGACTGCCACGCCACCGGCTTCATCGGCCCACAGGGCAGGGGAACGCCCGCCCGCGCCGGGATCAAGGTTGATATCCTCACAGGCACCTTGGGCAAGGCCCTGGGCGGCTCTGCCGGCGGTTATATCGCCGCAGCCAAACCCATCGTCGATCTCATGCGCCAGCGCTCGCGGCCCTATCTCTTCTCCAATGCCCTGCCGCCACCCATCGTTGCCGCCGCGATCAAGGCCATTGATCTGGCCGAGCAGGGCGATGATCTGCGCGCCAAGCTCTTCGACAATGCCAAGCGCTTCCGCGCCGGCATGAGCAAGGCCGGTTTCAATCTCTTGGCGGGCGAACATCCCGATCATTCCAGTCATGCTGGGCGAAGCCAAGCTGGCCCAGGACATGGCCGCGAAACTTTACGAGCGCGGCATCTATGTGACAGGCTTCTTCTTCCCCGTGGTGCCGAAAGGGCAGGCGCGGATCAGAACGCAAATGTCCGCCGCCCATTCGTCGGACGATATTGATACGGCCATCGCGGCCTTCACCGCGGTTGGCAAGGAACTGGGAGTGATCTGATGCGCGCGCTGGTCAAAGCTGAAGCCAAGGAAGGCCTCGTTCTCCGTGATGAACCCATCCCCCGGATCGGCCCCGATGACATTCTGATCAAGGTTGCCAAAACCGGCATCTGCGGCACCGACCTGCACATCTGGAAATGGGACCAATGGGCCCAGAAAACCATTCCCGTGCCCATGGTGGTGGGCCATGAATATGCCGGCGTCGTGACTGAAATCGGCAGCCATGTCCGCACCGTGAAAGTGGGCGACCGGGTGTCCGGCGAAGGCCATTTGATCGGCATGAAAAGCCGCATGGCCCGGGCCGGCCATTTCCATCTCGATCCCGAAACCAAGGGTGTGGGCGTGAACGTGCCGGGCGCCTTTGCCGAATATCTCAAGCTTCCCGCCTTCAACGCCATTCACCTGCCGCCCGAGGTCGATGATGAAATCGGCGCCATCCTCGATCCCCTCGGCAACGCGGTTCACACCGCCCTGTCATTTGATCTCGTCGGCGAAGATGTGCTGATCACCGGCGCCGGCCCCATCGGCATCATGGCCGCCGCCGTCTGCCGCCATGTCGGCGCCCGCCACATCGTGATCACCGATATCAACGACTACCGCCTGGAGCTCTGCAATCAGGTAACCGATGCGGTCACCGTGAACGTCTCCAGGGAAGACCTGAAATCCGTAATGCAGCGCATCGGCATGCGCGAAGGCTTCGACATCGGCCTTGAAATGTCGGGCGCTCCCCAGGCCTTTGACCAGATGACCGACCACATCATCACCGGCGGCAAGATCGCCATGCTGGGCATTCCTTCAAGCCCCGTGCCGGTGGACTGGAACCGCGTGATCTTCAAGTCGCTCACCATAAAAGGCATCTATGGCCGCGAGATGTTTGAAACCTGGTACAAGATGATTGCCATGCTGCAATCGGGCCTTGACGTGCGCAAAGTCATCACCCACCGCATGAAAGCCGCCGATTTCGCCACGGGCTTTGCCTTGATGAAACAGGGATCCTGCGGCAAGGTGGTTTTGGACTGGAATTGAGAATCGGACATGCTTTCAGCTTATGGAACCGACAAGGGCTGCCTCACTGGATTCCCCACAATAACCGATGTGGTGCCGGAGGGCGTTGTCTGGATCGATATGGTGGAGCCGACTTTCGATGAGGAAAAAATCGTCGAGGCGTCCCTCAAGATTGACATCCCGACCCGCGAAGAGCTCGCTGAGATCGAAGCTTCAAGCCGCCTCTATCAGGAAGACGGCGCGGCTTTCATGACCGCCAACCTGATCCGGCGCGGCGAGAACGACAGGCCCGAATCTTCGCCCGTGACCTTCATCATCAAGGGCAATCAGCTTGTCACCATCCGCTACCATCATCCGCAGGCCTTTCCGGTCTACGTCCACCGCGCCATGAAACCGCAATCAACCGCCATGACGGGTTGGGGAATCTTCGTGAGCCTGCTTGAAGCCGTGGTCGACCGTGCCGCTGACCATCTTGAGCGGGTGGGCCTCATTGTCGATGAAACCTCACGCAAGACTTTCAATTACAGGCGCACCACATCTGGCCGCAGGGCCCGTAAGAAGCCGATCAATCTTTCCGATCTTCTTGAAAAAATCGGCGAAGAGGGCGACTTCAATTCCAAGATGCGTGAAAGCCTGGTGTCGATCGGGCGCATGGTGGCCTTCATGCAGGCCATCGTTGACCAGACACGCCAGACCAAGGACATGAAGGACAACCGCGCCCGCATCAAGGTTCTGCAACGCGACATTCAATCGCTTACCGACCATGCCTCATTCCTCAGTGGCAAGATCAGCTTCCTGCTCGATGCCGTGCTGGGCATGAGCGCCATTGAGCAGAACGGCATCATCAAGATTTTCTCCGTGGCCGCCGTTGTATTCCTGCCGCCAACTCTTGTGGCCAGCATCTATGGCATGAACTTCAAATTCATGCCGGAGCTTGATTGGGTCTACGGCTATCCCATGGCACTTGGCATCATGGTCCTGTCGGCTTTCCTGCCATGGCTCTATTTCAAGCAAAAGGGCTGGCTCTGATGCCTGTCGTGCTCTGGGTCGCGCTCGGCGGCGCCATTGGTTCGGCGGCGCGCTATGGCGTGAATGTCTGGTCGGGCCGGATTCTCGGCTCTGAGTTCCCGTGGCATACATTCATTGTCAATGTTGCTGGCTGTTTCATCATGGGTCTTCTGGTTGAGTTGATGGCTTTGAAGCTGAATGTGAGCAATGAAACTCGGGCTTTCCTGACCACTGGCATTCTCGGCGGCTTTACCACCTTCTCGGCCTATTCCCTGGACTTTGCCCTTGCTGGTGGAACGCAAGTCCTATGGCGCGGCACTGGCCTATGGCGCAGGCTCCGTCGCCCTCTCTCTAATCGCTGTCTTTGCAGGATTGTATCTGGTACGCACCCTCGCATCATGAGTGATGTCAAACGCTACATCGTGGCCCCCGATGAGGATGGCATAAGGCTGGACCGCTGGTTCAAGATCCATTTGCCCCAGGTCACCTTTGCCTATCTCAACAAGCTCACCCGCACCGGCCAGATCCGGGTGCAGGGCGGCCGTGCCAAAACCAGCACAAGGCTGCAGGCCGACCAGGAACTTCGCGTGCCGCCCCTTATGTTTGATACCAGGCCCGCCGATGCGCCCAGGGGCGATGTCAAACCGCTCACCAAGGATGAAGCCGACCTCTTTCAAAGCATGATCATTTTTGAGGACAAGGACCTCTATGTTCTCAACAAGCCGCCCGGCTTTGCCGTGCAGGGCGGCAGCAAAACCTTTCAGCATCTCGATGGCCTGCTGATGGGCATGGCCAAGAAATCCGGCGAGCGGCCCTTGCTTGTCCATCGATTGGACCGTGACACATCAGGCGTCATCGTCGTGGCCAAGCGGCGCTCCATAGCCTCCGCCCTTGGAAAGCTCTTCGCCACCCGCGCTGTGAAGAAAACCTATTGGGCCGTCGTCAAGGGCGTGCCCAAGCCGCCTCAGGGCCGCATTGATGTGCCGCTCCTGAAGGCCCAAGGCCCCGATGGCGACCGGGTAAGGGCGGGCGACAAGAACGATGAAAACGCCCAGCACGCCATCACCTATTACGCCGTGGTCGACCAGGCCCCGCCGATCACCGCCTGGGTGTCCCTGAAACCCGTCACCGGCCGCCAGCACCAGCTTCGCGCCCACATGGCCTATATCGGCCATCCCATTCTGGGTGACGAGAAATATGACGGCAATGCCGACATGCCGGAGGGCATTTCCAAGAAGCTCCATCTCCATGCCCGCCGCATCGTGTTCCCTCATCCAAGGGAGGGCGTGGTCGATGTTTCGGCGGAATTGCCAGCTCACATGCGCGAGACCTGGAATGCCTTCGGCTTTGATCCCGACCGCTATGAAACGGATACGGAATGAGTGAGGAAACCGAGGACCAGAGATGGGAGCGGCTGTCACGGGACCGAATTCATCGGCCGCTGCCGAAACGGTTTTACAAATCCGTTGCCGTCACCGACCAACTCGGCATTGCCCTTGATGGCCGGAACGTAAAGACGCCGCTCAAGGCCGCTCTGGTCCTGCCCACGCGCGCCTTGGCTGAAGCCGTGGCGGCGGAATGGGATGCGCAGGTCGACGTCATCAATCCCCATGCCATGCCGCTGACCAAGCTTGCCAACACGGCCATTGACCGCGCCATTCCGGAGAAGCCAAAAATTGCAGCGGAGATTCTTGAATTCGCCGGCAGTGACATGGTCTGCTACCGGGTTGAAAGCCCTCCGGGGCTGGTCCAGCGCCAAACCGCCCATTGGGACCCCATTATCGCCTGGGCGAAAGCGGATTTGAGCGTCGATTTCACAACAGTGAACACCATCACCCACAAGCGCCAGTCCCCAGGAGCACTTCAGGCCTTGGAAGACCACATCAAATCGCTCGATCCGTTTTCGTTTGTCGCAGTCCACAACCTCTCCACACTCACAGGCTCCGCTTTACTGGCGGCAATGACCGCTGCCGGCAAAATCACGGCCGATGCCGCATGGCTCGCCGCCAACGTGGATGAGGATTGGCAGATTGAAACCTGGGGGGAAGATGCCGAAGCCAGTGCCCGAAGGGCAGGGCGGCTCAAGGAGTTTTCCGCTTGCGTGACGTTCGTTAACCTTGCACACAATCACCCATGATGCTGCCTTAGAGCCGACAATATGTTAGGTCAGTTGAACACTCTCGAATTCAAATCCAAAGGGACGCTGCCATGAAAATCCGCCTGATGTTTGCTTCTGCCATTGTGCTTGCCGCAGCACACTTGCCAGCCTTGGCCCAATCGGCCCCGGCGGATCTGGTTGCCGCCTATCGGGCCGGCGTTGCCGCCGCAAAATGCAATCTCGGCCTCGACAGCGGCAAGTCCAGCCAGCTTGGCGACGCGGTGCAGCGCATTGAACAGCGCAGTGGCCTTGCCCAGAATGATCTCGACGCGCTGTGGAGCAAAACCCAGGCCGACGCCGATGCCGACAATGCCGGCTTTTGCGCCTCGGCTGCGGCCAGCATTGATGGCGTAATCGCCTCCGCCCAGTAACACAGTTTGATGTTTAGGCGGCCTGGACCTGTTGGGGCGCGAGCGGTATCCAGGCGGTGAACGTGGCGCCTTTGCCAAGGCCGCCATTGACCTGCAATCCCCCGCGATGCTGTTCAAGAACCTGAATAGCCGCAGGCAGGCCAAGCCCGGTGCCAAAGCTCTTGGTCGTAAAGAGCGGTTCGAGAATTTTTGGAATTTGCTCCTCGGCAATGCCCGGCCCATTGTCGGAAACAGCAATCTCTATGCCCCGCCGGCTTTTCCGGGTGACAACGCGGATCTTCGGTGTCTGTGTCTTGAATTTCTGCGGATCGTCACCCTTGCCGACCATCGCTTCGGAGGCATTGCTGATGAGGTTGATGAGCACGCGGCTCATCCGGTTGGGGTCAAAGGAAGCTGACACGCCATCGAGGCCGAGGCTGCATTCAACCTCAATCACCTCCGGCAGCTTTTGCGCCTCTTCCTCAACCAGCTTCACCACCCAGTTGTCGACGGGGAATTCCTTGTATTCCAAATGGTGCGATTTGGCATAGTCGAGGAATTGCGTAATCACCGCATCGCAGCGGCCGACCGAATTGTCGATGCGCTGCAATTGCGTATCAACGTTTACCGAGTGCCCCGTAAGCTTTCGCTTGAGCAGATAGGCCGAAGTTCGGACTGCCGACAGGGGATTGCGAAGCTCATGGGCAACCGTTGCAACAAGCTGTCCCATCTGCGCCAGCTTGCCCTTCTTGATGATTTCGTCATGGGCCTCGCGGAGCTGCCGCATTTTTTCTGCCAGATCGAGATTGAGCCGCGTGATGTCATCGTTCACGAGCTGGAGCGCTTCACTGCTATCCTTTACTTCTTGGGTCCGCTTGATGTTGGTGCGGTGCCAGCCCAGGCCAAGGAGAATCAAAAGTCCGAGTGCGAGATAAGAGCCATTCTCAAAATCTTTCCTGGCGGTGAATCGTACACCGGAATAAAACCCTTCCACCGGATAATTGATGTGCAGTTGCCATTTGCCCCGCGCGTCATGCGTATCCATGACCACCGTTTCCGAAAATATGGTTGTGGGCGATGGCACCGAATTCGCCGCCCGCATCATGAGTCTCACGTTTTTGTCGCGCGGGAGCGGCACTGATATGTATTCCGCCCGGGGACTGATCAGGGAGTAGTTCTCGCTGCCGGTGATGCCGCGCAGGATGCTGGTTGGAATCACCACCGCAACACTGCCTGCAAGGTTTCCGTCCGGGTCAAAGAACGGAGATGAAAACACCAATCCCTTGTCGCCGCCCGTGGCGATTTCTGTTCCGCTGATCATCGGCACGGCGAAGGTCTTCACCCGGTCGATATACGGATAATTTATCTTGAACCAGTCGAGCTGTTTCCGCACTTCCTGGAATTCGGGGATGCGGGATGCTTCCGGCCGTGCGGGTGTAGCGGAACCGGGATCAACGCCAATGGTCTTTGATCTGCTCCGTATACTGTCGAGTTCAAGAATGGGCCGCTCCACGTTGCCCGTCGCCAAATCCAGGTGCTTGGTATCAAAATCCAGAGGGACGACGTAAAGCCGGGAGGCGGAGGCGTTCTTGGCAAGGATGTTGTAGACTTGCTGAATTGTTTCCCGGCCATCGGGGCCGAGATTGGCGCCGTACTGGTCAATTCCCCGTCCATCGGCGCCGAGATTGTGGTCATAATGGTCAATTTTCCGCACGCTGGGCAGAAAGCTCAGGGTCCCGAGATTGTCATTCAAGGCGGAAAAGAATGAACTCACCCTTTTGGTGTAGTCCTTGGAGTCGGCCTGCCGGGTTTCCAGGTATTGCTGCCAGGCAACAAGATATTGGCGGTTGGCCTCAAAGCGAACCCCAAGGCAAAGCAGCAATCCGGTGAGGAGAATCGCCAGATACCCAACTTTCGCGGAAGACGCCTTTTGCAATTTTCTCCCCTCGGGAACTAAAGCTGCAGCAGACTGGTTCCTTTGTGGTTAAAACCGGGTTAAATGTGCAATAAGTTCATTTGTTTGTTCGCAAAAATAGGGCCATGGTTAAGGCCAGGGCGGGGGATGGCGGATGCAGGAAATTCTGGCGAAGTTGGAATTGCGCCGGGCCGAAGCCCGGGCGGGTGGCGGCGAAAAGCGCTCAAAGGCCCAGCATGCCCGCGGCAAGCTTACGGCCCGCGAGCGCATTGACCTGCTCCTTGATGAGGATTCTTTCGAAGAATTCGACATGTTCGTCGAGCACCGCAGCACCGATTTTGGCATGGAAAAATCCAAAATCCCGGGTGATGGCGTGGTTACCGGCTGGGGCACGGTCAATGGCCGGGTGGTCTATGTCTTTGCCAAGGACTTTACGGTTTTCGGCGGCTCACTCTCCGAAGCCCATGCCCGCAAGATCACCAAGATCCAGGATATGGCCCTGCAGAACCGCGCCCCCATCATTGGCCTGTTTGACGCGGGAGGCGCCCGCATCCAGGAGGGGGTGAATGCCCTGGGCGGCTATGGCGAAGTGTTCCAGCGCAATGTCCTGGCCTCGGGCGTCATCCCGCAAATCTCGGTGATCATGGGCCCCTGCGCCGGAGGCGACGTCTATTCCCCCGCGATGACCGACTTCATCTTCATGGTGCGTGATACGAGCTACATGTTTGTCACCGGTCCCGATGTGGTTAAAACCGTCACCAATGAAACGGTGACCGCCGAGGAGCTTGGCGGCGCTTCGGTTCACACCACAAGATCTTCCATC
The DNA here is from genome assembly GCA_963753025.1 of uncultured Alphaproteobacteria bacterium. Taxonomy (GTDB): domain Bacteria; phylum Pseudomonadota; class Alphaproteobacteria; order Rhizobiales; family Aestuariivirgaceae; genus Aestuariivirga. The sequence goes on along the minus strand of CAVWAY010000010.1, from coordinate 74,957 downwards.
GCCGACAAGGGCTTCGACAATGACGTCGAGGCGCTGTTGCAAATGCGCCGCCTGATCGACTTTCTGCCGTCGTCCAATACCGATCCCATTCCCGAGATTCCGAGTTTCGATGATGCCGAGCGCATCGAAGCTTCGCTCGATACCCTCATTCCCGCCAATCCGAACCAGCCCTATGACATGAAGGAGTTGATCCTCAAGATTGCCGACGAGGGCGATTTTTTTGAAATACAGGAAGCCCACGCCAAAAACATCATTGTCGGTTTTGCCAGGCTCGGCGGCCGCACCATTGGCATTGTGGCCAATCAGCCCCTGGTCTTGGCCGGCGTTCTCGATAGTGATGCCGGGCGCAAGGCCGCCCGCTTCGTGCGCTTCTGCGATTGTTTCAACATTCCCATTGTGACCTTCGTTGATGTGCCGGGTTTCCTTCCCGGCACCGCCCAGGAATACGGCGGCCTGATCAAGCACGGCGCCAAGCTGCTCTTTGCCTTTGCCGAGGCAACAGTGCCGAAAATCACCGTGATTACCCGCAAGGCCTATGGCGGGGCCTATGTGGTCATGTCGTCCAAGCATTTGCGGGCTGACATGAATTACGCCTGGCCGTCCGCCGAAATTGCCGTCATGGGCTCAAAGGGGGCAACTGAAATCATCTACCGCAGCGAGTTGGGCGACAAGGACAAGATTGCCGCCCGCGTGAAGGACTATGAAGACCGTTTCGCCAATCCATTCGTGGCCGCTGAACGGGGGTTTCTCGATGAGATAATCATGCCCCACTCAACCAGAAAACGCATAGCTCGGGCCCTTGATATGCTGCGCCATAAGGAATTGAATAACCCTTGGAAGAAACACGATAATATTCCACTTTAGGAGGCGGGCATGCATCTGCTGAAAACCTTGCTGACACGTTTCGTGCAAATCGGAACCTTGGAACTGCACGACGCGGACGGCAAAACTCATGTTTTTTCCGGAGCGCCGGGACCTAAGGTTTCCATCCGGCTGAAGGACCGGAAACTTCACCGGACCCTGTTCATCAATCCTGAACTCTACGCCGGCGAAGCCTACATGGATGGCACGCTGGTCATGGAAGGCACTACCATCCGCGAGTTCCTGGAATTTGCCGAGATCAACGGAAACAACCTGCGCAAACATCCTTTGCAAAAAATTTTGCACAAGGGCCTCAAGGGCATTCGCAAGCTGCACCAGCGCAATGATGCCAAATCCGCCCGCGCCCATGTGCATCACCACTATGACCTTTCCAATGAGCTCTACAAATCCTTCCTCGACGAGGACATGCACTATTCCTGCGCGTATTTTTCAAGCGACACGGACACGCTTGAAGTTGCCCAGCAAAACAAACTCCGCCATATCGCGGCGAAACTTGACCTGAAGCCCGGTCAGCGCGTGCTGGACATCGGCAGCGGCTGGGGCGGCATGGCGCTGTACCTTGCCAAAGTGGCGGATGTGGAGGTGCTGGGCGTGACACTTTCGACTGAGCAATTGGCCCTGGCGCGTCAGCGGGCAATCGAGCGCGGACTCGACAACCGGGTGCGTTTTGAGTTGAAGGACTACCGCGATGTTGAAGGAACGTTTGACCGCATTGTTTCGGTCGGCATGTTTGAGCATGTAGGCATTGCCCACTACGACGAATTTTTTGCCAAGATGCGTGATCTGCTCAAGCCAGATGGCGTTGCTCTTCTGCATTCCATCGGCCGCAAAGGCGGGCCTGGGGCCACCGGTCCCTGGCTTCGGAAATATATTTTCCCCGGCGGCTATTCCCCCGCACTTTCCGAGGCCATGGCCAGCGTTGAGCGCTCCAAGCTCTGGGTCACCGACATTGAAGTCCTGCGCCTGCATTACGCCAAGACGCTCAGGGCCTGGGAACAGCGCTTTCAGGCCAACCGCAGGAAGATCATGACCTTCATGGATGAACGCTTCTGCCGCATGTGGGAATTCTACCTCATCGCCAGCGAACTGAGCTTTACCCATGGTTCGCACATGGTGTTTCAGATGCAAATTGCCAAGGGAAGGGAAACCTTGCCGATCACGCGGGACTACATGGCGCAGGTCGAGGCCCGGTTGAAGGCCTAGATCAACTCGCCGATCAGATCATATTCTTCGGCGTCCACGATGCGGACCCGCACCATGTCGCCGGGTTTCAATGAGGTTTCACCGGGAAGGAACACGTTGCCGTCGATTTCCGGCGCGTCCCATGGCGAACGCGCCACCGCTTCTTCATTTTCCAGGTCAATGGCATCCACCAGCACGTCGATCTCGCGGCCAATCTTCGACTGGAAGATTTCAGCGGAAATTTGCTGCTGGGCTTCCATGAATTGATCGTAACGCTCGGCTTTCACTTCATCCGGCACTTGTGGCAGTCCCAGATCATTGGCCTTCGCGCCGGACACGGGCTCGTATTTGAAACAGCCCACGCGCTCCAGCTTGGCTTCCTTCATCCAGTCCAGAAGATAAGTGAAATCCGCCTCGGTCTCGCCGGGAAAACCCACAATGAAGGTGGAGCGGATCGCAATGTCTGGGCAGATTTTCCGCCATGACGCCAAACGGTCCAAAACCTTTTCCTGATTTGCAGGCCGCCGCATCGCCTTCAAGACATTGGGTGCTGCATGCTGAAACGGAATATCGAGATAAGGCAGGATTTTTCCTTCCGCCATTAGCGGTATCACATCATCGACATGGGGGTAGGGGTAAACGTAATGCATGCGCACCCACGCGCCAAGATCGCCAAGTTCCTTCGCCATGTCATAAAACTTGGCGCGCACTTCGCGGCCATGGAATTTGCTGGTGGCGTATTTCGTGTCCACCCCATAGGCGGAGGTGTCCTGGCTGATCACCAGCAGTTCCTTCACGCCGGCTTTCACCAGGCGCTCGGCCTCATAGAGCACCGAAGCCACGGGCCGTGAAACCAGATCGCCGCGAATGGATGGAATGATGCAGAACGAGCAACGGTTGTTGCAACCCTCGGAAATTTTCAGGTAAGCATAGTGCTTGGGCGTCAGGCGCAGGCCCTGCGGCGGCATAAGGTCAAACTTCGGATCGTGCATTGGCGGCAAGGCATTGTGAACGGCGCCAACCACCGCCTCGTATTGATGCGGCCCCGTGATCGCCAGAACGCCCGGGTGGGCAGCGCGAATGGCATCAGCCTCAACGCCATAGCAGCCGGTGACGATAACCCGCCCATTCTCCTGCATGGCCTCGCCGATGGCCGCAAGGCTTTCAGCCTTGGCGCTGTCGAGAAAGCCGCAAGTATTGACCAGCACCACATCGGCATCAGCATAGCCCGGGGCTATGAGATAGCCCTCGGCCCGGAGTTGGGTGAGAATGCGCTCGGAATCAACCAGCGCCTTGGGGCAACCCAGCGAAACAAGGCCAACTTTGGGGACATGTGTGTTCATGGGGCGGTGTCTAGCGGAGACTGCCTCAAAGGGCAAATAGGCTCAAAAAATCGTAGGAAACATACTTCTGTTTACTATTGGCAAATGCGGTAGTTTCCGCTCTTGCCGTGCGCCCCCATGTCAAAATGGAAATGCGCGGCATGGGCGGCATTTGCACCGGGGCCGAGCACCGTTGTGAAATAGCCGCAGGCCGAGGCGCGAACCCCCGGAAGCAAGGTGCTGTCGCCCACGTTCAAAGTCTTGCCATTGCGCAACCGGAACGTGGAGATGTCAACCGCATTGCCGTAACCGTGTTCGCTGACTTTTGCCGAGCCGTCGCCGTTGCGCCCGCGGCACTCAAAGCCCGGACCGGTGGAAATTCGTTCAACGGGCGAGTCCAGTTGTGCGGAGAGGATCGGCGCGCCGGATTCGCTCAGCCACTTTGAAAACTGCAGGGCGAACTTGCAATTCAGCAATGGTGCCTCGGGCAAGTTGATGGTGTTTTGCTTGACTGTGACCGACCGCAGGTTCACCGGATTTTCCACATTGCACTTTCCGTAATTCACCGTGGTCGCCGCAATCGTGAATTTTGCGCCTATGGCGCGGAGCATTTGAAAGCAGGACTCGGTGTCGTCCTTGCGGATGATATCTTTCGGCAGGGCCCGGGGAATTAGTGCGGCCTGCTGTTGAAGGGCTTCCGGCTTGAGGCGCGGTAGGGGAGCGGACACATCGGCTTCTGGCTCGGCCATTGCCGCGATCACCGGTCTTTGGGTAGACTTTGGTGCAGGGCTCGCAAGCTTGTCCACCTTATTCGATGTGGCGGCGGCGGGCAGGGCGGTCGGTATAATGGCCGCGTGCTTCTGGAGCTCCTGCGGTTTTGCGCGCGGAATGGGCGCAGGCTCTGCAGCATCCTGGGTTGCCTCTGGCTTTTCAAAAGGAATGGGCGAGGGCTCCGTAACATCCCGAGCCATCTTTGGTTTTTCGATGGGAATGGGCGGCTCGGTTATTGGCGTTGCGGCGCCTGCTTCGGTTTTCTCCGGCGTGGCGGGAGGCTCTCCTTGCTTCTTGCGCTTGGTTGCTGTCTTTGAGCGTGTCTTGCAGGTGGCGTTGAATTTCTGGCAGACCTTGCGATCCAGATTATTCAAAAAAGTTTTGAGCCCGGCAGGTTGTGCCGCATTGGCACGGTCCCAGCCTGGAGTGGCCAGGATTGCCACGAAAATCAGGATGAATTTCAGTTTGCTCATCGAATCGCGCTGTCCCATTGTTTGATAACGGCATAATCCCCGGATGGTTCCCGTAAAAAAATGGCTTTCTATGGGCCGGTCAGTCCCTGCGTGCTGGATATAGCAGGATGATTGCACCCGCCCATTCCCCTTGTTACAGTCGGAAAAAGTCATTCCTTGGGGTTTCATGTTCAAGAAGATTCTGATTGCCAATCGCGGCGAGATTGCTTGCCGCGTGATCAAGACCGCCCGCAGGATGGGAATTGCCACCGTTGCGGTCTATTCCGACGCCGATGCGCGCGCGCTGCACGTGGAAATGGCTGATGAAAAGGTGAACATTGGCCCGCCCCCCGCCGCCCAGTCCTATCTTATGATTGAAAAAATTGTTGCGGCCTGCAAGGCAACCGGCGCGGAAGCGGTGCATCCCGGCTACGGCTTCCTGTCCGAACGCTCGGCCTTTCCCAAAGCCCTCAGCGAGGCTGGCATCATCTTTATCGGCCCCAATGCCGCAGCCATCGATGCCATGGGCGACAAGATTGAATCGAAGAAGGCGGCGCAGGCCGCAGGCGTGTCCACCGTGCCGGGCTACATGGGCATCATCGAAACCGAAGACGAAGCGGTAAAGATCGCCCAAGGCATCGGCTTTCCGGTCATGATAAAGGCCTCCGCCGGCGGTGGCGGCAAGGGCATGCGCGTCGCCCATTCGGCCGCGGAAGTGCGCGATGGCTTTGCCCGCGCAAAGTCAGAGGCGAAATCCAGCTTTGGCGATGACCGCGTCTTCCTCGAAAAATTCATCGTCAACCCGCGCCATATTGAAATTCAGGTGCTCGGCGACAAGCACGGCAATGTGGTCCATCTGGGTGAGCGCGAGTGTTCCATCCAGCGCCGCAATCAAAAGGTGGTGGAGGAAGCACCTTCGCCACTGCTCGACCCCAAGACCCGGAAACTCATGGGCGAGCAGGCCGTGGCGCTGGCCAAGGCCGTGAACTACGACAGCGCCGGCACGGTGGAATTTGTGGCGGGCCAGGACCGCTCCTTCTTCTTCCTCGAAATGAACACGCGCCTGCAGGTGGAACACCCGGTCACCGAACTTGTGACGGGCGTGGACCTGGTGGAGCAAATGATCCGCGTCGGCCTATGGCGAAAAGCTCGCGCTGCGCCAGGCCGATGTAAAGCTGAATGGCTGGGCCATCGAAAGCCGCATCTATGCCGAAGACCCTTACCGCAATTTCCTGCCGTCCATCGGCCGGCTGGTGAAATATCGTCCGCCTGCGGAGCAAATCCGCGATGGCGTGACGCTCCGCAACGACACCGGCGTATTCGAAGGCGGCGAAATTTCCATCTGGTACGACCCGATGATCGCCAAGCTCTGCACCCATGCGCCCACCCGGGCCGAAGCCATCACCGCCATGGCGCAGGGCCTCGACGGTTTTTACATCGATGGCATCCAGCACAATGTGCCCTTTGTCTCCGCCATCATGGATAATCCGCGCTGGAAGGCGGGAACCCTTTCAACCGGTTTCATCGCCGAGGAATTTCCCGATGGCTTCAAGGGCAATGCGATGACGCCCGAACTGGCCGACCGGCTCACCACCGTTGCCTGCGTGCTGGACCATGTCGAAAACCGCCGCAAGCGCCGGATCAGTGGCCAGATGAGCGGCCGGGCGGTAAAATTTTCAAAAGAACGCAAGGTCAGGCTTGGCGACGACTGGCATGATGTTGAAGTTGTTCACGAAACCGAGCGCCTCATTCAAATCCTGCTGTCCGGTGAGCGCGGCGAACGCGCCATTGTCAGCCATTGGACCCCGGGATCGCCCGTCTGGCACGGCATCATTGATGGCGAGGAAGTCTCCGTTCAGGTCCGCCGCATCAACAATGGCTACCGCCTCAACCATCGCGGGGTAAGCGTTGACGCCCGGGTCTATACGCCGCGCGAGGCCGAACTCGTGAAACTGATGCCGAAGAAAGTCGCGGCCGACACCTCCAAGAAACTTCTCTGCCCCATGCCGGGACTCGTCGTGGCGCTCCATGTGGGCGAGGGCGCGGAGGTGAAGGCGGGCGATGCGCTCGCCATTGTCGAAGCCATGAAGATGGAAAACATCCTGCGCGCCGAACGCGACGGCACCGTGAAGAAAATCAATGCCAAGCCCGGCGACAGCCTCAGCGTTGATGCGGTGATCATGGAGTTTGTGTGAAGATTTCCTGAAAGGAATTCTTCAGCGCCACGTCCGCATCGGCCATTGTCACCGGCAGGCCAAGGTCAACAAGGCTGGTCACCCCGTGTTCCCGCACCCCGCAGGGAATGATGCCGTCGAAATGGCTGAGATCCGGATCCACATTCAGGCTGATGCCATGATAGCTCACCCAGCGCCGCACCCGGATGCCGATGGCGGCGATCTTGTCCTCGCGCCCCTCGCGCCGTACCCAAACGCCAACCCGGTCCTCGCGCCGCTCACCTCTGACATTGAACGTAGCAAGCGTTGCAATCAGCCATTCCTCAAGTCCCGCCACGAAAGCCCGCACATCCTGTCCCCGCTTTTTGAGATCAAGCATGACATAGGCCACCCGCTGCCCCGGTCCGTGATACGTGTATTGCCCGCCGCGCCCTGTATGATGAACCGGAAAGAGCGCAGGCAGAATAAGGTCGCTGTCCTTGGCTGAAGTGCCCGCCGTATAAAGCGGCGGATGCTCCAGCAGCCACACCAGCTCCGGTGCGCCTTCCCTCGGCAATCGCCTCGACCTCGCGTTCCATCCGCGCCACCGCCGCTTCATAGGGAACCAGCTCGCGGGCAATCTCCCAACGCACAGGAGCGGCACTTTGCAGTTTTGGCTGGATGGCAAGGCGGAGGGTCATTTCCCGTCTTTTCCCAATTTCGACAATTAAAGGCAAGCGGTGTAACTTCGCCCGACTCAATTGCTTAGGGGATTCCATGGACGGCTTTGGATGGTTGATTTCACTTGCCGGCTTTGTTCTGGCCATCATCGCCCTTAACAAGATTTCGCGCCTCGATACGCGGATCGCCCAGTTGAAATTGCAGGTGGGCCAGCTTTCCGACCAGCTAGCGGGCGCAACGCCGGCGCCTCAGGAATCGCCGAAGGCGGAAAAGAAAAGATCCAATTGGCCCACCACGGCCGTCGCCGCAGCGAAAAGCCCTGAACCTATTTTGACTGAAACACCAGTTTCCGAACTCAAGGCTCAAGTAGCCAAAACCCTTGAATCAGTCCCGGAGAAAACGCCCAAGGCAGCAAAGCGGGATATGGAACAGCAACTGGCATCCCGCTGGTTTGTCTGGATCGGCGGCATTGCCATTGCCATCGGCGGCTTGCTCTTCGTTAAATATGCCTATGAGAACGGCTTGATCTCGCCATCCCTGCAAATTTTCCTAGGCCTCCTGCTTGGTGCTACCCTGGTTTTCGCTGGCGACACCCTGCACCGTAGAACACCCGCCACGGCGGAGGCCAACTACGTGCCAGCGGCCCTCTCGGCAGCAGGCCTTGCCACCGCCTTCGGCAGCATCTACGCGGCCTATGCGCTTTATGAATTAGTGCACCCAACGACAGCCTTCATTGGACTGGCCCTCGTGGCGCTTGGCGCGCTGGCGCTTTCGCTCCGCCAGGGACCGCTCATTGCCGCCCTTGGCCTTCTGGGTTCCTACGTGACGCCCATGATGATTGCCTCGCCCGATCCCTCGGGCTGGAGCTTCTTTCCCTATCTCCTGATCATTCTGGCCGCCAGCTTCGCCGTACTCCGCAAGCGCAATTGGTGGTGGCTCGGCTACGCCAGCATCATTGGCTCGGCCCTCTGGTCATTCCTCTGGCTGGGCGGACCATTTGAAGGTGCTGACATTGTGCCCATCGGATTGTTTGCCCTCTGCATCGGTGCCGTGTCGCTATTCGCAGTCTCCGGACGCAACATTCTGGCAAGCGCCTCGGGATCGCTTCTGAATCCAATGGGCATGACAGACTCGTTGAAAGTCGGCTCCATCGGCGGCGTAGCGGCATCACTGGTTCTGGCGGCTCTCGTTGTGAAGAGCGATCACTCTAACTCAGCCCTCACGCTATTTTTCATCGGCATGGCCTGCGTTGCTGCCCTCTCCTGGTTCAAGCAGGGCGACACGGCCGCCGCTCCCGCCGCCGCACTTCTCTCTTTCATCGTGTTGATGGTCTGGGAACAGGCTTCCTTCAATGAATGGGCCATGGATGAAAGCGGCCTGTGGTCCAGCATCTTGGGTGGCGATGCCCAACCCTATCTCCGCTGGATGCTCGCGGCAGGAGCGGCTTTCACTGCGCTCGGACTTGTCGGCATTTTCAAAAAATCACCGCCAATTACTTGGGGCATTCTGGCCGCAGCTTCTGCGCTGTTATATTTGTTCGGTGCGTGGGGCAGGGTCGATGGCCTGCTGTCCCCCACGACATGGGCACTCCTCGGCGCAGTTGCGGCTGCAGTCTTGCTGGCAGCAGTCTGGCTCCGCCGCGGCAAAATTACTGCGAGCGATGACAATTTCGCCGCCGGAATTCTCGCCATCGGCAGTGCCGGCCTTCTCCTCTTTGCCGAAGACCGCATGCTCAATGGCGTCTGGCTCACCATCGGCATGGCGGTTCTCGCCGCAGCTTATGCGTTTTCCACCACAATGCTTGCTGTAAAATTGCTGGGGCCGATAGCGGCGGCGCTAGGTTCGCTCACCGCTCTACGCCTGTTTGTTTCACGCGAACTCTGGAACGATGACCGCAGCCTGCCCTTGGGCCAGCATTGGCCGCTCTATGGCTACGGCATTCCCATTGTCCTGTTCTACGTCGCCGCGCGCTGGCTGAAATCATCGGGCCACAACAAATCCGCAACCGCCCTTGAAGGCATCAGTCTCGGCCTTGCCATCTCGCTCGTCTCGCTCGAACTCCGCGTGCTCATCAGTGGCAGCTTGACCACCGATGAGCCGCAACTGCTCGAAATGGCAGCCCATATCCTGACCTGGCTGGGTGCCGCCTACGGCCTGATGTACCGCCAGCAGATCTTCTCCTCCCTGATTTCTCTTTGGGGGGCGCGCATTCTGCTCGGCGTTTCCTGTGCGGCAATCGTGGCAGTAAGCCTCGCGGCCCTGAATCCAATTGTCACGGAAGACCCGATCCCCGGCAATGTCGTGTTCAACGCCCTGTTGCTGGCTTATCTGGCGCCTGTGGTGTTGCTCGGCCTCATCTCGCGCCGCTTGGATGCCTTGGGCCTGCCCCAATTCCGGCCCGCTATCGGCATTCTGTCTCTGGTCCTCGCCATGACCTACGTGACCCTCGAAACCAAGCGCGTGTTCCAGGGCCATGCGCTGGTGGCGTGGTCATTGTCCGGAGCTGAATCCTACGCCTATTCCGCCGTATGGCTGGTGTCAGCCCTTGCCCTGTTTGCGGCCGGGATTAAACTTGGCCGCCAATATATCCGCTATGCCGGGCTTGGCGTGATGGTTCTGGTGGTCCTGAAAGTGTTTCTCTGGGATATGTCCGGGCTGGAAGGATTGTATCAGATCGGCTCCTTCCTCGGCCTTGGCCTCAGCCTTGTCGGCATCGGTTGGCTCTATCAGCGATTTGTGCAAAAACCGAAGGAGGCATAAAGCCTTAACGACAACCGAGGGAGGAAAGCATGACCAAGGCAGCACAGAACGAAACGTTCCATCGCCTCACCATCGCCGCGATGATCGGTTCACTCGAAAATCTCAACAAGATTCTTGTCAAGGCGGAAGCCCATGCCCGGGAAAGTAAAATCGAACCCGATGTGCTGCTGGGCGCCAGGCTTTATCCCGACATGTTCAGCCTGATCCAGCAATTGCAGTATGCCCTCTATCTTCCCATGGATTTCGCCCGGCACTTCACTGACGAGCCCGCGCCGCATGTGGGCTATGAAGAAGCGACCTTCGAGGATGTGCATGCCAGCCTGAAAACCGCAATCGCGTATCTCAAGGCCATACCGGCGAGCCGCCTCGTGGAGCGGGCGCAGCGCGTCGTGCCCATATTCTTTGACGGCACAAAGGGAATGCAGGCCGACGATTATGCCGCAACAATTGAAATGCCGGATTTCTATTTCCACCTCACCATCGCCTATGCCATCCTCCGCCACAACGGTGTGCCCCTCTCCAAGGATGATTTCATCGGGCCTTATAAATCCACGCCAATAGAGTGAGTGTTGCATGACTGGAAAAACCCTTGGCCTCGAAGGCAAGCTCTACGACTATTACGCGGAGCATGCCTACCGCGAGCCGGAAATCCTGAAGGAACTCCGCCTCGAAACCGCCAAGCTCGGCGGCGACGCGCGCATGCAGATCGGGCCGGAGCAGGGCGCCTTCATGGCCATGCTGGTGAAGCTCATGGGTGCCAGACGCATTCTCGAGATCGGCACCTTCACCGGCTATTCGTCGCTCGCCATGGCCCTGGCCGGTGACGCAAAGATCATCTGCCGCCGATGTGAGCGAAGAATGGACGAGCGTGGCGCGCAAATTCTGGAAGAAGGCAGGCGTCCTCGACCGCATCGACTTGCGATTGGGTCCGGGGGCGGAAGCCATTGAACATCTCTTGAAGGGAGGCGAGGCCGGAAGCTTCGACATGATGTTCATTGATGCCGATAAATCATCCTATGACACCTATTACGAAGGCGGCCTGAAACTTCTGCGGACCGGCGGCGTCATGCTGATTGATAACGTCCTGTGGAGCGGCGATGTGGCCAAGCCCTCGGTGAAGGACGAAGATACGGTTGCCTTGCGGGCCCTCAACACAAAAATCATGGCCGATGCCCGCGTTGATCTCGTCATGGTGCCGATCTGCGATGGCCTGACCATGGCGCGGAAGAAGTGAGGTTGCGTTGAACCCTACGAATGGAAACCAGCGCGTCCTGGATATCGCGGCAGACGCGGCCCTGAAATTTCGCCATAGCATCGGAACGCTTCCGCAGCGGCCCCTCAAAACTTACGCGGACATGAAAGCGATCTTCGGCGGCCCCGTTCCCGAAAATCCGGAAGATGGCGAAGCTGTCATCCAGGAACTGGCGAACAAGGCCGTCGACGGTCTTCAGATGGCCACGGGCCCGCGCTTCTTCGGCTGGGTCATCGGCGGCTCGCACATCGTCGGCATGGCGGCCGACTGGCTGACTTCCGCCTGGGGTCAGAATTGTGGAAACCATCATGCGGCACCGTCTGCAGCGGCAGCGGAAACCGCGGCAGCTGGTTGGCTGCTCGAACTCCTCGATCTGCCGCGTGAAAGTTCCGTGGGCTTTGTAACGGGTGCCACGGTTGCCAATTTCGTTTGCCTCGCCGCGGCCCGTGATGAAGTGCTGCGCAAGGTGGGCTGGAATGCCGACGCCGATGGCCTGTTCGGCGCGCCGCCCATCACCGTGCTGATCGGCGATGACGCCCACACAACAGTGTTTTCCGCTCTGCAATTTCTCGGCCTCGGCCATGACCGTGTTGTGCGTATCCCTACCGATGCGCAGGGCCGCATGCTGGTTCCGGCATTTGCCGAAGCGATGGCCAAAGTGAACGGGCCATCGATCGTGATTGCCCAGGCGGGCCAGATCAATACGGGTGCCTTCGATAATTTTGCGGAGATTGTCCCGCTGGCAAAAAAAGCCGGAGCCTGGCTGCATGTTGATGGTGCCTTCGGCCTGTGGGCCCGCGCCAGTTCCACAACGCGCCATCTCACGGCTGGACTCGAAGGAGCCGATTCATGGGCAACCGATGGCCACAAGTGGCTGCAAACCCCCTATGACAGCGGCTATGCAATGGTCCGCAATGAACTGGCCCACCGGCGCGCCATGACCATTGCCGCAAGCTATCTGCCGCTCGCCGCCGAAGGCGAGCGTGATCCCTCCCATTACGTGCCCGAGCTTTCGCGCCGCGCCCGTGGCTTTGCAACCTGGGCCATGATCAGGCATCTGGGCCGCAGCGGCATTGCAGCGATGGTGGAGCGCCACTGTGAAGTTGCGCGCGTCATGTCCGGAATACTTGCTGCCGAACCCGGCATCGAAATACTCAACGACGTGGTGCTCAACCAGATCATCGTGCGTTTCGGCAGCACCGAAACCAAAGAGCGCGGCGACCAACTGACCCGCGATACGATCACCCGCATCCAAGCCGATGGCGAATGTTTCGCCGGCGGCGCCGTATGGCGCGGTCGCCACATCATGCGGCTTTCGGTCATCAGTTGGGAAACGAATGTGGCCGAAGGCAAACGCAGCGCCGAAGCCATCATCAGGGCCTGGCGCATTGTCAAGCAACAGCCTATGAACGCAACCTATTGATTTAACTTGGTTTCATAGCGCGCTTGCCTTTATTGCAGCGCACCTGTATAGCCCCGCTCGTTAAATACTCACGCGGGTGTTGGACTTGGGCCACGGGAATGCGAATTCCCCTCATAGGCTGAAGTCCTTCCGGTGCCGGATAATCCGGTCACAACCATCCGCGGCGGATCAACCGGAGAAGGAAAAGACCATGGCTGTGCCAGAATTTACTATGCGCCAATTGCTTGAAGCAGGCGTTCATTTCGGACATCAAACCCACCGCTGGAACCCCAAGATGCAGTCGTATATCTACGGCTCGCGCAATGGCATCCACATCATCGATTTGGCCCAGACCGTGCCATTGCTGCATCAGGCGCTTCTCGCCGTCACCGCAGCCGTTGCCAAGGGCGGCCGCGTGCTGTTCGTCGGTACCAAGCGCACCGCCCAGGAGCAGATTGCCGACAGCGCCAAGCGTTCGGCCCAGTACTATGTGAATTCCCGCTGGCTGGGCGGCATGCTCACCAACTGGAAGACCATTTCGAATTCCATCAAGCATCTCCGCACTCTCGATGAGCAGCTTGCCAAGGAAGGCATGGGCCTCACCAAGCGCGAAATGCTCTCCATTTCCCGCGAAAAGACCAAGCTCGACAAGGCCCTGGGCGGCATCAAGGACATGGGCGGAACCCCCGACATCCTGTTCGTGATCGACACCAACAAGGAAGCCTTGGCAATCAAGGAAGCCAATCGTCTGGGCATCCCGGTTGTGGCGATCATCGACACGAACTCGGATCCTGCCGGGGTGAACTATCCGATCCCGGGTAACGACGACGCAGGCCGCGCCGTGGCGCTCTATTGCGACCTCATCGCGCGCGCCGCCATTGAAGGCATTTCGCAGGCTCAGGGCTCTTCGGGCCATGATGTCGGCGCCGATGAAAACCCGATGGCTGAGGCCGTACCCGCGGAATAACGCAATTCAGGGGCCTGCGGATCACCGTGGGCCCTGACTCCATTTTTGAAAGAGGATGATCATGGCTGAGATTACAGCTGGCATGGTGAAAAGCTTACGTGAATCAACCGGCGTAGGCATGATGGACTGCAAGGCAGCCCTTGCCGCCACCAACGGCGACATGGAAGCCGCCACCGATTGGCTGCGCGCCAAGGGCCTGGCCAAGGCCGCCAAGAAATCCACCCGGGTTGCCGCCGAAGGCCTCGTCGGCATTGCGGTGAATGGCACCACCGGTGCTGCCGTCGAAGTGAACTCGGAAACCGACTTTGTCGCCCGCAACGAAAAATTCCAGGCCATGGTCGCCGAAATCGCCAAGCTGGCGCTCGACGCCGGAGGCGATTCCGAAAAACTGAAAACCGCCAAGTTCCCCGGCTCGCCGCATGCGGTCGCCGAGTATGTGGCCGAGATGGTGGCCACCATCGGCGAAAACATGGGCGTGCGCCGCACCGCATCGCTCAAGGTCAAGGACGGCGTGATCGGTTCCTACGTCCATAACCAGGCCGCTCCCGGCCTGGGCAAGATCGGCGTTCTCGTGGCGCTTGAATCAACCGGCAACAAGGAAGAGCTGTCCGCCTTTGGCCGCCTGCTCTCAATGCACGTCGCCGCCACCAATCCGGTCGCCATGGATCTCGCGGGCGTTCCGCCGGAAACCCTGGCGCGCGAAAAGGCCATTCTCGAGGAAAAGAATGCGGGCAAGCCTGCAAACGTCTTGGAGAAAATCATAGCCTCCGGCCTCAAGACCTATGCCAAGGAAAATTGCCTGCTGGAGCAGGCCTATGTCCATGACGGCACCAAGTCAGTGACCCAGGTTCTCGGTGAAGTCGGAAGCAAGGCCGGTGCGCCCGTCAAGCTTCTGGGCTATGTCCGCATGCAGCTCGGCGAAGGCATTGAAAAGGCCGTCGATGATTTCGCCGCCGAAGTCGCCAAGGCTGCCGGCCAGGCGTGATCGGAACGCTTCAACGGAAAAAGGGCCCGCAGGGGCCCTTTTTTATTGTTGGATTTGCCCGGCACCATGCCGAACCCTTTGATTAAAGTGAAAAATGTCCTAAGACGAATCGAACTCGAATGCCTAGAATAGGCCGAAATACGGGACCTTTTCCTTAGTGGACTGTCAAAACCCATGAGCAAAATCACCTACAAGCGAATTCTCCTTAAAGTCTCCGGTGAAGTGCTGATGGGCAGCCAGCCCTTCGGCATTGACCTCGATACGGTGGCGCGCATTGCCGATGAAGTCATCGCCTGCGTCAAGGCCGGCGCGCAAGTTGCGCTGGTGATCGGCGGCGGCAACATTTTCCGCGGCCTTGCCGGTGCCGCCAAGGGCATGGAGCGGGTAAGCGCCGACCACATGGGCATCATGGCCACCATCATGAACGCGCTCGCCATGCAGGGCGTGTTGAAGTCCAAGGGCATTGATGCCCGGGTCCTTTCGGCCATTGCCATGCCGACCGTCTGTGAAACCTATTCGCCCGCCAAAGGCATCCATCATCTGGAAAAGGGCAGGGTGGTGATCTGCGCCGCCGGCACCGGCCTGCCGTTCTTCACCACTGATACGGGCTCGGCCCTGCGCGCCGCGGAACTGCAATGCGACGCCCTTTTGAAGGGCACCAGTGTTGATGGTGTCTACGCCGAAGACCCCAAGAAGAACCCGAACGCCCAGCGCTTCGAGAAAATCACCTTTAACGAGATTTTGAGCCGGGACCTGCGTATTATGGACCCCGCCGCAATCGCCCTTGCACGGGACAACGGGATTCCGGTAATTGTATTTTCCATCAGGGAAGCGGGCGCCGTGTCCAAAGTTTTAACCGGCGCCGGCCGCTTCACCTTAGTGACGAAGGACTAACCCATGGCCCAACCCGTTCCCTTTAACGCCGCTGACATCAAGCGCCGCATGCATGGCGCCACGGAATCCCTCAAGCATGATTTCGGCGGCCTGCGCACCGGGCGCGCCTCCATAACTTTGCTCGAGCCGGTTCAGGTTGATGCCTATGGCGCCCTCATGCCGCTCAATCAGGTCGCCTCCGTGACGGTTCCCGAAGCGCGCCTCCTGCAAATCAATGTCTGGGACAAGGGCCTGGTGGTCGCCGTGGAAAAGGCCATTCATGCCTCCAATCTGGGCCTGAACCCGCAGACCGAAGGCCAGGTCATTCGCTTGCGCATGCCGGACTTGACGCAGGACCGTCGCAAGGAACTTGTTAAGGTGGCCCATCAGTATGCCGAAAAGGCCCGCATCGCCGTGCGCAACGTGCGCCGCGATGGCATGGACCAATTGAAGGCTTTGGAAAAAGACCACGCCATGAGTGAAGACGATCACAAGAAAAAATCCGAAGAAACCCAAAAGATGACCGACGAAACGATCAAGGAAATCGATGCTTCTTTGAAGGCAAAAGAAGCCGAAATCATGCAGGTTTGAGGGGCTGCATCGCGCCATGCTGAACCGCCCGCCCGTCGTGCCGCGTCATGTTGCCATCATCATGGATGGCAATGGCCGCTGGGCCGCGCGCCGCGGCTTGCCGCGCTCGGCGGGTCACAAGGCAGGCGTTGATGCCCTGCGCCGTGCGGTAAAGGCCGCCGCCGATTTCGGCATTGAATATCTCACGATCTATTCCTTTAGTTCGGAAAACTGGTCCAGGCCCGCGGCGGAAGTTTCATTTCTGCTCGACCTCCTGCGCCGCTTCATCCGCCAGGACGTGGCCGAGTTGCACCACTCCGGGGTTAAGATCACCGTTGTCGGCAGCCGTGCCGATTTGGAGCCAGGCATCGTGTCCTTGCTCGACGATGCGGAGCGGCTGACCCGCGGAAATTCCAAACTCAATCTTGTCGTCGCTTTCAATTATGGCAGCAGGCAGGAAATTGCCCGCGCCCTGTCGGCAATTGCCCGCAAGGTTGAAAGCGGTGAAATCTCAGCCGCCGACATTTCGCCGGAATTGATTTCCATGAATCTCGACACCGCCGGCATTCCCGATCCCGACCTGCTCATTCGCACCGGCGGCGAACAGCGCATTTCGAATTTCCTGTTGTGGCAATGCGCCTATACGGAATTTGTCTTTGTCGATGAATTCTGGCCCGATTTTACCCATGAGATATTTGCCAGGGCTCTCGATGAGTTCCGCCTGCGGGACCGCCGCTTTGGCGGCATCGAAGCGCAAACCGCATGACCTCTGCAAAGTGGGGCGACCTCGGCGTCAGGACGGCTTCTGCCGTGGTGCTCATTCCGGCGGTCATCGCCTGCGCCTGGCTTGGCGGAATCTGGTTCAAGGGCTTTGTGCTGTTGCTTGGCGGCCTGATCGCCCACGAATGGGCCGCCATGGTTCATCCCAGGAATTTCACCCAATACGCCCTCCACATGGGAGCAGCCCTTGCCGGTGCGGTTTTGCCAGACCTCATAGGCGTCGGCATTGCCCTCCTGGTCATTTTGGGATTGGCGCTTGTATCGATTTTCGTGGCCCGCAAGGAAGATCCCGATTCCAGCAAATGGCGCTATTTTGGAATTTTTTACGTGGGATTTCCGGCTCTTGCCCTCATTCTTCTGCGCGGCCGATTCCCATTATGGCTTTGCCGCCATACTTTGGGTCTTCCTGGTTGTGTGGTCGGCCGATACCCTGGCCTACTTTGCCGGCCGCATTATCGGGGGCCCCAAGCTTGCCCCGGTGATATCGCCCAAAAAGACCTGGGCCGGCCTTGGCGGGGCTGTGGCAGGAAGTGCACTAGTCTCGTTTATTTTTGCCCGCGTAACCCAACTCGATGGCGTTTGGACCCTCGCCATTCTCGCCGGCTGCCTGGCGGTCGTGGAACAGGCCGGGGATCTTTTCGAGTCATCTCTCAAGCGATTTCATGGGGTTAAGGACGCCGGCAGGCTCATTCCGGGCCATGGCGGGGTGATTGACCGGGTGGATGGATTGATTGCTGTGGCGGTGGCTGCAGCCTTGATCGGGGTTTTTCACGAGCAAGGTGCAAATGCCGCCCGCGGATTGCTCCATTGGTAACCATGTTTCGCCGAAATGTTGACTTAAATACGGGCTTGTGTGGTTAATAAACAGTGAATCACGCTAACCGCAATGGCACGAGCCTTGCGTGTCGTGTCGGACGCAAGGAGTTCAGGCAGGAACGTCTGGATAGCGTTCGGGGAGTTGGGACGGATCATGGAATTTCTGAACTACGTGCACTTGCCTTTTGGCTATCTTCTTCCGTTCATCGCCGCTCTCACGATTATTGTTTTCATTCATGAGCTTGGCCACTTTCTTGTGGCGCGCTGGTGCGGTGTCGCGGTCGAGGTTTTTTCCATTGGCTTTGGCCGTGAAATCTTTGGCTGGAACGACAGGCATGGCACCCGCTGGAAGGTCTGCTGGCTGCCGTTCGGCGGTTACGTGAAATTTGAGGGCGACGCCAATCCGACGAGCTTTCCGCAGGCAGAACCTGAGTCCGACATGACCCGTACGGCGGGCAATTTTCATGGCAAGCCCGTTTGGAAGCGCGCCGCTGTCGTGGCGGCGGGCCCCGTTGCCAATTTCATTCTCTCGATCCTCATTTTTGCCAGCGTGTTTGCCTTTGTGGGCATTCCGGTGAATGAGCCGCGTGTTGGCGATGTGAAGCCGGGAAGTGCCGCCGAAAAGGCCGGGATCAGGAGCGGCGATCTCATTGCAGCCATTGATGGCACCAAAATCGAAACCTTTGTCGATATCGTAAAGTCAGTTGCGTTCCGCGGTGGCGAACAGCTGCAGATGACGATTGACCGGAACGGAACCACCATTAATCTGCAAATTGTTCCGGCCATCGTTGAAGAGTCGGATGGATTTGGCGGAACCACCAAACGCGGGCTTTTGGGAATATTCCCTCCCAAGGTCACCACTGCTTCACCACCGCGGCGCCTTTCAATACCTGACGCGCTTTCCCAAGGCACCAGCGAAACCTGGCGCATCGTATCCGTGACCTTCAAGTACCTGGGCAAGCTGGTGCGCGGCCAGGAAAGTTCAAAGCAGATAGGCGGCCCGGTTTCAATTGCCAAAATGGCGGGCGATGCGGCGTCATCGGGCACCATGCGATTCGCCATTTTCATCGCTTTCCTGTCCACAAGTGTGGGTCTTATTAACCTATTTCCAATCCCAATGTTGGATGGTGGCCATCTGGTTTATTACGCCATCGAAACGGTGTCGGGAAAACCGCTTGGAAAACAGGCCCAGGAATGGGGCTTTAGGGTGGGTTTATCGCTTGTCGCAATGCTCATGGCGTTCGGCTTCTGGAATGATCTGACCAGGCTGTTTGCAATGATCGTCGGGGGTTAAAATTTAGGGCTATCTTTCATTTGCAAAGCAGTTGAAAGACGTTAAAACACGCGGCGGGCGCAAGTGATTTGTGGGACGGCTAGATTTGGCGAAGATTGGTCTTTTGATGCGTATTAAGCTTTTCTGTCTGGCACTGTTGAGCCTTGTTCTGTTCTTCGTCATGCCGGTGGTTTCGCCGCCGGGCTGGGCACCCCAAGCCTATGCCGAAACCATTGCCCAGATTAGAATTGAAGGTAATCAGCGGGTTGAGGAAGAGACCGTGCTTTCCTACCTGCAGTTTTCACGCGGCGAAGAGTTCGACCCGGAAAAGATCGACGAGTCGATAAAGGTCCTGTTTCAGACAGGGCTGTTTGCCGATGTCCAGATGTTTCAGCGTGGCAATACCTTGGTCATCAAGCTGGAAGAAAACCCGCTCATAAACCAGGTCAATTTCGAGGGTAACAAGGAAATTGCGGACGATGCGCTGGCCAAGGAAGTTGAAGTTCGCGAACGCATGATCTTCACCAAGGCGCGGGTACGAAGCGATACCCAGCGGGTCCTGGCGCTGTATCAGAAGTCCGGCTACTACAACGTTCGCGTTGCTCCCAAACTCATTCGCCTGCCCGAGAATCGCATCAACCTGGTGTTCGAGGTGACCGAAGGTTCGGAAACCACGGTCAAGACGATCAGCTTCGATGGCAATGAAGCCTTTAGCGACGGCCAATTGCGCGATGTCATCGGCACCGCTGAGCATAGCTGGTGGAATTTCTTCCAGAAGAACGATACCTATGACCCTGACCGCCTGGAATATGACAAGGAGCTGTTGCGCCGTCATTACTTGAGGCATGGCTATGCGGATTTTAATGTCATTTCCGCCGAAGCGCAGCTTTCGCCCGAGGGCGACTACTTTGTGATTGCTTTCTCGGTTGAGGAAGGCCCGCGTTACACGATAGCCGATGTCGCCGTGAACATCGGCAATACCAATCTTGATCCTGAGAAGCTGAAAGAAGTGATCAAAACCGGTGTCGGCGATGATTACAATGCGACCAAGGTGGACAAGACTGTTGAGAACCTGGCGCTTGAAGCCAGCAGGCAGGGTTTTGTCTTTGCCAAGGTTGAACCCAAGGTTGACCGTAACGCCGGGCAGGGGTCGCTGAACATCAGCTACAACATCGAGGAAGGGCGCCGCGCCTATGTCGAGCAGATCATTATTGAAGGCAATACCCGCACCCTGGACGAGGTCATTCGCCGCGAGTTGCTGATTTATGAAGGCGATGCGTTCAACCGCACCCTCGTTGAACGCGCCCGCCGCCGCCTCACGGCCCTCGACTTCTTTGATAAAATTGAATTCCAGGAAGAAGAGGGCTCCGCTCCGGACAAGATCAACCTGGTCGTGGTGGTTCAGGAAAAATCAACCGGCAAGATCAGCTTCTCGGTGGGTTACTCGTCATATGAACAGGTCATGGGATCCGTCGAATTGAGCGAGCGCAACTTCATGGGCCGGGGCCAGTTCGTGAAACTGAACACGACCTTGAGCTTCAAGCGGCAGCAGGTCGATTTCAGCTTCACCGAACCCTATTTCATGGGCATGCCGATTTCGGCCGGCATCGATATTTTTGCGACCAAATCGGACAATTCGAATACGTCATCCTATGAAAGCACCAACGTGGGCTTTGCTCTGCGCACCGGTTTCAAGCTCGACGAGTACTCTTCCCTGGGCTTCAAATATACCCTGGCTTACCGCGACGTAGATGGCATCGACTATGCCGAGGCCTCTCCTGCGATCATTGCCCAGGAAGGCTCAACCATAAAATCTTCGGTTGGCGCCACCTATACGTGGGATGATCTCGACAACCCGAACCGCCCGACATTGGGCTTCAGGGGCCAGCTGGAGTCGGAAATTGCTGGCCTTGGCGGCGATGCCTATTTTGGCCGCCTTGAAGCCCATGGCTGGTATTTCTTCCCGCTTTATGAGGAATCGATTATCCTGAAGCTTGAAGGCAACGCCGGCCATATCGAAGCCTTCAATGGCAAGGACGTTCCGCTGCAGGACCGCTTCTTCAAGGGGGCTGACAGCTTCCGCGGCTTTGCCCAGGCGGGTGTTGGGCCAAGGCAGGTTGGCAATGATGGCGATACCGATGCAATTGGCGCCCAGAGCTATGCCATCGCCACGGCTGAGTTGACCTTCCCCGTAGGCCTGCCCGAGCAATGGGGCATTGAAGGTGCGGCATTCACCGATTTTGGTACGGTCTTTGGCACGCCTGAAGAGACTATTCAATGTCAGGCATTGACAATGAGCTGTCAGCATTGCGAGTTGCACCGTCTTCGACACCATGGCCTTCCGCGCCTCGGTCGGTGCCGGCCTCATCTGGCAGTCGCCCTTCGGCCCGCTCCGCTTCGAAGTGGCTTATCCGCTCTTGAAAGCCAAATACGATGAAACCGAGTGGTTCCGCTTCTCCATCGGAACGCGCTTCTAGACCTTTGCAATTGCGGTGCTAAAGTCAATCGGACGGCCCCAAAGGCCGTCCGAATCTTTATGGGAATGGCAGCATGGCTGAAGAAACACCGGCAAAAACCCTGATGAGCGCCGACATCGCCCGCATCATGAAACTGCTGCCGCACCGCTATCCCTTCCTGCTCATCGACAAGATGATTGACATGGATGGCGAGGAGTCGGGCACGGCGATCAAGAATGTCACCATCAATGAGCCCTTCTTCCAGGGTCATTTTCCGGGCAAGCCGGTGATGCCGGGGGTCTTGCTCGTTGAAGCCATGGCCCAGGCCGCGGGCGCCCTGGTGCTGAACCATCTCGGCGATGCCCACGCCGGCAAACTGGTGTTCTTCATGTCCATCGACAAGGCCCGCTTCCGCAAGCCGGTGCTGCCCGGCGACGTCGTCCACTTCCACGTCAAGCTTTCAAACAAGCGGGCGCCCGTGTGGAAATACTGGGCCGAAGCCCATGTCGACGGCAAGAAAGTCGCCGAGGCCGAGATCGGCGCGATGCTGATGAACGGGAGCTGAGCGCCCGGTTACTTTCCGCGCTTGCTGATCGGAACGTAGTCGCGCTTCTGCGGCCCGTTGTAGAGCTGGCGCGGCCGGCCAATGCGCTGGCTCGGATCCTCGATCATTTCCTTCCACTGGGAAATCCAGCCAACCGTACGGGCTAATGCAAAGAGCACGGTGAACATCGAGGTTGGAAAGCCAAGGGCCCGCAAGGTGATGCCGGAATAGAAATCCACATTGGGATAAAGCTTGCGGTCAACAAAATACTTGTCGCTCAGGGCCACCCGCTCCAGTTCGCGCGCCACGTCAAGCAGCGGATCATCCTTGATGCCAAGTTCGGCAAGGACTTCATGGGCCGTTTGCTGCATGATTTTGGCGCGCGGGTCGTAGTTCTTGTAAACCCGGTGGCCGAAACCCATGAGCCTGACGTTGGAGCTCTTGTCCTTCACCTTTTCGATGAAGGCCGGAATCTTGTCCACCGTGCCGATTTCTCCCAGCATCTTGAGCGCCGCCTCATTGGCGCCGCCGTGCGCCGGGCCCCACAGGCAGGCAATGCCCGCCGCAATGCAGGCAAAGGGGTTGGCGCCGGAAGAGCCGGCAAGCCTCACCGTTGAGGTCGAGGCATTCTGCTCATGATCGGCATGCAGGATGAAGATGCGGTCCATGGCCCGTGCCAGAATGGGGTTCACCTTGTATTCCTCGCACGGCACCGCAAAGCACATGTGCAGGAAATTGGCGGCGTAGGACAATTCGTTGCGCGGATAAACAAAGGGCTGCCCGATGTGATACTTGTAGGCCATCGCCGCAATCGTCGGCAGCTTGGCAATCATCCGGTGCGAGGCGATTTCGCGCTGCCGCGGATCGTCGATGTCGGTTGAATCATGGTAGAAAGCCGACATGGCGCCGACCACAGCGACCATAACCGCCATGGGATGGGCATCGCGCCGGAACCCCTGGAAGAACCGGGCCATCTGTTCGTGGATCATCGTGTGGTGGGTAATGGCATGCTCAAAGGAGCGGCGCTGGGCCTGGTTCGGCAATTCACCGTAATAGAGCAGGTAGCAGGTCTCGATGAAGTCGCCGTTCTCGGCGAGCTGGTCGATGGGATAGCCGCGGTGCAGCAAGACGCCTTCATCGCCGTCAATATAGGTGATCTTGGATTCGCAGGCCGCCGTTGAGGTGTAGCCGGGATCGAAGGTGAAAACCTTGCCTTCCGCGTAGAGTTTGCTGATGTCGATGACATCGGGCCCAAGGGCCCCCTTTTTCACCGGCAATTCATAGGTTTTTCCCTTGAATGTAAGTTTTGCCGAAGGTTCTGCGTCAGTCATCAAGGACCTCTCAATTTGTATTACAAGAGCTTATTGCAGCGCAGCAAAAAGGTCAATTCAACAGATCGTTGATCCGCCCCATGGCTTCTTCGCGCCCCAGCACGTCCAGCACATCAAAGATGGGCGGCGAGGTCGATGTGCCGGTAAGTGCGGCACGTAAAGGTTGCGCAAGCTTGCCCAGTTTTATGCCGCTTTTCTCCGCATGGGCTTTGACGGCGGCTTCCAACGCGGATGCTGTCCATTCACCGCAAGCCTCGAGAACCGGCTTCAAGTCCTGCAAGGCAGCCATGCCGCCATCAGCGATGATCTGCTTGGCTTTCTCATCCAGGGCCAGCGGCCGCGCGGCAAACAGGAACGCCGCGCCGGTTTTGAGTTCAACCAAAGTCTTGGCCCGTTCCTTGAGCCCGGCCATGGCCTTGCGCAACTGGCCGCGCTTGCTGTCGTCAAGCCGCGCCAGCATGTCAGCACCACCCTCCGTATACGGAAGAAACGCAATGAACTCATCCACCAGTGACGCATCATCCAGGTGGCGGATGTAGTGGCCATTGAGATTCTCAAGCTTGGCAAAATCAAACCGCGCCGGTGACTTCCCGATATTGCCGAGATCAAACCATTCCACCAATTGCGCCGTGGAAAAAATCTCCTCGTCGCCATGGCTCCAGCCCAGCCGCGCCAGGTAATTGCGCAAGGCCGCAGGCAGGTAACCCATGGCGCGGTAGGCTTCCACCCCCAGCGCCCCGTGGCGCTTGGAAAGCTTCGCGCCATCCGGCCCATGGATCAGCGGCACATGCGTCATGTCCGGCACGGCCCAGCCCATGGCCAGATAGATTTGCGTTTGCCGCGCCGCATTGGTGAGATGGTCAACCCCGCGGATGATATGGGTCACCCCCATGTCATGGTCATCAACCACCACGGAAAGGTTATAGGTGGGGTTGCCGTCGGATCGCAGGATGATGAGGTCATCCAGATCCCGGTTGGCAAACACCACGCGGCCCTGGGCATTGTCGGTGATGACGGTTTCGCCCTCCTGCGGTGACTTGAACCGGATCACGGGCTTCACGCCCGCTGGCGCGTCTTTCGGGTCACGGTCCCGCCAGGTGCCGTCATAGCGAATCGGCCGCTTCTCAGCCTCCGCCTTGGCGCGCATCGCCTCCAGTTCTTGCGGGCTGCAATAGCAATGATAGGCATGGCCCTTGGCCAAGAGCTGCTCGGCCACCTCGCGGTGGCGTGCCGCGCGGGCATGCTGCGAGACAGCGTCGCCATCCCAGGTCAAGCCCAGCCACGTCATGCCGGAGATGATGGCGTCGATGGCCGCATCGGTTGAGCGCTCGCGGTCCGTGTCCTCAATGCGCAGCAGCATCTT
Organism: uncultured Alphaproteobacteria bacterium; assembly: GCA_963753025.1. Taxonomy (GTDB): domain Bacteria; phylum Pseudomonadota; class Alphaproteobacteria; order Rhizobiales; family Aestuariivirgaceae; genus Aestuariivirga. The sequence goes on along the minus strand of CAVWAY010000010.1, from coordinate 50,142 downwards.
GCCGCCCACGTGCTTGGCATAGGCCCAGTTGAACAGGGCCGTGCGGGCCCCGCCGATATGCAGGTAACCGGTGGGCGAGGGGGCAAAGCGGGTAACGACGGGCGATGACATGAACACCGTTTTCCTTGTAGGCTGGTGGCGGGGATGGTGCCCGAAGGCTTGGACGAAGGCAAATAGCACAAGCTTTTGGGGCGCGTAAGAGGGCGCTGAAGTGGCGGGCAAGCTGCAGGAACTGTGGGAAGCGCAGCTCGGTGCCACGGTTCTCTGGGCTCCGGTGGCCCTCACCTTCGGTATCTGGACCTATTTTTCCCTGCCGCAGGAACCCGCACTGCCGGTCACCGGTTTCTTCATGCTCGCAGCCGTCCTGCTGTTCTGGAAAGCCCGCGGCCGCATGGGAATGCTGCTTCTGGCCATTCTGCTCAGTGGCTTTGTGCTGGCCAAAGTCCGCGCTGAAATCATCGCAACCCCGCTGCTGAAAGCAACCACCGGCGAAATAGTCGTGAGCGGCATTGTCCATGATGTTGAGCGCGCTTCGGAACGGCGCGCCACGATCATTCTTCAGCCTGATAAAATCGAAGCCATGACCACGGCGCAATTGCCGCGCCGCCTGCGCCTCTCGAATTCACTCAAGAACGGCGAACCGGCAATTGGCGCCAGAATCGCCTTCAAGGCCAGGCTTGCGCCCATTGCCTCGCCAACCATGCCCGGCGGTTTCGACTATGGGCGGCAGCAATATTTTGAAGGCATCGGCGGCACCGGCCGCATCACCTCGAAAATCGATACGCTCGGCAACACCACATCTCCCTCACTGTGGCTCTCCGGCACGCTGCACGCCTTGCGTCAGGATATCGGCAGCCGCATTCGCCAGCATTTGCAGGGAACCATTGCCGCCTTCGCCGAAGCCATGATCACCGGCGAGCGCGCCTCAATCCCCAAGGACGTCAACAAGAGCCTGCAGATATCTGGGCTCTTCCACATTCTCTCGATTTCCGGCCTGCACATGTCACTGGCCGCTGGTGGCGTGTTCTGGATCGTCCGGGCCTTTCTGGCGCTGTTCCCGTCGGTTGCCCAGCATTGGCCCATCAAGAAGTGGGCGGCGGTCGCGGCCCTTGCTTTCGGCTTTGCCTATATGCTGCTCGCCGGATCAGGGACTGCAACCCAGCGCTCCTACATTATGCTCGCTGTGGTCTTCCTGGCAATCATTGTCGATAGGCCCGCCATATCGCTCCGCAACCTGGCGCTTGCGGCTCTGCTTATTCTCATCCTGCAGCCGGAGTCAGCCATTCAGGCGAGCTTCCAGATGTCCTTCATGGCGGTCATGGGCCTCGCGGCATTTTTTGAATACTGGAACCGGCCCAAACCCGAACAGGAATACCGGATCGAAAGTCGGAAGGTCTATTACGCGCGCAAGTTCTACAAGATCGCCTTGGCCGCAATCCTCACCACACTAATCGCCGGCAGTTTCTCCTCCATTCCCGCCGCCTATCATTTCGGCAGACTGGCGCCCTACGGTGTTCTGGCCAACGGCTTGGCCTTTCCCGTGGTGGGCCTCGTCGTGATGCCCTTTGCCGTGCTGAGTGTCGTGCTGATGCCCTTGGGTCTCGAGGCCTGGCCGCTGGCCGTTCTGGGCAAGGGATTGGAAATGGTGCTCAGCATTTCCGATCACGTGGCGGCCTTGCCCGGGGCCCAGCGCGTCATTCCCCAGGTGCCGCTGGCAAGTGCCATTACCCTGGCGCTTGGAGCCTCAATCCTGTGCCTCGCCAGCCGTCAGGCCAAATATGCGGGCGGCGTCCTATTGATCGCCGGATTTGCGCTGGCGCAGTTCAACGGCTTCCCCGACCTCCTGATTGAGCGCACCGCCGCCAACACGGCGTTCCGAAACGGCAGCGGCGAACTGGTATTTGCCAACTCCAACAGGGGCCGCTTTGCCGCAGAAAAATGGCTGCAAGCCAATGGCGAGGAAATCACTTTCAAGCAGGCGGCGGCCCGGGCCGGCTGGACCTGCGAAGCCCGCTCCTGCCGCAGCGAAATCAAGGGCAAGGTGATCGGCTATTTTCTGGAGGGGGAGGGCGTGCCAGCCCGCCTGTACGGGGCTCGACATCATCATCGCCGCCTATCCCCTGCGCGGCGCCTGCAAGTCCGTGCCGACGCGCATTGACCGCTTTGATGTCTGGCGCATGGGCTCCCACGCAATCGTCATAGAGGGCGGCACGACGGCCATCACAACCGCCCGTGGCTTGAGCGGAAACAGGCCCTGGGTCGTGGTGCCGGAACCGCGCAAGAAACTGGCCCTGACCCGTTGACGCGGCGCTTCGACACATTCATGTATCCGCCGATCCGATCGAATGTGAAAGCCATGAATTCAGCAGCTGAAAAAAGACAAGTATCGTCGACCTCCGCCAGGAAATCGACGTGGTCGATGAAAAGCTCATCAAGCTTCTGGCCGAGCGCCAGCGCCTGGTCGAGGCGATCGTTGCGGTGAAACAGCGGAGGGCATTCCGGCCCGTATTCCCGCCCGCGTGGACTATGTCATTGACCGGGCCCGGGTTCTCGCCCGCGCCCACCATCTCGATCCCGCCCTGGCGGAATCGATCTGGACCGAAATGGTGGAATGGTTCGTGGCCCACGAGGAGCGCACCCTGGACATGAAGAAGTAGCTATCCGCAAATCGCTTTCAAATCTTTCCATTGTGCGTCAGACAACGGAGACCTCAGCGCAACATCCGCCGGCAATGGCTTGATCCGCTCAATGCGCTCCGTCGTAACCGGATGGGTGGAAAACACCGTTCCCAAATTCGAAAATGCGCTGCCTGAGGATTTGCCTTCCTCCTTCAGGATTTTCTCAAGGAAAGTTTTGAGCGCCATGGGATCAACGCGCGCCGCGCTGAGCATCGCAACTGCATAGGCGTCAGCCTCGCGCTCCGCATCGCGGCTGGATTTCAGAATGGCCGCAAGCCCCGCCAGTGAACTGGCATTGTTTCCTCCCGAGGTTCCCGTGGCCACGCTGATCAGCACCTGCATGCCGGCAACGCGGATCATTTGCGCCTCCGGATGATGGTGCGCCACGTGGCCAATCTCATGGGCCAGAACCCCCGCCACTTCGCCCGGATCGGACGCTTCCCGCAACAGCCCGCGCGTCAGAACGATAAAACCGCCGGGCAGGGCAAAGGCATTCATGATGGGAATGTCATAGACGCGCACCCGCAGCGGCGGCATGTCGGGAGTGCCGTCCGCAAGATTTGCCAGCATCGCCGCAATGGCCCTGTTGCCGTCCGGAGTCTGGCAGACCTTTGCGTTCTGAACCAGCGAGGCCTCCATCTGTTCGCCCACGCGCTTGCTCCACGCATCGGGCAGCAAGACCGCCAGCCTCTGCGGCGCAAAATGAAGCGTGAGGTAAATAAGGCCGGCGAGAATGATAAGCCCGCCGCCGATCCACAGGAACAGGCGCAAGGCCCGCTTGGGATGAAACCCGCCCTTGAGATGCGGCGCGGCGATCAGCAACTGTTCCGTGAACGCATCGTTGCGAATGCTGAGCCGCGCCCCCGCCTGGCTCTCATGGGAGAGCCTGAGCGGTTGTCCCATGTGTGGCGGATCAATTGCCGTGAGGCCCGACAGGTTCCAAATTTGCGCCGGAACACGTTCACCTGAGAAATGAAGCCCCGTCGTGTCAAGGCTGACAACAACTTTGTTGTCTCTGGCCGTTTCCCCATCAAAATAGACGGCCTCAATCGCCATCAGACCACACCGAGGTCAAATGCGTCGGCAAGTCCCTCTCCGCTGCGGTCCAGCGCCGCCTGTGATTGCGCAATCCTGTCCACATCGATGGTGCCGATAACTTCAAGGCGGTCACACATGTAGCGGATCAGGCGCTGCTGCATGAAGGGCCGGCCGATGCCAAGCGTGAATATGAGAATGAGCAGATTGACAACGACCAGCGAAATCAGGCTGCCCGCCGTGGCGTTCAATTTGAACGTGGCGTTGCCCGCCCGCGTGTAAGTGGCAAAAGTCGAAAGTTCCTTCGCCGAGTAAATTGCCCACAGCATGGGAATGACCAGGAACATTGCCAGGAATGAGAAAACAAGAGATGGCGATGACCGTGCTGGCCGTCCAGATTTGGTCGGAGGTCGGCTCGGAGTCAGGTTTGAAAATGTCATCAAAAACTTTTTGCACCTCCGGTCCAAAAAGCGCCACCACCTCCGCGCCGAACAGAAAGGCAAAGACGATCAAAGCGAGAAGCGAAAGAAACCAGCACAGGGCGTAGGTGGGGTAAAGCGGCCCGGCGCGCCCCTTGAACTTGAATGCCAGATCGCCAAAGCGCATGTCGCCGATAATCTGTTCCTGCAGAACCGTATTCAAAACCGGCGTCGTCCATCCCAGCGACATGGCTCGCGCCAGCATGGCGCCGAAATAGGTGAGGCTGTAGATCATCGAGGACCCGACCAGGGTTCCCCGTATGCCGCGCCACAGGGTGCGCGAAAGCTGATAGCGCCGGGCGCGGTAGAGGGCCGCCCCCCACAGCAGGAAAATGAAAAGGTAAAGCAGGCCGTAAAGGGCAAACAGGGCAGGGTGCTCCGGCCCCAGGGCAATGTTGATGAAGGTCGCAACCAGAACAAAGGGCAGAACGAACAGGCCGAACACAATCAGGGCGCCCTTGAACAGCTCGATTCCCCGTCCGGTATATTCCAGCGGCTGGCCATTGATGTGCACACAGCTCCAGATATGCTTTCGCACATTGGTTTTCGCCCAGAACCGGTAAATTGTGAGTGTCACAACGTTCAATAGAAAGTTGACAATGGCGAGTCGCCCCAATCCGGCGCGCGGAACATATTCAAGACGAATGTGTTCCCCTGCATTTCCGAGAGAATCTGCCATAGTTGCCAATCTGCCACGGCAAGGCGCTATGCGAAACACCCATTTTAGGGCCTTAAATCAGGGTTAACACGCGCCTGTTGCTGAAATGCCACAGACTTCTGAATTGTGGGGCTGCCGCATTTTTGCGCCATAATGAACCTTTCATCCGCCCAAATTGGCCCTTAGCGTCATAGTTCACAGGAGCTGAGACCTGTGGAATCAGAGCTTAAGGGGCTTCTGGGAAATATTGGGCGGGGTTGCACTTGATCACCAGGATTCTGGCGGTGAAGTGGCAAGGCCGCCGTTTGTTTGAGAAGGAAGGACTGAAAGCTGTGCTGCCGTTACCAAGAATAGAACAAAAACGCTGACACAGGACATCATTATGGACGCGACCGTCATTTCAAAATCCAGGCTGCCAAGCCGCCATGTAACCGTAGGACCCCAGCGTGCCCCGCACCGGTCCTACCTCTATGCCATGGGCCTGAACGAGCAGCAGATTAACCAGCCCCTCGTTGGCGTGGCCAGTTGCTGGAATGAAGCGGCCCCCTGCAACATTTCGCTGATGCGCCAGGCCCAGTCGGTCAAGCGCGGCGTCGCCGCCGCCAGCGGCACCCCCCGTGAATTCTGCACCATCACCGTCACCGATGGCATCGCCATGGGCCACCAGGGCATGAAGGCCTCTCTGGTCTCGCGTGAATGCATCGCCGACTCGGTGGAGCTCACCATGCGCGGCCATTGCTATGACGCGCTCGTGGGCCTTGCCGGCTGCGACAAGTCCTTGCCCGGCATGATGATGGCCATGGTGCGCCTCAATGTGCCGTCCATATTCATCTATGGCGGCTCAATTCTTCCCGGCACCTTCAAGGGCCGACCCGTCACCGTGCAGGACGTGTTTGAAGCCGTTGGCAAGCACAGCGTCGGCGATATGTCCGATGCCGACCTCCACACCCTGGAACAGGTCGCATGCCCGTCAGCGGGCTCCTGTGGGGCCCAGTTCACCGCCAACACCATGGCAACCGTGGCCGAGGCCATCGGCCTTGCCTTGCCCTATTCCTGCGGCGCGCCAGCCCCTTACGAAATCCGCGATACCTTCTGCTTCACCTCCGGTGAAAAGGTGATGGAGCTCATCGCCCGCAATATCCGCCCGCGCGACATCGTCACCCTGAAGGCTCTGGAAAACGCCGCAACCGTGGTGGCTGCTTCCGGTGGCTCCACCAACGCGGCACTTCACTTGCCGGCCATCGCCCATGAATGCGGCATCAAGTTCGATCTCTTTGACGTCGCTGAAATTTTCAAGAAGACGCCCTACATCGCCGATCTCAAGCCCGGCGGCAAATATGTGGCCAAGGACATGTTCGAGGCCGGCGGCATTCCGCTGCTCATGAAAACCCTGCTGGATCATGGCTTCCTCCATGGCGACTGCCTGACGGTGACCGGACGCACCATTGCCGAGAACATGGCCTCGGTAAAATGGAACCCGGACCAGGACGTGGTTTATCCCGCCAACAAGCCCATCACCAAAACCGGTGGCGTTGTGGGCCTGCGCGGAAATCTCGCTCCTGAGGGCGCCATCGTGAAGGTTGCGGGCATGAAGCACCTGACCTTCACCGGTCCCGCCCGCTGCTTTGACTCCGAGGAGCTTTGCTTCGAGGCCGTCACCCACAAGAAATATAACGAAGGCGAAGTGCTCGTCATCCGCTACGAAGGCCCGCGCGGCGGTCCCGGCATGCGCGAAATGCTGTCCACCACGGCCGCCCTTTACGGTCAGGGCATGGGCGAGAAAATGGCCCTCATCACCGATGGCCGCTTCTCCGGCGCCACCCGCGGCTTCTGCGTCGGCCATGTCGGCCCCGAAGCGCAACTGGGCGGACCCATCGCGCTCATCAGGGATGGCGACATGATCACCCTTGATGCCATCGAAGGCACTCTCTCATGCAATGTGAGCGATGCCGAATTCGCCGCCCGCAGGAAAAGCTGGAAGCCCAAGGACCATGGTTATGGCTCCGGCGCTTTGTGGAAATATGCCCAACAGGTAGGCCCCGCTGTGTCAGGTGCCGTAACCCATCCCGGAGGAAGTGCTGAAGGTGTTTGCTACGCCGACATATAGCCTCTTCGTGAAGGCAGCTTCACGCCCCGTCAGAAATGCACTGATTGCACTTCTGGCCGTGCTGCTCCTTGGCTTGTCGCCCTCTGCCCGCGCTCAGGAAGGCGAAGCCGGGTTCTTCTCCTACTTGCCCGCGGCCCCCAAGCTCAATTTGCCTGATCTCGATCTCCCGCTCTGGACCGACGACCTGAAGAAGGCCAAGAAGGCCTACAACAAAGGCGACTACGACAGGGCGATCAAGTTTTTCCGGCGGGCCTCTGAAGACGGCAACATCGTGGCCGACTGGTACCTTGGCCATATCTACCGCGAGGGCCGCGGCGTTCCGCGCGATGATGCCACCGCCTTCTCCTATTATTCGCGGGTTGCTGAATCCTATGATCCGGACGAGCGTGACCAGAACCGGCTGCGCATCATGGTGGACGCACAGTTGCGCGTGGCCGATTACTACCGCGTCGGCATTGCCGATGCCGGCGTCAAGTCGAACTACAAGGTCGCCGCCCGAAGCTATTTGAGGATAGCTTCCGCCTACGGTCATCCCGGCGCGCAATATTCGCTGGGCTTGATGAATATCCGGGGCCAGGGCGTGAAGAAGAATCCGCAGCAGGGATTAAAGTGGCTGATCGCTGCCGCGAGAAAACGTCATCCCCTGTCGGAAGCCTATCTCGGTGATCTCTACTGGGATGGCAAGCTGGTGCAGAAGGACCGGACGCGGGGCCTGATGTGGTACATTCTCGCCACGCAGTCCACCACGCCATCGGAACACCCGGCGATCTTCGACCGCTATAACGAGCTCAATTCGCAAGCCAGTGAAGACGAAAGGCTTGAGGCGGAAGCCCGCGCCCGGGTCTGGGCCGACGAGTACCCTGCGGACCGAGACTCTATCCCGGATTAAGCCCTATCTCGCGGTGCTTGGACGGCTTCCCACAAAAATCCCTGCGCCAATCATGACGGCAATGATGAGCAGGGTAAGCCACACCGGCAGGTGGCCGTAAATCCAAAGCCAGCCTCCCATGAATGCCATGACCAGGATGGCCAGCATTTTGGCCTTGGCCGAAATCACCCCATGGTCCTGCCAGTTCCGCACCGGCGGGCCGCAAACCGGGTGGTTGCGGATTTTTTCCGCAAGTTCCGGTGATGATTTGCCAAAGGCCCAGACCGCCACAAGCAGCATCGGCGTGGTCGGCAGGATGGGCAAGATGATGCCGGCAATTGCCATGCCAAGGCTCAGCCAGCCAATGCCGAGGTAAATTAACCGCCGGAGGTCCAATTTTCGTCTAACCCTTGCAATTCCGAGGCCGTTCATGCGATTTACAGCGGATAATGGCAAGTTCAAACGGCAACGATATCCCCGAAGCTCCTCCAGCCCGCATTCCCTTTCTGGGTCGGCTCCGGGCCTATTTTTTCACCGGCCTCGCCATTACCGCGCCAATCGCCATCACGATCTGGGCCACCCTCTGGTTCATCGATATTTTCGACGCCTGGCTGAAGCCCTACATCCCATCCTACTATAATCCCGACACCTACTTGCCCTTCCGGGTTCCGGGCTTCGGCCTGGTCTTTGCCCTTATCACCATCACCCTTGTAGGCGCGCTTGCTGCCAACTTAGTGGGGCGCACCCTGATTGGATTATGGGACAAGGCGCTGCACCGCACTCCCGTGGTGCGCTCCATCTACAAGGGCTCGAAGCAGATTTTCGAAACCCTGTTCCTGCAGAAGGGCACCTCGTTTCAGAAGGCCTGCCTGGTTGAATGGCCACGCCATGGAATTTGGACACTGGCCTTCATCTCGCGCGAGATCGACGGCGCGATGATAGGCCTTGAGAAGGACCGAAAAATGTACGCCGCCTATGTCTCGACCACGCCCAACCCCACCGGTGGTTACGTGTTCTTTTGCGATGTTGGCGATGTCGTGGTTCTCGACACAACCGTTGAGGATGCCCTGAAGCTTGTCATCTCCATGGGCCTGGTGTTTCCCGATGGGCCGCTTGCCACGGAAACGGAAATGAAACTGGCCGGCAAACCGCCGCGCCGGAAACCTACCCGGCGGAAAGCAACTTGACCGCTTCGTCACGCTCGAAAAGATAGAGCAGGGCGCGCAGCGCCTCGCCGCGCGCCGATTTCAGCTCCGCATCGCGTGCCAAAATCAACGCCGCATCATCGCGCGCCGCCGCCAGCAAGTCGCCATGCGCCGCAAGATCGGCAATGCGGAACAGGGGAAGCCCCGCCTGCTGCGTTCCCAGCATCTCGCCGGCTCCCCGCAAGCGCAGGTCTTCCTCCGCAATGCGAAAGCCGTCCTCCGTTTCGCGCATGATGGTCAACCGAGCTTTTGCCGTTTCACCAAGCGGCTCCTGATAGAGCAGCAGGCAGGTTGACTTCGCCGCCCCGCGGCCTACCCGCCCACGTAGCTGGTGGAGCTGCGCCAAGCCCGAAGCGCTCGGCATTCTCAATAACCATGATCGAAGCTTCCGGAACATCGACGCCAACTTCGATCACCGTCGTCGAAACCAGAATATCAAGGGCTCCGGATTTGAAGTCCGCCATGACCGCATCCTTGGCCGGTCCCTTGAGCCGCCCGTGAATCAATCCAACCCGCCCCCGGAACCTTTGCTCAAGATGTTTGAAGCGGTCTTCCGCTGCCGCCAGATCCACAAGCTCGCTTTCCTCCACCAGCGGGCAGACCCAATAGGCCCGCTGCCCGTTTTTGATGCTGCGGCCCAACCCCGCCACCACTTCATCCATGCGGTCCAGCGGCAGCACGCGCGTATCAATCGGAAGCCGTCCGGCGGGCTTCTCGGTGAGCTTGGACACATCCATATCGCCATAGACCGTCAGCGCCAGCGTGCGGGGAATGGGCGTGGCCGTCATGACCAGAAGGTCCGTGGCGCTTCCCGCCTTCGCCTGCAGCGCAAGCCGCTGATGCACCCCGAAGCGGTGCTGCTCATCGATCACAACGAGCCCAAGGTTCTTGAATTCAACCCCTTCCTGAAACAGCGCATGGGTGCCGATCAGAATATCAATCCTGCCCGCCGCAAGGCGTTCCAGAATATCCTCGCGCTGCTTGCCCTTTTCGCGGCCCGTGAGAACCGCAATGGAAATCCCCGCCGCCCCGCAAAGTGGCGTGAGAGACGTGAGGTGTTGTCGCGCCAAAATTTCAGTTGGAACCATAAAGGTGCCCTGCGCTCCGCATTCAACCACGGTTGCAAGGGCGAGCAGCGCTACAATGGTTTTGCCCGATCCCACATCGCCCTGCAGCAGGCGGAGCATGCGCGACGGCGACGCCATGTCGGCCTGGATTTCCGCATTGGCAAATGTCTGCCCATTGGTCAGCTTGTAGGGCAGGGCGCCGATGATCTTGGCCTGCCGCGCCCCATCACCCACAAAACTTCGCCCCGCCGCCCGTTTCATGTGTCCGCGCACAAGGCTCAACGCCAACTGGTTGGCCAGAAGCTCATCGTAGGCAAGCCTCAAGCGTGTTGGCGAAGTGATCGACGGCGCTTCGGAAATCTGCGGACTGTGCAGTGCCTTCAATGCCGTTGTAAAATCCGGCCAGCCGTGTTTCTTCTTCCAGGCCGCATCCTGCCATTCCGCCAGGTCCGGCAACCGCTCCAGCGCCGAGCGGATGGCCCGCCCCAGAATCTTTCGGCGAGAGCCCCGCCGTGAGCGGATACACCGGTTCAATCAGCGGCATGCGGCTGAAGTCTTCCGCCGTCAGGATATGGTCCGGATGGGCAATCTGCGGTTCCTCGCCATACCAGCTGATCGCACCGGAAATGAACCGCGTTTCTCCCTCCGGCAGGCTGCGCTGCAAGTGGTCCGCGAAGGCATGGAAGAATACCAGCGTCAGCGTACCCGTATCGTCGTAAACCTCCACCCGGTAGGGCAGCCGCTTGTTGAAGGGCGGTGGCGGCTTGTGGCGTCCCACCTTCACCTCGATGGTCACAATGCCTTCCTTGGGCAGGTCCGCGATCTTCGGGCGGAAGCGCCGGTCCACAACCCCGCTCGGCAAATGAAACAGCAGATCGACAATGCGCGTGGGTGCCGTTGCATCGCCCCGCAGGAATTGCGCCAGAACCTTGTCCAGCTTCTGGCCAATGCCCTTGATGCCCGAGGCGCCTGCAAACAGGGGGTTGAGAACAGAAGGACGCATGGCGCCATTTTGTGAGCGAAGGTGTTGCAGCGCAAGTGCAGAAGCGGCTAATCAGGCAGCAATGACATACCCAGCTGAGCCCATTGAATTGCGCCGGAAACGTCTTCTATGGCGCAGCAGCCACCGTGGCATCAAGGAAATGGACCTGCTGATGGGGGGCTTTGCCAAAGCCCGCCTGCCCAGCATGACGGAAAGTGAATTAAGTGCCTTTGAAGATATCATTGAACTGCCCGATCAGGAGCTTCTCTCCTGGGTCACCGGCGAGGCCCCCGTGCCTTCAACGCTCAGCAACGTGCTGCTGCCCGAACTCCTCAAGTTTCGCCCATGATTGATCTTTCAAAGCTTGTGCCGCGCCTGAAATTATCCGGCCGCATCCCGCTGTCGGGCGTGCCGCAGGGCCTCGATGCAATGCTCCTGCCGAAACTGGCAAGGCACCTGGCCGATGTCCCGCTGCTCCACATCTGCGTGGATGACCAGCGCCTCTCCACCCTCGCCGAACAGATCGCTTATTTCGCCCCCGATCTGGAAATCCTGCGCTTTCCCGCCTGGGATTGTCTGCCTTATGACCGCGTCTCGCCCTCCGCCGATACCCTTGCGCGAAGGCTTTCGACGCTTACCCAATTGAACCGGCCTTCCGGCAAGCCCCGCCTGGTTCTGGCCACGGTGAATGCCGCCCTTCAGCGCGTCGTGCCCCGCGAAACCATCGCCAAATCCTCATTCTCTGCAGCGCCTGGCAACCGCGTGAAAAGCGATGCACTTCAGGCCTTCCTCGCCGGCAATGGCTTCTCGCGCGTCGGCACCGTGGTTGATCCCGGCGATTTCGCCGTGCGCGGCGGAATCATTGATATCTTTCCGCCTGGCTCGGAAAATCCGGTCAGGCTTGATTTCTTTGGCGATACGCTGGAATCGATCCGCGAATTCGACGCCCAGACCCAGCGCTCCAATGTGACGCTCCGAAACCTGACGCTCAATCTCGCCAATGAAGTTCTGCTGTCGACCGAAGCCATCGGCCGTTTCCGCACCGGCTATGCCGCGGCCTTTGGCGGCCTGGATCTGAATGATCCCCTCTATGAATCGGTAACCAATGGCCGGCGCTATCAGGGCATGGAGCATTGGCTGCCCTTGTTCCATGACCATCTCGAAACCCTGCTGGATTATCTGCCGGGCTCGCCCATTTCTCTCGACCACGCCGCCGATGAATCCATGATCGCGCGCCACGAACAGGTCGCTGAGTTTTATGACGCAAGGCGCGAAGCCCGCGAGAAGGGCTCCTTTGGTGCGGCTCCCTACAAACCCCTGAGCAGCGAAAGGCTCTACATCGGCGAAGCCGAATGGAAACAGCTTCTCGCCGACCGCACGAGCCTTGCCCTCTCCGCCTTCGAAAGCCCGGACTCCGCCAGCATTTCATTTGGCGGCAAGCGTGGCCGCAGCTTCGCCGCCGAACGCACCCAAACCGGGTCGAGTATCTATGACGCCGTAAAACTCCACACCGAAGATCTCCGCAAATCCGGCAAGCGCGTGCTGATCGCCAGTTGGACCGAAGGCTCCCAGGAACGCCTGCACACCATCCTGAAGGATCATGAACTGGCACCGCTGGCCAGCGCCACAACCTGGGCCGATGCCAGTACCCGCGACAAGTCCATTGTCAGCCTTGTGGTGCTGGGCCTTGAGGAAGGCTTCGAAACCAGTGACCTCGCCGTCATCGCCGAACAGGATATCCTCGGCGACCGCCTGATCCGCAAGGCCCGCAAGAACCGCAAGGCCGCTGATTTCCTCTCGGAGCTGTCTTCGCTTTCGGCGGGCGATCTTGTGGTCCATGTCGATCACGGCATTGGCCGCTTCGAAGGCCTGAAGACCATCGAAGTGCAGGGCGCCCCCCACGATTGCCTGCTGCTGATCTATGCCGGCAATGACCGCCTGTTCCTGCCCGTTGAAAACATCGAACTGCTGACGCGCTATGGCGCGGAAGACAACGGCACGCAGCTTGACAGGCTTGGCGGCGGCGCCTGGCAGGCCAAGAAAGCCCGCCTCAAGGAACGCATCCGCGAAATCGCCGAGGACCTGATCAAGACGGCCGCCGCCCGCGAACTCAAGGCCGGAGACATTCTGCCGCCGCCCGATGGCGCCTTCGATGAATTCTGCGCCCGCTTCCCCTACGAGGAAACCGAAGACCAGTTGACCGCCATCGAAGCCGTGCTGAACGATCTGCAGAAGGGCCGCCCCATGGACCGCCTCATTTGCGGCGACGTGGGCTTCGGCAAAACCGAGGTGGCGCTCCGCACCGCCTTCATCGCCGCCATGAATGGCAAGCAGGTGGCCGTCGTGGTGCCGACAACCCTTCTGGCCCGCCAGCACTACGCCACCTTCACCGAACGCTTCAAGGGCCTGCCGCTGCGCCTGGCCCAGGCCTCACGGCTGGTGGGCCGCAAGGAAATCGACGCAGTGAAAGCCGGGCTTGAGGCCGGCGACATTGACATCGTCGTCGGCACCCACGCGCTGCTCACCGGCAACATCAAGTTCCGCGATCTCGGCCTTCTCATCATCGATGAGGAACAGCACTTCGGCGTGAAGCACAAGGAGCGCCTGAAGGAACTCCGCGCCAATGTCCATGTGCTGACGCTCACCGCAACGCCCATTCCCCGTACCCTGCAATTGGCGCTCTCCGGCGTGCGCGAACTTTCGCTCATCACCACGCCGCCCTTGGATCGCCTCGCGGTGCGCACCTACATCTCGCCTTTTGATCCTGTCATCATCCGCGAATCCCTGCTGCGCGAACATTTCCGCGGCGGCCAGAGTTTCTATGTCGTCCCGCGCATCACCGATCTCGAGGAAATAGCAGAATTCCTGCGCGAGAACGTGCCCGAGATAAAATTCCGCACCGCCCATGGCCGCCTGGCGCCCACCGAACTGGAAGACATCATGTCCGGCTTCTATGACCGGAAATTCGATGTGCTGCTCTCCACCACCATTGTTGAATCCGGCCTCGACATTCCCACCGCCAATACCCTGATCGTCCACCGCGCCGATATGTTTGGCCTCGCCCAGCTCTATCAACTGCGTGGCCGCGTTGGCCGCTCCAAGCAGCGTGCCTATGCCCTGTTCACCACCCCGCCAAACCGCGTGCTGACCGAAGCCGCCGACCGGCGCTTGAAAGTCCTGCAATCGCTCGATTCCCTCGGCGCGGGCTTCACGCTGGCCAGCCACGACCTCGATATCCGCGGCTCCGGCAATCTCTCTGGGCGAGGAGCAGTCCGGCAATATCAAGGAAGTGGGCTACGAACTCTATCAGACCATGCTGGAAGAGGCCGTCATCAAGATGCGCTCCGGCGGCGAAATGGAAGAGGCCGAAGGCACCTGGTCGCCGCAGATCAATGTCGGAACCTCGGTGCTCATTCCGGAAAAATTCGTCTCCGACCTGCAGGTGCGCCTCGGCCTCTATCGCCGGCTTGCCGATCTTCAGGAGCAATCCGATCTCGAAGCCTTTGGCGCCGAGCTGCATGACCGTTTCGGCCGCCTGCCGGATGAAGTGCAGCACCTCATCGAGGTCGTCTCCATCAAGCTCCTCTGCCGCGCCGCCAATGTGTCGAATGTTGATGCGGGGCCCAAAGGCGTGGTGCTGGGCTTCCGCAAGGACACCTTCCCCAATCCCACCGCACTTGTGCAATGGATCGCCGGGCAGGGAACTCTCGCCAAGCTCAGGCCCGACATGAAGCTCGTCATCCTGCGCACCTGGAAAACCCCGGAGGAGCGGCTTAAGGGCACCCGCCAGATCATGCAAAATCTTGTGAAGCTGGCCGCCTGAAAGTGCGAGGTTCTGTCACGGCGACTTTGCCACGGCAGGACAGCCATAGTCCCGGTATGCGTCAGGGAATATTGAAATGGCTGCGTCAGCACGGGAGGCTACCGTCTCTCCTGTTGCTGCTGGCCGTTGTCGCCCCGGTTCTGTTGGCTGCCGTGCCAGCCAGCGCCGAACAGCGGCTTATCCGTGACCTTTCCTATAGCATCTGCGCCTCAACCGAAGATGGCAGCAGCGGGGAACAGATGCCCGTTTCCCACGAGCATTGCTGCATCCTGTGCAGCCCTGCTGGCCATGTCTTTGGAATGGCCGCGGCGGCTCCCGTGTTAATCCTGCCGCCGCTCAATATCAGAAGCATCGATATTGTCTTGGCCGCAAGTGACATTCCGTCTCCGCCGCCCGATTTGCGCGCAACCGCGCCGCGCGGCCCCCCAACCGTCTGATTTCCAAAAAAGCTCTAATGCAACGTCCTGACGGGTCATGAAGCCTGCGAAGCTTCATCCCTAATTGGAGACATCAGATGTTGAAAACCCCACTCCGGGCGGAACCGGCTGCAAAAGCTGCTTCATCCGCTTTCTACCGCCCGCCTGGCGCTCGACCTTCTGGTCCTGTCGCGCGTGCCGGCGCTCAAGTTCGTGTTCAAGTAAATTTTATTTCAAAGGAAAACATCATGCGTTTATTCAAGGAATTGGCATTTGCCGTAACTTTGACGATTGCTTCACTTTACAACATGGGAATTGGGGATGCGCATGGCGCCTCCATCGGCAATCTTGAGATCGAACATCCGTGGTCGCGGGAGACCAAACATGGCATGCATATGGCGGCAGGCTTTATGTCCATCACCAATAATGGCGCCGAAGACGACAGGCTGATCAAGGTCACCGCCGAAATCAGCGATATGGTCCAGCTTCACAATATGAAGATGGATAATGATGTCATGTCCATGTTTGAAATGAAGGATGGCATTGTCATTCCTGCAGGCCAGACAGTCGAACTGAAGCCCATGTCGCTGCATGTCATGTTCATGGATATGAAGTCCCGTCCCAAACAGGGTGATAAGTTCAAAGGCACGCTGACGTTTGAAAAGGCGGGCACTGTTGCCATTGAATTCGAAGTTGAAGCCTCTGACGCGGGCATGCAATGAGAACCATTCAGGCATTCCGCTTTGGAATACTGGGGATGGCGGCCATCATGGCCGCCGTCTTCGGGGTTCTCTATTTCCAGGGCGATGAGGTGCGCAACAGGCTGGTTTCAGTGGCTGATATTGGCGGGCCATTCCGCCTGGCGTCCAGCAACGGCGGCTTGGTGGACAGCAAGGATTTGTTGGGCAGGCCCTATGGCATATTTTTCGGCTTTACCCATTGCCCCGAAGTCTGCCCGACAACACTGTACGAGATGACCAAGACTTTGGAAGCAGTTGGCGATGAAGCCAGAGATTTCCGGCTGTTCTTCATCACCGTTGATCCTGAACGGGACACCGCGCCACTGCTGAAGGACTACCTCTCAAACTTCGATCCCCGCATGGAAGCTTTGGTCCCGACACCTGATGAACTTGCCAAGATTGCGAGGGACTTTCGCGCCATTTATGAGAAAGTCCCCGCCAGCGACGGCGAATACACCATGAACCACACGGCGACCGTCTTTCTCATGAATGGCAAGGGCCAGCTTGCCAGCACCATTTCCTATAGCGAAACACCGGAGAACCGCATAGCCAAGATAAAGAAGCTCATTGCCGGAGGATGACCATACTATGGCGCGGTATCATCTCCATTTGATCATCGCCGGCTCTAACGGGTCACGGCCTGGCGCCAAACTGTCGCCGGCGTGCGGGCCGGAAGCAATCCGCCCCTTTGTTTCAATCTCCTCGTATCTGGCCTATATTATACATGCCTGCCTATGGCGGGCAGGGCGTGGCCAGAAAGGTGCTGAATGTTTTTCGATCTCGATGCGCTGACTCTCGCCCGGATGCAGTTTGCGTTCACTGTGTCGTTCCACATCATCTTCCCCGCCTTTTCCATCGGGCTCGCCAGCTATCTCGCCGTTCTGGAAGGCCTGTGGCTGTGGAAGAAGGAGCAGGTCTACCGCAACCTCTTCAACTACTGGAAGAAGATCTTCGCCATCGCCTTCGGCATGGGCGTCGTCTCCGGCATCGTCATGGCCTACCAGTTCGGCACCAACTGGAGCGTGTTCTCCGACAAGGCCGGGCCGGTGATCGGCCCCTTGATGGGCTACGAAGTTCTCTCCGCCTTTTTCCTCGAAGCAGGCTTCCTCGGTGTCATGCTCTTCGGCGAAAAGCGCGTAGGCCCCGGCCTGCATTACTTCGCAACCCTGATGGTCGCCGTCGGAACACTCATCTCCGCCACCTGGATTCTGTCGGTGAATAGCTGGATGCAAACGCCAGCGGGCTACTCCGTCAACGCCGCAGGGCAATTCGTGCCGGAGGATTGGTGGGCCGTGATCTTCAATCCGTCATTCCCCTACCGCTTTGTGCATATGGTCCTCGCCGCTTACCTGACCACGGCCTTCGTAGTGGGCGGCATTGGTGCCTGGCACTTACTGAAAGACACAACCTCGCGGGGCGCCCGCGTCATGTTCTCCATGGCCATGTGGATGGCAGCCCTCGTGGCTCCCATCCAGATTTTTGCCGGCGACCTGCACGGCCTCAACACCCTTGAATACCAGCCCGCCAAGGTCGCAGCCATGGAAGGCCACTACGACACCCATGTTGGCGCTCCGCTCATTCTCTTTGGCGTGCCCGACGATGAAGCCGAAGTCACCCGCTACCAGATCGCCATTCCAAAACTGGGCTCGCTGATTTTAACGCATCACGCTGGATGGCGAAGTCAAAGGCCTCAAGGCCTTCCCCAAGGACCAGCGCCCGCCCGCCGAAATCGTCTTCTGGTCCTTCCGGCTCATGGTGGGCATTGGCTTTGCTCATGCTGGGCATTGGCCTCTGGAGCCTGCTCGGCGGCTGCAAAAGGACAGGCTCTATGAAGACCGCTGGCTGCATAGGGCAGCCCTGCTCATGGCGCCCTCGGGCTTCGTGGCCGTGCTCGCGGGCTGGGTCACAACCGAAGTAGGCCGCCAGCCCTACACCGTCTATGGCCTGCTCACCACGGTCCAGTCTGCCTCTCCCATTGCCGCCCCCGCCGTTGCCACCTCACTGGTGGCTTTCATTATCGTCTATTTCTTCGTCTTCGGGGCAGGGGTGTTTTACATTCTGCGGCTCTGCGGAAAATCGCCGGATCATGTTGCGCCGGAAATTGATCATGGCCCAAGCCACGCCGCGGGTATCACGCCCGGCCCCGCCCTCAAGGCGAATGAATAGGAGCGCATGATGGCAATCGATCTTCCGTTCATCTGGGCCGGCCTCATCGCCTTCGCGGTTCTTGCCTACGTGATCCTCGACGGCTTCGATCTCGGCGTCGGCATCCTCTTTCCGCTTGCGAAGAAGGAGCCATGACCGCGACGTGATGATGAATTCCGTCGCCCCCGTCTGGGATGGCAATGAAACCTGGCTGGTGCTGGGCGGCGGCGGCCTGATGGCGGTGTTCCCGCTGGCCTATGCCGTGGTGCTGCCCGCCCTCTATGCTCCGCTCATCGCCATGCTGCTCGCCCTTGTCCTGCGCGGCGTGGCTTTTGAATTCCGTTGGCGCACCAAACGCGGCCAGTTCCTCTGGGATTGGGCCTTCAGCGGCGGCTCGCTGATTGCAACCTTCGCCCAAGGCATGGCCCTCGGCGCGCTGGTACAGGGCATTCCCGTGGTCAACCGCGCCTATGCCGGCGGCTGGTGGGATTGGGTCTCGCCCTTCACCTTGCTCACCGGTGTGGCGCTGGTCATGGGCTATGCCCTCCTGGGCGCCACTTGGCTGGTGATGAAAACCGAAGGCGAGCTGCAGGAAACATCACGCCAGCAAGCCTGGGCCACCGGTGCCGCCACCATTGTCCTCATCGGTGCCGTCAGCCTGTGGACGCCATTTCTGGAGCCGCTTTACTTTGCCCGCTGGTTTGCCTGGCCCGCCATGCTCTTCAGCGCCATTGTGCCCCTGCTGGTTCTGGTCTGCATCTACGGCCTCTATACGGGCCTGCGCGACAAGAGCGACTACCGCCCCTTCTTCTCGTCCCTCGGCCTGTTCATCCTGTGCTTCGTAGGCCTCGGCATCAGCTTCTATCCCTATATCGTTCCGCCCTCGCTTTCGATCTGGGATGCCGCCGCCCCCGACAAAAGCCTCGGCTTCCTGCTCGTCGGCGCTTTGGTCCTGGTGCCGGTGATCCTCGCCTACACCGCCTATTCCTACTGGGTCTTCCGCGGCAAGGTTGATCCGCATGAAGGCTATCATTGATGGGGCGCAGGCTATTGTGGTTCGCAGGCCTCTGGCTGGCCGGCGTGCTTGTGGTGGCAAGCGTCGGCTACGCCATCAAACTGGTGATCGGCTGACAAGGTCGCGGAAGAACGCGGAAAGATCGCCGGCAACGGCGGCCGGTTGCTCCACCGGGGCAAAGTGTCCGCCGTGCGGAAACACCGTCCAGCGTCTGACATTGTAAAGGCGCTCCAGATACGCGCGCGGCGGCTCGCCCTCGGGAACTTTCTCGTTCGCGAAGATGCCGAACGCCGTGGGTGTGCCGACATAAGCGGGCTCGACCGGATACCGGCGATTATCCCAATAATCGCGCATCGACGAGGTGATCGTTTGCGTGGCCCAATACAGGGTGAGCGTGGCACAGAGGAAGTCGTCGGAAGGTGTCACATCGCTCCACGAGCGCCACTTCTCGCCCAGATAGGCGGCCAGCCCCGCAGGCGAGTCGTTGAGACCATAGCCGATGGTCTGTGGCTTGGTGGACTGTATTGCGCTGTATCCCCGCTCCACCGCCGCCCAGCCGCGGTTCACCGCAAGATACGATCGCTCCTCATCAGAGAGTACCGCGTCCTCCACTGTGGGCGTGAGTTCCGGCGTGGTGAGGTGGATGCCGATGACCGCTTCGGGATGGTCCAGGGCGAGAAAGGTTGAGACCCCGGCGCCGAAGTCACCGCCGCCCGCGCCATAACGGGAATATCCAAGCGTGGTCATAAGCCGGTGCCAGCGCGCGGCCACGTACCGGTAATTGATGCCAACCTCGGGTGGTCGGGGCGAGAAGCCATATCCCGGCAGGGAAGGCACCACCACGTCGAATTCCTCAAGCATCGGCAGCATGTCGACATAGTCGAGAAAACTGCTGGGCCAGCCGTGGGTGAGGATCAGCGGCACGCCCCGGCCGGAAGCCGCACGCTGATGAACGAAATGAATGCCTTCCCAGGTGAAATGATGACAGCGTATTAAGCTTCTGTTCCCAAGCCCGCCAATCGAACGTATCAGCCCAATAGGATACGAGGTGCCGCAGCCAGTCCTGCTCGGTGCCCTGTTCCCAGCCAATGCCGGGGAGTTGGTCGGGCCAACGGGTCTGGCGCAGTCTTGCCCGCAGATCGTCGAGAACTTCATCCGTGACGTGGATCTGAAACGGTTGCATCGGCTAGGCGGCAAGCTTGCTGATGGCATCGGCTAACACCTCTGCCGGCTGCGCACCCATCAGGCCCTGCCTTTGCGCGAAGATGAAACACGGCACCCCGGTCACACCCATCCGGTAGGCACGCGCCACTTCGACATTCACGGCATCAACATCAGTGTCATTCGCAAGTTTCGCTGAAACCTCAGCCTCATCCATCCCCGCTTCACTCGCAATCTTCGCCAGCACAGCGCGATCACCGATATCAAGCCCGCCATTGAAATAGGCCATGAACAGCCGCTCGGTCACATCATGCTGCTTGCCGCCATCATGGCTCCAGCGGATCAGCCGGTGCGCGTCCATCGTGTTGGGCGTCCGGGTGATCTTGTCGAAGGCATAGGGAACGCCATCCTCCTTGCCCGCCGCCAGGATTGGGTCATGGATGGTCTTGAGCCGCTCCGCCCCAAACTTGTTTTCCAAATAGGTCTTCCGGCTCATGCCTTCCGCAGGGATCGTGGGATCAAGGAAAAACGGCCGCCAGTTCACCTCGACCTTGATCCCCTCAAGCAAGCCGATGGCCTTGTCCAGACGCCGCTTGCCAAGGAAACACCAGGGGCAAATGACATCGGAAACCACGTCAACCGAAATTGATTTCATGGGTTGCGCCACAGCGTGGTGCCCTCAAAACCGGGCAAGGGCTGCTTCTCCGGTCTGCCGATGGCTGCTCCACCGCGCCACCCATTGCCCGCCCGCATCATAGAATGGGATGATGTAAAATCCGGCCACAAGCAACCGGTCCAGCGCCCGCACCGCCACCGTAAAGTCTTCATGTCCCTTGGCCGTGAGCAGGGCGGCAATGGCCGCGTCCACCGCCGGATCGGCAACGCCGGGATAGTTCCGCGTGCCTTCAATGGTCCGGCCTTCCGAACCGAAATAGAATTTCTGCTCGTTGCCGGGCGACAGGGAGTTGAACCATGTGGCCGGGATCATGTCGTAGTCATAGGTTTTCTGCAGGCTGGAGAATTGCGCCGAGTCGACAATGCGCACCTCCGCCTTGATGCCGATCTGCTGCAAGGTGCGCTGATAGTGCAGGGCGATCTTTTCCTGGTCCTTGGTATTGATGGAAATCGTAAAGACAAAGGGCTCCCCTGCCGCGTTGACCAGGCCCGCATCCCCGATCTTCCATCCGGCTTCGCCGAGAAGTGCCACAGCCTTTCTCAACGCCTTGCGGTCACGGCCCGATCCATCGCTCACCGGCAGGGCGTAGCTGCCGTCCTGAAAATCGGCCCGGAATGTTTCTGCCGCGGCGCCAAGAACAGCCTTCTCGGCAGCGTCAATAGGTTTTCCCTTGGAGGAAAGTTCCGACCCTGAATAATACCCATAGGTGCGCTGGTAGACATTCGAGAACAGGTTGGCATTGGCCCATTCAAAGTCGAAAGCGATGATCAGCGCCTCGCGCACCCGCGGATCCTCGAATATCTTGCGCCGCGTATTGAAGGCAAAGCCGCTGGTGGGAGCGGGAGAACGTTGCTCGATTTTTTCGAGAATGACATTGCCGTCCTTTGCCGCCGGAAAATCATAGCCCGTGGCCCAGCGCGTCGGGTCACCTTCCGTGCGAATGTCGGCGTCACCTTTTTTGAAGGCTTCAAAAGCCGCATTGGCATCGCGGTAATAGTCGTAGCGCACCGTTTCAAAATTCCACAAGCCTTTGCCAAGTGCCAGATCCTTGCCCCAGTACTCCGGGTTCTTCTTGTAGGTGATGCTTTCACCGGCCTTCACCTCGGAAATCACATAGGGTCCGGAGCCGGTCATCGGATCAAGCGAACTTTCATCGAAGGCTTTCCCCTCCCATGCGTGCTTCGGAATGATCGGCATCACGCCGACGATCAGCGGCAGCTCCCTGTCGCCAACCTCCTGATGAAAGATAACCGTATGTTCATCCGGCGTTTCAATCTTTGTGATCTTCGAATAGGAATTCTTGAAATTCGGCCGGCCCTTGTCACGCAGGGTTTCCAGAGAGAACACCACATCCGCCGCAGTCACCGGCTTGCCATCGGAGAACTTGGCCTCGGGCCTGATTTTGAAAGTGAAGGTCTGCCGGTCGTCACTGACGTCGATGGATTCAGCCAGCAGACCGTAGAGTGAAAAGGGCTCATCCCAATTGCGTCCCATCAGGCTCTCAAACACATAGGTGCGAACCCCCATCACGGGCGTGCCCTTCACAATAAAGGGTGAAAGGCTGTCAAATGAGCCGGTAATGGCCTGCCGCAGAGTGCCGCCCTGCGGCGCATCCGGATTCACGTAAGGAAGGTTCTTGAAATCCGCCGCCAGCGCCGGCTCTCCATGCATGGCAATTCCGTGTTTAGGGGTCGCCTGCACCGCTGAATGGAGGACGGCAACAAGCAATCCTCCGGCAAGTAGCTGCGCAAGTTTGCGGGCAAAGGTCATGGCGCCATTCCGCTAGCGCACAATAATGTTCGAAAATTGCCAGGGGTCGCGCCGGTCCAGCTTCTCCTCGAAAAGTTCGCCACGGCCCTCGAGCGGCGTCCAGTCCGTGTATACACCGCGCAAAGTCCCCAGATAGGGCGTTTGAATCTCAAGGCAGCGGCGGAAATCCATTTCCTCCGTCTCGACAATCCCCGCCTTGGGGTTTTCAATGGCCCAGACAAGCCCCGCCAGCACGGCAGAGGTCACCTGCATGCCCGTGGCATTCTGGTAGGGAGCAAGCTTCCGCGCTTCTTCGATGGAAAGATGCGAGCCGTACCAATAGGCATTTTTCTTGTGACCATAGAGGAAAACGCCGAGTTCATCGCCGCCATCCACGATCTCCTGCTCCTCCATGATGTGCGAAGCCGATTGCCGCCTTCCGCCCGCGCCGAACATTTCAAGCACCGACAGCACCGCGTCGTTCGACGGGTGATAGGCATAGTGGCAGGTGGGCCGGTAGGTGACGCGTTTTCCCTCGCGCACCGTGAAATAATCGGAAATCGATATCGCCTCGTTATGGGTCACCAGCAGGCCGAAATGCGCCCCCGCCGTGGGCACCCAGCTCCGCACCCGCGTATCAGCGCCCGCCCGGGTGAGATAGATGGCAGCCCCCGTACCCTTCTTGTGCTTCTTGCCGTCATAAGGCAGCTTCTTCTCATGGGTCCCCCAGCCCAGTTCGGCGGGTTGCAGGCCTTCGGAAATAAATCCGTCCACCGACCATGTGTTGATGAACACATCGAGCGGCTTTGGATTCTTGGAGCGCTGCGTGTCGCGCTCGGCAATGTGAATTCCCTTCACGCCAAGCCGCTTCATCAGCTTCGCCCAGGCTTCGCGGGTGGCGGGTTCCTTGACCGCAACCTTCAAGTCGCGGGCCAGATCCAGAAGCGCCTGCTTCACCAGCCACGACACCATGCCGGGGTTCGCCCCGCAGCAGGATACAGCCGTGGGGCCCGGCCCCAGCTTGCGCTTCACCTCCAGCAGATCCTCGCGCACCTTGTAATTGGTGCGGTCGGCATTATCGAGCTTGGTATTGAAATAAAAGCCGGGCCAAGGCTCATTCACCGTATCGATGCACAGCGAATTGGTCGCGCGCGCCAGCTTGATGATGTCGATGGAGCCCACGTCCACGGTCAGGTTGACGATCAGCGCCTGCCCGGGGCCGGCGGTCAGCAGCGGCGTCAGGATGGACTTGTAATTCTGTTTTGTGATCTCCTGCTTGAGGAAGGCTATGCCTTCCTTCTCGACTAAATGGCTCCACGTCGACGAGGGGTCGATGACCGTCATTTTTGACTTGTCGAAAGCGATGTGGCGCAGGATCAGCGGCAGGGAACCCCGGCCGATGGAACCAAAGCCGATCATCACGATGGGGCCATTCCAGGTCGCGTGCACGGGCCATTTATTCATTCATCAAAACTCCTGTCGCCATTGTCAAATCCCGGAATTTCTAACGCAGGAAGTCAGCCAATGATACAGAATTTTTCGCCGTGATGCTGAAGCGGAAACTAAGGCAGTTCTTGGGATTTCGCGTGCTTCCACACTTCCCATTTCACCCGTGACCACTTGTAGGCATCGATGATCGACATTCCATATACAAAAATGCCGCCGATCATGGCGTCCCAAAGAAACTGGCGTTTTCCGGCATCATATGAATGCTGGCCCAGCCCAGGATGATGGTGAAGAACAGGAACATGAGCCCGCGCGGTGCCCGGCCCTGCAGCACATGGCCTGAACCGGGCAGGACGACAGCCGCAAGGAGGACGTGATAGGGATTGCGCGGGGCAGGGGTCATGCGGTCTTCTTTTTCCATGAAAGAATATCTTTGCGAATGGCGATCAGTCTGTCCAGCAGGTCTTGCAAGACTTTTCCCTCAATCTGGGGGTTGCCGAATTCCGCCTGGCGGAAAATGCCATAGCGCGCCCGCTCCGCCTCCGCCAGCAGCCACACGATGCGAAGGCCGTTTTCTGTTATCAGCAATTCCTTCGCGTGGGGACCAAAGAAGGGCGCAAGGTGCGGCCTGATAACGGAAGCAGGCAAAACCTCATCCACATCATCGGTCCGGATAACGGCGTGTTCCGGAAAGCCTTCCGGGTGTTGAAGGGAATGGGGCAGGTGATCGAAGTTGGAGAATGTCGTTGGCCCCGCTGGCCGCATCATCAGGTCAAAGCGGGCTTGTAGCGGCAGCTTGTCCTGCAGCGTGACCAAAAGCCAAAGGGCAGGCAGGCGGCGCGTGGCCAGGGTATCAACCACTGGGTAGACCTGTACGGAAAAACCGCCGTATCTTCCCGAAAGCCGCGGAAATCCATGGGCGCCCTGCTGCTCAAAGACCGGTTCGCTGATGACTTTCAGGGCGTCCGCAAAGTAGGGCCTCAGTGGTCGCCTTCCTGCGTTCGCGCGTGCGAAGAAAAACATAAACCAGCCGCGCGCCTAAACCCGCAATCGCGGCCAGCCCAAGAACGGTACTCCACATTTAACGCCCCTCAACAAAAATGGCCCGCCAACATAGCGGGCCATTCCTTGGGTTAATAGTCTCAGTAGCCCTGGGGCTTCGGCCACGGCATGGTGAACTGGTCGCCGCGCCGCACATACTGGTAGCGGTAGAAGTGGAACCACAGCGACACCACCACGTAGAACACCACCATCGCCGTCAACTGGGAGCCAAAGCCCAGGAAGATTGCGAAGTAGGTGACGATGCAGAGCACCAGAAGCACGATTGCCGGAATCGGGTGGAACGGATGGGTGTATCCCCGCCGGATCGAACCCAACGGCCACTTGTTGCGGAACATCATGATGTTGATGCTCATGAAAGTGTACTGCAACACGCCCGACAGGATCGAGAAGGTGATTGCCTGGTTCAAGTCGGCAATGAAGGCAAACGCCAGCGCGATCGGCAGCAGGAAGATGATTGCCCGATAGGGTGTGCGGTACTTCGGATGCACGGCCGAGAACCAGGTTGGCAGGTAGCGGTCGCGGCCCAGCGAGAACCAGGCCCGTGCCGCATCGTTGATGCAGCCGTTGGCCGAAGCCACCGCCGAAAGCACTGTGCCCCAGAACAGCAGGAATTCCAGTGTGCCGGAGCCCGTCATTCGCGCTGCGTCGTAGAGCGGGAAGAAGGTGAAGCCCAGATATTCCCATGGCAGCAGCGAGGCGCAGACATACCACGTCAGCGCCGCGGCGATCAGAAGGGTGATCATGCCGGACATTGTTCCGTAAGGCAGGGCCCGCGACGGCGAGCGCACTTCTTCCGCAGCCTGCGTCGTGCCCTCAATGCCAAGATAGTACCAGATGCCGAACTGGAAGGCTGCGATGACGCCAATCCAGCCATAGGGCAGCGCATTTTGCGGTGTGACCATTTCACCAAGTTTCAGAACCGCACCCTGACTCCATGGCTGCACCGAGAAGAACAGGATAACGATGGATGCATAGGCCAGCGCCGTGATGATGAAGTTGACGTTGAGGGTCATCAGCACGCCGCGGTAGTTAAGCCAGGCGAGGACAACGATGGTGACGGCTATGAAGGCATTGTGGTTGAGCCCCTCGGTTGCCGCCACAGTAACGATCAGGTCACCGGCAAGGATGGCGTCTGACACCTCAAGCATCGTGTAGGCAAAGACCAGGTAGAGCGCCACGTTGAAGGCCATCAGCGGCCCGACGATATGCTTGGCCTGGGCATACTGGCCGCCCGCTGCCGCCACCGTCGAGGTGACCTCAGAGTCGATCATGGCGACCGAGGTGTAGAGAAGTCCTACGACCCAGCAGACGATGAGGGCTGCAAGCGCGCCGCCCTTGTCGGCCGAGAAATTCCAGCCGGTAAATTCACCGACAAGAACAATGCCAACGCCCAGGGCCCAGATATGGGCAGGGCCCAAAACCCTGAGGAGTGATATTTTTTGAACTGGTGCTGAACCAGCAGTAGCAGCTTTTGCCATTTCAATCTCCCCTAGAGCTTGTGCTTTTCGGATTCGGCTTCAATTTCGCCTTCACGCGAAGATGTGAGCACCTCTTCCGGATAGCTTGTGTCAGTCTTGAACCAGTCAAACAGCATCCAGGCCGCAAGGACGGCCGAGACGGCCCAGCATATATATGAAATTGTAAACCACATGATGTGCGCCCCTCACTTGCCGTTGAATTTTTCGTCGATCACTTCACGGTATTCCACCTCGGAAGCCCGGAAGAGAAAGACGAAGTAGCCGATAACCACGGCGGCCATGATGACGAGTTCCAGCCAGTCGATGGAATAATGGAAATTGTTCTGGATAATGTCGTGGGCCGCAGCCGCATCGGCGTAACCGAGTTTCACCCATTGTTCCGCCTGGGCAGGGGTTTGTCCCAATGCTTCCCAGGTGGGATTGGCGATGACGTCGATCGATTTCGCGGCGCCGGCCCAGCCCGCCTTGAGGGGCAGCCAGAGCGCAATGAAAATTGCGGCAACGAGAAAGACGATGTCAACGACCTGCATGACTTTCGGTTGTTCGGGTGGTGTGTATTTGGCCATTTCCCTGTCCCCTATCGCTTGTTCTTTTTGGCTTCATCAAGATGCTTGATGTCGATGCCATAGATGAAGTGCTTGTCCTCCTTGTAGTGCTTCAGCATGGCGCCGATGGACGCCGTATTGAAGATGAGCACGGCTGCAGCAGCCACCAGCACGACGATTTTCACCCCGGTATCCGGGATGTAGGGCCAGCTCATGAACAGGACGAAGAGTATTGCAATCCACAGAAGCGCAACCAGAAGCAATGCACCGCGCTTGTCGCCTTGGTACATCGCCTCAATCCGCTGATTGAGGTCAGACATTGGTGTTCCCTCCAGCGTATAGCGCTTTTTTCCCCGCACCCTGCGCTACCGCCCCTTGTTAGACTCATTTGCTACGGGGCAACTTTGTTATCTCACAGGAAACATGGGGTGCGACCCTTGTCAAGGAACTGTTGAAGTTTTGGGCAGAATTCTGCAAAAACTTTGTGCAGTTGCGAGATGGCGCGTCCAGCGCTGTACTCCACATGAACCCAAAATGAATTGCCCGCTCAGGTTTCATACAGGCAACGCCCCTTAGAACTGCTCCCAAGTTCAAAGGAATGCATGATGACCCGCCCAAACAACAAGAAAATCCGCTCTCTCCCGCCCGTCGCGGCCATGGTTATTGCCGTGGCCATCGGGCTGGTCAGGACGGAGAAAACCTGGGCGGAGGCGTTTAATGGCCTGGACTTGCAGCCTACCCACGTGTCCATGGCCCAAGACCATCCGGAAGCGTTCGATCCCCGCCGCGTGCCCCCGTCCGGCGGCATGGCCAGCCGCCTGCTGGCCGGGATCATTGTGACCCACGCCCGCTCGGAGCTCACCAGCCTGTTTAATTGATTTTTATGGCCGGGCCCCGATTGCGGGGGCCAGCCCGTCGATGACCCGGTTGAGCGCCTGGGGAATATTGATGATGGACGGCAGCCTCTGGCTGATCACCAGCATGGAAAATCCGTGCACCGCCGACCACACCTGCATGGCTTTTGCCTCTTTGTCGTCTGGCCCCGCGGCTGCGGAGACCAGATTGGCCAGTTGTTCCCAAGCCGCCACTTTGGCGGCTTGCAGGCGCTCCGATGCCAGGGGAGCGGCCACACCGAACATCAACTGGTAAACCGCCGGCCTTTCCCGCGCGAAAGCCACATAGCTCCGGCACATGGCCTTGAGCTTTTCCACGGGCGAGGGTGAAAGCGCCGCAGCCTTGTCCAGGACTTTTACAAAATCCTCAAAACCGGTGGCGGCAATTTCCGCCAGCAGATCGTTGACGCTAGCGAAATGATGTTGCGGGGCCGCATGGGAAACCCCGGCCTTTCGGGCGCAGGCCCGCAGCGTCAGGGCCTCAACCCCGTCTTTTTCAAGGATCGCCCGCCCGGCCGTGATAAGCGCCTCGCGCAGGTCGCCATGGTGATAGGTCTTCGCCGATTTCTTCGCCATGTGCATTTCCTACACTCTTAACTTGACACTGTCAAAATTCATCGCTAACCATATCTTGTCACTGTCAAGTTAAGGAACTGCAAATGAACTGGTTATTTGAAGCCTATTCCAACGTCTTCAACACGGCCATGGGGCAGGGACAGCGTCCGCTTCATCACCCGCCCCGCAACGCGGCTGGGCAGAAACAAAGCCTGAGGCGCGCCAATGGCAAATACGACGTATAATTGGGCGGTTCGCCAAAGGTAATCATGACCTTTGCATCGCCGCTTCTCACCCGCACCGCCACTGCCTTCGCGTTTCTGTTTCTGGCGGTCTATGCTCTGACATTTTTCGACGCGCGCCTGCTCAATGGCGTCAGCCTCTGGGAAAAACCCTCCAAGTTTTTTCTCTCGCTCACCATTCACATGGCAACCCTTGCCTGGGGAATTTCCCTGTTGCCGGTTGAAAAGCAGCGCAGCCGGGAATCCGCATCGCCACATACATCTTTATCGCCGCCGCGGTCTTTGAACTGGCCTACATGATGTACCAGGCAGCCCTCGGCGAAGCCTCCCACTTCAACCGCACCACGCCTTTCCACGACATGATGTACAAGCTGATGGGGCTTGGCGCCGTGACGCTCACCGTTGTCACCGCCTACCTCGGCTGGCGCATCAGGAGGGCCGGAACCACGCCCATGCATTTTGCGGCAGGCTGGAGCTTCATCGTCTCCGCCGTGGCCACCACGCTCGTTGCGTCATATCTCGCCAGCGGCAATGGCCACTGGATCGGCGGCGACCAGACCGATGCCACGGGGCTCCCCTTCTTCCACTGGTCCACCACCGGTGGCGATCTCCGCGTGCCGCATTTTGCCGCCCTTCACATCATGCAGGCCGTGCCCCTGATCGCCTGGTTCTGGCCCGACAAGCGGATTGCGGCGCGCCGCGCTCATCGCCGGCGTGGCGATCGTGGGCGGCCTCACCGCCCAGGCGCTCATGGGCCTGCCATTGTTCCGGATTTGAGCTTTCCCCCCGCTTCGCCATAGTGGCCGAAACGATTCGGGAACTTTGAAATATGGCCAAGGCCAAGAATACAGACGATCTTTTCGGTAACCTGCCAACAGTTACAAAATCTTCGGCCAAGGCCACGGCCAAAACCCGGGGCGAGGAGCAATACACCGCCGCCGACATTGAGGTGCTGGAGGGGCTGGAGCCTGTCCGCCGCCGTCCCGGCATGTATATCGGCGGCACCGATGAAAAGGCCCTGCACCATCTCTTCTCCGAAGTCATGGACAACGCCATGGACGAGGCCGTGGCCGGCCACGCCACCTGGATTGACGTGAACTATGATGCCGAGGGCTATCTCGCCGTCACCGACAATGGCCGCGGCATTCCCATCGACCCGCACCCCAAGTTCAAGAACAAGTCTGCCCTCGAAGTGATCATGACCACGCTCCATGCCGGCGGCAAATTCGACTCGAAGGTCTATGAAACCTCCGGCGGCCTCCATGGCGTGGGCGTCTCCGTGGTGAACGCGCTCTCCGAACATTGCATCGTCGAAGTGGCCCGTGGCCAGCAGCTCTATAAACAGGAATATGCCCGCGGCATTCCCCTGGGCAAAATCCAGTCGCTGGGCAAAATCTCCGGCAGGCGCGGCACCATGGTGCGCTTCAAGCCCGACGCGCAGATCTTCGGCAAGGGCAATACGGCATTTTCCGCCGCCCGGCTTTACCGCATGTCGCGCTCCAAATCCTATCTCTTCGGCGGCGTGGAAATCCGCTGGCAATGCGATCCCTCCCATATCAAGGACAAGGAAACCCCGGAAAAGGCCGTGCTGCATTTCCCCGGCGGCCTCAAGGATTTTCTCGAGGAGCGCCTTGAAGGCAAAACCCGCGTCGTCGATGAAATCTTTTCCGGCAAGGTGGAAAAGGAAGGCGGCCACGGCAATGTCGAATGGGCCGTCGCCTGGTTCGGCGGCGATGACGGCTTCTCGTCCTCCTATTGCAACACCATTCCCACCGCCGATGGCGGCACCCATGAACAGGGCTTCCGCACCGCGCTCACCCGCTCGCTGAAGAACTACGCCGAACTCAGCAACAACAAGCGCGCCAACGCCGTCACCGCCGATGACGTGATGACCTCGTCCGGCTCGCTGCTCTCCGTCTTCATCAGGGAGCCGGAATTCCAGGGCCAGACCAAGGACAGGCTCGCCTCCGTCGAGGCGCTGCGCATCGTCGAAAACGCCGTGCGCGATCATTTCGATCATTGGCTCACCGGCCACCCGGCCCAGGCCGACAGGCTGCTCGACTGGATCATCGAGCGCGCCGATGAGCGCATCCGGCGCCGCGCCGAAAAGGAAGTGGGCCGCAAGACGGCGGTGCGCAAGCTCAGGCTTCCCGGCAAACTCGCCGATTGCTCCGCCACCCAGGCGCAAGGCTCGGAACTCTTCATCGTCGAAGGCGATAGTGCAGGGGGCTCCGCCAAGCAGGGCCGCAACCGCGTCAATCAGGCCATCCTGCCGTTGCGCGGCAAAATCCTCAACGTCGCCAGCGCCACCAAGGACAAGCTCGCCGGCAACCAGCAGATCTCGGACCTCATCCAGGCCCTGGGCGCCGGCACCGGCACCTCCTACCGCGAGGAGGACCTGCGCTACGACAAGGTCATCATCATGACCGACGCCGACGTGGACGGCGCCCACATCGCCTCGCTGCTCATCACCTTCTTCTACCGCCAGATGCCGCTGCTCATCGACCAGGGCCACCTCTACCTCGCCGTGCCGCCGCTGTACCGCCTCACGCAGGGCGGCAAGACCACCTACGCCAGGAATGATCAGCACAAGGATGAATTGCTGAAAACCGTGTTCGGGGGCAGGGGCAAGGTCGAAGTCGGGAGATTTAAAGGCCTCGGCGAAATGCTGGCCTCCCAGCTCAAGGAAACCACCATGGACCCCGCCAAGCGCCTGCTGCTTCAGGTAACCCTGTCAGACGCCGAACGCACCTCCACCGCCAAAATCGTCGAACAGCTCATGGGCAACAAACCCGAAGAACGCTTCAACTTCATCTCGGAGCGCGCGGAGTTTGTGAGCGAGGAGGGGCTGGATATTTGATGCGATTTTCCATCCATCTAAATTGACCAGCTAGAATGGATCCTTCACTTAAGAAAAAAAGAAAAACAGGAGTGATTCCCAGTGATGTAGAGCTGCGGAATTTGCTCCGGAAACATGATCGCAGGACAGAACGTTCACGAATTGCGCGGATAAGATATTTTAATCGTTACTTTGGGGCTCCCCGCGACATGCTGCTTATGGGAGGTATTTCTTCATACTATGCTTTGGTCGAATTGGAGCTCTGTTACGTGCAGGGTGCATACTTGGGAACAATCCTCCGTTGCCAAGCATTTGCGGAAAACGTGCTCGGCGGCCAACTTATTTTAATGATGGAAGATCAAGCGGCTGAGGCTGGGTTTTCCGCGATCGTGCAACGTGCAGTCGCTAGAAAAATTATCGACAAAAAGATGTCGGAAAAGCTTATTGAACTAAATAAAATGAGAATATCCTATGGGCACGTTCATGTGGGATTACGCTCCAGGAGCCATATGAAACGAATTCTGGATGGCGGTCTTGACCCTATGAAGTTATTAATACGTGACTCCAAGAAGGCGATAAAAACGATAGCACAGCTTATAAATTAGTATCGATCAGGAGATGTTCTCAATCATTTGCGGCAGGGTCATCTCGTTGACAAAGCGCTCAGTTCGGTCGCGCAGTCTTTCACTCTCCCGCCAGCGGCAACAGCTCAAACACCTTCGCCTCTTTCGCCGCAGTCTTGATGTCGCCGCGCCGCAGGGCAAGGCGGACGCGGTCAGCCTTGAAAGCATCCTCTTTGGCGACGATTGGCGCCCACGGCGTCTCATCGTCAATCAATGTGATTTCCACTTCCGCAGCATAGCGGCCTTCGTGGATCATTTGGGTTCGCTTCCGGGTCATTTCAGTTTCCGTTTCAGAAAATCGGTGGACCAACGCGTGGGATCAGGGCGGTAGGCAGTCACGAGATAAACCGGCGCTTCCGTGCCCTTGGCTGTACCCCAGAGCGCATGCACCGGTTTCCCGTCACTATCACGCTGTAGCACTAACATTGACGGACCCTTATGATAGTCCGGATAAGTCTCGACAACAATTGCTCCTGCGACGCCCGATATTACGTCCTGAACCAGCAGATTGTCATTGATAAGCTCGGAAAGGGCATGGCCGGTAATCTCGAATTTCCCGGAGGCAACAAGCACCCGGATATGGTCAAGAAAACCCACTCACGCCGCCGGATCAATGATTTTGAGTGGTTGCTCAGCCATATGGCCAATATGCTGTAGTTCGGCAAAACCGTCAAACAGTGCCCAAAATTGCGACATTTACACACTTTTGCCTCACCCCCTCCCAATTTTGCCATGAGAGCCTATATAATCCCCGCCATGGCGCAAAAAGATTTACATAAGGATGGCGGCGGCCAGGTCGGGGTCATCACCCGCACCGAGCCCAAGACCAAGAAGCCCAGCCTCTACAAGGTGCTGCTGCTGAATGACGACTACACGCCCATGGAATTCGTCGTCCATGTGCTGCAGCAGTTTTTTTCGAAGTCGGCCGAGGAAGCCACCCGCATCATGCTCCATGTCCACCAGAAGGGCGTGGGCGTCTGCGGTGTCTATACCTTCGAGATTGCCGAGACCAAGGTCACCCAGGTCATGGATTTCGCCAAGAAGCACCAGCAGCCCCTGCAATGCACCATGGAAAAAGAATAGGGGCGCCTAAAGCGCCCCTGCCTCTGCGTTAATCGCGGCCTGGTTTAGAAACGGCCGTTCAACACATCATCGCGGGTCAGGCCGATGTCGGTCAGCATGCGCTCGTCAAGGCCGAGCAGCAGCGTGCGGGCGGCGGAACGTTCCCGAACCCGGCGCATGCCGGAAACGGCGTCCTTGAGGAACGAAAGGGTGGAAGCGTTGGTACGGGCAGTAAGGATAGTCGCGGTCATAATAAGTTCAGGTCCTGTTTTTGGGTTGGGGTTAGGGTTTTAGAAATCGCCGTTCAACACATCGAGGCGGGTCAGCCCCATGTCGCGCAGCAGCTTGTCGTCAAGGCTCAGCAAGTGCCGGCGCTGGGCCGCGCGGGCGCGGCTCCGGCGGAAGCCCTTGATGGCGTCCTGGACGAAGGAGAAGGCCGAAACGTCGGCCGGTTTGGCATAATGTGGTCGTGGTCATGATTTTTCGGTCCATTGCAGTTGAATTAGAACTTGCCGCGCATCACATCGAAGCGGTTGAGGCCCATGTCGCGGAGCAGGTAGTCATCAAGGCCCAGCAGATGCTTGCGCTGGGCAGAGCGCAGGCGCATCCGGCGGAAGTCCCTGAGGGCGCTCATAACGAACGACGGGGCGGGGTTGCGGTGGGTAAGGGCGATGCTGATCACGATTCTGTTTCCTCGGTGGGTATTTGTGTTTCGATGACGCGGTTAATAGGCAGTTCACCCTGAAACCTGCCTGAACCGGCTGTTCAGATTCCGTTCATCTGCCGAAAAACCAGCATTAAATCTATTTTTTGGGGACCTCTCCCCAAGTTCGCAAAAATGCCTATATAATGAAGTCCAAATCACTTGGTTCGTGCGGGCCGCCCATCGGAAACGGGCAAATTCCGCAGGATCCGGAAGGAGCAAAAAGTTGCCCACGTTTTCACGAAGCCTCGAAAAAGCCCTCCACCGCGCCCTGGCCTATGCCAATGAGCGCCACCATGAGTTTGCCACGCTGGAACACCTGCTTTTGTCGCTGATCGAGGACAAGGATGCGGTGGCCGTCATGCGCGCCTGCAACGTCAATGTGGATGAGCTGCGCAACAGCCTTGTGAACTATGTCGACACCGAACTGGCCAACCTGGTTTCCGATGACGTCCTCGAATCAAAGCCCACCGCCGGCTTCCAGCGCGTCATCCAGCGCGCCGTCATCCATGTGCAGTCCTCCGGCCGCGAGGAGGTAACCGGCGCCAATGTGCTGGTCGCCATCTTCGCCGAGCGCGAAAGCCATGCCGCCTTCTTCCTGCAGGAGCAGGACATGACCCGCTATGACGCGGTGAATTACATTTCCCACGGCATTGCCAAGCGGGCAGGGATGGGTGAAGCCCGTCCCGTGCGCGGCGTTGACCAGGACCAGCAGTCCGGCACCGGTGGCGGCGAAGGCGAAGGTGCCGATGGCGGCGCCAAGAAGAAGGGCGATGCCGATGCCCTCGAAGCCTATTGCATCGACCTCAACAAGAAAGCCGCCGAGGGCAAGATCGATCCGCTCATTGGCCGCGAAAACGAAGTCAACCGCACCATCCAGATCCTCTGCCGCCGGCAGAAGAACAACCCGCTCTTCGTGGGCGATCCCGGCGTGGGCAAAACGGCCATTGCCGAAGGCCTCGCCCGCAAGATCATCAACGGCGAAGTGCCCGATGTTCTGAAGAACTGCACCATCTACATGCTCGACATGGGCGTGCTGCTCGCCGGCACCCGCTACCGCGGCGATTTTGAAGAGCGCCTCAAGGCCGTGATCAAGGAAATCGAAGCCCGTCCCGGCGCCATCATGTTCATCGACGAAATCCACACCGTGATCGGTGCCGGCGCCACCTCGGGCGGCGCCATGGATGCCTCGAACCTGCTGAAGCCTGCGCTTGCCGGCGGCAATCTCCGCTGCATGGGCTCCACCACCTACAAGGAATACCGCCAGCACTTCGAAAAGGACCGGGCCCTTGTCCGCCGCTTCCAGAAGATCGACGTGAACGAGCCCTCGCTGCCCGATGCCATCGCCATCCTCAAGGGCCTCAAGCCCTATTACGAGGACTTCCACAAGGTCAAATACACCGATGACGCCATCGAAAGCGCCGTGCAGCTTTCCTCGCGCTACATGAGCGACCGCAAGCTGCCGGACAAGGCCATCGACGTCATCGACGAAACCGGTGCCCGGCTCATAGCGACCGCAAGCTGCCGGACAAGGCCATCGACGTGATCGATGAAACCGGTGCCTCCCTCATGCTTGTCGCCGAATCCAAGCGCAAGAAGATCATCGACGTGGCCGATATCGAAGCCACCATCGCCACCATGGCGCGCATTCCGGCCAAGACCGTGTCCAAGGACGATGCCACGGTTCTGAAAAACCTCAGCACCGAACTGAAGCGGCTGGTCT
This sequence comes from uncultured Alphaproteobacteria bacterium, assembly GCA_963753025.1. Lineage (GTDB taxonomy): Bacteria > Pseudomonadota > Alphaproteobacteria > Rhizobiales > Aestuariivirgaceae > Aestuariivirga. Next base: position 14,167 of record CAVWAY010000010.1, on the reverse strand, counting down.
TCGGCCAGGACAAGGCCATCGAAGCCCTGACCTCGGCCATCAAGCTGGCGCGCGCCGGCCTGCGCGAGCCGGAAAAGCCCATCGGCTCCTATCTCTTCTCCGGCCCCACCGGTGTCGGCAAAACCGAAGTGGCCAAGCGCCTGGCGGAAGTCTTGGGCGTTCACATGCTGCGCTTTGACATGTCGGAATACATGGAGCGCCACAGCGTCTCGCGTCTGATCGGCGCCCCTCCGGGCTATGTCGGCTTCGACCAGGGCGGCCTCTTGACCGATGGCATTGACCAGCATCCGCACTGCGTGCTGCTGCTCGATGAAATCGAAAAGGCCCATCCCGATCTCTTCAACATCCTGTTGCAGGTCATGGACCACGGCAAGCTCACCGACCACAACGGCAAGTCAGTCGATTTCCGCAACGTGATCCTGGTGATGACCACCAATGCCGGGGCCCAGGACATGGCCCGCGCCGCCATCGGCTTCGGCAGTTCCGTGCGCGAAGGTGATGACAACGAAGCCATCACCCGCATGTTCACGCCGGAATTCCGCAACCGGCTTGATGCCACGATCGCCTTCGGCCACCTGCCGCCGGATATCGTCCGCAAGGTGGTGGAGAAATTCATCCTCCAGCTCGAAGCGCAATTGTCCGAACGCCAGATCAACATCGAGCTCTCGACCGAAGCCGCCGATTGGCTGGCCAAGAAGGGCTACGACCAGCAGATGGGCGCAAGGCCGCTGGCGAGAGTTATTCAGGAGCACATCAAGAAGCCGCTGGCGGAAGAAGTCCTCTTCGGCAAGCTCACCAAGGGCGGCACCGTGCGCATCCTCCTCAAGGGTGATGAACTGGCGTTCCAGTATCTCGGAAGGGACGAGGAAAAATCCCTCCCCAAGCCGCCGGAGCGCAAGTCACTGCCCCGCAACAAGGCAAAGGCTGACACGAAAGCCAAGCCCGCGGCGAAGAAGAAACCTGTCAAGGCGAAGTAACCCTTCCCTGCAAACCGTGGACATTCTCCCCAGGACTGGACAAACTGCTGTCAGTCTTGGGGATTGATAATTGTCACGCACCCGAATTGTTGTTTTGACTTCACTTGCCATGCTGGCTTTTGCCGGCAATTCGCTGTTGTGCCGGCTGGCGCTTAAAAATACCGGCATTGACGCCGCCAGCTTTACGTCGGTCCGGCTGATTTCGGCCGCCGTAGCACTCTGGCTGATCGTGCGCCTGAGCAACAATGCCAATCCCGGCAAAGGCAACTGGCCATCGGCATTTGCGCTCTTTGCCTACGCCGCCGGATTTTCCTTTGCCTATATCAATCTGACCGCTGCAACCGGTGCCTTGTTGCTTTTCGGAGCGGTCCAGACCACCATGATCGGCTATGGAATGTGGCGTGGGGAGCGGCTGCTCAGCCTGCAATGGCTCGGACTTGTTCTGGCATTGGGCGGCTTGGTTGGTCTGACCCTCCCAGGCCTCTCAGCGCCGCCACTGGTGAGTTCCCTGCTCATGATAGGTGCCGGCGTGGCCTGGGGCATCTATTCCCTGCGTGGCAAAGGCGCCGGAGATCCCACCGTGGTTACCGCCGGAAATTTCCTTCGCACCGTTCCAATCACGGTTGTATTGAGCCTTCTGATGATGCGGCAAATCACGTGGGATGGCGCGGGCGTTTGGTATGCCATCACGTCCGGGGCGCTGACGTCAGGAATAGGCTACGCAATCTGGTACAAGGCCCTGCCTGCCTTGAAGGCAACCCAGGCCGCAACCGTGCAACTCAGTGTCCCGGTCATTGCCGCCATGGGTGGGATTATTCTGCTTGATGAGTCCATCAGCTTGCGTTTGATCCTGGCGTCAATCGCCATCATTTCAGGAATTGCGCTGGTTATCCTTGAGAAGAAGAAAGCCAATGTCGTGTAATGGGCAGCGCCAGAATTGCCGCCGTCATAATTTCATTCGTATCAGCTCGGCCTGCTTCGCCAGCAGTCCCTGATCCGCCATCTTTCCCGAATGGCCGCGCAGGGGCTGGCCCTCATTCATCGGCATGATGTGAAAATGCAGATGGAAAACCGTCTGTCCCGCCGCAGGCTCGTTGTATTGCCGGATTTGCACGCCATCCGCCTTGAAGGCAGCCTTGGCGGCGCGCGCCACCTTTTGCACGGTTGCCATAAGCGGAGTGAGTGTCGAAAGCTCGGCATCCAGCAAATTGCGTGACCCCACCTTCGGAATGACCAGGCAATGCCCCTCCACCTGGGGCATCACATCCATGAAGGCCAGCGTATGCTCATCCTCATAAATTTTGTGGCTGGGAATCTCGCCGCGCAGGATTTTCGCAAAGATGTTGTTGGCGTCATAGGTCATGGGCGTGGCTCCCTGTCAGTCATCTGTTTCATGCCGAAACGGCGAATGCTCCGCAAGCAGCGCCTGGTCCTGGTCAATGGCCAGGCGTTCCTGCTCAAGATATTCCCCAACAGCGCGCGCCAGGCCGGGGTGGGCGAAGTGGTGCAGGCTGTAGGTCTTCACCGGCAGATAGCCCCGCGCCAATTTATGCTGCCCCTGCGCCCCCGCCTCAACCCGCGCCAGCTTGTGCTGAATGGCAAAATCTATCGCCTGATAATAGCAGGTTTCAAAATGCAGGAAATCATGGTGCTCGCTCGCCCCCCAATTGCGCCCGTAAAGCGCCTCGGAGCCGATGAAATTCAAGGCCCCGGCAATAATGCGCCCCTCGCGCCGCGCCAGGATGAGCAGCACATGCGGCCCCATGCTTTTGCTGATCAGGCTGAAAAATTTCCGCGTCAGGTAAGGCGAACCCCATTTCCGCGAACCGGTTTCCATGTAGAAATCAAAAAACGCATCCCAATGGCTTTCGCGCAAATCCTTGCCCGTCACCCAGTCAAAACTGATCCCCGCTTCAAGCACCGCCTTCCGCTCCTTGCGGATATTTTTCCGCTTGGATGATGAAAGGCTGGCAAGAAAATCATCAAAGGATTTGTAGTCCTGATTATTGCCAATGAAACTGAATGTCCTGCCGCTGCAGCCAGTGGGCCTTGTCCGCCGCCGCCCAATCGGCTTCCGGCAGAAAAGTGATATGGGCGGATGAAGCCTTCAGTTCCTTGCAAACCGAAACCAGACCCTTCGCCAGAAGCGCCCGCGTTTCAGCACTCGCCGAAAACAGGCGCGGGCCGGTCACCGGCGTAAAGGGAACCGATGATCTGCAGTTTTGGATAATAGCGCCCGCCGGCCCGGTGGTAGGCTTCCGCCCAGCCATGGTCGAAAACATATTCGCCCTGGCTGTGCGGCTTGATAAAGCACGGCGCGATGCCTGCGATCTCGCCCTTTGCCGTCTCGTAAACCAGATGCTCGGCCTTCCATCCCGTCCGGCCCGTGGCCGAACCGCTGTCCTCCAGCGCCTTGAAAAATTCATGGGACACGAAGGGATTGAAGCCCGAAGGATTTGCGCAGGCGTTCCACTGGTCCGCCGGAATGTCCACAACGCTTTCAACCGTGCGAAGCTTCAAGGCGTATAGCCCTCAAAGGTAATCTGGTCACAATAGCGCAGCGCCTGCGATGCCTCTTCCCTTGAACGCAGCGTCCAGGTGATCACCGGATGCCCGGCATTGCGGATTTCCGTGACGGGCTCAAAGGGAAGTTCCCGCCAATTGTAGGACACAAAATGCGGCTGCGTTTCCGCAAGATGGCCAAAGGTCCGCATGGAATAGCGCTTTGCCAGGGGCAGGGCGTTGTAATAGGGGTCCGTGGTCCGGTCCGCCACAATGCCCCGCACCGTCTGGGGCGAAAGCGCGCGCAGGCAGGCAATCACATCGGGATCAAACGACATCAGGCAATAGGGGCCGTCATAGTTCTCGAGAACCTGCAAGGCCCGCTTCGCCAGCGCGTCATTGCCGTCCCACAGGGACTTGAGTTCAATGACAAGGGTGGCGCGCCCGTCAACCTGTTCCAGCAATTCCGCCAGCGTCTGCATGCGGTCCGAAGTCGCCTTCAGTTTTACCTTCTGCAGCGCCTGCGTGGTCAAAGCCTTCACCGGGCCCTTCGCCTCCGTAAGCCTGTCCAGGTCATCATCATGAAAAACAATGGCCTCGCCGTCCGCCGTCAACTGCACATCGCATTCAATCGCATAGTCGCCCTTGATCGCCGCCTCAAACGCACCTGCCGTGTTTTCGATGATGCCTTTGCTCTTCGTATGCAGCCCGCGATGCGCAATGGGCCGCGCCACCAGCCAGTCAAAGGCGCGCAGTTGCGGCGTAAAACGCATGCCTATTCAATTTCCACGATGGCTTCCACTTCGACCGAAAGACCGAAGGGAAGCGAAGGTGCCCCCACCGCCGAGCGCGCATGCCGGCCCTTGTCGCCGAACACCTCGACCATCAGGTCCGAAGCGCCATTGATGACCTTGGGATGCTCGCCGAATGTCGGCGTGCAGTTGACCAGGCCCAGAAGTTTCACAACGCGCTTCACCCGGTCAAGATCGCCGCCGCAGGCATCGCGCAAATGGGCAATGATGTTGATCGCCGTCAACCGGGCCGAGGCAATGGCGTCCTCAATGGAAAGCGTATCGCCAACCTTCCCCGTGTATTGCAGCTTGCCGTCCTTCATGGCGCCCTGGCCGGAGATATAGACGAGGTTGCCCGTCCTCACCCACGGCACATAAGTGGCCACCGGCTGGGCGGGCGTCGGCAACACAATGCCGAGCTCCGCAAGTCGCTTGTCGATCAATCCCATCTCATGCTCCTGTTAAAAGATCGCGCGGGCGTTCGCCCTTGAAAAACGCTTCCAAATTATCGACCGCCCGCATCCCCATGGCAATGCGCGTATTCTTTGTGGCGCTGCCGAGATGCGGCAGCATGAACACGTTGTCGAGTTCCCGGTAGCCGGGATTGATGTTGGGTTCGCCCTTGAACACATCAAGGCCCGCGGCCGCCAGCTTGCCGGATTTGAGCGCCGCAATCAGCGCCTCGTCATTGACGATGTCGCCGCGCGCCGAGTTCACCACAATTGCCCCGTCCGGCAGCAGGCCAATGGCGCGGGCATTGATGCTGTCGCGGGTTTCCGCCGTCGAGGCGCAATTGATGGAGAGAAAATCGCAATGCGGCAGCATCCCGTCCAGTGTTGCATGATAGGTCGCGCCATGAGTGAGCTCCGCCGCCACCGGCTTGCGGTTATGGTAATGCAAGGGCATGCCAAAGGCGGCAGCCCGTTTCGCCACCGCCTGCCCAATCCGTCCCATGCCGTAAATGCCGAGCCGCCGTCCGCTGACGTCATGTCCCAGCGGAAACGTGGGCGAGGGCGCAAGCCACTTGTTCTCCCGCACCATCCGGTCTCCCCAAATGGCGCCCCGCGCCGCGCCCAGCATCAGCAGGAGCGCAATATCGGCGGTCGCATCGGTCAAAACATCGGGCGTATTGGCAACCGCAATGCCCTTGGCCTTGGCGGCGGGAATATCGATATGGTCGGTTCCCACCGAAAAGGTCGCGATCATGCGGATGGAAGCGGGCAGGGCGTCGATCAGCTCCTTCCGGCAGGGGTCCATGGGGGTGAGGAGAAGTCCGTCGAACGCCTTGGCCTTTTCCGCGATTTCGGCGGTGCTCATGATCTTGTCGCTGACGTTAAGGCTGGCCGCAAAGTCGCGTTCGAGGCGGCTTTCCACCTCGGGCGGAAGGTGGCGGGTTACCAGAATTCTTGCTTTGGCCATTGTTGTCATGTTCTCTTTGCCTTAACCTCAAAAGTTCAAATCATATAGTGGACGGCTGGGCAATGGACCACCGTAATCATGGAGTTTCAAGGGTGTTGAAAAGAGTTTTATCGGCGGCTGCATTTCTGGCACTTGTATCGCAAGCCCAGGCCTCCGCGGTCGCTCCCCACCGCGCGGTTTACGACCTGCAGTTGCTGCGCGCCACGCAAGGCGCCAATGTGGGCAGCGTCTCCGGCCGCATGGCCTATGAAGTGTCAGGCAGCGAATGTGACGGCTGGACCGTAAGCTTCCGCCTGGTCAACCGCTTTGACTACAAGGAGGGCACCCCGCGCCTTTTCGATACCCAGTCCTCATCCTGGGAAACCGGTGACGGCAAGGAAATGAATTACAGCGAAAAGGAATTTGTCGACAGCAAGCAGGAGAGCGAAAAGCGCGTAAGCGTTGTCCGTGCCGACAAGGACAGCGTTGGCGAAGTCAGCATCACCCTGCCGCAGGCGAAGAAAACCTCCATTCCGGCGGAAACCGTCTTCCCCATGCGCCACCAGTTGCGCCTGATGGAGGCCGCGGCAAAAGGCGAAACCCGCGATGTCTCGCTGGTCTATGATGGTTCCGACGAGGAAAAAACCGTCCGCGCCATCAGCACCATCGGCAAGAAGGTAAATGCCGGCGAAGGCAAGAAGGACAAGGACAATGCCCAGGCCGCCCCCTTGCAGTCGCTGTCGTCGTGGCCCGTCACCATTGGCTACTATTCAACCGAAGACGACAATGCCGAAACGCCGCTCTACCAGATCAATTTTGACATGTATGAAAACGGCGTCTCCAACAGCCTGGTCATGGACTATGGAAATTTTGCCCTCTCGGGGAAATTGGCCCATCTCGGAGCTCCTGAAAGCCGAAACGTGCCAGTAGGCTTCGGCGAAATTGCTTTGAATTTCCAAAAAGCGCACTATCTCTAGCGCCGCTGTTGTCAGGGGCAAGGATATGGCCAAGTCAACGACCTCAATAACGTCCACAGGCGAAGGCAATGTTGCCGATTTCCTGGAGAAGATCCGTGGCCTGCCGCCGGTTGCCAAGGATGGCGAACGCGGCAAGCTGATCTTTGCCATGGATGCCACCATGAGCCGCCAGCCAAGCTGGGACCGCGCCCTTTCCATCCAGGCCGAAATGTTTGCCGAAACCGCCCGCATCGGCGGGCTCGACGTGCAACTCGTTTACTTCCGCGGCTTCAACGAATGCCGCGCCAGCAAATGGGTGAGCAACCCGACGGCGCTTGCCAAGCTCATGACCACGGTGGATTGCCGCGGCGGCAACACCCAAATTGGCCGGGCCCTGTCCCACGTCAAAAAGGAACTGCGCACCACGAAGGTGAACGCGGTGATCTATGTGGGCGACGCCATGGAGGAAAACATTGATGCCCTGTGCCAGGCCGCCGGTGAAATCGGCCTGCAGGGAACCCCCATATTCACCTTCCAGGAAGGCAATGACGGCAATGCCGCGCGCGCCTTTCAGGAAATGGCCAAGCTCAGCCGCGGCGCCTATTTCAAGCTCAATGAGTTATCGGCCCACATGCTGCGTGATCTCCTCTCGGCCGTGGCTGTTTACGCCGCCGGCGGCAGAACCGCATTGGAAAACCATGCCAAAGCCAAAGGCGGAAATTCCACCCTGCTGTTGCGGCAGTTGAAATAGCTGCGATGCAACTTCATCATAGCGCTCATCGTTGTCTTCGGCGGCCTGTGGCTCATCCGGCAATTTGCCAAGACCACGCCAACCCAGGCCGCGGGCCTCACCCGCAAACTGGCGGGCGGGGGGCTCATTGCCCTGTCAGGCTTTCTCGCCCTGCGCGGGCTTTCGCAATTCGCCGTTCCGCTCTTTGCCGTGGGCCTCGGCATGATTGGCCAGTCGGCGGTCTTTCCCAATGGCTTTCCCTGGAGCAAAAAATCCGCCGGCCAAAAATCCCGCGTTGCAACGGGCATCCTCGCCATGGAACTTGATCATGACTCCGGCAAGATGACGGGACAGTTATTTCCGGACCCTTCAAAGGCACGAACCTCGAAGAGATGAACGCCGCAAATCTCCAGTCCCTCTATGACTATTGTGCCAGGGCTTCCGATCAAAGCATTTCATTGCTTGAAGCCTGGCTTGACCGCAACAAGCCGGAATGGCGCGAAACCTGGACCGGAACCGACAGGGCCAGGCAGGCCAGCACCGGTGCCATGTCACGCGATGAAGCCTTGTCCGTGCTCGGGCTTAAGGCAGGGGCCACCAGCGAAGATATCAAGAATGCCCACCGCCGCCTGATGAAGGATTTTCATCCCGATCGCGGCGGCTCGGATTATCTTGCCGCCAAAATCAATCAGGCCAAGGATATTCTGCTTCAGGACTGAGGCGAAAAGGCCAGGCAGGTCAGGCCTTTTTTGGAAAGCTGGGCGCAGGCCGCCTTGGCGGTTTTCTGCGTGAAGCCGGAGAACCGTGCCCGGTAAACCGTCTTGGCTCCCTTTTGCACTTGCACCGTGATCGCCTGCTTGCCGCTGAGGAACTTGTAGCCCGAAGCGCGGATTTCCTTGAGCTTCAGCCGGGCTTCCTCTTTCTTGGGGTAGGCGCCGATCTGGATGTTCCAGCTCGGTTCAACGCTCGCCACCTTCTTTCTTTTCCGCGGGAGCTTTCACTTCCTTCTTCACTTCGAAGGGAAGCTTTGTCGGCGCTGGCTGCGGCCGGCCTCGTCGGGTTCTTCGGTTGAGGCAACAGCGGTTTCCTCAATCTTTGCCTCAAGCACTTTCGTATCTGGCGCTGAAATATCATCCGAGTTCGCCATCAGTTTTTCAAAATTTGTTTCTTCCGCCGGCACTGGATCATCTGCGATTGAGGCCACCTGGATTTTTTTATCCAGGCCTTTCTTGTCAGTCACAGGCTTCTCTTTTGGCAGGACGATTGCAATCTTCGTCTCGGGAACACTGGCTCCCTCTGAGGTTCCTGCCGCAGCGGCAATCATCTCGCCGTCCACGCATTTTGGAAAAGCCTTTTCCAGCATTGTCATCATGTACTTGTCGCGCGCGCTGCCGGAACTGCCGCCCATCACGACGCCCACGATGCGCTTGTTGCCGCGCTTGGCGGAGGTGGTGAGATTGAAGCCGGACGCCCTGATATAGCCGGTCTTGATTCCGTCGGTTCCCTGGAACCTGCCGAGCAGGCGGTTATGGGTGCGAATGGTCTGCTTCCCATAGTTGAATGAAGAGATGCGGAAATAGGGATAATACTCGGGGAAATCCCGCTGGATGCGCAAGCTGAGCGTTGCAAAGTCCCGCGCCGTTGTCACCTGCGCCGGATTGGGCAGTCCCGAGGCATTCTTGAAGGTTGTTTTTGACATGCCGATGGCCCGCGCCGTGCGCGTCATGCGGGCCGCGAAATTGGCTTCGGTGCCCTCCAGGTTTTCGCCGATGGTCGCCGCCACGTCATTGGCTGACCGGGTGACCAGCGCCTTGATGGCATCTTCGACCGCGATGGTGGAGCCGGGCTTCAACCCCAGTTTGGAAGGCTGCATGCTCGCCGCCCGACTTGACACCTTGAGCTCGCTCGTCAGTTTGAGGCGCCCGGCCTTGAGGTCCTGGAACAGCACATAAAGCGTCATGACCTTGGTCAGCGAAGCCGGATGGCGCGGTCCGTCAATATCGTTGCTGAACAGTATTTTCCCGGTCCGGGCATCAACGGCGATGGCTGAAAATTGGGCCTTGGCCGCGGCGGGCTGGAGAGTGCCCAGAAGCACCAGGCAGGAGAGGACCAAAGTGGCAAACAGGATGAACGGACGATGCATTTGAGAACTGCGAATGGAAATCATCCTAAACTCATTCTTTGGTACCCAAAATCGGGTATTGATTGACCACACAATTGGTCGAAATCATGATCCGACCGCCGCCCAATTTCCCGAAGCCCAGCCACGGAAATTAGTGATTCCAAACTTTCTAAAGGGTAAACGCCTGAATTGCACCTGTTGATTTGATTTTTCTCCATGTTGCAGTGCAAAATAATTCTTGACATTTATGGTGCACTGCACATATACAGTCCACACGGTGAAAACTGATCCCAACGGAGAGCCCCATGATCAAGTCATTTGAAGAACTCCAGACCCTCAGCAAAGATGGTTATGAAGCTTTTGTGGCTTCCGGAACCGCCCTGACCAAGGGTCTCCAGGCCATTGCCCAGGAAACCACTGATTTTTCTCGCAAATCCTTCGAAAAAGGCACGCAGGTTGTCGAAAAGGCAACCGCCACCAAGTCCTTTGAGAAGCGTTTGGAAGTCCAGCAGGGCTATGCCAAGGAAGCTTACGAAGCCTTCGTCGCTGAAGCCACCAAGCTCAACGAGCTCTATGTCGCAACCGCCAAGGAAGCCTACAAGCCCTTCGAAGCCAGCTTCGCTGCTTTCGGCATCAAGGCCCCTAAGTAATCAACTCCGAGTTTCGGAAAGCCCGTCGGTAAATCGGCGGGCTTTTTGTTTGTCAGAGTCAATCACGAGCGGCACGTGGTCGGAAGGTTTCTCCCAGCCCCGCACATGCTTTTCGATATGCGCTGAAACCAGGCGGTCCGCCGCCTGCGGCGAAAGCATCATGTGGTCAATCCGGATGCCGTTTCCCTTTTGCCAGGCGCCGGCCTGGTAATCCAAGAACGTGTAGTGGTTGCCGCGCCGTCGGATGCAGGCCCGGAACGCATCGGTGAGCCCCATGGCCTCAAGCTCCTGAAACTTCGCCCGCGTTGCGGGAAGAAACAGCGCGTCGCCAATCCATTGGCTGGGATTCTTGGCGTCCAGTGCCTTTGGAATGGCGTTGTAGTCCCCAGCCAGAACCAGCGGCTCTTCCTGTTTCAGCAGGTTCTTGGTATGCGCCATCAGGCGGTCCATCCAGGCCAGTTTGTAAGGGTATTTCGGCGTGTCGGGGGGATTGCCATTGGGCAGATAGATGGATGCCACCGTGCGCTGCGCGAACCGTCCATAACGGTCGCCTGGATATAGCGCGAATGATCATCGGTTGCATCACCCGGCAAGCCCTCGAACAATATTCTCCATCGGAAACCTCGAAAGAATGGCAACGCCGTTGTAGGTCTTCTGGCCGAACACCGCGGCGCTGTAATGCAGCTCCTCAAAAACCGCCGACGGAAAATTCTGGTCCTCGCATTTGATTTCCTGCAGGCACACGACATCCGGCTTGGCTTCGTTCAGCCAGCGCGTGACCACCTCCAGATGCGCCTTGACCGAATTCACATTCCACGTCGCAACGCGCATTATTGACCCCGGCAGGACGGATTAAATTGTGAAGCTGGTTCCGCAGCCGCAGGAGGCCTTGGCCAATGGATTTTGCACCTTGAAGGACTGGCCAATCAGGTCATCGACGAAATCGACGGTGGACCCTGACATGTAACCCAGCGAAACAGAATCGATGAGAACCGTTGCGCCGTCCTTTTCGATGGCGATGTCATCATCATTGCGCTCCGCCGCAATGGCGAAGTCATACTGAAAGCCCGAGCAGCCGCCGCCATTGACCGAGATTCGCAGGCTGTGCGGCTGGGCCTGGCCCGCCGTTATCTCACAAATCCGGTTTGCGGCGCGGGCAGTAATGTTTACAGTGCTTTCCATGGGCATTTATGTCGGTCTTGGGCGCCGGATTGTCAATGGTGCGGTAACATGAAACGTCACACGGCAAGCTATGCGGCCAGGCCCGAGGAGAGCAGGGGACGGCTGTTCCCGGAAGCCGAAAGCCCGCCGCGCTCGGCTTTCGAGCGTGACCGGGACCGCGTCATCCATTCCTCCGCCTTCCGCCGCCTCAAGCATAAAACCCAGGTTTTTGTGTATCACGAGGGCGACCACTACCGCACCCGGCTGACCCATTCCATTGAAGTGGCCCAGGTCGCAAGGGCCATTGCCCGTGTCCTTGGCCTTGATGAGGATCTCGACCGAAGCCCTGGCCCTGGCCCACGACCTCGGCCACACGCCCTTTGGCCATGCCGGCGAGCGCGAGCTCGACAAGCTCATGGCCCCCTATGGCGGCTTCGATCACAACGCCCAGTCACTGCGCATCGTAACCAGCTGGAGCGCAAATACGCAAAGTTCGATGGCCTGAACCTGACGTGGGAAACCCTTGAAGGCCTGGTCAAGCACAATGGCCCGCTGATTGATTCCCGTGGCCACGCCCTTGGGCATTTCAAGGAAAGCGGCTTGCCGCAGGTGATCATCGAATATGCCGAAGTGCATGATCTCAAGCTCGCAAGCTTTGCCTCCGTTGAAGCGCAGGTCGCCGCCATTGCCGACGACATCGCCTACAATGCCCACGACATTGACGATGGCCTCCGCGCTAAACTTTTCGACATCATCGATCTCGGTGATGTGCCGCTGGTGGGCGAAGCCTGTCCGATGTTCTCAAACTTTATCCCGGCCTGGAAAGATCGCGCATCATTCACGAGACGGTGCGCCGCGTGATTTCGGCGATGGTGATCGATGTCGTGGCCCAGACGAAAAAAAATTGCGCCGACGCCAGCGTGAAATCAAGTGACGAGGTGCGCGCGCAGAAGCGGCCCATGGTGCAGTTCGCTCCCCAGATGGCGGAAAACAACCGCGTGCTGCAGGCCTTCCTGTCGACCCGCATGTACCGCCACGCGCGCGTCCTTGAAATCATGGAGCGGGCCCAGCGCGTCATCCGCGATTTGTTCGAGGCCTACATGAATGATGCCTCGCTCCTGCCCGAGGACTGGCGTGAGGAAAACATCCAGGGTGACCGCAGCCACTTTGCCCGTCAGGTCTGCGATTTTCTCGCCGGCATGACGGATCGTTATGCGCTGGAGCAGCACAAGCGTTTGTTTGACCTCGACCCGCTTTTCCGGTAGGCAGCAAATTAAAATTTCAATAACTTAGAATGACAAAATGAACCTTTTTGGACACTTTCAGGCGCTCGTCAGGAACGAACTTTTGGCCATGATGGCGGCAGATGAGCTGGCCCCCGGCCTTGATATTTCCCGTGTCACGGCGGAGCCACCGCGCGACGCCTCCCATGGCGATGTGACAACCAATGCCGCCATGGTGGTGGCCAAACCCGCCGGCATGGCGCCGAAAGTGCTGGCTGAAATCCTGTCCAAACGTCTGGCGAAACAACCTGATGTTTTATCCGCCGAGGTCGCTGGCCCCGGCTTCATTAATCTCCGGCTCAAGGAAACCTTCTGGCCGAAAATCCTGAATGCCATTCTCGAACTGGGCGATAACTACGGCCGGTCCGAACTGGGCAAGGGCACCAAGACGAATGTTGAATATGTCTCCGCCAACCCCACCGGACCCTTGCATGTCGGTCATTGCCGCGGCGCGGTGTTCGGCGATGCCTTGGCCGCACTTCTCGAAGTGACAGGCTATGACGTCAGCACCGAATACTACATCAACGATGCCGGTGCCCAGGTTGATACGGTCGCGCGCTCGGCCTTCCTGCGCTACCAGGAAGCCCTGGGCACGGACATTCGTGAAATTCCCACAGGCCTCTATCCCGGTGAATATCTGATCCCGGTGGGCCAAGCCCTGGCCGCCGAGCATGGAAAAAATCTTTTGGCGATGGCCGAGGAGCAATGGCTTCCCATCGCCCGCAACAAGGCCATCGCCATGATGATGGACCTGATCCGCGACGACCTCGCCAGTCTAAAATTCATCAGGATATTTTCTTCTTCTCGGAAAAATCCCTACATGACTTCGTACGAAGTGCGCGACACGGTGGCCGACTTTCGGCGCCATGGCCACGTCTATGAAGGCCGCCTGCCGCTGCCGAAGGGCGAATTGCCGGAAGACTGGGAAGACCGCGAGCAAACCCTATTCCGCGCCACCGCATTTGGCGATGACATTGACCGGCCGCTGCTCAAGTCCGATGGCTCCTACACCTATTTCGCCGCCGACGTCGCCTATAGCCGAAACAAGATCACGCGCGGTTTCCGGGACCTGATCTACGTGCTCGGCGCCGACCACGGCGGCTATGTCAAAAGGCATGGAGCCGTGGCGGCCGTATCGGGCGGCCCCGGCCAGTTGACGTCTTGTCCGGCTCTGCCAACTCGTCAAACTGTACCGCAACGGCGAGCCCGTGCGCATGTCGAAGCGGTCGGGCGAATTCGTGACCCTTCGCGAAGTCGTCGATGAGGTGGGCGCGGACCGGGTCCGCTTCATGATGCTCTACCGCAAGAACGAGGCGCCCCTCGATTTTGATTTTGCCAAGGTCACTCGGAGCAGTCGAAGGACAACGCCGTCTTCTATGTGCAATACGCCCACGCGCGCGTCTGCTCTGTCTTGCGAACGGGGCCGAAGCTGGCCAGACCGGAATGTCCATGATTTTTCATTATTGGTCGACGAAGCCGAGCGCCATGTGGTAAAGAGATTGGCAGAATATCCAAAAATGTTGGAGGGCGCAGCACTTGCCCAACTCCAGCCGCACCGCATCTCGTTTTACCTCTATGAGCTCGCCAGTGACTTTCA
>CAVWAY010000009.1:0-161633 GCA_963753025.1 uncultured Alphaproteobacteria bacterium | reverse complement strand
TGATCGAGTCCCTTCACGCCCACCATATTCGCACCGCGCGCGCCATGGGCCTCTCCGACTATTCGGTTGTGATAAGGCATGCGCTCCGCGGCGCGCTTCTCCCCGTCGTATCCTATGCCGGGCCTGCCGCTGCCGCACTTCTGACGGGTTCTGTCATCGTCGAAACCATTTTTTCAATTCCCGGTGTCGGCCGCTATTTTGTGGAGGCGGCGCTCAACCGCGACTACACGCTGGTGATGGGAACCGTGGTGCTCATCGCCATCTTCACCGTTCATGTTCAATCTCATCGTCGATATTCTCTACGCCGTCATTGATCCGCGGGTGCGTTATGACTGACGTGCCCGTGAACCATGTCCCCGCCGACAAGGGCCGCTCCCTTTGGGCTGATGCGTGGGCCCGGCTGAAGGAAAACCGCGCCGCCCTCTGGAGCGCCTACTATCTCGTCTTCATGGCCTTGCTCTGCGTCTTTGGCCCCTCATTCACGTCCCATCAATTCACCACCATCTACCAGGATTATAACCGGGTTCCCCCAAGCCTTTCCGCCTATCCGAAGCCTGATATGATTGATCTCGCCGTCAAGGACGCGGTGCAGCGGGCGCGGGTGCAGCTGGCCGGATGGGAAGAGAAAGACGGAAAAATTCTCATTACGATGACGTCCGCCAAGCCCATCGACGAGCGCATGACCCGCTACATCGACCGCTCCAGCGTGTTCGAGGATACGCAGGTCGTTCAAAAATCCGCTGACAGCCTCCGGCTCGTCATGAGCACTTCTGTGGAAAAGCAGTACTTCTTCTTCGGAACCGATAATTCCGGCCGCGACATGCTCACCCGCACCCTGATGGCCGGGCGGGTTTCCCTGGCCATTGGCCTGCTCGCCGGCCTGGTGGCCGTGGTGATCGGCGTTCTCTATGGCGCCACGGCCGGCTTCATCGGCGGCAAGACCGATGAAGTGATGATGCGCGTAGTTGATGTCCTCTATGCGCTGCCTTTCATTTTCTTCGTCATCATGCTGGTGGTTTTCTTCGGCCGCAATTTCGTATTGATGTTTCTGGCCGTCGGCGCCGTGCTCTGGCTTGACATGGCCCGCATCGTGCGGGGCCAAGCCCTCTCCATCAAGCGCCAGGAATATGTCCAGGCCGCCGAGGCGCTGGGCGTGAACCGCTGGGGCATCCTGATCCGCCATATCGTGCCGAACCTGCTGGGACCGGTGGTCATCTATATGACGCTGCTCGTGCCCCAGGTCATCATCCTCGAAAGCTTCCTCTCCTATCTCGGCCTCGGGGTGCAGGAGCCCATGTCAAGCTGGGGCGTGATGATCTCGCAAGGCGCCAAGAACATGCCGTCCGCCAACTGGCTGATCGCCATTCCCTCCTTCTTCCTCACCACCACGCTCTTCGCCCTGAACTTCATCGGCGATGGCCTGCGTGACGCGCTTGACCCGAAGGACCGCTGAGATGAAGGAAAGCATCCTCACCCTCAAGGACATCACGGGTAAATTTCAGGACCCTTGATGGCATCGTCGAAGCAGTCAAAGGCGTGAGCCTTGATGTGAAGGCCGGCGAGACCGTCGCCATCGTGGGCGAATCCGGCTCCGGCAAAAGCCAGTTGATGATGGGCACCATGGGCCTGCTGGCCTCAAACGGCACGATCTCCGGCGAGGCAAGTTACCGGGGCACCAATCTTATCGGCCTGCCCAAGCAGGAGCTCAACACCATCCGCGGGCGCAAGATCGCAATGATCTTCCAGGAGCCCATGACCTCGCTCGATCCGCTCTATACCATCGGCAATCAGCTCATCGAACCCATCATGCATCATCAGAAAATCGGTTGGGATGCAGCCAATGCCCATGCCATCGAAATGCTGAACCTGGTCAAGATCACGGAACCCAAGCGGCGCATGGAATCCTACCCCCACGAAATGTCCGGCGGCCAGCGCCAGAGGGTGATGATCGCCATGGCCCTTGCCAACGGCCCCGATCTTCTCATCGCCGACGAGCCCACAACTGCCCTTGACGTCACCATCCAGCTCGAAATTCTCGAACTCATGGTCGGGCTGCAACTGCGCCTCGGCATGAGCATGATCTTCATCACCCACAATCTCAACATCCTGCGCCTCGTCGCCGACCGCATCATGGTGATGCGCTATGGCGAAGTGGTGGAGGAGGGGGAACTGAAGAAGGTTTTGAAGCACCCGAAACATCCCTACACCAGGGCGCTGATTGATGCGGAACCGTCGGGCCGCAAGGCGCCGCCCGCACCCAAGGCTCCAAAAATCCTCGATGGCACCAATGTCTCGGTGACCTTTGAGATCGGCGGCGGCTTTCTCGCCGGCCCGCCCTTGCTGCTCAAGGCGGTTGACCGAGTGTCCGTTGTCCTGAAGCAGGGCCAGACCATTGGCATCGTGGGCGAATCCGGTTCCGGAAAATCAACCCTTGCCCGTGCCCTGCTGCGCCTCCTGCCAAGCGAGGGGGCGATCACCTTCGAAGGCCGCGATATTGCCAGGCTGAGCAAGGAAGAGATGCGCCCGCTCCGCAAGCAAATCCAGATTGTGCTGCAGGATCCCTTCGGCTCCCTGTCGCCGCGCATGACCGCAGGCCAGATCGTCACCGAAGGCCTGCTGGTCCATGAGCCCTCGATCACGGCAAGGGAGCGCGATGCCCGGGCGGTGCAGGCCCTGCAGGAAGTGCAGCTCGATCCAAAGCTGCGCAACCGCTACCCCCATGAATTTTCCGGCGGCCAGCGCCAGCGCATCGCCATTGCCCGCGCCATTATCCTGAAGCCGCGGCTCATTGTGTTGGATGAACCGACCTCGGCCCTTGACCGCCAGGTGCAAGGCCAGATCATCGAGCTCCTGCGCGACCTGCAGATCAAGAACAACCTGTCCTATCTCTTCATCAGCCACGACCTCGCCGTCGTCCGCGCCATGGCCGACCACATCATGGTCATGAAGGATGGCCGCCTGGTGGAGCAGGGCACCCCCGACGAAATCCTGGAAAACCCGCGCGAGGACTACACCAAACGCCTGATGGCCGCGGCCTTTGCGTAGTTAAACAATACCTCTCACCTTCCGGCCTTCACTCCTACTCTCCATGGTCGGGCTTGACCCCTTCGTCCTCGCCCGCAAAGCGGGAGAGGAAGGGACCCAATCGCAAAGCGATTGGGGAGGTGAGGGGAACGAGGTAAAAGTGCCCTCATCTATCCCATCCTGCTGCGCAGGACGGGCCCCTTTCTTCTCCCGTTTCACGGGAGAAGACGCTCTTGAGATGGGCCAAGATTTATTTTCCTACCTCTATTGACACATTCCTATTTCAGGTATATGTTCCTGTTATACTTTTTGCAAGGAAACACATGGACTGGGACCTGGCCATCAAACGCAACAGCGAAGCTCTTGCTGGGATTGTTGAAACGCTCTTTGCCATGCTGGGGCTTGTGGCCCTGACGGACACGGTTTCGCGGCTGCCATGGCCCACTTACCGCGCCGTGCTGCGCGTGCTCCGCCCCGCCGAAAGCGCTTTGCGCCGCCTCATTGTCGTCGCGGCAAGGGACCTAGTTGTTAAGCCCGCAGTGTCCCGTCCCATCCCAGCGGGGCGAGTAAAATCGAAAGAAGGAGTGGGACCCCACGTGCCTCCTTCCAGCTTTTCGATCCGCGGATTCCCGCATCGTGCTCCCGCGCCGGAGAATTCCCAAGCGGCCCGGCCCGCGTATCCACATGTTCAACGCCGACAACCAACTGGTGACCGTGTGGCCGCCGCCCCCTCCCACAACCATCACCGCTTCCCGCCCGCCGTCCGCTGACGGCATGGTCAGCGCGGCGCGCCTAATCCGCAGGCTTGAGGCCCTCGAGTCGGCGCTGGCGGATCTGCCGCGCCAGGCCCGGCGCCTGGTGCGCTGGCGGATGCGGCAGGAGAAGGCGCAAACCCCCAGCTTCAAATCACCGCTCCGGCCGGGCCGTCCGCCGGGCCACAGAACGAGGGCGGTTCACCCCGTCGATGAACTGCTCAGCGAGTGCCACTGGCTGGCCCGTTACGCTGGGATGCCCGACACGAGCTGAAGCGGAAAAATCATCCGTCTACGGATTAATTCTATTCGGATTGCAGGCCCTCATCCGGCCTTCGGCCACCTTCTCCCATGCAAGAGCACGGGAGAAGGCGCTAAATGGTTATTGCCTTCTCCCGTCCGAAGGATGGGAGAAGGTGCCCGACAGGGCGGATGAGGGCCTGTCCGCGAAAGCCGGGACCCAACTTATGACCAATGCACATTCTGAAGTCTGGGCCCCGCGTTCGCCGGGTGACAGAAATTATGCTTTCGCCGGAATGACGGAAACGAAACTTTAAATATCAAACGCCTCAATATTCTGAAACGCCGCCCGCAAGGCCTTCGACCATTCCCCCGACAGCATCTTGAAATAGGGATCATCCTGCCCGATGCGCTTGGTGTGCTCCAGCTTCAAGCGTGTCGGTCTCATAGGTCAGCATGTCGATGGGCAGCCCCACGCTCAGGTTTGACCGCAGCGTTGAATCAAACGACAGGAGAACCAGCTTCGCCGCGTCGCCAAGTTTCATCGATGTCTGCGCCACCCGGTCAAGGATCGGCTTGCCATACTTGTGCTCGCCGATCTGGAAGAACGGCGTATCCGTGGTTGCCTCAATGAAATTGCCTTCCGCATAGAGCTGGAACAGCCGAGGCCGCTCTTTGCCGATCTGCCCGGCGAAAATATAGCTCGAAGCAAACGCATCGCTGGTCGGCGACAGCGCCTCGCCCTCGATTTTCTTCACCTCGCGGATGGCGCGGCCCACAATCCGCACCGCCTGGAACATGGTCTTGGCGGCAAAAAGATTTTCTTCGGCGGCTTTGCCCTTTTTGGATTTTGTCCCTTCGCTAAGGAGGCTGACAACGGCTTGCGTCACGGCAAGATTGCCGGCGGTCAGAAGCACGAACAGGCATTCGCCGGGCTTCTGCCAGGTGTGGAGTTTCTTGAACTTGCCGACATTGTCGACACCCGCATTGGTGCGGGTATCGGCGGCCATCACCAGGCCTTCGTCAAGCAGCATTCCCACGCAGTAGGTCATCGATTATCCCAGCCGATTCTCTTTTTGCTATTGTTGCGCAATTTCCACATTGACTTCCACCCTCATTTCTTCGGCACTTCCGCCTTTGCGGCTGCCCCGGATGGGGGTAATGCCGTGCGCGTCTATGCCGCCGGCCACCCGCACATAATGGTCCGTGGGGCACTTGCCGTTGGCCGGGTCAAACCCGACCCAGCCCAGGTCCGGCAAAAGCGCCTCGGCCCAGGCATGGCTGGCCGTGGCCGATTCCCCGCCCTCAAGCGCCAGATAGCCCGTCACATAGCGCGCCGGAATGCCCAGATGCCGCACCGCGCCGCTGAAAATATGGGCATGGTCCTGGCACACGCCTTGCCCCGCCGCAAAGGCTTCCGCCGCCGTTGTATCCGCGTCGGTAACGCCAATCCGGTAAGCGACCGCATTCTGGATTTCCGTCATCAGGCCATGCAGCAGGTCCAGCTTGTCCCGGCCCTTCACGTTGATCTTTTCGAGCATCGCCAGAATGGCCGGGCTGGGCCGTGTTGCCGCGGTCTGGCGCAGGAATACGGCATCGGGCGCTGGGCAGCGAAGGCCTTTCACCACCCCGGCTGCGTCCTCCACGTCCACCAGG
Source organism: uncultured Alphaproteobacteria bacterium (assembly GCA_963753025.1). Taxonomy (GTDB): domain Bacteria; phylum Pseudomonadota; class Alphaproteobacteria; order Rhizobiales; family Aestuariivirgaceae; genus Aestuariivirga. The sequence goes on along the minus strand of CAVWAY010000009.1, from coordinate 155,961 downwards.
CCTTCCGCCACGATGCTCATGGGACCCTCGATGTTCTGGATTGTGACGAGGTGAATGCGGTTTCCGAAGCCATCGAGATAGGTGAGCGCGCCTTCAATTCCGGGCGCCGTTATCTTCCACTCGACAATGGTCTGCGCCGCGAAATTCTGCGGCGTCAGATAGAGCCGCTGCACCGAATAGCTGAGCGGCGTTTCATAGGCGTAGAATGTTTCATGGCGGATGTGAATGCGCATCAGGTCACGGAAAATTATAGGTTGTTGCAATGCTTTGCGACAGGTTGTTGTTGGCCGCCATGAACTCCTGCAGGAATTCATGCAAGCCCTCCTGGAAGATCTGCTCCATGTCGCCGTTCTTCAGCCGACGATGGGTTTCCCTGGCAATATCATGGCAGGCATAGCGGCTGCCATAGAGTTCGCCCAGCCCGTCCAGCGCCAGGTTTATCCAGTTATAAGTGAAGAGCAGGGAGCGCGGCATTTCCTCCTTGAGGATGAGGAACTCCGAAACCAGCCACGGCTTGTAGTGGCTGTCCTTGTAAAACCAGCGGTAAGCCCGGTGAGCTGAAACCGAGCGCAGCACCTGCGCCCATTGCTGCATGTCGAGATCGCTGCCCACGTCGCTGGCCCGCGGCAGGAGAATGAAATATTTCACGTCGAGAATGCGCGCCGTGTTGTCGGCCCGCTCGATGAAATTGCCGAGCTGGCTGAAATAATAATTGTCGGTGCGCAGCATGGTGCCGAGAAGCGCCCCGCGAAAGCCCATGGCGTGCTGCTTGATCCATTCGAGGAATTCCGGAAGCCGGTCAGAGGTAATGTTTTCCGGCTCAATATGCGCCAGTTCATTCCAGGTGGAATTGAGGCTTTCCCACACGTCGCGGGTGAGCGCCGTGCGCACCGCCCGGCCATTGTTGCGCGCCGTCTTCAGGCAGGATTTCACGCTCGACGAATTGCTTTCATCGAACAGCAGGAAATGAATGACCTTCGCCCCGTCAATCTCCCCGTGCTTTTCCGTATAGCTGTGCTCGCAGGCCGCACTGGTGAGCGTCGAGCGCCATTCGTCCCGGTGCCCTTCAATGGCCCCCGGCATCAGCGAAATGCGGTAGCCCACTTCAAGAAGGCGCGCCATGTTTTCCGCCCGCTCCACGTAGCGTGACATCCAGTAGAGCGATGAGGCGGTGCGTCCCAGCATGCCCTAATCCTCCAGAACCCAGGTGTCTTTGGTGCCGCCGCCCTGGCTGGAATTGACCACCAGCGAGCCTTCCTTGAGCGCCACGCGCGTAAGGCCGCCCGGCGTAATGCGGATCTGGTCTCCCGACAAAACAAAGGGCCGCAAATCAACATGGCGCGCCGCGATGCCCGAGTTGGTGAAGGTGGGAACCGCCGAAAGGGCAAGGGTGGGCTGGGCAATATAGTTTGTGGGCCGCGCCTTGATCTTGGCGCTGAACAATTCAATCTCGGCCTTGGAGGAGGTTGGCCCCACCAGCATGCCATAGCCGCCGGAGCCATGAACCTCCTTCACCACCAGTTCCGCCAGATGCTCAAGGACATATTTGAGATCGCTCGCATCGGAACAGCGCCACGTCGGCACATTGTTGAGCAGCGGTTTTTCACCGGTATAGAACCGGATGATGTCGGGCATGTAGGTGTAAATCGATTTGTCATCGGCCACACCCGTGCCCGGCGCATTCACCAGCGTCACATGGCCCGCCCGGTAGACGTCGAAAATTCCCGGAACCCCAAGATTGGAATCCGGGCGGAAGGCGAGGGGATCGAGATAGGCGTCATCAATGCGCCGGTAGACCACATCCACCCTTCGCGGCTTCTGCGTCGTGCGCATATAGAGCCAGCCATCGGAGACAAAAAGATCATCGCCCTCGCAAAGTTCAACCCCCATCTCATCGGCCAGAAAGGCATGCTCAAAAAACGCCGAGTTGTGAATGCCGGGCGTCAGCACCACAACGGTGGGCTCGTTCCGCGTGGTGGAGGGCGCCACGCTGTCCAGGGTCTTGCGCAGCATGGCCGGATAATTTTCAACCGGGCGCCACCCGTTGCTGGGCGAAAAGTTCCGGGAAAAGAAACATCATCGCTTCCCGGTCTTCCAGCATGTAGGAAACGCCTGACGGGGTCCGGCAATTGTCTTCCAGCACGTAAAATTCATTCTCGTTCACGCGCACGATATCAATGCCCATGACATGGGCGTAAATGCCCTTCACCGGATTGACGCCCACCATTTCCGGCACAAAGGCCTCGTTCTGGATAATCACGTCATAGGGAATGCGCCCGGCCCGGAGAATTTCCTGGCGGTGATAGAGGTCATGCAGGAAGGCGTTCATGGCCCGCACCCGCTGCTCGATGCCCGCTGAAAGCCTGCGCCATTCGGTGGCCGAAAAAATGCGCGGCACAATGTCAAAGGGGATCAGCCGTTCCGAGGCCTTGTCATCGCCGTAGACGGCAAAGGTAATGCCCTGCCGGCGGAACCTGGCCTCGGATTCCCGCAAGGCCCGTTCAATGACTTCATTACCCAGATTTTCGAGCCATTTTTCCACGCGGGCGTAAGGAGCACGCACGCTGCCATTTGGCGCAAACATCTCGTTGAAGCTCATCGTCCTGCCAGTTCCCCCTGCTGTTGCGCTGCAATATGAACGCAATAATTGAACTTCTGCAAGCAAATCATCGGCATCCGCCGTCAGGTTGCAAAAAACGCGCCGTTAACTGTAGGGTTCAGCCATGTGCTGCCATATGACATCCTCCGGCCAAGTCCTGCCTGTCTGGACCCGGAACCGGCACGACGAAGTCATGGTCAATTGCGCCCGCATCGGGTTCAAGCCCTAGCACACCTCCAAATTGTGAATTCTATCCCTCATTCAATTTTGGAGAAAACCTGTGTCCGCACATCAAAAGAACATCAATATCGCTGAAGTCGTCCAGCACGACATCGACCACCATTTTCACCCCTTCACCGATCACAAGGCCTTCCATGCCGCCGGCGGCCCCCGGGTCATCACCCATGCCGACGGCATCTATATCTGGGATGGCAAGGGCAACAAGATTCTCGACGGCTTTTCCGGCCTGTGGTGCGTGAACGTGGGCTATGGCCGCAAGGAACTGGCCGAGGTGGCCTACCGCCAGATGCTGGATCTGCCCTATTACAACACCTTCTTCAAAACCACGACGGTGCCCACAACCGAACTGGCAGCCAAGATTTCCTCCGTCTTGCCCAAGCGCTTCCAGCACATTTTCTTCACCAATTCCGGCTCGGAATCCAACGACACCATCGTGCGTTTCGTGCGCCACTACTGGAAGCTGAAGGGCAAGCCCTACCGCCAGCATTTCATTGGCCGGGTCAGGGGCTATCACGGCTCAACCATGGTGGCCGCCAATCTGGGCGGCATGGCCGGCATGCACGAGCAGGTGGGAACCGAGTTCCCGGGCTTCCACCATGTCCAGCAGCCCTATTGGTATGATTTCGGCGGCGACAAGACGCCTGAGGAATTTGGCCTTGAAGCGGCCGCCGCCGTGGAAAAGAAAATCCTCGAAGTGGGGCCGGAAAACGTCGCCGCCTTTATTGGCGAACCCATCCAGGGCGCGGCCGGCGTTCTCATCCCGCCCACAACCTATTGGCCGGAAGTCCAGCGCATCTGCCGGAAATATGGCGTTCTGATTATTTCCGATGAAGTGATCTGCGGCTTTGGCCGCACCGGCAAATGGTGGGGCTTCCAGTCCCTCGGTTTTGAACCAGACATCGTCACCATGGCCAAGGGCCTGTCGTCGGGCTACCAGCCCATAGGCGCCGTGGCCTTTGCCGATACGCTGCTCAAGGATTTTTTCGGCCTGGGCGGCGAATTTTACCATGGCATGACCTATGCGGGCCATCCCGTGGCGGCAGCCGTTGCCTTGAAAAACATCGAGATCATCGAGGACGAGAAGCTGGTGGAACGGGTGGCAGAAGTGGCTCCCTATTTCGCCAAGGCCCTGGCGAGCCTGAATGACCATCCCATCGTCGGCGAAACCCGCGCCATGGGTCTGCTCGGCGCCATTGAGCTTTCCTGCGACAAGACCAAAAGGGCGCGATTTAAGGATTCAGGCCGGGTTGGTACAATTTGCCGCGATCATTGCTTCAAGAACAATCTGATCATGCGGGCCTGCTGGGATACCATGGTTCTGGCTCCTCCCTTCATCATAACCAAAAAGGAGATCGATGAAATGGTTAAACTGGCGCGCCTGGCGCTCGATGCCACCTATGCAGACGTTAAGGCTGAGATGTAATTGAACCAGAATTTAGTTGAATTTACGAAGAAAAGTGACAAGCTTGCAACAGGATTGCGCAGTATTTGAAAGGAAACACCATGACAACTTTTCGCCCGAAATTTTCACCCAGCCGCCGCACCCTCTTGAAGGGCACCGGCGCCATGTTCGCCGGCCTGACCCTTCTGCCGCGTTTCTCGCTTTCTGCGGAGGAGAAGAAACTCAACCTCTATAACTGGGACACCTATATCGGTGAAACCACTCTCTGGCGGATTTCACGGCTGCCACCGGCGTCGAGGCCAAGATGGATCTGTTCGCCGACAACGACGAACTCTTTGCCAAGCTCAAGGGCGGCAACCCCGGCTACGATGTGATCGTTCCCACCAACGACATGCTCGAACGCATGATCAAGGCGAACATGGTGATCCCGCTGGATCACTCGAAAATTCCAAACATGGCCAATATCGACAAGCCGTTCCAGGACGCCGCCTTCGATCCAGGCCGCAAGCATTCCATACCCTACATGTGGGGCACCTTGGGCGTCGGCTACCGCAAGTCAAAAATTGACGGCGGCGTGGTCGACAGCTGGAAGCTCCTGCTCGACAGCGACAAATATGCGGGCCGCATCTCGCTTCTCGGCGACGCCCAGAACGTGATCGGCGTGAGCCTCAAGTATCTTGGCCATTCCTTCAATTCGGTCGATCCTGCCGAGCTCAAGAAAGCCGAGGATCTGCTGATCGCCCAGAAGAAGAACGTCAAGGTCTTCGCCGATGACAACGGCCAGGACTTGCTCGCTTCGGGCGAAGTCGATGCCTGCCAGGAATGGAATGGCGACATCATCCAGGTCATGGCCGAGGATGCGGATATTGCCTATGCGGTGCCAACCGAAGGCTCGCTGGTCTGGCAGGACACGATGGCGATCCCCACCGGGGCTCCCCATCCGGAAAACGCCCATGCCTTCCTGAACTTCGTTCTTGACGCAAAGGCCGGCGCGCACATTGCCGACACCATCAAGTATGCCACTGCAAATGCGGCAGCGAAGGCAATAATGGACAAGTCCTATACGGAAAACACCTCGATCTTCCCGCCGGCGGAAATCGTGGCGAAATGCGAACCCAGCCTCTATCTCGGCGAAGAGGCCACCAAGGTGCGCGACGAAATATGGACACGCATTCAGGCGGCCTGATAGCGCCTTGAGCATTTTGCGGGGACGGCAGCTTGCCGTCCCCGTTCTTATTGGCTAGCATTCATGGATCGCAGGGGCAGGGGAGAGCAGGCGCGTCTTGGATAACTGGAAAGACAACAAGAAGCGTCTTTTGGACCCTCGCCGGGCCCGGCACGTTCTGGCTTCTCGTGTTCTTCATCCTGCCTCTGGGCTTCCTCTTTGTCATGTCCTTCAGCGACAAGGCGATGATCAACGGGGAAGTCTCCATCACCGAATACGATTATCTGACCGGCATTTCGAACTATATCCGCAGCCTTGATACGCTCTATCTCACCATCATCTGGAAATCGATCTGGGTCAGTGCGCTGGCAACCGTCCTCTGCCTCGTTACGGCTTATCCCATAGCCTTTGGCATTTGCTTTGCCTCCGAAAAATGGAAGCCGCTGCTTCTGTTGCTTGTGGTCCTGCCGTTCTGGATCAATCTTCTGATCCGCACCTATGCACTGATCGCCGTGTTTCGCTCGCAGGGCTATGTGAACCTGGCATTGGGCACCGTGGGGCTCGGCCCCTATGACATGCTCTATAACAATTTTGCCGTCATTTTCGGCCTCGTCTATGTCTATATGCCATTCATGGTGCTGCCGCTTTACGCCACTATCGAGCGCCTCGACAAATCCTTCCTCGAAGCGAGCCTCGATCTCGGCGCATCGCAATTCACTACATTCCTCAAAGTCACCATTCCCCTCACCATGCCAGGCATCATAACCGGGGTTATCCTTGTCTTTATCCCATGCCTCGGCTCCTTCCTGACACCGGATCTCTTGGGCGGAGCCAACGCAATCATGATCGGCAACGTCATCGAGCGCCAGTTCAAGGCGGCCAATGACTGGCCCTTTGGTGCCGCTCTTTCCTTCATGCTGATGTACGCAACTTTCGCGGCGCTGATGCTGCGGGCCTTTTTTGCCAAGCGCAGCGCCGGAGTGGATGTGTAATGGCTGACCAAATAAAACCCGGTTCTGGCCCCCTCGACTATGGCAACAGGCTGTGGCTGAAAATACTCTTCGGCGTGATTTTTTTCATGCTCTATGTCCCCATCATCACGCTGGTTGCCTTTTCTTTCAATACGGACAAGCGCGGCATTGTCTGGCGCGGCTTCACCTTCGACAACTATGTCAAGGCCTGGAATAACAGCGCCCTCATCGAGGCCATGGTGAATTCCCTGATGATCGCCTTGATTGCTACAATTATTTCCACGGTGATTGGCGCCATGGTGGCGCTTATGCTGTGGCGCTTCCGCTTTCCCTTCAAGGGCGCCTATGAAGCCTTCATGGGACTGCCCATCGTGATCCCCGAAATCTGCATGGGCGTGGCGCTCCTCCTGTTCTTCAACGAGACGGGCATGATGGCGGCGGTGGTGGCCATGCCATGGCCGCTCAACCTTTCCAATATCATCATCGCCCATGTAGCGTTCTGTTTTCCCTTCGTTGCCATCGTCGTGCGCTCGCGCCTTGTGGGCTTTAACCGGCAACTGGAGGAAGCCTCGAAGGATCTGGGCGCCAGCGAGTGGCAGACTTTCTGGAAGGTGATCGTGCCCTTCATGATGCCGGGACTGGTGGCGGGCGCTCTGCTTGCATTTACCCTTTCCCTCGACGACTTTGTCATCACCTTCTTTACCTCAGGCCCGGAAACCGTGACCTTCCCGGTCAAGGTCTATTCTCTCGTCCGCCGCGGCGTATCTCCCGAAATCAATGCGGCCTCCACCGTGCTGATCGTGATTACCGTGGTGGCAACCGTTCTCGCCATGAAACTTCAAGCGCCGGAAAAATCCGGCAAAGGTTGAATATGACTGAACCAATCGTATCCATTCGCGGCGTCAGCAAGAAATTTCCGGGTGGCGTTATCGCCGTCGATAACATCAACATCGACATTGACCAGAATGAATTCTTCGCGCTGCTCGGCCCCTCGGGCTGCGGCAAGACCACTCTGCTGCGCATGATTTCCGGACTGGAAACCCCGACCGAGGGGCAGATCATCATCGGCGGCCAGGACATGGCGCTGACGCCCCCAAACAAGCGCCCGACGAACATGGTCTTCCAGTCCTATGCCGTGTTTCCGCACATGACGGTTGAAGACAACGTGGCCTATGGCCTGCGGGTAACTGGCGTGCCGGAGGAAGAAACCAAAAGGCGGACCGCGGAAGCGCTTGAGATGGTAAAACTCTCACACCTCGCAAAGCGCAAGCCCGACCAGATGTCCGGCGGCCAGCGTCAGCGCGTGGCTTTGGCCCGCGCCCTCGTGAAGCGCCCCAAGGTTCTGCTGTTGGATGAACCGCTGTCCGCATTGGACGCAAAATTGCGCGATGACATGCGCATGGAATTGACCAGGCTTCAGGAAACCGTGGGCATCACCTTCATCATCGTCACCCATGACCAGGATGAAGCCCTGTCCATGGCCAGCCGCATCGCGGTGATCGACAAGGGCGCCGTCCAGCAGATTGCCACGCCTTCCGAACTCTATGAGCAGCCCGCCACCCGCTTCGTGGCTGACTTTATCGGCAAGGTGAACCTGATCGACGCCAAGGTCCTGAGCCGCTCGGGCAAATCCATTTCCTGCGAAGCCAAGGGGCTTGGCAAATTGAAATTTGATACGGACAAGACCTGCGGCGATAACGTTGCTGTTGCCGTGCGGCCGGAGAAACTGAAGATATCAAAAGCCGAGCCGAAGGCCGCGGGCCTCATCAAGGTCCAGGGCAAGGTGCGTGACGTGGCCTATTATGGCGACACCAGCCATATCGTCGTTTCGATCAAGGGCGGGCCTGACTTGCAGGTGAATGTGCAAAACGACTCGCGCACTGGCGGGTCCGGCGTTGAGCGCGGCCAGGCCATTTGGGTGTCCTGGATGCCCGACGATTCCCTTGTGCTTACGGAGTAGATCATGGCCCTCGAACTCGACAAGATGACCCGGCTTCCGGGTGACGAAGCCTTTCGCCGCGACAGCGTCAAGGGGACCCAGTGGGAGGCAACCTATGCCGGCGCACTCTCCTTCATGCGACGCAAATACACCCGCGATCTCACCGGCGTTGATATCGCCGTCACCGGCATTCCCTTTGACCAGGCCGTGTCCCACAGGCCCGGCACCCGCTTTGGGCCGGAAGCAATGCGCAAGGCCTCGGCGGAAAATGCCTGGGGGCCGTTCTGGCCCTGGATGTTTGATCCCTTCAATACCTTGGCCGTCATTGATTATGGCGATTGCTTCTTCGATTGGGGACGCAAGGAAAACTTCCCGGAAAGGTTGGAAGCACACGCCACCGAGATCATCAGCTCCGGCGCCGAAATGGTTTCGCTCGGCGGCGATCATTACATTACCTATCCGTTGCTGAAGGCTCATTTCAAGAAGCATGGCCCCTTGGCGCTGGTGCATTTCGATGCCCACCGCGACGTGGAAGTCGATGATGGCGGCCGCATCGATCACGGCACCATGTTTGGCTACGCCGTCCGTGAAGGCCTCATCGACCCGCGCAAATCCGTGCAGATGGGCATCCGCACCACCTTCACCGGCGAAACCACCATGGGCTTCCGCATTGTCTACGCCGATGAGGTCCATGACTCGAGCAGCGATCAGCTGGCCGCCATCATCAGGAAGCAGGTCGGCAAGTCAAAAGCCTATCTCACCTTTGACATTGACTGCCTCGATCCTTCCGCAGCCCCGGGAACGGGAACGCCAATTCCAGGTGGAATGAGCTACCACCAGGCCGCCAGCGTCATTCGCAAATTGACCGACGTGAATTTTGTCGCCATGGATGTTGTCGAGGTCTCGCCGCCCTATGATCACGCTGAGATAACTGCGGCTGCAGGCGCATCCCTGATAATGGAATATCTCTGCCTCAAGGCCTGGCAGCGCGGGGCGCGTGCAGCGCCCATGCCGGAATGAATATCGTTCCCGAGCTGCCGGAACACCGGCCAGCTGTTCTGGAACTCAATCGCCTTGCCTTCAAGGGTGACGAAGAGTCCCGGCTGATCAAGAACTTGGCGCGTGATAACAGCATTCTTGCCTCCTTCGTCGCTGTCGACGGCGACGAAGTTGTTGGCCATATACTGTTCAGCCCTCTCTATGTGATGGCTGATGGCAAGCGGGTTGATGCGGTCGCACTGGCGCCCATGTGCGTTGTTCCCTCCCGTCAAAAACAGGGTATCGGTACGCTATTGGTCGAGCACGGCATCGAAGCCATGAAATCCGCAGGCCATGCCGCAATCATTGTCTTGGGTCATGTAGATTTTTATCCCCGCTTTGGCTTCCGGCACGATCTCGCCAAGAACCTGTCCTGTGCCTTCAACAAGTATGAGGCCTTTATGGGTCTGGAGTTGCGCGCCGGATCCCTTGGCGGAAAATCGGGGACATGCGCTTATCCCCGGGCCTTTGCATGATCCCTAGGAACAATAATGAAATGAAACATCCCCTTGATCCGTTATCGGAAACCGAAATAGCCCATGCTGCCGCCCTTGTGCGCGGGAAGGGCGGCTTGAGCAGCCAGGCCTGGTTTGAGACAATTGCGCTGCACGAACCTGAAAAAGCTGAGCTGGCGCAAGGAAATCCGCCGCGCCTTGCTTTTGTCTGCTGCTACGATCCCCATTCGGGCCAGACATGGGATGGAATCGCCGATCTCGAAAAGGGCTTGCTCCGGAATTGGCGCCATGTCGCCGGTGCCCAGGCCCGCATCGTTGCCGATGAATTCGCCATGGGCGGGGAAATCGCCAAGGCGGACCCGCGTGTCGTGGCGGCCCTTGCGCTTGCGCGGCATCACCGACCTGAAGGATGTCCTGATTGAAGCCTGGTCGGCGGGCAATTTTGGCATTGCATCGGAGAAGGGCGAGCGCATCGCCTATTGCCACTGCTTCCTGCGCAACACGGCGGGCGACAACCCTTATGCGCGGCCCATCGCCAATCTTCATCCGGTTGTGGATCTGCGCCGCCGCATAGTAATCCGTGTAGATGATTTCGGTGTAGTTCCTCTGCCCGCGGAGGGTACGTCCATCAATGCCGGCGCCATGCGCGCCGACGTGAAGCCGCTCGTCATCACCCAGCCCGAAGGGCCAAGTTTCACAGTCGAAGGGAATCTGGTGCGCTGGCAGAAATGGCAGTTCCGTATTGGCTTCCATGTCCGTGACGGCCTGATCCTGCACATGATCGGCTACGAGGACGAAGGACGCCTGCGCCCCATCATGCATCGGGCCTCGATGGCCGAAATGGTCGTGCCCTATGGCGATCCGCGGGGCGGGGCTCCCCGGCGCAATGCCTTTGATACTGGCGAATATGGCGTCGGGCAATTCCTCGATTCGCTGACGCTCGGGTGCGATTGCCTTGGCCACATCCACTATTTTGATTGCTGGCATCACGACTGGCTGGGCGCCCCGAAAAAGATCGAAAATGCCATCTGCATGCATGAGGAGGACTTCGGCATCCTCTGGAAGTTCACCGATACCGTGCGCGGCGACGTCACCGTGAAGCGGTCGCGCCGCCTTGTGGTGTCGTGCCTCTCGACGATCGGGAATTATGTTTATGGCTTCTTCTGGTATTTTTATCAGGACGGCACCATAGGCGTGGAAGTGAAGGCAACGGGAATTCCGCTGGGCACGGGCGCCAAAAATGATGAACCGGCCCGCTACGGCACGCGCGTCGCCCACGGCGTTGATGCCCATGTTCACCAGCATGTTTTTTCGTTCCGCTTCGACATGTGCGTCGATGGACCGCGCAACGCGGTCACGGAAGTGAATTTTGCCGCCGTGCCGGTGGGCCCCGATAATCCGCAAGGCAACGCCATTCGAACCGATGAGCGCAGACTTGTTCGTGAAAAAGAGGCTCAGCGTGTCATGGATTTGAATGCGGCACGCTACTGGCGCGTCATCAATCCGAATATGCTCAATGCCTATGGCGAGCCGGTGGGCTACAAGCTGGTGCCGGGCAGCAACGCCTTGCCTTTTTCCGATCCGAGTTCACCCGTCGGCCGGCGCGCCGGCTTCATGTACAAGCATTTCTGGGCAACGCAATACGCAGGCGATGAGCTCTATCCCGCCGGCTGGTATCCCAACCTGCATGAAGGCGGCGATGGCCTGCCGCGCTGGACGGAGAAAAACCGCTCGCTCGACAATGAAAATGTCGTCGTCTGGTACACGCTTAATTATCACCATCTGCCGCGCCCGGAGGACTGGCCGGTGCAACCCTGTGTCTATGCATCATTTCACTGGATGCCTTCGGGATTCTTTGCCAGCAATCCGGCCCTTGATGTTCCAACGCCACCGGCGGCGCTGTTGCTGACCAGCTTTAGCTCAGCGCGTCCCTGATCCGGTAATACATCATCGCCGCCACCAGCATCGGTGTCCGCATGGGGCCGCCGGGGAAGGGCAGGTGCTTGACCTTCGCCAGAAGGTCAAATCTTTCCGCCGTGCCGCGAATGGCTTCCGCCATCAGCTTTCCGTAAAGGCCCGTAAGCGCAACACCCTGGCCGGAATAGCCATGGGCATAATAGACCGTGGGCGAAAGCCGCCCGCAATCCGGAATGCGGTTTGAGGTAATGGCGATATAGCCGCCCCAGGCATGATCGATCTTCACATCCTTCAACTGCGGGAAAACATGGGTCATGCGCGGCCGCATGTATTCGCCAAGATTGGACGGCTCAAAAGTCGAATAGCTCGCCCGCCCGCCAAACAGCATGCGGTGGTCATTGGAGCGCCGGAAATAATCCACGATGAAATTGGTATTGGCCACCGCCTCGTTATTGGCGATGAGGGACTTTGCCCGGTTCTCGCCAAGCGGCTCCGTGGCAATGATGTAGCTCGCAACCGGCATCACCCGGCCATAGAGAGATTTCACCGTGCGCCCGAGATAAGCATTGCCCGCAATGACCATGAACTTGGCCTTGACCATTCCATGCTCAGTCTTTGCCCAGGGATTGGATCCCGTGTTCACATCCGTCACCCGCGAATTCTCGTAAATCACGGCCCCGCTTTTGATCGCGGCGCGGGCCAGGCCAAGACAATAGTTCAGCGGATGCAGATGCCCCGCATGGCTTTCGCGCAACGCCCCGTGATAGATCGTCGTGCCCAGCCGCTGTTCCAGCTCGGACTTGCTGAACAGGCTCAGGCCCTTCACGCCAAGCTCTTCATACTCGTCGCGCCAGGCCTTGAGCTCCTCCATCTGGTGGGCCTTTGGAATGGCATGCATATAGCCCCAGGTGAGATCGCAATCGATCTTGTGCTGCGTGATGCGGCTTTCCAGCAGGGCCTTGGATTCTTCGGCGAGCGCGAAGCATTTCAACGCATCGGCCTTTCCAAGCTGGTTTTCGATTTTTGTCTGCCCGGAGGAGTATCCGGTGCAAATCTGCCCGCCGTTGCGCCCCGAGGCTCCGTATCCGATCCGTTCCGCTTCCAGCACCACAACCTTGTAGCCGGCCTCCGCCAGCTCCAGGGCCGCTGAAAGCCCCGTATAGCCTGCGCCAATCACGCAAACATCGGCGGAAATCTCCCCCTTGAGGCTTTCGCATTCCAGCTTAAGGTTAGCAGTTGCTTGATAATAGGACCGGGCATCGATTGATTTAACCATGCCAAAAGCTTTAGCTGACCCCCTTTTGCTTGGTCAAGAAGGCGCGCTACAATGGCCTGAATCAACAATTCATGGATTGTCATGGCCCGCTCGACATTTGAGGAATTCATCACTGAAAACAAGATCAGTGAGGTGGAGTGCCTGGTGGCCGACATGTCGGGAACGGCGCGGGGAAAAATCCTGCCGCCGAAGAAATTCATGCAAGGGCAAAGGTCGCGCGGGCTGCGGGTTCCCGAGGAAGTCTTTACGCTGACCATCAATGGCCGCTTTGTTTCGGAAACCACCGCGGTGAGCGACAGCGCCATCGACATCTATATGGAGCCGGACCCCGAAACCACCCGCATGGTGCCCTGGTACACCGAACCCACCGCCCAGGTGATCTGCGATGCCTTTCACTTGAATGATGAACCCGTCGAGATTTCGCCGCGCCATGTGCTGAAGCGGGTTCTCGGGCTTTTACAAGGCCAAGGGCTGGCGTCCCGTCGTGGCGCCGGAACTGGAATTTTATCTCTGCAAGAAAAACCTCGATCCGGATTACCCGATCGAAGCCGCCATTGGCCGCTCCGGCCGCAAGGAATCCGGTGGCCAGGCCTATGGCATCGATGCCGCCAATGACTTCGATCCCGTCGTTGAGGATATCTTCGATTACTGCGAAGCCCAGGAACTGGATGTCGATACGCTGTCCCATGAAAGCGGCCCCGCCCAGCTCGAAATCAATTTCAATCATGGCGATCCGCTGGAACTCGCCGATCAGGTGTTCCTGTTCAAGCGCACCGTGCGGCAGGCGGCGCTGAAGCATGACATGTATGCAACCTTCATGGCCAAGCCCCATGAAAATGAACCGGGCTCTTCCATGCATATTCATCAATCGGTGCTGGACAACAAAACCGGAAAGAATATTTTCGCGGGGCGGGATGGCAAGCCTTCCAAGCTTTTCCTCAATCACATCGGCGGCCTGCAGCGCTATCTTGCGGCCGCCTTGCCCTTCTGTGCGCCCAACGTGAATTCCTATCGCCGGCTGGTTCCTGAATCGGATGCGCCGACCAACGTTCATTGGGCCATTGATAACCGCACTGTAAGCCTGCGCGTGCCCAGTTCCAACCCGGCAAACCTGCGCGTGGAAAACCGCGTTCCCGGTGCCGACGCCAATCCCTATCTGGCTTTTGCGGCGTCGCTCGCTTGCGGTTATCTGGGAATGGTTGAGCGCATCAAGCCATCGGAGGCCGTCACCGGTTCGGCCTATCGTTACGCCCACACCTTGCCCATCAATCTCGATGAGGCGCTCGACAAGTTGAACTACACCAAGTCGCTGAAGCAGGTGATGGGCGAGAAATTCGTCACCGCCTATCAGGACGTGAAGTTTGAGGAAATGCAAAACTTCCGCAAGGTCATCAGCTCCTGGGAGCGGGAGTTCCTGCTGCTCAATGTTTAACTGCAGGGATTCCATGCGCCTGATTTTACGGTCACTTACAGTTCTCTTCTTCCTGCTGGCCGGCCCGCAAGCCTATGCCGGCAAGAGCGACCGCGTGCCGAGCTATGAGGCTGTTACGGCAGCACTGGCTGAAATCCTGAACTCTCCCGAACGCCAGCCCTTGCCGATTGAGCGCATAAGAGAAGCGCTCAAGGCGCATTATCTTGGCAACGGCGGCTCCATCTATTGGGCGGGCACCGGGCGCATGACGCCGTTCATCCAGCGCCTGGAAGATGCCCAGTTTGACGGCCTCAATCCCGACGACTACCCCGTCGACACGCTCATTGATGTGCGTGACAGCGTCGATCCCGATGATCCCCGTTCCGCCGCCCAGGCAGAGCTTTATTTTTCAGCCTTCTTCGTGGCCTATGCCGCCGATCTCAAGATCGGCCGCGTGGCGCCGCAGAAAGTTGACCCCCGCCTGTTTCGCAGCCGCAAGTCCATCGATGTGCTGCGCGTCCTGACCGAGCTCAACAAGCAGCGCAATCCGGGCGCGTTTTTATCCAGCTTTGAGCCGCGCAACGAACACTACCAGGCGCTGAAACGGATGATGCGGATCTATTCGACCCAGGCCGACGAGGGCGGCTGGCCCATCATCGGGCAGGGGGCCGCGCTGAAACCGGGTATGAGCGATCCGCGTGTTCCCAAAATCCGGTCATTGCTGGCCTTGACCGGCGATTATGAATGGCAGGTCACGAACTCGCCGGTTTATGATGAGCAGCTTGTCATCGCCGTGCAAAGATTTCAGCAGCGCCATGGCCTTGAGGCCAAAGGGCTGATCGGCAAGCAATCCATTATTGCCATGGATGTGACGCCGGAAGACCGCATCAAGCAGATCATGCTGAACATGGAACGCTGGCGCTGGATGCCGGACGCTCTCGGGCAGGATCATTTTCTGGTGAACCTCGCGGCGTTCGAGCTGCAGCGCGTGCAGTCCTCGGTCATCGTCGAGCGCATGAATGTGGTCGTGGGCGCCGCCACCACCCAGACGCCGGAGTTTTCCGACGAGATGGAATATGTCGAGCTCAACCCGACCTGGACCGTGCCTTATTCCATTGCCACCCAGGAAATGCTGCCGAAGCTGCGCGCAAATCCCTTTGCCTATGCGGAAGATTTTGATGTCTTTGTAAACGGCAAATTATCCTCATGGGCCTCCATCAATTGGGATGCCTATGGCCCCGGAAAATTCCCCTTCACCTTCCGGCAGAGGCCGGGCCCCAAGAACGCGCTGGGCAAGGTGAAGTTCATGCTGCCCAACAAGCACAACATCTATCTGCATGACACGCCCTCCAAGGACAAGTTCGCCTCAACCTCGCGGGCCTTCAGCCACGGCTGCATAAGGCTTTCGCGGCCGATCGAACTGGCCCACACTATAATCAGCGAGGTTCCGGGCTGGAGTGACGCGCTGGTGGATACGGTTCTGGCCAGCGGCAAGCTCACCCGCGTCAGCCTGCCCACGCACATCCCGGTGCACCTCGTCTATTCCACCGCCTTCAAGGGTGAAAACGGCATCGAGTTCCGCCCCGATGTCTATGGCCGCGACCGCAAGCTCTACAACGCCCTGTTTGGACGCTCTTCGTCTTAGAACGCTTTAGTTGTTAGTTTGAGTATTTGGTAAAGAGCCCTCATCCGGCCTTCGGCCACCTTCTCCCATGGCCCGAGAGCCACGGGAGAAGGCGATAATCCCAAAAAGTTTTGCCTTCTCCCGTTCGAAGAATGGGAGAAGGTGGCCGAAGGCCGGATGAGGGCACTTCGGCTCACGTTTGAATAAGTGACGACTAATCTCTAATTCAGCGCGCTCAGTGTCGTAAACGCCGACAGGGCTTCCTTGCTGGATTTGACGTGCAGCACGGCGGCGCCGTCATGGGCCAGGAATTCCTTGACCTTCGCGTCAATGTCATCGCCCAGGGTAATGGTGGCGGTGAACACGCCGAATGATTTGGCCCATTGGGTGAAATCCGGATTGACCAGATCGGTGCCCGACACCCGGTGCGGGAAATGCCGTTCCTGGTGGGTGCGGATGGTGCCGTAAATCCCGTTGTCGGAAATGACGATCTTTGGCTTGGCGCCATACTGGACCGCCGTTGCCAGTTCCTGGCCCGTCATCAGCATGCCGCCATCGCCCACAAAGGTAATCGCCATCCGCGTGGGGTCCACAATCGCGGCGGCCACGGCGGTGGGAACGCCAAAGCCCATGGCCCCGGCAATTGCGCCGAGCAGGGTATTCTTGGGCGTCATTACCCAGTGCCGGTGCACCCAAGTGGACATGTTGCCCGCATCCGTCGTGATCACCGCATTGTCCGGCGCCTGCGCCGCGAGAGACACTACCACCTTGCCGAAATCCACCGCGTCATTGGGCTCCGGCGAAGTAAAGCGCTGGAACTCGCGCACGAACTCATTGATCGAGGAACGCCAGGATTCGCGCGCCGAGGACACCACGCGGGGGTGTGCCGCAAGGTCGGTGAGGACCGCCGCGGGATCGGCGATCAGGCCGAAATCGGTTCGGAATATTTTTCCGATGGCTTCCCCGTCGGGATAGATGTGGATGAGCTTCTGCTTGGGCTGCGGCGCCGTTGGAAAGGTATAGTTGAGGCTGGCAACGTCGCCGAGCCGCGTTCCCACCGCGATGATGAGATCGGAATTGGCCAGCACCTGCCGGTGCTTCGGCGGATTTCCAAAGCCCAAGTGCCCCGCATAGAGCGGCGAGCCGTTGTCAAAAATGTCCTGGTTTTTCCAGGTGACGGCAACCGGGATGCGCAAGGCCTCGGCAAACCGGTGCAGGGCTTGAGCCCCCTTGGCGCCGCGCAGCATGGCGCCGGCCACAATGATGGGATGGGCGGCCTCGTCAATCATCGCCTGAATGGCGGCGATGTCCTGCGGGCCGTGGTGGGCGGCAGCGAGCGGGAAGGGGGCGGGGACGGTTTCTCCGGCCTCGTCGCTCAGCATGTCTTCGGGGAGCGAAATAATGACCGGGCCGGGCTTGCCTTCGGCGGCAAGGCGCAGCGAGCGGGTGACGATTTCGCCGATCTTGTCGCCTTCATGGACTTCATAGATGCCCTTGGCCATGCCGCCAAAGAACTGCCGGTAATCCACTTCCTGAAACGCTCCGCGGGTAAGTTCGGTCCGCGAGACCTGGCCAATGAAGAGCAGCACCGGCGTGGCATCCTGTTCGGCGACGTGGACGGCAATGGAGCCATTGGTGGCGCCGGGGCCGCGGCTGACCAGGAACACCGCGGGCTTTCCGGTGAGGCGCGCCTCGGCAATGGCCATGAAGCCCGCGCCCGACTCATGCCGGCAGATGATGATTTCAATGGAGCTGCCGTAAAGCGCGTCAAGCAGGGTGAGATAGCTTTCGCCCGGCACGCAATAGACCCGTTCAATGCCGTGGGCTTCCAAGCATTTGACGATCAGGTCTGCGGCACGCATGGCTCAACTCCGGGTGGGTTCAGAACATCCCGATAGATGCCTTGAACGAGCCGGGAAGTCGAGCCTGTTTCAGCAGGTTATGGCTGGGCTGCAGAAAGGGTGGTGAGCGCCGCATCGGCCTCGGTAACGCCCGCCTGCTTGGCCTTTTCATACCATTCCGCGGCCTTTACCGCGTCCGGCGTGATGCCCTGCACCTTCATCTCCGCGAAAACCGTGGGGTCATAGGTCTTGGCAACGCCCATGGCGCCCTCGGCCGCTCCCATCTGGAAGGCGCGGCTGTAGAACTGCCGGGCGATGATCAAGTCACCGGTTTTCATCAGCATGTCGCCCTTGGCCAGAAGCCCCGTCACCTCAGCCGAAAGTGGCGGCTGGATGGGGGTGATGGGAGCAATGGACGCCGTAGGCGCCGGTTCGGACTCAATGGTTTCCTGCTGGGTCGCCTTGACCGGAATGACGGTTTCGGGCGGCGCGCTGGCAGGGGTGATCTGCAATACCGGTTCTTCCGCGACCTTCACATCGTCGATGGCCACGGTCATTTCCTTGACCGGAGCGGCCAGTTCACCCGTGTTGGTCTCAATGGCTGAAACGGAAATATCAAACTTCGGCGTATCGGATTGCGGCACGAAAAGATTGATGCCGTTTTCCTCGCCGTCCTTGAGGATCCAGGTATTGTCGGAAATCTTCTTTCCCGCCGTCAGGTAAGCCGAGGCGGGAAGCCCGGTGATCTTGATCGCCAGTTCCTGGTTCTCGAAAGCCGGTTCGGCATTGAGCGCCAGCGGGATCATGCTGTTCAAGCGTGCCCGTCACATCGGAAACCGCAAGGGAAGCGATGGCGATGGGCTTCTTCGAAATCGTGGTTTGCCCGGTTGACGGTGAATTGAACATGGTCTCCGAATCGCTCGGCAGAAAGCCCGCCGCGAAGGCGTAGAGGTCATTGGCCGAGTTCGAAATCTGGTCGTACTTCGTGACTGCGAACCCAACAGCGCCCCCTGCAACAGCGGCAAATACGCCGGCAAACAGCAGGCTCTTTTTGAGCCGCGGCCGGTCATAAGTTGATGGACTGGGACACAGGTTGCTCGTACCGCTCCCGATCATAGTGGCGGTGCTGCACTTCAAGTTCGCTCACCGGAAGTGTCGGCCGGGACGGAACCCGTGGCATCGGCGCACGCTCCCTTTGCACCTCGAGCTGCTCGCGCTGCCGCTCCATGATCCGGCGCCGGTAATACTCATAGGTCCGGTTTTCCGGCGGCGGAGAGGCTGCTTCCGGCTCCTCTTCCTGCTTCTGGCGGTACTGCTTGACCAGGAACTCCGCGTCATCGTCCCGGTAATGCTGGGTCAGCCATGATGGAACCGGTGTTCCTTCCTGGTTTTCCGAATCATTGCCGGCGCCGCTGAGTTCATTCCTTGAAAGGGGATGGTTCATGGTCGAATCCTCCTATTGAAGCGTCGTAATGGTAAGTGATTGTTGGGGCGCTTTGATGTTGCCCATGAGGTCTTTTGCAGTCAGGTATTGCTTCCACCCCGGAACCGCGGCGGAAAAATTGGTGCCTTGCTCGGCGGTGCGGGTGGCGAGATAGGTGGAGAGCAGGGCCTTGTTGAATTTTTTCAGCTTGTAGAAACGCTCGCTGCGGTCCGGCCAGTCGAAGACCGCGAGGATCAATGCCGCGGCCACCGTTTCCACCGCGGTGCCTTCGGCAATGAGGTTCGGGAAATCCGAACTCTCGAGAATCGCCGGTGAATAGGTTTCCGTCAACGTCTCGGGAAGCGGCAGCGGGATGATATGCAGGCCGCTGTTGGCCTTGATTGAACTCAGCAGGCGGTAGGAGGGCGTGCCGACAAACACCGCCGCGTCAATGCGGCCGTCAAGCAGGGCAGCCAATGAATTCTTCCCCGTCGTGGGAACCCGCTCGTATTTCGTTCCAAGCGCATCAAAAACCAGTTCAGCCGCCACGAACTCATCGCTGTTCGCAGGGCCAGTGGCAATTCTCATGCCTTCCAGGCTGTTGACGCCGGCAATGTCTTTGCGCGCCACGACCACGACATTGAGCGTTGCAAGCTTTGCGAGATAGGCGAGCTTGCCGGTTTCGTCCTTGTAGAGATCATGTTTTTTGACAAAGGCAAGGCTGTCGGAGGAGAGCAGCGCCACATCAACGCCGCGCAGGAACAGCAGGTCATTGATCGACTGCAGGCTGCCGCGGCCAAGTATGGGAAGAACCCGCAGGCCATCCGTGTGGTCCATGGCATTGGCCATCTCGAGTACATTTTCAGAAAGACTGGGCTGGCTCGCAAGCAAACCCACAGTGCTCTGGTTGAGCTTAAGGCTGCGCAGGTCCTCGGACCGTGCCCCTGTACTCAAAACCACGGCCAACAACGCAGCCACAAAACTTACAAAGGCATTTTTCAATACCCAGATCCCCTCGCTCGGTCATCGACCCGCCAAAACACATGTATTTTCCGCCCATGTGTTAACTAATTTGAGGCGCGGATTGCCGCCAGAATGTGGCAAAGTACCGACAAGAATGTGATATTTGGCGTCGATTATTGGGTTTTATGGGGAATCAGCCGTGCAGGCAATCGATTATGCAAAAGCTCTAATTAAGGGTAAATTTTTAAGAATTGTCATGCCGGAAGCGGGGGATGAGCGGATTCGGGCCGCTGCCACAATTCTCCAAACCCAGGAGCTGGCCGTTCCTGTATTGTTCGGTCCCGATGTGCCCGAACCAACCCCAGCACAACTTGGTCTCGTTCAGACCAGGCGGCCCAAAATGACCGAGACCATGGCCGCCCGCCTTCTCCGGAAGCCGCTCTATCTCGCCGCGGCCATGGTGGCGACGGGTGATGCGGCGGCCATGGTGGCCGGCGCCATAAATCCCACCGCCCGGGTGATCGAGGCGGGGGAAATGATGATCGGCCTGGCCCCGGGGACCGCCACGCCGTCCAGCTATTTTCTGATGCAATGGCCCGAGCGCCGCCTGATCTTCGCCGATTGCGCCGTGAACGTGCAGCCCACAGCGGAGCAACTGGCCGACATCGCCATCGCCTCCGCCGCAAGTGCCGCCAGGATACTGGGCGAGGAGCCGCGCCTGGCCATGCTGTCATTCTCGACCAAGGGCAGCGGCAATCATCCCGATGCCGACAAGGTCGTGGCCGCCCTGCAGATCGTCCGCCAGCGCCATCCCGGAATTCTGATCGACGGCGAGTTGCAGGGGGACGCGGCCCTTTCGTCCAGTGTTGCGGCGCGTAAAATGGCGGAGGTCGGTAACGTCGCGGGCCGCGCCAACGTGCTCATCTTTCCCGATCTCGACGCCGGCAACATCGCCTACAAGCTCACCCAGCAACTCTCCGGCTGCCGCGCCATCGGCCCCATATTGCAGGGCTTCGCCAAGCCAATTTCCGACCTGTCGCGCGGCGCCACTGTAGAGGATATCGTCGATACGGCGTCGCTGCTTCTGGCGATGTCATTGCCCCAACAGGGCTGAGACATGCCGGGCAATGGTAAGTTCCTCATTGGCCTTCACCACATGCACGTTTTGCGCTGAGAGTCCGAGGAAGGAAAGCTGCGCCAGTATTTTCTCGGCGCACCGGTTCGGCATTCTCGCCAATGCCGCCGGTGAAGACCATTGCATCAATCCCGCCGATGGCCACGGCCAGCGACCCGGCATAGCGCGCCGCCTGGTAGCAATAGGCGTTGACGGCCTCCGCCGCCTCTGCCGCGGGACTTGCCAGCAATTCCCGCATGTCCGACGAGAGCCCCGAGATTCCCAAAAGCCCGCTGCGCCGGTAGAGCAGGTCTTCAAGCCCTTCCGCCTCCAGGCCCTCATCGCGCATCAGGGCAATCAAAACGCCTGGGTCGATGGCGCCGGTGCGCGTGCCCATGAGCAGCCCGTCCGCCGTGGAAAAACCCATGGTGGTTTCAACGCTTCTGCCGTCGAGGATGGCGCACATGCTGGAGCCATTGCCGAGATGGGCCACCAGCAGGCGCTGCGGCAGCGGCTTTCCGGTTTGCAGCGGCAATTCCCGCACCACATGTTCATAGTTCAGGCCGTGAAAACCGTAACGCCGGTAACCCCGCTCATGATAGGCGCGCGGCAGCGGCAACCGCGTATGAAGATCGTCGCGGCCCGCATGGAAAGCCGTATCGAAACAGGCGATATGCGGCACATCGGGCGCCAGCTTTCGCAACGCCGCCAGCGCCCCAAGCCCATAGGGAAGGTGCAGCGGCGCAAGTTTGCGCAAGGCTTCAAGATCGTCCTGAATGGTCTGGTCAACGCGAACCGGCGCCGTATAGCGCGTGCCGCCATGCACGATGCGGTGGCCAACGCCGCCGCAGTGTTGCAACACAATGCCCTTGGCCTTCGATTTCCGCCACTGCCGCCTGCAACGCGTGCGGCACCATAACCCGCCACCTGTCCGGCCAAGTAATGGAGCAAGACCGCCATCGAAAACCGCAAACTTGAGCGAGGAGGAACCGGCGTTGAATGTGATGATGGGTTTCATCGTGCCGATTCTCCGCGTATCAGACCGCACCCTTTTGCGGGCGCATGTCGGCCTTGTTGATGTGGGCGACAGGTACCGGCTTCTTCATCGCATCCCGGCGGAAGGGCTCGCCCAGCTCCTGGTTGAGAATGACTTCGATGAAGGTGGTGACACCCTTCGCCTGGTCCTCCGCCGCTTTCTTCAGGGCCGCCGTTGTTTCGCTTTGCGTGCGGACCGTGACACCCTTGAACCCGCAGGCTTCCGCGATCTTCGCGTAGCTGAGTTTCGGATCAAGCTCGGTGCCCACGAAATTGTTGTCATACCAGAGGATGGAGTTGCGCTTTTCCGCGCCCCACTGGTAGTTGCGGAAAATCACCATGGTGATGGCGGGCCACTCGTCGCGGCAGATGGAGGTCATTTCATTCATCGAAATGCCGAACGCGCCATCGCCTGCAAAGCCGAAGACCGGAATTTCAGGCTTGCCGATTTTCGCCCCGATGATGGACGGGAAGCCGTAGCCGCAGGGGCCGAACAGGCCAGGCGCCAGATATTTGCGGCCCTCTTCAAAGGTCGGATAGGCATTGCCGATGGCGCAGTTGTTGCCGATGTCGGAAGAGATCGTGGCATTCGCCGGCAATCCCGCCTGAATGGCGCGCCAGGCCTGGCGCGGCGACATGCGCTCCTTGTCGCGCACCCGCGCATCGGCATTCCATGTCGTGCCCGGATCATCTTCCTCATGGTCCATGGAGGTGAGCTTTTGCAGCCAGGCCGACTTGGTCTGGTGGATGGTTGCCTTGCGGTCGGCGCGTCCCGCATCGCCCGCCTTGGGCGAAAGGCCCGCCAAAATCTGCTGGGCCACCTGCTTGGCGTCACCGCAAATGCCGACCGTGACTTTCTTGGTGAGGCCAATCCGGTCCGCGTTGATATCCACCTGGATGATCTTGGCGTTCTTCGGCCAGTAGTCGATGCCGTAGCCCGGCAACGTCGAAAACGGATTGAGCCGCGTGCCAAGCGCCAGAACAACGTCAGCCTTGGAAATCAATTCCATTGCCGCCTTTGAACCATTGTAACCGAGCGGGCCAACCGACAGGTAATGGCTGCCGGGAAACGCATCATTGTGCTGGTAGCCGCAGCACACCGCCGCATCCAGCCGTTCGGCCAGCTTGATGGAATCCTTGATGGCACCGCCGGTGACCACGCCGGCGCCATTCACGATGACCGGGAACTTGGCGTCCGAGAGCAGGGCCGCGGCCTGCGCAATCGCGTCCTTGCCGCCCGAGGCGCGCTCGAACTTCACGATCTGCGGCAACTCGATATCGATGACATGCGTCCAGTAATCGCGCGGCACATTGATCTGGGCCGGCGCGCATCCGCGCCAGGCCTTTTCGATCACCCGGTTCAGCACTTCGGCCACGCGCGAGGGATCACGCACTTCCTCCTGATAGCAGACCATGTCCTGGAACAGCGCCATCTGCGGCACTTCCTGGAAGCCGCCCTGGCCCATGGTCTTGTTGGCCGCCTGCGGGGTGACCAGCAGCATCGGCGTGTGGTTCCAATAGGCTGTCTTCATGGCGGTCACAAAGCCGGTGACACCCGGGCCGTTCTGCGCAATCGCCATGCCCATTTTGCCGGTGACGCGGGAATAGCCATCGCAGATCAGCCCGGCATTGGTCTCGTGGGCGCAATCCCAGAAGGTGATGCCCGCTTTCGGAAACAGGTCCGACACCGGCATCATCGCCGATCCGATAATGCCAAAGGCATGTTCAATCCCGTGCATTTGCAGCACTTTTACAAATGCTTCCTCGGTGGTCATTTTCATGGGCAAATTCCTTTCAGGGCAGGGCGCTCTTCTAGCAGGAATCTGGCACCATGACAGGTCCAGAAAACGGCGGTTTCAGGTCCAGAGCGAGCGCAGGCCGAAAAAGGCCGTGTCTTTCACCCGCCGCGCCACGCCCTGAAAGGCGGAATTCCGCGGGTCCGTGCAATAGGTCATGCTCCACACGGCGCGGCGTTCGCCTTCGCTGATGGGGGTGACCTTGTGCCTGACCTTGGCGCCCTCAAAGAGGATGAGCCGGTTGGGCGGTGTCGCCACTTCCACATCGCGCCCGCCCTGCCTGGCCAGCAGGCGGGCTGCCGAAAGACCGCCATCGCGGCCCCGGTTCACCACGCGGAATGAGCACCGTGAAATGGCGGCCGCGATAAAAATTATGGTCATAGTGCCAGTTGATGTGGTCGCCGGGCTTTTCATAGAAAAGCACCGAGCAGGAACTCTCGTCGTGAAGCGGTGTGGGCTCCACCTCCGCCCCGACGATGCCTGACACGAGGCGGCGCATGGCGGCGGAACGATAATGGTTCACAAGAGTAGGGGCTTTTTCACGGAGCATCGAATAGGCCACCGTGCCGCCCTTCTTGTGGGTCGGCAGATAGCTGCGCTCGGTTTCGATGAGCGCATTCACTTCCTCGGCCACCTGGGCGAAGAGATCAGCCGTCAGCACCTGATCCAGCGTGGCGAGCTTTCGGGCGAAGGACGGCGTTTCAAATGCGTTGATTGTCGTGACAGACATGTGTCAGCGGATAGGCGAGGATTTTGAACATCCGATGACAGTATTGTGCGCCGCGCTAGCCTGTGGATTCCTTCCCATAGACCATCGAGAGGATCGTATGGGCGAGACCGGCGGGGGAATCCACCAGTTGGTCGGCGCCAGCAGTTTCAAGTTCGTCTCGGGTACCATAACCCCAAAGCACGCCGAGACCGCGCATTCCGACCGCATGGGCGCCGGAAATATCATATCGACGATCCCCGACCATCAGACTGTGAGACGGCGAAAGACTATGCTCAGACAGAATATGGGCAAGCAGTTCAGGCTTGTGATCCAACTCGCCGCCCGGCACTGAGCCATAGATGCCATCGAAGTATGTGGCAAACTTCAGATGATCCAGAATGCGGCTTGCGAAAATCTTCCTTTTTGATGTCGCGAGATAGATTTGCAATCCGGTCCGCTTCATCTCTTCAAGGGATTTGCCAATTCCCGGAAAAGGCACGCTTCCGAGATACCCACTTTCACCATAATGTTGACGATAGGCAGCGACTGCTTCACCGACTCTATCGTCTCCGTATTGCTGCAGCAAGATTTGCATAATATCTTCAAGCGGGGGCCCGATGGCATGTCTTATATCGAAGGTTTCATCCGGTTCATGTCCTAAGGAGCGCAGCGCCGCAAGGCAGCTTGCTAAAATGCCGGGGTACGAATCAATCAAGGTGCCGTCGAGGTCAAGAAGAACGGAGCAAGTCATGATCCGAAGCTAGCGGCCAAAGCAAACGGGTACAAGTTCGTTTGGTTTCGTTTCTGCTTACTGCGCCACGCCCTAATAAACCTTCACGGCCTTGCGGCTCAGCGAAAATCCATGGGTTCCCCGCGTGCAGGTAAGTCCCGTGGTGGAGGAGATGCAGCTGAACGGTCCTTCCGACCAGACTTCGCCATACTCGAATATGTTGTCACCCCCGCAGCAGGAAGGATCGCCCACATTGGTGATGCGTTCGGCCTTGCCCGAATCTCCCATCATCACGCGCACATAGGATGGCTCGACCCGGTCGCAGGAAAGCTCCGCGCCGCCGTCGGACGTCTTGTAAACATCGGTGCCGCCGGCAGGCACATAGAAGCAGCCGATGTTGCCGGACGGCATATTGAATTCGGTAAAGCCCTGGTCATTCGGCTCGAATTCAACGGCGAGCGCTGGGGCGGCCAGCATTAAAAAGGCAAAGCGAGGCAGCAGCAAAGCGGATCATGGCGAGAATCCTTTGTAAGCGGTAAACTTGACCGACGTTCTATCAGTTTCAAGATGAATACCGCTTGAACGCTATTTCAGCTCAATCTCGATGAAAGCATAATCCGTGTCATTGGCATTGATCACATCATGCTCAACGCCCTCGTTGCGGAAATAGGGCGCACCCTTTTTCATCTCGGCGAAACTGGTGCCATCCTTGGTTTCAAGCTTCACCTTTCCGTCCATCAGCGGCACGATCACATAGTCATGGCCATGCCGGTGCCAGCCCGTATTGGCCCCCGGCGCAAAGCGGTATTCGGTGACAATCACCTTGGCATTATCGATATGGACGATGGCTTTGGCGTTCCGGTCATGGCGACTCCTCAATTTTACCCCATGTAGACGGGGAACTAGCAATTCCCGCAAGTATGTTATATTATAACAGTATGACCTTTCTTGACCCCCACCATGACCATGCCCATTGCACCGCCGACCTGATTGCCCGGGCCGAGCGCACCTGCGAGCGGCGCGGCAGCAAATTGACCGGCCAGCGCCGTGAAATCCTGAGCTCCGTGGCCCAAAGCCACTCCGCCGTCGGCGCCTATGACATCATCGAGCGCATGGCCGAGCATGGCCCGCGCCCGGCACCGATCACGGTTTACCGCGCCCTGGATTTTCTCCTCGCCCACGGCCTTGTCCACAAGATCGAAAGCCGCAATGCCTTTGTCGCCTGTTCCCATTCCCATGAGGGCCAGCCCGCCGCACTTCTGATTTGCGAAACCTGCGGCACCGTGGCGGAACTCGATGCGCCGGAAATCTTTGAGCGCATTGCCGAGAAGGCGAAGGCGCGGAAATTTTCACCGGCCCATACCATGATAGAAATATCGGGCACCTGCGGCGCCTGCGCGAGGGCCGCCTGACATGCTGAAAGCCAATGACGCGTTGTTGAGCGCCCGCGACGTGACGCTCAATCTCAACGGCCGCCTGATCCTTGACCGCGTGAACCTGGATGTGCGCCGGGGCGAGATCGTCACCGTGATCGGCCCCAATGGCGCGGGCAAGTCAACGCTGGTGCGCGTGATGCTCGGCCTTCGCCCGCTGACGTCTGGGCGCATCGAACGGATGCCCAATCTGAATGTGGGCTATGTGCCCCAGCAGTTTCCGCAAACCGCCAATGTGCCGATGAACGTAAAGCGGCTCCTGTCGCTCACCTTGAAGCCGACTGAAAAGGACCTTGATCGCGCCCTGGACGAAGTCGGCATTGCGCATTTGAAAGAGGCGCGCGTCGCCTCTCTCTCCGGTGGCGAATTGCAGCGGGCGCTTCTGGCGCGGGCCCTGTTGCGCAAGCCCGATCTGCTGGTTCTCGATGAGCCGGTCCAGGCCGTCGATTTCTTCGGTGAAATGAAACTCTATGAATTGATTTCCGGCATTCGCAAAAGCCATGGCTGCGGCATTCTCATGGTGAGCCATGACCTGCACATGGTGATGGCCGAAAGCGATCATGTCGTCTGCCTCAATGGCCATGTCTGCTGCGAAGGCGGGCCGGAGAGCGTGCAGCAGGACCCGGAATTCGCCAAGCTCTTTGGCCCCTCGGCGGCGCGCATGATCGCCGCCTACGCCCATCACCATGATCATGACCACGAACCCCATGAGCATCATCACCACCATGACCACAAGCATTGAGCGGCCATGACCTCCATTCTCACTGAGCCCTTCTTCCAGCGCGCCCTTCTTGCCGGCGTGGCCGTTGCCCTTGTCTCCGGCCCCGTGGGCTGTTTCATCGTCTGGCGGCGCATGGCCTATTTCGGCGAAAGCCTCGCGCACTCCGGCCTGCTCGGCGTGGGGCTGGGATTGCTCTTCAGCTTTAACGTGACGCTCGGCGCCGTTGTCACCGCCATTGTCCTCGCCTTGCTTCTCCTCGCGCTGCGCCGCCAGCAGGGCCTCGCCACCGACACGCTGCTTGGCATTCTCTCACACACGGCCCTGGCCCTTGGCCTGATCGTGGTTGGCCTTGCCACCGGTGCTGCCTCCGATCACATGGATATTCTCTTCGGCGATGTGCTGACGGTTTCCACCTATGACGTTTTTGCCGTTTGGATCGGCGCCGGCGTCGTGCTCGCCAGCCTCGCCCTGATGTGGCGCGATTTGATCGCAACCTCCGTGCATGAGGAACTGGCCCGCGCCGAAGGCGTGAAGGTTGAGCGGGTGGAACTCGGCTTCATCCTGCTCATCGCCGTGATGACCGCCATTGCCATGAAAATTGTCGGCCTCCTGCTCATCACCGCCCTCATGGTCATTCCCGCCGCCGCCGCCCGCCGCATGGCCACAACGCCGGAAAGCATGGCTTTCATTGCCGCGGCAATCGCCGGGCTTTCGGTGATCAGCGGGCTTTTGGCATCGGCCTTTATCGGCGGCGCTTCGGGCCCCTGCGTTGTTCTGGCGGCAAGCTGTTTCTTCGCCTTGACCTTGCTTGTTCCGCAGGCCAGTTAGGGGCAGGGAGTAACGATGTCCTATTCGGCTAGAGAAACGCGGCGAAAATCCCATGCGTCATGGTGGGCCAGGTCCAGGTGGGCGGCGGCGCGCCCATTGTCGTGCAGTCCATGACCAATACGGACACCGCCGATATCGAAGGCACCGCCCGGCAAACGGCAGACCTCGCAAGGGCCGGCTCCGAACTTGTCCGCATCACCGTGGACCGCGATGAATCGGCCAAGGCCGTGCCCCATATCCGCGACCGGCTGGATCAGATGGGCGTCTCCGTGCCGCTGGTGGGGGACTTCCATTACAACGGCCACACCCTGCTCAATGACCATCCGGCCTGCGCCGAGGCGCTGGCGAAATACCGCATCAATCCCGGCAATGTGGGCTTCAAGGAGAAGAAGGACCGCAACTTCTCCAGCATGATTGAAACCGCGCTGAAGTTCCGTCGCCCCGTGCGCATCGGCGTAAACTGGGGCTCGCTTGATCAGGCGCTGCTCACCGCAACTGATGGATGAAAACCACCGCTCCGCAAATCCCATCGACGCCCGCGCCGTCATGCATGAAGCCGTGGTGCAATCCGGCATCCTCTCCGCCGCCCGCGCCGAGGAATTGGGCATGGCCTGCAAACCAGATCGTGATTTCGGCCAAGTGTTCGGAAGTTCAGGACCTGATCGCCGTCTACCGCCTGCTTGCCACGCGCAGCGAACATGCCCTGCATCTGGGCCTCACCGAAGCGGGCATGGGCTCGAAAGGCATCGTGGCTTCAACCGCGGCCCTTGGCGTTTTGCTGCAGGAAGGCATTGGCGACACCATCCGCATTTCGCTCACCCCGGAACCCGGCGGCGACCGCACCCGCGAAGTGCTTGTCGCCCAGGAAATTCTGCAAACCATGGGGCTTCGCGCCTTCGCCCCCATGGTGATCGCCTGTCCCGGCTGCGGCCGCACCACCTCAACCGTGTTCCAGGAACTGGCGCAGGACATCCAGTTCTATGTGCGTGACCGCATGGGCGATTGGCGCAAGGAATATCCCGGATTTGAAAACCTGTCGCTCGCCGTCATGGGCTGCATCGTGAACGGCCCCGGCGAATCCAAGCATGCCGACATCGGAATCTCGCTGCCCGGCACCGGCGAACTGCCATCCGCCCCGGTCTATATCGACGGCAAGAAAACCGCCACGCTGCGCGGCGAAAACATTTCGCAGCAGTTCAAGGACATCGTCGAGAATTACGTCAAAACCCGCTGGGGCTGAAAACTATTTCTTCCGCGAAACGATGAAGCGCGCCGCCTCGCGCAGCGTGTCGGCTTTCGCCCCATAGGGCGCCAGCGCCGCAATGGCCGATGCAATCAGGCTATCTGCTTTTTCCGCCGCCGCCTTTCGCCCCATCAGCGATGCAATGGTGGCTTTGCCTCTTTGCAAATCCTTTTGCGTGGCTTTGCCAAGCGCTTCCGGCGAGGACTCCAGGTCAAGCAGGTCATCGGTGATCTGGAAGGCCAAGCCAATATCATCGGCGTAACGCCGAAGCGGCGTAGGATCAGCACCCGCCATGATCGCTCCAGCCTCGCAGGCAAAGCGGAAGAGGGCGCCCGTCTTGTGGCTCTGGATGCGGATGATGCTGTCCAGCGTTTGCGCAGGCCCTGCCTCCGCCTCGATATCAAGCATCTGTCCGCCCGCCATGCCGTTCATGCCGGAGGCTTGCGCCAGTTCCAGAACAAGAGCGCTGCGAACCTCCGCATCCGCGTGGGTTTCGCCATGGGCCAAAATCTCAAATGCCAGCGTGAGCAGCGAGTCTCCGGCAAGGATCGCCGTCGCTTCATCAAATTTCTTGTGCGCCGTGGGCTTGCCGCGCCGCAGGTCATCATCATCCATCGCCGGCAAATCATCATGCACCAGCGAATAGCAATGCACGCATTCGAGTGCCGCCCCCACCCGCAAGGCGCTGGCAGGGGACACATTGAACAGCCGCGCCGATTCAATCACCAGAAATGGCCGCAGGCGTTTTCCCGCTCCCAGTGCCGCATAGCGCATGGCGCTCAGCAAACGCGGCGATGCGCTTTCGGATAGCAACTTGCTCCAGCAAGGCATCCGTTGCCGCTGCCGCTTCTCTTAAGGCTGTTTCAAATTGTGTTTCGGGTGTTGACGCCAAGGCCTGACCTGTGTGTTAAGACCCCCTGTGTACTGTCATGACCATTGAAACTCAATTAGGCATGGTTGCGTCGTCCAGGCGCTATCTCGACGGGCTGAAGCCGTGGCAGAGACGGCTGGTCTATGCCGCCGCCTTTATCATCGCCTGGCCCATCGTCATGACGCTGGTTTACACCGCCGTGCCGCCGCCATTTTCCAACCTGATGATTCTCCGCCTGTTCACCGGCAACGGCATTCACAAGGATTGGGTGAGCCTCAGTCAAATGTCGCCGCACCTCGCCAATGCCGTCATCACCTCCGAGGACGCCCGCTTTTGCGACCATAACGGGGTGGATTGGGTGGAATTTCAGGGCGTGGTGGACGACGTCTTCGATGACGACGAAGGCCCGATCCGCGGCGCCAGCACCATTTCCATGCAAACCGCCAAGAACCTGTTCCTCTGGGATGGCCGCAGTTTTATCAGAAAAGGCCTCGAAATTCCAATAGCTTACTGGATGGATTTGGTCCTTTCCAAGCGCCGCATGATCGAGATTTACCTCAACATCGTGGAATGGGCCCCCGGCGTCTATGGGGCCGAGGCCGCCTCCCAGTTCCATTTCCGGAAGCCCGCCGCCAAGCTGACAAAGCGCGAGGCGGCCCTTCTCGCCGCCGTCCTGCCAAATCCCATCAAACGCAAGGCCGGAAAGCCCTCAAAACGGGTTTCTTCCATCGCCAACCGCATTATGTCGCGGATGAACGGCATGGGCTCCTATCTCGCTTGTCTTGGGCCATAAGCTTCGCTATAAGCCGCCCAACCGTGGTGGGCTTAAGCCCGCCTGATATGGAGTAGATTATGGCCGTTCCACGCAGAAAAATGTCAAAAAGCCGTATCGGCATGCGCCGTTCAGGCCAGAAGATGCAGACGATTACCTGGATTGAGGACAAGAAATCCGGCGAATTGCGCCGTCCTCACCACATTGACCTGAAGACCGGCATGTATCGTGGCCGCCAGGTTCTGGCCGTCAAGGCCGACGTTTAATCATTGCCTTTTGAAGCTTTGGGACCGGTCGCCTGACCGGTCTTTTTCTTTTTGAATCAACGCTTGCCGGTCTGGCCCGTGTCTTGCAGCGCAAGCCCCATGTTGGCAGGAAACTGGCGGATGGTGACGGCGGCTGATCTGCGCGAAAGCGCGGAACTGGATGCCGTTTTGCCCGCCTGGAAGCGCCTCGCGGACCACAGTTTGGCGCCTGCGGGGCTCAACGCTCCGGAGCTGGTCATGCCCCTCCTGAGAGGCCTGCCGGGGGCCGAACTTGCCGTGGTGAAACAGGGCAATGACCTGCTTTTTGCCCTTCCCATAAAGAAGCGGCGCTTCATGCCCGCCCTCTTTACCAACTGGATGACCGACCTCACCATCATGGGTGAACCCCACCTTGACCGGGAGTTTCCGGAAGCGGGCTTAACCTCATTCATTAATCATCTCAAAAGTCCCATTCTGCTTCACTCCCTCAAGGTGAACGGCCCATTTTGGAACCAGCTCGCCAGGCAGGATGCCCAGGTTTCCATTCTCAAGTCCTGGGAACGCGCCGCATTGAATCTCACCGGAACCTATGAGGCCTGGGCCGAATCAAACTTCGGCGCCAAGCGCCGCAAGGAATACCGCCGCCTCACCAACCGGCTCTCGGAATTGGGCAACTTCGAGTCCGTAAGCCTTGAAGTCGGGCGCGATTGCAAGCCATGGGTGGCGGATCTGCTGGCCCTCGAGGCCGCTGGCTGGAAGGGCAAGCGCGGCACCGCCATCGCGGCAAACGCCGCTTTGCATGCGGCCTTCAAGGACTCCTGCCAGTTCCTCGCCGCCGCCGGCAAACTCCGCTTCTGGAAGCTCGCGCTCGATGGAAAAACCATCGCCAGCACCTATGCCATCGTCGAAGGCGACCAGGCGTGGCTTCACAAGATTGCCTATGACGAGACTTACGCGAAATTTTCGCCCGGCGTCCTGCTCGTGCTCTACGCCACCGAAAGGCTCTTCGCCGAAAGCGGCATCACCTTCGTTGATAGCTGCGCCATTCCCGGCCATCCGATGATTGAAAACATCTGGCGCGACCGCATCAAGGTGGCTGACGTGATGATTGCGCCAAATTCTATTGGCGTGAAGCGCTTCGCAATGACCTTGAAGGCAGAAAGATTGCGCCGGGCGACGCGGGAAATGATCCGTAACGCCTACAATTTTGTGAGGGGAAGGAAGAGATCATGAGCGTTGTAAGCATCTCCCTCTCCCGCCAGGCCGCTACTCCGGCGAAAGCCGGAGTCCCATTGACGTCAACCGGATTCCGGCTTTCGCCAGAATGACGCTTTTAGTATTTACCCCGCCATAACCCTGTCCGCCGGCACATAGGCATAGCCCAGGTCATCGGCCACGGCCTTGTAGGTCACCTTGCCCAAGGCAACGTTCAGGCCGTTCTTCAGATGCACGTCATCGGCAAGCGCCTTCTTCCAGCCCTTGTTGGCAATGGCCATGGCAAAGGGAAGTGTCACGTTGTTCAGGGCGAAAGTGGAGGTGCGCGCCACGCCGCCCGGCATGTTGGCCACGCAGTAATGGATGACGCCGTCCACCACATAGGTGGGGTCCGCATGGGTCGTGGCCTTTGAGGTTTCAGCACAGCCGCCCTGGTCGATGGCCACGTCAACGAACACCGAACCGGGCTTCCAGTCCTTCAGCATCTTCTTGGTCACCAAGCTTCGGCGCCGCGGCACCGGGAATGAGAACCCCGCCGATGACGAGATCAGCGGTGGCGCATTCATCTTCAATGGCGCCCTGGGTGGAGTAAAGTGTCTTGGTGCTGATGCCGAAGCGGGCCACCAGTTCTTCCATGCGGTCCGTGCTGCGCTCGATGATGGTGACATCAGCACCCATGCCGATGGCAATCGCTGCCGCATTGGTGCCGACCACGCCGCCGCCGAGGATCACGACCTTGGCCGGAGAAACGCCGGGAACGCCGCCGAGCAGCATGCCGCGCCCGCCCTGGGCTTTTTCGAGACAATGCGCGCCGGACTGAACCGACATGCGGCCCGCAACCTGGCTCATGGGCGCGAGCAGGGGAAGCCCGCCCCGCGCCGATGTCACGGTCTCATAGGCAATGCAGACGGCGCCGGACTTCACCAGGTCCTTGGTCTGCTCCGGATCCGGAGCAAGATGGAGGTAGGTGTAAAGGATCTGGCCTTCGCGCAGCATGGCGCGCTCGCCCGCCTGGGGTTCCTTGACCTTCACGATCATGTCGGCCTTGGCGAAAATGTCTTCGGCGGCTTTGACGATCTCGCCGCCAGCCGCCGTGTAATCCGCATCGGACGCGCCGATCCCGTCGCCGGCACTGGCCTGCACCCAGACCTTGTGCCCGTTGCGCACCGCTTCGCGCACCGAAATGGGCGTCATGCCGACGCGGTATTCGTGATTCTTGATTTCCTTGGGTACGCCGATGAGCATTGCCGTTCCTCCAGTTGCCTGCGCCCAAAATATCCCACTTCCATTCGAATGAATTTCCAAAAAAAGGCGGAGAAGCCGCCGGATTGAATTAAAATTCGAATTATTGTATAAATAATGGAATGAAAAACGAAGAATTTGACAAGACCGATAAAATCATTCTGGCCGAGCTGCAAAAAAATGCCCGGCAGTCCATCAATGAGCTTGCCGCAAAGGCGGGCCTCTCCGCCTCGTCCTGCCATCGCCGGGTGAAGCTTCTGGAAGAAGCGGGAACCATCATCCGCTACACCGCAACGCTTGACCGCACGGCGCTGGGGCTTGCCAATGAATTCTTCGTCGAAGTGTCGCTCTCGGCGCAAACCGAGGAAGCCTTCGAGAAATTCGAGAAGGCGGTGCAGCGCGTGCCCGAGATTCTCGAATGCCATTTGATGAGCGGCCAGTTCGACTATCTCCTGCGCGTGGTGGCCAGCGACGCGGCCGACTACGAGCGCATCCACCGCTCGCGCATTTCGCGCTTGCCCGGCATCCAGCGCATCCAATCCTCGCTGGCGCTCCGCACCGTGAAAGCCTGGGCCGGCTATCCGGTTTGAAGCCTGGCGCGGCGGTCCATGATCAACATGAAAAAACCTGCGCCGGCCACGATTGCCATGCCGCTCCAGGTCCAGAAATCCGGAAAGTCATTGAAGAACAGAAGGCCGAACAGCACGGCCCAGATCATGCCCGAATACTCGAAGGGGGCGACAAAATTTGATTCCGCCTTCTGATAGGCGGAAATAAAACTCATCATCGCAAAGGCCGCAAGAGCCCCAACCGCACTCATCAGCAGGAAATCCTGAAGGGTGGGCCATACAAATGGTCGTGTGAGAAAGGCCAGGCTCTTGTGGCTCTCGCCCGCAAATCCGCTGGCCTGCGCGATGAGGCCGACAACCGCAGCAAAGATAAAATAGACCGCATTTTGCCAATTGGCGATGACGAGCGGTTCCACCCGTTGTGCCAGATCGCGCCCCATCATTTGCCCGATGGCATAGCCAAAGGCCGAATAGAGGGCGAGCAGCGAGGCGGGCTCAAAGGCCTGCACGCCGGGCCGCACCATGACGATCACCCCGGCAAAGCCCGCAACAATGGCAATCCAGCGGTAGTAGGGAACACGCTCGCCGAGGAAAGGTCCGGCAAGACCCGCCACAAAGAAGGGCATGGTGAAATAAATCGCCACCATGTTGGCAATCGGCATCGCCGCAATCGCCAGAATGAAGGCGAGGTAGGCCGTACACAGGATGAGGGCACGTACCAACATCCGCGGCCAGAGCGGTGTGAAGAGCGTTTGAAGTCCATGGGTATACGCCAGCCACACACCCAGTATCGGCAAGGACGTAAACCCGCGGATCAGCATGGTCTCGTACACCGGATAGGTGCCGGACATGGCCTTGATGATCGCATCCTGCGTTGACGCCAGCCCGATGGCCAGAAGCACAAGAACGGCGGCCCGTGCCTTGTTGTCGCCCGAACTATGGCTTGGTATCATTGATCGTTTCGGCCAGCAGTTTCACGCCCGGGGCAATTTTCTTTTCGTCAATGGAAGAGAAGGCCAGGCGAAAGTAGTTCCGCGGCGGATTTTTCCTGCCGAAATTTATCCGTCCCGGTTCAATGAGAATGCTCTTGGCCGCCGCAGCCTTCGCCAGCACTTCGCTGTCGAGGTCGGCAGCCCCCTTCACCCAGAAACTGGTGCCGCCAAAGCTTGGCAGGCGCGACGAGGCGGGGAAGTATTGCTCCAGCGCCTTGCCCATGATCTCCCAGCGCGTGCGGTAGGCCTTGTGCAGGCGGCGGATCAGGGTGTCGTGATGGCCAAGGGAGAGAAACAGGGCGGCCGTGCGCTGGTTATTGTTGGGCGCATGGCGCACCATCAGGCGGCGCAGCGCCCGCGCCTCTGCAATCAGCTTCTTCGGCCCCACCATGAAGCCAAGCCGCAAGCCTGGAAAAAGCGATTTGGACAGCGAACCCACATAAATCACATGGCCCTTGTCATCGAGTGATTTGAGCGCCGGGCAGGGCTCATTCACATAATTTGTCTCAAACTCGTAATCGTCTTCGATGATGATGAAGTCACGCGCCGCCGCGAGTTTCAGCAGTGCCATGCGCCGCTCAATGGGCATGGTGGCGGTAGTCGGAAACTGGTGGCTGGGCGTGGTGAAAACCACCTGCGCGTTGCTGACATCGGCGTTGAGCGTCAGGCCATGGTCATCAACCGGCACCAGCGCCACGTGCTTTGTCTTCAATTGGAAAATATTGCGCACATCGGGATAGCCCGGTTCCTCCATCGCCACGCGGGTATTTTCATCAACCAGAAGGCTGGTGAGAAGGTAGAGCGCATTTTGCGCCCCCAGGGTGATGAGGATTTCATCGTCGCTGGCCATGATACCCCGGCGCGGCAATATCCGCCGCCGGATATGCTCAACCAGCATGGGATCGTCATGGGCCCAGGTGTCATTGGTCCAGGTGCCGAGCCATTTCTTGCCCAGCGCCTGCCGCGTGCAGTCGCGCCATTCGGCTACCGGAAACAGCGTGTGGTCAACCTGCCCATAGATGAAGGGGTAGGTGTAGCTCTGCCAGTTCAGGGCCTTTGAAATGTTTTCCTGGGCAGCCGGGTTTTTCTTGAAACGGCTTGCCCAGTCAATCTCCGTGGCAGCGCCATTGGCCTTTGCCGCGGGGCTGCGTTTCGGTAGAACCGTATCAAGCCCGGCTTTCTCCGCCACGTAATAACCGGAGCGCTCCTTGGCCACCAGGAACCCGTCATCGAGCAGCCCCTGATAGGCCAGAACCACCGTATTGCGCGAAACGCTAAGCGACTTTGCCATTTTGCGAGTTGAGGGAATGGGCTCCTCGCGCGCCAGTTGCTGGTCAAGAATGGCCGAAACCAAAGCCTCGCGGATCTGCATCTGCAGGCTTGAGTTTTCCGAACGCTTGATATGAACGAGCCAGTCGCGCAAATGATTTGGTCCCCAGGAATTAACCGTCTGGACCTATCATAGTACCAACCCGCGCCCTAATGTAGTCCGGAATCGTCGCATCCTGGAACCCAATGACCGAACCCGTAATCGACACATCGCCAAAAACCTGGGACGAGGTGAAAACCACCACCTGTTACATGTGCGCCTGCCGCTGCGGGATTAAGGTTTACCTCAAGGACGGCACGGTCAAATATATCGAAGGAAACCGCGATCATCCCGTGAACAAGGGCGTGATCTGCGGCAAGGGCGCCTCCGGCATCAAGCAACACTATTCACCGGCCCGTCTGTCAAAACCTCTGATGCGGGTGGGCGAGCGGGGCTCCGGCGAATTCCGCGAAGTTGAGTGGGAAGAGGCGCTCCGCACCGCCACCTTGTGGCTCTCGGAAATCCGCAACAAGGATCCGCGCAAGCTCGCCTTCTTTACCGGCCGCGACCAATCCCAGGGCCTCACCGGCTGGTGGGCCACGCAATTCGGCACCCCCAACTATGCGGCCCATGGCGGCTTCTGCTCGGTGAACATGGCCGCCGCCGGCCTCTACACCTTCGGTGGCTCCTTCTGGGAATTCGGAGAACCCGACTGGAAGCACACCAAATACTTCCTGCTCTTCGGCGTGGCCGAAGACCATGCCTCGAACCCGATCAAGACCGGCCTTGGCAAATTGAAGGCCAGGGGCGCGAAATTCGTTTCCATCAATCCGGTGAAGACAGGTTATTCGGCAATCGCCGATGAATGGGTTGGCCTCAAGCCCGGCACTGATGGCCTGTTTGTCGGCGCCCTCATTCATGAGCTTTTGGGCGCGCAGAAAATTGATGGCGAATATCTGCAGCGCTATACCAACGCCCCGTGGCTGGTGATTGAAAATCCCGGCGGGGCCGATGACGGCCTTTTCCTGCGCGAGGCATCCGGCACGGCCCAGGTCTGGGATTCGCACACCAATTCGCCCATGTCCGCCACCTCAAGCGATGCCTCGCCAAAACTCATGGGTCGTTTTGTCCTGCCCGATGGCCGCAAGGTGGTAACCAGCTTCACTCTGATCGCCGAACGCTTCCTCTCCAATGACTACGCCCCGGAAACCGTGGCGGAACGCTGCGCCATTCCTGCCAGCACCATCAAACGCATTGCCGCCGAAATCGCCGAAGTGGCCTTTGAGCAGCAGATCGAGCTTGATGTTCCGTGGACGGATTATACCGGCAGGCGTCATGAAAAGATGATTGGCCGCCCCGTCTCCATGCATGCCATGCGTGGCATTTCCGCCCATGCCAATGGCTTTCAGACCTGCCGCATCCTGCACATCCTGCAAATAATCCTGGGCACCATCGATGTGCCCGGCGGCTTCCGCTACAAGCCGCCGTTCCCAAAACCAATACCGCCGCCCATCAGGCCAGCAGGCAAGCTCGGGCAGGTGCAGTCCCAACACGCCCATGCCCGGCCCGCCCTTGGGTTTCGTCGTCAGTCCCAATGATTTGCTGGTGGATGATGAAGGCAAGCCCTTGCGCATCGACAAGGCCTATTCCTGGGATGCGCCGCTCGCCGCCCACGGCCTCATGCACATGGTGATCAACAACGCGGCCAAGGGCGATCCCTACAATATTGACTTGCTCTTCATGTACATGGCCAACATGAGCTGGAATTCGGCGATGAATGTGCCCGATACCTTGAAGGCACTCACCGCCAAGCGCGACGATGGCGAATATGTCATTCCCCGCATCATCTATTCCGATGCGTATGACTCCGAAATGGTGCACTACGCCGATCTCATCCTGCCGGACACCACCTATCTCGAGCGCTGGGACTGCATCTCGATGCTCGACCGGCCCATTTCCGAAGCCGACGGCCCCGCCGATTCCATTCGCCAGCCCGTGGTTGAACCGGACCGCGATGTGCGCGCCTTTCAATCCGTCCTGCTGGACCTGGGCGCAAGGCTCGGCCTTCCCGGCATGACAAGGCCCGATGGCACGGCGCGCTATCCCGGCGGCTATCCCGACTACATCGTGAACCATGAACGCGCCCCAGGTCTTGGGCCGCTCGCCGGGTTATCGCGGCAAGGACGGCAAAGCCAAGGGCAGGGGTGCGCCGCAACCCCGATCAGCTCAAGGCCTATATCGATAATGGCTGCCACTGGTTTTACGAACTGCCGGACCACATGAAATATTATCGCCATGTGAATTGGGATTATCTGGATTGGTCCACCTTCATGGGCTTCATGGGAAAACCGGAACCCATCATTCACCAGCTCTATTGCGAGCCCCTGCAGAAGTTTCGCCTTGCCGCGCAAGGCCATGGAAAAATCCTGCCACCGGCCGGCCACGCCAAGCGCATCGCCACCTATTTTGATCCCGTGCCCTTCTGGTATCCGCCCTTTGAAGGCGACATGGTTTCCGACACGGAATTTCCGATGCACGCCATCACCCAGCGCCCCATGGCCATGTATCATTCCTGGGGCTCGCAGAATGCCTGGCTCCGCCAAATCCTCGGGCGCAACTGGCTCTACATGAACAAGGACCGCGCCGCCTCGCTCGGCATTGCCGAAGGTGATTGGGTGACCGTCACCTCCCACCACGGCCAGATCAAATCGCAGGTGAAGCTCATGAGCGGCGTGAATGCCGATACGGTCTGGACCTGGAATGCCATCGGCAAAAGATCCGGCACCTGGGGGCTATCCGCCGATGCGCCGGAAGCCAAAAAAGGATTCCTGCTCAATCACTTGATCTCCGATCTTCTCCCGGAACGTGAAGGCGGCTACCGCTTCTCCAACAGCGATCCGGTCACCGGGCCAGGCGGCGTGGTATGATCTCAAGGTGCGCGTTGAAAAGGCGGCGGATCAGTCGGCAGAAAGCCAGCCGCAGTTCCCGGTTCTGAAAAAACTCCGGGGGCAGAAATGAAATATTTTTCTGCTCTGTCCGCTAATGGGAAAATGCTTCAACATTCGCCCTCTCCCGTGCATCTTGCATGGGAGAGGGTGCCCGACAGGGCGGGTGAGGGCTCTTTGACACAAACTCAAGCGTGGGAGCATGTTGAAACAAAGGGCCCTCATCCGGCCTTCGGCCACCTTCTCCCACCTGCGGCGGGAGAAGGCCAATTGGGCAAATGGGGAAGCATTCAATGACTTCGCTGCCAACTCCGCAACCCAATCAGAAAAAACTTGGCCTCGTCATCGATCTCGATACTTGCGTGGGCTGCCAAGCTTGCGTCACCTCTTGCAAGGAATGGAACACCCAGGGCTATTCGGCCCCGCTCAATGACAGCGACTCCCATGGCGCCGATCCCTCCGGCGTGTGGCTGAACCGCGTCCACGGTTACGAGGTGAAGGAAGAGGGCAGGGACGATACCCGCGTGGTGCATTTTCCGCGCTCCTGCCTGCACTGCGAAACCCCGGCCTGCGTCACCGTTTGCCCGACCGGCGCTTCCTACAAGCGCGCCGAAGATGGCATCGTGCTGGTGAACCCCGACACCTGCATCGGCTGCAAACTCTGTTCCTGGGCCTGCCCCTATGGTGCGCGCGAATATGATTACAGCCACGGCGTCATGAAGAAATGCACGCTCTGCGTCGACCGCATTTACAACACCAATCTTGAACCCGAAGACCGCGCACCGGCTTGCGTGAAAGCCTGCCCGACCGGAGCCCGCCACTTCGGCGATCTTGGCGATCCCGACGTCCGATGTCTCGCAACTGGTCAAAGCCCGCGAGGGTTTCGATCTGCTGCCGGAGATGAACTACAAGCCCGTGAACAAATATCTCCCGCCGCGCAAACGCCGGGATGCGGTGACGTCGGCGGCAATCGCCTTGCCCAAAGGCGATGGCTCGGCCATGGACCGCCTCTTTTCCTGGGCCGACAAGTTCCTGAGCGGCAAGCCCGCCGGCACCATTGCCTCCCTCGAAGACATGTCCGACAAGCTCGAAGGCTGATGGCATGAATCCCGCCTATTCGGTCATCCTGTTCACCACGGCGTCTGGCGCTGGCTATGGGCTGCTCGCCTTGCTTGGTTTCGTCGGCTTCAATCATGGCCCCGCATCAAGTTTCATCTTTGGCCTTGTCGCTATCGTAATTGCTCTCGGCCTGATCACAATCGGTCTGCTGTCCTCGACCTTCCATCTCGGCCACCCGGAACGCGCCTGGCGGGCCTTTTCCCAATGGCGCAGCTCATGGCTTTCGCGTGAAGGCGTGGCCGCTGTTGTGACCTATGGTCCCGCGGTGTCTGTTCGGCGCCACCTGGCTGGATATCATTCATGCGCCTGCCTGGATCGGCCCGCTCGGCCTCATCACCGCAGCCATGTGCGCCGTCACCGTTTTCTGCACGGCGAAAATCTATTCATCCCTCAAGACCATCCGCGCCTGGAATCATCCGCTCACCGTGCCCGTCTATCTCGCCTTCGCGCTCGCCTCGGGCGGGGCCTTGCTCACCGCGATTGCAACCCTCTTCGACCGCTTCCAGATATTCCAGGTCATCCTCACAGGTGCCGCACTGCTGGTGCTGATCGCCCTGAAATTTTTCTACTGGCGCGGCATCGACAGCGCCGAACGGACCCACACCATGGCTGCAGCCACCGGGCTGGGCGCAGGCGTGCGCCAATGGGAAGTGCCGCACACCTCGGAAAATTACATCATGAAGGAAATGGGTTTTGCCGTGGCGCGCAAGCACGCGGTGAAGCTGCGCGGCGCGGTATTCCTGCTGTTGTTCATCACCCTGCTGGCGCTCGCGGCGTGCCTTCTCACACCGTGGTTTTCATT
Organism: uncultured Alphaproteobacteria bacterium; assembly: GCA_963753025.1. GTDB lineage: Bacteria > Pseudomonadota > Alphaproteobacteria > Rhizobiales > Aestuariivirgaceae > Aestuariivirga. Next base: position 114,007 of record CAVWAY010000009.1, on the reverse strand, counting down.
GCTGGCAACACTTGCAATTCTGTTGGCCGCAGTTCTGGAACGCTGGCTGTTCTTTGCCGAAGCCCAGCATGTGGTATCCTTGTTCTATGGCGCGGAGAAAGCCTGATGCTGGCGGAAGGCGTGCGATGGTTCGATGATTGGTTCGCGATTGAAAACATCGCGCCTGGCGTTCACGCCATCGGCGAGCCGCGCTTTCACCAGATCAACTGGAATTACCTCATCGAAGGGCAGGGCACCGCACTGCTCTTTGATACCGGTCCCGGCGTGCGCGACATCTCGGACGTGGTGCGGACCCTGACAAAACTTCCGCTCATCACCTTGCCCTCGCATCTGCACTTTGATCACACGGGCAATCTGCACCGCTTTCAGAACATCGCCTTGGCTGACCTGCCGGTTCTAAGGGCCTGCATGCGTGACGGCCTGCTTCACGCCAGCGATGATCTCTTCCGCGGCTTCCTTGAGGGCATGGTGTGGAAACCGGTGAAAATTTCGCAGTGGCTGCCCATCGGCAGGCGCATTGATCTCGGCGGCCGTCACCTGGAAGTGCTCCATACGCCCGGCCATTCACCCGATTCAATTTCGCTTTTTGACCGGGAGGCAAACCTTCTGTTTGCCGCGGATTTTATTTATCCCGGCCCGCTCTACGCGCAAGTGCCGGGTGCCAACTTGGCGGACTATCTCGCGACAACCGAGGCCCTGTTGCCGCAAATTGATGGCCAGGTAAAAATTTTCTGTGCCCACGGCGCACCGGACGACAAGGGGAAACATCGGGCTCCCATGATGGGCCGTCAGGATATTTCTGACCTTCAGCGGACCCTGTCGGAACTCAAGAATTCCGGCAAAACACCGAAAGAAACCACGATAAATGAGAGAATGACGCTTCTGGCCAACAAGGCCGCCTACGCCTCCTGGCAAGCAAGCTAGGCCGCATATTTCCCTGTTCGTGACAATGCGTTAACCAAATATTAACCATGTCTGGTCCTAATCGCCGCTGTTGGGGTGCGTTGCGTGAGGGTGTTCAATTTGTCAGTTGCTGTTCAATCACGGATTTCATTTCGTTTAATGGGCCGGTCCTATCTGGCCTTTGTCCTGGCCCCGGAGCTGCCCTTTGTGGATTGGCTCGTTGAGCTGGATCGCAGGGTGGAGAACTCCCTGAGTTTCTTCGCCAACCGGCCCCTGGTGCTCGACCTCACCGGCGTAGCACCCACCAAAGCCGAGACTGTCGAGATCATTGCCTTCATCGAAGAGCGCCACTTGCGGCTCATCGCTGTGGAAGGCGTGCCCTTGGATTGGTTGCCCGAACGTCTGGCGCCGCTTCCAGGCAAGGTCCAGACGGCAGGCGTGTTCCAGCCGCCTGAAGCAGAAAAGCCAGTCCGGTCAGCGCCGCCGCCAGTCACCTGGGAGCAGGAGCCATCCATAGGTTCCCCCTGCGCGGCCCTGCTGGTCAACGAACCGGTCCGCTCCGGCCAGTCGATCATCTATCCCCATGGCGATGTCATCATCGTCGGCTCGGTCGCCTCCGGCGCCGAAATTATCGCCGGCGGTTCCATCCATGTCTACGGCTGCCTGCGTGGCCGGGCCTTTGCCGGCACCAACGGCAACACCAACGCGCGCATTTTTTGCAGCAAGTTTGACGCCGAGATGATGGTGATCGACGGCCTCTACAAGACGGCGGATGATTTCGATCTCGCCCTGCGCGGCACCTCGGTGCAGGCACGGCTGGACCGGAACGTCATGAACATCGAACAAATGAGCTGAAAAATGTCAGGAGTAATGTGTATGGCTAAAGTCCTCGTCGTAACGTCCGGTAAGGGAGGTGTCGGCAAAACCACTTCAACAGCGGCATTGGGGGCGGCGCTCGCGCTGAACGGCCAGAAGGTGGTTGTCGTCGATTTCGACGTTGGCCTGCGCAATCTCGATCTCGTCATGGGGGCCGAACGCCGCGTGGTCTATGACCTCATCAACGTGGCCCAGGGCAATGCCAAGCTGAGCCAGGCCCTGATCCGCGACAAGCGCCTTGAAAATCTGGCGCTGCTGCCCGCCTCGCAAACCCGCGACAAGGATGCGCTCAGCGAAAAGGGCCTGGCCCGCATCATCAAGGAACTGCGCACCCTGTTCGATTGGGTGATCTGCGACAGCCCCGCCGGCATTGAGCGCGGCGCCATGATGGCCATGCGCCATGCGGACGCGGCAATCATCATCACCAATCCGGAAGTTTCCTCCGTGCGCGATTCCGATCGCATCATCGGGCTGCTCGATGCCAAAACCGAAAAGGCGGCAAAGGGCGAGCGCGTCGAAAAGCACCTGCTCATCACCCGCTATGACCAGGCCCGCGCCGCGCGGGGCGAAATGCTGAAAAAAGATGACGTGCTCGATATCCTCTCGGTGCCGCTGCTCGGCATCATTCCGGAAAGCGAACAGGTGCTGCGCGCCTCGAACCTTGGCCAGCCCGTGACCCTGGCCAATCCGCTCTCGGCTCCGGCCCGCGCCTATAACGACGCGGCGCGAAGGCTCATGGGCGATAATCTTGCAATCAATGTTCCACTTGAACGCTTCAACCTGCTGGGGCGCATCTTCGGCGGGAGGGCGGCATGAATTTTTTCGGCCTGTTCAAGCGTAGCGATCCGCTGCCGGCAACCGCGCCCGTGGCCCGCGAGCGCCTGCAGGTGCTTCTCGCCCATGAGCGCGGTTCGCCCCGCAACTCAAGCAAGATGACTGCGCTCAAGGAGGACATCATTGATGCCATCGCCCGGCACATGCTGGTGAAGCCCGAGGCGGTGAAGGTGAAAATCGACCGCCGCGCCGAGGTCTCGATCCTGCGGATTGCCGTCGATATTCCCGCCTGATATGGGGGAAATGGGCTTTGCAAAGCCCTCTGAAATCATATAAAGACTTCTTTATATTCATTTCCCGAGGCTCCCATGACCCGACCGACCTTTACCGAAGCGCTCAATTCCCGGCCCTGGCTTCTGGCCGACGGCGCCACCGGCACCAATTATTTCCAGATGGGCCTGGTGTCGGGCGATGCGCCGGAAATGTGGAATTTCGAGCATCCGGAGCGGGTGCGCCAGCTCCACCGTGAATTCATCCAGGCGGGGGCCGATATCGTCCTCACCAACACCTTTGGCGGAAACCGCCACCGCCTGAAACTGCACAATGAGCAGGGCCGGGTGCGCGAAATCAACATGGCCGCCGCGGCACTCGCCCGCGCCGAAGCGGATGCCGCCGGCCGCACCGTTTATGTCGGCGGCTCCATCGGCCCCACCGGCGAAATCTTCATGCCCGTCGGCACCATGCCCCACGAGGAAGGCGTCTCGGCCTTCGAGGAACAGGCCATGGCCCTGAAAGATGGGGGCGTTGACGTGCTCTGGATTGAAACCATGTCGTCCGAGGAAGAGTTGCGCGCCGCCGTCGAAGGCGCTGCCAAAGCCGGACTGCCGCTCGTCACAACCATGAGTTTTGACACCAACGGCCGCACCATGATGGGCATCACGCCAAAGGCCTTCGGCGCCCTGACCGCCTCGCTCGGTACGCAGCCCGTGGCGATTGGCGCCAATTGCGGCGTGGGCGCATCCGAACTGGTGGCAACCGTGCTGGGCATCAGCGAAGCCCGCCCCGATGCGGCCATCGTCGCCAAGGGCAATTGCGGCATCCCGCAATACAAGGAAGGCCACATCCATTACACCGGAACCCCGGAACTGATGGCCGACTACGCCCGCATCGCACTTGGACTCCGGCGCAAAGATCATCGGCGGCTGCTGCGGCACGTCACCGGAACATCTGGCGGCCATGCGGAAATCCCTGGAGAGCTACACCAAGGGCGCGCGCCCCTCGATTGAACTCGTCGAGCAACGCCTCGGCCCCGTCTCGGTCCTCGCCAAAGGCATCGACACCGCCGCCGAAGGTGCGGCCAAACGCGAGCGCCGCCGGGGAAACTAATTCGCCGGACTCCGGCTTTCGCTGGAGTGACGCTCTAGAAATAGGCCGTCATTCCGGCGCACGCCGGAATCCCCATGAAGTCAAAGTTTGGGAGGCAGGATGAAAAACGAAAAATCACCTGCCGTTTACATTCTTGCTAGCAAACGTGACGGCGTTCTCTATGTCGGCGTAACGAGTGCGCTATGGAATCGCGTGGCGACCCACAAGAACGGCGGCGTTCCAGGGTTCACAAAGAAATACAATGTGAAGTTTCTCGTTTGGTACGAGCACCACCACACAATGGAATCTGCAATCCGCAGAGAAAAGCAATTGAAGGACTGGAAACGCGCTTGGAAGATTGATCTCATAGAGAAACTGAATCCCGAATGGCGCGACCTTCATGACGAAATTGATGTGGTTTCGACGCTGGTGGAATTCAAATAATAGTACCAAAAATTCGTCATTCCGGCGCATACCGGCATCTCCGTGACGTCAATGGGACTTCGGCTTTCGCCGGAGTGACGGAATAGGGGAGAGGTGATCAACGATCCTGTAGCCTTCCATGCAACTGTGTTAGTCTGCCGCCATGGATCAAGCAGTCTTCATGCGAGGCGACACGTGGGGCTTTGGCGGACAATCCGTCGAACACATTGAGACTCACGCCGCCCATGTGTTCCTTGTCGGTGATCGCGCCTTCAAGATGAAGAAGGCGGTGAAACTTCCCTATCTGGATTTTTCCACGGTTGAGAAACGCAAGGCGGTGCTCGAAGACGAACTGGCGATAAACCGCGCTTTCGCTCCTTCAATCTATCTGCGCACTGACGAAATTCACGGTGAGCCGGTCCTGGTTATGAACCGGTTCAAGCAACAGGCGCTTCTTTCATCGCAGTCTGGCGGCATCACTGACGCAACGGCAAGGGATCTCGCCCGCATGGTTGCGGAGTCCCACGTGATAGCGCCGCGGCGTGAAACGCCGGGCAGCGAAATCATGGCGGGACTGGGCGCGCAGCTTTCGAAAGCCTTTGCCGACTCGCCCGATATTTTTCCGGCGGACGAGGCCAGCAAATTCCAGCTCCTCCATGAAAGCTCATTTGAAGAGATTGCGTCCGCTCCTCGATCAGCGAAGCGCGCAAGGCCTCGTCCGCCGCTGCCATGGCGACATGCATTGCGGCAATATCGTTTTGCTGGAAGGCAAGCCCGTCCTTTTTGATGCCATCGAATTCAGCGAGAAAATTGCAACCATAGATGTGCTCTATGATCTCGCTTTTCTGCTGATGGATCTCGGGCGCCGTGGCGAGAAGCGGGTGGCAAACCTCGTCTTCAACCGCTATTTGCATTTGCGCCGGGCCGAAGAGGACCTGTCGGGCCTTGCGGCACTGCCGCTGTTCCTCGCCACCCGGGCGGGCGTGCGGGCCCTCGTCGCCGCCGACCTCGCCCATGAGCTGGCGGCGGACGCGTCGGCGGATAAGCGGAAAGAGGCGCTTGAATATTTCCAGGCGAGCCTGGCGTGGCTGAAACCGGATCAGCCCAGGCTTATCTGCGTCGGCGGGCTGTCGGGAAGCGGCAAGTCAACGCTTGCGGCACGGCTGGCCCATGACATCGGCTTGGCACCGGGAGCACTTCATGTGCGCAGCGATGTCGAACGAAAGGTCCTCGGAAGGCGTCGATGAAACCGTTCATTTGCCGCCTGAGTCCTATTCGGCTGCCGCCTCCGCCGCGACCTATCGGGCAATTTTCCAGCGTGCCGGGGCCGCTCTGAAGGCTGGCCATTCCGTCGTCCTTGATGCGGTGTTTGCCCGCGAAGACGAGCGCGATGCGGCGCAAGAGTTGGCCAAGAGCCTGAATGTGCGGTTTACCGGCCTGTGGCTTGCAGCGCCGCCTGCCATTCTCAAGTCACGCGTCACCGGGCGCAGCGGTGATGCCTCGGATGCTGATGCTGCCGTTGTCGAAAAGCAGCTCGGCTATCAGCCAGGTGATATCCGCTGGGAAAGGGTGGATGCCTCGGGAAGCCTCGACGCATCCGAAATCCTCGTCAGGCAAATTCTGCAGTTGTGACCGGCCTGCCCAGCATGAAGCAATCACTTACGAGTTGAAGTGGCGAGGCATCCACTTCGGATTTCTTCGTTTTGAGAAGCCGCGCGAACTTTGCGTAGATGTCTTCATACTCATGCAGGACGGCCTCGTGGGCGATCTTGCCGTTGACGAGCAAGACTGATCCTCCCTTTTTAAGGTGAAGGGCCAAGCCGCTTTTCGTGCCAATTTCGATCTCCCAGGTTTCGCCGGTCTCCTGACGCCAATCGAATGCGGCGCTGAGATCGGCGGCCGCGCCGTCACCGCGTTTGAAACGAATATTGGCAGCAATTGGCGTAGCTGCGTTCGCGGGCACCTCGATCGTGGCGCTGTCTGCAAAAATGGGTTCGGGCAGAATTTTGGTCACAATCGAAAGGGCATTGATGCCGGGATCGAAAACGCCAAAGCCGCCGGGCTGCCAAATCCACTCCTGACCGGGATGCCATTTCCGCACATCCTCCTTCCAGGTGACTTTCAGAAAATTCACGTGGTGGCCCTTGAGCCTGGCTTTTGCCATATCCACGGACTTGTTGTAGCGTGAGTGCCAGGCAGCGTAGAGTACGCGCTTCTTTTTTCGCGCATAAGCCTCCATCGCAAGCAATTCACCCACCGTCGGCGTTGGCGGCTTTTCGATGAGAAGATGCCAGCCATAATCCAGCGCTTCGCGTGCCAGGGCGAGCCGCACCGCGGGCGGAGTGCAGAGCGCTATGCAATCCACCGAGATCTTGCTCGCCCGTAGTTGGCCCAAGGATTCAAAACAGGGAACTTGGTCGATCTTCGCATGACGGCTGACGCCGGCCACCAATTTGAAGTTCCGGTTCTTGGCGATGCAGGGCAGGTGCTGGTCCGTTGCGATCTTGCCAAGCCCGACGACGGCGATTTTGAATACCATATGCTGGATCCTAGCTCTTAATGATGCGGGTGAGGGCGGAGAGAAAACTGTCAACTTCCGCCGCCGTATTGTAATGCGCCAGCCCCACACGCAGCACGCCGCCCTTGTCCAGAAGCCCCATGCGGCCCACCGGTTCGATGGCGTAGTTGTGACCGGACCAGACGAACATGTTCGCCGCCGCAAAGCCCTTGGCGAGATTGTCGGGATGGTGGCCGTCGAGCGTGAAAGACACCGTGGGCACCCGGCGGTGCAGGGCGTTGGCCGAGGTAAGCCCGCGAATAGTCAGGCCCTTCACGCCGCGCAACCCATCAATGAGTTGCAGCGTGAGCTTCTGCTCGTAAGCCACAAGCCTGTCCCAGGCCGTTGTAATCCTTTTCGCCCGCGTCTCGCCAGCGCCGAACTGTTCGAGATACTCGATGGCGCCAAGGCAGCCCGCCATGCCCTCATGGCTCAGGGTGCCCGTCTCAAACTTGTGCGGCAGGTCGTCGCCTGCAGGCCGGACCTTGTAACTGAAAGTTTCCTTCAGCAGTTCCTCGCGCCCCCACAGCACCCCCATGTGCGGCCCGAACCACTTGTAAGCAGAAGACACCAGAACATCCGCCCCCAACTCCTGCACGTCGATGGCGTAATGCGGCGCGAACTGCACCGCATCCACATAGACCAGCGCCCCGGCAGATTTGGCCTCCCTGGCAAAGGCCTTCACGTCGTTCACCGTCCCCGTGCAATTGGAAGCCAGCCCCAAGGCCACAAGTCGAGTCTTGTCCGAAAGCACCTTGCGCAGGGAATCCTCGGGGAACTCATAGGTCTCCGGATCGAAATCCATCCAGCGCACCACAAGGCCCAGGTCCTCCGCCAGCAGCAGCCACGGCGCAATATTGGCATCATGATCCATGCGCGATAGCACGATCTCATCGCCGCGCTTGAACTTGCGGCCCAGGCAGCGCGACATGTGCAGCGTGAGCGTCGTCATATTCTGGCCAAAGACGATCTCGGAGGCGCTCCGGGCATTGTAGAAATCCGCACACGCCTGATGAGCCAGATTCACCATCTCATCCGCCAGCTTCGTCGTGCTGAAATATCCGCCAAGGTTGGCGTTTTTTGTGGCAAGTGTTTCAACCGTCCGGTCAATCACCTGCTGCGGAACCTGGGTTCCCGCCGGATTGTCAAAGTAAACCCGCGCGTGCCCCCCATCCTTCAGGGCCAGAGCAGGGAACTGCGAGCGGACACGTGCGATGTCGAGGGAAGGGGCCACGTCAAAACTTTCCGGGAAAAACACTGTTGGGGGCGCTACCAATAGCTGCCATTTCCGCTTGCTTCAACCGTCGCTTTCCGGCATGTGAATGTCGCGTGATGACCGCGTAAAGTCAGGCAATCCCGCTATCCTATTGCGATATTATAAGACCTTCGGAGTCCCCCATGAGCGATGACGGCGAACTTGATCTGAACAGCCTCAGCAATGAGGATCTGGTGCTTCAGGTCCATGACGATCTCTATGATGGCCTCAAGGAAGAGGTTGAAGCCGCCGTGCACATTCTGCTGGGCCGCGGCTGGGCCCCTTACAAGGTGCTGACCGAAGCCCTGGTTGAAGGCATGCGCATCGTCGGCATCGATTTCCGCGATGGCATTCTGTTCGTTCCTGAAGTCCTCCTCGCCGCCAACTCCATGAAGGCCGGCATGTTCATCCTCCGCCCGCTGCTCATCGCCACCGGAGCACCCCGCCTCGGCAAGATGGTGATCGGCACCGTGAAGGGCGACATCCACGACATCGGCAAGAACCTCGTCGGCATGATGATGGAAGGCGCGGGCTTTGAAGTCATTGATCTCGGCATCAACAATTCGGTCGAGAAATATCTGGGCGCCATCGAAGAGCATGGACCGGACATTCTCGGCATGTCGGCGCTGCTCACCACCACCATGCCCTACATGAAGGTGGTGATCGACACCATGAAGGAAAAAGGCATGCGCGACGATTACGTCGTGCTCGTGGGCGGGGCACCGCTCAACGAGGAATTTGCCAAAGCCATTGGCGCCGACGCCTATTGCCGCGATGCGGCCGTCGCCGTCGAAACCGCCAAGAGCTTCATGGCCCGCAAGCATAATCAATTGGCCAAGGGCTAGAACCTCTGCACATCAGCGCAGAATTCTAGTATCTAGAGGTTCGCGCGATGACCACTGTTGATCTTAAGCCGTCTGAGGAGTTTCAGTTCGCCACCGGAAAGGGCGAAGTGCTTCTGATTGCCTGCGGGGCGCTCGCCCGCGAAATCGTCGATCTCATCGAGCGCAACCGCTGGGCCGCTTTTGATGTCCAGTGCCTGCCGGCCAAATGGCACAACACCCCGCAATTCATCGTTCCCGCCGTGCGCGAGAAAATCCGCACCCAGCGCGACAAATACAAGTCCATCTTCGTCCTCTACGGCGATTGCGGCACCGGCGGCCTGCTCGACAAGATGCTGGAGGAGGAGGGGGTGGAGCGCATCGACGGCCCCCACTGCTATGCCTTCTTTTCCGGTAACCCGGAATTCGCCGCCAAGGCGGACGATGAGTTCACCGCCTTCTACCTCACCGACTATCTGGCGCGCCATTTCGACAAGCTGATCTGGGCCGGACTCGGCCTCGACCGCCATCCGGAACTGCTCGTCTTCATACTTCGGAAACTATACCAAGCTCATTTATCTGGCCCAGACTCATGATGAGCAATTGGTTGAGAACGGCACGGAAAGCGGCGGAGCGCCTGGGCCTCGCTTACGAGTACCGCTTTACCGGCTATGGCGAACTTGAGTCCGACATGGCCGCCCGCTCAACTCCACTGACCTAGCTTGTAGTCGCCGCCGGCGATCTCGTAGTAGTCCCCGGCATTGTCGCAAAAGATGTGGCCTTCGAGCTTGAGCCCGGTCTCCCCGTCAATCGACCCTGCGCAGATTGAAGTGGTGTCGCTGCCGTCCGCCTTCCAGAAAAGGGTTGAGCCGCAGGCCTTGCAGAATCCCCGCTGCGCCGTGTCGGAGGCCCGGTACCAGGCCAGTGTATCTTTGCGGATGAAGTGGAGGTCCGCATCGGCGCTTGTCGTTGACGCCCAGAAGTTGCCCGTCTGCTTGCGGCATTGCGTGCAGTGGCAGGCCGTAATGGCCTTCAATGGCCCGCGCATTTCAAAAGCCACGCCGCCGCACAGGCAGGATCCGGTTTTCATGATTTGAACTCCTTTGAAAGAGCGGCGATGTGATCCGGCCCGATGCCGCAACAACCGCCGAAAATGTTGACACCCAGTTTCTGCCAGTCATGGGACTTCGCAACGAGGTCACCGGGCGCAATTACATCCACAAACTGCCAGTCAGGACTCTTGAAATAGCCGCACTCCGGATAAACTCCCATCGGCCCTTTCCAGTACTTTCGCAAAATTGCTAGCGCCTCTCCGGTGTCATTGGCGGAGGTGTGCATGATATTCATCACCGCAGGGTGAGTGGCCGCCAGCCGCTTGGCCACATCATCCAGCAATTGGTCCTCGCGGCCAAATCCCACAAGCTTACCGTCGGCGGTCCGTTCAACTGAAATACCGACCCAGACCGGAAGGCCCGTGGCGATGGCGGCTTCCGTCGCGTAAACCGAATAATCCACGTCGCGCATCATTTCCATCATCAGGAGGTCAACGCCCGCCCGCTTCAGGTTTTCAACCTTGCGCCGGAACAGATCGCGGGCCTGTGCTTCCGGCCATTCCCGGTCCTTGAGCGTGCGGTCCGACCCCGGCTCCACGGGCCGCATGGTGGAAACGGAGCCTGCAACAGCCACGGGTTTTCCAGCCGCAGCCTGCCTGGCGATGGCCACGGCCGCCGCGTCGATCTTCAGCAGGTCGTCATCCCGGCCATAATGATTGAAGGAAAGGGCGCTGGAGGCAAAGGTGTTAGCGGTAATGATGTCGGCGCCGGCGCGGATGTAATCCTCATGCACGGCCCGCACGATATCGGGATGCGTAAGATTGACCTCGGCGCACCAGGTCTCGCCGCTCATAGGCGCACCGCGCCGCTGGATGTCCGTGCCAGTGCCGCCATCGAGAATGATGGTTTGACCGCTATCGAGTTTCTTCTGAATGATTTTGTACATGGCGCAACAATAACCGGCCTAGGCAGCATTTCCAGCCGAATTGCGACGTGCCGTGCGGAATGCCCGCATGAAGAATTGCGCCTGAATCGGATGATAGGTGAAGCCCCGGCCCACCGGGCAAGCGCGCCGCGCCAGACAGCCGCCGGCCATACAGTCCTCGCCCGCCGGCGTTTCGAGATGGGCAGCGCAGGCCGCCACATTATAGGATGTGCCGTCGAAAGCATGAACCGGACAGGCTGAGAGGCAGGGCTTGCCAGCGCAGGTCTCGCACGGATGCGCCCCCGCCGATTGCATGGGCAGATCAAAAGCCACGGGAAAGAGCAGGGCGGCGCGAAACGCATGCCACAGCCCATAGGTCGGGTGAATGTTGAGGCCAAGCGGTGATACATGGCCGGCGCCCGCTCGCCGCGCCCAGGTCAAAAAGGGCAGAGGCGGCGTATCAAACGGGAATACCGCTTTTGCCGAAAGGTCGTCGGCAAGCTCACCGATGATATCCCGCGTCCAGTCATCAATCTTCGCGCTTCGGTGATCGCGCTCATGGGCAAACCTTCGAAACATTTCCGGCCCCGCATTGCCGACGAGAATGACAAATTTCGCATCATGGGGAACCGCATCGGCGGCGCCGGGTTCAAACCAGCCCAAGGGCGTGAACCCCGCCCGCCGGATGCTAGTAAATATCGGATGTTCCATAGTGGCCTATTTCATCCAGCGCGGGTCGCCCATCTCCATAACCTCGCGCGGCAGTTTGATATCATGGCGCGCCCGGATAACCTCATCCATGGCGCGCGGCAAATAGTCGGGATAGTAAGTCGAGAGAATCTCGCGCTTGCGCGCCGCCGCCCGTTCAACAAGGTCAGGCCGGCCAGCCTCGATCCATTCCTTGGGGCTCATGCGGTTGGCGATCTTGGGATAGATGTATTCCTTCTGCATCAGGTTCAGCGTCTGGTCGCTGCCGAGGAAATGCCCCGGGCCATTCAGGCAAACCTCGCGGATAACCTCAACCGACAGCGTATCCTCGTTAACCTCAATGCCGCGCACATTGCGGTTGATGGCGCCCAGCATGTCATTGTCGATGAGCAGGCTTTCCAGGCAGAAGCCCAGCAGCGAGGCGTGCATCCCGGCACTTTCATACATCAGGTTCACGCCCGTCATGGCGGAGATTCCGGCGGTCACGCCCTTTTCATAGCCCGCCTGCATGTCAGGCAGTTTTGAATCGCACATGCCGGCGGCAGAACCCACCGTGAGATTGTAGAAATGCCCCATCTGGGCGCAGCCCGAGGTGATCAACGCCTGTTCGCCCGAACCGCCGGACATGGCGCCGGTGCGCAAATCCGACACGAAGGGCCACGGCCCCCAAATGGCGACTGCGCCGGGAACGATGCAGTTGATATAGACCAAGCCGAACAGGCATTCGGCAACCGCTTGAACCAATGTGCCTGCCAGGGCGGCAGGCGAAGTGGCGCCAGCTTGCGCCGCTGACAGCAAGAGCACCGGCATGCCCCCACGCGCTGCCGTTTCAAGGCAGCGGCAGGCGTCTTCGGCAAATTTCATCGGCGGCACGACAAAGCAATTGGACTGCGAAACGAAGGGCCGTTCGCGCCACTTCTCTTCGCTGCCCGCCACGAAATGCAGCATCTCCAGGCATTCAGTCACATGGGCCGGATCAACCATGGAAGTACCCACGTGCTTTTGCGTGGAAGCAATGCAGGCATAGAGCGTGTTGATGTCGAGGTCATGCCCGGTGATCATGTCGCGCGCCGTCAGGCAGCGCTGGAAGAAGTGAATGTGCTCGCAGGTGTCGACAATGCGGCCCGCGTCATAAAGATCGACGAGCAGCGACTCCCGGTAGCTGCGCGTATCGGGTTCGACAATGTGAACCGCCGCGCCCGCCGTTCCGAAATACACCTTGTTGCCGGTGGGCTCCATGTCGTGCTGGGGATCGCGGCCATGGAGCAGGAAGCCCCGGGCGCAGCTTGCCAGAATATCTTCGGTGAGCGAACGCGGGATGAGCAGGCGGCCCTTGTCCGTCATGGTGCAGCCGCGCGCCGTCATCGCTTCGATGCAGGTGGGAATGGCCTGGGCAAATCCCACTGTCTCGAGAAGCGTGAGCGCCGCCTGGTGAATGCGCTCCATGTCGCGCTGGGTCAGCGGCTTGTATTGCCCGCCTTCCATGCCGGGGCGAACCGCGGCCTCGGCCCGTGGAATTTCCCGCGACCGCAAGGCCCGCCTGGCTTCTCGGCCGCCGCGGCGCTTGGAAAGGTCTTCGACTACGCTCATCATATGCTCCTGAATCGGCCTCTTATGTGCCAATTTTAAGCAGGCTTGCAAAGGCTTCAAATTTTACAGGACTGGTGAGGAATAATCACCATTAAATCTTGAAATGTCGACTTAATTTATGGAATTTAGGGGTGCTATGTAGCCCTAAGACATTCCATTGGTGAAGTATTTTGGCCAGACGTGACTTGCCCCCATTGCGCGCTTTGACCGCTTTTGAAGCCGCCGCCCGGCTCGGCAGTTTCAGGCTCGCAGCCGGTGAACTGGGCATTACCCGCTCCGCCGTAAGCCATCAGGTGAAAGCCCTGGAACAGCGTCTCGGCATCCAGTTTTTCCGCCGCGATGCCAGGCGCGCCGAGCTCACCCAGGCCGGCCACATCTATTACCCCGCCATCCGCGAGGCCTTTGACCAGATCGAAACCCAAACTCGCGCCTTGCGCCCAACCACCAACGACAATGAACTCACCATTCAGGTCTATTTCACCGTGGCCCTGAAATGGCTCATCCCGCGGCTCCATGATTTCGAGCGGCGTTACCCGGATATGAAGGTCAGGCTTTCGACCTCCTATTTCGATTGGGACTTTGACGAGAAGCATGTGGACGCCGGAATCATCCTGGCCCGCAACAAATCGCCCCAGCACTATTACCGGCCGTTGTTCCGCTCACTGCTGACACCCGTCTGCGCCCCGGAACTGATGAAGGGGCCAAACGCCATCAAGACCCCGCAGGATTTGAAAAAGCACAAGCTGCTTTATGTCTACACGGCCGAAGAGGATTGGCACCTCTGGTTTGAAGCGGCTGGCGTGAAGGGCCTGAAGCTCTCTGATCGCCTTGCGGTGGACAGCTACATCCTCGCCCAGGAAGCTGCTCTTGAGGGCAGGGGCGTGGCCATGACCATCGGCCCCTTTGCCACGGAAGAAATCAAAATGGGGCGGTTGGTACAGCCTTTCCCGTTGCTCGTTCCGCACCGCCACCAGTGGCAGTTCGCCTGCAACAGCGAAAACCGCATGAAACCAAAAATCAAACGCTTCGAGGATTGGCTGGTGAAGCAGATTGCTGCCGATCCAACCCTTGAACCCTACCGCGAAAAAGGAAAAGCAAAGTGAACGAGGCCGCCAACGAACCGCTGAGCCCGGAAACCTCACGCCGGAGCAGGCGCGATGCCGCAAACCGCCGGGGCGCAGGCGCTGGTGTGAAGGGAGCAATTCCCCAACTTCCCCGCCGCAAAGTCACACGGGCTTTTCCGCCCATGGCGATTATCTCAGCCGATGAAGTGGAATCCATTCACCGCGCCTCGCTGAAAGTTCTGTCCGAAATCGGCATGGACTTCAATCTGCCGGAAGCCCGCGACATGCTGAAGAAGGCTGGTGCCGATATTTCCGGCGAGCGTGTGCGCTTTGATCCCGCCATGATTGAAGAGCTGATGAAATCAGCCCCTTCGCAATTCACCTTCCACGCCCGTAATCCGGAAAACAACGCGCAGATCGGTGGGCCGAACATGCTGTTTGGCACCGTGGGCAGCCCGCCCAATTGCTCCGACATGGAAGGCGGACGCCGCACCGGAAACCAGGCCGACTACCGCAAGTTCCTCAAGCTCGCCCAATATTTCAACTGCATCGGCTTTATCGCCGGCTATCCGGTGGAGCCGGTGGATGTTCATGCTTCCGTGCGCCACCTCGAAGCGCTCCGCGATGCGGTGGTGCTCACCGACAAGCCGTTTCACGCCTACTCGCTGGGAAGCGAACGCATACTGGACGGCATTGAGATTGCCCGCATTGGCCGTGGCATAAGCATGGAGCAGATGGAGCGCGAGCCTTCGCTATTCACCATCGTCAATACCAATTCGCCGCTCAAGCTGGATATGCCCATGCTGCGCGGCATTATCGAAATGTCGTCGCGCAACCAGATCGTCTGCATCACGCCCTTCACGCTTGCCGGTGCAATGGCTCCGGTGACTGTTGCCGGCGCCGTGGTTGAACAGAATGCCGAAGCGCTGGCAGGAATGGTCTTTACCCAAATCGTGCGCAAAGGCTCACCGGTGATCTATGGCGGCTTCACTTCCAATGTGGACATGAAATCCGGCGCTCCCGCCTTTGGCACGCCGGAATACATGAAAGCCTGCATCGTCGGCGGGCAAATGGCCCGGCGCTACAACGTGCCGTACCGTACCTCCAACACTTGCGCTGCCAACACGGTTGATGCGCAAGCTGCTTATGAAAGCGTCTTCTCGCTTTGGGGCGTCACCATGGGCGGCGGCAATTTCATCATGCATGGGGCAGGTTGGCTGGAAGGCGGACTGGTGGCGGGCTTTGAAAAATTCGTCCTCGATTGCGATTTGATCCAGATGGTGATGGAATTCATGACGCCTTTGGACACCACGGAAGATGCGCTTGGCGTCGAAGCCATCCGCGAAGTGGGCCCCGGCGGCCATTTCTTCGGTGCGCAGCACACGCTCGCCCGCTATTCCAATGCCTTCTATGCCCCCATCATTTCCGATTGGCGCAACAGCCAGCAATGGGAAGCGGCGGGAAAGCCGGAAGCCATGCAGCGCGCCAATACCGTTTATAAGCAGGCGCTGGAAGAATATGTTGAGCCCGCCCTTGATCCGGCAAGGCGCGAAGAGCTAGATGCCTTCGTGGAACGGCGCAAACGCGAAGGCGGAGCGCCAACGGATTTCTGAGGTTGGACGTGTTTGATATCATCGTCATTGGCGGCGCGAACATTGATATCAAGGCGCGGGCCGGCGGCAAATATATCGCCGGAACATCCAATCCTGGCAGCGTGAGCTTCACGCCCGGCGGCGTGGCCCGCAACATTGCCCATAATTTGGGCAGCCTCGGCGTGAACGTCGCGCTGATTTCCGCCATCGGCAATGACGCGGCGGGCGAAATTGCAATCGCCGCGACAAAGGCCGCCGGCGTTGATCTCAGCCTGTGCCTGCGGGAGGAGGCGGCGACCGGCTCCTATGTGGCGGTGCTGGATGAGAAGGGCGAACTTGTCTCCGCCGTCAACGACATGCGCATTCTGGAAAGCCTGAAACCGGAAAATGTGAAACCTCACCGCGCCGCACTGGAGGCTGCAAAGTTCATTGTGGCTGACTGCAATGCCAGGCCTGACTTGCTTGATTACCTAGCGCTGAATTTCAGCGAGAAACTGATTGTCGAGCCCGTGTCGGTTTCCAAATCGCAAAAACTGCTGACCCTTCTCGATAAGCACGAGGTGTTTCCTGGCAACCCCCAACCGGGACCAGATTGAGGCCATGACCGATACTGACGATTTGGACCAGGCTTGCCAGAACTTGCATGAACGCGGCCTGCTGAACCTTGTTGTCCATCTTGGTTCCGAAGGCGCACTCCTGTCATCGGGAAAGGGTATCAAGAACATCCACGCTGCCAGCCAGGCGCAGGTCAGGGATGTGACCGGTGCAGGAGACGCCGCCGTCGCAGGCTTGGTCTACGGACTGCTTAAGGGCTATGACTTATCTAAAGCAGCGCAATTTGGCCAAGTGGCCGCGAGCCTCGTCCTGAATTCTTCTGCGTCAACTGCCGAAGGCCTGACCGAAACGGCGCTTCAGAATAGTGTTAGTACCTGCAATGAATAAGCACCTCACGATCACAACTGAAGTTTCGGCCGCGCTGGCAGGCGGCAAACCAGTGGTGGCTTTGGAATCCACCATCATTGCCCACGGCATGCCATATCCCGCCAATTTCGAAATGGCCCAAGAGGTGGAAGCCATCATCAGGGATGCGGGCGCTGTACCCGCCACCATCGCAATCATCGCCGGCGCCATAAAAGTTGGCGTGACTACCGCAGAACTGAAAAAATTCGCCGTTGATGGGCCGGAGATCATCAAGGTGTCGACGCGGGACTTGCCCTATGTCGTGGCGCAGAAGTTGGATGGCGCCACCACGGTGGCCTCCACCATGCGCATTGCCGCCATGGCCGGTATCCATGTCTTTGGAACGGGCGGCATCGGCGGCGTGCACCGCGGCGCCGAACGCAGTTTTGATATCTCCGCCGACATGATGGAATTCGCCGAAAGCAATGTAGCCGTGGTGACCGCCGGGGCAAAAGCCATTCTGGATCTGGCGCTGACCCTCGAAACTCTCGAAACCCTCGGCGTTCCCGTCGTGGGCTACGGCACCGATGACTTCCCGGCGTTCTATTCCCGCACGTCAGGACATGCCGTTCCCATGCGCTGTGACACGCCGCAGGAAGTTGCAACTCTGATGGCCACCAAATGGAGCATGGGACTGAAAGGCGGAATTGTCGTGGCCAATCCCATTCCGCAATCCAGTGAAATCATCGCTTCGGAAATAGCCCCCGTGATCGAGCAGGCCGTGGCTGAGGCTGCGAGGCAAAATATTTCCGGGAAAAATGTAACGCCGTTCCTTCTCGCTAGGCTGGCGGAAGTGACCGGCGGCCGTTCGCTCAAGGCCAACCTCGCCTTGGTAAAACACAACGCCGCCGTTGCGGCTGAAATCGCCAAGGCTTTTGCGGCGGCCCGAAACAACTGACTTTCAAACACATGGAGTGACCTAATGGAATATCGGCAACTCGGCAGATCTGGCTTTACTGTTCCGGTTCTGAGCTTCGGCACCGCAACTTTTGGCGGCGGCACGGAATTCTTCAAGGCCTGGGGCTCTACCGACGCCGCCGGCGCCACGCGCCTCGTCGACATGTGTCTGGATGCGGGCATCTGCATGTTCGACAGCGCCGACGTCTATTCGAACGGCCTGTCCGAGGAAGTCCTGGGCGCGGCCATCAAGGGCCGCCGCAACAAGGTGATCATTTCCACCAAGGCAACCTTCCGCTTCAGCGACCGGCCCAATGATGTGGGCTCATCTCGGGCCCACCTGACTGAAGCCATCAACGGCTCGCTGAAGCGCCTCGGCACGGATTACATCGACCTGTTCCAGCTCCATGGCTTTGATGCCATGACGCCGCAGGAAGAGGTGATGGGCTGCCTTGATGATTTCGTCCGCGCCGGAAAGATCCGCTACACCGGCTGCTCCAATTTCTCCGGCTGGCATTTGATGAAGTCGCTGGCCACTTCGGAAAAACTCGGCCTTAACCGCCATGTGGCGCATCAGGCCTATTATTCGCTGGTGGGCCGCTCCTATGAATGGGAACTCATGCCGCTGGGCCTCGACCAGGGCGTGGGCGCCGTGGTGTGGAGCCCCCTGGGCTGGGGCCGGCTCACCGGCAAAATCCGCCGCGGCACCGGCCTGCCGAAGGAGAGCCGCCTGCATGTGACCTTTGACAAGGCCCCGCCGGTTCCGGAGGACTATCTCTACCGTGTCATGGATGCCATCGACGAGGTGGCCAAGGAGACGGGCAAGTCCGTGCCGCAGATCGCCATAAACTGGCTGCTGCAGCGCCCCACTGTTGCCAACGTGATCATCGGTGCCCGCAACGAGGAACAGCTCAAGCAGAATCTTGGCAGCGTGGGCTGGAAACTGACTCCGGCGCAGATGGCCAACCTCGATGCCGCAAGTGAGCAGACGAAAACCTATCCCTACTGGCACCAGACCGGGTTTACCGAGCGTAACCCACTGCCGGTATGATATGAATTTAATCCTTGACACCGCGCGGTGATTCGGCTATGAACGGGCATTCTCCAAAAATGTAAGTGAAGATGTGGGCGCAAGGCCCTTCGCAAGAAGGGCATCGCCGAAATCCAATGGGCTATGGCCATGGTACAACACATCGCTGCTCCAATTTTTGCGAGAGTGGTGAAAGCCCGAATCCTTTCAATAAGTTCGCCGTTCCGCTGCAGGGAATTAGCTGGAATGACGGAAACGCCGAGATCATCCGTAGACTGAATTGTTTCTGCCGCCGCAATTTCAATTCGGCAATTTTTTCAATGCCTTGAATCAATTCATGTCACGCACCAGCGCACTGTGACCGATTGATCACAGTGGCAGACATGCAACGCGTAGCCTGATTTTTGCGAATCTGTTGTTGCGTGAATCACCCCATGTTACTTCACCCCTACGGCGGCAAGACATCATGAGGCAAAAGTATGACCGATGATACAACGCTGCCTGAGATTCCATCTCAATTGCGAAGAACCAGTTCGCCCGGCTTCATGACTGGCAGTCCTGTCAAGCCAACCGCCGCGGCAACGCGCGCCCGCGAAAGCAAGATCAGGAAATCCATCAAGACCGTGACGCCGGTGAAAACCGCCACGTCCATCTACGCCCAGATGCTGCGCTGGTCCTTCGGCGCGACATTGCTTGTCTCCGCCATCATGGTGGGCCTCATCTATCTCACCTGGCAGGCCGGCAATCCGCCGTTCTATCTCTTTGCGGTTCTGGCCGGCGCCCTCGGCGCCTTCATGAGCACGCTGATGAGGCTCTACAATTACGAGGAATTTCCGCGGTTTGCGGAGGGCAGGGAGCTTGGCCGCCTGCGCCGCTCGGATCTCACGGTCTATGCGCTGGTGCCGCCGGTTGTCGGAGCGCTTTCCGCCGCAATCCTGTTCATCGCCTTTGCCGCCGGCCTTGTGCAGGGCGGTTCGTTCTTCCCGACCTTCGCCTGCCAGGCCGGGGACAACATGTGCGGAAGCTTTGACAAGCTCATTCATCAATTCGGGCCCGCCGACGCAACCGACTACGCGCGAACCCTTGTCTGGTGTTTCGTCGCCGGTTTCGCCGAGCGCCTCGTGCCCGACAAACTCAAGGGACTGGCGGCAGGAGCAGGGGACCGATAGCTAATTTTCCGAGGAGGCTGTGAGTAGCGTAGAGTTTTTGCGGGACGCTTGGCGATGGGGGAAGAGGCACCCTCTCCCGTGATTTGCACGGGAGAGGGGCCGACGCATGCGATTTCCGAAACGTCTTTCCTTAAAGTCTGCTGAACGCCCTGTTCAGTCTCCATTCAAGCCCGCCGGTCCATGAAAAGTGTCCAAGTACTTTAACAGGAAAGGATCACTGTCATGGTTACGAAATTTGTCAACTACGCCTATGAAGGAGACTTGTTCAACTTCGCTGACAACTATGGTCTGGGAAATGACACCCTATACTTGTCGCTTCCCTCACCCAATCTGGCGCCGATAAGAACCTTTCAGGGCAATGATTATGTAAAGGTGATGAACGCTCCGAGTGGTGGGTATGGCTACAAGTTTTATCTCGGGAGTGGCAACGATACTCTTTTTGGCTCCAACCTGAGCGATTATTACTACGATGAGGGCGGCAATGATCAAATCAGCATGGGCGCCGGTCATGATCACGTCATTGCGGGCCCTGGCGACGATATTATCAATGGCGGAACTGGAAGCGATTGGATTGTCTTTGGCGAGTTCATGGACGCGTTTGGTGGCTCTTTGCCAATCGCCCAAGGCGTAACTTTAAATCTCGCCAACACGGGGCCGCAAGATCTCGGCGTTTATGGAAACGACACCTACATCAACTTTGAATACGTCATTGGGGGTGCAGGTGACGACACATTTCTCGGCACGAACGGAACTAACGCTCTTTGGGGTGGCGGAGGCGATGATTACCTCCGGGGTCTCGGTGGTGATGATTTCATTCACGGAGGTTCGGGCAGCGACACTTTAATCGGTGATGCCGGTGGTGATGAGTTAGATGCAGGGTTTGCCTTTGGAAGCACCGAAACTGACGGAGATGCCGACATTATCAAATACTTCCGGATATCGGACAGCACCGTCGATGGTGGCGTGGATACGATCTTCAATTTTGAGCATTTTGCTGACGGCGGAAGCGACAAGATTGACCTGTCCTACCTCGACGCAACCTTTTCATTGGCGGGCAACCAGGCATTTCAATTTGTTGGAGGGGCAGCCTTCAGTTCGGCCAATGGTGAGGTAAGGCTGATTGAGTTCGGTGGTGACACGCTGATCTGGGTCGACAACGACAGTGACGCAACGGCTGAAATGGTCATCGTCGTTGACGGCGTGACTGGACTGACGGCGGACGATTTTATTCTGTGAACTAGGCGTGGCGGGGGGCTAACGCAAAAAATTACCCCCGCCTTCTCTTCCGTCTCTCCCCGCCGCCGTCATCCAGCGTCTGGATTTCCTTGATTGGAGGAAACGTCACGACCTTTGACAGGTTGGGATAGGGCGCCGTCTTGTGCGGGATGGCCATGGCTTCCACGAAATGCTGCTGGAACTTTGGCTCCACCGCCGTTTCGATCTTCTCGATCCGCCGCACCACGGCTTCGATTTCGTCGCGCGCCGCCTTGTTGAGCAGCGCGATGCGCGCACCCGTGCCCGCCGCGTTGCCCGCCGACGACACATGCTCCAGCGCGCAATCGGGGATCAGGCCCAGGATCATCGCATACTTCACGTCGATATGGCTGCCGAAGGCGCCGGCAAGCCGGATGCGGTCCACCTGCGCGAGCCCCAGCTTGTCCATCAGCAGGCGCACGCCCGCATAGAGCGCGGCCTTGGCCAACTGGATGGCGCGCACGTCATTCTGCGTGATCGAGATCAGCGGCTCGCCGTCGCGCACCACATAGGTGAAGGTGCGGCCATTGGCGCGCACGCGGGGGCTGATGGCCGCCATGCCGCCGTCCACCTGGCCATCCTGGTTGATGATGCCCGCCAGATACATTTCCGCGATCACTTCGATGATGCCGGAGCCGCAAATGCCGGTGACGCCCGTGGCGGCCACCGCCGCATCAAAGCCCGGCTCATCGGACCACAGCTCCGAGCCGATCACCCGGAAGCGCGGCTCAAGCGTTACGGGATCGATGCGGATGCGCTCGATGGCGCCCGGTGCGGCGCGCTGGCCGCAGGAAATCTGCGCCCCTTCAAAGGCAGGCCCCGTGGGCGACGAGCAGGCGAGCAGCCGCGCCTTGGAGCCCAGGATGATTTCCGCGTTGGTGCCGACATCGACGGCGAGAATGATTTCATCGGAATCCTGCGGCGCTTCCGAAAGCACCACGCCCGCCGCATCGGCGCCCACATGGCCCGCGATGCAGGGCAGCACATAGCATTGCGCCCCGGGATTCAGTTTCAAATCAAGCTCGCGGGCAGGGCAGGTGACGGCAAGCCCCGTGGCCAGCGCAAACGGCGCGCCGCCAAGCTCCGTGGGATCAATGCCGAGGAACAGGTGGTGCATCACCGGATTGCCGACGAGGACGATTTCCAGAATGTCCGTGAGCTCGATCTTCGCTTCGGCGGCCACCTGGGCTGGCCAGCGTGTTCAGCGCCTCGCGGATGACGGCGGTCATTTCCTTCTCGCCGCCCGGATTCATCATCACGTAGGAGACGCGGCTCATCAGGTCTTCGCCGAAACGGATCTGCGGGTTCATCAGGCCGGCAGACGCCACCACATCGCCTGACGTGAGATTGCAGAGATGGGCCGCAACCGTGGTGGAGCCCACGTCAACGGCAAGCCCGAATATCCTGTCATGGAAGCCGGGCCAGATCGCCACCAGCTCCTTGCCGCCGCCGGCGACGCGCGAATTCACCGCGCAGGTGATTTTCCATTCGCCCTTTTTCAGCGCCGCCTGAAGCTTCGCGATGACCGGGAGATTGCAGGTGAGATCGCGCACATCCCATTGCTCGGCCAGGGCGCGGTAGACGCGCTCAAGGTCGGAGGAGGGCTTGTGCATGTCCGCTTCCTCGACCTCGATGAAGTAGAGCCGCGTGGCCGGATCCATCTCGATGTCGCGCACCTCGGCGGCCTTGCGCACCACCTGCTTGTGCACCTGGGATTCCGGCGGCACGTCGATGACCACATCGGCGAGAAGCTGCGTCTGGCAGGAAAGCCTGCGGCCCGAGGCAAGCCCGCGCAATTTGTCGTAGCGCTCCTCGACCTTGGAGAAGGCCGAGAGATGATCCACGGCGGAGGTGATGCCATGCTTGGCGAATTCGCCTTCGCCCACATTGATCTGGCAGCGCCCGCAAATGGCCCGCCCGCCGCAAACCGAATCGATATCAACCCCCAGCGCCCGCGCCGCCGTGAGCACCGGCGTCCCAAGCGGAAACCGCCCGCGCTTGCCGGAGGGGGTGAATACGATGAGGGCGTCGGACTTTTGATTCATTATCTTCCTTAGCATTCCCCTGACCACGGATGGAACTGTGGAAAGTTATCGCCTTCTCCCGTCGAAGATGGGAGAAGGTGGCCAACGGCCGGATGAGGGAAGGCCACAAACGCAACTCTTTGCAGTCAAAGGGCCCTCATCCGCCCTTCGGGCACCTTCTCCCATGCGAAGGCGCACGGGAGAAGGCGATGATTGCTAACGCCGCCTTCTGGCTTCCCGGGCGGCTCTCCGCGCTTCGATGTCCTCGTTGGATGAAATCTCGCCCGCCGCCTGCGCCGCCTTGGATGGGGCCGCCGTCATTTCGCGGAACTTGTTCGTCCAGAACTTGCAGTGCTTGTCCGTGCCGTTCAGAACGTTCGCACCATAGATCGCATGCATGTCTTCATCATGCAGCGGGTTCATGATGGCCGAGGTCATGCCGTGGCTTGCGGCCATGGCGAGGAAATAACCGGTGAGCGCCCGGCGGTTCGGCATGCCGAAGGACACGTTCGATGCGCCGCAGGTGGTGTTCACTTTCAATTCCTCGCGCAGGCGCCGCACCAGGCGGAACACCTGCTGGCCGGCCGTGCCCATGGCGCCGATCGGCATGACCAGCGGATCAACCACGATGTCATGCGGCTTGATGCCGAAATCGGCGGCCCGTTCCACAATCTTCTTGGCCACCGCAAAGCGCACATCCGGATCTTCCGAAATGCCCGTCTCGTCATTGGAGATGGCAACCACGGGCACATTGTATTTCGCAATGAGCGGCAGAATGGCTTCGAGCTTTTCTTCCTCGCCCGTCACCGAGTTCACCAGCGGCCGGCCCTTGGCCGTTTCCAAGCCAATCTTCAGAGCCGAGGTCACCGACGAGTCGATGCACAGCGGCAGGTCGACCAGCGACTGCACGATCTCCAGCGTCTGCTTCATCAGCGGCGGCTCGGTCTCGTTGGGGTTCACCGCGGTCACACCCGCGTTGATGTCGAGGATATGGGCACCCGCGGCCACCTGGGCCAGGGCATCCCGGATCACCGTTTCAAAATTGCCGGCCTGCATCTCGGCCGCCAGCTTCTTGCGGCCCGTCGGATTGATGCGCTCGCCGATCACCGTGAAGGGCCGGTCAAAGCCGATGATGTGCTGGCGCGTGGCGGAAGCAACGAGCGTATGGGTCATGACGAGAGTTTGCCTCCATTGGCAATGAGGGTTTTGAGCCGGTCCTTGTCGTAGGTGGCTTCTATATCAGATTTGGCTTTTTCCACCTCGGAAACCAGGTCGTCGCCCACCGGAATGGGCTCGGCCCGGCGCCAGTCGGCGAGATAGGCATCCGTATCGGTGGCGCCGCCCCGCATGGCGGCCATGTCGATGGCTTCCATGAAACGGTTGTCGAGCATGCGCTTTTCTTCCTTGCGGCCAAGCTTGACCGCCACTTGGGAAGGAATATCGCGCCAGTAGGTGATGATGAGATTGGCCATGGTGGAAAGCCTTATGCCCCGGTTCAAAAGCGGCGAATAGCCCAAAAACGACGCCTAGCCAATGGCTCCCGAATTTCTTAAAGCGGTGATCTCCGAATCGGACAATTCAAGCAATTTGGCTAGAACTGACGTGGTTCCATCCCCCAGTTTCGGCGGGGCTTTTTCGTATTCCACCGGTGTCCCGGAAAACAGGATCGGGTTGGCAACGCCCGGCACCTGAACCCCGTCCTCGCGGGTGAGGCCGATCTGCAGGCCCCGCGCCAGCACCTGGGGATCGGCGAACATCTGGGCGATGGTGTTGATCGGGCCGCAGGGCACCGCCGCCGCTTCCAGAGCCGCGACCCAGGCCGCTGTCGTGCGGGTTTTCATCGGGCGGGCGAGCAGGGGGGCCAGATCATTCCGGTTCTCCACGCGGCTTGCGATTGCTGCTGAAGCGCTCGTCATTGGCAAGTTCGGCCACGCCGATGATGGCGCAGTATTCCTTGAACTGCCGGTCCGTGCCCACCGCAATGATCATGTGGCCATCCGCCGTTTCAAAGGTCTGGTAGGGCACGATATTGGGATGCGCGTTGCCGAGCCGGCCCGGCACCTTGCCACCCACCAGATAATTAGAAGCCTGGTTGGCCAGCACGGCCACCTGTGAGTCGAGCAGCGACAGATCGAGATACTGCCCTTCGCCCGTGCGCTCCCGGTGGAAGAGGGCGGCGGTGATGCCGATGACCGCATGGAGGCCGGTAAAAATATCGGCATAGGCCACGCCGCTTTTCATCGGCGGGCCATCGGGCTCGCCGGTGATCGACATGCTGCCCGCCATGCCCTGGATCATGAAGTCATAGCCCGCCCGCTGGGCATAGGGCCCGTCCTGGCCAAAGCCCGTGATCGAACAATAGATGAGCTTTGGATTGACGGCTTTCAGGCTGTCATAATCCAGCCCGTATTTCTTCAGGCCGCCCACCTTGAAATTCTCGATCACCACATCGGATTTTGCCGCCAGCGCCCGGATGAGCTTCTGGCCCTCCGCACTTGCCATGTCGATGCACACGGAGGTCTTGCCGCGGTTGGCCGACAGGAAATAGGCGGCATCGCCCCGCGAGCCATCGGCATTCTTCAGGAACGGTGGACCCCAGCCCCGCGTGTCGTCGCCTTCGCCGGGCTTTTCGATCTTGATCACCTCGGCGCCGAAATCCGCCAGCATCTGGGTGGCCCAGGGCCCCGCCAGAACGCGGGTGAGGTCCAGCACGCGAATGTTGGAAAGGGGTCCGGCCATCTACATCTGCTCCACTGCGCGCCACAACTCATCATCCACGGCCACGCCGTC
The DNA here is from genome assembly GCA_963753025.1 of uncultured Alphaproteobacteria bacterium. GTDB lineage: Bacteria > Pseudomonadota > Alphaproteobacteria > Rhizobiales > Aestuariivirgaceae > Aestuariivirga. The sequence goes on along the minus strand of CAVWAY010000009.1, from coordinate 87,978 downwards.
GCGCGCCGCAATTTCAAGCTTTTCACTATAGGGATTCTTGTGGCGCTCGCCACCCAGCGCAAAGGCCGGGTCAACCGGGCAACCGATGCCGATATTTGCCTCAACCGCCAGCGGCACCAGATACAGGCCATGCCGCACATTGCGCAGGAACACCCGGCCATGCCTGGCGACATGGGCGGCGATTGCCGGCCCGAGGAAAACGCAGGAGACATTCTCCAGGTCCAGTCCCATCGCATCGGGAACGAGGTTAACCGAACGCCGCTCATCGGCCCGGGCTTCCAGAAGCAGCCTGATTCCGGGATAGCCGCAGGCCTCCAGCCAGGCGCAATTACTGGCCGCCATTTCCGGCTCCGGGATGATCCGTCGGGCGGAATTTACGATTTGGTCGAGGCTTACGCGCATGGGTTAACCCCTTAACACCTCGGCTGCGAATGCGACAGGACCACCGCCCCGTTTCATGGGGCCAGCCACTTTCCGGCCATAAGTCCAGTGCCATATGCCCATTGCCAGAGTGTTACGTCATTGTCATACTATCCTGAAATGACAACAGAGGCCGGAAAACCGGACGTGGCATTTTGAGGAAACAATGCGGGGCATTCCGCCCCGGCAGTCAGAGGACAGTCAGCATGAAAAAACTAACATCTACCCAGGAAACCTTGCGCGCCGCGATGCTCTCGCGCCGTTCGCTGCTCAAGGCCAGCGCCGCCTTGGGCGCCGTAGGCTTTGCCAGCCCGCTCTACGTCAAGAACGCCTTTTCATCTTCCGGCGAGCTTAACCTGCTCATGTGGTCGGACGAATATCCTGATCCCGTGATTCCGAATTTCGAAAAGGCTTCGGGCATCAAGATCAACCAGACGCCGTTTTCGCAGAACGAAGAGCAGATCAACAAGCTGCAGGCCACAGGCGGCGAAGGCTTCGATCTCTGTTCGCCGACAATCAACCGGGCTCCGCAGTATAAGGACCTCAACGTTCTTGCCCCGTTTGATACCAACAAGCTCACGAACGCCAGCAACATCCTGCCATCCATGATGGACGGCGCCAAAAAGCTCTGGACCTGGGAAGATGGCCTGTATTACATGCCGCATTGCTGGGGTTCCGAAGCAATCTCCTACCGCACCGACCTCTACAAGGGCGATCCCGCCCAGTTGAGCTACGGTTCGCTCTGGGATGAGGGCGTCAAGGGCCATGTGCAGGGCCGTCCGCACTCCTATCTGCTCAGCATCGGCCTGTGGTGGGACGGCAACGGCAAGATGCCGACCAACCGCATGCTCGACGGCTACAAGGACGAGGACAGCTTCAAGAAGGTCTGGGATCCAATCCTTGCCTTCGCCATTGAACACAAGGCATGGGTCAAGCAGTTCTGGGATTCAGCCGATAACACCAAGTCGGGCCTTATGGAGAACGACGTGTGGATCGGCCTGACCTGGGATGGCCCGCCGCTGTCGCTCAAGAAGGAAGGCAAGCCAGTCAACTACACGGCGCCGAAGGAAGGCGCCATAGCCTGGGTTGACGGCGTATCGCTGATGAAGTCCGCCAAGAATGTGGACCAGGCCTATGCCTTCCTGAACTACTTGCACACACCGGAAGCTTCCGCTGCCGTAGCCGAAGGCTCGGGTTATAACCCGGTCGTCACCGGCGCCGATGCCTTGCTCTCCGACGTTGCCAAGAAGAACTTCCAGGAAGCCTTCCCCGGCGACGCGCTCAAGAACCTGTGGCCCTGGCCCGTGGAACCGGCATGGTATGCCGAAATCCGCAGCCAGTACGCCGACAAGTTCAAGGCTGCCTAAGTTATCGACTTTCAACAACAGAATCAGCCTCGGAGAAATCCGGGGCTGTTTTTTTAAGGGATTCTTTTGACTCCACTTGAACTGCCGGGCAGTTCGGTAGACAGTACGGAAAAAGCGGGACACAGAGCCTGCACGAGGCACAGGGGATATTGGCGCGATGAGTTCAGGTGTTGAGCTTGACCATATTACGGTAAAATTTGGCACTTTCACCGCGGTGAAGGATGCAACGCTGGACATCAAGGGCGGGGAATTCTTCTCGTTTCTCGGGCCTTCCGGCTGCGGCAAGACAACAATCCTGCGCACCGTTTCCGGCTTTCTCGATCCATCCTCCGGCGTGGTTCGCATCGGCGGCGAAGACATGGCGGGCATCGGCCCGAACAAGCGTCCCACCGCGCTGATCTTTCAGAACCTGGCGCTTTTCCCGCTCATGACCGTGTCGGAGAACATTACCTATGGCCTGCGCGTGCGCGGCGTGGACAAGGCAGCGCGGATGAAGCGGGCCGATGAACTACTCGACCTCATCGCCCTGCCGGATCAGGGAAAAAAACTGGTCAGTGAATTGTCCGGCGGCCAGAAACAGCGCGTGGCCATTGCCCGCGCCCTGGCGGTGGAGCCCAAGGTCTTGCTCCTTGATGAGCCGCTTTCGGCCCTCGATCTGAAACTGCGCCAGCACATGCGCAATGAATTGCGCGAAATCCAGAAGCGGGTTGGCATCACCTTCATTTACATCACCCATGACCAGGGCGAGGCGCTGACCATGTCGGACCGGGTGGCCGTCATGAGTGACGGCGAGATCCTGCAAATCGCCGACGGCAAGACCATTTATGATTCGCCGGCCACTTCCTTCGTGGCGTCTTTCGTCGGCGAGAATAATCCCTTGCCCGGCCGTGTGACCAAGGCAGGCAAGAATGGCGCCGTGCTGAAGACGGCATTCGGTGAATTGCGTGGGGCAAATCCACAAGGGTTGAAAGTGGGCGACAGCGCCATTCTGTTTGTTCGCCCCGAATCCATTGCACTCGGCAAGGGTGCCGCCGATGCAACCATCATGTCACAAGTTTTGAATGTCGCGTTCGAAGGCAATGTCAGTCACATCTTCATGAAGGGTGCCGGCAAGAAGGAACTATCTGTGACCGTTGGCCGTCACGGCGGTGCAGAAATTCCCGCCAAAGGCGCCAAGGCTGCCGTCAGCTATGACCCAGGCTATGCGGTGGTTCTGCCGGAAGGGAAGATGGCCCGTGAGTAGGTTCATCGTCTTTCTGCTTCCCTTGGCGGTGATCGCCGGCTTCTGGCTGCTTTCGCGCCAGGAGTCAAAGCTCGCCCACGATCCTACTCACAAGAGCTTCTTCCAGCGCAATGGCACGGTGCTTGGCATCGTATTCATATGTCTCGTGGCATTCTGGATGCTGTTCCTTGTGGTGATGCCTTATCTCTACATGGTGCAGGAAAGCTTCCACCCGAGATTGCCGCCCATGAAGCGTAACGGGCCGGAGGATTTCCTCACGATCCAGCAGTACAAATCCTTCTTCGTGGAGCCTTCGAGTGGCAACTGGAACACGCTCCACATGCGGGCCTTCTTTTTCTCCATTCTGACTTCAGTGTTTATTACTGCTGTCAATTTCGCCATCTGCTATCCACTTGCCTATTACATGGCTCAGGCCGGCTCCATCCAGAAGGTGCGCCTGCTGATGCTGTGCCTAATTGTGCCCTATTGGGTGAATGAAATCCTGCGCGCTTTTTCCTTGCGGCTGCTGCTGGCCTCCAAAGGCCTGATTAACCAGACACTGATGGGCATGGGCATCATAGACACACCGATCGATTTCCTCGGAACGAATACGGGCCTTTATGTCGGCCTGTCCTACGCCTATCTGCTCATCATGGTTTTTCCCCTCTACAATGCGATTGAGAGCCTGGACAAAAACCAGATTGAAGCTGCCCGCGACCTTGGCGCGCCATGGTGGAAAATCCACAGGGATGTTGTCATACCCTATGCCAAGCCGGGCATCGCTTCAGGCTGCACCATGGTGTTCATGCTGTCGGCCGGCTCGCTGGCAGCACCCCAGTTCCTCGGTGGGCCAAGTACCCTGTGGTTCACCTCCATCGTCTATGACTTCTTCTTCCAGGCCTTCAACTGGCCGCGCGGCGCCGCTTACGCCTTCATCCTGCTGACCGCCTGCATCATATTTGTGCTGGCCATTCTCAAGGTGTTCAAAGTCAGCCTTGGGGAGACAATCCGATGAGTTCCAGGCTTGTCATGCGGGGAATGATTGGGTTCTACATCTTCCTCTTCTTTGCCTATCTCTTTGGCCCCTTGATTGTGATGAGCATTACGGCCTTCAATACGCCAAACTATCCGCAGGCCTATCCGTTTGAAGCATTCACGCTCAATTGGTTTGTGAAGCTGTGGAACCACCGCAACATGATGGACGGCATCAAGAATTCCATCATCATCGGCCTGGGCGTGGTCGCCATCTCGGTACCCGTAGGCCTGGCAGCGGCAATCATGATGGGGCAGATCTATCATCGCGCCCGCAGCATATTCTATCTCGTGACGGTTTCCCCGGTGCTGACGCCCGGTGTCATCATCGGCATTTCCACGGTGATTTTCTGGAAGGACGTGATGGGCGTTACGGATTTCACCAAGGCGTATTTCTACAAGGGCATCATCCTGGCGATTTTCGGCCAGGCCAGCTTTGTAGCCGCTTATTGCCTGCTGATTATCATGGCCCGCCTCCAGCGCTTTGACCGTTCCCAGGAAGAGGCAGCACTCGACCTCGGCGCGAGCTTCCCGCAAGTCTTCTGGCATATCCTCGTACCGTTCCTGAAACCCGCCCTGATTTCCGCTTCAGTAATTGCTTTTCTCTCGTCATTCGAAAACTACAACACCACGACCTTCGCCATTCTGGCGGATAAAACCCTTGTTACGGTCCTTGCCGGTGAAGTGCGCCAGGGAACGACGCCGGCCCTTTCGGCGCTGGCCGTGGTCATCATCGGACTGTCACTTATCGGTGCCATTTTCTATGAGGTTGCCAAGCGCCGGGAAGAGGCCGCTGCCCAGCGGATGCAGGAGCGGGCCCGCCTGGCCGAACGCGGCGAGATCATTGGTGCGAAAGCGGAGTTGGCGTGAAAATCAAAAGTCTTGAGACCTTCTGCAACCAGTATATCGGGTTTGTGCGGGTCACCACTGATGACGGAAGCCAGGGCTGGGGCCAGGTTTCCACCTATAATGCTGATATCACCTGCGATATCTTTCACCGGCAGGTTGCCAAATGGAGCCTCGGCGCTGACGCGCTCGACATTGATGCCCTCGTCACGCTGATCCCCGAACGCGAACATAAATTCCCCGGCTCCTATCTCATGCGCGCCATCACCGGGCTTGATACGGCGCTCTGGGACCTGCGTGGGCAATTGGAAAAGAAAAGCGTGTGCGAACTGCTGGGCGGAAAGCCACGGCCATTTCCGGTCTATGCCTCAAGCATGAAGCGCGGCGAGATCACCCCCGAAGCGGAAGCCGAACGCCTGTCGCGGTTACGTGATGAACACGGCTATACTGCCTTCAAATTCCGCGTCGGCAAGGAATGCGGCCATGACGAGGACGAATGGCCGGGTCGCACCGATGCCATCGTTCCCATGGTGCGCAAGGCGCTGGGCGACGAGGCTACATTATTGGTCGATGCCAACAGCAGCTACACACCGAAGAAGGCCATCGAGATCGGCAAGTTCCTGGAGCAGCACGGCGTTGTGCATTTTGAGGAGCCATGCCCCTATTGGGAATATGACTGGACCAAACAGGTGACCGATGCGCTGTCCCTTGATGTGACGGGTGGCGAACAGGATTGCGACCTGGCCCTGTGGAAATTTGCCATGGAGATGCGCTGTGTTGACGTGGCCCAACCCGACATCTGCTATCTCGGCGGGCTGTCGCGCACCCTGAAGGTGGTTGAAATGGCCAAGAAGGCGGGCCTTCCTATCACACCACACGCCGCCAACATGTCGATGGTGACCGTGTTCACCCTGCACATGATGGGAGCCATTTCCAACGCCGGGCCCTATGTCGAGTTCTCCATCGAGGGCAACGACTACTATCCCTGGCAGGAGGATTTCTACCGGCCGGCGCTTGTTGCCCGCGACGGCAAGGTGCAAATTCCGGAAGGCCCGGGCTGGGGCGTGGACATCAATCCGCAATGGCTGGACAAGGCCAAGTACCAGAAGTCGGAACTTTAGCTCCAGTTGCCACGCTCGGCATCGTCGGCCATTTGCGCCGGCGCACGATGCATGAAGGCATCGGAATGAACCGTGATCTGATCACCATTCAGATACACCACCGAATACATCGCCGGCTCATCGCTGTAGATCGTGGGAACCGAGCCATCAACCAAAGGTAGCTGGTGGTTAAGACCGGGCAGCGCCGAATAGGAAATACCGCGCCACTGGCCGCTGATGGTGCGGTGGGCATGGCCGAAAAAGAGGTGGCGCACATTGTGGCCCTTGAGCAGGTCGCCAAATCCATCGCCATCCTCAAGCGGAATCAAATCCATCAAGGGATGGTGAATTTTGAACGGCGGATGGTGCATGAAAATGTAAACCGGCGCGCCATTTGCTTTCGCCAATGCGGCCCTTAGCCATATGCGCCGTGGCTCATCGTAAAGGCCCGCGGAGGAGGGGCCGCCTTTCAATGTATCCAGGAACAGGAAATGCTGCCCGTTCCGGATCAAGCTGTGTTGCACGAACCCGCCTTCCAGGGGGCCATTGAAAATCTTCAGGAAGGTGGCGCGGTCATCGTGATTGCCAAGCATCAGATGAACCGGAAGCGGAAATGTCTTCAGGCGCTCCTGCAGGGCCCGGTAGCTTTCGGCTTCGCCCCGTTCGGTGAGATCTCCCGATATGGCGCAAAACTCCGCATCCCCATGATACTTCATGATATCAGCAAGGCACTGGTCGAGGCGCGGGAAGGGATCAAACCCCCAGAGCTTTTGGCCAGGAGGCACCAGATGAAGGTCAGTGATATGGATGAATTTCATCAGGTCTTCTTCGCTTCATTTCTCAAACGTGAACCACGCAGCAATCCCGCCGCCTCGACGATCGGGTAGCCCGCCGAAACGATGTGCGAATTGATCCGGTGCAGGTCGCGGATCATGTCGACGTAAAGCGCGCTGCGCCGCAGCGCCCCGCGCTTGGTCTGCTTGTCGCTCTTGAAATGCTGGTCCAGCACCGCGTTTTCCAGTTTGCGGAAGGCATCCTTCTGCGCGATCAGCCGTTTGGCGCCCTCAAGGTCGGCGGAACTCAACACGCCGGTGGCGAGGCGGATGTTGTCATGAATGATCAGGCAGAGATCATCAAGCGCCGCCTGTTCCTCAATGCTGAACTCGATGGTTTCCTTGGCCTTCGCCTTGATGCGGTCCGCCAGGTTGAGATGAATGATGTCGCCCGCGTGCTCGAGGTTGCTGACATAAAGCGTAATTTCCAGGGCACGCCGCGCTTCATCCGCGTCAAGTTGGGTTTGCGTGAGATCGACGAGATATGACTGGATGGCGTTTTGAAACGTATTCAGCCGCTCATCCAACGCTTTGAGCAGCTTGAGGGTTTCCGTGCTTTTCATACGCAGCGCCGAAAGCGCCGTTTCAAACATGCGGTTGAGAACCTCGCTCATGCGCACGGTTTCGAGCAGCGCATTGGAAAGTGCAATGGACGGCGAATCCAATGATTTGACGTCGAGATAGCGCGGCGCGGCAAGCTGGTCCGCATCAAGCTTCACATCCGGCACAAGCTTAATGACCTGTTTTTCCACCAGTTTGGTGAGTGGCAAGAAGAATAGTCCGATAGCCAGATTAAGCGCCGCATGAAATGCAAGCGCCACGGTGACGGCATCAAAGGGAAGAAGAGTGGCCCAATCAGCAATGCGCTGAACGAAGGCTAGGCCGATAAGTGCGGCAAGGCTCCGGCACATCAGGTTGGCCACCGGAAGCCGCCGTCCCGCTGGCGGCAACGCGAGGGTGGATGATATGGCAGGCAGCCCGCCCCCAAGATTAAGGCCCAGAATGAAGGCAAGCGCCCCGCCAAGTTCAAGGCTGCCATTGGCCACAAACGAGGCGATCAGCAGGATCACGGCAAGCGTCGAGTGAAAGCCCCAGGCCAGAATTGCCCCGGTCAGAAAAGCGAGCAGGGGTTCATGGCCAATGGCCGTAAGCAAAGCGTGGAACAGGCTTGCCTCGCGCAGCGGCACTGTTGCTTCTGAGATGAGTTTCAGCGACATCAGCATCAGGCCGAGGCCGATCATGATGCGCCCGATGTTGTGCGGCCGGAATTCGCGCGACACGCTGAAGGTGACATAGCCGGCAAAAATCAGTATGGGCGAAGCCCAGAGCGCAAACGAGCTGCCCGAGGCAAAGAGGGCGGAAACGACAGCGGAGCCCACATCAGCCCCGAGGAGCACCGCCAGCCCCAGCGACGTGCCAATGGCCCCGCTCGCGGCAATGCCCGCCACAATCAGGGTCGTGGCCGTGCCGCTGCCCAAGATGGCCGTTGCCATGGCCCCCGAGAGAAACGCCGAGCCCCGGTTTCCCAGGCGCACTTCAATGAAATGCTTCAGGCGGTCACCCCAGGCCCGCAGGACTCCGGTACGCACCATGCGCACCCCCCAGAGTAGAAGGGCGACGCCACCGAGCAGATTGATGATAACGAGCGTGCCTGGATTCAATTTACGTCAACTTGGCCATGGCAGAGACCACGTCTTCACATTGGTGAAGAACTTCATGGCTTCCATAACCCCTTCCTTCACACCATTACCCGAGTCTTTGATCCCGCCAAAGGGCGACATCTCAATACGGTAACCCGGCACTTCCCAGATGTTAACCGTACCCACGTTAAGGCCCTCGATGAAGCGGGTAATCCGGCTGAGGTCATTGGTGCACACGCCCGAGGAAAGACCGAAAGGCGTGGAATTCGAAATGCGGATCACCTCCGCGTCATCGTCCGGAACCCGGACGATGGGAATAATGGGGCCAAAGGTCTCCTCGAAAACCAGCTCAGACGTGTGCGGCACAAAGTCCACGGTGATGGGCGGCAGCACCGCCCCCTTGCGGCCCGGATTGTACAGGATTTTAGCCCCTTGCTCGGCGGCCTTGTGAACCCGGCCTTCAAACACCTTGGCGGCTTCTTCATGCACCACGCAGCCCAGATCCGTGGCGGGGTCCATGGGATCGCCAAACTTGATCTTCTTGGCCTTCTCCAGAACCAGCGCCACGAACTTGTCGGCAATCCGGTTCTGAACCAGGATACGCTTCACGGCCGTGCAGCGCTGGCCGGAATTTTTGGTGGACCCGGCAACGGCGAGTTCCGCCGCCTTGTCCAGGTCGCTGTCGCTCAGGTCGTTCAACACAATCAACGGATCATTGCCGCCAAGCTCGAGGGCTGCCCGCTTGTAGCCCGCCTTGGCCGCGATGAGCTTTCCCACCCGCACGCCACCGGTAAAGGTAATGATCGCGATATGGGGATTGGTCACCATCTCGTCGCCGATGTCATCGGGCCAGCCAGTCACCACCTGGAACATTTCCGGCGGCAGGCCCGCATCATAGAGAATATCGGCCAGCGTTAGCGCGGTAAGCGGCGTGAGTTCCGTGGGCTTACACACAACGCAGTTATTAGTGGCGATGGCCGGCGCGATCTTGTGCGACACCATGTTAAGCGGATGGTTGAATGGTGTGATGGCCGAAATCACCCCCACAGGATCACGCTTGGTGAAAATCTTGCGCGATTTGCCCTGGGGCGTGAGGTCACAGGAAAAAATTTGCCCGTCATCGAGAATGCAGAGCTGGGCCGCAAGCGAGAACACGTCATAGGCGCGCCCGCATTCGTAAACCGAATCCTTCATCGAAATCCCGAGTTCAAGCGTCAGGACATGGGCAAGGGCATCGCGGCGCTGGCGGATGAGCTCCGCTGTCTTGAACAATATCTGCTGGCGCTCATAGCGCGTGAGCCTCGGCTTGAAGCCCGCCGCGATCTCGAACGCCCGCGCCGCATGTTCAGCGCGGCCCGCCGGAACCGTGCCGATGATTTCATTGGTGAAGGGATAATGCACCGGCACAACGCCGTCGGCCGACACCTTCTTTCCGCCAATGCGCATGCTTTCGGTGATAACGGTGCGGGTCATGTCAGGCCTCGATAATGCAGTTGCAGCCGATGAAGAAGGCGTCGAAATTGCGCAAGGGTTTCGGCAGATTTCGGGTTTTGCGGTTCACGATAACCGGGATGGTCTGCTCCGTGAGGCCGCCATGGGAGCGCAGCGGCTCGTTCAATCCTGAAAGGTCATGCCGCGCACGGCTGGTGCCGATCACTTTCGATCCCGTACTTCCGCCAGAAACAACAATGATGTCGCCCATGCGGTCTTCCGGAAGCTCAAACCGTGCGCAGCCCTGCGCCCGGTCAAGAACCACATCAATGCCGGGCTGCTTTGCAATGAACACCGAGGCTTCCTCAACCGAAATCCCTTTGACATAAATCGTGGCAAAGGACCCCAGCGCGCCGTGATGCTGCACATAGGGATCGGTGATGGGCAGGATGACCTTCGTTGTGCCTGCACCAAAACTCTTGTCCAAAGCGTCCTGCAGATAGATCACATCGGGCTCGCCGCTGGGCAAATGCTTGGCTTTCATGCCGTGATCGGCCACGATCACCACGATGGCCCCTTGCGCATCAAGCCGGCCGAGATAGCCGTCCATCATCTTGTAGAAACTGTTGGCGCCCTTCGAGCCCGGCGCATATTTGTGCTGCACGTAGTCGGTGGTGGAGAGATACATGAGGTCAGGCTTCATGGATGCCAGCAGCTTGACGCCCGCCGCAAAGACAAACTCGGAGAGTTCCGCCGAATAAACCTCTGGCACGGCCATCCCGACCGTGTCGCAAACGCCTTCAATGCCATTCTCCTTCAAGGTGGCCTTGTCCGCATGCTCGGAAGAAAAGGCGACGGCGGTTCCGTCAAAGATCAGGCCCTTGCCGAGCAGCAGGCGCAGCTTGTCCTTGGCCGTGACCACGGCGATTTTGGCTCCCGCTTTCTGAAATTTTTCGAAAATGGTCGGTGCCCGCAGCCACTTGGGATCATTCATCATCGTCTCAAGCCCGGTCACCGGATCAATAAGATAATTTCCGCAAATGCCGTGCACCGCCGGTGGCGAACCAGTGACAATCGAAAGATTGTTGGGATTGGTGAAACTCGGGATCACGCACAGGCCACGCGTATTCTCACCCTTGGCAATCATCGTCTTCAGGTTTGGCATCAGCCCTTCGGCCATGGCCATTTCCATGTAGTCCGGTTCGCTGCCATCGCAACAAATGACCACCAGCGGAGCCTGCGGCCAGGCGTATTCCCGGCCGTTCACGGAAACGGACTTACTAACGGATTTCATAGGGTTTGCTGTCATTTCTGTTTCTAACTCTGAAGCGGGGCGAAATCTTTCACCCCCATTTCGCCCACCACATCGCGGATGGCCTCAAGGGCCGCGGCAATGACGCGCTCATCGATTTGTCCGATGGTACCGATGCGGAAACTCGGGCGCTTGGTCAACTTTCCCGGATAGATCGTAAAGCCGCGAACCCGCAGCGCCTCGTAAAACTGCTCAAAATGAAAATTGGGGTCGCGCGGCGTGAGAAAGGTCTGAATGATCGGTCCAGCCAAGCCCTCCTGCAGCAATGTCGAAAATCCCATCTCGGTCATCCCGGTGACAAGCGCCTTGGCATTGCGGGCGTAACGCGCCCCGCGCCCTTCGACACCGCCTTGCTGCTCGTGCTCTTTCAGGGCCTGATCGAACGCAACAAGGGCATGGGTCGGAGGGGTGAAGCGGAACTGCCCGTTGGCCTCAAGGCCGCGCCACTGGTCGAACAGGTCAAGCACAACGGAATGGCAGGCCCCCGCCGAAGCTTCGAGCAGGTCACGCTTCACCACCACGTAGGAAAAGCCGGGAACGCCTTCCAGACATTTGTTCGAGGAGGACACCATCACGTCAATGTTCTGTTCCACCATGTGGAGCGGCAGGGCTCCGAAGGAGGACATGGCATCCACCATGAAAACCTTGTCATGCAGCTTGACCGCTTGCCCGATCTCTTCGATGGGGTTGACGATGCCAGATGTGGTTTCGCAATGGATCATCCAGACATGGCTGATGCTCTTGTCCGCATCCAGCATGGTGACAACTTCTTCAACCGTTGGAACCGTGCTGTCGCCCTTGTCGATTTTCAGATAGGGCCTGCCGATGCGCTCCAGAATCTGCGCCGCCCGGTCGCCGTAGGCGCCATTGGCAACCACCAGCGTCTTGCGCCGCTTGTCGGGGCACAGGCTGCCGAGGGCCGCCTCAATCGCAAAGGTGCCGGACCCCTGCATGATGACGCATTCATAGCGCCCGTCGCAATTGGCTAACTCCAGAATGCGCTTGCGGATGTTGCCGACGATTTTCCGGAACTCCACATCGCGCGAGCCCCAATCGGCCAGCATGGCAAGCTTGACCGTGCGTGAGGTTGTCAGCGGGCCGGGAGTGAGCAGGTAGGGCATATCCTCCTGGCCTTCGGGGCCGGGAAAGGATGGCTTGAAGGACGGCATCTTGATGTTCATTGGGGGCTCCAGATTGTGCCGCCACAATAAGCATTGACCAATATCAGTCAAATCGTATGTTCTTATGTAAACCATAGGAAAATCTGATATGACTTATGCCCAGCTCAAGGCGTTCCATGCGGTGGCCCAACAGGGCGGTTTCTCCAAGGCAGCCATCGGGCTTTCGTTAACGCAACCGGCGATTTCCGATCACGTGCGGAAACTTGAGGAGGCGCACGGCGTTCAATTATTCCTGCGCGCGGCGCGAGGCGTCACGCTCACGGAAACCGGCCGTAAGCTATATGCCATCACGGAACGCCTGTTTGAGGCAGAAGCGCAGGCATCGGAGCTCCTGATGCGGGCGGAAACCCTCGAAGAGGGACATCTGACGGTTGGCGCTGATGCTGCCGTACATGTGTTGCAGCATATTAACAGGTTCAAGAAGGAATTCCCGCGAATTGCCATGAGGCTCGTGGCCGGAAATTCCGCCGACCTTATTTCGAAGCTGCTCACCTTCGCAATTGACATTGCCGTGACCGCCGAGCATCCCCAGAATGATTCCATCGGGTGCTTCAAGCTGCGCGAAGACAGGCTGGTAGTTGTAGCGCCAAAGCAGGCCGCGTTGCTGAAGGGTCCGCGTGTTTCCCTCTCCGCCTTGACCTCTACACCGCTTGTTTTGCGTGAGGAGGGATCCACAACCCGAAGGTTGCTGCTTGAGGAGTTGCAGAAGCGAAATTTGAGTCCCCGTAACACGATTGAGGTCGAAGGCCGTGAGGCCGTCATGGAATCTGTGGCGCAGGGCCTTGGCGTCGCGGTCATGTCCCGGGGCGAGATTTCTCCCGATGGCCGGTTGCGCATTCATGAGTTCAGTGACTGGCCCGTGAAAATGGAGGAATGGTTGCTTTTCCTTCGCGCTCGGTCAGAGTTGCATCTCATCAGGAGTTTTCTTGAAATTGCCAGGCCGCGGCCCTAGCTGAGCTTTGCGGCCAGAACCACGTCAATGTTCTGTCGGTGAATGGCCTCATAGGGCTCAAACAGATTAACCCATCCCGCCTCAAGGGGGCCGGCAATGACTTCGCGCAGCGGCTTACCGCGCAAGCCCGGTTCGGTCACGCAGCGCTTCAGCATGCGGATATATTGCTGGTTGGCGCGGATGAAGGTCTTTTCATAACCGCCAAGGGCAATGATTTCCGGATCGCCATGATTCGGCAAAATGCGTTCCGGATTCAGCGCCCAAAGCCGGTCAAGGTCGGCAAGGTGAATGTCAAAATTTTCCGGCTCGCCCACATAGGTCACCGTATCTTCCAACGTGTCTCCGGCCAGCAATATGCGCTCGGAAGGCAACCAAAGAACCGTAGCGTCGTCACTGTGAATATTGGCTTCAATCAGATCAATTGTGAGGCTGCCCACCTGCAATTGCATGCGCCCTTCAAAAGTCTGGGTTGGAAGGATCAGCGGATTGATGACCGGCGGCCCGGACGATGTGCCGCTTTCGATAGCCGCTTTGCGTTGGGTGAGATGTTCCAGTGTGCGCTTGTTTGAAATGATCCTGCAGTCGGCAAAGGCTTCTGTTCCCGCCACATGGTCGAGATGCCAGTGGCTGAGCACCACCGTGAAATTCTTCACGCCTGCTTCGGCGAGGGTTTTGCGAATGAACGCGGCATATTCAACGGAAATATGCGTGTCATAGACCAGCGCATCTTCGCCATCGACGATGGCATAGCTGGCGATTCCCAGCGAGAGCGCCCCGTCATCCACCCAGTTCTCGCCTTCCGCAAAGCGGTAGCCCTCAACCCGGCCATCGTAGAAAGCATAAATATTCGGGGCAGGGCGTAAGATCCGCAAGTGGACTGTCATCGCTGTTCTCTCGTTCAGGTGGAGCAGCCTTATGGCAGAAAAAACCCGTCTGGCAAACCGGCCCGAATACTGCGATAACTGCCGTCTTGGCCATTCAGGGGAAACAACAATGACATTCGGTTATGGTCTCTTAATTCTCATCGTCGCCATCGCAGGCTATCTGGTTTACGCCTATAATGCCCTTGTCAGTAACAAGAACCTCGTGGCCGAAGGCTGGAGCGGCATTGACGTGCAATTGCGCCGCCGTGCCGATCTCATTCCCAACCTCATCGAAACCGTGAAAGGCTATGCGGCCCATGAGGACAAGCTGTTTCGCGATATCGCTGATTTGCGCGCCAAGAGCATTGCGGGCGGTTCGGTAGGCGAGCAATCGGTGGTGGGGCAGGCCATGACGGCCGCCCTTGGCAAACTGTTTGCCGTGGCCGAGGCCTATCCGGAATTGAAGGCCGACGCCAACTTCCGTGATTTGCAGGACAAGCTTGCCGCCACTGAAGATGAAATCCAGCTTTCGCGCCGCTATTACAACGGCGCCGTGCGCAATCTCAACACCATGATCCAGTCCTTCCCCAGCAACTTCGTCGCCAATTTCTTCAAGTTCACGCAGGCCGAGTTTTTCGAAATTGGCGATGCGGCGGCGCGCGAAGTTCCAAAAGTCGATTTCAAGAAATAGCAAGGGGTCATGCGCGCCTTCCTTTTTGCGCTTTTCGCGCTCGTCATTCTTAATTCCGCGGTTCAGGCGGAAGAACGCATTGAACAGTTCACCAGTGACGCCCGGGTGAATGTCGATGGCTCCGTTGACGTGACGGAGACCATTTCGGTCAATGCCGAACGCCGCCAGATCCGGCGCGGCATCTTTCGCGATTTTCCCACGACCTATACGGACCGGAACGGCTTGCGGGTTGTTGTGGGCTTCGAGGTGATCTCGGTGAAGCGCGATAGGCAGGCGGAACCCTATGCCATTGAAGGCCTTTCCAACGGCAAGCGCATCCGCATCGGAAGCGCCGACGTGTTTCTCGATTCCGGGATTCATGTCTACGAAATCCAGTACCGGACCACGCGCCAGCTTGGATTTTTTGCCGATTATGACGAGCTCTATTGGAATGTGACCGGCAATGGCTGGCCGTTCTCCATCCAGGCGACAACGGCAGTCGTGCGGCTCCCGCCGGGCGCCAAAATCCTGCAGCATGCCGCCTACACCGGCTATCAGGGAGAAAATGGCCGCGATTTCAAGGTGTTCGATTCCACAGGCAATGAGTACCGGGCCGTAGCCACCCGGAACCTTGCCCCGGGCGAGGGCATGACGGTGGCCGTGGCCTGGCAAAAGGGCATCGTTGCGGCCCCCAGCCAAGCGCAGATATATTCCTGGTTCCTGCGTGATAACGCGGGCTTCATGGGCCTTGCGGCAACGCTTCTCGGCGTCGCGCTGTTTTTCTATTTTGCCTGGGCCAAGGTGGGCCGTGATCCGCCGATCGGGTGTTATCGTTCCGCTCTTCAGGCCGCCGCAAGCCCTTGGTCCCGCAGGCTCCCGGTTCATCTGGAAGCAGCGTTATGATCAAAAGGCCTTTGCCGCCGCACTGGTCGGGCTCGCGGTCAAGGGACGCTTGAAAATTGCCGACAGCGATGGTGATTTTGCGATCACCAAGCTGTCCGCACCGGGAACTGCCCTCACATCGGCTGAAAATGCGCTCTTCAGTTCAACGCCGTCCGGCACCACCGAACTGGAAAATTCCAATCATGCCGCAATTGGCATGATGAAGAGGTCTCTCGAAAATGCCCTCAAGCGGGAATTCGAAGGCTCGGTTTTCGTCCGCAATATTGGCTGGTTCTGGGCCGGTGCCGTGATTTCAATTGCAGGCCTCGTGATTTCGGCTTTGCTGTTGCCGGAGAGCGACGGCTTTGTAGGTCTTTTTGCGGCGGGCTGGTCCGGCATCTGGTGGGGCGTGATCCTCACCATTGCCTGGAGTTCCATCAAGGGCGTCATCAACAGCCAGGGCGTGCTTGCCAAAATCGGCTCCGCCGCCTCTCTTCTCTTCCTGATTCCCTTTGGCATCGCGGGTGTCGCGGTTCCTATTTTTGCGCTTTTTTCCGATGCGCTGTCACCTGGCATCGTGATGCTTGTGAGCACCGCAATCGGCCTCGGGATATTGAACATCGTATTCTACAATTTGCTCAGCGCCCCCACGGTTTCGGGCCGTCAGGTTCTCGATCAGCTCGAAGGTTTTCGCATGTACATGAAAACCGCCGAGGAGGAGCGCCTCAAGATACTGAACCCGCCGGAAAAAACGCCGGAGCTGTTCGAGCGCTACTTGCCCTATGCCCTGGCGCTTGATTGCGAAAATGAGTGGAACGCCAAATTCACCGCCGTGCTGGCCGCCGCTGCCCTGGCGGGCGCCACTGCGCCTGCCTGGTATTCCGGCAGCAACTGGAACGCCGGCAACATGGGCGGCTTCACCGAAAGCCTGGGGTCTGGCCTCGCAACGAGCGTCGCTTCCGCCGCGCAGGCACCGGGATCAAGCTCAGGTTCCGGCGGCGGCTTCTCCGGTGGCGGCGGTTCATCGGGCGGTGGTGGCGGCGGCGGTGGAGGCGGCGGCTGGTAAGCCTAGTTTGCTTCCAGCTCTTCCTTCAGCATTTCAAGTTCCAGCCACTGTTCCTCGGCCTGGGTTATTTCCGCCTTGGCTTTCTGGTGCCGCGTCATGGTTTTTTCAAAGGCCTTGGGATCGCGTGCAAAAAGCTCAGGGTCAGCCAGTTTGGTTTCAAGCTTGGCGATCTCGTCATGCAGCGAAGCCATCTTGGCGGGCAGTGTTTCAAGCGCATGCTTGTCCTTGAATGTCAGCTTGCGCCGGGCCTGTGGTTTTGCCGGTTGCACAGGTGAAGAGGCCCGTTCACTCACCGCAACTTTCAAAGCGCGTGCATTCACCCCCGCGCCGCGCTGGGCCACCATGTCCGAATAGCCGCCCGCGTATTCGGTCCATTTTCCATCACCTTCAAACATGAGAATGCTTGTGGCCACACGGTCAAGGAAGTCGCGGTCATGGCTCACCAGCAAGATTGTTCCCTGATAATCTCCGAGCATCTCCTGCAGGAGATCAAGCGTTTCAAGATCGAGATCATTGGTGGGCTCGTCGAGCACCAGGAAATTTGAAGGCTTGGCCAGTTCCCGCGCCAGGATCAGCCGCGCCCGTTCCCCGCCGGACAGCACCGAAACCGGGGTCCGCGCCTGTTCCGGCCGGAACAGGAAATCCTTCATGTAGCTCGCCACATGGCGGGTTTCGCCATTGATGGTCACCGATTGGCCGCGGCCCGCCGTGATCACATCAGCCAGCAGCGTATTGGGATCAAGGCTTTGGCGGCTTTGATCCAGCGTCACCACTTGCAGGTTGGTGCCAAGCCGCACCGACCCGCCATCGGGCTCCATGGCGCCCGTAAGCATTTTGATGAGCGTGGTTTTGCCCGCCCCGTTCGGCCCGACGATTCCAAGCCTGTCCCCGCGGAGCATCAGCAGATCAAGATTGGAAACAATTGCCCGTTCGCCAAAGGATTTGGAAATCTTCTTGGCCTCGACAACCAGCCGGCCCGAAGCATCGCCGCTTGATGCCGTAAGCCGCACATTGCCGAGGTTGCCCACATGCTCGCGCCGCTCCTTGCGCAGCGTTGAAAGCAGGCCCACCCGGCGCATATTGCGTTTGCGCCGCGCCGTTACGCCATAGCGCATCCAGTGTTCTTCCGTGGCAATGCGCTGCGCCAACTTCTGCTGCTCGATGTCTTCCTGCTCCAGAACCTGGTCGCGCCAGGCCTCGAATTCCGAAAAGCCGCGATCCATTCGTTTCGATGCGCCGCGATCCAGCCAAATCGTGCGGTTCGACAGGGCTTCGAGAAAGCGCCGGTCATGGCTGATCAGGATGAAGGCAGCGCGGGAAGACTTAAGTTCATTTTCGAGCCACTCAATCGCGGGCAAGTCCAGATGGTTCGTCGGTTCATCAAGAAGCAGAATGTCAGGATCAGGCGCAAGGGTCCGCGCCAAAGCCGCGCGGCGCATTTCCCCGCCCGAAAGCGTTGCGGGTTTTTCATCTCCCGTCAGGCCCAACTCGTTGAGATAGTGCTTGCAGCGGTAGGGACTGTCCGTGGGCCCAAGGCCCGCTTCGACATAATCCAGCACCGTTGCAAAATTTCCGAAATCCGGTTCCTGCGGCAGGTATCTCACCGTCGTTCCCGGCTGCAGCCAGCGCTCGCCGCCATCGGGCTCCACCAGCCCCGCCGCGATCTTCAGAAGCGTTGACTTGCCCGAGCCGTTGCGCCCCACCAGGCATATGCGCTCGTCATCGGCCAGCATGAGCTCCGCCCCCTCAAGCACCGGCTTGCCGCCGAAAGTGAGGTGGATATCTTGCAGGTTGAGGAGCAGTCGGGACATGGCAGCGGGTGATTAGCTGATTGTTGCCGGGTTCTCTAGCCTTTAAATCACCGCTGCCGGCGTCATGAAGGGCGGCTGGACGCTGCCCGCACCTCAACCGGCATTTCTGCGAGACGCCTGAGTAAAATCAGCCGCCGTCGGATGGGCCACCAGTCGTAAAGGAAAATCTCCAGGGGCCTCCAGTTGGCAACCCAGCCCAGGATAAGAAGACTTTGTTCCATCAATCTCCCAGCGGTGGACTGGCTCCACGCTGTGCTCATGTATTGAACCGCCAGAAAGCAGGCAAGCAAAACGGCAAGTCCAATGGCCAGGGAGCGCCAGCCAATGCGCAGGAGTTCACGAAGTTCCTGCTTGGCCCGAAGGGCACGGTTGTCGAAATAATTGTGGATCGCGTCGGGAATGTGTTGCGCAACCACGGTGTTGCGCGCCGCTTCGGGGAGCGTGACGATGAGCTGCAATCGCTCTGTCCTTTTGATTTCCCTCGCCCAGCCGACGATATAGCGCTCAGCCTCTTCGTCGAGATCGCGGTCGTGGAATGGCGACGGATCGAACGAATTGAAAAGCTGTTCGGTTGTTTGGAGGTGGACTTCGATTACGCCAGGCGATGTGGACATGGATTCAACCTATCTGATTGTGCAACGTCTGGCCACATCCAGTCGGACGCCGTTCCTTCACGCCAGATAATCGCCAATCTCCGCCGGAGCCGAGGCGGCAAAGAACTGCTTTGGTGGGCAAAACATGGGCAATCCGGCCATTTTGCACAAAGGCAATCCGCGACGCAGCATATTTGGCGTCCTCCGGCTGGTGGGTGACCATGAGAACGGTCAGCTTCCGTTCCTTTTGAATCTCCCGGATGAGATCCAGCATGTCGCGCCGCAGCGCCGGCCCCAGCGCCGTAAAGGGCTCGTCCAGCAGCAACACCGGCTTGTCCCGCACCAGCGCACGGGCAATGGCGATGCGCTGCCTTTCGCCGCCCGATAATTCCGTTGATTTGCGCCCCTTGAAATCCGAAAGTCCAACCCGTGCCAGCGCCTCGTCAACCCGCGCGCGCTGTTGCGGATCAAGTTTCAGATCCGGTGAAATCCCCAGCGCCACATTGGTCCACACATCAAGATGGGCAAAACTGTTGTGATCCTGAAAAATCATGCTCACCGGGCGCTGGTCCGGCGCTACGCCTTCCATGTCGGCACCGTCAATCGAAATCCTCCCGGAAACTGGATCATCGAATCCGGCAATGAGCGAGAGCAGGGTGGATTTGCCGGCCCCGCTCGGCCCGATAATTCCCACAAGCTCGCCCTTCGCAACCTGCAGGTCAAAATTCATCACCATGTCTTCATAGCGGAAGCCGACGTTCTCAAGCTTGATCATGGCTCTGGCTCCATTTCTGGGCGAGGGTTATCAGGGCAAAGCAGAACGCCGCCAACACCAGGGCCGTGCCCGCCGCATCATTCATCCGGTAATTGCCCATCTGCCGGAAGATCAGGGCGGGAAGGGTGACAAGCGTGTCGCTGCCAAACAGCGTGATCGCCGAAAGATCGCCAAGGGAAACAATCACCGCCATCAGGAACGCCAGCCCAAGAGGTTTGCGGAGCACCGGCAAGTCAATGAGTTTAAGCCGTGCGAAGCCTCTTAATCCAAGACTTGAACAAAGCCGGTCATGCCTTTGAACCGAGTCGGTGATTGCCGGATAGAGCGGCGACCAGACGAAGGGCAGGGCCATAAGGGCATTGAGGATAACAACCAGGAAAAACGCATAGCGGCTCATGTCGGCAAGAGGGCTGAGAGTCACGAACCAGCCCGTGGCCAGAACGGCAGGCGGCATGATCAGCGAGGCGAGGCAGGCAAGCGTGATAGCGGACTTCAGAAACGGGCGCGGCTGCCGCGCCGCCGATTCCGCCAGCACCCATCCCAGAGCGATGCTGAGGCTTGCCGAGGCGAGGCCAATCAGCAGGCTTGTGGCCGTGGCCCACAGCAATGATCCATCAAGCCGAATGTTGCCAATGCCTGACAAGGCAACGCTCAGGATGGGCGGCGCAACGATTACCATGCCTAAGGCGATTGCCAAACCATCGATAGCCTTTGAGAATCCCGATTTCCCGTCCCAGCGCCGGATCCTGGCAAGCGTCGGCGGAACCACCTGAATTTCCCGCGCAAACTGGCCCGCGACAAGTACCAGAAGACTGCAGGTCACGAGTTGCGCCAGCGCCAGGACGGAAGCCCGTGCCGGATCAAAATCCAACCGCAGTGATTGATAGATCGCCACCTCAAGTGTGGTTGCCTGCGGACCACCACCCAGGATGAGGACCACTGCAAAGCTTGCCGTGCACAGAAGAAAGATAAGGCTGGCAATGCCGGTAAGGGCTGAAGCAAGCTGCGGCCATTCAATGAAACGGAACACCTGCCCGGTGCTGAAATTCAGTTGCGCCGCCAGACGGAAATTTTCCGCCGGAATGGCTTCAAGCCGTGTGAGCATGAGGCGCACCGCAAGCGGCATATTGAAGAAAACATGGGCCAGCAGAATTCCCGTCAGGCCATAGATGGAGAACAGGCCGCCAAAGGGGCCGCTGTTGCCATAGACCCCGACAATCCCGAGAATGGCGACGATGGCGGGCAGGGCAAGCGGCACGGAAAAGACTTTTAACATTGCCTCCCGACCGAAAAACTGCCGCCGCGCCAGCGCAAGCGCCACCGGCAGGGCGATGGCAACCGACAGCAGCGTTGAAAGAAACGCCTGCTTCAACGTGAAGGCCACAACACGCGGCAGATAATCGTCAAAATGGAATGCTTGCCCGAAGCCAAGCCAGAGCAGGGGCAGGAACCCAAGGGCAACCGCACCCAGAATAAATCCGAGCGCAATTGCCAATGTAAGGTTCCTGAACATTATTTGCTCAAGGCATTCAGCCACTCATCCACCCAGGCGCGGCGGTTCTTGAAAACCTCGTCCGGTGAAAACAGCAGCGTCTTTGCGGGCACAACAAGTTTGCCAAAAGCGTCCGGCAACGCTGTGTCCGTGGCTCCCGCAGGCAGCATCCAGTTGGTGGTGGGGATGATGTCCTGAAACGCCGGGGTCATCATGAAGCCCAGAAACTTCTGCGCCAGCGCCTTTTCCGGCGAGGCCTCAATCAGGCCGGCCACTTCAATCTGAAGATAGTGGCCTTCGCTGAAAGCGGCAGCCTGATAGCGCGCGGTGTTTTCCGCCACCATGTGATAGGCGGGCGATGTCGTGTAGGACAAAACCATCGGCGCCTCGCCCTTGGTGAACAGCCCATAGGCCTCGCTCCAGCCCGGCGTAATCGTCAGGATGCGCGGCTGCAGCTTTTTCCATTGCTCCGCCGCCTTGTCGCCATAAACCGCTTTCATCCACAGCAGAAATCCAAGCCCTGGCGTTGACGAACGCGGATCTTCCAGAACGATTTTCTGGCTGGGATCGCCATTGACGAGTTCATCGAGGCTCTTTGGCGGAGACGTCATTTTCTCCGTGTCATAAATCACCGCGAAATGCGCATAGTCATAGGGCATGAAATAATCATCGGTCCAAGCCTCCGGCGTCTTGGCCAGCGCCTTGTCCACGCCATGCTTGCCGAACAATCCGGTTCCGATGGCCTCCGCCGTCAGGCTGGTATCAAGTCCCAGAACGAGATCGGCCTTGGTATTGGCGCCTTCCAGTTTCAGGCGGTTAAGCACGGCAACCCCGTCACCCAGCCCCACCCATTCGATGGTGCAGTCGCAGGTCTTCTCGAAAGCCTCCTTGATTTTGCCGCCCGGGCCCCATTCGGTCACGAAGCTTTCGTAGGTGTAGATCGTCAACGTCTCCTTGGCCTGGGCCAGGGAAGCGAAAATGACGGAAGCGATAACTGTGCTGATAATCTTAAGCATAATACCTCCAATCAGTTTCGGATGGAGGCAGGGAACGAGGGGGATTCCAGGTTCCGCTCGCAATCCCTCCGCCGGCATAATCCGGATCAGGTTCAGCGGGTTGGAACCGAAGTTCCTCTCAGCCACGAAAGACGCGGCACCCCGTTGAGAGCAAAAACAGACCTAAACTTAAGGGCGTGATCTTTCAAGCTGTTTTTGCTACATGGCTGGCATGTCCCGATTTGCCATCCTCCTCGGCGGCGACCTTGTGGTCACCCCACGCCTGCGCCGGCAAATCGCCGGAGCCCGCATCATCGCCGCCGATAGCGGCATGAAACATGCCAGCGCCCTGGGGCTTGTGCCGGAGCTGTGGGTGGGCGATTTCGACTCGGCCGGCTCGGAACTCACGCTGGACTATGCCCTCGTGCCGCGCCAAACCCATTCCGCCGACAAGGACGCCACCGATGGTGAAATCGCCGTGGCTGAAGCGCTTCGCCTGGGAGCAAGCGAGATCATTTTGATCGGCGGTCTGGGAGGCGAAAGCGATCATGCCACCGCCCACCTGGGAATGGCGCTGCATTTGGCGAAGTCCGGTCATCGCTGCTTTATCTCAAATGGCGACGAGGAAGCCTATCCGCTCATCGCCGGAGCTTACGATTTTGATTTCGGCCCGCAGAGCCGCCTCAGCATCGTGCCATGGAGCGACATCACCGGGCTCAATCTCACCGGCGTGAAATGGCCGCTGAAGGACAAGGCGCTCACTCTTGGCACAAGCTTCACCATGTCGAATGTCGCCCTGGGTCCGGTGAAACTGTCGTTCACCTCGGGCATCGCCATCGCCATCGCCTATCCAACGAACACTGATTGATATGCAAGTCACCATCGAACATCTGAATTGGCGCGGCGAGGGCGTGGGCGACGGCCAGACATTTCGCAATGTCCTCGCTGGCGAAACTGTGGACGCGGCAACAGGACAGGTTCTTCAATCGTCACCCGAACGCATCGAACCCTTCTGCAAATATTACGTGAAATGCGGCGGCTGCCAGTTGCAGCATTGGCAGCAGGTTCCGTACCAGACTGGAAACGCAATCTCATCGCAACCGCTCTTGAAAAGCGTGGGATCAGCTTCCCCGTTGGCGACATCATTGATGCCCATGGGGCAGGGCGCAGGCGCGTCAGCCTTCATGTCAGGCGCCGGGATGGCGTTGTGCAGGCGGGCTTCATGGCGGCCCGCAGCCATGATCTCATCGACATCGATCAATGCCCCATCCTTGTTCCCGCCCTGCGGAACGCAACCGATATCGCCCGCAAGCTGGGCGCAAGCTCGGCGATTGCGATGTCGCAATCACGGCGGCGGACAACGGCCTTGATGTTTCAATCAAGGCGGAACGCAAAATCGCCGATGAGCAAATGCCAAAGCTTGGCAACCCTCGTGGGGGAATTGAATCTGGCGCGCCTGAACATCAATGGAAACATGGTCGCAACCCGCGCCGTGCCGGTTGTCTCAATCGGCAAGGCCCTTGTGCAAGTCCCGCCGGGATCATTCCTGCAAGCCACAAAGGCAGGCGAGGAAGCCTTGGCAAGTCTGGTTCTGGCTTCCCTCGGCAAATCCAAATCCGTGGCCGATCTCTTCTGCGGTGTTGGCCCCTTCGCCCTGCGCATTGCGGAAAGAGCCAAGGTCACCGCCATCGATAGCGACAAGCCGGCCATCGCCAGCCTGGCTCAGGCCGCGCGCCTTACCACCGGCCTCAAGCCGCTGAAAGCCGAAGTGCGCGATCTCATGCGCGAACCGCTGGTGGCCAATGAGTTGAAAGAATTTGACGCCGTGGTTTTCGATCCGCCCCGCGCCGGTGCCGAGGCCCAAGCCAGGCAGTTGGCAAAATCAACAGTGAAAACAATTGTCGCCGTCTCCTGCGATCCCGCCAGCTTTGCCCGGGATGCGGAAATCCTGGTGGGCGGCGGTTACAAGCTGAAATCTCTCACCGCCGTCGACCAGTTCAAATGGACCTCCCACGTGGAGATCGTGGGAACTTTCAGCCGTTAGTCCTTGGCGCGTTCGACATAGGAGCCGTCGGCGGTTTCAACCACGATGCGGGTGCCCGCAGCAATATGGGGCGGCACCAGCGTGCGCACACCGTTGGAAAGCAGGGCGGGCTTGAACGAAGAAGAGGCCGTCTGGTTCTTGATTGCAGGTTCCGTTTCCATGATTTCCAAAGTCACGCGCTGCGGCAGTTCGATGGAAATCGGCGCGCCGTTGAACAGCGCGATCTGGCATTCCATGCCTTCCTGCAGGAAAGGCGCGGAATCGCCCACCATGTCTTCATGCAGGCTGATCTGCTCGAAGCTTTCCGGATTCATGAACACATACATGTCGCCATCCTTGTAGAGATAGCTGTGCGTCACGGTTTCCACGAAGGCGCGCTCCATGGCGTCCGTTGTCTTGTAGCGCACCACGGTTTTGACCCCGTCCGAAATGCGCCGCATGTCGATGGTGGTTGTGGGCGTGCCCTTGCCGGGATGCATGCTTTCGGATTTGAGAACAACGTAAAGCTTGCCATCCTCATGCTCGATGACATTGCCCTTGCGAACGCCGCTTGCGATAACCTTGACCACTGTGTGAAACTTTCATGAATTGCTGATTTGAGTTGGCGGGGGTATTAGCAGCACCCGGAGATTAAGCCAACCCCTGCAAGGATAGCCTGTAAATGCCCTGGTTTTCGCCCGAAAGGCACAAGGACAGAAGGCCCTTTCTGCTGGCCCGGAACCGCATTGTGGCGGGTATCCGCCAGTGGTTCGACGAACGGGGGTTTCTGGAGGTGGATTGCGCCGCCCTGCAGGTCTCGCCCGGCAATGAAACCCATCTCCACGCCTTTGCAACGGACCTGATCCAGCCCGACGGCAGCCATGAGCGCCGCTATCTCCATACCTCGCCGGAATTTGCCTGCAAGAAGCTGCTGGCCGCCGGGGAAACCCGCATTTTCAACCTGGGCCATGTCTACCGGAACCGGGAGCGCACGCTCACCCATTCCCCCGAATTTACCATGCTGGAATGGTACCGGGCCAATGAGCCCTATGCCGCCATTATCGAGGATTGCCTGGCGCTGGTGAGGCTGGCGGCAGTCATTTCGGAAACGAAACAGTTTAACTGGCGCCGCAGGAAGGCTGATCCCTTTGCCCAAGCCGAGTGGCTCAGTGTCGCCTGGGCCTTTGAAAAATACGCGGGCGTTGATCTGCTGGCGACCCTGAATGGCAGTGAATCGGATCGCGATGCCCTCGCCAAACAATGCCCCGTGCAATTCACCGACAGGGATTCCTGGTCCGATATCTTCAGCCGCATTCTGGTCGAAAAAGTCGAGCCCAATCTGGGCAATGGCGCAGTCACCGTTCTTTACGAATATCCCGCCTGCGAGGCAGCCTTGGCCCGCGTTTGCACCCACGACCCCCGCGTCTCGGAACGCTTCGAGCTCTATGCCTGCGGCGTCGAACTCGCCAATGGCTTCGGCGAACTCACTGACGCAACCGAACAGCGCCGCCGTTTCGAAGCCGAAATGAATCTGAAGGAACAGCTCTATGGCGAGCGCTACCCGATAGATGAAGAACTACTCCAAGCCCTGCGCCTCATGCCGCCCGCTTCCGGCGTGGCCCTGGGCCTGGACCGCCTGATCATGCTGGCAACCGGGGCGACCGGATAGATCAGGTGCTGTGGACGCCGGTGAGCTAGGCGAACCCCTTCGCCGCCAGCACCTGCTTGATGCTCTTGGCCATCTTGTCCACCATCTCGGTCAACTCGGCGTCGGTGGAATTATAGGGCGGGGCCAGAATGATCACGTCGCCATTGATGCCATCGACATTGCCGCCGACCGGATAACAGATCAGGCCATTGGCCAGGGCCTGCTGCCGCACATGCATGAAAAGTTTCAGTGAGCCATCGAACGGTTTCTTGGTCTTGCGGTCGGCCACCAGTTCCGTGGCGATGAAATGCCCGCGGCCGCGAATGTCGCCCACCGCCTCAACGCCGGACAGTGCCTCGGCGATCATCTTCTTGAGCTTCGGTTCATTGGCGCGAACCTTGGCAACGAGTCCCTCCCGCGCCACGATTTTCTGAACCGCAACCGCTGCCGCGCAGCAGGCCGTGTGGCCGGTGAATGTATGGCCCGTCATCGGCGCGCCATGCACCCGCATGATGGGCTCCGCCACCCGGTCCGTATAGATCGCAGCGCCCAGCGGCAGGTAACCCGCCGCAAGCCCCTTGGCCACCGACATGATGTCCGGCTCCACGCCATCCGTTTCCAGCGCCCGCCAGGTGCCGCAGCGGCCCGCGCCGCACATCACTTCATCGGCAATCATCAGCACGCCATACTTGTCGCAAATCTCGCGCACCCGCTTGGCATAGCCCGCAGGGGCCGGAACGCAGCCGCCCGCCGCACCGACAACGGGTTCAAAAATAAACGCCGCGATCTTGTCAGGCCCCATCCGCAGGATCTCATCTTCAAGTTCCTGGGCGCAGGCTTCGCCAACATTGGCGGCAATGGGGCGGTAGGCATTGGCCGGAGACAGGCGCGAAACATCCAGAAGCGAACCCTCAAAGGCCGCCTTCCGCTCAAGAAAGCCGGACACCGACAGGGCCCCGAGCGTATTGCCATGCCAGCTGCGTTCGCGCGCAATGAAACGGCGGCGGCTCATCTCGCCCCGCGCCGCATGATATTGCAGCGCCAGCTTCAGGCAGCTTTCAACCGCTTCCGAACCGCCCGTCACATAAACCACATGCTTCAAGCGTGCCGCCGCAAACGCCGCGGATAATCTCGGTCAATTCCTCCAGCGCATCGGTGGTGAAATTATAACGGTAGCCATGGGCAATGCGGTCCAGCTGCGATTTGATGGCTTCATTCACTTCCGTGTTCGAATGCCCGATGCAATAAACCGCTGGCCCCCCCGAGCCATCGATATACTGCTTGCCATCGACATCATGGAGATAGCTGCCCTTGGCCCACACGACCTTGGGAAGGGAACCGGTGGAATGGATGTTGGGAGGAAGGGCAGGCGCGGCAGTCATGTTCAAATCCATCTTGCAAAGCATTGGTTGGCTTCATGCGGTACTAGCAGAAACAAGGAAGAAGCCGCAAATCATGCTCACTGTTTTCGACGAAACGCAACGCCTCCATGCGCCCAGCACATTCATCGTGTCGGGCAGGCCCCAGCCCATCCCGGAGAAGCCGGAACGCATCGATATGCTACTCCAGGGCGTAAAGCAGGTTGGCTCAACCCTCGTGACGCCGCCGGCGATCACCATGGAAACCGTGGCCCTGGTCCATGAGCAGCGCTACCTCACCTTCCTCGAAACCCTGCTGGAGCGCTGGAGCCATATTCCCGATGCCAGCGATATTCCGCTCCCCAATATCTATGCCATGGGAAGGTCAACCCTGGCCCCCGTGAGCTACCCCGAATCCGTGGTGGGGCAGGCGGGTTATCACCTGGGCGATGGCGCTTGCCCGGTGACCCCCACAACACTGCAGGCGGCCCTGGCGAGTGCCGCCAGCGCCGCCCATGGCGCAAGCCTGGTGCTGGGCGGCGAAAAACTGGTCTACGCCCTGTGCCGCCCGCCGGGCCACCACGCGGCCTCCGATGTGGCCGCCGGTTTCTGCTATTTCAACAATTCAGCACTTGCCGCCGAGATTTTCACACGCGCCGGAAAGCGCACCGCCATTCTCGATATCGACGTGCATCACGGCAACGGCACCGAAGCCATATTCTATGACCGCGCCGATGTCCTGACCGTGTCCATCCATGCCCACCCCAAACGGTTCTATCCCTTCTTCTGGGGCTATGAAAACGAGACAGGGCGGGGCGCGGGCGAGGGCTTCAACTTGAATATCCCGATGGAGCGCGGCACCGTGATCAAGGACTATTGCACGAGTCTGGAAACGGCCCTGCAGCGCGTGAGTGATTTCAAGCCCGATGTGCTGGTGCTGGCGGCGGGCCTCGATATTGCCGTGGACGATCCCTTCAAGGGCTTTGCCATCGCCACGCCCGAATTTGCCACTATCGGGAAAATGATCGCGCAGATTGGATTGCCCACACTGGTTGTGCAGGAAGGCGGCTACCCCAGCCCAAGCCTTGGCCTCAATCTCGCCTCGCTGCTGAAGGGCCTTGGGTGACATGACGTTTGAAATTCGAAACATGCAGGACAATGAAGCGCCGATCGTCGCCGGCATGGTGCATGGCCTGGCGCGTGACCTGAGCCTGAATGTGAACCCCGCCCTGACCGGCCAGATTCTTCTGGAGAGCCTCGACCTGGTGAATGTCGTGGTGGCGGCGGAACGGGGCAAGCTTCTGGGCGCCTGCCTGTCGCTGATGACCTTTTCCACCTTTCGCGGAGCCAAGGGCATTTATGTCGTTGACCTCTTTGTCGATGCCGCGGCGCGCAACCGCAATATCGGCGAGGCGCTGCTCCGCGAAACCGCAAGGCGCGGCAAGGTGCGCGGCGCCAAATTTGTCAAGCTCGAAGTGGACTTGACCAATGCCGGGGGCGCGCGGTTTTATGAGCGCCTCGGCTTCAAGAAAAAACTCGAAGACAGGCTCTTCATCCTGGAACAGGATGGCCTGAATTATTTCATCGCGGAAAGGGATACCCCATGACAATCAAGAACGTTGGCCTCATCGGCGTCGGCCTCATGGGCCACGGCATCGGCAAGAACATTTTGGCCAAGGGCTTTGCCCTGAATGTGATGGCGCACAAGAATCGCGCGCCGGTCGAAAGCCTGATTTCGCTGGGCGCCAAGGAATATGCCTCGCCCGCCGAAATCGCCAAGGCCTCCGACCTGGTCATCCTCTGCGTCACCGGAACGCCGCAGGTCGAAGAAGCCATCTATGGCGCCAAGGGCCTGGCCACCGCGCTGCGCGACGGCCTGATCATCGCCGATTGTTCCACGGCGGAACCCGCCTCCACCATAAGGATCGCCGCCGAACTCAAGGCCAAGGGCGCCTTCTTCGTGGACACGCCGATGACCCGCACGCCGAAGGAAGCCGAGGCCGGAAAGCTCGGCCTCATGGTGGCGGGGCCGGCCGATGTGCTGGCCAAAATCCGGCCCGTGCTGGATTGCTTTGCCGATACCATCGTGAACGCGGGCGAGGCGGGTGCGGCCCATCAATTGAAGCTGCTCAACAACTTCCTGTCGATCGGCCACGCGGCCATTGCCGCCGAGGCCATCACGGTGGCGGCCAAGGCGGGCGTCAAGATGGAAGCGTTCCGCGATATCGTCATGGCGGGCGGTGCCGCCTCGGTGATGTTCGGCAGGCTGATCAATGTTCCCCTGAGCGATGACGATTCCTCCGCCAAGTTCGCCATCAAGAATGCAAGGAAGGACATGCGCTATTACACCAACATGACCGAGCAGTTGCCCGTGGCATCATTCATGGGCGAAAGCGTGCACCAGCTCTTCGTCATGGCCGAAAACATGGGCTTCGGCGACCGCTTCATCCCGCGCATGATCGACGTGTTCCAGAAAATAAACGGGATGAAGAAATAAGAATTGCGTCGAAGGGACTCCGCTCAGGATGTCGTTCCGGCAAAAGATCCCATAATTTCTGTCACCCCGGCGAAAGCCGGGGCCTAGGCTTTCAGCATGTGCATTGGTCGTGAGTCTGGGTCCCGGCTTTCGCCGGGATGACAGAAGTGGGGTAATTAAGTTATTAATCCGTAGACGGATGATTAATGCCTCAGCTCGTGTCAGCCGTCGCAGCGTAATGGGCCAGCCAGTGGCACTCGCTGAGCAGTTCATCGACCTGGTGAACGGCCCTCCTGCGGTAGCCCGGCGGACGGCCCGGCCGGAGCGGCGTTTTGAAACTGGGGTTGGGGGCTTTCTCCTGCCGCATCCGCCAGCGCACCAGACGCCGCGCCTGGCGCGGCAGGTCCGCAAGGGCTGACTCGAGGGCCTCAAGCCTGCGGATGAGGCGGGCGCCATTGACCAGGCCATCAGCGGATTTGGGCGGGGCGGGAGTGGGGCTAGCTGCTGGCCGTGGCGGCGGCCATATGGTCACCAGTTCGTTGTCGGCATTGAACATGTGAATACGCGGGCCGGGCCGCTTAGGCACTCTCCGCCGCGGCAGCACGATGCGGGTCCGTGGATCGAAAAGCTGGAAAGAGGCGGAGCGCTTGTATCCGCCTTTCCTTGTTCTTTTTGTCCCCACTGGGATGGGACGGGACACTGCGGGTTCAACCACAAGGCCCCGTGCCGCGACGACGATAAGCCGGCGCAGGGCGGATTCGGCGGGCCGCAACACGCGCAGCACGGCACGATAGGTTGGCCACGGCAGCCGCGCCACGGTAACTTCGCCCACAAGCCCCAGCATGGCAAAGAGCGTTTCAACGATCCCTGCAAGCACTTCGCTGTT
This sequence comes from uncultured Alphaproteobacteria bacterium, assembly GCA_963753025.1. Taxonomy (GTDB): domain Bacteria; phylum Pseudomonadota; class Alphaproteobacteria; order Rhizobiales; family Aestuariivirgaceae; genus Aestuariivirga. The sequence goes on along the minus strand of CAVWAY010000009.1, from coordinate 57,104 downwards.
GCGTTTGATGGCCAAATCCCAGTCCATAGGTACCTATCCCGCTTAAAGAACAAAACAGGAACACAAATGGCATACTAGGAATAGAGTGTCAAGGGCTTTTATTCATATTTCTGGATGTAAATCTGTAGAAAGTTTTTTGCGCTCTTACGTCCTCTCCCATAAAATGGGAGAGGAAAGGGGCCCAAGGCGAAGCCTTGGGAAAGGTGAGGGCGGGCCACAGGTCAAAGTGCCCTCATCTCCCCGTTGCGAAGCAACGGGTCCCTTCTTCTCCCGCTTCGCAGGAGAAGACTTTCTCTTCAATTCCCACTCACCGCCTCGTGTGGCCCTGTGATTTGCCAACCCATCGCGTCCCGGCGCAAGATCATTCCCAGCAACTGGGAGGATCATCATGAGCCGCATTGAACTTCGCAAAGGCATGCCCGACGTTCAGCTAACCCGCGCCGAATTCGAGCGCCGCTTTCGCAACCGCTTCTTTGATCCCGCCTTTGCCAAGAACGAGGCGGCAATCAAGGCCATCATCGACACGGCCTGGGATGGCTATGACGTCTACCGCAAGAACCCCATCAAGCGCGTGGCGGGCGAGGGCTATGCCAAGCCCAAGGCGGAGCTTCCGGTGGAATGGCTGGAAACCAAGGCGGCCATCGATGCCGCCGAGGCCCGCCAGAAAAATCCAAAATCGCCGAGCCGGATTCTTCTCGTCAACGGCTCCATGCGCTCAGACCAGAGCTGCCCCGGTGAAATGTCAAAGACCTGGCGGCTGCTGAAACTTGCCGAGGAAGTTGTCCACGCCGCAACCGGATTTGAAACCGAAATCCTCGACCTCTCGCTGCTCACCTCGCAATATGGCCGTGTCATTCACCCCTGCAAGGCCTGCGTCTCCACCGCCCAGCCGCTCTGCCATTGGCCGTGCTCGTGCTATCCCAATTTCGCCATGGGGCAGACGAGCGACTGGATGAACGAGATCTATCCCATGTGGGCGGCGGCCCATGGCGTGATGATCCTGACTCCGGTGAACTGGTATCAGGCGCCGGCGGGCCTGAAGGCGATGATCGACCGGCTGGTCTGTGCCGATGGCGGCAATCCCGATCCCACCACGACAGGCGGCAAGGACCCGGCGAAAGCGAAGGAAATTGAGTTGAAGGGCTGGGACTATCCGCGCCATCTGGCGGGAAGGGCATTCTCTGTCGCGGTTCACGGCGATGCGGCAGGGGTTGAAAACCTCAGGCGCATTCTGACCGATTGGCTCGAGGACATCGGCATGATTTCATCGGGCCACAAGTCCCACATCGGCGCTTACATCGGCTACCTCGGCACCTATGCCGAAAGCCACGTCGATCTCGACAAGGATGAGGGCGTGCAGGCGGATGTGAAAACCGCAGCCCAGGCGCTGGTGAATGCGGTGAAGCTCCTGCGGGCAGGCAAGCTCATACAGCCAGATGCCGATTTGCACGAGGCACGGCCGAAATGATCTTTGGTTTTATCGGCTGGCGTTCAGTTGCAGTTCTTCCGCCGCCGGCCCATCCAGACAAAAAGGCCGAGTGCTGAACCAAATAGCGGCAAGGCTGCAGGCAGAGGAACGATGGGATTGTTGTCCACTGGACCGAGCGGATCGGCCGAAAATGCGACTTCGCCAATCCCGCAACCACGGTTCTTCCGCCGCCGGCCCATCCAGACAAAAAAACCGAGTGCTGAACCGAGAAGCGGCAGAGCTGCGGGGATAGGTACAGCTGCGGGGATATTTTGTACTGGCGGCGGTGCTGTCCGAAAAATGCCGGAGATAACCGTACCCCGCCCAATGCTACCTTCGGTGGCGAAAAAAATGAGTGATGTGCTCGTAAAGGTAAAAGACAGTCCTCTAAGTGCTGTGGAAAGCAGGGTAAATCCTACCAGCCGTTCCCCACCGGAAAAATTGAGATTTAGAAGTGATAACTTAAGTGGGCCAGCGCAATGCGCCACACCGCAGTATCCATCATTGACTCTAAAAATGAATTGGTTGCCTGCCGCTCCAGCATTGAAGTCATATAAACCACCCCCGATAGTGACGTCGGTTCCGACGCCAACGATGCCGCTGCGATTGCTATTTGTGAGGCGGGAATCATTGTAATTTACAGCAACAAGATCACCAGTCAAAGTAGCGGATTGCGCTTGACCCGAGAATGCGAGAAGCATCAGCCCCGCATAAATGCTCGATTTAAGCGACTTAGACGGCATGACAGCCCACTCCCTACTGGCTCCTAGCTCAATCTGCCATCTCGATGGTACGTTCATTGCTGACGTCTCGGGATGTTGGCCGTCGCCGCCGTCCCTTTTTCTTGTCAAAATTACGCGCCGATGCGGAAAGGCCGCACCTGCCGCCGCCCACCTGGAACGGCTTGCTCAATTTTCGGGTTCCCATCAGGAAAGGAAATGACACTTCATTCCTTACGCCTTTAACCGCGGTCTTTGGTTCGGTTTCCACATCCAGCAGGCCTTTGCGATTGGCGCGGACAATGTCACAGCCGCGTTCGAGCCGCTTGCACGTGCCGTCATTTCCGCAAAAGGTCGCCTGTCCTTCGAGAATGACGACGGCCGCGGTGCTGGAACCGAGATAAATATCAACGACGGTTCCCCGGACACCCAAGGTGCCGAACGGCGTGTTGACCTTATAGGCAGATGATTTCGAGTTGCCGCTCACCCAGCGGAAAGTGCCGCGCGTTGCCTTCAGGGTCAGGGTCTGGAACGAACTGTCGCCAGCAAAAATGGAACGGTCAAGGACAAGCGATGAGTTTGGCCCAACCGCAAGTTTTGTCCCGTCGCGAAATTCAAATTGTCCCTGCCCGGAATTGGAGGCACGGATGCGCTCGTCGCGGTGGATGGGCGAGGAAGCCCGCAATATTCCGTTGTCACCCGCAACAGTCACCGTGATCGCCAGGGCTTTTCCGATTTGTTCTGCAGCGAATGCGCCAGGAGCCAGCATCAACGGCAGGGTGAGAGCGGCAATCAGATATCTGGAGAAACGGTTCACAGCAGCACTCCAATTTGAGGTTAGGGTTTTGGCAATACGAAAAATGGGGCCGCTTCCGGGTTGTGCCGGGTGCGGCCATGAATGTTGAGGTTACAACATAAAATATGCGCGACGCAATGGTGCAAGAAGTTTTTGGATTGCAATATTTTGGACTGAGCCGTGATGAATTTATGTGCAGATAGCGCAAGAGATTTTAAGCGCATGCGCTTCAAATCCCGCGCCGCAACGCGGCAAGCGGGTGAGTTCCCCCTGCTTGACTCCGCCGCCGCCCCATGTTTCGTGGCGCCAGAAGTGATTTGAGGAGCAGCATTTGAGCATCGCATTTACGTTTCCGGGCCAGGGAAGCCAGGCGGTTGGCATGGGCAAGGCGCTGGCGGATGCGTTTCCACCGGCCCGTGCGGTCTTTGCCGAAGTGGATGCCGCCCTTTCGCAAAACCTGTCCGCCGTCATGTGGGAGGGGCCGGAAGCCGACTTGACGCTTACCGCCAATGCCCAGCCCGCCTTGATGGCCGTGAGCATGGCCGTGCTTGCCGTGCTGAAGGCCGAACACGGAGTAACCGTTGCCAAAACCGCGAAATTTGTCGGCGGGCATTCGCTGGGCGAATATTCGGCGCTGGCCGCGGCGGGCACCTTTTCACTTGGCGATACGGCAAGGCTCCTGCGCATCCGTGGCAAGGCCATGCAGGCGGCAACGCCGGTGGGCGTCGGCGCCATGGCCGCCATTCTCGGATTGGATTTTGCCGACGTGGCCGCTGTTGCGAAAGAAGCAGCCCAAGGGGACGTGTGCCAGGCGGCCAATGATAACAGCAGCGGGCAGGTGGTGATTTCCGGCCACAAGGCCGCCGTGGACCGCGCCTGCGAGCTTGCCAAGGCCAAAGGCGCAAAACGCGCCATCCTGCTTCCCGTGAGCGCCCCCTTCCATTGCGCCCTGATGCAACCCGCCGCCGATGCAATGGCCGAAGCCCTGATGAATGTCACAATGCACGCACCCGCCGTTCCGCTTATTGCCAATGTCGTGGCCGGGCCGATTTCCGATCCCGCCGAAATCCGTAAACGTCTGGTGGAGCAAGTCACCGGCACCGTGCGCTGGCGCGAATGCGTGGGCTTCATGGCGGGGCAGGGCGTTAATCTGTTTTGTGAAGTGGGCACCGGCAAGGTATTGACCGGACTCCTGAAAAAGAATGCGCCCGAAGCGCAAGGCCTGGCCCTTGGCACCCCCGATGATATTGCCGCCGCTGCCGCAATTCTAAAGCAAGGATAAGCCGATGTTTGATCTCACAGGAAAAACCGCACTCATCACCGGAGCCACCGGCGGCATCGGCGCCGGCATCGCCAGGGCGCTGCATGGGGCAGGGGCGACGATTGCGATTTCCGGAACCCGCGCCGCCGTGCTGGAGGAATTAAAGGCGGCTTTGGGCGAGCGGGTTCATGTTCTTCCCTGCAATCTGTCCGACGCCGCCGATGTTGAAAAACTTGTCCCCGCCGCCGAAGCCGCCATGGGCGGCATTGATATCCTCGTGAACAATGCCGGCATCACCAAGGACGGTCTCGCCATGCGCATGAAGGATGAGGATTGGGCCGCCGTTCTTGACGTGAACTTGACCGCCAGTTTCAGGCTATGCCGCGCCGCCATGCGCCCGATGATGAAAAAGCGCTGGGGCCGCATTGTGAATATCACCTCCGTGGTTGGCGTGACCGGCAATGCGGGCCAAGCCAATTACGTGGCGTCCAAGGCCGGCATCATCGGCCTTTCAAAATCCCTGGCGCAGGAACTGGCCTCGCGCAATGTGACGGTGAATTGCGTGGCCCCCGGCTTCATCGCAACGCCGATGACCGATGTTCTGAACGACAAGCAGAAGGAAGCCATTCTGGCCAAGGTCCCCGCCGGACGATTGGGCTCCCCCGATGACATCGCGGCTGCAACCCTTTACCTCGCCTCGGAAGAAGCCGCCTATGTGACCGGCCAAACCCTGCACGTGAATGGCGGCATGGCGATGATTTAAGTCCAAATCTCTCCATGGTCGCACTTGATGCGACCATGGAGAGAGAACTACCCGTTCAGCATCTTCATTGACGTCGCCACATAGCGGTCGCCCGAAGCAGCACCCCGCGGAATCGCATTGGACAATTTTTCGATCTCGGCGTTGCTCAACCTCACCTCAACGGCAGCAACATTTTCCTCCAGATAGGTCCGGCGTTTAGTGCCCGGAATGGGAACAATGTCATTGCCCTGGGCCAGAACCCAGGCCAGCGCCACCTGTCCGGGCTTCACGCCCTTTTCAGCCGCAAGCGCTTCAACGGTGCTGAGCAGGCCAAGATTGGTTTCAAGATTTTCACCCTGGAAGCGCGGCGTCTTGCGGCGGTAATCATTTTCGTCGAGATCGTCCGCTGTTTTGAAACGCCCGGTGAGAAAGCCACGGCCCAGGGGACTGTAGGGAACCAGTCCAATGCCAAGCTTGCGGATGGCGGGAAGGATTTCCTCTTCAACATCGCGGCTCCACAGGGAATATTCGGTCTGCAACGCCGCAATGGGATGCACCTTGTGGGCCCGTTCAATGGTCTTGGCCGCCGCTTCCGAAAGGCCGAGATGGCGCACCTTGCCCAGCTTCACCAGTTCAGCCATGGCACCGACTGTTTCTTCGATGGGTGTGTTGGGGTCGACGCGGTGCTGGTAATAGAGGTCAATGACGTCAACGCCCAGCCGCTTCAGGCTGTCGTCGCAACTCTTGCGCACATAATCCGGCTTGCCGTTGACCCCCAGAAACTCGCCGTTAGGTCCCCGCATATTGCCGAATTTGGTAGCGATAACAACCTTGTCGCGCTTGCCCTTGATGGCCTTGCCGATGAGTTCCTCATTGGCGCCCACCCCATACATGTCGGCCGTATCAAGAAAATTGACGCCAAGCTCAAGGGCCCTATGGATGGTGGCGATGGATTCCGCATCGTCGCGGCCCGCATAGAATTCCGACATGCCCATGCAGCCCAAACCCACCGCCGAAACGCTTAATGTAGCCAGTTTACGCTGCTGCATGGCTTGTGGTCTCCCGAATTTAGGGGTGTGAGGAGGTGGATGTAAGTATCGCCCGGGCTGCCCGCAAGGCCAAAAATAATCCTCTTTTGCCGGAATTGGATTCTGTGGTAGTTAGCGGGTAGGCACAAGGGGGAACCACCACAAAACCGGGTGTCCAACCTAAGTATAATTTTGATCAAACAAGGACGATTAAACATGAGTGACGTTGCTGAGCGGGTAAAGAAGATCGTTGTCGAGCACCTCGGTGTGGACGGCGATAAAGTGAAAACCGAGGCAAGTTTTATTGACGACCTCGGTGCCGACAGCCTCGACACGGTTGAACTCGTCATGGCATTTGAAGAAGAATTCGCCATTGAAATTCCCGACGACGCTGCCGAAACAATTCAGACCGTTGGCGATGCAGTGAAGTTTATTGAGAAGGCTGCTGCTTAAGGTTTTGCCCCGGGGATGGGGCTGTTTTCAATCGCCACGCGGGAGCAGGGATGTAAAAGGCCCTGGCTTCCGCGTTTTCATTTAAGGGAGAACGCATGCGTCGTGTCGTAGTCACGGGATTGGGGATTGTAAGTCCCCTTGCCAATGGAATAGACGAAACCTGGTCCCGCATGCTGGCTGGCGCTTCGGGCGCCGGGCCCATCACTAAGTTTGACGCCAGTGATTTGCCCTGCCGCATCGCCTTTGAAGTAAAGCGCGGCGATGGCAGCAACGGCACCCTGAACCTGGACCAGTGGCTGGACGGCAAGGAACGCCGCCGCAATGACGATTTCATTCAATACGCCATGGTCGCGGCCCAGCAGGCTCTTACCGATTCAGGCTACGAAATAAAGACGCCGGACCAGCAATACCGCACCGGTGTGCTGGTGGGCTCCGGCATCGGCGGCCTTCCCAGCATCGAGGACACCTCCATCCTCCTGCATGAAAAAGGCCCGCGCCGCATCAGCCCGTTTTTCATTCCCGGAGCCCTGATCAATCTGGCCTCTGGACAGATTTCCATTGCCCATGGCCTGAAGGGCCCGAACCATGCGGTCGTCACCGCCTGTTCGTCGGGCACCCACGCCATCGGCGATGCCGCCCGCCTCATTGCCCTCGATGATGCGGATGTGATGTTTGCCGGCGGCACCGAGTCCTGCATCAACCGTTTGGGCATCGCGGGCTTCGCGGCCTGCAAGGCCTTGTCCACCAATTTCAATGACACACCTGCCAAGGCGTCGCGCCCCTACGACAAGGACCGTGACGGCTTTGTGATGGGCGAGGGCGCGGGCATTGTCATCCTGGAAGAGCTTGAACATGCCAAGGCCCGTGGTGCTAAAATTTATGCCGAGATCGTGGGCTATGGCCTGTCAGGCGATGCCTACCACATCACCTCGCCGCCGGAAGATGGCGATGGCGCCTTCCGCTGCATGAAGGCGGCCCTGAAGCGGGCCGGCATTGCGCCAACCGAGATTGATTACATCAATGCCCATGGCACCTCCACGCCGGTGGGCGACGAGATTGAATTGCGCGCCGTCGAACGCATCATGGACGGCAAGGTTGAGCGCCTGTCCATGTCCTCCACCAAGTCATCCACCGGCCATTTGCTCGGCGCCGCCGGGGCGGTGGAAGCCATATTTTCAATTCTCGCAATCCGTGACAATGTCTGCCCGCCGACCCTGAATTTGGACAATCCTTCGGTTGCAACGAATATCGACCTCGTTCCCAATCGCCCGCGAAAGAAGGAGGTCAACATAGTTCTGTCCAATTCTTTTGGTTTTGGTGGTACGAATGCATCAATCGTCATGCGCCGCTTTGCGGGCTGACCCTGGGGGAGTGTAGGATTTGCCTCAACGCGAGCAGCCATTGCGGGTCCCGGATCCGGTCCTGAGCCGGTCCCGGAAGTCGGCATTCAAGCGCGTGGTGCGCTCGCTGTTTATCATTGCCCTGGTAACCAGTGTGATTGCCGGTGGCGCCATAGTTTTTGCCTACACGCAGTTCACCGCAAAAGGGCCCCTCGTGGCCAGCACGGTCTATCAGGTGAACCAAGGCATGAAGCGCTCGGAAATTGGCGCTGAGTTGCAGGATGCGGGCATCGTCAGCAGCGCCGGCATATTTACGGCGGCGGCCTTTGTGAGATACGCTTTGGGCACGCGCCTCAAGGCTGGCGAGTATGAGTTTCCACCACAAGCCAGCACAGAGCAGGTTCTGTCCATAATCACCAGCGGACGCGTCAAGACTTACAAACTTACTGTGCCCGAGGGCTGGACCACGCAAATGGCCGTGGCCCGCATCACTGAAAACGATGTGTTGACCGGTGAAATCACTGCGATGCCGGTTGAAGGCGCGATCATGCCGGAAACCTATCTTTTCCCACGTGGCCGGACGCGCCAAAAAATAGTGGACGAGATGCAGGCCGCCCAGACCAAGATGCTTGATGAGCTTTGGAGCAAGCGTTCCGTCAGCGACACGGTGAAGACCAAGGAACAGGCCGTAACCCTTGCATCCATCGTTGAGAAGGAAACGGCAATCCCCGAGGAGCGCCCGTTGATTGCCTCGGTGTTTCACAATCGCCTGAAGCAGGGCATGCGCCTGCAATCGGACCCCACGACTATTTATGGCCTGGTTGGCGGCAAGGGCAAACTTGACCGGGGCCTGACCAAGGATGATATGGACTCCGACACGGCTTATAATACCTACAAAATTAATGGCCTGCCGCCCGGACCCATTGCAAATCCGGGCCGGGCCTCGCTCGAAGCGGTGCTCAATCCGCCCGATACCGGGTATCTCTATTTCGTTGCCGATGGCTCTGGCGGCCATGCCTTTGCCAAGACTTTGGAAGAGCACAATGCCAACGTGGCCAAGTGGCGCGCCATAGAAAGCACCCTGCCTGCGCTCCCGACGACGGTGGCCTCGACTGCGCCAGTGGAAGGCGGCTTGCCGGTTCCGGCCACCCCACCGGCTGCTCCTGTAGTCGTGGAAAAACCACCAGAACCTGCACCGCCCGTGGAAGTGGCCGTTGCAGCGCCCGCAGAACCTCCTGCCGTGGCGGAGACCAGTTCAACCTCCGCCATCATAAAGCCTATCGCAAAGCCAGAGAAATTGGCCGCCTCGGCGCTGGAGCCCGGAACATGGCTGATGGTTGCCAACCAGCTTGTGCCCATTCCCAAGCAGAAGCCCAAGCAGTAGTGGACACTATTGAACCATGTGCAGAGGGCCCTCATCCGCCCTGTCGGGCACCTTCTCCCATGCCTTCGGCACGGGAGAAGGCGACTTAACCGGCTAGTCGCCTTCTCCCGTCCCCATGGCATGGGAGAAGGTGGCCGAAGGCCGGATGAGGGCTTCTTCGTCAGCTCAAATCTTACTTCACATATTTGCGCCAGTTGTGGTCTTCCTTGAAGCCCAGCACTTCCCGGATCTTGCGGTTTGACAGCGGCGCTTCCTGGCCCTTGAGGGGCCGGCGGTGCGGTGTCTTGGGGCACCAGCGCTTGAGAAAACCTTCCGTGTCTTCGCGCGCCGTGATCGTATCGTTCACCGCATTGAAGACCTGATAACCCATCCCGTCCTTTTCCAGGCAGAGATGGACGATCTGGCCAAGGTCGCGCGCATCAATATAGCTCCAGGCATTGCGCTTGCGCGACAGGGGATCGGCCATGAACCCCGGAAAGCGGTCATACTCATGGGGCTCGATGACATTGCCGATGCGAAGCGCATAGATATCGGCGCCAAAGCGCATGGCGAAGGCCCGCGCCGTTTTTTCATTGATCACCTTGGACAATCCATAGCTGTCCATGGGGTCGCTGTCGTAATCTTCCTCCAGGGGGAAATGGTGATAGTCCTTGTCGCCCTCGGCAAAGCACACGCCATAGGTCGTCTCGCTCGAGGCAACGATGACCTTGCGAATGCCAAGCTTCATGGCGGCCTCGATGACATTATAGGTGCTGATCACATTGGCCGCATAGGTGACATTGTCGGGCTGGATCAGGACCCGCGGGATCGCCGCAAAGTGAACCACCGCATCGATCTTGGCGGGACCTTTCCCGGTGTCATATCCCCCAAAGTCAAAATGCATCGAAAGCGCATTGAAAACCTGGCCGCTGTCGGTGACATCGGTAATCAGCGTGTTCACCCCCGGGCAATCCAGCGGCTTGAGGTCAAGGTTGAGGATGTCATAGCCCTTGGCCTTAAGCCACGGCACAACATGCCGCCCCGCCTTGCCCGAACCGCCCGTAAAAACAATGCGCTTTGTCATGGAAATTCCTTTGCTGATTGGTGGGATGGCGCATAGTACAAGGCCTGATAGGGTGCTGGCGAGGACTAAAGTGGAGTGGAGGCCAGCCACCTGTTAGACTTTCCACAGATTGATTCTGGCAACGGGGACCATATGGCGCTTTCGAGCATGACGGGGTTTGCACAAAGCTCGGGCGAAAAGGATGGCCTGCACTGGCAATGGGAAATCAAGAGCGTGAACGGCAAGGCGCTGGATCTGCGCTGCCGCCTGCCGTCGGGTTTCGAGGCCCTTGAGGCAACTGCCCGCAGCACCCTGGCGCAGCACATCAAACGCGGAAACCTGCAGGTCACGCTGACCACGACCGGCAGCGTTTCCCGGGAAGCCGTTGTGGTGAATGAAGACGTTCTGGAACAGGTCCTCGCCATTGCCGAAAAATTGCGTGACCGCATTGGCGGCGTGCCCCTCAGCGCCGTGGACCTCATGGGCCTGCGTGGCGTTTTGGATGTGGTGCAGTCCACCCAAACCGAGGCCGAGATTGCCGCCCGTCTGGCCGATGTTTCAAGCTCGCTGGAAAAGGCCGCCGTTGCCCTTGACGCCGCAAGGCGCGCCGAAGGGGCCAGGCTTTCCACCGTGATTTCAGCCCAGCTTGCAAAGATTGAAGGCCTCGTCAGTCGCCGCCCGTGATTGCCCGGCAAGATCGGTGGAAGCCATAAAGCAGCGCCTGCAGGAGCAAATCGCAAAGCTGCTGGATACCGGTGCAGGCTTTGACAAGGACCGGCTGCATCAGGAGGCCATCCTGATTGCCACCCGCGCCGACATTCAGGAGGAACTGGACCGCCTGTTTGCCCATCTCGAGGCAGCCCGCGCCCTGATCGCCTCGCCCGAACCGGCGGGCCGGAAATTTGATTTTCTCGCCCAGGAATTCAACCGCGAAGCCAACACGCTGTGTTCCAAGGCGCTGGACAAGACCTTGACCGCCATTGGCCTTGAGCTGAAAACAGTCATCGATCAGATGCGCGAACAGGTGCAAAACATTGAGTAAGATGGCCAGGAAAACCGAGATTGCCAGAAGGGGCCTGCTGCTCGTCATGTCATCGCCCTCGGGTGCGGGCAAGACAACCCTGTCGCGCAAGCTTCTGGCGGCGGACAGGAACATTACCATGTCCGTGTCGGTTACAACCCGACCCGCCCGCCCCGGCGAAACCGATGGCAGGGATTATCACTTCATCAGCAAGGACCGCTTCGCCCAGATGCGCGACCGGAAGGAACTGCTGGAATGGGCCGAAGTTTTTGGCAATTACTATGGCACGCCGCGCAAGCCCGTTGACGAGGCCTTGGCCAAAGGCCGCGATGTGCTCTTCGATATTGACTGGCAGGGCACCCAGCAGATCGCCCAGGTGATGATGGAAGACCTGGTGCGGATATTCATCCTGCCGCCCTCATCGGATGAACTGCAAAACCGCCTCATCAACCGCGCCCAGGATTCCTCCACCGTCGTTGCCAAGCGCATGGCGGAAGCGTCAAACGAAATAAGCCACTGGGCGGAATATGACTATGTGATTGTGAACGACGAGCTTGAAGATTCGCATGCACAGGTAACCGCCATCCTGACCGCCGAAAGGCTGCGCCGCAGGCGCCGCATTGGCCTGACGGAGTTTGTGCGTGGCTTGACCAAGGGACTGTAAGTCAGCGTTCTCCGAACACCTTGGCCAATCGTGCAAAATCATTCACTGCAAGCTGCTCGGCCCGCAGTTCCGGATTGATGCCCAGTTCACCGAGGATGGTTTCCGGGGTTTCAAACGCGCCGCGCAGGCTTGAGCGCAGCATCTTTCGCCTTTGCCCAAAGGCCGCGGCTGTCACTTTCTCAAGGTCCTTCACGTCACAGGAAACTTGAAAGGATTGCCTTGGAACTAACTGAACAATGCTGGACGTAACTTTTGGGGCAGGCGTGAAGGCGCTGCGGTTGACGTCAAACAGCTTCTTCGCTTCGCAGCGCCACTGGCACAGCACGGACAGCCTGCCGTAGTCCTTGCCGCCCGGCTTGGCCACAATGCGTTCGGCCACTTCCTTCTGAAACATCAGCGTGAGGGAGGAGAACCACGGCGGCCAGGCGTCTTGCGTCAACCAGCCCGTGAGCAGGGCCGTGGCAACATTATAGGGCAGGTTGGCGACGATCTTTGCCGGGCCTGAAACCACCGCGGGCCAATCCATGGCAAGCGCATCATCGGCAACGACCGAAAGTCTGTCGGGATAGGCTGCGGAAATTTCGGCAAGGGCGGGCAGGGTTCGCGCATCCCGTTCAATGGCGATAACCTGTGATGCGCCTTCCATCAAAAGCGCCCGCGTCAGCCCGCCGGGGCCGGGGCCCACTTCAACAATGGTGAAATCCTCCAGGGGTGCTGCACTGCGCGCAATCCTGCGGGTGAGATTGAGGTCAAAAAGAAAATTCTGCCCCAGGCTTTTCTTTGCGCCAAGATCATAGCGCGCGATCACCTCGCGAAGCGGCGGCAGCCCGTCTTCAGCGGCGGACATGGGCCGCCATTTCACCTGCCAGCTTCAGCGCCGCAATGAGGCTTTGCGGATTGGCTTTTCCCGTGCCTGCAATGCCAAGCGCCGTGCCATGGTCCGGCGAGGTGCGGATGAAAGGCAGGCCCAGGGTCACATTCACCCCGCCATGAAAATCCAGCGTCTTCACCGGAATCAGCGCCTGGTCATGATACATGCAGAGAATGGCGTCGTAATTTGCCCGGGCTTCTTCATGGAACGCCGTGTCAGCCGGCAGCGGTCCCGAAACCGTCAGCCCTTCGGCGCGCAACTGGTTTATCGCCGGGATGATGATCGTCTGTTCTTCCAGGCCCATGGTGCCGTTTTCACCCGCATGCGGATTGAGGCCGGTAAACGCAATGCGCGGCTTCATGATGCCAAAATACTTTTGCAGGTCATTGGCCACGACATGGGCCTGGGAGACAATCATCCCCGCGTTGAGAGCCCCCAGAACGTCCTTTAAGGGAATGTGAACCGTCAGGGGAACGGTGCGCAAATCCCGCGCCACCAGCATCATGACTTCGTGAGGCCTATGGCCCGTCTTGCTGGCAAGGAATGCCAGATAGTCCGTATGGCCCTGGTGCCTGAAGCCGGCGGAATAAAGCGCTTCCTTCTGGATGGGATTGGTGACAAGGGCCGCCGCTTTGCCCGGCCATAACCAGCGCAACGCCCTCGTCGATGGCAGCGATAACGCCCTTTGCCGTAGCCGGATCAATAACGCCGGGTTTGGGGTGAGCCGCAAGGGGCCGGTGCAGGACGGGCAAGGCCGCGGGAAAAATCTCGCGTGCCTCTCCGGGCGAAGAAATCTTTTTCGTGGCAATTGAAACACCCGCCAGGGCAGCACGGCTGCTGAAATAGTCATCATCACCGATCAGGAAGAATGTGGCCGCACTTGCATCGCGCAAGGCCAGCCAGGCCTTGGCGGTGATCTCGGGCGCTATGCCTGCGGGCTCTCCGCAGGTGAGGGCGATGGGACTAATGTCTGGCGTGGGAGGCCCCATATTCAAGGCTGCGCGTAGGCCGGGTCTTTGTACTCGATCAACGCCGTCTTGCGCATGACTTTCATGTATTTTTCTTCTGCGACCGCATATTTTTCATTTGAAACCGCGGCTTCAATTTGCTGGCGCGTGGGCAATTCATATTTGGGTTTTGGCGGCTGGATGGTGCGCTTGCCGCAGAAACCGATGACTTGAATTCCCTTCGGCCCGCGGGCCGGTCCCATGGCTTTGCCGGGGCCAACCTTGTCCAGCGCCTGCTTCATCGGCTTGGGGATTTTTGCGGCCAGCGCATCAATCTGCTTTCCGATCCGGACGTTGAAAATTCCCGAAGCGGCCTCGCGCGCCGTGCTGCATCCCTTGAAATTCTTCATGAGTTGGACGGCTTCAACCGCCCGCGCCTGAAGAAGCATGGAGTCTTCGCCCTCGACCGGCAAATCGATTTCAAGAATGGTATAGACTTGCACCGCCTTCATGCGCGGATCATTCATGATGGTGCTGACTTTTTGCTCCAGATCCCGCTTAACTTCGGCGAACTTCTTGTCGACTTCAGCAGGCTCCACCTTGGCCTTGAACTGGTATTTTCCGCCCAGGATTCTCGCAAAGGAAATTTGCGCGGCCACATACTGCTTCAGCGAAGCCAGGGCAATTCCCTGCGATTGAAGCTTGGTGCGGAGCCCCGCCGCATCCGTGTTCAATCCCTTGGCCACACGCCCCATCTGGGCATCTATTTCCTTGTCGCTGGCGTTGACCTTGTATTTTGTGCCCTCGGCGATCTTGATGACTTCGTCAATCATCATGTGCAGGGCTTTCCTGCGGGCATCATTACCTTCCTGCTTCCGGCCAAGAATTTCCAGCAGACGCAGCCTCTGGTCAATATCAAAGCTGGTAATTGGAATATCATTGACCGTCGCCACAATGCCCTGATCGGCGGCGCGGGCGGAAATCTGGCCGCCTTCCAGAAAATACAACGCACACAACAGGGACGCCAAACAATAGATAGTCTTGATCATTAAATTCTCACTCAGAGGCCTGCGGAAAAGCCAGTCTGGCCAATGGTCCGCAACTCCACGGAAAGCTTCAGCGCGCGATCAGTTTCGTCGTCCATCATCCACTTTGTTGGTTTCCGAATATGTCAATTTTGCGCTCATGCAGTCGCAGTCAAAGGCAATGCCAATGGATTTGCTGCGAAACACCTCGTCGGCCAAATCATACTTAACGCCGCCAAACAGGCTCCACGCCTCGGTAAATCTGAAGCTGGCATCGCTTTCAATCTGCTCGATGGTCTCGTCGCGGCCAGCACTCGGCTCGCTGTCGAGATAGATATAGCCCAGCGAGCCTGCAAACCTGTCCAAAGTGAAATTGGCAAATGCCTCCTGGACATTGATGCTTGAGAGGTCCTCTTCCACCCGCGCCTGGTACGAAAGGCCCAGATTGTCCCAGGGCTGGAAGACGATGGCGCCCACCAGATCCGACTTGCTGCCGTCCAGCCCGGAACCCAGGTCAAAACTGTTCTCGCCAGCAATATGGAAGGATTCACCAAGGCTTACCCGGGCAAAGCCGCCATTGTCAGCCAGGAAAGAATAGAGCAGGCCGATATTGGCCCGGGTGCCGCCTTCATAGCGGTCCTGGCCCGTAAAGCGGTCATGCAGAAACAGGCTGCTGTTGTCAAAATTCAGACTGATGGCATCTTCATTGCCAATTTCGTCTTCATCCGTTTCGTTGGTTGCGGCAATGGCCTGGAACACCGGCGTCAATATGCTCTGGCCATAATCAGAAGACGCGATAAAGGGCCAACGCACGTCAATTCCGGCAGAAGGCAGCACGCGGCCGATAACCTCCTCGTCCTGAAGCCCGATACCACCGTCGGGCACATTATTGGTGATGTATAGGTCGCTGCGCATTGTTGCAAAAGGCGTAATGACCTGCCCGGCGCCTGTCGTCATCTGCTTTTGCCAATTGACATTGGTGACGGCGCGGGTCTGGTCAGTGCCGTGATTGATCGTTGAGAAGGAATAAGGGTCGTCGCGCGAAAGGGAATAGGCGCTGAAGTCAAAACTCAGCTCACCGCCAAGCACCGCCTGGTCAAAGGTGTATTCCGAATTGATGTAGGGCAGCGCCAAAGGCATTCTGCCTTGGTCCTGTTCCAGCGACAGGGTCCTGAAATGAAGGGCTTGCGCCGAAAAATAACTGCGGTCCTCCATCCCGGTCAGATAAACTTTGCTGGTGGCCAAGTCCCGGTCATCGAAATCATACCTGTCGAGGAAGGTTTTATCGCTGGTAAGCGTTCCGTCCCAGCCCCAGTCCCAGGTGTCATTAAGCTCGAAAGCGCCTGCTGACGTCACCGCACCGCGCCACTTGGTGTCACCTGGAGATTCAGTTTCATCTAATTGATAAACCCCGTAGCCGTGAACATTGTAGCTTCCCGAATCCAGGCGCTGGCGAAATTCCACATCGGCCACCGGGCCTTGCTTCGTGGTCCACATGGGGCGGAAGGTCAGATCGGCGCTGGGGCCGAGTTCCAGGAAGTAGGGCGTGGTGACCCCGATGCCGTAAGTGCTGCCCGAACTAACGTTAGGCAACAGGAACCCCGAGCGCCGCTTGACAGTTGGGTCGGGCATCGACGCATAAGGCAGCCAGGCTACTGGAACGCCGCCAATCCTGAGCGTCGGATTGGTGTGGTAAAGGTTTTTCGCCTTTTCATCGTGAACCGTTTTTGTCGTCGTAATTTCCCAAAGCGGCGCCCCGCCATCGGTGGAACAGTCCTTGCACGCCGTATAGCTTGCGTGCTCGTAAATTGTGATGCCGCCTTCCTCGCGCCTGGCGTAGTCCGCCGTGATCGTCACATCATTGGTGAGAAGGGCCCGCAGGTGCCTGGCAAAGCCTTCCTTGAATTTGTTGTGCAGATCGGCGGTTTCGGCTTGCAGGATATTGCCGTTGGGTTCGCGCAACTCCACTGAGCCATTTGCCTTGAAGCTGCCGTCATCCTGGTCATAGACAACCTTGGTGGCAATCAGGGTATAGGGCCCATAGGTGATTCTCACCGTTCCGGTGGCCGTGGCAACCTTGCTCTTGCCTTCAAACGTAATGCGGTCCGCCACGACGTCGACGCGCGTTCCGGCAACCGGTTTTTTCAGCACCGGGTTGACGAATTCTTTTTTGACGATGGCCTGGGAGAGGGGAGCTGCCAGAAGCATTGCGGTAAGGCTGGCGCAGATCAGCAACGCACCGCGGGAAACCAAAGTCCCCACGCCCAATACCGCTTTTCTTGGAATTGCCGCGTTCACCACGTCCCCAGCCAAATCACTCACAACACGTTACACTTTCTTAACTGGTTTCACGAGCGCCGGGAAGCAGAGAATTCCAATAATCTGTGGGTTCAACATGTCCCTGAAAAGGCGTGATTATGGCAGGGCGGAAAAGTCTTGCAGTTGAACAGTGCGGCCGAAGCAGCTAAGCAATTGCATAAGCAAATCAATGGAATAAATCATGAAAATCAATTTTACCAGTGCCGCCCTGCCGAAATCCGGAATCCTTGTCGTCCTTGCCGATGAAGCTGGAAAACTGCTCCCCCTGGGTACCCTTGCCGATAAACGCTGCAATGGCCAACTGGCGAAAGCCATCAAGGCTTCCAAATTCGAGGGAAAGCGTGATTCTGTCCTGGATTGCCTGGCGCCCGGCGGCGGTTTTGACCGCATTTTGATTGTCGGCACCGGGGCTGGCGATTCCTTGGGAGAAAAAGAGATTGAATTGCTCGGCGGCGTCATTGCCGGAGCCTTGCAAACCGCAAAGGCGAAGGTGGCCAGCATCGCCGTGGAACTTCCCGCCAAAACCAAAGTGAAACTGGAAGACGCCGCCGCCCTTATTGCTTCAGGGGCCAGCCTCCGGGTTTACAGTTTTGATTCCTACAAGACCAAGAAACCGGAAAAGAATGGCGCGATTGACAGCCTGACGATCCTGTCTTCCGTGGCCGAGAAAGGCTAGGAAAGCCTTTGAACCTTTGAGCGCCATTCGTGAAGGCGTTCACCTGGCCCGGGATCTCGTCAACGAACCCGCCAACATTCTCTTCCCCATTGAATTTGCCACCCGCACCAAGGCGCTGAGCAAGAGCGGCGTGCAAGTTGAAATCTTGAACGCGGCGCAAATGAAAAAACTGGGCATGAACGCCTTGCTTGGCGTGGCCCAGGGCTCGCCCCATGAGGCCCGCCTCGTGGTGATGAAATGGAATGGCGGCAAGAAGGGCGACAAGCCCGTGGCCTTTATCGGCAAGGGTGTTACTTTCGATACCGGCGGCATTTCCATCAAGCCTGCGGCGGGCATGGAAGACATGAAAGGCGACATGGGTGGTGCGGCCTGCGTCACCGGCCTGATGCTGGCGCTGGCCAAACGCAAGGCCAAGGTCAATGCCATCGGCGCCATCGGCGTCGTTGAAAACGCCATTGACGGCAAGGCCCAGCGCCCCGGCGACGTGGTGAAATCCATGTCCGGCCAAACCATTGCCGTGCTCAATACCGATGCGGAAGGCAGGCTCGTTCTCGCCGATGTGCTTTGGTACATTCAGGACCGCTTCAAGCCGAAATTCATGGTGAACCTGGCAACGCTTGACCGGCGCCATTCTCGTGGCCCTCGGCAAGGAACATGCCGGGCTCTTTTCCAACAATGATGAATTGTCCACCCGCCTGTCCGAGGCCGGCAACGCCACGGGCGAAAAAGTCTGGCGCATGCCCTTGACGCGCTGAATATGACAAGCTGATCGACCATGACGTGGCCGACATGAAAAACATCGGTGGCCGCAATGCGGGCTCGATTACCGCCGCGCAATTCCTCCAGCGCTTCGTGAACAAGGTTCCCTGGGCCCATCTCGATGTGGCCGGAACCGCCATGGATTCGATCAAGTCGCCCGATCAACCAGAGCTGGGCCTCAGGCTGGGGCGTGCGTCTGCTCAACCGGCTGGTGGCGGAGCACTACGAGAAGTAATCACTCCGCCAAGGGTGGCGCGCTGGTTGACGTAAACTCTGGATTTTTGGGCAGCGCATTTGTGCGCCGTCTGCCCAGGGCCTCTGCGGTTTTGCTGCCGGCATTGACCGCGTCGAATTTCGCCCGCGCACTTTCCACATAATCCCGGTTGGCAATCGCCCAGGAGCCCACTTGCTTGAGGGGTGCAATCAGCGTGCGGCCGACTTCCGTCAATTCATAGTCAACGCGCGGCGGAATGGTGGGAAATACCGTGCGCGTGACCAGCCCGTCGCGCTCCAGCCCGCGCAGCGTCAAGGACAGCATGCGCTGGGAGATGGCGCTCACCGCCCGGCGGATTTCATTGAAGCGCATGGGGCCGTTGGACAGGAGATTGACGATGTAAACCGTCCACTTGTCCCCGATGCGGGCCAGCACATCCGCCACCGCCCGGCAATTGCCGCTATCATGGGTGATACCCGGTTCCATAAATGTGCCTCCTTGTGTTACAAATAAGAGTTTCATATGTAGTGTCGGTAACATTACGATACCAGAGCACAAATAGCAACTGAACTCTGGAATTTCAACCGCACACAAAGGAAACCATCATGAACAGTCTCTGGGACCCCGTAAAACTCGGAAATATCACGTTGCCACACAGGTTTGCCATGGCGCCGATGACCAGAAGCCGCGCCAAACCGGATGGCACCCCCGGCGATCTGGCCGCGGAATACTACGCGCAAAGGGCCTCGCTTGGCCTGATCATAACCGAGGGCACCCAGCCATCCGATGACGGCCAGGGCTATACGACAACCCCCGGAATCTACACCGATGCCCATGTCGCTGGCTGGAAAAAGGTGACCTCGGCGGTCCACAGGGCCGGTGGCAGGGTCTACATCCAGCTGATGCATGCGGGCCGCGTTGCCCATCCTGACAACACGCCCCACCACCGCCAACCCGTGGCTCCTTCCGCCATTGCCCCCGGCGTCCCTATGTTCACGCCAACGGGCATGCAGGATGCGCCAACGCCACGCGCGCTAACCACTGCCGAAGTGAAGCAGACGGTGAAGGATTTCGCTTTTGCCGCCAAGCGAGCCATTGAGGCGGGTGCTGACGGCGTGGAAATCCACGGCGCCAACGGCTATCTGGTGCAGCAGTTCTTTGCGCCAAACGCCAACACGCGCAGCGATGAATATGGTAGTTCGATCGAAAACCGCGCGCGCTTTGCCATCGAAGTGGCCAAAGCCGTGGCGGCAGCGATTGGTGCGGAGCGCACCGGCATACGCATTTCGCCCCTCAACACCGCAGGTGGTCTGGCCGAAGGCCCCGAGGCTGGCGATCTTTATCGCTACCTTGTTTCCGAACTGAACAAGCTCAACCTCGCCTATCTGCACATCTTGCACACGGGCGATGAAAAGCTGGTGCAGGACCTGCGCAAGGCCTGGACGCATTCGCTTTTGGTCAACCGTCCGAATGCAACCCCGGAAAATCTTGATCAGGACGTGAAAACCGGCCTGGCGGATTTGGTGCCGGTGGGAAAAATGGCGTTGGCCAATCCGGACCTCGTCACCCGCCTGCAGAACAAGGCCCCGCTGAACCAGCCCAACCCAGCGACCTTCTTTGGCGGTGGCGCCGCCGGCTTCACTGACTATCCGACACTGGCGGCAATGGCCTAAAGCTCTACTTTTTCGGGACCGCTGCAAGGCGGTCCCGGTAGGCCCGCAGCCCGAGATAATAATTTACGATCGCATCCTCATAGCGCTTGGTGATTCACCGCAAGCGTGGCGTCATCAATTTTGCCCTTCCGGAAATCCCGCGCCGAAATCTTGCGGTCCTTCTCAACCCCGCGCCGCGAATCTTCAAGCAACCGCCGGACCCCTTCAAGGTCGGGCCGCGCGGCATCCCTGAGGTCCAGGCCCAGAAGTGAAATGCCATAAAGCGGGTTATCCCCGTCGGCGATCACGGCCTCTCCGGCATAGTCCACCATGGCAACACATTGGCCGGGTGCCGGCTTGGCGGGCGCGCATACTGTGCTGCAACTCTCCGCATACCCCGTTGCGCAACAATTGCACAGGCTCGCGGCGTTCACCGGCGCCGATGTCAACAACAGGCCCAAGCTGGCCAACCCCAAAAATGTCCGCATTGCTCATCCCCCACAGAATCGCCAAGGAACACTAGCGCGAAAAGCTGGCCAAGCAAACTTTCACGCTTGATATCAGGGGCTGGCTGGGCTGAAACGGGCCATGGCCGAAATCATGTTTTACCACCTCGAGCACAAGCCCTGGGAGCAGGTGTTGCCCCGGCAGCTTGCAACCGCCCTGGAGCGTGGCTGGCGTTGCGTCGTTCAGGTCGGACGTGAAGAGCGCGTGGAAGAGGTTTCAGAAATCCTCTGGAAGAACGAAGCGGACGTGTTTCTCACCCATGGCTGCAAGGCCGATGGCAAGGCTGACCGGCAGCCGATCTGGCTGACTGCGGAAACCGATAATCCCAATTCCGCCACCGTCAGATTTTTCATCGAAGGTGCTGCCGTTGGCGATGTGACGGGTCTCAGCCGCGCCGCCATCCTGTTTGACGGGCGCGACGAAGCCGCAGTGGCAACGGCGCGCACCGACTGGAAGCGCCTGAAAGCCGAGGGCCACGAAATTTCCTACTGGCAGCAGGACGAAAACCACCGCTGGCAGAACAAGTCGAAGGCCGAGAACTGAAGCAGTTCAGGAAGAAGCTTTTCCCGAACCGAGCCATAGAATTGTCAGGCCAAGCATTGTGGAAAGCACTGACCCCGCTATGACCCCAACCCTCACCGCATCGATCTGTGCGGCTGTGGCAAAGGCGAGAGTCCCGATGAACAGGCTCATGGTGAAGCCAATGCCGGCAAGACAGCCAACCCCCACCACGTGCGTCCACGTTGCCTTCTCAGGCAAGTTTGCCAGGCCAAGGGAGACGCAAGCGAACACGGCCAGGAGAATGCCCAGAGGCTTGCCAAGCACCAGGCCCGCAGCAATGCCAACCGGCAGGGGCGACATAAGTGTCTCCATCGATGATCCGGCCAGCGGTATGCCCGCATTTGCGAATGCAAACAGCGGCAGGATCAGGAATTTCACATAAGGGTGGAGGCCTTCCTCCAGCGCGTGGATGAAGCTGGATCCGTCCGTGCGCAGCAGCGGAATGGTCATGGCCAGAGCAACGCCCGACAACGTGGCATGGACCCCAGACTCCAGGACGAATACCCACATGGCAAGGCCGAGGAACAAATAGGGCGCGGTTCTGTTCACCCGCAGACGATTGAGAACAATAAGTCCCGCAAGAGCAACGCCAGCCAGGCCCAACCCGATAAGCGAGACGTCCGAGGCATAGAAAATCGCGATAATGATTATTGCGCCAACGTCATCGAGTGTCGCAAGGGTCAGCAAAAAGACTTTCAACGACAGCGGCACGCGCGTGCCCACGAGGGCCAGTGCCCCAAGTGCAAAGGCGATATCGGTTGCCGCCGGAATGGCCCAGCCCTGCAAGGTCTCTGCATTGCCCCAGTTAACGAAAGCATAGATCAAGGCAGGCATCAGCATGCCGCCAAGTGCTGCGATTGCGGGCAGGATGATCTGTTCGCGCGATGACAGGTTCCCCTCCAGCACCTCACGTTTGATTTCCAGTCCCACGAGGAAGAAGAAAATGGCCATGAGCCCGTCGTTGACCCAGTGGACCAGGGTCTTGTCCAATCCGATTGGGCCGATTTGGACCGAGACTGGCAGCTCAAGAAAATAGTCGTAAGATTCGGCAAAGCCGATGTTTGTCAAAAGGAGTGCGGCAGCGGCCGCAGTCACAAGTGCGAGTCCCGCAGTGGCCTCATGGTTTATAAAGCGCGAAAGGGGTGACTGGTCGTTCATTTCAGAACAGCGCCGCATTGATGAAAATATGCGCGGCGATGCTTGCCGCATATCCCAGCGCAATGGCCCAGCTCCATTTCAGGTGGCTGAAGAAAGTATACTGCCCGGGTGCTTGCCCCATGAGGGCAACACCGGCCGCGGAGCCAATGGAAAGCAGGCTTCCGCCGACGCCCGCCGTCAGCGTGACGAGAAGCCATTGGCCATGGCTCATGACCGGGTCCATGGTGAGAACGGCAAACATGACGGGGATGTTGTCGACCACAGCCGACAGCAGTCCGATGGCAATGTTCGCGGTCGTTGCCCCCAAATCAATGTAGAGAAACTGGCTGGCCATAGCGAGATAGCCCATGACGCCGAGCCCGCCTACGGCAAATATGATGCCGAAGAAGAACAGCAGCGTGTCCCATTCAACCCGTTCGATTTGCTTGAAGGAGTTCAGCACCATGTCGTCGTTCCCGAGGCGCGCCCCTTTGCGCTGCAGAAAGTAGGACCAGACCTGCAGGTAGCCCAGGCCCAGCATCATGCCCATGGCCGGGGGCAGATGCAGGAAGTTCCGGAACGAAACGGCCGTCGCGATCGTCAACGCAAAAAGGACAATCACGCCTCTGGCCCCCGGCTTGGTGCGCACGGTTTCCGTGTGGGCCGCCGGTGTCTTGTGCGGAATTCCGAATTGCATGATGACGGCAGGCACCAGCCAGTTCACCAGCGAAGGCACGAACAGCGCGAAAAATTCGAAAAACGTCACCTTGTCCTTCTGCCAGACCATCAGGGTTGTGATGTCGCCGAAGGGAGAGAATGCCCCGCCCGCGTTTGCCGCCACAACGATGTTGATGAAGCCAATGGCGACGAATTTCGGCGAATCCCTGCCAATCGCCAGGACCACGGCGCCCATGACCAAAGCCGTGGTCAGGTTGTCGAGAACCCCTGACAGGAAAAATGCTATTGTGCCGGTAAGCCAGAACAGGTTGCGGTAGGACAGCTTCTTCCCGGTGAGCTTCACTCTCAGGACATCGAACACCCGCCGTTCTTCCAGGGTGTTCACATAGGTGATGGCGACCAGCAGGAAGAGGAAGAGTTCGCCATATTCCATGATGACATGCTGCGCGGCTTCTTCCGCCTTGTTCCCCATGCCAGCGGCGGCATAAGCCATGCCGATCAACGCCCAGATAAGGCCTGCAGCAAGGAGAACCGGCTTAGACTTGCGCAGCTGCGTTGTTTCTTCGAGAATCACCAGGATGTAGGCAACTACAAAAATAGAAAGCGCCAGATAGCCATATGTGGTTGCCGTGAGATCAAGCATTCAGGGTACTTTCGTGCAGTTCAAGCCAGTATGTCTCTTCGCGTTCCAGTTCTGACTCGAATTTGCTCTTGAGTCGCGCAAAATCAGCGGCCTTCTTGGGCTCCTGTGAATAAATGGTGTGATCCGCGAGGGCCTGCTCGAGCAAGATGATCTTGTCCTTGATCTTGAGCATCTTGAGATCAAGTTCCTGGATCTTTTTCTTGATGACCGGCGTCATCAGTTTCTTGAGCGGCTTTGCGGCAGGAGCCACAGCCTTTTCCACTTTCTTCACGGCAGTCGCACGGCCCAGCACGATATCCGTGTATTCATCCATGTCGCCATCGAAGGGCTTCACCGTGCCGTCCCTGACAAGCCACAACTGGTCCGCGCAGGTCTCAATGATGTGGCGGTCATGGCTGATGAGAATGACGGCGCCCTCGTAATCATTGATCGCCATGATCAGGGCTTCGCGGCTGTCCACATCAAGATGGTTGGTGGGCTCGTCGAGGATGAGAACATGCGGGCCATGGAAGGTGGCCAGCATGAACAGCAGGCGCGCCTTCTCGCCGCCCGACAGGACCGAGCATTTGGAATCGGCAAGAGCCGCGCCAAATCCCACCGCGCCCAGCTTGGCCCGGCGCTGGGCCACTGTGGCGTCAGGCATGAGAGAAGCAATGTACTCGTAAGGCGAAAGGTCTTCCGACAATTCATCCAATTGGTGCTGGGCGAAATAGCCCATGGTGATGCGCGGCGGATGGCGCATTTCGCCGCCTGATACCTGCAGCTTGCCGCAGAGCAGCTTGGCAAAGGTCGATTTGCCGTTGCCGTTGGACCCCAGAAGCGCAATCCGGTCATCCGGATCAAGCCGCAAGGTGATGTTCTTGAGAACCGGCGGGCCGTCGCCATAGCCAACGGAAGCCTTCTCCCAGCGCACCAGCGGCGGCGCCAGGGCCTTCTCCGGATTTGGAAACAGGAAGGGAGCCACGCGGTTTTCAACCATGTCGGCGATGGGTTCAAGTTTTGCGAGCGCCTTCAGGCGGCTCTGCGCCTGCCGCGCCTTGGAAGCCTTGTAGCGGAAGCGGTCCACGAAGGCCTGCATGTGGTCGCGCTGCTCTTCCTGCTTCTTTTTCATTTTCAGGGTCAGCGCCTGCTTCTCGCGGCGCTGGCGCTCGAAGTTGTCGTAGTTGCCCACATAGATCGTGAGCTTGCCCTGATCGAGATGCAGAATGGAATCGACCGCTTCATTGAGCAGGTCGCGGTCATGGCTCACCAGCAGAATGGTGTGCGGATAATCGCGGATGTAGCTCTTGAGCCAGATCGTGCCTTCAAGATCGAGATAGTTGGTGGGCTCGTCGAGAAGCAGAACATCAGGCGCGCCAAACAGCGCCGCCGCCAGGGCAACGCGCATGCGCCAGCCGCCCGACAGCGCCGAGCAGGGGCCATTCTGCGCCTCTTCGCTGAAGCCGAGGCCCGCCAGAATGATGGCCGCCCGGGCAGGAGCCGAATGGGCCTCGATATCCGCCAGCCGGATCTGGATTTCCGCAATGCGGTGTGGCTCGGTGGCCGTTTCCGCCTCGGCGAGCAGGGCTTCCCGTTCCTTGTCGCCGGCCATGACCGTATCGAGCAGGCTTTCCGGGCCACCCGGGGCTTCCTGCGCCACCGTGCCGATGCGGGCATTTTTCGGCACGCTGGCCGAGCCCGACTCGGAGATCAGATCGCCGAGAATAAGCTTTAAGAGCGTGGATTTACCGGTGCCGTTGCGCCCCACCAGGCCCACCTTGTGGCCGTCCGGCAGGGAGGCCGATGCCCCCTCAAGCAGGAGCCTTCCGCCGATTCTGAAGGTGAGATTGTTGATCTGTAACATGGAACGGCGTTCTAGCGGCAGATTGTGAACGGGGGAACCCTCATTATCGCATTGACAGGATCAATGTTGCGCTGCACAAATTGCCGCACGGCGTGAGGTGCGCCACTCAAATGGTTAAGGGCATGATGGACAAGCGCGTTTTGGCCACCGAAGACGGTGCCTATATTGACGAAATTACCGTCATGCTCCGCGACCTCCTGCGCCAGGTCATCCGCCTGCGCGAACCCTCGGTTTTGAGCGTCATTGATGAGCCGGAAGAGGCCGCCGGCATTCCGCCCCACCTCATTGAGCATGCCCTCCAGGCCATCGGCATCTGGCTTCAGCTTCTCAACATTGCCGAGGAAAACGCCGCCATCCGCAATCGCCGCGAGTATGAAAAGAAGGGCGGGCCGGATGTGGTGATGGGTTCCTTGTCCCATGCCTTTTCCCAGATTGCGGCCTTCGGCGTGACCCCCGAAAATGTTCAGAAGGCTTTGGACACCATTGACGTTCAGCCCACCATCACGGCGCATCCCACCGAAGCCAAGCGCGTCACCGTCCTTGAAATTCACCGCCGCATCTATTTGAAGCTCTATGAACTGGAAAGCCCGCGCTGGACGCCGCGCGAGCGCAAGGCGCTGGTTGATCTCCTGCGCAATGAAATTGATCTGCTCTGGATGACCGGCGAAATCCGCATTGAAAAGCCAACGGTTGAATCGGAAATTTCCTGGGGCCTGCATTTTTTCCGCGAAGCCCTGTTTGACCGCACCGCCTCCCTTTGCGATCTCATGGAATCCGCACTTCAGCGGCACTATCCGGAATTGCCAAGCCGGGTGCGCCCGCCCTTGAAATTTTCCTCATGGATTGGCGGCGACCGCGACGGCAATCCCTTTGTCACCGTTGCCACCACGCGCAATGCCCTGCTGGAAAACCGTAAGGCCGCGGTTGAGCGGCTTGAGAAGCGGCTCACGGATTTGATCCAGCTCATTTCGCTCGCCGACAATGAAGTGGATTTTTCCGCGGAATTCACCGCGCGTCTGGCGCAGCAGTTGGATGCATCAGGGCAGGGCGAAAGCATCAGGCAGCGCAATCCCCAGGAACCCTTCCGTCAGCTCTTCAGCGCCCTGCGGCTTCGCCTGAAGGAAGTGCCGGGGGCAAAGCCTTTCCGCGATGTAGCCGAGCTCATCGCAGAACTTTCCGCTGCTGAGCGCTCGCTCGTTGAGGTGAAAGCGGTGAGCATTGCCGCAACGCTTGTGCGCCCCGTGCGCTGGGAAGCGGAGATATTCGGCTTCCGCACCGTGAGCCTCGACATCCGCCAGAACACCACGGTGACAAACCGGGTGCTGCAGGAAATCTGGCACAAGATGAATCCGGTTGCCAAGGTAACCGTTCCCAAGGAAGGCAGTCCGGAATGGACTGCATGGATCGTGGACGAACTCAACAAGCCACTGGGCTTCCTGCCGAATTTCTTCGGCGTTTCCGAAGAGGCGCGCGAACTGCTTGATCTGCTCTACCTCATCCGCGAAACCCTGGATGGCCCCGATCCGCAATCCATCGGCACCTTCATTCTCTCCATGACGCGCTCCGCCGCCGACGTGCTGGGGCTCTACTTGCTCGCCAAATACTGCGGCCTGTTCCGCGATGACACCAGCAGTGAAAGCTGCAGGCTGC
Organism: uncultured Alphaproteobacteria bacterium; assembly: GCA_963753025.1. Taxonomy (GTDB): domain Bacteria; phylum Pseudomonadota; class Alphaproteobacteria; order Rhizobiales; family Aestuariivirgaceae; genus Aestuariivirga. The sequence goes on along the minus strand of CAVWAY010000009.1, from coordinate 29,704 downwards.
GCATCGTGCCGCTTTTCGAAACCATCGACGATCTGCGCGCCGGCCCCGCCATCATGAAGGAACTCCTGGCCACCGGTGTTGTCAAAAAATCCGTGAACGACAACGGCGGCCGCCAGGAAATCATGCTGGGCTATTCCGACAGCAACAAGGACGGCGGCTTCTTCTGCGCCAGCTTTGAATTGTTTGAAGCCCAGCGGCGGCTCATCCGCGTAGGCAAGCAGGCCGGTGTGGATGTAAGCTTCTTCCATGGCCGCGGCGGTTCCGTGAGCCGTGGCGGCGCACCAACCGGCAGGGCCATTGCCGCCCAGCCGGCAGGCACCATCAATGGCCACATGCGCGTCACCGAGCAGGGCGAAGTCGTCTCCTCGAAATTCGCCAACCGTGGCACCGCCCAGAACAATCTGGAAGTGCTGACTTCAAGCGTTCTGGTTCACACCTTGAAATCCGGCGAAGAACCGGAACTGCGCCTCAACCCTGAACATCAGAAGGCGGTTGAGGAAATCGCCAGCCTGTCGTTCAAGGCCTATCGCAAGCTGGCGGAGGACAAGGCCTTGCTCGGTTATTTTCATGCCGCAAGCCCGGTTGAGGAATTGGCGCTCCTGAAAATTGGCTCGCGCCCGGCGCGCCGTTTCGGCGCCAAGGGCATTGAAGATCTGCGCGCCATTCCCTGGGTCTTCGCCTGGAGCCAGAACCGCCACCTGCTCACCGGCTGGTACGGGCTGGGTTATGCGCTTGACGACTTCCTCTCGGCCCGTGGTCCGCAAGGCCTCACGCTGCTCCGCGACATGTTCAACAAGTCGCGCGGCTTCAGGCTCGCCGTCGACGAAGTGGAAAAATCCCTGTTCCTCGCCGACATGCGCGTCGCCGAAAAATATGCCGAACTCGTGCCTGACCGCGTCGATGCCGAACGCATCTTCGCCATCATCAGCCACGAGCATCGCCGCACCAGCCGCTCCATTCTTGAACTCACGGGAGAGAAGGTGCTTTGCGAGCGCTTCCAGGGCCTCTGGCGGCGCTTTGAACGGGTGCGTCCCATTGTTGACCGGGCCAATCTCTGGCAGGTGCAGCTGCTCCGCGAGGCGCGCCAGAATAACGGCGATGACCGGCTGAACATGCCGCTGCTGATGACCATGAACTGCGTTGCCGGCGGCCTCGGCTGGACGGGCTAATTACCCCCTTGTGGCCTTGCCCCCTTTTCGGTGTATGCTCCGTAGCAAGACTAAAAACCGGGAGAAAATGATGACGCAGACCAAACGTAGTTTCCTCGCACTTGCCGCTTTGCTGGCCTTCTCAACCTCGGCCATGTCCATGGACATGATCGGCAATTGTGAATTGTCCGGGGCCAAGGGCTCCATCCCCATTGCCGCCCCCGCCAAGCCCGGCCAGCTTACGGTCCAGGTTTCCCTGCCGGCCCCCATCTGGTGGAATGGCGATACGCCGGAAGCCATCAAGGACGGCATGGAATATTGCATGGCCGCCGAAATTGCCTGGCGCGCCGGCTATGACAAGCTGGAAGTGGTCAACGTCGGCTGGGATCCGCTGGTAGCGGGCCAGACCTCGGGCTACGACCTCACCCTTTCGGAAGTCTCCATCACCGAAGACCGCAAGAAGGTGGTCGATTTCTCAATCCCTTATTTCTATTCGGATATCGGCGTTCTCACCCGCGCCGATGCGCCGGTTGACGCGGCCAGCATCAAGACCGCGAAGGTGGGCCTGCAACAGGCAACCACCGGTGCAGCTTTCGCAACCGAAAAGCTCGGCCTCACCAATGTGCAGATGTATCCTGACCAGGGCGACATGTTCACCGCCCTCCGGGCCGGGCAGATTGATGCGGCAATGACCGATACCTCCATTACCCTGGCTGAAGAAAAGAGCACGGAAGGAAAATCCGTTGTGGTGGGCCAGTACAAGACTGGCGAGGCCTACGGCGCGATTTATGAAAAAGGCTATGCAAACGGCGCCACCATCGACAAGATCATCCAGGCGATGATCGATGATGGCACGATGAAGAAGCTTGGGGAAAAATACCTGGCATCTGTCTGGGGCAAGGATCCCGCAACAATTCCCTACTTCGAATAACATTTAGGCTGGAACCCCCCGCGCTGTTCGCGGGGGTTTCTTTTTGCACCCAGGCCCAACCTTGAGCGCTCCGGAAACTCCCGAGAAAAATCCCAATGATGCGACACGGATCAGCCTCACGGCTGTGTGGTTTGCCGGTCTTTGCGTGGTGGCAACCTTTGGCGCCACCGCTCTCGTGCGGATTGCCTTGCGGGGCCTCGATTTTTATGGGCTTGCCTGGGAATTGCTGTTTGGCGCCGTCCTGGTGCTGTCCGCCCTGACCTTTATTCCGGCTCTGAGGGCGGTGAGGAAATCAACTGTTGCCGGCGCAGCGCTCGCCAGAAACGATCTCGTCGAAATGCGCATTGCCACATCGGAGGCCCGCGATTCCGCCTGGCTCACCTTTGGCTGGGGCAGCTTTGGCCTCGTGGCGCTTGCCTTCATCTGTTTCATTCTCACCAATGATGCGGCGGTCGGGAGAACCTTTTTCCTCCTGCCCCTGATGCGCGAGAAGTGGTGGCTGGTGACCAAGTCATTTTTCCTCAACAACCTGTTCATCTTTGTGATTGCCGAGATTTTGGTGCTGGTGTGGGGCCTGGTTGTGGCCCTGGCGCGCATGCTGCCGGGCCCGGCTGGAAAGCCCATTCGGGCCCTGGCCATCATCTACTGCGATGTCTTCCGCGGCCTGCCTGCCGTTGTCACCCTGTATCTCATCGGCTTCGGCATTCCCATTTCCGGCCTTCCCGAACTCATCGTTCCAAAAATCGTGGGGCTGTTTGTTGATCTCTCGGCAATGACGCCCATGGAAGTCAAAACCGCAACCCGCATCCCGGTGATCTGGTGGTGCATCCTGGCGCTTACCCTGACCTATGGCGCCTATGTGGCCGAAGTCTATCGCGCCGGCATTGAAAGCATCCACTGGAGCCAGGTGTCAGCGGCGCGCTCCCTTGGCCTCTCCTACATGCAGACCATGCGCTATGTCGTCGTGCCGCAAGCCGTGCGCCGCATCATGGCGCCGCTGCTCAATGATTTCATCGGACTGCAGAAGGACACGGCCCTCGTGCAGGTGGTGGGCGTCATCGACGCCTTCAACCAGTCGCGCATCATCGCTTCCAATGCCTTCAACCTGTCCGCCGTCACCATTGTGGCAATCCTCTTTGTGCTGATTACCATTCCGCAGGCCCGCTTTGTCGACAAGCTCATCGAGCGCGACAATGCCCGCACCAGGGCAGGGGCCTGACATGGCGTTTCTTGAAATGAAGAACGTTGAAAAGGAATTTGGCCCGGTGCGCGTGCTGCGCGGCATCAATCTTGAGGTGAACGAGCATCAGGTCGTATGCCTCATCGGCCCCTCGGGCTGCGGAAAGTCCACCCTCCTGCGCTGCATCAACGGCCTTGAAAAAATCCAGGGCGGCGAAATACGGCTGGAGAATGACCGGGTGTCCGGGCCGGGCGTGGATGTCAACAAGTTGCGCCAGCAGGTTGGCATTGTCTTTCAGAGCTTCAACCTGTTTCCGCACATGAGCGTGCTGGAAAACGTGACGCTCGCACCCACCAAGGTCTTGAAGATGGAGCAGGCCGCCGCCGATGACCGCGCCATGGTTCTCCTGAAGCGCATCGGCCTGGAAGCCAAGGCCAATGAATATCCGGATCGCCTCTCCGGCGGCCAGCAACAGCGCGTGGCCATTGTCAGGGCCTTGGCCATGGAGCCCAAGCTCATGCTGCTGGATGAGATCACCTCTGCCCTTGATCCCGAGCTCGTGTCGGAGGTTTTGAACATCGTGCGCGATCTCGCCTCGCAGGGCATGACCATGCTGCTCGCCACCCATGAAATGGGCTTTGCCCGCGAAGTGGCCTCCAAGGTGTGCTTTCTTTATGAGGGTGTCGTCCACGAGGAAGGCCCACCTGAGAAGCTTTTTGGCGAACCCAAGGAGGAGCGCACCCGGGCCTTTCTGAAGCGCATCATCGAGGCCGGCCGGCTTTGATTCAACGTGTCGGTGGAACAAACCCCGCTGCTGGCCGTTTAGATATGTGGCGGAAATACGCACTTATCCCATAGTTCTGCCGCATACGGCCCCTAAATGCGGGGCAGAATCAACAGTTTGACGTGCGATTGGTCACGTCACATCCTCGGAGGATATACATGAAGTTTCTACCCCTGACCGCCAGCCTTATGGCTTTGGCACTGTTTTCGGCCCCGGCATTTGCCCAGGAGGAAGCCCCGGCGCAGGAACAGCACCGGCTGCAGTTGAAGAAGCTGCGCCGCAAGTTCCGGAAGAAGTTCTGGTCCTGCTCAATGACACCCGTCCTCTCAGCGAGCTTTCGGTCGAAGAACTCGGTGCCCGCGCCAAGCAGGCCCGCCAGTTCTCGAAAATGAAAGGCCTCCCGCCTGAAACGAGCGACCAGTTGCAGGCCATGGCCCAGGCGGCGCGTGGTGAAATAGCCGCCCGCGAGCAGCAGGCAGCTCAGCCTGAAGCCCCGGCAGTCGAACAGCCGCCCAGCCGTTGCCGAACAGCCAGCCGTTGAAGCGCCAGCTAGAGCAGCCGCCGAGGCCGCAGGCCCCGGCAGCCGTGGAACTTCCGCCCGATGTGGCCACTCTTCTGAATGACCAACGGCCGTTGAGCGAACTCAGCGCCGAGGAACTGGACCATCGTTTCAAGACAGCCCGCCAGTTCTCCAAGGCCAAGAAACTGCCGGAAGAAACCAAGGCGCAATTGGCCGGAATCGCCAAAGCGGCCCGCGAAGAACTGATGGCCCGTGAAACGGCGGCCCAGAAGGTGCCGGAGCCACAGGTGCAGCCGGAAACCGCCGCACAGCCACCAGCCGCTGAGCCAGCCCGCTGTAGTCGTAGAGCAGCCCCCAGTTGTCGAGCAGCCGCCCGTCGCTGAAGCACAGCCGCCAGCCGCCGCTCCGCCAGCCGATGCAAAGCAATCCCAGCAACTCGACGGCAACGCGGCAGTTCCCGAAGCCGAAGCCAAGGCCAAGGTCTATCTTGACGATCCAACGCCCGCCGACAAGCTTTCCGATGCGGATCTGCGCAAGCGGTTGGATGGCATTCGTGAGCTGATGGCGGGCAATGAACTCTCCCGCCCGACCGAACAGGCGCTGCGCAAGAAGCTGCGCGTCGAGCGCGAAATCCTGCGTAACCGCGTGGCGGTGGCAGAGCCGCCCAAACCATCCGCGCCTGCGAGTGGAGATCAGCCAGCCCCCAAGCCATCAAAGTTCAGCAAGAAGGACTACACCTTCAACCTTGATATCGTGCTGAACGACCGCAGGCCTTCCGATGAGTTGCAGGATTATGAACTTCGCCGCCGTTTGGAAGTCTATCGTCAGTACGACCGTGACGAACGCTATGACGAAGATCAGCGCGCCTATTGGCGGGAAGTCAGGCAGCGTGACGAAGCGCTCCTCCAGCAACGGCTGATCCGCGAGCGCCGCCAGCGCCAGGCCGAACTTGCCTCGCAATATGAGGACGACCAGTATGATGTCGAACTGGGCGAAGGCTATGATCCGGACCAGCAGGATGATGTCTATGCCGCCGAAGTGGACGACGAGGAACTGGAAGACGTTCTCGTCGCAGCGCCGCGCCGGAAAATTGACCGCCGCTATACGGTAGAGGAAGTTGAAGCTTCGCCTGATCTGCGCGAGGCCCTGCCACGCATCGAAATCGACACCGTGCGCTTTGGCTTCAACGAAGCCTTCGTGCGCCCGGAAGAGGTGGGCAACCTTGACCGTATCGGCGAAATCATGGAACGCGTCCTGAGCAAGCATCCGCGCGAGGTGTTCCTGATTGAGGGCCATACCGACGCGGTGGGCTCCGATGCCGCCAACCTGAAGCTGTCCCGCGAGCGCGCGGCGGCGATCAAGAAGGCGCTGACGACCTATTACGTCATTGAGCCCCAAAACCTGCAAACCGTGGGCTATGGCGAACGCTACCTGAAGATTCCCACCGCCGAGGCGGAACAGGAAAACCGCCGGGTTTCCGTGAGCCGCGCCACCTCCGTTTTGGGTGAACTTGACGAGTAACGTCTTTCCCTTGCAAGTCCCTTGGGCCGCGTCTAAAACGCGGCCCAATTCATTTCAACACACAGGGAAAATTATGGCCATCGAACGCACCTTCTCGATCATCAAGCCGGACGCAACACGGCGCAATCTGACGGGCGCCATCAACGCCAAGATCGAGGCCGCGGGCCTGCGCATCATTGCCCAGCGCCGCACCAAGTGGAAGCAGGCCGATGCCAAGAAATTCTACGCCGTTCATGCCAAGCGCCCCTTCTACAAGGACCTGGTGAAGTTCATGACTTCCGGTCCTATCGTCATGCAGGTGCTGGAAGGCAATAACGCGGTTGCCAAGTACCGCGAAATCATGGGCGCCACCAACCCGGCCAACGCCGATGCCGGCACCATCCGCAAGGATTTCGCCGAGTCCATCGAAGCCAATTCGGTGCATGGCTCCGACAGCGCCGAGAACGCCAAGAAGGAAATCAAGCTCTGCTTCAAAGCCGCTGAGATCGTCGGTTAAGGCCATGTGGGTCGCCCTTTACATCGTCGCAATCGTGCTGGTGAACTGGCTGTTCACTGCCGTCGCACCGTGGAGCACGGTCCTGGGCGACCTTTACCTGGCCAATGTCGTCGTAGGCTTCGTCTTTGTCCTGCGCGACTACGCCCAGCGCGAAATCGGCCACAAGGTTTTGCTGGCGACGCTGTTTGCCGGCATCGCCACCTATTTCATGGTGGACCCCGCCATTGCCATCGCGAGCGTTACGGCCTTCGTGCTGTCGGAAATGGCCGACTGGGCGATTTACTCCTTCACCAGGCGCCCGCTGCAATCGCGCATTCTCATTTCCAGTCTGGTGGCCGTACCTCTCGATACGCTGGCATTCCAGTATCTCGCCGGGTACCTGACCCCGGCGGCCTTTACGACTGAAGTGCTGAGCAAGGCACTCGGCGTGGCCATCGTCTGGTATCTCCTGAAGCTCCGGATGGACAGGGCGCCAGCCGCCGTGCATTGATTTTGGAAGGCTGAATCCAGAATAGGGGAATCATGGGCAAAGGTCGGCTTGAGGCATTCAGCGATGGCGTGATCGCCATCATCATCACGATCATGGTGCTGGAATTGAAGATTCCCCACAGTGCCGAGCTTTCTGCTCTGTGGGAACTTGGCCCAGTATTTTTAAGCTACGTTCTGAGCTTTGCCTATGTGGGAATCTACTGGAACAATCACCATCATCTCTTCCACGCCGTAAAACACGTGAGCGGCGGCCTGCTTTGGGCCAACCTGCATTTGCTGTTCTGGCTTTCGCTGTTTCCCTTCACCACCGGATGGATGGGCGAAAATCACTTCGCCACCTGGCCCGTAGTTGTTTATGGCGTCAACTTGATGTTGGCGGCACTCGCCTACACCATACTGGTCCGCATCATCATTAGGGTCGAAGGCAAGGATTCAGTGGTGGCAAGGCCATTGGCTCCGATTTCAAGGGTAACGTTTCGCTGGCAGCCTATGTCGCTGCAATCCTTCTGGCTTTCTACAACCCCTGGATTTCCGGAGCGCTTTTCGTTGCCGTGGCTCTGATCTGGTTCGTTCCGGATCGTCGCATCGAGAAGGTGATACGCTAGCCTATCATCGTTGGCGGCGTTTCCAGCGGGGGCACATGCCGGACCCGTTCGCGGTAGGAAATATAAATCGCGCAGGCGATCAGGATGCCGACGCCGACAAATGTCCAGGCATCGGGGAAGTCGCCAAAGAAATACCAGCCCACGACCACCGCCATGATCATTTCCGTGTAGCCAAGGGGCGCCAGCAGCGAGGCCTCGGCATAATCATAGGCCCGCACGATGAGATAGTGCCCGGCCGTGGCAATGAAGGCGAGCAAAAGGAAAAGCCCCCATTGTTGCGGCGTAGGCGCCTGCCAGACGAAGACCACGGCTATTGAAGTGAGCACCGCGCCGGCAAGGCTGGTAAGGAACGTGGTGGTCATGGCGCTGGCGCTGCCCGCAATGCGCCGCGTGAGCAGCATGTAAAGGGCAAGCGAGGTGCCGGCCCCCAAGGCCATGAAAGCCCCGGGATTCAAACTCTGAAAGCCGGGGCGGATGATGATCAGGGTGCCCATGAAGCCAACCGCCACCGCAAGCCAGCGGCGCAGGCCGACTTTTTCACCGAGCACCAGCGGCGACAGCATCGTGATGACCAGCGGCTGGACGAAGAAGATCGCCAGCGTTTCGGCAATCCCCTGGAATTTCAGGGCCCAGAAGAACAGCGTCGTTGCCGCCATCAGGAACACGGCGCGAATCAGGTGAACGGCCGGGCGCCGCGGGATGAGGCTGCGGGCTCCGTCCATTTTCCACACCAGGGGCGCCGTCATCACCATGGCGAAGAAAAGCCTGGCCCAGACGATTTCGATGATCGGCACATTCTGCTGGCCCAGGAATTTGGCCACAACATCAAGAAATGGCAGCACAATCATCGCCCCGATCATCAGGGCAATGCCGAACAGCGTGTTGGGGCGGGTGGGCTGGGACATGGCGGGCTAGCTATCGCATCGCCGGGCCATTCGCAATTTGTTTACGACTTGGGCGCATGCTGGGCGGGTATGCGTAGTTGGAGCTGTTTATGAATGATCAAATCGGCATAACCGCTCCGAGACCCGCCTAACCTCAGGGGGTTTAATCCTCCGGCGGCGCCTCGGACGGCGAACTGGAGGAACTATGACTAAGTTCAATATTGTATTTGTGTGCATTTCATTTGTCGTCCTGGCTTTTTCAAACCCGGCGCAGGCCCTTGGCATGTGCGGCAGCCGCGCCGATTTCATCAAGGCGCTTTCGGATAAATACCAGGAAACCGGCAAGGCGCTTGGCATCGCAGGCCAGGTCAATCTCGTCGAGATATTCGCCTCGAAGGCGGGCACCTGGACCATTTTGGTGACAACGCCTGAAGGCAAATCCTGCATCATCGCTGCCGGAAGCTCCTGGGAAGACTTGCCCCCAAGCAAGAACCTGACCTCGCTTTAGGCTTTCAGCCGGGCGTTCGTCGGATCCCAGAGTGATTCGCTGACGATGCTTGCCTTTCGCTTCTCACCGAACATGAGAACGTCGAAGCCTGTGCCCATGGCTGTCATGGCCGGGTCCACATAGGCGAAGGCCAGGGATTTCTTGACCGCATGGCCGTAGCCGCCCGACGTGGTGAGGCCCACGATCTTCTCGCCGCTGTAAACCGGTTCGTTCCCCACGCAGTCCGAATCCGTGTTGGCAACCTCAAGCGACACGAGCTTCATGCGGGCTCCGCGCTGGTGCTTGGAAAGTGTTGCGGCCTTGCCGATGAAGTCCGGCTTGTCCAGCCGGATGAAGCGCTCCATCGAGGCTTCGAACATGTCAATTTCCGTGGTGAGTTCCGAACCCCAGCCGCGGTAGGATTTTTCCATGCGCAGCGAATTCATGGCGTAGGTGCCGAAAAGTTTTAGTCCGTAGGGCTTTGCCGGCCTTTGTCAGAGCTGTCGAAAACTTTAGGCATGTCGGCCATGGGAACATGCAGTTCCCAGCCCAATTCGCCCACATAATTGACGCGCAGCAGCCGCACTTTCTTGACGCCCGCAACCTCGGCCTCCTTGCCCGTAAGCCAGCGGAAGCTGGCGTTGGAAAGATCGGTCGCGGTGCATTGGCTCAGCACCTCGCGCGCCAGCGGCCCGGCCAGAACCAGCACGCCAAAGTCATCGGTGACGTCGGTGATCGTCACCTTCTCGGTGGCAAGCCTGCGCCACTCCAACTGGTCCTTGTCATGCAATTGGGCAACGGCGGCAGAAAGCACATAGAAATGCTCCAGGCCCCAGCCGCGTGACGGTGATTTCCGATTCAATGAAGCCATTCTCGTTCAGCAGATGGCCGAGGATAATGCCGCCGTCCTTCGTGGGAATTTTGTTGGCGCAAATCCGCTCAAGGAACGCGTAGGCATCGCGTCCCTTCACCTCGAACTTGGAAAAGGTCGAAAGGTCCATGAGGCCAACCTTTTCGCGCACCGCCAGCGCTTCCGCGCGCACCGCGTCGAACCAGTTCGAACGCTTGTAGGAATAGGCCTCGCCCTTGCCGGAGGTGTCATACCAGCGTGGCCGCTCCCAGCCGAAGATCTGCGCGAATTGCGCCCCCTCCGCTTTCAGTTTGTCGTAGAGCGATGATTTGCGCAGGCCCCGGCCAACTTCATGCTGCTCGCCCGGCTTGTAGCAGTAATACATGTGGTGATAGTCGGCGACCGAGACTTCCGCCGTGTAATCCTTGCTCGCCCAATTGCCGAAGCGCCGCGGATCAAATTCCCGCATGTTGATCTCGGCCTGGCCATGCACCATCCACTGCGCCAGATATTTGCCCGCCCCGCCGCCCTGGCAGATGCCGATGGAAGCCCCGCAATGCATCCAGTAATTCTTGGGGCCGGGGGCAGGGCCGGAAAGATAGGTGCCGTCCGGCGTATGGGTGATGGCGCCGGAGATGATGGACTTGAGCCCCGCATTGCCGAAAATCGGCATGCGTTCCGTGGCCCGTTCCAGCCACGGCGTAAGGCGGTCCAGTTCTGGAGCCACCAACTCGCTTTCAAAATCCCAGGCGGGCGGCTGGCCATCCCAGCAGAGATGCGCCGTTTCGGTTTCGTATGGTCCCACCAGCACGCCATTGGTTTCCTCGCGGAGATACGCATGGGAGTAGGGGTCGCGCACCACCGGCAGTTCCGGCGCGAGATCGATCAATTCCTTCAGCGGCTCGGTGATCATGTAGTGATGCAGCATGTTGGCGATGGGCACATTGTGTCCCGTCCACGAGCCCACCACATCGCAATAGGAGCCGGCGGAATTCACCACATGCTGGCAGATGATGTTTCCCTTGTCGGTGATCACATTCCATTCGCCCGATGGCAATTGCTTGATATCCATCACCCGCGTACGGCGATAGATTTCAGCGCCGAGCTTCCGCGCCCCCGCCGCCATCGCATTGGTGATGTCGGCCGGCGCCACATGGCCGTCGGTAATGGTGTGGAAAGCCGCCTTCACCCCAAAGGTTTCGAGGAAGGGATGGTACTGCTTGATCTCCGAGGGGCCGATGATTTCGCATTCATAGCCCGCAAGGCGTGACACGCCGTACACATACTTGAACCAGTTCACCTCTTCGTCCGTGGTGGCGAGCCTGAGCCCGCCGCAGCCATGCCAGGACACGGCTTGCCCCGTGAGCTTTTCCAGTTGCGGATAAAGCTGGGTGCCATAGAGATGCACCTTGGACATGTTGAGCGAGCCGTTGAACTGCGGGCATTGCCCCGCCGCATGCCAGGTGGAACCGGAGGTCAGCTCGCCCTTTTCGACAAGCACAATATCGCTCCAGCCTTCCAGCGCCAGATGATAAAGCAGGCCCACGCCCATCACGCCGCCACCGACCACAACCACCCGCGCATGGGACTTCATTCGATTCCTCCGAGAAACAAAACAGTGTAAACCGTGAGTGCTCATGTTCTCAAGCGCCGCGCAAGCAAGTTTCTTGTGCCGGAGGTGAGGGGGATTCACCACCAAGTGGTTCATGGTGAGGTTCAGGTGGGCGGTGCGAGACTGGAAAACTCAGGAGGATTCGTCATGCGCAAGCTTTTAGCCGTTTTGTTTTTCGCTGTTTCCCTCACCCCCGCGGCCCATGCCACCTCAGGCCCCGGCTGCCTGATCGTCACCAATGTGGCCGAGGATGATGCGCTGAATATGCGGAGCCGGCCCTCCGCCTCAGCCCGCATTGTCGATCAACTGGTGCCGGGCCAGCACGGCATTATCCATCTGGATGCACCCTGCGGTCCCCTCAGCAGCCCATGGCCCCAGCGCTGGTGCCGGGTCAGCCATTACAATGCTGAAGTGGTCACCCACGGCTGGGTGAAGGCCCGCTATGTCAGGGACAGCGACTGCCCGTAATCAGGGGCAGACCAGCAGAAGGCAAGCCGCTGCAAATTGCGCCGACGATTTCACTGCGCTGGCCCCAGAAGCCAAGGCCAAGCAGCAGCGGCGTGGCAAAGCCGCTGGCCACGTAATAGATAAAATTGCGCACGCTGTCCGGCGCCCAGAATCCGGCATCGTCCCATTCCGCGCCCACCACATGTTTTTCAAACTGGTAATTGTCGCGGGTCAGCGTATCCAGCGGTTCGCCAAGGCCCAGGTCTTCCGCAAACATGGTCGCATGGGCCCGCCAGAAATGGCCAAGGCCGCCCAGCAGCGCGCCCACAACCGAGGCTGCAAAAACAAAGCATATGTAGGCAAAGCCGGTCATCGGGCGAGATTATCGCCCGCTCCGTTACTCAGGGCTTAACGGCCTCATAGAGCATCAGGGCCGTGGCGGTGGCCACATTGAGCGACTCCGCCCCGCCGGGCATGGGGATGCGGACAAGGCTGTTGCACGCCGCCGCAAGCTCTTCCGAAAGCCCCCGGCGTTCGCTGCCCATCACGAGCAGGGTGGGGGATTTGTAGTTCCTTCTGAAATCTTCGGTTCCCTTGAGATGGGTGCCAACCACATCGCCCCGCCACGTTTTGCATAACGCGATGAAAGCTTCCGTTTCCATGCGCACCAGCGGAACCCCAAAAATCGACCCCGTGGTGGCCCGCACGCAATCGCCCGAATAAGGATCGCAGGATTGCCCGACCAGAATAACCCCGGAAGCCGCAACTGCATCGGCGGTGCGGATGATCGTTCCAAGATTGCCCGGGTCACGCATGTCCTCCAGCGCCACCCACACGCCTTTTGGGATGACCTCGCCCGCATAGCGCTGCCCGAACGTGGCAACGACATTGTGCGGGTTGTTCTGCCCGCTGAGCCCTTCCATGACTTTTTCGGTGACCAGAAGGGGCCGTGTCTCGCCCCAAGCCGCAACGGGCTCCGTCGAAACCAGGTGCACAGGCGCCCAGCCCGCCCTTCGCGCCCGGTCCAGCATCTCCCAGCCTTCGGCCACAAACAGGCCGGTTTCTTGCCGGAATTTCTTTTCGGAAAGCGAGCGGATAAGCTTAATCGTGGGATTCTGGGGGGACAAAACTGTAGCCATGACGGCAAGTATAGTTTCGGCTATATCTTCCGTCCATGAACATTCGCCCCAACATCAAGACCGGAATTTCCGTCTGCCCCCATGATTGCCCCTCAGCCTGCGCCCTTGAGGTGGAGCTGCTGGACGAGCGCACCATTGGCCGGGTGCGCGGCGCCAAGGACAATTCCTACACCCTTGGTGTGATCTGCGAAAAAGTCGGCCGCTATGCCGAACGCATCCACCATCCCGACCGCCTGCTTTATCCACTGAAGCGCATTGGCCCCAAGGGCACCGGCCAGTTCAAACGCATAAGCTGGGACGAGGCCATGGAGGAAACCGCCGCCGCCTTCCTGAAAGCCGAAGCCGACCATGGCTCCGAATCCGTCTGGCCCTATTACTATGCGGGCACCATGGGCCTCGTCATGCGCGACGGAATCGAGCGCCTGCGCCACACCAAGAATTATTCCGGCATGTATGGCACCTTCTGCGTTTCACTGTCGTGGAGCGGATTTTTTGCCGGGGCAGGCAGCATTTCCGGTGTCGATCCCCGCGAAATGCAGAAATCGGACCTTATCGTCATCTGGGGTGGCAACCCGGTGAACACGCAAGTGAATGTCATGACCCATGCCATGAAGGCCCGCAAGGATCGTGGCGCCAGGATTGCTTGTGTCGATATTTATGACACCGGCACCATGAAGCAAGCCGATGTGAAACTGCTCATCCGCCCCGGCACCGATGGAGCTCTGGCCTGCGCCATCATGCATGTGCTGTTCCGCGATGGCTCCGCCGACTGGCCCTACCTCGAGGCGCTCACCGATTGCCCCCGCGAGTTTGAAACCCACCTCAAAACCAAAACCCCGGAATGGGCGTCAAAAATTTGCGATATCCCGGTGTCCGAGATCGAAGCCTTTGCAAGACTGATCGGCGAAACCCAACGCACCTTCTTCCGGCTGGGTTACGGCTTCGCCCGTGGGCGCAATGGCGCCGTCAACATGCATGCCGTCTCCTGCATTCCCGCGGTCACCGGCGCGTGGAAACATGAAGGCGGCGGCGCGCTCCATTCCAACAGCGGCATCTACAAGTGGAACAAGAAGATGATCGAAGGCACCGATGCCAAAAAGGGCGGCCTTCGCGTCATCGATCAAAGCCGCATCGGCCCCGCACTTCTGGGTGACCCCTTCGATCTCGCCGGCGGCCCGCCAGTCAAGGCCATGCTCATACAAAATACCAATCCGGCCTCCGTGGCCCCGGACCAGACCAAGGTGAAGCAGGGTTTTGCCCGCGAGGATCTCTTCGTCTGCGTCCATGAGCAGTTCATGACCGAGACGGCGAAGTTCGCTGACATCGTTTTGCCCGCCACCATGTTTCTCGAACATGATGACGTTTATCAGGGCGGCGGCCACCAGCACATCATGTTTGGCCGCAAGCTGGTGGAAGCCCCCGGCGAATGCCGCAGCAACCATGAGGTGCTCTGCGACCTCGCCAAGCGCCTAGGCGCCGAGCACGAGGGCTTCACCAAGACGCCGCGTGAATTGATTGACTGGACCCTGCAGCATTCACGCCGGCCCGATTTGCAGAGGCTCGATGAAGAAAACTGGTTTGATGTGCAGCCTGATTTTGAAACGGCGCATAATCTCAAACGCTTCGGCCATGCCGATGGCAAATTCCATTTCAAGCCCGATTGGGTGAAGGCCGCCTATCTCTCGCCCACCGGTCCTCTCGGCCCGGTAAAAGACATGCCCGTATTTCCCGATCACTGGGGCGCCATTGAAGAGGCAACCACGGAATACCCCTTCCGCCTGGCCACCAGCCCGGCCCGTACCTTCCTCAATTCCACCTTTAACGAAACGCCATCCTCGCTTAAGCGCGAGGGAAGGCCCACGCTCTTCGTGCATCCCGCGGACTTGGCCGCGGCAGGCATTGCCGATGGTGATAAGGTGAAGGTGGGCAGCGCCCGTGGCGTGGTCACCCTCCATGCCAAGGCCCATCACGGGCAGCGGCGCGGCGTTCTGATCGCCGAATCCATCTGGCCCAACGAGGCCTTCGAAGACGGGCAGGGCATCAACACCCTGACCGGCTGCGACCAGGCGGCCCCCGCGGCCGGCGGCCTTTTTCATGATAACCGCGTCTGGCTGAAGCCCGCGAGGTGAATCGGGGATGAACGGCTGGTTCAGCTTTCACTCAGGCAGGAAGTCCTAGTGTGAGGTCTAGTTTAACGCCTTTCACGACGGAACCGACATGAAAACCTGGACTGCGCTCTCCCTCGCCGGACTTCTCTTGGCTGTGGCTGTGGCTTCGGCCTCGTCCTTTGCCGGGGGTAACAAGAAAAACACCACGCAAACCCATGCCGCAACCACCAATCAGCAGGTTTCCATCAAGCTCTTGCGCCTGCGGATGAGGCCCCCGCAAACCCCGGTGATACCCCTGGGAATTAACCAATGATTAACCCTTTGGAGTCCCTCCAAGTGCTTGAAAAGAATCATTTTCTTGCAGGCCAGAATCGTTCCACGGTGCCTTCCATGATAGAAATCCGTTACCCTAACCCCCCGTCCTGGCTTCTGCTGATGGCCGCATTTCTGATCCTTGCAACCCTGGCGCCGGTCGCTGTTCTGGTCGGCTAAAAGCCTCAGGCCAGGCGCGAAATGCGTTCGACGAGCAGGTCAAAAAAGTCCTGCGCATTAATCGAGCGGCACACCGTGGCATTGGGCTTTTTGCCCGTAACGCGCCACCAATCCACCACTGTCGCACCCATGGTGAGTTCGGACTCGCATTCGATCTCCACATTCACCTCGCGGCTCTGAAAGAGCTCGGGCTTCAATAGCCAGGCCATGACGCAGGGGTCATGCAGCGGCCCGCCATCGGTGCCATATTTCTCTTCGTCAAAGCGCTCGGAGAACGACAGCATTGCCGCGATGGCCGGGCCGGGCTTGTTCTTGATCCCGCGAAATCTCTCGATGCGCGCCGCAGTGGACAGGGCCTGGTGCGTGCAGTCCAGCGGGACAAGCGTGATGGGAATGCCCGCTTGAAACACCACGCGCGCCGCATGCGGGTCCACGTAGATGTTGAACTCCGCCGCAGGCGTAATATTTCCGGCCTCGAAGTAACCGCCGCCCATGGCCACGATGCGCCCGATGCGCGAGGCAATCCTCGGCTCGCGGATGAGTGCCAAGGCAATGTTTGTCATAGGACCGAGAACGCACAGAGTAATGGTGCCTGCTTCGTGTGTCATCAGCGTCTCAACGATAAAATCCACCGCATGCTGTTTCTGCAACGGCATCTTGGGGTCAGGCCAGACCGGGCCATCAAGTCCCGTTTGCCCATGCACATGCTCGGCCGTATTCAGCGGGCGCAGAAGAGGGCGCGCTGCACCGGCGAAAACTTTGATGTCGGGCCGGCCCGCCAGTTCGCAAATCTTGCGCGCGTTGATTTCAGTAAGCGCCAGCGGCACGTTTCCCGCCACCGCCGTGATGCCCAGCACCTCAAATTCCGGCGAGGCGAGCGCCAGCAGTATGGCAACGGCGTCGTCCTGGCCGGGGTCCGTATCGATGATGATGGGCAGGGGCTCGGTCATTTCTGGGAAGCTCTTTGTTTCTTGCGCAGGTGATAGGCAAGCGCCAGGGAAATGCAATGGCGCAGGGGCTCTTCTGGTAGCCTATCGGCCACATCAAAGACAATGCTCCTGTTGCCCTCAAATTTCATCTTGCCCCGGTAGAGTTCCTTGAAATCGTCGATCAGTCCGGAGGTGCAAACGAAATACATCGCATATTTCGTGGGTTCGTGTCTGATGTGGTCAATCCGGATGGTGCTGCCGCTGCCGGTTTCCGGGGTGATATAGCTGGGCTGCCCCCAGCGGAGGGCTTCCTCCAGCCGCCCCACCCCCGGCGTTGCCTTCGCCACGTCAAATATAATCCGGCGCAGGGCCAGCAGTTTTCCCCGCACCGGCTTGGGATAACCGCTGAAATCAACCTTTGCCATGACCAGCCGCTCCCATGATGTTTCTTTCCCTGCTGCCCCTCTACTGCCACACTGCTGACAGCATGTTGTCAGCAGTGTTCCGATAGGTAAAGCCATGCGTAGAGCCGACCGCCTTTTGCAGTTGATCCAGATCCTGCGCCGCCACCGCCGCCCGGTGACCGGCGATATCATGGCGCGTGAGCTGGAAGTCTCGCTCCGCACGGTTTACCGCGACATTGCCACCTTGACCATCGATGGGGTTCCCATCCGCGGCGAGGCGGGCGTGGGCTATGTGCTGGGCGAGGGCTATGACCTGCCGCCCCTGATGTTTACCACCGATGAATTGGAAGCGGTCATGCTGGGCCTCCGCTGGGTGGCGCGGCGCGGCGACAAGGATTTGGCCCGTGCCGCCCTTGATACGGTGGCCAAGATCGGCACCGTGCTGCCGGAAAAGCTCCGACCCTTCCTGTTTGATGCGGGGCTGCTGGTGCCGCAGCGCATGCATCTCGCGCCGGACCGCATTGACGTAGCCCAGTTTCGCGCCGCCATCCGCGATGGCCGGAAAGCCACGATTTCCTATCGCAGCGAAGAGGGCAATGAAACCATCCGCACCATTTGGCCCATCGCCATTTCCTATTTCGATGCCCAGCGCCTGATCATCGGCTGGTGCGAACTGCGCACCGCCTTCCGCTCCTTCCGCACCGACCGCATGATGGCCATGGAAGTGCTGAAGGACAAATATCCGGAACGGCGCAAGGTGCTGCTGAAGAAATGGCAGGAAGAAGTGCGCCATGAAACCGGCCAGCCGCAAGTTGACGTATTTATGTAAGAGCGCCATCACAACCCATTCTCCTAATCTCATCATGACCGGGCTTGACCCGGTCATCTCCTCCCCAGCAAGAAGATGCCCGCGTCAAGCGCGGGCATGATGAGGATTTATGGAGTTGGACGTGTTTATGTAATCCGGCTAGCCGCCATCGCCAGCGCCTTGGGATAGAGCTTGTGCTCTTCCATCAGCACCCGCGCCGATAACGTCTCAGGCGTATCACCCGGCAGCACTCGGACTTCCGCCTGCGCGATGACGGGCCCGCCGTCCAGTTCCTCAGTCACATAATGAACCGAGCAGCCATGAACCTTCACGCCATCAGCCAGTGCCCGTTCATGCGTATGGGTTCCCTTGTAGAGCGGCAGCAGCGAGGGATGAATGTTGATCATTTTCCCGGCCCAGGGTTCCAGCAGCACCGAGGTCATGACACGCATGAATCCGGCGCAGGCGATCAAATCCAGTTTCTGCGATTTCAGATAATCGTTAAGCGCGGCGTCAAAATTTTCGCGCGTCGCATAGCTTTTATGATCAATGACATGGGTTGGAATGTTCCGGCCCTGCGCGAATTTCAGCCCCGCTGCATCCGGCCTGTTGGAAACCACGCATACGATCTCAGCGGGGTAGGCCGGATCCCGCGCCGCTTCCACAAGCGCCGCCATGTTGGAACCGCGGCCCGAAATCAGAACCCCAACGCGCTTTCGCTTCATTGGACTTTCAGGCTTCCCGTTGTCGCAACCTGCGCTTCCTTGCCCCGGCGCCTGCGCAAATGGCCGAGGGTAACAACCATCTCGCCGGCTTTCTCGAGCGCCGCTGCAATCGCCTTGGCGTCCTTCGCCTTCACCACCACGATCATGCCGATGCCGCAGTTGAAGGTGCGCAGCATTTCTCGCTCTGGCGTACCGCCAATGTCCTGCAGCCAGCCGAACACCGGCAAGAACTGCACCGCGTCCAGATTGATTTCGGCCACACAGCCCTTTGGCAGAACGCGTGGAATGTTTTCGAGAAAACCGCCACCCGTGATATGGGCCAGTGCCTTGATGGATTTGCTTTTCCGGAACACCTTCAGCAGCGACTTCACATAAATCCGCGTCGGCACCAGCAGCGCCTCGCCCAGGGTCTTGCCCTTGGCGAAGGGGGCAGGGGCATCATAACCAACCCCACTCAATTCAACGATCTTGCGGATGAGGGAATAGCCGTTGGAATGCGGCCCCGATGACGCCAGTCCCAAAATCACATCGCCGGGCCCCACGTCCTTCGCCGGCAGTATCCTTTTGCGTTCGACAGCACCTACCGCAAACCCCGCAAGGTCATAGTCCTTGCCGTGATACATGCCGGGCATCTCAGCGGTTTCCCCGCCGATCAGCCCGCAGCCCGCCTGTTTGCAGCCCTCGGCAATCCCGGCAATCACCTCGCGGGCCTGCGCCACGTCAAGCTTGCCCGTGGCAAAGTAATCGAGAAAGAACAGCGGTTCGGCTCCTTGCACGATGAGGTCATTCACTGACATGGCCACCAGGTCGATGCCAACCCCGTGGTGCAGACCTGATTCAATGGCGACGCGCAATTTGGTGCCCACCCCGTCATTGGCGGCCACCAGAACCGGGTCTTTGTAGCCGCAGGCCTTGAGGTCAAACAGCCCGCCAAACCCGCCCAGCGCCGAATCAGTGCCTTTGCGCCGCGTCGCCTTGGCCAAGGGCTTGATCGCTTCGACAAGCGCGTTTCCAGCACTTATGTCCACGCCCGCGTCCGCATAGGTGACGCCGTTTTGTTGTGCTTGTTTGCCGTCGCTCATGCCGCTAGTTTGCCCCAATATTCATGCTAAAGGGCCTCTTAGCCTGAAGTGGCGTGCGAATAAAGCGTGATGGTGGCTCATCACCAGAGGAAATGGAGCGGTTGACGGCATGATCTATCAACGACTGTGGCTGGTATTTGTGGCCACGATGATCATGCTTGGCGCCTCCGCCGCCCATGCGGCGGGGCCGGTCGAAACCAGCGTCTTTGCCGTCCAGGGCGTATCAGCCGATGTCACCGACAAGGACGTGGCCACCGCCAAGAACAAGGCCCTGTTTGAAGTCCAGATGAAAGCCATTGTCATGCTGGCGCAGCGGCTGGGCAACGAAACCTTTGCCGCCGAAATCGCCAAGCTGGAACCCAAGGACGTGCTGCCCCTGCTCAAATCGCTCTCCATCGAGGAGGAGGGCACCGGGCCCGGCCACTACATCGGCAAATTCACCGTCAGGTTCATCCCGGCAAAGGTCGAGAGGCTTTTTGAAAGCTACGGCGTAACCGTCGTATCCGAACAGGCCACCCCCATGCTGGTGCTGCCCATCTGGAAGGCGGCGGAAGGCACCGAGCTTTGGGAGGACAACCTCTGGCGCACCGCCTGGCTCAATCTCCACGCCGAACAGTCGCTGGTTCCCCTCATCATCCCCATCGGCGATCTTGAGGATACCGCCGCCATTACGGCACAGGACGTGCTCAATCTCGATCCGATTAAGCTTGAGGCGCTGCGCCGCCGCTATGGCACCCGGACCATCTTGGTGGCCATTGCCGAACCCGCCGAAGGCAATGGCGTGCGCGCCATGATGAATGCCGAATCCGAACTCGGCAAAATCACCTTCGACAAGATCTATACCGCCGACCCGCCGACCCTTGAGGGCTCCGCCGCGCTCGCCGCCGCGCGCTTCCACGCCGTCATGGTCGACAAGTACAGATCGGACAAGACCAGGGCCCAGCAGGTCAGCGCCGAGGCCAGCGTTTCCCATTCCATTCCGGTGACCGTGCCGTTCACCAGCCCCTCCGAATGGAACGCCGTCCGCTCGCGCATCCTTTCCTCGCCAGGCATAATTGGTGTTGACGTGTCAACCCTTGCTGCCGATGGCGCGGTGATCAGATTGATGTATGTTGGCGACCTGCAGGGGGTGCAGACGTCAATGCAGGGAACCGGATTACAGATGTCGCAAATCGGGGGGACTTGGGTCATTCAGGCCCAATTGTAATGCCCATCAACCTGCCAAATTTCATTACCATCGGCCGCATCCTGCTGGTCCCTATAACCGTATGGCTGATCATCTCCGGCGAATTTTCATGGGCCTTCGCGGCCTTTGTGGCGGCGGGCATCAGCGATGGCGTGGACGGTTATATCGCCAGAAGGTTTAACCAGCGCTCGGAGCTGGGCGCCTATCTCGATCCCATCGCCGACAAGGCCTTGCTCGTGTCCATCTACGTATCCCTGGGTTTCTTGAAATTCCTGCCGGCCTGGCTGGTCATTCTCGTGGTGACGCGCGATGTCCTGATCGTGGGGGCGGTCATTCTGGCATGGGTGGTGGGCAAGCCCATGGTGGTGGCTCCCTCCATGGCCAGCAAGGTGAACACCGTGGGGCAAATTGTTCTGGCAGGCGTGGTCCTGGGGCTTCTGGGATTGGAAGTCAGCATGGAGCAAATGCTGTTTGCC
Source organism: uncultured Alphaproteobacteria bacterium (assembly GCA_963753025.1). Lineage (GTDB taxonomy): Bacteria > Pseudomonadota > Alphaproteobacteria > Rhizobiales > Aestuariivirgaceae > Aestuariivirga. The sequence continues at coordinate 8,401 of CAVWAY010000009.1, read as the reverse complement.
GGCTATGCCTTTGTGGCGATTTTGACCTTCGGCTCCGGCGCATTATACATGCGTGACTGGCTGCATCACATGGCCAATGGCAAGCAGGAGTAAGGCTTCCCCATGACACTGCAAAAGCAAATTACCTTCTGGGTCGTTTCCTTCCTGGTGCTCATCCTCGTCCTCTGGCTGCTCAGCCCGATCTTGCTGCCATTTATCGCGGGTCTCGTATTGGCTTATTTTCTCGATCCCGTCGCCGACGCGCTGGAGCGCCTCGGCCTGCCGCGCGTTGCTGCAACCGCCGTGATCCTTCTGCTAAGCATCCTGCTGCTGGTTTTGATCGGGCTTCTCATCGTTCCAATCTTGGGCGATCAAATCGTAAAGTTTGCCGGCGACTTGCCATCCCTGATGCAATCGCTGCTGGCGCGCTTCAATGAACTGGCCCCGCAATGGATGAAGGATGCCATCGCCAAATCCGGCACCGATATTCAGGGCTCCATCTCTGATATCGCCGGCAAAGCCGCAGGCTGGACCGCAACGCTTCTGGCGTCAGTCTGGTCGGGCGGCATGGCCCTCGTCAACATTCTCTCGCTGATGGTGGTCACGCCAATCGTAGCCTTCTATCTTCTCGCCGACTGGGACCGCCTCGTGGCCAAGGTCGATAGCTGGCTGCCCCGCGACCACGCGGTGCAAATCAGAAACATTTTCGCGGATATTGATGCAGCCCTCGCTGGCTTCATCCGTGGCCAGGGCACCGTATGCCTTCTGCTCGGCCTGTTCTATGCGCTGGCTCTGACTGTTGCCGGATTGAAGTTCGGTCTGGTTATCGGCCTTGGTGCGGGTCTCCTGAGTTTTATTCCCTACGTGGGGGCGCTGGTGGGCGGCCTTGTGGCGATTGGCGTGGGGCTGGTGCAGTTCTGGCCGGATTTCACCAGCATCCTGATTGTCATCGGCATCTTCGCCGTGGGCCAGTTCATCGAGGGTAATTTCCTTTCGCCCAAACTGGTTGGCAGCAGCATTGGCCTGCATCCCGTCTGGCTGATGTTTGCACTGTTTGCCTTCGGCTATGTGTTTGGTTTTGTCGGGCTGTTGCTCGCCGTTCCCTTGGCGGCGGCGGCAGGCGTTCTCGTGCGCTTTGCCCTCAACCAGTACCTGGCAAGCAAGCTCTATCGCGGCGTTCCCCGTGAGATGCCAGCGCCCACAAGGCCTTCGGTGCGTAACCGCGCGAAATGAAGGGCAGGGGCCGACAACTTGTCTTGGAACTGCCCCACCGGCAAGCCCTGGGCCGCGATGACTTCCTGGTGACCGAGTCCAATTCAGCGGCCGTGGCCCTGATTGACCACTGGCCCGATTGGCCCGCCCACGTGGCCATGATCGTGGGGCCGCCGGGAAGCGGAAAATCCCACCTTGTGGAAGTCTGGCGTCAGCGCTCAAAGGCAACCCGGGTTCAAGCCGCCGATGTTAAAGTTGAGACCGCTCCCGGGATTTTGGCATCCGGTGCCGCTGCTATCGAGGATGCGGCCCCGCCACTCGATGAGCGCGGGCTTTTCCACCTGCTGAATTTGGCAAAGCAGCAGAACAGCAGTGTATTATTGACCGCCGAGACGAGGCCGGAACACTGGAAAGTTGCCTTGCCCGATCTGCTGTCGCGGCTGAAGGCCATACCGGTTCTGGAAATTCTGCCTCCCGATGATGCCCTGCTGCGTGGCGTGCTGGTGAAGCTGTTTTTTGACCGCCAGATTGCGGCGGTGGAATCAACCATCAGTTTCATGCTCACTCGGATGCCACGCTCCCTGGGCGCGGCACGCCTGCTGGTGGCGGAAATTGACCGTCGGGCCATGGAAGAACGGGCCGAGGTAACCCGCCCCTTTGTGGCCAGGGTGATGGGCGATTTTTCCGCCCCCGGGCTGTTTGGCGATGAGGACTAGCGCTTCGTTTACCCCCTCCGCATTCCCCGCTTTCACCAAACTGTCATATGGGCCTATTATCCGTTGAATTTTGAGGACCTTTCGATGAACGAGATGCTTCCGCTTGAACCCGCCGCGACGATTGGGATGGATAGTCCCCAGCGGTTTTTCAATCGCGAGCTGTCCTGGCTGGGCTTCAACATGCGGGTTCTGGAAGAGGCCCGCAACCGCAATCACCCCTTGCTGGAACGCCTCCGCTTTCTCTCCATTTCCGGAAACAACCTCGATGAATTTTTCATGGTGCGCGTCGCAGGCCTCGTGGGCCAGGTGCGCGAACAGATGGTGGAAATCAGCCCCGATGGCCTGAACCCGGAAGAGCAGCTTGAGAAAATCCGCAAATTTGCCCAGGAACTGATGGCCGAGCAGGACCGGCGCTGGCTGCAGCTTAAAATCGAATTGACTGAAAACGGCATCACCATCGTCAACGAGGAGCTTCTGACGGCGGACGAGCACAAATGGCTGGACAACCGCTTTCTCGAACACATCCTTCCCATCGTCACTCCCATTGCCATCGATCCCGCCCATCCCTTTCCCTTCATTCTCAACCGCGGGTTTATCATCGCGCTCGAACTGAAGCGCAGGCGCGATGGCGGCATCATGAATGCACTGCTGCCCATCCCACCGCAGCTTGAGCGCTTCATCCGCCTGCCGGGATCCCATCCGCGCTTCATCTCGCTGGAACATATGCTGCGGGTTTTCCTGCCGAAACTGTTCCCCGGCTACGATGTCCTGGGGCAGGGCCTGTTCCGCATCATCAGAGATAGCGATATAGAAATCGAGGAAGAGGCTGAAGACCTTGTGCGCGTGTTCGAAAGCGCCCTGAAACGCCGCCGCCGCGGATCGGTGATCCGCATGGAGGTGGATGCCGATTGCCCGCCGGGGATTCGTGGCTTCATCGCCGACCAGTTGGATGTGACGGAAGATGTGACAGTCACCTGCGAAGGCCTGGTGGGCTATGCCGACACCAAGCAGCTCATTCTCGACGAACGCCCCGATTTGAAATTCCCACCCTATCTGGCGCGCTTTCCCGAGCGCGTCCGCGACCATGGCGGCGATTGCTTTGCCGCCATCCGCCAGAAGGACTTCGTCGTCCACCACCCTTACGAGTCATTTGATGTCGTGGTGCAATTCGTGCTGCAGGCCGCAAGCGATCCCAATGTCGTGGCCATCAAGCAGACGCTCTACCGCACCTCGAACAATTCACCCATCGTCGCAGCTTTGGCCAAGGCAGCCGAAGCGGGCAAGTCCGTCATGGCATTGGTGGAGCTCAAAGCCCGCTTTGATGAGGAAGCCAACATCCAGTGGGCCCGCGACTTGGAGCGCGCCGGCGTGCAGGTGGTGTTCGGCTTCATCGAGCTTAAAACCCACGCAAAGGTTTCCATGGTGGTGCGCCGCGAAGGCAGCAATATGCGGAGCTACGTTCACTACGGCACTGGCAACTATCATCCGATAACGGCCAAAGTCTATACGGACCTGTCATTTTTCACATGCGATCCGGCCCTCTGCCGCGATGCGGCGCGGCTGTTCAACTTCATCTCTGGCTACGCCCAGCCGGAAGACCTGGAAAAGCTCTCGCTCTCGCCGATCAATTTGAAGCCGCGCCTTCTCAAGCATATTGATGATGAAATCGCCCACGCCAAGGCGGGCCGGCCCGCTCACATCTGGGGCAAGTTCAATTCGTTGGTTGATCCCGGCATAATTGACGCGCTCTACAAGGCAAGCCAGGCCGGCGTGCAAATTGATTTTGTGGTGCGCGGCATTTGCTGCCTGCGCCCCGGCGTGCCGGGCCTTTCGGACAACATCCGGGTGAAGAGCATTGTCGGACGTTTTCTTGAGCATTCCCGCATCATTTGCTTCGGCGCGGGCCACGGGCTGCCCCATGCCAAGGCACTGGTTTACATCGGTTCCGCCGACCTGATGCCGCGCAACCTGCACCGCCGCGTGGAAACCCTGATTCCCATCGAAAACCCCACCGTGCATGAGCAGATCCAGGACCAGATCATGGTGGTCAATTTCAAGGACAATCAGCAGAGCTGGAACATCCTTTCCGATGGTTCGGCCCAGCGCGTGGTGCCCGGGCCGAATGAGCCGCCGTTCAATGCCCACGAGTATTTCATGAACAATCCCTCTCTCTCTGGACGCGGCCGCTCGCTTAAAGCTAGTGTGGCGGGCGATAACTTTCGACTCGAAGAGAAAGTCCAGGATTCGGAAGTGAGTTGGCACAAGGGCTTTAGGACAGAACCACCGACCTACCGTCCCGTCGCCGTGGTGGACATCGGCTCCAACTCGGTTCGCCTTGTCGTCTATGATGGACTGCGCCGTTCACCCACGCCGGTATTTAATGAAAAAATCCTCTGCGGCCTTGGCAAGGGCGTAGCCATCACCGGAAAATTGGCCGACAGCGGTATTGCCCGCGCCCTTGCTGCCTTGCGCCGCTTTCGCACCCTAGCCAAGCAAATCGGCGTGAAACAGGTTTTCGCCGTGGCAACCGCCGCCGCGCGCGAAGCGACAAATGGCCAGAGCTTTATCGAAAGCGCCGAAGAAGCCATCGGCGTGGGCATCAACGTACTGTCCGGCAAGGAAGAGGCGCGCTACGCCGCCCTTGGCGTGATCGCGGGTATTCCCGAGGCCGATGGCATCGTCGGCGATCTCGGCGGCGGTTCCCTTGAACTCATTGACGTGCAGGACGGAAAACTGCGCGATGGCATTACCCTTCCCATCGGTCCCCTGCGCCTGATCGACATGTCCGGCGGTTCCATCAAGCGGGCCAAGGAAATTGTCGATGAATATCTTGAGAAGGCAACGCTTCTCGCCAACCTGAAGGGTCGCTCGTTCTACGCCGTGGGCGGCACCTGGCGAAACCTGGCCCGCCTTCACATGGCGCAGAACAAATATCCGCTCCATGTGCTGCACCACTATGCCATGACCCGCCAGCAGGCGTCCGCCGTAGCCGATCTCGTCTCCGGCCTGTCATCGTCATCCCTGCGGGACGTGCGCGAGGTTTCAAAAAGCCGTTCCGATACGCTGCCCTATGGTGCCCTGGTGCTTGATCGCCTGCTGGCCAAGGGAAAAGCGAGGGATGTCGTGTCGTCGGTCTATGGCGTGCGCGAGGGCCTCCTGTATTCGAAGCTGCCGCGCCGGAAAATGCAGGCCGACGCGCTGCTCTCGTCCTGCTGGGACTTCGCCCGGCGCTATGCCCGTTCGCCCGAACATGAATTGGAACTATGTGATTGGACCGATCAAATCTTCGGCGGCACCGGCTTCAAGGAGACAGAAGTTGAAACACGGCTGCGCTATGCCGCCTGCCTCCTGGCCGACATTGGCTGGCGGGCCCATCCGGATTACCGCGCCGAACGCTCCCTTGGCATGATTTCGCAAGCCGCTTTTGTCGGCATCGATCATCCCGGCCGGGTGTTCCTGGCGCTCACGGTTTTCTATCGCTATGAAGGTGAGGAGATGGGTGATGGCCTGGTGCATCTTCTCGATGACAACCAGATGATGCGGGCCCATCTGCTGAGCTCCATTTTCCGCCTTGCCTATATCCTGTCCGCCGCCATGCCCGGCATGCTGCCACGCATTGGGCTCAAGATGGCCGAGGGAAAAACCTTGCAGCTCATACTGCCAAAAAAATTGCAGGACCTGATGGGTGAGCGCGTTGAAAAGCGGTTGGCGGGGCTCGCTTCTGAAATGGGCCGGGTCGCCAAGGTTATAATTGACTAGCCGCTGGCGGGCGAAATCACCACGCGCCCATCCCTGAAGCCAATCATCGCCTTCCCGCGCTTTAGTTCCAGCGCCAGATTGCCGAACACTTCACGCCGCCAGCCATGCATCAACGGCACATCCGCGTCATCGCTTTCGGCAATAGCTTCAATGTCGGAAGTATTAGCCACAAGCTTTGGCGCAAGACCTTCGCGTTCACAAACGACCTTCAGCGCAAGTTTCAAAATTTCTGCCGCTGCCTGCACCGATTCAGAACTTTCCTCGCGGCCCCAAATGGCGTGGGGCAGGGTGGCGGGATCGCGCGCCAGGCCTTCCTTGACCGCGCGGATCAGGTTGTCGCCGATCCGCGACGTGGACATGCCCCGCGGCAGCGCTCTGAGTTGCCCAAGGGCTTCCTTGCTCTGCGGCATCTGCATGGCAACTTCCGCCACCGCATCGTCCTTGATCACCCGGGAGCGCGGAACATTTTTTTCCTGCGCTTCCAGCTCGCGCCAGCCGGCAACGGCAACGAGAACCGCCAGCTGCTTCTTTGACTTGAGCCGCACCTTGATGCGCTTCCAGGCATCCCCGGGTTCCGTCCTGTAGGTTTCAATCGCCATCAGGATTGCCATTTCCTGGGCCAGCCACGGCTCGCGGCCATTGCGATCCAGCTCCAGCTTCAGCTTTTCGTAAACCGTGCGCAGATGCGTGACATCCGACAGCGCATAGGTGAGCTGCTTCTCGCTCAGGGGCCGGCGCGACCAGTCGGTGAAGCGCGAGGACTTGTCGATCTGCGCTTTTGCCAGCTTGCGCACAATGGATTCATAACTCACCTGGTCGCCAAAGCCGCAAACCATGGCGGCAATTTGCGTATCAAAAATCGGATGCGGCACGGTGCCGGCGAGATGCACCATGATCTCCACATCCTGCCGCGCCGCATGGAAAACCTTCAGCACTTTCTCGTTGTTCATCAGCGCAAAGAACGGCTTGAGGTCAATTCCGTCGGCCATCGGATCAATCAGGCCGTTGACTTCAACTCCGGCGATCTGGATGAGGCAGAGGTCCGGCCAATAGGTCGTCTCGCGCATGAATTCCGTGTCAACGGTCACAAAAGTCTCGTGCGCCAAGGCCTTGCACAGCGCCGCCAGCGCCTTTGTATCGGTAATGAGGTCCATGGCCGCTACCTCGCCAAAGTCGAGCGGCGAGGTCAACCGGAACCGGGAAGGTTTTTCAGAAATATATTTTAATCAAGCAAAATCAAAGAGTTATAACAATTCTGCGCCGGGTTATGAAAACACCCGTTTGAAGATCGTATCCACATGCTTGGTGTGATAGCCGAGGTCGAACAGGGCTTTGAGCTCCGCCGGCTTGAGATGGGCGGAAACTTCCGTGTCCTTCATCAGCAGGTCGAGAAAATTGCCTTCGCCCCGCCACACTGGCATGGCGTTGCGCTGCACCGCCGCATAGGAAGCTTCGCGGCTCATGCCCTTCTGCGTCAGCGCCAGCAGAATGCGCTGGGAATGCACCAGGCCGCCAAGCCGGTCCAAATTGCGCTTCATGTTTTCAGGATAGATCGGCCTTCGACAACACCTGTCAGGCGATTAAGGGCAAAATCCAGATGCACGGTGGCGTCCGGCCCAATGCCGCGCTCCACCGAGGAGTGCGAAATATCCCGTTCATGCCAAAGGGCGACATTCTCAAGTGCTGGAATCGCGGCCGGCGCACCAGCCGAGCCAGCCCCGTGAGATTTTCAGTCAGCACCGGATTGCGCTTATGGGGCATAGCCGAAGAACCCTTTTGCCCCGGCGAAAAATACTCCTCGAGCCTCAAGCACTTCAGTCCGTTGCAGATGGCGGATTTCCGTGGCCAGCCGTTCGATGGAACTCGCCACCACCGCAAGGATTGAGAAATACATGGCGTGCCGGTCGCGCGGGATCACCTGGGTCGAAACCGGCTCCGGCGTCAGGCCCAGTTCGCTTTGCCACATATTCTTCAACGCTGGGATCAATATTGGCGAAAGTGCCGACTGCCCCGGAAATGGCGCAGGTGGAAACTTCCTTCTTCGCCGCCACAAGCCGCGCCCCGGCTCCGCGCAAATTCCGCGTAGGAATAGGCAAGCTTCACTCCGAATGTCGTGGGCTCCGCATGAATGCCGTGGCTGCGCCCGATGCAAACCGAATTCTTGTGTTCCTTCGCCCGGCGCTTCAGCGCGGCAAGCAGGCCATCAATATCGGCAATGAGAATATCAGCGGCCCGCACGAGCTGGATATTGAAGCAGGTATCAAGCACATCCGACGAAGTCATGCCCTGGTGCACGAAGCGTGCGTCTGGCCCCACGATTTCCGAAAGATGCGTCAGGAAGGCAATCACGTCATGCTTGGTTTCCGCCTCGATGGCGTTAATGCGCGCCACATCGAAAATGGCGTCCTTGCCCATGGCCCAGATTTTCTTGGCCGCCGCCTTGGGCACAATGCCAAGCTTTGCCATGGCATCAGCCGCATGGGCTTCGATTTCAAACCAGATGCGGAAACGTGTCTGCGGCTCCCAGATGGCGGTCATCTCGGGCCGTGAATAACGCGGGATCATGGGCTGCCTCAAGTCTTTTCATCAAAATGCCCTGAAGGTGATAATCGTCGTCGTGTCCCTGATCCCGGGAATGGGCTTACGCTTCGGAAACGAAGTGGCCCACATCCTGGTTTTCTTCGAGGTAAAATTTCACCAAGAGATCGTAAGCACCAGCCGTGGAATAGATTTCC
>CAVWAY010000008.1:0-160117 GCA_963753025.1 uncultured Alphaproteobacteria bacterium | reverse complement strand
ATTTCGCCCTTGTGGATCATGGCGATGTCATCGGCGATCTTGCGGGCCGAGGCCATGTCGTGGGTGATCGAAATGGTGGTGGCGCCGAGGCGCTTCACGCAATCGACGATCAGCTTGTTGATGATGTCGGCCATGATGGGATCAAGGCCGGTGGTGGGCTCATCGAAGAAAATGATTTCGGGATCGGCGGCGATGGCGCGGGCCAGCCCCACGCGCTTCTGCATGCCGCCGGAAAGCTCCGCCGGGTAGAGCTTGCCCACTTCGGCTGTGAGGCCAACCTGGCTGAGTTTCTCGATGGCGATATCCTTGGCCTTGGCGCGCGGCACGTTGCGGCCATGGGTCAGGCCGAAGGCGACATTTTCCCAGACGGGCAGGGAGTCAAACAAGTGCGCCGCCCTGGAACAGCATGCCGAAGCGGCGCAGGTATTCATCGCGGGCGGGGCCTTTCAGCCCCACGACTTCTTCGCCGCCCACCTTGATGGAGCCGGAATCGGCGCGGAGGATTCCGAGGATGCATTTCAGCATCACGGATTTTCCGGTGCCGGAGCCGCCGATCACCACCAGCGAATGGCCCTTCGGCACGGAGAGGTTGATGCCGTTCAGCACGTGCTTTTCGCCGAAGCTCTTGCGCACATCCTGGAGAATAATATGACCGTCAGCCATCGCTCACTCCGAAAACAGCAGGTTGGTGAGGACGAAGTTGGCGGCGAGAATGAGTATGGAGGCGGAGACCACGGCATTGGTGGTGGCGCGGCCCACGCCTTGCGCGCCGCCCTTGGAATTGAAGCCGTGGTAGCAGCCCATGACGGCGATGATGAGCCCGAAAAAGGCGGCCTTGATGAGGCCTGAGGTGACATCATCGAGATCCAGAAAATCCGCCGTGGTCTTGAGATAGGCGTAGGAGTTGAGGCCCAGCGAACGGGTGCCGACGATGTAGCCGCCCATGATGCCGATGGTATCGCCGATGGCCACGAGGATGGGCAGGGTGATGACCGCCGCCACGAGCCGCGGCCCCACGAGATATTTGAAGGCATTGGTTGAGAGCGTGACGAGGGCGTCGATCTGTTCGGTGACGCGCATGGTGCCGAGTTCGGCGGCAATGGAGGCGCCGACGCGGCCCGCCACCATGAGGCCCGCCAGCACGGGGCCGAGCTCGCGGGTGATGCCGAGGGCAACGATGTTCGGCACCAGTGTGCTGGCCGTTCCCGGCGTTGAGCCCTGATAGATCTGCAGGGCGAGCGCGCCGCCGGTGAAGAAGGCGGTGAGGCCGACAACGGGGAGCGAGTTGTAACCGATGCGCCACATCTGCTCGAGGATCTGGCGGAGATAATAGGTGGGGGTGAGGCCCTGCACCACGGCGTCCTTGAGGAAAAGGCTGACGCGGCCAATTTCCGCCAGGAGGGCAAGCACGGCACGGCCGATGGGCTGGAGAGGGTTCAAGCGTGAGGTCCCGAATCGAGTTCAGAATAGAGTCTGGCATAACGGCTGCCCAAACGGGTGAGCAATTCATAGGATATGGTGCCGGCCCAGCCCGCCGCTTCATCGATCAGAATGTTGGGGCCGAGGATTTCGGCGCGGTCGCCGCGGGTGACGGCGTGGGGCAGGTCGGTCACGTCGATGGCCATCATGTCCATGGAGACGCGGCCGATGATGGGGCAGCGCTTGCCGCCGAGGAAAACCTGCGGCGGGGTGTTGCGTGTTGCCGGAACTTAGGGCGCGGGGCACGCCATCCTTGTAGCCGGCGCCCAGCACGGCGATGCGGGTTTCGCGGGCGGCCTGCCAGGTGGCGCCATAGCCCACGGTTTCGCCGGCATGAACGGTGCGGGTTTGCAGGATGGTGCCTTCGAGCAGCGCCACGGCCTGCATGGGATTGGCAAGCGCCGGGGTCGGGTTGCCGCCGTAGATGGCGATGCCGGGGCGGACGAGATCATGGGCGTAATCCTTGCCCAGGAAGATGCCGCTGGAATTGGCGAGGCTGGCGGGAACGCCGGGAAGTTTGGCGCGGACTTCGTTGAAGGTGTCGCGCTGTTTCAGGGTGAGGGGATGCGTGGCTTCCTCGGCGCAGGCGAGGTGGCTCATGAGCAGGCTGACGTTGAGGCCTTCCATCGTCGCGGTCTCGGCCAGCAAGGCGGTGTATTCGCGGATGGGAAAGCCCAGGCGGTTGATGCCCGTATCCACATGAATGGCGCAGGGAAGTTTCCGGCCATAGACCCGCCCGAAGGCCGCCCATTCGCGCGCCTCTTCGGTGGAGATGAGCGCGGGCAGCAGATTGTTCTGGGCATAGAATTCGGCCTGGCCGGGGAACAGGCCATCGAGCACATAGATGGTGGCTTCGGGGAGAACGCCGCGCAGTTCCTCGCCTTCCTTGGGGCGGGCCACGAAGAAGCTGCGGCAGCCCGCTTCCCACAAGGCGCGGCCCACGGGCTCAACCCCCAGGCCATAGGCATTGCCCTTGACGGCGGCGCCGCATTCGGCCGAACCCGCATGGCTGTTGAGATAGCGCCAATTCTTCTGGACCGCGCTCAAGTCAATCGAGAGCACGGCCCCGGCAAGATCCTTTGGCGTGGCGGTTGCGGTCTGATCCATTGTCCCCGCGCTTTACGGGGTTTGGGGAGAAGGTGCAAGATTTGCGTCCTGGTCTTCTCCCGTGAAACGGGAGAAGAAAGGGGCCCGTTTCACGCAGTGAAATGGGATAGATGAGGGCGCTTTGCCGGCCAAGTGCCCTCACCTCCCCACCGCTTCGCGGCGGGTCCCTTCCTCTCCCGCTTTGCGGGCGAGGACATTTACGAAAACTGCTCCGGCAGGTAGTCGGCGCGGATGAGGTTTTGGAACTTGGTGAGGCTGGCGTCGAACTGCAGTTCCACGATTCCGGTGGGGCCGTGGCGCTGCTTGCCGATGATGACTTCGGCGACGCCGTTGACCTTGTCCATCAGGTCCTGCCATTCCTGATGCTCGGTGGTGTTGGGGCGCGGCTCCTTGCGGGCGAGGTAATATTCCTCGCGGTAGATGAAGAGCACCACGTCGGCATCCTGCTCGATGGAGCCGGACTCTCTGAGGTCAGCCAATTGCGGGCGCTTGTCGTCGCGGTTTTCAACCTGGCGCGAAAGCTGCGAGAGGGCCATGATGGGAACCGCCAGTTCCTTGGCCAGCGCCTTGAGGCCCACGGTGATTTCCGAGACTTCCTGCACGCGGCCTTCGGCGGCCTTGCGGGCGGAGCCGCCGAGGAGCTGCAGGTAATCGACCACGACGAGGCCAAGGCCGCGCTGGCGTTTCAGGCGGCGGGCCCGGGCCGCCACTTGCGCGATGGTGAGGCCGCCGGTGGCGTCGATATACAAGGGCAGCGATTGCAATTCGCGGCTGACTTCGACGATGCGGTGGAATTCATCCTCGGTGATCTTGCCGCGGCGGATGCGCTCCGATGAAATGCCGGACTGCTCGGCGATGATGCGGGTGGCCAATTGCTCGCTCGACATTTCCAGCGAGAAGAAGGCGACCACGCCGCCATCCGTCACCTTCACCGTGCCATCGGTCTGGTGCTCGGCCTTGTAGGCCTTGGCGACATTATAGGCGATGTTGGTGGCGAGCGCGGTTTTGCCCATGGCGGGGCGGCCGGCCAGGATGATGAGATCGGAGGCCTGGAGCCCGCCCATTTTTTCATCGAGGTCCTTGAGGCCCGCCGAAATGCCGGAAAGCCCGCCATCGCGCTGGTAGGCGCCGGCGGCCATGTCGATGGCGTCCGACAGGGCGCGGGCGAAGGGATGGAAGCCCTGGCCGTATTTGCCGGTTTCGGCGAGGCCGTAGAGGGTTTGCTCGGCGCGCTCGATCAGGTCGCGGGAGGTTTCCTCCACCGGCGTATCGAAGGCCTCGTTCACAATGTCGGTGCCGATGCCGATGAGCTTGCGGCGCTGGGCCAGCTCATAAATCATGCGGCCATATTCTTCGGCATTGATGATGGTGGTGGCGGATGCCGCCAGCCGCGCCAGATAGGCGGGGCCGCCGATTTCCTTCATCGTGGCGTCGCTGTCGAAATAGGTCTTCAGCGTGATGGGCGAGGCGAGCTTGCCGATGCGGATGAGGGTTGAGGCCGCCTCAAAGATGCGGGCATGGATGGCTTCCGAGAAATGATCGGGCAGGAGGAACGACGAGACGCGGTCGCAGGCCTCGTTGTTCACCAGGATGGCGCCGAGCAGCGCCTGCTCCGCCTCAAGGTTGTGGGGCGGGGTGCGGAAGGTATCGTCTGGACCGTCGGTTTCGACGGGACGGAGATTTGCTTGAGTGGCCATGGCTGAAGGGTAGCAGCTTCTCTGGGTTGAATTGATTCTGAATCAAATTATACGCGTTATTCACAGGGGGAGGCAAAAGACGGGTTGACTCAGCCCTCAAACAAAAAGGGCCACCCTTTCAGGTGGCCCAATTTCAAATGAAGTCAGACAGCTTAGCTTGCCGGCGTTGCCAGTTCCTCGGGGATGGCGGCTTCCTCGTCGAAGAGGGCTTCGGCCGCGGCGCGGATTTCGGCGCGGTCGGAGACGGGGCCTGCGAGATTCTCACCGCGCTGCTGGGCTGCGGCTTCATCGGCCGAGCGGGCAACGTTGATGGTGACCTTCACTTCCACTTCCGGATGCGGTGCCACCGTTACCGTGTACATGCCGATGGTCTTGATCGGCGTATCGAGCAGCACGTGGCTGCGTTCGACGGCCACACCGGAGGTCGATGCGGCTTCGGCGATGTCACGGGGCGAAACGGAGCCGTAGAGCTGGCCCGATTCACCGGCCTGGCGGATGATGACGAAGGACTTGCCATCAAGGCCCTTGGCCTCGTCCTGGGCGCCTTTGCGGCGCTCGGCATTTTTTGCTTCCAGCACGGCGCGCTGGGTTTCGAACTTTGCCCGGTTGGCTTCGGTGGCGCGCAGCGCCTTGCCACGGCGCAGCAGGAAGTTACGGGCGAACCCGTCCTTTACCTTTACGACCTGGCCCAAGCTGCCCAGCTTGGCGACGCGCTCAAGAAGAATGATTTCCATGTTTCAATTCTCCTATTGCAAAACGTAGGGCAGCAGGCCCAGGAAGCGGGCGCGCTTGATGGCCTGGGCGAGCTTGCGCTGCTTCTTGGCGGAGACCGCCGAGATGCGGCTTGGCACGATCTTGCCACGCTCGGAAATGTAACGCTGCAGCAGGCGCACATCCTTGTAATCAATCTTGGGCGCACCTTCACCGGTGAAGGGGCAGCTTTTCCGGCGCCGGAAGAATGGGCGGCGGGCAGTTTGTTCCATAGCCATTAGAGGACCTCCGCCACTGGTTCGACACGATCTTCACGGGGACGGCCACGGCCGCCGCCGGCACCACCGCGGCCACCGCCACCGAAGCCACCGCCGCCGCCAAATCCGCCGCCTCCGCCACCACCGAAGCCGAAGCCGCGGTCATCGCCGAAGCTGCCGCGCTCTTCGCGCTCATCGCGCCGGCGCAGCATGGCCGACTGGCCTTCTTCATGCTCTTCAACGGCAATCGTCATGAAGCGGATGACGTCTTCGCTGATCAGCATGAGGCGTTCCATTTCGGCAACAGCCGCATAGGGCGCATCAATGTTCATGAGGGTGTAGTGGGCCTTGCGGTTTTTCTTCACGCGGAAGGAGATGGAGCGGATGCCCCAGGATTCAACCTTGCCGACCTTGCCGCCGCCTGCCGTGATGACGCCCTTGAATTGCTCGACCAGGGCTTCAACCTGGGCCGGCGAGGCATCCTGACGGGCCATGAATACGTGCTCATACAGAGCCATGTTCTGATAACCTTTCTGTTTCTCGTTTCGTTTTCCGCCATCCAGCGCAGAGCCTCTGACGAACCAGGGAAAGGTTCGAAAGACCGGTCAAACGTAAGAGCGGAGACACGGGAAGACGGAGCTTATTCTCCTATCTGGCAAGCCAGACCTTCCGTTCAGCCCCCGGCTGGGTGGTCGAAGTTGGGGGGTGTATGGCGGAAAAGGGGGGCGAAAGCAAGGGCGGGTTTGGGGGCGGGGGAGGGCTTTAACCAAAGCCATTATGGGCTAAGAATAAACCATGGCCAGCAAAGTAAAATTCACGACGATGGATGCCTATATCGCCTCCTTTCCAAAAGAGGTTCAGGGCATTCTTGAACAGATCAGGCAGACAATCCGGAAGGCGGCGCCGGGGGCTACTGAGGCCATCAGCTATCAAATTCCCACGTTCAAGCTGAACGGCAGCAATCTTGTCCATTTCGCCGCGTGGAAGGACCATATCGGGTTTTATGCGACGCCTTCGGGCAATGCGGCATTCAAGAAGGAGCTGGCGCGGTACAAGGTGGCGAAGGGGTCCATCCAGTTTCCGCTTGATGAGCCTATTCCCTATGACCTGGTGACGAAAATGGTGAAGTTCCGGGTGAAGGAAACCCAGGTGAAAAAGAAAACCAAGCGCTGAGCCAACAAAAAAGCCCCCCGCGAAGGGAGGCTTTTTCGTTGCCGTGATTTAGGGGCGCTGGCAAGGGGAATTACCGCGCCATCAGGCAAAACTGCAGCGTTATTGAGTTCGCTGCAGGCGGGGTTGTCGGAGCGGGAGCAGCAGGTGCCGTTTCCATGGCCGGAGGCGTTGCCGCATCAGGGGCCGGGGTTACGGGGGCTGGCGTTACCGCGTCTGGCGCAGGTGTAATCGTGTTGTTCTGCGTGACCGACGGAACCACCGGCGTGGTGGTGGTCGTGGTGTTGAAGAACAGCAGATAGGCGCCCACGACGACCACGATGGCCGCGATGATGTAAGCGACGGTGGCACCGGAGCCCTTGTTCGACTGGGTGACGTTCACACCCGGACGCGAGTCCGTTGTCTTGGATTTCTGATCGGTATAGGCCATAGCGTGCTCCTTGCAGGGTTAATGACTGGAGCTTTAACGGGCCTGCCGGGCATTTGTTCCAATTGTTAACGAAAAAAGGAACCTCCGGCCCGATTGCCGCGTTCTGCTGACGTTAACCTTTTCAAATCACAGGAGGATGTGATGCCAGCCAAATCCAAAGCCCAGCAAAAAGCCGCCGGCGCCGCCCTTGCGGCAAAGCGCGGCGAGATTCCGAAAGCCAAGCTGAAGGGCGCCTCGCGCGGCATGTATGAGTCGATGACGGAAAAGGAACTCGACGAACTGGCCACCGCCAAACGCTCCAAGCTGCCGGAACATGCCAGCGATGACTAAAGCCATGGAAACCTTGGGCAATGAAGGCATGATGTTCAAGGGCACCAAGGCCTTCAGCAGTTTCCTGCAGGAGAAATAAAAAACCGGCGCCCTTGCGGACGCCGGCTGGTTCATTGGCGACAGCTTACAGGTAAGGGCTGCGGCATTGATGCACGCGGCCGCTATAAGCCACCCAGGTATTGTTGCGCGGATTATAGGACTGGTATTTGTTCAGGCAGTAGCGGACATGACGGCTGCTGAGACCGCCGCCGTAATCACCATCATCATAGCCGTAATAATCATCGCCATAGTAACGATTGGCCGCGTAGGCGCCGCCGATGATAAACGGCAAGCCCACGTAGACGCCGTTGTCATAGCCGTGGTGATGCTTGCGAGTACTTCCAATTATGGTTGTTGTTGTTCCAGTTGCCATAGCCGCGGCGATGCTTGCGGTACTTCCAATTATGGTTGTTGTTGTTCCAGTTGCCATTCCAATTGTTGTTGCTCCACTTTTTCTTCTTCCATTTCTCCCTGTCATTGACCTGAACGATGCCGTCACTTGCGGCATTTGCCTGGCCGGTCACAGCCGGAAACAGGGGAAGCATGGCGGCGGCAGAAGCGGTCGGCGCCTGTGAAGACCCAAGGTGCTGAGGCCCAGCACGGCTCCCAAAGCTAAAGGTTCTGAATTTTTCGACATGATTTACACTCCAATCGACCACTCTTTGGACACGATAACGCATCGCGGTCCTACATGGTGGCTCAACCCATAGGACGGCAAAGTGTTCCAAATCCGGCGGTCACGCTTTTGTTTTATTACGCTTATCTCCGGCTGGCGTTCCACAGGAACAACCACACCGCCGCCGAGGACAGCAGGCAAAGGCCGAGTGCGATGTAGAAGCCCCATGACGAGCCAGACCAGGGCAGGCCTTCAAAATTCATGCCGAAGAGGCCCGCCACCAGGGTTGGCGGCAGGAAGGCGGCGGTGAGGGCGGAGAGGATATAAAGCTGGCGGTTGGTTTCGGAGGCGAGCTTGGCGTCGATTTCGTCGTGGAAGAAGCGGGCGCGGGCCTCCATCACCTCAAAATCCTGATCGAGGTGGGTGAGCCTCGGGATGACGGGGATTAGTCCCTCGGGGAAATTGGGCAGGGTGCGTTCGGCATTGACCAGGGCGCGGCGCAGGCTGCGCATGTGGCGGTGGAGCTGGGCCATTTCGCGCCGCGCCAGCATGAGGCGCTTGCGTTCGCCGCGGTGGCGCTCATCCAGCACATGGTCCTCAATGATTTCGAGCTCGTCGAGGAGGGCGTGGTGCAGGCCATCCAGCGTGTCGGGATAGTTGGCGATGGTGTGGGAGAGGAGCTGGGCGGGCCCTGTGAAAACCATGCCGCGCGCCAGGTCCTTGCGCAGCCGTTCGGCCGATTGCACGGCCTTGACGCGGCCGGTGAGCAGAAAGTTTTTCGCCATCAGGAGATGGAGCCAGGCGTGCTCGGTGCAGTCCCGGTCAAATTCCTGGCGGAAATCATTGAGGTGGCCGGTGAGATAATCGCCGTGGCTTGAAAGATATTGCCGCTGGGAGGTTTCGGCAAATTCCGCCGCCAGGCCTTGCGGCACCGCAAGGCTTTGGCTGAGCCAGCGGAGGCAGCGCTGGTCACCCAGATTGAGATGCAGCCAAATCCAGCCCTCGCCTGCCAGCACCGCGGCTTCAAGGTTTGGCTCCGTGAGGGGAGCGGGAACTCCATCTGCGCCAAAGTGCCAGGCGCAGATGAAGCCCGGTATGGTGGACGTTGCGGGGCTTACAGCAGCACCGGTTCAGGAAAGGTGAAGCGGCGGATCTGGGGTTTGTCGCCTTCGTTTTTCTTCGGCATGTTCTCGGCAGTCGTGAAACGGCGCATGACCCACTCCGGTTTGATTAGAGTCAGCTGGCGTAATGGGCGACGATGACAGGTTTGTGACGACTGCCCCCTAGAGCCACGGCCAGCTGTTTCGCTTTACGTGACGGAAAGTTGACATGGGAGAGAGATGACGTAGGGGTGGTTTTGGGTATAACCGGCAGTCGGCGAATCAGAGGCTGAATTTTGAAATTCCAGGATATTGGCGGGACGGCATTGGCGCTTGCGTGCGGCGGTTTTCTTGCCGTTGCCTTGCTGTTTCATGGCAGCGTGCCGCTGCCTTCCGATGTCTCCTATTTCGTCATGGCCGATGGGCGCATCCTGGATGGCGCGGTGCCTTATGTGGATATCATGGAGACCAATCCGCCACTGGCATTCTGGATAAGTTTGCCAGCGGTTTGGCTGGCGCGAATTCTGGGCCTGTCGCCGCATATTGCATTTGTCGGCTATGTTTGCCTCGCCATCGCCGGGGCCTTGGGCCTGACCCGCCATGTCCTGCAATCGGCGGGAGAAACCCGCGAGAACACAGCAATGGTGCTGCTGGCTTCCGCTGCGGCCCTGACGCTTGCGCCAGCCGAGGCATTCGGCCAGCGCGAGCATTTTGCCGCATTGCTGGCGCTGCCTTATGTGGCTGCCGCAGTTCAATTGGCGGAGGGCCGTGCGCCGCGCACAAGGTTTCGCATTCTGATAGGGCTTTTGTGCGGTGTGGGCATGGCCTTCAAGCCCTATCTGCTGGCCATTCCCTTGCTGGTTGAGGCCTTTCTGCTGTGGGAAACGCGGGCCTGGCGGAACCTGTTTCGCGCCGAAATCATCGGCATGGCAATTTCGGTTGCGGTTTATCCGCTTCTTGTCTGGCAGCTTACACCGCAATATTTCACCGAGATTCTGCCGCTGGCGCTGCCCACCTATGCGGCATTTCAAAGCACATTTTCCGAAATCGCCCTGCGTCCGGCGGTTGCCAACTTCTTGCTGCTCATGGGCATCGCGGCATATTTCATTTGGCGCCGGGGGGCGCAACAGCGCGGTGAATGGGTTTGGATATTCGCAGGCCTGGGGGGCTTTCTTTGCTATCTCGCGCAATTGAAAGGCTGGACCTATCAGCTTCTGCCAGCGACGATCCTTGTATTAATTCCGTTTCTCCTGAACGTTTTCCGCAACTTCGGCCTGGTGGCGCGGATTGCTGTGCTCGGCTGTTTGGGGGCCGTCATGATCATCGGGCTGGTGACTTTCGCCAGGAATCAAAATTCACGTCTCGCCTATGTCGATGAGCTTCTCGCCGGACGAAAGCCCCAGCGCATGATGGGGCTTACCCATGATCTTGGCGTGATCTTTCCTTATCTGGAAACACGAAACATTGTCTGGGCCAGCCGGTTTCAATCTCTCTGGATGCTGCCTGCCGTCAGCAAAGGGCTGATACCTGTTGCGCAGCAGGATATGATTATCGCGCGCGCGGCCGAGATCGTGACCCAGGATTTGATATCATGGAAGCCGGATTTGGTGATTGTTGACCGCCGTGCTGATACGCCAACGCTGCGCGGGCATGAAATCAAATACATCGCCTGGTTCAGCCGCTCGCCTGAATTTGTGCAGGCGTGGAGCTCTTACAAGCTGGTCAATTCCAACGGCCTGTTTGAAGTTTGGGAATTGCAGTAATTTGCCGCCGTCTAATCGAGATAGCGCTTGCGCAGATGCTCTGTGAAATATTTGGCCTGCAGGGTTTCGCCGGTGGCGGCGCGCATGAGTTCGGGGGTTGAGAGGGTCGAGGCCTTCGACCAGATGTTTTTGCGGCGCCAGTCGTTGACGCCGGAAAAATTTCCCTTGCGGATGTCGTCGTTCACCTTTGGATTTTCGCGCTCGACGGCGGCCCATTGCTGGGCGGCCATCATGGCGCCGAGGGTGTAGCTGGGGAAATAGCCGAAGGCGCCGGAGGGCCAATGGACGTCCTGCATAGGGCCATCCTTGGGATTGTCGATGGTGGAAAGGTGGAGATATTCGCGCATCTTCGCATCCCAGACTTCGGGCACGTCGCGCGCGCCCAGATTGCCGGCGATCAACTGCTGCTCGATTTCGTAACGCAGGATGACATGGAGGGGATAGGTTGCCTCATCGGCATCGACGCGGATAAGGCCGCGCCCAATGCGGTGGACGTGGGCGAGAACATCATCAAGCGTCCAGCCGGCAATGGCGGCATCCCCCAGATGCTGGCGCAGTACGGGCATGGCCCAATCCCAGAAGGCGGGATTGCGCGCCAGTTGCTTTTCAACAAACAGGCTTTGGCTTTCATGGGCCGCCATGCCGCGGGCGCGGCCCACGGGCCAGTGGGCCCAGTCCTTGGGCAGGCCCTGCTCATAGAGGCCGTGGCCGGTTTCATGGAGGATGCCCATGAGGGAGGAGAGGAATTCACCCGTCGTATAGCGCGTGGTCATGCGCACGTCGGTGGGCACGCCGCCGCAGAAGGGATGGTGCGAGACATCAAGGCGGCCATGGGTGAAATCGAAACCGATGGCTTTCATCATGGCTTCGCCCAGCGCCTTCTGCTTTTCAATGGGGAAGGGGGCGTTAAAGGGCTTGGCGGGATGCCTGGCGCGGCGTTCATCCTGGGCGGCAAGGGCTTCGGGAATGAATTTCTTCAGGAAGTTTTTGAGTTCGGTGAAAACCGGCGTGATGTCGGCGCTGCGGCTGCCGGGATCGAATTGCTCGATCAGCGCATCATAAGGGTCGAGTTTGAGAACCTCGCTGCGGAGTTGGGCCTCCTCGCGGGCAAGACTTACGATGCCTTCAAAGGCGGGGAGAAAATCCTTCCAGTTTCCGGTTGAGCGAAGTTCGCGCCAGAGCTGTTCGGAGCGGACCCGGGCCGATACCTGGCGGCGGACGAAATCCGACGAGAGGCAGGTGCGGTTGATGTAGTTGCGCTCGAATTCATTGAGCGCGGTTTTTTGCATGCCGTTCAAATCCTCCTTGCGGGCATCGGCGATCCACTCGGCGATATAGGGCGCCGCTGCCATTTCATGATGCATGCCGGCGAGCATGGACATGGCCTCGGCGCGCTTTTCGCCGCCGCCTGACGGCATCTGCACCGCTTCATCGACGCTGAGCATGGACTGGGCATGCTCAAGGGCTTCAAGTTTCCGTCCGAGATCGTCGAGCTTGGTGAAGGACATGGGGGCGCTGCATTCCTGATGGGAGAAATGCAAGCGTATGTGCCAGAGCGGCTAAGGTTTCAACGGCAAAATAGGTCAGGCGAGCGTTGAAGTGACCGTGATTGTTGCGGTCATGATCAGCAGGGCCATGCCCCAGAAAATACGGTTGTTAAGATGTGCGTTTTCCATGGGTTTCCGTCCGGTTGGTCATCGTGCAACGAACACTGGCCCGCTTTGTTCCCCGGAAGGACTCATAATTTTGACTCATGGCGGTGTTAGGGATGCGGGGTCTGCCGCATAAAGCGAATCAATTCATCAACCTTAAATTTTATTTCTTGTAATTGATCGTTATGCGTGTATTGTTATAAGCCTATACACAAGGGGAAATTCCAAATTTGAGGTGCCTCTCCAGGCGTTGATGAACGCTTGGGGAAACCTGACGGCGCGGCTTCTGTAATCGTTTATCGGTTCAAACAGGGAGAGTGCTATGCCAGAAAAACTGGAAAAAAATGCGCCAATGGTTTCGGGTCACGGCCTGCGGATGCGTGAGCCGGTGGTCGCAGAATTCAATGGCAAGAATGTCGGGAACCAAAAGGAACCCGGGTTGTTCGGGCAGATGTTTCCGAGTCTTGCGAAAAAACCTTTGGCCGTCAGTGATGCGGACCTGAAAAAACTTGCCGATGCGATGTTAGATCCCACGCCCAACGATCCAGCCCATGACAATCTTAACATACCTTCGGGCTTCACCTATCTGGGACAGTTTATCGACCACGACATGACGCTTGACACATCAGGTATCGGCGAGCGCATCGATGATCCGCTGACCATCGAAAATTTCCGGACTCCTGCCCTTGATCTCGATTCGATTTACGGGCTTGGACCCGGCGCTTCGCCGCAGCTTTACGCGCGCGACCCGGCCAAGGATTTTGCACCAAGCGCCAAATTCCTGATCGGCGTAGCGGACGCATCACGCAATGTAATCCAAACTGATCCTCAGATACCGTCATTTCGCAATGACCTGCCGCGCAGCCCGGAAGGATTTGCCCTGATCGGCGATCACCGCAATGACGAGAATCTTGTGGTGGCGCAAACCCACCTTGCCTTTCTCAAATTCCACAACAAGGTTGTCGACAAGCTGATTGCCGATGGCTTTGGCGGCGGAAATCTTTTTGCCGAAGCGCGCAAGCTTGTGACCTGGCATTACCAATGGATCGTGCTTTTCGATTTTGTCGAGCGGCTGACCGAACCCGGAATCGTGGCGAAGATCATGCACGATGGCCGGAAATTTTACCGCTTCAAGACAAGACCCTATATGCCAATAGAATTCTCGGTGGCCGCCTACCGTCTTGGCCATAGCATGGTGCGCCAGGAGTATAGCCACAACCGGGCGTTCCGGCCAAATTTACCCCGTATTGCGTCGGCAAGCCTTGGGCTGTTGTTCAGGTTTACCGGCCTGTCGGGAAATATTCACGGCGATCTAGACACTCCTCCATCTCACTTGCCGTCAAACTGGATCATCGATTGGCGGCGCTATATTGATTTGGGTACGCCCGCCACGGCGCCCAACTTCGAGTTTAACCATTCGCGCAAATTGGACCCATTCATCATTGAACAACTCCATGATTTGCCTGGCGGCGGCGGCAGTCTGCCCTTCCGCAACCTGAAGCGTGGCGTGATGATGAAGCTGCCTTCCGGACAGGATGTTGCCAACTTCATGAAGACGCATGTCAAGAAAGCCGGTTCTCACGCCATGAGGAAATCGCTTCGGGACCGGATGGCGCGGTGGCCAAGGAACTGGGCCTGCACAAGAAGACGCCGCTTTGGTATTACATTCTCAAGGAGGCGCAGGTGCGCAACGGTGGTGAACGCCTGGGGCCCTATGGCGGGCGGATTATCGCCGAAGTGTTTACCGGCATCGTGCAGGGCGACAAGGACTCCTTCATGTCACAAAAGAACTGGAAGCCAAGCCTTGGTCCGGTGGCAGGCCGCTTCACGATGGCGGACATGCTAAGATTTGTGAATGACGTCAACCCGATCGGGTGAGGTCAGCCCTTTGCCTTCTCCATCTCGCCGACAAACCTTGTGAAGAGGTAGTGACTGTCCTGCGGGCCGGGGGAGGCTTCCGGGTGGTATTGCACGGAGAAGACGGGGTGGCCGTCAAGCGCCAGGCCGGCGTTGGAGCCATCGAAAAGCGAAACGTGGGTTTCGGTGACGCCTTGGGGCAGGGTGTCGCGGTCCACGGTGAAGCCATGGTTCATGCTGGTGATTTCCACCTTGTTGGTGGTGAAATCCATGACTGGGTGATTGGCGCCGTGGTGGCCCTGGTGCATCTTCTTGGTCTTGGCGCCGAGTGCCAGGCCCAGCATCTGGTGGCCAAGGCAGATGCCGAAGATGGGCTTGCCGCTGGCGATGAGCTTCTGGATTTCGGGCACGGCGTATTCGCCGGTGGCGGCGGGATCGCCGGGGCCGTTGGACAGGAAGATGCCATCGGGGTTCATGGCGAGAATGTCTTGCGCTGATGCATTCGCCGGAACGACGGTGACATCGCAGCCCACGCTCGTCAGGCAGCGCAGGATATTGCGCTTGAGGCCGTAATCAACGGCCACGACTTTATACTTGCCGCCGTCGGCATGGGTGTAGCCCTTGGTCCAGTCCCATTCCTTCTCGTCCCACTCCATGCGCTGGGTGAGCGAGACGTCCTTGGCGAGATCGAGGCCTTCGAGGCCGCCCCAGGCCTTGGCCATGGCGAGCAGTTTCTTCACGTCGAACTTGCCCTTGGCGTTATGGGCGACCACGCCGTTAGGCATGCCCTTGTCACGGATCAGGTTGGTGAGTTCGCGGGTATCGACGCCGGAGAGGCCGATGATGCCCTTGGTCTTCAGCCATTTATCGAAATGCTTGTGGGAGCGGTAATTGGCGGGGTCGGTGACGGGTGCCTTGACCACGCAGCCCTTGACCGCGGCGGAGGCTGCCAGGTTGGTGGTTTCGAGGTCGTCATCATTGGTGCCGACATTGCCGATGTGGGGGAAGGTGAAGGTGACGATCTGGCCCGCATAGGAGGGGTCGGTGAGGACTTCCTGATAGCCGGTCATGGCGGTGTTGAAGCAGACTTCGCCCACGGCTTCGCCCTCGGCGCCAAAGCCCTGGCCTTCGATGACGGTGCCATCGGCAAGGACGAGAAGGCCGGTGATGCGGGGCTTGTCCCAATCACTGAAAGCCTTGCGTGGTTTGGCCTTGGCCTTTTTCGGGCTGGTCATCATGGAATCTCCGGGAATTTCAAACTCTATGGGGGAGCAGGGCGCTTCCGTCAAGGTTGCGTTAGGGTCGCCAAGCTCCTATCTACCGGGTTTCCATAAAGGGATAGATTCCATGAGCCTTCGAGCCAAAATCAACGACGACCTGAAGACCGCCATGAAGGCGGGCGACAAGCGCAGGATTTCGACGCTGCGCCTGATGAATGCGGCGATCAAGGACAAGGACATCAACAGCCGCACCGACGGGCATGACTCGCTGCTGACGCCGGATCCCGGTCTGATCGATCTCTTCGCCAAGATGGTGAAGCAGCGCCAGGAAAGCCTCGGCATGTATGAGCAGGGCGGGCGGCCCGAACTGGCGCAGCAGGAGCGCGAGGAGATGGAAATCATCCAGAGCTACATGCCGAAGCAATTGTCGGATGACGAGGCGAAGAAGGCGGTTGCCGGTGTCATCGCCGCGGTTGGCGCCTCGAGCGTGAAAGACATGGGCAAGGTGATGGCCGAGCTGAAAGCCAAATATGCCGGCCAGATGGACATGGCCAAGGCCGGCGGGATCGTGAAGGGGCTGCTGGGGTGACCTCAACTCTCTCCAAATTTCATCATGGCCGTGCTTGACACGGCCATCTTCTTATTTGCAGCACGACGAAGAAGTTGCCCGCGTCGAGCGCGGGCATGATGACAATGGTGGTCAAACGATCTTCGTCGTGACCTTCACGTTCTTCTTGATGGCGTTGGAATAGGCGCAGGCGACGTGGGCCTTCTTGACGATTTTTTCAGCCACCGCCTTGGGCACGCCGGGGAGGCTGATGTCGAGCGCTACCGCGATGCCGAAACCCTTCTTGTCGGAGCGCGGGCCGAAGCTCACATGGGCGGTGATGGATGAGTTTGGATGAATTGGAACGGTTTTCTTTTCCTTGGCGCTGACATATTTGATCGTGCCGAGGAGGCAGGTGGAATAGGCCGCGGCAAAGAGCTGGTCGGGGTTGAGGCCATCGTCCTTGCCGCCCATCTCCTTCGGCTGGCCGATCTTGAAGTCGATCATGCCATCGGCGGATACAGCCCGGCCCTGGCCGCGGCCTCCGGTTGAGGTGACGTGGGCGGTGTAAAGTTTCTTGATTGCCATGGTGGCCTCCTTGTTGAGCTTTCATGCTGGCATGCCGATATGTTGCTGGCAAGGCGTGGTCTTGCTAGGACATAGGCATGCGGTTTCCACCTTCATTTCTTGATGACATTCGCGGACGGGTTTCGATCTCGTCCGTGGTGGGCCGGCGCGTGGCGTGGGACCGGCGCAAGACCAATGTGGGCAAGGGCGACTATTGGGCCTGCTGCCCGTTCCACAACGAAAAATCCCCATCCTTCCATGTGGATGACCGCAAGGGGCGCTACCATTGCTTTGGCTGCAAGCAGTCCGGCGACATCTTCACATTCCTGGTTGAGAAAGAGGGCGCGAGTTTTCCGGAAGCCGTCGAACGGCTGGCGCAGGAAGCGGGCCTGCCGATGCCGCAGTTTTCCGAAGCTGATGTAAAGCGCGAGGAGGTTCGCGCAAGCCTTTATGATGTGATGGAAATTGCCGCGAAGTTCTTCGAAGACGAATTGCAGTCGGCGCGGGGCGCGAAGGCGCGGGGCTATCTGTCGGACCGGCAATTGACGGCGGCCATCCAGAAAGAATTCCGCATCGGCTATGGGCCGGATGACCGCTCGGCGCTGCGCTCGCATCTCGCGTCAAAGAATGTGACGGTGGAGCAGATGGCGGAAGCGGGGCTGGTGATTGCGGGTGATGACATCCCCGTGGCCTATGACCGCTTCCGCGACCGGGTGATGTTTCCCATCCGCGATCCGCGCGGGAAAGTGATTGCCTTTGGCGGGCGGGCTTTGAAGGCCGATGTGGCGGCGAAGTACCTGAACTCGCCGGAGACGCCGTTATTCCACAAGGGGGCGGTGCTTTATAATCACGACAAGGCGCGGGCGGCCTGCCCATGAGCTGGGAGCCATCATTGCGGTTGAAGGCTACATCGATGTGATCGCCCTGCACCGGGCGGGGTTTCCCAATACGGTGGCGCCGCTTGGCACGGCGCTGACGGAAGACCAGCTAGCGCTTTTATGGAAAGCGGCGGCGGAACCGACGCTGTGTTTTGATGGCGACAGCGCGGGGATCAAGGCGGCTTACCGGGCGCTGGATTTGGCGCTGCCCCTGCTGAAGCCGGGATACTCGCTGAAGTTTGCCCTTCTGCCGGAGGGGCAGGATCCGGACGACCTGCTGAAAGCCCAGGGGCCGGAGGCGGTGAAGGCCGTGATTGAGGCGGCGGAACCCCTGTCGGACGTGATCTGGCGGCGGGCTTTGACCGAAAATGACCGGGCAACGCCGGAGCGCAAGGCGCAATTTGAGCGGGATTTGCGCGGGCTTTTGAACCAAATTGGCGATGAAACGGTGCGCAAGCACTATATGGCCGACCTCACGTCCCGCTTTGACCAGCTTTTCCAGCGCAACCGGACGGGGGGCAATTTCCGGCCGCGATCCCCCAATTTCCCGCAAAAACCGTGGAAAAAGGGGCAAAAAGCCTGGGAAACGCCACAGCCGGCCTCGCCCCAGCTCAAGGCCATGGCGGCCTTTGCCGGGGCCCAAAAGGCCCTGGAACGGCGGGAACGGCTGATTGTGCTCACTTTCGTCAACCATCCTGACCTGTTACGGGACTTTCTGGACGAGTTTGCCGCAGCGGAATTCGCTTCCCGCGAGCTTGACTCCCTCCGTACACAAATCATAAATAGCGCCGCGCTTGAGCAAGGCCTTGATACGGCGAGGCTCAAGGGCCACCTGTTGTCTCGAGGCTTTGGCCCTAGTCTGGACCACCTCGAAAACCAGGCGACGCGTTTGAACGAATGGTTCCTTGGTCCTGCGGCTGCACCAGATGATGCGCGGACTGGCCTGCGTCAGATGTTCGCCTTACACCGGAAAACCGTAACGCTCGATCGGGAGCTTAAGGCGGCGGAGGCCGCTTTCACTGCCGAACCGACGGAGGAGAATTTCAACGCCCTGTCCGGGGTGCGTGAACAATTGCTATCGGCGGTTGGCTCCGAGGCCCTCATTGCGGGGTTCGGCGCCGCGTCCGGCCGGGTTGTTGACGTCATCTCGTAAGGCCCGGAACCAACGATTAGTTAAGCGGTGTTTAAGACCGTAAGGCCTAGTTTTCACCCGAATCACCCAATTTTGTGCGAATCACACGCACCCACCCGACGAAAGACAAATGCCCATGGCCCGTGCTGCCCAAGTCCGCGAAACCAAGCCCGAAGATCAAGACAACGCCAATGCGGCGGAAGACCAGGACAACGCCGCCGATGTGCCGGCGGAAGGTTCGGATTCTCCGGTTCTTGATCTTACCGATGCGGCCGTCAAGCGGCTGATCAAGACGGCGAAGGCCAAGGGCTATGTGACCCTCGACGAACTCAACTCGGTGATGCCTTCGGAGGAAGTGACCTCCGACCAGATCGAAGACATTTATTCGATGCTGGCCGACATGGGCATCACGGTTGTCGAGAGCGAAGAGGAAACCGAAAACGTCGCCGCCAAGGTCGAGGGCGAGGAGAGCTCGGAAACCGCCGTCATCAAGGTTGAAGCGGCGAAGCTGCCGGCGGACCGCACCGATGATCCGGTGCGCATGTACCTGCGCGAGATGGGGCAGGTTGAACTGCTCTCACGCGAAGGCGAAATCGCCATTGCCAAGCGCATCGAGGCGGGCCGCGAGGCGATGATCGCCGGATTGTGCGAAAGCCCGCTGACCTTCCAGGCCATCATCATCTGGCGCGACGAACTGAACGAAGCGAAGATTTTGCTGCGCGACATCATCGATCTTGAAGCGACCTATGCCGGCCCTGATGCGAAGAACAACCAGCCGGTGGCGGCACCGCAGCCCTATGTTCCGCCCAAGGAAGAAGTGCGCAAGCAGGCGGAGCTCAAGCGCCCCGAGCGGCTGAAGCAGGCGCAACCCAGCAAGCGCGACGATGAATATGGCGATGTGCTTTCGCCGGAGGATTTCGACAAGCCGGTCATCGAAGACGATGATGACGATGAGGGCGATGACCTCGGCGTATCGCTGTCGGCCATGGAAGCGGAGCTGAAGCCCAAGGTTCTGGAAATTTTCGACAGCATTGCCAAGCAGTACAAATCGCTGCGCAAGCTGCAGGACCAGGAAGTGGCGGAATCGACCGAGCTTTCACCGAGCCAGGAGCGGCGCTACCGCAAGCTGCGCGATGACATCATCGCCGAAGTGAAATCGCTGGCGCTGAACAATGCGCGTATCGAGGCGCTGGTTGAGCAGCTCTATGACATCAACAAGCGGCTGAATTCGCTTGAGGGCCGGCTCATGCGCCTGGCCGAGACCTACAAAGTTCCGCGCACGGAGTTCCTGAAGGAATACCAGGGCGACGAGTTGAACCTGGACTGGCTGAAGCGCGTTGCGCGGCTGACCAAATTCGGCTGGAAGAAATTCGCCAATGACGAGAAGGAATCGATCCGCGTCATCCGCGACGAGATTTATGAGCTCGCCACCGCCACGGGCCTGCAGATTCCGGAATACCGCAAGATCGTGGCCATGGTGCAGAAGGGCGAGCGCGAGGCGCGCATCGCCAAGAAGGAAATGGTGGAAGCCAACCTCCGCCTCGTCATTTCCATCGCCAAGAAATACACCAACCGCGGCCTGCAGTTCCTCGATCTCATCCAGGAAGGCAACATCGGCCTGATGAAGGCGGTGGACAAGTTCGAATACCGCCGCGGCTACAAGTTCTCGACCTATGCCACGTGGTGGATCCGCCAGGCGATCACCCGCTCGATTGCCGACCAGGCGCGCACCATCCGCATTCCGGTGCACATGATCGAGACGATCAACAAGATCGTGCGCACCTCGCGCCAGATGATGCACGAGATCGGCCGCGAGCCGACGCCGGAAGAGCTTTCGGAAAAGCTTTCCATGCCTTTGGAAAAGGTGCGGAAGGTGATGAAGATCGCCAAGGAGCCGATCAGCCTTGAAACGCCGGTGGGCGACGAGGAGGATTCGCATCTCGGCGATTTCATCGAGGACAAGGGCGCGGTGCTGCCCATCGATGCGGCGATCCAGGCCAACCTGCGCGAGACGACAACGCGGGTGCTGGCGTTCTTTGACGCCACGTGAGGAACGCGTGCTGCGCATGCGCTTCGGCATCGGCATGAACACCGACCACACGCTGGAAGAAGTCGGCCAGCAGTTCAGCGTCACGCGCGAACGCATCCGGCAGATCGAGGCGAAGGCGCTGCAGGAAGCTGAAGCATCCGAGCCGGTCAAGGAAGCTGCGGAGTTTCCTGGATAACTAAGGAGCGTCAGCACGATGCCGACGATTTCGATATTCTTTACGGCATTGTTATCCAGATGTCTTGGCGATGACCATCCACCCGCACATTTTCATGCCTGTTACTGCACGGCGTTTGACGGATGGTTCGCGATTGCCGACTGGCGAGCTGATAGCCGGTCGAACTGTCGCCGAGGTCCAAAGCGCATGGTAAAAGCCTGGACGCTTCGCCGTCAACGGAATTGCGTGATAACTGGCAACGGTGTAATCTAGAGCAGCCACTGAACTCTATTCAGGGACCGGATGAAGACTGATTAACATGGTCAACGTCGTGAAGCTGACGCCGCTCGATGGCTATCGGCTATGGGTGAGGTTCTCAGACGGAACCGAAGGTGTTCGTGACTATTCCGACATGATTGCCGAAGGCGGCACAATGGTGGAGCCCTTGCGAGACCAGTCATTCTTCAAGCAGGCCTATATATCATTTGGAGTTCCTAGCTGGCCAAATGGCTTTGATGTCGATGCCATCAACCTGCAAATGGAATTGACAGAAAGCAAACGCGCTGACGCATGCGGCAGCGGAATGACGCATAAGCGCGTCCGGCAGATTGAGGCGAAGGCGCTGCGCAAGTTGAAGCATCCGAGTCGGAGCCGATAGCTCAGGAGTTTTTTGGATAATTGATTACAACCTAAATGGTCGCCCTTTGAGGCGACCATTTAGGTTTTGGAACTAGCTCGGAGTCCGGGTGGTCGGGTCAAGCCCGACCATGAAGAGATGTTGAGGTGATGCGTTAGCTCACCGGCACATAGACATACGCGCCGTCCTTGGCCTCGGCCATGCCGATGCCGGGGTAGGGCCAGTGGTAGCCGAGGAGTTTTTTCTTTCCGGTTGAGGCCATGTCGAGGAGTTTCTTGCGGTTGGCGATCGCCGTGTCGTGGTCGGCGTCGAAGCCGAATTTCCAGTCGGGGTGGGGGAAGAAGACCAGCGGGTTGGTGATGGCATCGGCGGTGATGATGAGGCCGTCGCCGCCGGCGAGTTCAAACGAGACGTGGCCCGGGGTGTGGCCCGCCGTATCAAGCACGTTGATTCCGGGCAGCACTTCCGCGCCGGGCTTGAACATGGTGACCTTGTCCTTGATGCCGGCGAGCTGGCTTTGCGTGGTTTTCACCATGCCTTCCATGTCCTTGGGCATTTTGCCGGCGAGGTCGGGCGCCGTCCAGAAATTCCATTCGGCTTCGGCCACGTGGAACGAGGCGTTGGCGAAGATGGGCTTGCCATCGGCGCCGAGGGTTCCCCAGAGATGATCGGGGTGGGCGTGGGTGAAAATCACTTTGGTAATGGCGCTCGCATCGACGCCGACTGACTTGAGGCTTTCGGCGATCTTGCCTGCCGTGGGGGCAAAGTTGCCGCCCGAGCCCGTATCCATGAGGATCACGTCACTGCCCGACTTGAAGAGCAGCGGGCTGGCCTCAAACTGGGCCTTGTCGCCCTGCACCATGGCGCCGAGCAATTTGGCCATGAGGTCTTCAGGCTTGGCATCCGGGCTCACCACGGAGAGCGGCAGCAGTCAAGGTGCCGTCGCTCACCACGGTGATGTCATAGGCGCCCTGCTTGAAGGAATAGGGTGCGGCGAGAGCCAGAGCACTTTTGGGAATGACGCCGGCGGCAACAAGGCCCGCGGCCACGCTCAGGAATTTGCGGCGGTCAAGCACAAGATGCTTTTTTCCGTTCATTGACATGTCGAACATGGCTGGTTCTCCTCACTGTTTTGATATTGGAACTTTATCTGTTACGCTAAATTATGGCGCCGGATGACCTTGGCCAATCACTTTTCGCGTGATTGCATCGGTGTTAGATTGCGGGGCAGGCTGGCTCGAAAGGATTCCACGATGTCGTTTTTCAAGAAACTGTTTGGCGGCGGCGGAGGGGCTCCGGCGGCGCCGAAAGCGGTGAAGTCGGCCGAGCACAAGGGCTTCACCATCGAGGCGCGGCCCTACAAGGAGGGCGGGCAGTTTCAACTGGCGGGCGTGATTTCGAAAGAGATTGACGGGGTGCGCAAGGAGCACAGCTTTGTCCGTGCCGACCGTTTCACTTCGCTTGAAGAGGCGGCGGATATCGCACTGGTCAAGGGGCGGCAGATCATCGACGAGCAGGGCGAGAAGATTTTCCGGTGAAACGCCTGCTCAAGTTTGAAAAGCGCCACCACAAACTGGCGAGCCCGGAAGTTTTTTCGGAACGCCTGCTGCGCCACGGCCTTGTGGCTTTCGGCACCATCATTGTGGCGATGGCCATCGGGATGGCGGGCTACATGGGCTTCGAGGGCATGGGGTTCATTGATGCCTTCGTGAATTCCGCCATGATCCTTTCCGGCATGGGGCCCATGGGCGCGCTGCAACATGACAGCGCCAAGATTTTCGCCGGCATCTATGCCATCGTCTGCGGCCTGCTGATCTTCGCCATCGCAGGCCTGATGCTGGTGCCGGTGTTCCACCGTATGCTGCACGATTTCCATGTGGATGATGATGACAAGAAAAATTAAGATCGCCGCGGCGCAGTATCCCCTTGATGAATTGAAAGACCTGGACGCCTACGAAGCGAAGATCACGCGCTGGGTGGAAGAGGCCGTAAATGCGGGGGCGGGGCTTCTGGTGTTTCCGGAATATGGCAGCATGGAGCTGGCAAGCATCGGCGGCAAGGCTTCCGATGTGCAGGCCTCGTTTGATGTGGTGTCGGGGCTGGTGCCGGAGCTTGACCGGGTCCATGCGAAGCTTGCGGCGAAACATGGTGTCACGATTGTCGCGGGCTCGGGCCCGCAGCGCCGGCCGGGCTGCACGATGAATGTGGCGCATATCTTTGGCCCCACGGGGATCCGGGGGCATTACGACAAGATCATGCCGACGCCATGGGAGCGCGAGCCGTGGCACATCGCTTCGGGCAAGACGCTCACGGTGTTTGATGTCGGCACGGCGCGCATCGGACTTTTGATTTGCTACGATATTGAATTTCCGCTGCTGTCGCGGGCGCTGGCCGAAGCGGGGGCGGAAATCATTCTGGCGCCATCGAATACGGAAACCGAGTGGGGCTACTGGCGGGTGCGCACCGGGGCCGTGGCGCGGGCCCTGGAGAACCAGGTTTACACGGTGCATTCGCCGGTTGTCGGGGCGAGCCCCTGGAGTGCGGCATGTCCTGCAAATTGCGGCATGGCCGGAATCTTCGCGCCATCGGACGTGGGCTTTCCGCCGGGCGGCGTGTTGGCTTTGGGTGAGATGAACAAGCCGCAATGGGTTTATGCGGAGGTTGATCTTGATCTCATTGCCAAGGTGCGGGCTTCAGGCGGCGTGCAGACCTACAAGCATTGGCCGGAGCAGCCGGGCGCAGGCGCGCTGCCGAAAGCGCAGGTCGTGGATATTTCAGGCGGCAATTCCAAAACGCGTTGATCAACGCGCGGGACATTACCAAGTTTTAATCCAATCCATTGTTTTGATCAGCCATTTGTCAGGATCGACGGTCTAATTCACACACGCACATGAATGTCGTGACGGTGAAAATTCAACTATGAATGTCGTAGGTCCGCGATATGAGTTTGAGCAGCGTGAAGCGCTGGCAACTCGCGCCGTCAAGATCTGGGATCTGCCGATCAGATTCTTTCACTGGTTGCTCGTAGCAAGCATTGCCGTTGCCGCGGTTACCGGCTGGTTGCTGCCGGTCACTTGGCTGCAGCTTCACCTCATCTCCGGAACGGTAATCGGCTGTCTCGTTCTCTGGCGCATCGTGTGGGGGTTCACCGGTACCCGTTACAGCCGTTTCCGCAGTTTTGCATTTTCGCCAAGGGCCACGGCTGCGCATCTCAAATTCCTGACAGAAGGCAAGGTTCAGCGCGAGGCAGGGCACAATCCATTGGGTGCGCTCATGGTGTTTGCGCTTCTGGGCAGCATCAGCATTATCGTTTTGACCGGCGTGGTTGTTCTCGGAGGCCAGTTCAAACAGGGACCCTTGAAGGCTTTCGTGAGCTTTGCCGGCGCCATGAACTACCGCGAGATACATAGTGTAATAGCCATTGCTCTTCTGGTTCTTATCGGCGGGCACCTGGCCGGGGTGATCTTTGAATCCTGGCGGACGCGTGAAAACCTGGCGGCCGCCATGGTTACGGGCAAGAAGCGGGGTGGATTTGCCCATGAGGCACCCGTGGCGCAGGCGCGGACCGGAGCGGCGGTTTCAGTTTCGGTCTTGCTTGCAGCTCTGCTCATTCCCGGTGCCTATGCCTTGACCAGCCTTTCACCCTTTGGTGTTGCCGCGTTGCCCAAGAATGCCACATGGGAAACGGAATGCAGTTCATGCCATATGGCCTTTCACCCCAGCCTGCTGCCGGCAAAAAGCTGGGCTGCAATCATGGCCGGCCTCAGTGAGCATTTTGGCGAGGATGCCAGCCTGGATGCGGCGGCAAACAAGGACATAACCGATTATCTGGTGAATCACAGCGCCGAGACATGGGACAGCATGGCGGCCAACCGCCTGCGCAGTGTTGATCCGGCGCGCCCTTTGGAAATTACCGCAACGCGCTTCTGGATGCGCCTGCACCAGGACATTTCACCGGCGGTTTTTTCGGGCAAAGCGGTCGGCGCAAAACAGAATTGCAGTGCCTGCCACCAGGATGCAGCAAGCGGAATGTTCGCCCCGCAAGCAATTTCAATTCCACAGGAGAAAACAGAATGAGTTTGAAAGTTTGGATTGTCACGGGTGCATTTATTGGCGGGCTTGCCATGCCGGTGCTGGCGGCGGCGGGCCAGGATGCGGTGCTTGCCCTGTATAAGGCGCAAGCTATTGCCGCTGATTCCGCCTTTGCCGGATTTTCGGCAGACCGCGGCA
Source organism: uncultured Alphaproteobacteria bacterium (assembly GCA_963753025.1). Classification (GTDB taxonomy): domain Bacteria; phylum Pseudomonadota; class Alphaproteobacteria; order Rhizobiales; family Aestuariivirgaceae; genus Aestuariivirga. The sequence goes on along the minus strand of CAVWAY010000008.1, from coordinate 134,494 downwards.
AGGCGCTCTATGCGTCTTCAAATTCCGGTGGCAGCGCCGATACGCCGTCATGCACTTCATGCCATACGGCTTCACCCCTGAAGGCCGGCTTGACCCGGGCGGGAAAAGCCATCGAGGCGATGGCGGTCTCCGTTTCCCCCACGCGCTACACCGACATGGCCAAGACCGAGAAATGGTTTGGGCGCAATTGCAAATCGGTTCTCGGGCGCGAATGCAGCCCGCAGGAAAAGGGCGATTTCATCACTTATCTTTCTGGACTCTGAGGAGAATTTTCATGCGCAGTCTGACCATGTTATTGTCGATCGTCCTGGCCACTACGCCCGTCCTGGCAGCCCGGCTTGGCCCCGTTACGGATGAAGCCACCAAAACCGAATGCGGCGCCTGCCACATGGCCTATCCGGCAGCGCTGTTGCCTGCGCGGTCATGGGATGCGCTGACCAACGACCTTGCCAATCACTTTGGCGAAGACGCGTCGCTGGCGCCTGACGTGACTCTGGCGATCAAGACCTATCTTATGGAAAATGCAGCGGATGCCGGCGGCAAGCCTGGCCGCATGATGCGGAGATTGCCGGCCGACGCCACGCCACTGCGCATCAGCGAGTTGCCGAGCTTTGTGCGGGAGCATGGCAAGTTCTCGGACAAGACCATGAAGAAAATCGGCGTTGCCGGAAACTGTGCGGCATGCCACCAGGGCGCTGCCAATGGCATGTTTGATGACGACTGAATTTCGTCGAACGTGTTCAGGGCAGCATGAGGGCGTGGGTGGGGAAGGCTTTGGCCAGTTCATCGATGGCGGCGAAGCCTGCCTGCAAATCCCAGGCGTTGACGATCCCCACGCGAAAGCCGCCGGGCGGCATGGGATGGTCGACCGCGTCCTTGCCATCATAAAATGTGATTTGCAGGCTTGAAACATTGGGCATGGCGCGGATGCGGGCCTGCAGGTCCTTTGGCGGATGGGAAAAATTGCTGTTGTGGCGGGCAAAGAGCGGAATGGAGAAGCCCACGCGGCGCTGGCTTCATCGTAGGCCCACGTGCCATCCGTATAGAGGCGCACCATGGCCTCGATCCAGCCCTTGCCGTTGAGATCGCACCACTGGTCGGCAAAGCGCAGATGGGCCTCGATGATTTTTCCGCCGATGGTTTCGAAATTCATCATGCCGGTATAGGCGGCCATGTATTTGCTGACCCAGGTCTTGAGATAGGTTGCGACCTCCGGCATTTCGTCGGCATGGAGCGTCCAGTATTTGAAGGTGCCTTCGGGGCCCGGAACGCCGGTGGCGTGGCGCAGCCATTTCACCTGGCCGCCCACGACGGCGCAATCGGTTGAGACATGGGGGCCTTCGAGCAGCGGCATCCAGAAATGGCCGGGGGTTGAGCAGGCGAGCATTTCCTTCTGCGAGGCAATCACGCGGCTGCCCACGCCCATGCCTTTCAGGTTGGTGATGGGTTTGGAAAAGACCGGGAAGGCCGGCGGCATGACGCCGTGGGGGCCGCGAGGTGAAGCCCTGGCTTTGGGCCACGCGGAGCTTGTCATAAATCCAGTTGTGCTTGGGATACCAGGGCCAGGCGTCAAAATCATCGGTCGGAATCAGGACGTTGTCCGGGCACGGAATGTTCTCGAAATACTGGTCGCGCCAGGGATCACGTTCGCAGATGGGCATGGCCGGAACCTAGCAGAGGCCTGCTGTCAGGCAATGGCAGCAGGTTCACTTCTATTTGATATTTACTTGATTTCCCAGGTGAAGTTCACGTCCACGGCGATGACCTGCTCGCCCTGGGCGATGGGCACATCGGCGGAGGCGGCTTCGGCGCGCATGGATTTGAAGACGGGCTGGGGCGGCTGGTAACCGCCGCCTTCGGAGAGCGAAATGATTTGCCCGAGGGTCACGCCGCTGGCGGCGGTGTAGACTTGGGCCTTGTGCAGGGCATCGGCCACGGCAAGCTTGCGGGCCTCATCGGTTGCGGCTTCGGGCTTTGAGACCTGGAACGCCACGCCGTTGATCTGGTTGGAACCGGAGGACACGACCTGATCCAGAACCGCGCCGAGGCTGTCGAGCTTGCGCACGGTGACCGAGACATTGTTGGAAACATCATAGCCTATGACCTTGGGCGGCTGGGCATTGTTCTGGCCGTAGTCGTAGCGCGGGTTCACCGAGAAGTTCGAGGTCTGGATGTCGCGCGCTTCAATGCCGGCTGCCGTCAGCGATGCCATGACGCCTTCCATGGCCTTGGTATTGGCATCGAGGGCTTCGCGCGCCGTTGCGGCGGAACTCATCACGCCCACGGTGACGATGGCAAGATCAGGCGCCATGCGCACTTCGCCATGGCCGGACAGCGAAATGCTGCGGACCAGTTTGCCGTCATCGGCGAGCGCCGGGGTCAGGCAGGCGGCGGCAAGGGTCAACGTGCTGGCGGCGAAGAGGGTCTTTAACATTTTAAACAGGCTCCCGATTAAATTCCGGCTGATGTGGCGAAGAATTGCGGCTGGAGTGTGTTGGCCTTAAGCCACCGGTGGCGGCTGGCCGGGAACCTTTGGCAGGGCGGGATCGATGCAGGCCCAGTCCGGGGCCGCATCGGTCCAGATGGTCATTTGCGGCTTCATGAGATTTGGATCATCGAGCGCGCCGGCGCGGATGAAGGTCAGGTGCGGGCGGGATTCGGCCTTGCTGAAGAGTTGCGTTCCGCAGGTCGGGCAAAATCCGCGCTGCATGCGGTTGCCGCTGTCGGCGATGCTTTCAAACCATTTCACGTCGCCCTGCACCGACACCGCGTCGGCGCGGAAGCACACGCTCATGGCGCCGTTTCCAGCGCCGAGATACTGGCAGACGCGGCACCAGCAGACCCGCGCCGCCAGTGGTGCCGCGGTTACCGAAAAGCGCACGGACTTGCACAGGCATCCGCCGGATGTGGTCATGGATCATCCCTTTCATTCACTCTTTCAGAATAGCGCTGGGGAGATTGGCCTTGCAAGGCATGGTATCAGCCGGAAGCGATCTCGACGCGATCCAGGTAACTGGACAATTCGCCCACCCATTTGCGGGATGCGTCGTTGTCGGAACTTTCGGCGGCGAGCTGAATGGCAGTGCCGATGTCGGTGATTGCCTGGAAGCCGAACATGCCGCCGGAACCGCTCATGTTGTGCCCGAGAATTGTCACGGTCTCAAAGTCAACGCGGTCCAGGGCGTCGCCTATGTCGATGACATTCTGACGGCAGTTCCGCAGATAGGCGGGGACCTGCTCGGCAATGCTGGATTTCAAAACTGGGAGCGCCACTTCCTCCAACACTGATGGCGAAGCTGCGCTCGAATGTTCCCGGATCGCCTGCAGCAATACTTCCTGCTTGATCGGCTTGGTCAAAAAGGCCGTGCAGCCGGCGGCCAGACACATTTCCCGGTCGCCCTTCAAGGCCGAGGCGGTGAGCGCAATGATGGGCGTGGGCGGCCTGCCATTCGCCTGTTCCCAGGCGCGGATTTTCCGCGTCGCGGTCAGGCCGTCCATGACCGGCATCTGCCGGTCCATCAGGACAAGATCATAGGGCTTGGCGGCAAACATCTCACAGGCGATGGCCCCGGTTTCGGCGATTTCAACCCGGTACGGCGTGTCCTCAAGATAGGCCATGGTGACCAGGCAGTTGTCGGGGGAATCTTCCGCCAGAAGAATGCGCAAAGGTTTCAAGGGCAGGCCCAGGTCTGGGCCCACCAGCACGGCGCCGCGCAAGGTGGCCCCGGCCCATTTCTCGAAGGGCACGGAAAAAGCAAACACGCTGCCTTCGCCCACTTCACTTGCAACCCAGATGCGCCCGCCCATCAGTTCCACCAGGCGCTTTGAAATCGTGAGTCCCAGGCCGGAGCCGCCGAAGCGGCGCGTGGTGGAGGTGTCGGCTTGCGTGAAGCGTTCAAACACGCGGTCCAGCTTGTCGGCCGGAATGCCGATGCCGGTATCCGAGACCGTGAACCGCAGCGTTGGAATGGATGTGTCCGGTTCCAGTGTCACGTGGAGGGACACCTCGCCTTTCTCGGTGAACTTGACCGCGTTGCCGATCAAATTGAGCAGCACCTGGCGGAGCCGCGTGGGATCGCCCACCAGATCACCCGGCACATTTGGCGCGATCTCGCAGACCAGCGGCAGGCCCTTTTCATGGGCCCGGGCCGCAACCATTTCGATCACGATCTCAAGCTGATCGATCAGCGAGAAACCGGTGCGTTCCAGTTCGAGCTGCGAGGCTTCGACCTTTGAGAGATCGAGGATGTCATTGATGAGATTGAGCAGGTTGTCGCCGGCGCGGCGGAAGACCTGCACATACTTGTCCTGTTCGGGTGAGAGCGTCGTCTTCGCGAGCAGGTCGGCGATGCCCATGATGGCATTCATGGGGGTGCGGATTTCATGGCTCATGCTGGCCAGAAAATCCGACTTGGTGCGGCTGGCGCTTTCGGCCACGGCCTTGGCCTGTTTCAATTCCATTTCCACGCGCTTGCGCTCGGTCACATCGCGCGCCGCGGCGAAGACGCCCTGCAGCTTGCGGTTCCGGTCGTAAAAGGTGGTGGCATTGTAGGACACCACGGTTTGCTTGCCGTCGCGGGCCCGCGCCGTCAGTTCATAGTCGGTGACCGATTTTTCGCGGAGCACACGCTTGATGCCGGCTTCTGCCCGTTCCGGATCGGTGAAGTAGTCCTTGAAGGGCGCTCCGATCAGTTCGTCGCGGGTGCAGCCGGTCAGCTGCCTCCATCTGCTTGTTGACGTCCGAGATGATGCCGGAGGGATCGGTGGTCATGATCGCGTCGATGTTGGATTCAATCAGCGAGCGGGTGTAGAACTGCTGGTCACGCAGGCGCTGGTCGGATTTTTTCTGTTCTTCTTCGACCAGTTTGCGCGCCGTGTTGTCGGTGCCGATCAGCAGATAGCCAATGATGGCGCCTTGCGCATCGCGCAGCGCCGTGACCGACACCACCGCCGGAAACCGGCTGCCATCCTTGCGGATGTAGGTGAGTTCGTAAATGTCCTCGATCCCGCGCGAGGCCTTGAACACCAGGGCTTCGAAGCCCGGTGTGATCGGGTGTCGCGAGTTCGATGCTCAGTGCCTTGGCGCGCGCGATCAGTTCCTGCGGATCGGAAATATCCGCCGGGGTGATCTTGTTCATCACTTCGGCGGCGGTGTAGCCCAGCATGCGCTCGGCGCCGACGTTGAAGATCTGAATGACGCCTTTCGCATCGGTGGCAATGCTGGAGAAGTTGGCGCTGTTGAAAATGGCGCTCTGCAAGGCGCCTGCCTTGAGCAGTGCTTCTTCCGCCTGCTTGCGCGCCGTGTTGTCGGTGCCGATCAGCAGATAGCCGATGATGAGGCCTTGCGCATCGCGCAGTGCGGTGACCGACACCACTGCCGGAAACCGGCTGCCATCCTTGCGGATGTAGGTCAGTTCGTAAATGTCTTCTATGGCGCGCGAGGCCTTGAACACCAGGGCTTCGAAACCCGGCGTGATCGGGGTTGCGAGTTCGACGCTCAGCGCCTTGGCGCGGGCGATCAGTTCCTGCGGATCGGAAATATCGGCGGGGGTGATCTTGTTCATCACCTCTGCGGCGGTGTAGCCCAGCATCCGTTCGGCGCCGACGTTGAAGATCTGGATGACGCCCTTCGCGTCAGTGGCGATGCTGGAGAAGTTGGCGCTGTTGAAAATGGCGCTTTGCAGGGCGCCTGCCTTGTCGGCACCCTCGGAGAGGAGCTTGGTGAATATGTTGGGGGACTTCAAACTGGCGCTGCGAGCAGCTCTTTCATGGAGTCGTTGAGCTGTGCGGGCGTATAGGGCTTCTGCATGAAGTGCGCGCCGTCAACAAACAAGGCTCTCATCTTGTCGGTCAGCGAACTCCCCGTGGTGTAAAGCACCCGCAAATCCGGGCGAAGTGCCATGGCTTGCCGGGCCAGCTCAAAGCCTCCGAACACGTTTGCTTTGAGCCGGATATCGGTAAAGAGCCCGTCGATGGGCTGAGGTGATTGCAGATACGCAAGGGCCTCCTCCGGGTCACTGGCGGCAAGCGTCTGGTGGCCCAGGTCCTGAACCATCATCTCGGTCACGGCCCGGATAAATACTTCGTCGTCGACAATCAGAATTGTGGCCATCAACTTCTTTCTGTCATGGCAACCAACTAAGGGTTGCCAGAGTGGTTCATCGGCCAACGCGCACATCCGCGTATAAGGCATGAAACGCGGATCGCGCACTAAAGTTCCAAAAGATTTCAAATTTTAATGGATGGTCGCATTATCGCTTCATATCAGCTGCTTACACCTTAGTTCGCACGTGCAATAAAACATCTGTCTGGAGATTGGCGAGAAGCGCGGATTCCAAACTGGGACAGTCCGTTAATACCCGTTAACGAATTGTGCGCAAAAATGTGGCATGCTGCACAAGTGATTCGCATTCCGCGAATGGAGGGATAAGATGGACATGTTCGGACACGTAAAAAACGTTGTGCGTGAGTTAATCGACATCAGTCTCGTGCTTATTGCTTTGGCAATCGTGTTGTCGGTTCTTGTGGGCGGCTCGCTGCCGTTCTTCGGCAATGTCGTCACCAACCTGACAGACCTCGTGGGCAAGCTCGGTTCGAATGGCCTGGTGGGCCTTATCGTCCTGGGTGTCATCCTCTGGCTGCTCTCGGGCCGCAGCAGCACTGCTGTCGCTCGCAAATAATTCAAGGCGCGGAGGCGGCTTTCGCGCCGCCTTCGCACACTTGCTGTCATGCTTGACCAGATAACGGATTTTCTCCGGATCGTAATCACCTTGCTGTTCCAGCTTGTGCTCGTGACGGTCTTGGTCGCGCTGCTCATGGGCGAGGCGGCCGGTGGCTTCGTGACATCGGTTTACGGAAATGTCAGGGACCTGCTCACATCGCTCAATCCGGCTGCGGTCGCGGTGGCGGCGGTGCTTTATCTTTTCTGGCAACTGCACCGAAACCGCATCGCCTGAATCGGTAACTCAGTTTTCAGCTTCTGTGCATCGTGAAGAGGCCCTCATCCGGCCTTCGGCCACCTTCTCCCATGCCTCGCGGCACGGGCGAAGGCGATAATCTCACAGAACTTCGCCTTCTCCCGCCGAAGGTGGGAGAAGGTGCCCGACAGGGCGGATGAGGGCTCTTTGGTGTGTTGGCCAATCTGCAGCGATCACGCTTTACCTGAACGGCGGCTCGTCGAAGCTGCGGAGCTTTCTTGAGTGAAGCTGCGAGAGTTCGCCGCGCATGCGGTCAAGTGCAGCCAGGCCAATCATCAGATGTTCGCTCACGGCGCGGTCATAGAAAGCGTTGGCAGCGCCGGGCAATTTGATTTCACCGTGGAGCGGCTTGTCGGAGACGCAGAGCAGGGTGCCGTAGGGCACGCGGAAGCGGTAGCCTTGGGCGGCCACCGTGCCTGATTCCATATCCACGGCGATGGCGCGCGACAGGTTGATGCGTTTGCGCTCCTGGCTCCAGCGCAGTTCCCAATTGCGGTCGTCATTGGTCACCACGGTGCCGGTGCGCAGCCTTGCCTTCAAGGCTTCGCCGCTTTCGCCGGTGACGGCCGCTGCCGCCTGCTGCAGGGCCACCTGCACTTCGGCAAGTGCCGGAATGGGAATTTCCGGCGGCACCACGTCATCCAGAATGCCGTCCTGGCGGAGATAGCCGTGGGCCAGCACATAATCGCCGATGCGCTGGGATTGGCGAAGCCCGCCGCAATGGCCGATCATCAGCCAGCAGTGGGGGCGGAGCACGGCCAAATGATCGGTCATGGTTTTCGCGTTGGGCGGGCCCACGCCAATGTTGACGAGGGTGACGCCGCCGCCCATGCCATCCTTCTTCTTGAGGTGGTAGCCCGGCATCTGGTAGCGGTGCCAGAGCGAGCCCTCGATGATTTTTGCGATCGTTGCGGAATCCATGCCGCGCACGATGGTGCCGCCGCCGGGGAGATGCAGCGATTCGTAGGGGCCATCCACGGCCAGTTGCTCCACCCCCCAGACAATGAACTGGTCGACATAGCGGTGATAGTTGGTGAGCAATATCCAGGGCTGCATGTCGCGCCAATGGGTGCCGGTATAATGCTGGATGCGCTTCAGGGAATAATCCACCCGGACCGCATCGAACATGGCGAGCGGCAGGGGGTGGGCCGGCATGTGGTCCCAATTGCCGTCGGCGATTTCGTCGCCCACCAGATCGAGGCGGGGCACGGGAAAATGAAGCGCCAGTTCAACGGCCTTGGTGCCTTCGCCGCCCAGGTCATCGCCCTTGTCGAGGACGTAGGGGTAGGGGATTTCCTGGAGGGAAACGCCCACCTGGATGGTGGCGGCGTAATCCTTCACCAGATAGGAGAGCTGGTCCACCAGATAGCGGCGGAAATGGGCGGGCTGGGTGATGGTCGTGACATAGGTGCCCGGGCCCTGGAATTTGGCGAAGGCGCGCGAGATCGAGGGCTGCACCCCTTGCGACTCGTAGGTCACGCGCAATTGGGGGTAGCAAAAACTGCTGCGCTCGTCGGGCGTGGGGGCCTGGCGGGTGGCAAAATAGCGCTCGAGGCAGGATTTCAGGCTGGCGGTGGCCTTGGCATGGAGCTCAATAAGCTGGTCTACGGCGGCCTGGGGGGTAAGATTCTGGGTCAACATCATCTGCCCTATAGCACAGACGCGCGAATTGCTGTAGCCACTGCGTCGGCGTGGGGGCCTGTAGCTCAATGGTTAGAGCTGACGGCTCATAACCGTCTGGTTCCGGGTTCAAATCCTGGCGGGCCCACCACGTCGAATTTTCCCTGATTAACCCAGCCCCGCACGGAACAAACAATCCCTTCATCCGTTTAGGAACGGCATAGCCCCGTCCACCGTCGCGGCGCTATGCAGTGCAAGGAAAACGTGAAATGCGGCCACTGCCCGCCAAAGTATTCAGGGAGAGCATTTTGCGGACACCGGCAAGCCAGGAGTTGGTGAACGGCCTGGTCATTTTCCTGGCTGTGTGTGCAATTCTCTATTATGGCCAGTCCATCCTGATCCCCATTGTCCTTGCCATCCTGCTGTCACTGCTCCTTGCGCCCTGTGTGAAGCTCCTGCAGAAGCTCCGGATACCGAAGCCAGCCGCCATTATCAGCGTTGTCTGCATCGCATTTGCGATCCTGTTCGCCATGACCGCCGTCCTTGCCACGAGCCTGACCCGTCTCGCCGGAGACCTTCCGCAATACGAGAGCAATCTGCGCGAGAAGGCGCGGAGCCTGAAATTTGCCACGTCGGGCGGCGGCACCATCGAGAAGGCGGCCAATGTGCTGAAGGACCTGCAGGTTGAGCTGCAGCAACCGCAGCAATCCCTCACGACCTTCAATTCTAACAAGCCAATTCCCGTGGAAATCCGCGAAACCAATTTTGGCCCGCTCGATCCGGTGATCACGGCGGTGGCGATCCTGATTCATCCCATGACCCAGTTTGGCATCGTCCTGCTCATGGTGGTGCTCATTCTTTTCAACCGGGAGGATTTGCGCAACAGGCTCATCCGGCTGGCGGGCACCGGCGATATCCACCGGACAACCACGGCGCTCGATGATGCCGGCCAGCGGTTGAGCCAGCTTTTCACGACGCAAATTCTCATCAACGGCCTGACGGGGGCGTTCATCGGCGTGGCCCTCGCTTTCATCGGCATACCGGGGGCGATTTTATGGGGCGTGCTGACGGCGGTCATGCGCTTCGTGCCCTATGTGGGAACACTTCTCTCAGCCGTGTTTCCCGTCATTATCGCGGCCGCCATCGGCGAAGGGTGGAGTTTGGCGTTTATAACGATTGCGATCATCTTCGCGGCTGAAATCATCGTCGGGCAGGTGCTGGAGCCTTTGTTCTTTGGCAAGATGACGGGGCTCTCGACGTTTGCCATCGTTGCTTCGGCGGCATTCTGGGCAGCGCTTTGGGGTCCGATCGGCCTCATCCTTGCAACGCCACTCACCATTGGCCTGCTGGTTATCGGACGCAATATCGAATCGCTGAATTTCTTTGACGTTCTTCTGGGAAGCGAACCGGTGCTCACGCCTGAACACGCCTTTTACCAGCGTCTGCTGGCATCCGATCCCCTTGAAGCTGCTGAACAGGCCGACGCCTACCTCAAGGACGAACGGCTCGACGACTTCATAGACGAGGTCGCGGTTCCCGGGCTGATGTTGGCCAACCATGATCATCTCCGCGGCGTGCTTTCGGTTGAACGGCAGACTATCGTAGCCCATTCCTTTTCCGAAATGCTTGACGAGGTTTGGCCGGAGGATGCTGATGAGGAAACGGCTGCACCCGTTCTTCTTGTCTCCGCCCACGGCCCGCTTAACTTTGCGGCGACGCTGGCGTTCTCAGCGCTTTTGAAAACAAAAAATATTCCCCATGCCATGCTGCCGGAAGACGCCATCGCACCGGGCAAGTTTCCGCAAATCGACATGGCTCCTGTCGGGTTTGTCTGCCTGTGCTATTTGACGGCGCCAAGCGAAGCAAAACACAACTACGTGCTCCGGCGATTGACCCCGCTGGTTAAAGAGGCGCGTGTGCTGAGCGTTACCTGGGCCGGATCGGGAGACCATGCCGAACTTCTCAGCCCGGCAAATGCCGCGTCGCTTCTGCCTGTCAAAACCGTCACAATGGAAGAGAATAAAGAGGCTGTGGATCCGGCATTGGGCTTGGCAATACCGGCTTAATCCGCCACCTTCGGTGCGTTCTCCTCAACCCAGTCCATCGCAGACTGGAATTCCATCGGACGGGCGAAGAGCCATCCCTGTCCCCGGTCACACCCCATGTCTTTCAATACTTTCAACTGGTCCTCGGTTTCGATGCCTTCCGCCACGGTATTGAGCTTAAGGCGTTTGGCCAGCTTGATCGCCGACTCGACAATGATCCGCGCCGTGTTGCTGGTCGTGATTTCCGAGATGAAACGCATGTCGATCTTGAGCGAGGTAAAGGGAATCCAGGCCAGCCTCTCCAGGGACGAGTATGAGGTGCCGAAATCATCAATGGCGAGGTCGATATCCTTAAGCCGGATGCGGGCCAGTATTTCCAGCAAACGGGTCTCGTTCTGGGTTGCCGAAGACTCAGTGAGTTCCACGGTCAGGGAATGGGGCGGGAGGCCATGCAGGGTGACCAGCGCCGCCAGTTTTTCCGGCAGGGCATTGTCGACAAAGTCTTCCATCCCCAGGTTCAAGGACACCTTCCAGGGCGCCCCCCGCGCTTTCAGGGCGGCCGAGTAGGTCAAGGCCCGATTGGCGAGCTGCTGGGTCAGGCGGGGCAGCACGCCATGTTGCGCGGCAAGCCCGATAAAGCGGTCCGGGCTCACCAGGTTGAATTTCTCGCTTTGCCAGCGCGCCAGCGCCTCGTAGCCGATAGGCTTGCGCGTGGCGAGATTGACGATGGGCTGGAGATAGGTATCGAATTGGTTGTGCTCCAACCCGAATACGACATCCTCGATATTGATTTCACTCGGCAGCGGCCGGTGGCCCTTCTGCCCTTGCATTTCGCCGGGAGCTTCGTCGAGAATGCGGCTCAGTTCGGCCTGGCGGAATGGTTTTGTGAGGAAGCCTGCAACTGACAGGCCGTTCCGTTTGGCAATTCTTTCCGCTGTCTCAAGCACCGCCACATGGCTGCCGCTCATCGGCACAATCCTCGATTTCACGGCGTGGCGGGACAGGACTTCGAGAACCTGAATGCCGTCCATCCCCGGCATCTGCATGTCGACAAAGACGAAGTCCGAGAGGCCGAGTCCGGTGAGAAGATTGGGCTTGATTGTGGTGCTGACAACGACTTCAAAGCCGCCTTGCTGGACCATGCGCGACATATATCTGAGAACGCGTTCGTCATCATCGATGATCAGAACACGTCGAGGCTTTTCATGCGCAAGAGCTGCTTGTTCCTGGTCCACGTTAGCTACCTCAGAAGGCGAAGTTTAAGGCAAGCGACTTTACAAGTCCTGAATCGTCAAAAGACGGTTAATTTCGAATAAATTTTCTCTGCAACTAGTTAGAACGCAACCAACAGACTGGATTCTTGTCAGTCCGCAGCGAGAATGCTTTGCACGTCGCTCAGGCGGAACGGCTTGTGGAGTACACCTATAAGGCGAAGGTCAGCCTGTTTGGCGAAGGCTTCCGCCTTTGACAGGCTCGTGTCGGCACCGCTCATTAAAACGATGGCTGCCCTGACTTTGTAATCGGCCAGAACGTCCAGAACCTCAATGCCATCCATATCGGGCATCATCATATCGATGAACACGATATCCGGCTCCTTCAGTTCATCCAGGTAAGCGCATTTGGCCTGGCAGGTCGTCGTGACCTCATAGCCCAGGCTGCTGATCAAGCGGGCCATGAAGCGGCAAAAGGAAGCTTCGTCATCAATGACGAGCACCCGCCGGGCTGGCCTTAATGCCTGCACTTCCTGCTGCATCGCAGAAAAGATCCTTTCATTGCCGAAACAAAACATAGGCCCGTTAAAATGGCCCTAATAAAGTGCCGTAAAAACAGCAGGCTACCGTTTCGACCCACCTCTCACGTGCCATCCAGGGCTTTTCGCAAGGCCGAGGCGAGGTCATCCTTGCGGTATGGTTTCGTCAAGAGATGCATCTTCACAGATGCGTTACCATTGCCATTAAGTTTGGTTTCTGGAAATCCCGAGGTCAGCAGCACCTTCAATGACGGCCAGCGCGCCACCGCATGCTTGGCGAGGTCATAGCCGCTCATGCCTCCCGGCATCATGATGTCGGTGAACAGAAGATCAACCGGCTTCGCGCTCCAGAACCTTGAGGGCCGCCGCTCCGTCTGGCGCCTCAAGCACGCGGTAGCCGAGCTCATTGAGCTGGCGCACCACGACGCGGCGCAAGCCGTCATTGTCTTCGACGGCCAGGACCGTTTCATGGCCCTTGTGCATGGTCGTTTTGGGCGCCTCGGGTGCCTCCGCGGCGGTCCTGTCGCGGGGGAGATAGAGCCGGAAGGTGGTGCCGTGGCCCATCTCGCTGTAGACATTGATGTGCCCGGCCGATTGCTTGGTGAAGCCGAAGACCATGCTGAGGCCAAGACCCGTTCCCTTGCCTTGCTCCTTGGTGGTGAAGAAGGGATCAAAGATATGATTCAGGAATTCCGGCGGAATTCCGGTTCCGGTATCGCTCACCTCGATCAAGGTGTAGTCACCGGGCGCAAGGTCGGCGTGGGCGGCAACGTAGTCTTCATCAAGATGGCGGTTGCTTGTGGCTATCGTCAGCGTGCCGCCCTTCGGCATGGCGTCGCGCGCATTGTTGACGATGTTGATCAGGCTGGCCCCAAGCTGGGACGGATCGACATTGGCCGGCCAGAGCTGCGGCTCCAGATTGAGTTTGATTTCGATGTCGGTTCCCAGCGTGCGCCTCAGGAGCTTGCTGATGCCCTCGATAAGCTCGTTGAGATCGGTGCGCTGCGGCTGCAGCGTCTGGCGGCGGGCGAAGGCAAGCAGCCGCCGGGTAAGATCGGCGCCGCGGAGGGCGGCATCGAGAGCTTCACTGGAAAGCTGGTCCAAAATCGGGTCCTTGCTGATGCCGTTTCCGGGCTGCCCGCGCAGCAAATCCAGGTTGCCGATTATGATGCCGAGCAGATTGTTGAAGTCATGGGCCAGGCCGCCGGTGAGATTGCCGATGGCTTCCATTTTCTGCGCCTGCACAAGGCGGCGTTCACCTTCCCGGACCGAGGCCTCCGAGCGCACGCGTTCGATATGGGCCCAACAGCGTTCCGTCACCTCGCCCAAGAGGGCCTGCTCATCGGCGTTCCAGATTCGCGGCTTGCGGTCATGGATGGCCATCAGCGCCGTCAGCCGGCCCTTCTTGACCAGCGGCACACAGACGGTTGCGGCAATGCCGATACTCTGAAACGCTGCCGCTTCCTCGGGCGCCAGTTCAGCGAGATTGTCGTTGACGACAAGCGGCAGGCCTGCGCTAAGGTTCTTGACGGCAAGCCGGCCGAAACTGGCAAGGCTGTAATAGCCGACAATTGTGGGAGAGCCCTCCATGCTCCAGTCGCCCCGGATGGTGAAAGTGATCCTGGTCCGGCTCCATGTCGGCATAGGCGCAGTTGGAGACGCTGAGATGCTGGCCGAGCATGCGGGTGGTTGTGGCAAGGATTTCATTTGCGTCGGTGGCCTCGGCGGTTTTCCTGCTGAGGGTATCGAGGAAATGAAGCCGCGCCTCGCTCGCGCGAAGGGCGATCTCAGCTTGCCGGCGCTCGGTGATGTCCTCGGAGAGGGCGAGAAGGTATTTGGGCTGCCCGTGCTCGTCGGGCACCGCCAATTTCCGCGTCTGCAGGAGCCGTTTGCCGCGGTGCCGCGTGTTGATGGGTTCTTCAGGAGTGACCTGCACAGCGCCGCCCCGCAAGACTTCGCGGTCGCGGGCGACAAAAAAGTCGGCTTGCTCCTTGGTGAAGAAATCATAGTCGGACTTGCCAATAAATTCGCTGCGGTTGATACCCAGCAATTCCTCGCCGGCGCGGTTGATGAGGACAAAGCGAAGATCTGCGGCATCCTTCACGAAGACCATTGCCGGAATGTTATCGATCACAATATCATAGAAAGCACTTTCCTGCTTGAGGACATTCCTCGGTTTTCTGCCGTTCGGTGACATCCTCCACCCGGTGAATGATCCAGGAAACCTCGCCGCTGACTGTCAAGCACAGGCGAATTGAGCGGGCGCCAATATCTCTCCTCAAAACCGCCGCCCTCGGAGGCGGGGCGGGGAATGTCATATTTTTGCAGGGCCATCGTATCGGGCCGCCGAAATTGCAGGACGCGTTCAAGCGATGCGCGCAGATTGCTGACACCGGTTGCCGTCAGGTCGGCCGGATTATCCGGGAAGACATCAAAGATGCCGCGCCCAAGGATAGCCTTGCGATCAGTCATTGTCGCCTGGCAATAGGCATCATTGACGGCGACGATCTTGAGGCCCGGATCAAGAACAAGATAGAGGTTGGGAGAGCCCTCGAAGAGGGCCCGGAAATCAGACGCCGGATCAAAGTTACGTGTCATTCGCTTGATTCCACGCAATTGCCATGGGCACCTTACACATTAATCCCAAAATACGAAAACTTGCGAAGGCGGTCGAATCAGACCATGCAATGGGCGCATGGTTGCGGCATTCAACTTTGCGGGAGGCAAAAATGGATCTGGTCGGAATTCTCATCTTTCTGTTGATTGGCGCTATCGCGGGCTGGCTGGCCGGCCAAATCATGAAGGGCGGCAGCTTCGGCCTGCTTGGCGATATCATTGTGGGTATTGTCGGCGCGGCCATTGCCAGTTTCCTTTTGCCAAGGCTGGGAATCGTGATCGGAGGCGGTATCCTCGGGGCGATCGTCAATGCCACCATCGGCGCCTGCATATTGCTGTTCGTTCTCCGGCTCGTCAGGCGCGGCTAAAACGTGAGCCGCAACCTGCTCTACGCCATCACAGCGGTTTTCGGCGTGGCCATCGTGGTTTTGGGCTATCTGGTCTATGAGGACCGGCAGAAGCCCAAGGGCGTCGAGATCAAGATCGACGACAACGGGATTTCCATTCAGGGGAATTGAGCCAGGGGCTTGCTTTGCTCAGCGGCTCGCCCGATGGGTGGAAGGTGTGAGGCGCGTGGCCAGCACCTTGTCGATCCTCTTGCCATCAAGATCGACGACTTCAAAACTGTATCCCTTGTCCTCAAAGACTTCGCCGACTTCGGGAAGATGCCCCAGGCTGTTGAGGACATAGCCGGCCACGGTCTGGAAATCGGGTTTGGACGGGAAGTGCAGCCGCAGTTTTTCCTGCAGGGATTCAATGGGGGCCCAGCCCGCGATGAGCCAGGACCCGTCAGCGCGCTCGACAAACTCCGGTTCCGTTTCCCGCCGCTCCTCGCGAAAGGTGCCAACAATGGCTTCCAGGATGTCGGCCGTTGTGACGATCCCCTCGAAGTGGCCATACTCGTCATAGACGAGGCCGAAATGGACCTCGGATTGCTTGAGGATGTTCACAATGTCCAGGGCGTCGAATGATTCCGGGATAGCAGGCGCCTTTTTCACCAATGACCTGATGCTCTTGATCTTCCTGCGGACGGCAGCGGCAGCCAAATCCTTGACTTGCAGCACACCAACAATGTTCTCCGGCGAGTCCTTGTAGACGACAAAACGGGAATGCCCGGTCTTTGCGATCAACTGGCCGACGTCGGCGGGCGAGGAGGCAATGTCGAGCATCTGGACATCGGCGCTTGGGATCATCACGGACTTTGCCGGACGGTCGCCCAGCTTCATCACGCCTGCGATCATTGTCCGTTCCTCCGGCTCGATGACCCCGGCCGACTCGGCTTCGGCGATCAGCGAATGGATTTCGGCGTCGGTCACCGTGTCATCGCGGGCGCCGCCCTTGCCGAGCGCCGCCAGCACGAGTTTTCCCGACCGGTTCAGGAACCACACGATGGGCGCTGCCACCTTGGCCAGCAGCGTCATGGCGGGGGCCACGAGGCAGGCAATCTTCTCGGGATTGCGCAGGGCAATCTGCTTGGGCACAAGCTCACCGATGATGAGCGAGAGATAGGTGATAAGGCCAATGACGACGCCATAGCCAAGGGCTTCCGAGACGGTTTCCGAAAGTCCAAATCCGGCGAACCAAAGCGAGGTGCGTTCGCCCAGGGCGGCGCCCGAGACAACGCCTGCCAGGATGCCGATGAGCGTGATGCCGATTTGAACGGTGGAGAGGAAGCGGCCGGGATCGGAGGCCAGCACCATGGCGCGTTTCGCCCCGGCCACCCGCTGTTCCGCCAGGGCGCGGAGCTTTGGCATGCGCGAGGACGCAATCGCAAGTTCGGACATTGCAAGAAGGCCATTCAGAATTGTCAGGGCGACAACGAGAAGAATTTCAAAATATGCCATAGGTGAGTGATGATCCCCGGAATGGTTGACTGACGCATATCATAATTTGACAAAGCCTGCCAGAAAGGCTGTCTTAATTGTCTTTATTTTGAGGGGTTTGCGATGAAGACGGGATTTAACCTGCTGCTCTGGACGGGGCATGTCACGGCGGAGCATACGGCCATTTTGAAGGGCATCAAGAAGGCCGGCTATGACACGGTGGAAATCCCGATATTCGAGGGCACGCCGGATTACTTCGCCAGGCTTGGCGAGCAGCTCGACAAGATCGGCCTTGAACGCAGCATCGTGAGCGTGATCGGCCCTTCGGGCAAGAATCCGCTTTCGCCGGACAAGGCGGCGCGGGCGGCGGCGGTGGATTACACCAAATGGGTGATCGATTGCACCAAAGCGCTTGGGGCCAAGACGATTGCCGGGCCGATGCATTCGGAAATCGGCTATTTCACCGGCAATGGCGCAACGGCGGCCGAGACCAAGCGCGGCATTTCCTTCCACCGCAAGGTGGGCGACTATGCGGCCCGGCACGACATCCGTTTCGCGCTTGAGGCGCTCAACCGTTTTGAATGCTATTTCCTCAACACCATGCAGCAGCTTGCGGACTATCTCGACGAAGTGGACCATCCGGCGATCAAGGGCATGTATGACACCTTCCATGCCAATATCGAGGAGAAGGATCCGGTTGCCGCGATCAAGGCCATCAGGAAGCACATGATCCATGTGCATATTTCCGAAAATGACCGGGGCACCCCGGGCAAGGGCCATGTGCCATGGGCAGCGACTTACAAGGCGCTGCGGGCGGCCAAGTATGATGGCTGGATCACCATTGAAGCTTTCGGCCGCTCGCTTCCGGCGCTGGCGGCGGCAACGCGCGTCTGGCGGGATTTTTTCCCGTCGCAGGACAGCGTTTATCTTGAGGGCATCAAGCAGATGAAATCCGGCTGGGCCCGCGCGAAGTGAGCTGAGCGTGGGCAAGGTTTACATCATCGGCACGCTGGACACCAAGGAAGCGGAGCTGCGCTATGCCAAGCGCCGGGCCGAGAAGGCGGGCGCGAAGGTTGTACTGGTTGATGTCTCTACGACGCCGAGCAAGGCGAAGGCCGATGTCAGCGCGCGCGAGATTGCGCGGCATCATCCCAAGGGCGAGGCGGCGGTGCTGGGCCTTGCGGACCGTGGCACTGCTGTGGGCGCCATGGCGGAAGCGCTGTCGCGTTTTATGGTCAGTCGAAAAGATATCGGCGCAGTGTTAGGCCTTGGCGGTTCGGGCAATACGGTGATCGTGACAACGGCCATGCGGGCCTTGCCGGTGGGCGTTCCCAAGCTGATGGTTTCGACCGTGGCTTCGGGAAATGTGGCGCCCTATGTGGGGCCATCGGACATTGCCATGATGTATGCGGTTGTCGATGTGGCGGGGCTCAACGCGATTTCGCGCAAGGTGATTGCCAATGCGGCCCATGCGGCGGCGGGCATGGCGCTGAATCCGGTGAAGCGCGAGAAGGCGGACAAGCCGGGTGTGGGGCTCACCATGTTTGGCGTGACCACGACCTTGCATCACGCAGATCCGTGCGCGGATTGAAAAAGATTTTGAATGCTTTGTGTTCCACGCCACGGGAACGGGCGGGCAATCCATGGAGAAGCTGGTGGATTCGGGGCTGCTGGAAAGCGTCATCGATATCACCACGACGGAAGTGGCCGATCATCTGTTCGGCGGCATTCTGCCGTGCACGGAGGATCGCTTCGGCTCCATCATCCGCACGAAGATTCCCTATGTGGGATCGGTTGGCGCTGTCGACATGGTGAATTTCGGGGCGCGGGACACTGTGCCGAAAGCATTTGAGAGCCGTAAATTCTACATCCACAATCCGCAGGTGACGTTGATGCGGACAACGCCGGCGGAAAACCGGGCCATTGGAATCTGGATTGTCGAACGGCTTAACCGCATGACGGGGCCGGTGCGGTTCCTGCTGCCGCTGAAAGGCGTATCGGCCATTGATGCCGCGGGACAGCCGTTCCATGATGCGGAAGCGGATGCGGCACTTTTTGCGGCCATCCGCGAGGGCTGGGTTGCGGCGCGCAACCGCAAGCTGATTGAAGTCGATGCCCATATCAACGATCCTGCCTTTGCGGCAGAGGCCGTCAAACAATTCAAGGCGATAGTGTGAGGACAGATGGCGAGGATTGAACGCAAGGTTCTGCTGGAAAAATTCCGCGGCATGATTGCCAAGCGGCAGCCGATCATCGGCGGTGGGGCGGGCACGGGGCTTTCGGCCAAATGCGAGGAAGCGGGCGGGATCGACCTGATCGTCATCTATAATTCCGGGCGTTACCGCATGGCGGGGCGGGGCTCGCTGGCGGGGCTTCTCGCCTATGGCAATGCCAATGACATCGTGCAGGAGATGGCGCGCGAGGTCTTGCCTGTCGTAAAGCATACGCCGGTCCTTGCGGGGGTGAATGGCACGGACCCGTTTGCGATCATGGATCATCTGCTTGATCATCTGAAAGCGCTGGGTTTTTCGGGAGTGCAGAATTTTCCGACGGTCGGGTTGTTTGACGGCATCTTCCGCAAGAACCTTGAAGAGACCGGCATGGGCTATGGGCTGGAAGTCGACATGATCCGCAAGGCCCATGAGCGCGACATGCTGACCACGCCTTATGTGTTTTCCGCCGACGAAGCGGTGGCGATGACGAAAGCCGGGGCCGACATGATCGTTCCGCACATGGGCCTCACCACGGGCGGCAGCATCGGGGCTGAAACGTCCCTGAAGCTGGCGGATTGCCCGGCGATCATCGATGAATGGGCCGAGGCGGCAAAGAAGGTGCGGAAAGACGTGATGGTAATCTGCCATGGCGGGCCGATTTCGTCGCCGGATGACGCGGCCTATATCCTGAAGAACACCAAGAACGTGCACGGCTTCTACGGCGCAAGCTCGATGGAGCGGCTGCCCACGGAAACAGCACTCACCCAGCAGACAAAAGCCTTCAAGAAGATTTCATTCTAGGGAGAAACCAATGGCACGGGCCTATGCGAGCAGGATCATCAAGGCGCCGGTTGAAACGGTCTGGAGCGTGGTGCGCAATTTCAATGGCCTGCCCACCTGGGCGGTGGGCATTGCCGATTCAAAAATCGAGGGCGGGCTGGATGCCGATGTAGTGGGCTGCGTGCGCTCGTTTCATACAAAGGACGGCGCCCATATCCGCGAGCGCCTGCTCACCCTTGATGATGCGCGCTATACGTTCACCTATAATTTCGAAAAGCCCGCCTTTCCGGTGAAGAACTATCTCGCCACCATGCGGCTCATGCCGGTGACCCATGGCGATGCCACCTTTATTGAATGGGAGGCCACGTTCGACGAGGCGCCGGCGATGAAGGGAAGTATTACACCTTCGCCTATAATTTTGAGAAGCCCGCCTTTCCGGTGAAGAACTATCTTGCCACGATGCGGCTCATGCCCGTGACCCATGGCGATGCCACCTTTATTGAATGGGAAGCCACGTTCGACGAGGCGCCGGGCGATGAAGGGAAGTATGTGAAGATCATTTCCAATGATGTTTTTGCCAAGGGGATTAAGGCGCTGGGAGAGAAGATCAAGCGCGAGAAGCTGCGGAAGCCGGAAGGCAGCGTGCGCTGGAAGGCGTGGGCGCCCAACAAGGTGTGGACCTCGCGGGTGATCAAGGCGCCCGCCGATCAGGTGTGGGGCAAGATGCGGGATTTTGCCGGCATGGGCGCCTGGCACGGCGAGATCACCAAAATGCACATGCTGAAAAAGGCGCGGCCCGACAAGGTCTCCGGGGTGCGGGATTTCTATTTCGGCGACAGGGCATCTGAACGAGGAACTGCTGCATCTCTGCGATCTCACGCGCTCGTTTTCCTACCGCATCACCAAGTGCGAAATCCCCTGGATGAATTATGTTTCGGGGCCAAGGTTGTGGCCGGTGACCGCCGACAACACGACATTCGGCGTGTGGACGGGAGACTGGGTGGCCAGCCCGCAGGATGACCTCACGCTTATTCCGGGCACGGAGGAGAATGTCTACCAGCGGGCCTTTGCCGAGCTGGAGAAGAATTTTTTCGGGAAGAAGTAAGATATGTCCTCTCCCGCAAGGCGGGAGAGGAAGGGACCCATTGCAAAGCAACGGGGAGGTGAGGGGATCGAGGTGGAAGTGCCCTCATCTATCCCAATTCACCTCGTGAAATGGGCCCCTTTCTTCTCCCGTTTCACGGGAGAAGACGTGAGTGGCAGTTTCAAATCCGCACAAAAAACATTTTCCATCACCACCCCAAACTCCGAACTATTATCACTCTCTCTCTCTCTCTCTCTCTCTCTCTCTCTCTCTCTCCATGGTCGGGCTTGACCCGACCACCCAGACTTTCAACATCGGCACTGTCGGAAAAAACTGGTTGGTCGGGTCAAGCCCGACCATGGAGAGCAAGGGGATGCGGCAATCTGGGAGGGAGAAAAGAAGAATAATAGCCCCCTTGACACTATATTCCTATCGTGTCAAATATGTTCCTGTTTTGTTCTCTGTGCAGGATAGGAACCTATGGACTGGGACTTGGCCATCAAACGCAACAGCGCGGCGCTCGCAGAGATCGTCGCTGACCTTTTCGCCATGCTGGGGC
Organism: uncultured Alphaproteobacteria bacterium; assembly: GCA_963753025.1. Taxonomy (GTDB): domain Bacteria; phylum Pseudomonadota; class Alphaproteobacteria; order Rhizobiales; family Aestuariivirgaceae; genus Aestuariivirga. Next base: position 113,027 of record CAVWAY010000008.1, on the reverse strand, counting down.
TTGTTGCCCTGACGGACACGGTTTCGCGGCTGCCGTGGCCCACTTACCGGGCCGTGCTGAGGGTGCTCCGCCCCGCCGAATCCGCCTTGCGCCGCCTTATTGTCGTTGCGGCACGGGGTCTTGTAGTTGAACCCGCAGTGTCCCGTCCGAGGCCGGCGGGGGCAGCAAAACCAAGGAATGGCGGAACCCCGCGCACCGCCTCCTTCCAGCTTTTCGATCCGCAGACACGCATCGTGCTCCCGCACCGGAGAACGTCCAAGCGGCCTGGCCCGCGTATCCACATGTTCAACGCCGACAACCAACTGGTGACCGTGTGGCCGCCGCCCCGGCCAGCTGCCAGCGCCGCTTCCCGCCCGCCCAAATCCGCTGATGGACTGGTCAGCGCGGCGCGGGTTATCCGCAGGCTCGAGGCCCTTGAGTCTGCACTTGCTGATCTGCCGCGCCAGGCCAAGCGCCTGGTGCGCTGGCGGATGCGGCAGGAGACATCGCCCAATCCCAGTTTCAAAACGCCCCTCCGCCCGGGCCGTCCGCCGGGTCACCGCAGAGGGCGATTCACCAGGTCGATGACCTGCTCAGCGAGTGCCAATGGCTTGCCCATCGCGCCGCGATGGCTGACACGAGTTGAGCGAAAAACATCAGTACACGGATTAATCGTCCTAATGCCGTCATTCCGGCGCAAGCCGGAATCCCATCGACGTTGGAAAGATTCCGGCTTTCGCCGGAATGACGTAATTTGAGAGAGCTTTCGCCGGGGTGACAGAAATGGTGTGAAGTTACGCCGGAATGACGAATTCTCGCTGTTCAGTCGGTATGAAACACATTCTCCATCACCGCCCACCAGTCGCCGGGCTTGCGGGTGTCGTAGGGGATCTGCATGGGGTCGGTGATGTCCCACCATTCCTGCATGCGCGGGGCCTTCTTGATCTTTTCCATGTCGGCCTTGAAATCGCTGCCGTGGTATTCCCAGTAGGCGAAGAGGATGTTTTCCGGCTCCTTCAGGAAGATCGTGTAGTTCCTGATATTCGAGTCTGAAATGGCCTTGAGGATTTCGGGCCAGACGGCGGCGTGGATGCGCTTGTATTCGGGGATGACTTCCGGCTTCACCTTGATGATCTGCGCCATTCTTTCCATGTGCCGGTTCCTTGTCTTGACCATTGACCGCTTGGTCTTGCGTGGAAAGATTAGCGGACAGCGGGAGGGAAACAATGGCCGAGTGGATAAAAAGATTCAGCCTCGCGGGGAAAACCGCGCTGGTCACAGGCGCCACGAAGGGCATCGGCTTTGAAACCTGCAAGGTGCTGGCCGACGCCGGGGCCGACATCGCGGCGGTTGGGCGCGACAGGGCAGGGCTCGCGGAAGTTGCCGCGGCGGTAAAGCGCCTCGGGCGCAAATGCTTTGTCATTGAAGCCGAGCTTGCAAGTGCCGATGGGCCGGTGAGCGCGGCGCGGGCGGCGCTGAAGGAATTCGGCGCCATCGATATCCTGGTCAACAATGCGGCGGTCGCCCTTATCGCGCCGCTGCTCAAACTCTCTGTCGAGGATTGGGACACGACGATGGCGGTAAACCTGCGCGCGCCCTTCCTGATTGCGCGGGAGCTGGCGCCCCAGATGATTGCGCGGAAGTCCGGCAAGATCATCAATGTGTCTTCGCAGGCCGGCATCATCGCGGTGGATGATCACGGGGCCTACAGTTCCTCCAAGGGCGGCCTCAACATGCTGACCAAGGCCATGACGGTTGAATGGGCCAAGCACAACATCCAGATCAATTCGGTGTGCCCGACCGTCATTCTCACGCCGATGGGCGAAAAGAACTGGGGCAGCCCGGAGAAATCCGGCCCCATGCTGGCCAAGATTCCGGCCGGGCGCTTCGGCAAGCCGGTTGAGGTGGCCGACATGATTCTTTACCTGGCGTCTCCGGCGTCGGACCTTGTCTGCGGCCAGGACATTCTCATCGACGGCGGCTATACGGCGCTCTAATAGGTAGCGCGGCCACCGGAGAGATCAAAGACGGCGCCGGTGGCGAAGGAAGATTCGTCGCTGGCCAGCCAGCAGATGAGGCTTGCCATTTCATCCACGGTGCCGAAGCGGCCCTTGGGAATTTTCGACAGCATGAAGTCGATATGGGTTTGCGGCATCTGGTCGAAGATGGGGGTGCGCACGGCGGCGGGCGTGACGGCGTTTACGGTGATATTGTGCTTGGCCAGTTCCTTGCCCAGCGACTTGGTCAGGCCGATGACGCCGGCCTTCGAAGCGGAGTAGCCGGAGGCATTGGGGTTTCCCTCCTTGCCGGCAATGGAGGCAATGTTGACGATGCGGCCGTAATTCTGCGCCACCATGAGCGGGGCCACGGCGCGGTTGCAATAGAAGGTGCCGTTCAGGTTGATGTCGATCACCTGTTTCCAGCCATCGATGGGAAATTCGAGAAGCGGAACGGTGGGGCCGGTGATGCCGGCGCTGTTCACCAGAATGTCGATGCCGCCGATCTGCTTGATCGTTTCCTTCACGGCTTTTTCAACGGAGGCGTAATCCGAAATATCGACCTTGATGCCGCCGTTGAGATCCCAGACGGCGACCTTGCCGCCTTCGGCCGCAAGGCGTTTGGCGACGGCCTCGCCAATGCCCGATGCGCCGCCCGTTACTACTGCCCGCCTGCCTGCAAATCTCATGACTTTATCTTCCAGCTTTTCATTTTTTGAAGTGTGTCCTCGAACGAAACGATCCCGGCGTCGGAGCCCAGCCCGGTGGCAACGAGTCCGGCGGATGCTTGGGCGAAGCGGAGGGCGGTTTCGGTGTCCATCTTGTGATGTAGACTTGTTATGAAGCCCGCGTCAAAGGCATCGCCGCAGCCGGTGGTGTCCACGATCTGGATATCATAGGCGGGCGACTTGAGCCGTGTGCCGTCCTTATGGGCATAGTAGGCGCCATCGCCGCCGAGGGTGAAGACGCAGCAGGCGGCGCCCTTGCCGAGAAAGAATTTGGCGCAATCCTCGGCGGTGGACTGGCCGGACATGTCCTTTGCTTCCTCAATCGACGGCATGAAATAATCGATATAGGGCAGAAGCGGCCCGACATTGCCGAAGGTCTCAGCACTTGCGGCGATGAGATCGAAGGTCACGGTGCGGCCGCGTCTCTTGGCTTCCTTGAGCAGGATGACGCTGGCCGCGCCATCCAATTTTTTCAGCAGCCCGGTTCCGCCGAGATGTATGATGGGGGCGTCGAAGACCTGGTCATACATGCTCGGTGCCACGTCAAAATGATCGGAAGCGCCGCGCACATGAAGGGCGGGCCTGTCGCCATTGGGCCGCACATTCAAAATCGTCGCCGAAGTCGGAACGCCCTTGAGGCGCTGCATGGCTGATGTGTCGACGCCGTGCTTGTTGAGCGTGAGCAGAACCCAATCGGCCTTTTCATCATCGCCCACGGCGCCGACGGCGAGGCTCTTCAGGCCAAGTTTGGCGGTATCGACAACGGTGCCGCCGGCGGTGCCGGCGACGGTGAGGCGGATTTCCTCGATGAATTCCACATTGCCGCGGTCCGGGATGCGGGTGACGGGCCGCCCCAGTACATCAAGAATGTAGAGGCCGATAACCGAAACATCGTAACGCATGTCAGCGGGCGGCCTTGTTCATATAGGTGATGATTACGGCCAATCCAGCGGCGACTACTGCCAGTGACCAGACGAAGGGCTGCAGGTAAAAGGGCAGGGCGGCGAGCGCTGCCTTGCCGGTCATGGTGTTGGGATCGGGCGGTTTCAGAAAAAACACGCCGTAGAGATGGGCGGCGGCAATGGAGACCACAAGCACGATGCAGAAAATCATGGCGACAACCAGCGCCACTTTTACAACGGAGCGCAGTGGAACGCCGGGCTGGGCCATGGGCAGCAGATTGTTCACAAGGCCGGCCAGCACGACAAGGCCGCTGCCGATGGCAAACAGGGTCAGGCTGAAGGGCTGAAAGATGAGGACAAGGGCGAACAGCCCCAGCCCAATGATGAAGTATTCGAGGCGCAGGGCGCAGCGGGGCGACATGCCGGTCTGGGTCTCATCACTCATGCGCGCACCGCCCTTCCATTCTCGCCGAAGAAGTGGGTTTGTTTCGGGTCGGGTTTCAAATGAAGCACTTCGCCGATCTTGATGCGCTGGGTGCGCGGCACAACCACGCGAATGTCGCCGCCCAATTTGGTGCGGGCATGGATGAGGGTTTCAGCGCCCATGGGTTCGATGAGCTCGGCCTGGGCATGGATGGTGTCCTTGCCGGAGCGGTCTTCGGCGGTGAAGGCGCGGGGCCTGATGCCGATCATGACCTTGGAGGGCCTCAGGGTCGACACGGCGGGGTCGGCGGCCATTTCAACGGCGTTTCCGGCAAGCGTCACCGAAGCCACGCCCTTGTTGAAGGATTTGAGATCGGCTTCCATCAGGTTCATCTGCGGCGTGCCGATGAAGCTCGCCACGAAGACATTGGCGGGCTTGGCGAAGACCTCGTGGGGGGTTCCCACCTGCTCGATCATGCCATCGCGCATGATGGCGATGCGGTCCGCCATGGTGAGTGCCTCGAGCTGGTCGTGGGTGACGATAACGGTTGCCTTGGAAAGGTTCGAAAGAACTTCCTTGATCTGGCCGCGCATGGAATGGCGGAGCTCCACATCGAGGCGCGACAGCGGCTCGTCGAAGAGGAAGCAGTTGGGATCGCGCACGATGGCGCGGGCCACCGCGATGCGCTGCTTTTCGCCTTCCGAAACCTGGCCCGGCATGCGGTCAAGCACCTCGGTGAGATGGAGAATCTTGGCGACCTTGTTGACGCGCTTGTCCGACTCTTCCTTGGAGAGCTTTTCAAAGTGCAGGGGCATGGCGATGTTCTGGCCGACATTCAGGGCCGGATAGAGAGCGTAGAACTGGAACACCATGGCAATGTTGCGCTTTTCCGGCGGCAGGTCATTCATGCGCTTGCCGGCAATGATTACGTCGCCTTCGGTGGCGCGCTCGAGGCCGGCGATCATGCGGAGCGTTGTGGTCTTGCCGCAGCCCGACGGGCCGAGGAGGCAGACAACCTCGCCGGCCTTGACCGACAGGGAGGCATCCTTGACGGCCAGGAACTCGCCGTATTTCTTGGTGATCTTCTTGACTTCAATGGTTGACATGTCAGCGCTTTACCGTTCCGAAGGTGACGCCACGCAGCAGATGGTTCTGCAGGAAGAATGTGACCAGGAAAACCGGGATGAGGAAGAGGGTTTCGATGGCCGCGAGCAGGCCCCAGAGCACGCCGATGCCGCCGCCGCCCACGGCCTGGTTCATGGCAACGGGAACGGTGCGGGTGTCGATACCGGTGAGGAGGAGAGCAAAGAGGAACTCGTTCCAGGTGAGAATGAGGCCGAACACGAAGGTTGCGGCAAGCCCGGCGATCACCTGCGGCAGGCAGATCTTGAAAAACACCCGGATCTCCGACGAGCCATCAATGCGGGCGGCGTCTTCGACGTCCAGTGAAAGCTCATCGAAGAAGCTTTTCATCATCCAGATGGTGAAGGGCAGGTTGAAGGCGGTGTAGAGGAAAATGATGCCGGGATAGGAGCCGGAGAGCCCGACAATGCGGAACATCAGGATGATCGGAATGATGACCACGATGGCCGGCAGCATGCGCGTGGTGAGGATGATGAAGAGGTAGGTGTCATTGCCCTTCAGCGGATAGCGCGAGAAGCCATAGGCGGCGAGGGTGCCGATGACGAGGGCAAGCAGCACTGACGTGCCGGCGATGAACATGGAGTTGAAGAAGAAGCGGTCGAAGCCGGTGCTTTCCGCCGCGCCGCCGGTGGTGAACGCACGCGAGAACACCGAGGTGAAATTCTCAAGCGTCGGGGTGAAGACATAGACGTCGGGGATCAAGCCGAAGAAAGACGTGGGGAAAAATTTTGGCGGAACGGACAGCGCTTCGGTCTGCAGCTTGAACGAGGTGATGATGATCAGCAGCACGGGCAGGAAGTAGATGAAGCTGACGAGGCCGGCGAGAAGCGTTTGCCCCCATCCGGCTTCGCTGACGCCCGAGGCCTTCCTGAAGCCCAATTTTTCCCAGATGGTGGTGGAGGTGGCCATTGATCAGTTTTCCTGGCTGCGGCGGTTGGCGATATAGAGATAGAGGTTGGTGAGCACGATCACCACAAAGAGCATGAGATAGGAGAGGGCGGCGCCTTCGCTGGTCTTGTTCTGCTCGTTGGCAATGCGGACCACGTGGTAGGAAATGGTCATGGTGTCATTGCCGCCCTTGGTGAGCAGGATGATGAGATCGGCCATCTTGAAAGCCTCAATGGTGCGGAAGAGCAGGGCCAGCATGAGGAGGCCGCGGATATAGGGGAAGGTGATGGTCCAGAAGCGCCGCCAGGAGCCGACGCGGTCAATGGAGGCGGCCTCATACAGATATTTGGGGACTGACACGAGGCCCGCCAGCACCAGCAGCATGACGAAGGGCGACCACATCCAGGCATCGGCGAAGACAATGCCCGCGACGGCGCCGGTCTTGTTGGAGAAGAGAATAAACTGCTCGCCGTTCCAGGCCTTGATCGACTGGCTGATCAACCCGAACGTCGGGTCATAGTAGTAAGAAAAGAACACGCCCACGGCGACCACGGAGAGCATCATGGGGGTGAGCACAAGGATCAGGAGGTAGCGGCGCAGCGGAAACTGCTTGGCAAACATGACGGCGAGCAGAAAGCCAACGACCATCTGGGCCGACACGGTGAGCACCGTGAACATGGCCGTATTGGTCATGTTGGCCCAAAGCTCCGGAGCTTTCAAATCATCGGTCAGCAGCTTGGAATAATTGGCGAGGCCGACAAAGCGCATGCTCTGCTGGCTGCTCTGGTAGGCGAAGAAGGAAAGCCCCAGGGACCAGAGCAGGGGAAAGATATTCATGACAAACAGCACGGCGATAGCCGGCGAGACGAGCAGGCCGCCGTAATAGTGCTTGCGGAAGGCGTTGACCACAAAACTGGCCGCAACCATGGCCACCATGGCGCCAACCACCCAGAATGAGACCGAGGCAGGCAGCAGCGAGGCGGCCAGAATGGAAACGGCAAGCCCAACGGCGATCGCAAGTTTCCAGTTGTCGGGCGCCACATTCAAAAATCCGGGCGTCTGCTGCTGTGTTGCCGTCATGGTCATCAAAATTCAGCTTCTCGTTGGATGAGAGATAAAAGAGACGCGCGCAAGTCACCTACGCGCGTCCCGGACTTGCTTTACTATTACTTGATCAGGCCAGCTTCCGTGAGGAGGTTCTGCTGATACTTGGCAATATTGTCCAAGGTTGTCTTGGCATCCTGCTTGCCCGTGATGGCAAGATCGAACTGATCCTGCTGCTGGGTGAGAAGGTCAAAGAACTGCGGCACATGCCAGACGTCCTTCTGCCAATCGAGAGATGCGGCCCAAGCCCGGTTCCACGGGCGATAGGTCACATATTTCGGATCCGAGTAAACCGACTTCATGGCTGATTGGCCACCGCCAGCCGCGAACTGGTGCTGAATGTCGGAAGACAGCCACCATTTCACGAAGCCCATGGCTTCCGTCAACTGCGTCGGCGTTGTCCACGTGGTGAGCACGAAAGGCTGTCCACCGATGTTTGACCAACGGACGAGCTTTCCATCCGGTCCCGGAGTTCCAGGCGCCAGGCCGAAGACGAGCTTGTCAGAAACCTTGGAGGTTTTTGGGTCAAGCGAGGCTTCGCCGAGGCCGATCCAGTCGATGTTCATCGCGACCTTGCCCTCGCGGAACAGTTCGTCCGACTTGAAGATGTCCATGGTGCCGGTCTTGGCAACCGGCGGCATGTACTGAATCAGGCGGAGGTAATGCTCGAGCGCACCCACAGCCTGCGGCGAGTTTACGACGCCTTCGGCCTGGCCTTCGGGCTGCTTGGTTTCGTTCCAAACGTCACCGCCTTCCTGCCAGATGAAGCCGTTGATCTGCATGGACGAGAAGTCGTAGCCCTTGCCGGCCTGGTAGGCGATTCCGTAAAAATCGTCGTCGGCAGGCTTGCCGGCCAGCATCTCACCCTTCTTGCGCTGGAAGAATTTTCCAACGTTTTCGAAGTCATCCCAGCTCATCTGGTCGATTTCTTCGCCGGTGCAAGGCAGCTTCTTGTTGAACTTCGCCTGGAAATTCTTCTGCTCTTCATCGTTGCACAGGATATCCGAGCGGCCATAGGTCACCAGAACATCCGGGAACTGCGGGAAGCCGTAGTAGTTCGGCGTCGAGTTCGGATAGGTCGAATAGGCATTCAGCGGCGCTGGATGCATCTCCGCCATGGTGGCCTTCAATTCCGGATCGGCGTCGATCAGGTCATTCACCTTGCGGAAGTAACCACCTTCAACAAAGGCGCCGAGCCACTGTGAATCCGACACGGCGAAGTTGTACTTCTGCTCACCTGAGGTGAGAGAAGCGTTGACGCGGGTGTAGAAGTCCGGCCACGGAATGAAGTCAACTTCCAGCTTCACGTTGTTGCCGGTCTTTGACTTATACTGCTCGTCGAACATCTTCTTCATGATGCGGGTTGGCGGCCAATCAGGCACGGCCATGGTGAGCGTCACGTCTTCGGCGGAGGCGAGCGAGGCGCCTCCAACCGACATCAGGGCGGCAAAGCTAAACGCCGTGGCGACCCCATGTATCTTCGTCATTATCGTCATCTTAGGTTTTCTCCCATTGTTAACCTGCTTGCTTCTGTCCATCGGTGTCAGGCCATTACCTGTCCACTTGCGGCGCGGAAGATGTGAATATCGTTTGGGTCAATATATATGCTGGCCGGATCGCCAACCTTGATCGAGGTTGCCTTGGCTTCGGGAAGCACCATGCGCAGCACTTCCTTGCCGGCTTCCACCGACACAATCGTAATGTCGCCCAGCGGCTCCAGCAGGTGTATCTTCGAGGCGATGGCCTTTTCGCCCTTGGCCGCCAGCCGGATGTCACTGGGGCGAATGCCGATGATGGCCGCTTCGCCCGCCGCCGCCGTCTTGCGCTGCACCTTGGGACTCATTTTGCCAAGCGGCGTTTCAAAGGTCTTTGCATCCCGCCCGACCTTCGCCTGCAGCATGTTCATGTGGGGCGAACCGATCTTGCCGGCCACATAGGTGTTGACCGGACGCTCATAGAGTTCTTCCGGGGTACCGCGCTGGACCACGGTGCCATCGCGCATCACGGCGATTTCCTCACCCATGGAGAGGGCTTCAAGCTCATCAGGCGTGGCATAGACAATGGTCATGCCGAATTGCCGGTGCAGGCGCTTCAGTTCGGCGCGCATGTCATGGCGCAGCTTGGCGTCAAGATTGGTGAGCGGCTCATCGAGCAGCAGAATTTTGGGCTGGCGGACCAGCGAGCGGCCAAGGGCCACACGCTGCTGTTCGCCGCCGGACAGGGTGTTGGGCTTGCGCTCAAGGCGATGCGAAAGTTTCAGCATCGCCGCGGTTTCGTTCACGCGCTTGGTGATTTCAGCCGAAGCGACCTTCTCCTCACGGAGAGGATAAGCAAGATTCTCGAAGACGGTGAGGTGCGGATAAAGGGCGAAGGACTGGAACACCATCGACACGCCGCGTCCGGCGATGGGCTCATTGGTGAAATCCTTGCCGTCGATTTCAACGCGGCCGGAATCGGGCTTCACCAGACCGGCAATGGTGCGCAGCGTCGTGGTCTTGCCCACGGAACTTGGCCCGAAGAGCACAAAGAACCGTCCCGCCGCCACGTCGAACGAAAGATTTTCGAGAGCCCGCACCTTGCCATAGGATTTCGCAATCCCCGACAACCGCACCGCGGGCTTATCGCCTTCAGCCATTCCCATTCCCTGTCTGCCCGTCCGGGCTATTTTTTGGCAGAGACTAGCTTGTCTCTCTTTATTTGCAAGTCGCCTATCATCAATCTAAATTAATTATTTCGGGTGCAGCCCGAGGCCCCGCGCAACTGTGCATAATAATTAGCCATTTGGGCTTTCCCACTGGCCGGTTTTGGCTGACTTGAGGACCGCGTCGGTCACGAGGTCGGTTGCAAGGGCATCACGGAAAGTTGGAGCTGCAACCTTTCCGCCGCCAACGGCCCCGAGGAAATCGGCGACCTGGTGAATGAAGGTGTGTTCATAGCCAATCTGCAGGCCGGGCACCCACCATTTGTCCATGTAGGGATGATCACCATCGGTAATGTGAAGCGAGCGCCAGCCGCGGGTGCGGCCCTCGTCGCGGTGATCGAAGTATTGCAAGCGGTGGAGATCGTGCAGGTCCCAGGAAATCGAGGCGTTTTCGCCGTTGATTTCGAAGGTGTAGAGGGCCTTGTGGCCGCGGGCGTAACGGGTCGCCTCGAAACTCGCCAGCGAGCCATTGGCAAAGCGGGCGAGGAACAGGCTGGCGTCATCAATGCCGACAGCTTCCGTCTTGCCGGTGATATTGTGGTGGCGTTCCTTGATGAAAGTCTCGGTCATGCCGGAGACTTTGGTGATGCCGCCGTTGAGCCACAGGGCCGTATCGATGCAGTGGGCGAGAAGATCACCGGTCACGCCGCTTCCGGCAACGCCGACATCGAGACGCCACAGGCCCTGGCCGCCCTGGGGCAGGTCCTTGGAAATGGTCCAGTCCTGGAGAAACTTGGCACGGTAGTGAAAAATCCTGCCGAGCTTGCCTTCGTCGATCAACTGCTTGGCCAGGGTGACGGCTGGCACACGGCGGTAATTGTACCAGACCATGTTTGGCACCTTGGCCTTCTCAACGGCCTCCACCATCTGGCGCGATTCATTCGCCGAACGGCCCAGCGGCTTTTCGCACATCACCATCTTGCCGGCCTTTGCGGCGGCAATGGCGATTTCAAGATGAGTGTCATTGGGGCTGGCAATATCGATGAGGTCGATATCCTTGCGCTCAACCAGTTTGCGCCAATCGGTTTCGGTGGATTCATAGCCCCATTGTTCGGCGAAGGCCTTGGCCTTGGCGGCGTCGCGGGCACAGGTTGCTTTCAGCACCGGGCGGAAAGGCACATCGAAAAAATGGTTCACTTGCGAGAAGGCGTTGGAATGGGTGCGGCCCATGAAGCCGTAGCCGACCATGCCGACATTGAGCGGTTTTTTTGTCATCTCAGGCCTGCCAGCCGTGCTTATCGCGCACCTTGATCATGGTTGCGAGAATGTCGTTCCAGGTTTTCTGCTGCATCATCACCGTGTTGGGGAACATGCAGCCATCCCAGCAGATGTGACGGAACGCCTTGGTGAGCCCGCCGTCCTTGCCGCGCAGCCACATGCCGGCATGACGGGGAATATCGAGCCTGCCATTGGGGTCCGTCACCATGCAGTGCCGCCCCGTCTTGTCGTGATAGCCCATGCCTTTGACGGTGCCGTCGTTTTGCGCCACGTGGAAATCAATGGTCCAGGGCCGCAGCATGTCCGTCATTTTGGTCAGCGCCTTGTCGAGCTGCGCCTTGTTCTTCCAATTGTACTTTGCGGGCAGAAGCCTGCGCGCTGGGGGCATTGTAACCCATGGTGTAGAGCAGGGTGTGGGCCATGTCGGCCTGGAAACCGATGGTGTGCGGCCGGTCGACGGCTTCCAGCGTGTCGATCATGGCTTTCCAGGAATGCATGCCGCCCCAGCAAATTTCACCCTCGGCCGCCAGCCGCTCATCATAGTCGGCCGCCACGCTGCAGGCTTCACGGAAGGTCTGGGCAACTTTCTTGGTGTTGCCCTTGGGGTCCTTGGCAAATTCGCCGGGGCTTGTGGCCGAGTCGATGCGGATGACGCCGTAATGCCTTACGCCCAAGTCGCGCAATTTTTGCCCGAGGCGGCATGATTTCCGCACGTTCTCCACGAACTTCTTCCGGTCGGACGCCGAACCCATGGCCGAGCCGCCGCCCACCGGGGGCCAGACCGGGGCGACGATGGAGCCAATTGCCAGCCCGCGCGCCTGCACCTTTTCGGCCAGCCGCTTCACTTCATCATCGGTGAAATCGATATTGGTGTGGGGGGCCGCATGGAAAATGTCGATGCCGTCAAATTTCACGCCTTTCACTTCCGCCTTGGCGGTGAGATCGAGCATGGTATCGAGATCAATTGGCGGTTCGGAGTCGGACCCCTTGCCCACCAGGCCGGGCCACATAGCATTGTGCAGTTTTGGAAAATTGTTCGCGCCGGCCATGCACTCTCCCATAGACTTTTTTAGTTTGAATCATCTTAGACAAAAATTGGGCTTGCTGTCCATAACTGTTATATTAGTATGAAGCGATGGTTATCAGTCTTTCAAGGTCACGGCTTGACCGTTCGCGGCCCATGCGCGACCAGATTTATCCGCTGGTGCGCCGGATGATTTTGACAGGCGCCATCAAGCCGGGCGAGGTGATCGACGAGAAGGCGATTGCGGCCCAGCTCAATGTTTCGCGCACCCCGGTGCGGGAAGCGGTGAAGAAACTGAGCGACGAAAACCTCGTCGAGGTGGTGGCGCAATCGGGTACGCGGGCGGCGCGCATTGCACGCGACGAGATTGCCGAGGCCTTTCTCATCCGCCGGGCGCTGGAATCGGAAAGTGCCGCCCAGGCCGCAACGCGCATGAGCCAATCGCACGCCGACCGCCTCGAGGACATTCTGCTGCTCCATGCCCGGGCCCTGGAACGCAAAAAATACGTCGAAGCGATCGAGCGCGACGATGATTTCCACCGCTACATCGCCGACATCAGCAACCTGCCGCGGCTGTGGCGGGCGATTGAGATTTCAAAAGCGCAGCTTGACCGCTGCCGCCACATGATGGTGCCGCGCGATGGCGAGGCCGAAACCACCCTTGAGAAGCATCGCCTCATCATTACGGCGCTCAAGAGCGGCGATCCCGAGAGGGCGGCGCGGGCGATGCGCGATCATCTCGAAACGGCTTACCGCAGCACCGTTGCGGTGCTGGATGGCCCGGGCCTGAACTGACGCCGAAACGGCCCGTGGGAATTTGCATTAACGCCAAAGAAATTATTCCTTCCTAGAGTGTCCGACCGGCACCGCAGGGATTTGTGCCGCGTGGGTTGTGTTTGCGTATGTTGTTTCTCGTGGTCGTTGCGTTGCTTGTGGCGTTTCTGGTGGTGCTTGTCTTCGGCAAGCGCTTTTCCATTGGCGCATTTTTCATTTTGGCGGGTGTGTTCGGCCTGGCGGGATGCACCGCTGGCGGCCTTCTTACAAATCAAGACAAGCCCGCTTCCTTGCGTCTCGTTACATTGGATGAAACGGCGCAGGCCGGGGTCGAGATCAGGCCCGCCACTTTCAGTGAAGCCGATGACCCTTCAAACTCGGCCTGGTGCCAATATCTTAAAGAAGATTCCGCGGCGGAAGCCACACTCCTGCGTTCGCCCTCGCTGAATGGCAGCGTGGATGACAGCGGAAAGCTGGGGGTGAGCCTGGGCGTCAGCATATCAAGCATTAACAAGGCGCGGCTGATCGAGGAGGCAGCGCAGGTCAAATGCCGCAGCCATCTTGCCCAGGAGGGTTTGCAGAAACGGGAGCTTGTCGCGCCCGTGGGTCTGACGGCCGCGGGCTACCGGGCAAAGTCCATCAGTATCCTGGTGCGCAAGGATGAGCTTGCAGAACTGCGCGAGCAGATAAAATACGAACTCCGGCGCGGCAACATCACGGCGGAAAAGGCAGCCTCGCTTTCAGGGCTCATCGACGAAATCAATCTTGAGGGCAATGTGGCGAAGCTGCAGGCCGCCCGTCCGGCACAGGTTGCTGTCAAAGTCCGGGACGCTGGCCATTTTGGCGAAGATCTTATCCAGGCAGAGGCGGAACTGGACGCCATCAACAGGAAGATCCGGACGGCAGATGCGGTGGATGTTTCCGTCAGCGCCGGCTGGAACGACCTTGGCCTCCGTGATGGCTTCGATGTCCGGGAGGATTCGTTTGGCGGCAAGCTCAGCGTTTCCTTCAAGCTGGGCGCCGTGGCTCCCGCAAAGGTTTGAGCATGAACGGCGGGCGAGGGATGCCAAACTCAAGGCCCTGCAAGAGCAGGTGAATGCACCCGACAGGCAAATTGCGGCGCAGCGCCAGGCCCAGCAGCAGGCCCTTGCCGACCTTACGCAGTCGCAAGCCCGATTGAATGAGACGCTGGCCGATACGATTAAACTGGTGAAGGTTCTGGGGTCGGTAAGCAGCCCGGAATTTGCCGGGACGTTTATCGCCGCCAAAATCCAGGTTGTGAGGCTTTTGGCTGAAAAGGCGGCGGTTGATGGCTCTATCGACGAGATCCGGCAAACGTTGAAAAGGCCCAAAGCTGGATAAACCATTCCCGTCTTCTCCCACCTTCTGGCGGTGGACTTGCCGGTTGCTTTCAGTAAAAGCATGGGCCAACGGAACCTTGAAAGCCAGAAATGACCCCGCCAGAGAGTTTTTTTATCGGCATCGATACGGGCGGCACCTATACGGATGCCGTTGTCATTGCGCATGATACGCAGAAGATTCTCGGCCGGGCAAAAGCGCTGACGACGAAGGGCGATCTTTCCATCGGGGTGAAAGAGGCGCTGACAACCGTGATGCAGAGCCTTCCCGCCGGTGCCAAATCCTCGGCCATCGGGCTGGTTTCGGTTTCAACGACGCTGGCCACCAATGCGGTGGTGGAGGGGCATGGCAGTCCGGTGGCGGTGTTCCTCATTGGCTTTGACAGCGCCATGGCGGCGCGAACCGGCATCGCCAAGGCCTTTCCGAATGTGCCGCTGCGGATGATAGCGGGTGGCCATGACCATAATGGCGACGTGGCGGTTTCCCTTGATGCGGCAGCGGTGGAGCGCGAAGCGGGCCTGCTGAAAGGCGAGGTTTCGGCCTTTGCGGTTGCCTCGGCTTTTGCGGTGCGGAATCCGGAACATGAGAAGGCGGCGCGCGACATCATCATGCGGGTGACGGGCAAGCCGGTAACGATTTCCACCGAACTCACCTCATCGCTGGATGCGCCGCGGCGGGCGCTGACCGCCGTGTTGAATGCCCGGCTGATTTCGCGGATCTCGCTGCTGATTGAAGCGGTGCGGCTTGCCATGGCCGAGTTGCAAATTTCCTGCCCGCTGATGGTGGTCAAGGGTGATGGTTCGTTGGCGCGGGCCGAGAATGTGGCGCTCAAGCCCATTGAAACTGTGCTGTCGGGACCGGCGGCGAGTCTGGTGGGGGCCAAATGGCTGTCGGGGCTTGATGATTTCATCATGTCCGACATTGGCGGCACGACAACCGACATCGGCATTCTGCAGGATGGCAAGCCGCGGGTGGCGGAGGAGGGCGCCGAAGTCGGCGGCTGGCGCACCATGGTGAAGGCCATTGATGTGACGACAATCGGCCTTGGCGGCGACAGCGAAGTTCACCTGACGATGGATGGCTCCATGCAGATCGGGCCGCAACGCATCGTGCCGATTTCACTGATTGGGGCGCGTTATCCGGAAGTCATGGCCATGCTTGAAGGCGATCTTGCGGATACGGAAGGCGGCTCGCAGCAGGGGCGGTTTGTGGTGTTGCCATTCGGCAAGTCCGGGCCTGCCGATCACAGCGGATTGACGGCGCGTGAGATTGAATTTTTGGCCATGGTCACGGACCGGCCAAGGCCGCTGCGGAAAGTTGCGGTTTCTTCGGGCGCGCAGCGGGCATTATCCTCCTTGCGCAAAAAAGGGCTGGTGCAGCTCTGCGGGTTCACGCCGTCGGATGCGGCCCATGTGCTTGGCCTGCAGGCCAACTGGTCAAAGCCTGCAGCACTTTTGGCGGCGCAGCTTGTGGTGCGGTTTCGTGACATGCGGCTTGGAACGCCGGAGCGCGTTGAGGCGTTTTGCCGGGATGTTTGGAGTGAAACGGTGCGCCTGTCGGCGAAAGCCGTTCTGAATTCGGCGCTTGGCATGCCGGTTGAAAACAATGCCCTGATTGAGAGTGTTGTATCGGGAGCGCCGGTGAAGGGCCTGGCGGCGATCAAAATTTCACCCACCATTCCCATTGTGGCGGTTGGCGGGCCGGCTCGGGTTTATTACGGAGAAGTTGCCAAGCGGCTGGATTGCGAAGTTGTGTTTGTCGAATGGTGCGAGGTTGCCAACGCGATTGGCGCCGCCGCGGGCCTTGTCGCACTGAAGGTTACCGTCATGGTGGAAGGCGACGGCAACGGGGCGTTTCCGCGTGCACGGCGGGCAGGGCACGCGCATTTTCGGTTCGGGGGCGGAGGCGCTGGCCTTTGCGCAGACGACGGCCCATGATCAGGCGGAAAGCATGGCTTTGGGGGTGGGCGCCCTTTCGCCGAGAATAAGCGTTGATACAAAGAAGTATTTTTTGCCCGATGCGATGGACGACAATGGCCTGCTCAAGGCCGAAATAACGGCCGAGGCCATCGGGCGGCCGTCCCCGGCCTAGCTGGAATTAACCGGCCATTTACCATAGTTCAACTGTTGTCGGCGGGTTTCCGCGCCGCCGGGAAATGAAAGAATTTCGGAAAGGCCCTGTTAACTGCAAATTTGATAGGGTTGGAAAGGTTTCCAGAGAGAATTTTTCCCGATGAATGTTGCTGTCAAATCTGCCGCCCCAGAGCCCGCGTTTTCAGGTTGGGAAGAACTGGGGCCCAAGGCTTCAAGCTGGAAAATCGAACGGGAAGAGGTTCAGGCGGATGCCCTTGCGCCATTTTTCCCCGATCAGAACGGCGGAGTTTACGAGCAGCTCCTGTTCAATTTCCCCTTCATGATGCATGCCATGGATGGCTCCGGCAGGCTGAATTCGGTCAACCGGCAATGGTGCAAAACCCTGGGTTACCTGCCGTCCGACGTGATCGGAAAATCCTTCAATGAACTTCTGACGCCGCAGTCGCGCTCGCACCTGATCACCACGATTTATCCCAAATACCTGCAGACCGGCCTGTGCCGCGGCGAGGAAATGTTTGTCCACCGCAAGGACGGAACGCTGGCCACCGTCAGGCTGTCGATGAATGCCTATCGGGGCGACAAGGGCCGCATCGAACGGTCGATTTGCCTGATGCAGGATGTGACCGACCAGAAGGTTGCGGAAATTGCTTCGGTGCGCAGCGACCAGCGGTTCCGCGGGGCCTTTGCCGCCGCGGCCCATGGCATGGCGCTGGTTTCGCCAACCGGACAGATTGAACTGTCCAACGCGGCCTTTGGGATTTTCCTGGGCCGGGAAGATATCGACAAATCGACTTTGACATTTGACGAAACCCTGCACCGCGATGACCGCGGCCAGTTCCTCAATGGCATGCGCCAGCTTTTGTCGGGCGAAGTTCCTTCGCTGAAGCAGGAACTGCGCTACACGACGGGAACAGGCGGCATCGTGCATGGCTCCACCAGTGTCTCCATGGTCAAGAGCGAGAAGGCCGAAATCGAGCAGCTCGTCGTCCAGATTGTCGACGTTTCGGAGCGCAAGCTCACCACCCAGCGCCTGCACCAGGCGCAGAAGATGGAAGCCATCGGGCAACTGACCGGTGGCCTTGCGCATGATTTCAATAACCTGCTCACGATCATCATGGGCAATCTGCAGTTGCTCGAAGGCAAGCTGGATGGCGACGAGAAGGCGGTCAAACGCGCCAGTGAAGCGCTCGATGCGGCGCGCAAGGGCTCGGACCTGACACGCCAGTTGCTGGCCTTTGCCCGCAAGCAGGACCTTGAGCCACGCGAAGTGAAGATCAATGACCTGGTCACTGGCATGGAAGCCCTGATCTCGCGCACCCTTGGCGAGAATGTTGAGCTTAAAGTCGATGTGGCGGCCGGCACTCCCAAGGTGCTGATCGATCCGTCGCAGTTTGAATCATCCATCTTGAATCTGGCTATCAACGCAAGGGATGCCATGCCCAATGGCGGGCTGCTGACGATTGAAACCCAGCTGGTCTATCTCGACCAGGAATATGCGGAAAAGCATCCGGAAGTTGTTCCCGGGCATCATGTCATGGTGGCAATTTCGGACACGGGCATCGGCATGTCGCCGGAGCTCCTCGAGAAAGTTTTCCATCCCTTCTTCACCACCAAGGAGAACGGCAAGGGCACGGGGCTCGGCCTTTCCATGGTCTATGGCTTCATCAAGCAATCGGGCGGCCATATCAGCATCTACAGCGAAGTCGGGCACGGCACCTCGGTCAAAATGTATTTGCCGCGGAAAATTACCGTCGGTGAAATTTCTGCCGAGACGGCTGCCAACAACCGGTCCCTGGCGATTGAGACAGCGCCTCCCACAGCGCCGGCGGAAGCCGAAGCCCCAAAGAAAGCCGCGCGGCCGCAGAAGATACTTGTGGTTGAAGACCAGGAGGCGGTGCGCGCCGTGGCCTGCGGGTTCCTCATGGATTTCGGCTATGACGTGGTGGAAGCGGAAGACGGCTTCCAGGCCCTGTCAAAGCTTCAGGAGGATCCCGAGATCGACCTCATGTTCTCGGATATCGTGATGCCGGGCGGGATGAACGGTTTCGACCTTGCCCAGGCGGCCAGCGGCATGCGGCCCGACCTCAAGATCGTCCACACCTCCGGCTATCCCAAGGGCGCCATGGTGCACCAGGACGAGCCGCGTTTCCGGCAGGGCTTCATCATCATGAAGCCTTACCGCCGCGAGGAACTGCAGAAAATCATCCGGGACGCATTCGAAAAGCAGGGTTGAGGCTTTTTAGAATAATTCGAATCTGCTAGGGATTGCGCCGCGGGGGCGGTTTAATCTCAGGGGATTTGATTATGCAGGGTGTTGCACGGAATTTCTTTATACTTGGAATTGTCATGGCGATTGCCGGTATGATGCTCGGCCTCAGCATGGCGATGAGCCATAACCACGTTCAAATGCCGGTCCACGCCCATATCATGGTGGCGGGCTGGCTGATGTCGGCGGTGTTCGGGTTCTTCTATCATCTGTTTCCGGTGGCCCGGCAAAACAAGCTGGCGACAGTTCATTTCTGGATTCACGCTGTCAGCATCGTTGTGCTTGTCGTTTCGCTTTATTTTGTTCTGGCGGGCAATCCGGGGGTTGAGCCGGTGACGGCAATTTCCTCAATCCTGTTTTTCCTAGGGATGCTGCTGTTTGCGTGGATTGCCATTCCGGTGGTCAACAAAAGCTAGAGCGACGTCAGACCGACATTTGCCAAAACACTGCGCAGTTCGGCGGCGTTGATCGCTCGCCGAACGGCGGCAACGTCTGGCCCCGTCGCGCGGTCTTCGTGGAGCGGCGGCACGAGGCTGCGGATGGCGCTGTGGAGCAATTTTGCCACGCGACCGAGGCTTTTCGGTTTGCGGAGGTCCACAGCCTGTGCGGCAACAAGCGCTTCGATGGCAATGAGCCAGTGGAGCAGATCAATCTGCTTGGCGAGCTTGCGGGCGGCCAGCGGGGTTTGCGGGGCTACGTCTTCAACCATTTCAGATACGGCGAGGGCATCGAGGCTTGCGGGCTGGGCGTGAAGGCGGATTTCAGCGAGAAGGGATGCTACGGTTTTCTGCAGGGGCAATAAACCTGATGATGCGCCGCCAACGGGCGAGAGATATTTCGGCAGGCCGGAAAGATGCGGGTTCATGAGCTTGAGAACGCGCTGGGCGGAAGCCGTGGCCAGATGAACATGGGCAATGGCAAGCGTATCGAGGGCGAGGGCCAATGCCGGCGTGTGGAAGTTCGGGGTTGAGAGCATTTCGTTCGTGTCGAGCAAAACTGCCGGATTGTCCGCCGCGCCATTCAGCTCGATTTCGGTTTCCGTTTCTGCCTGGGCAAGAGCGTTACGGGCAGTTCCAAATAGAGGAGCCACGACGCGGAAACTCAGAGCGTCCTGGATTGCGCGTGGGGCACCGCTTGCATACAAGGATGAACCTTCAAGGGCGGCGCGGAACCAGGTGGCCGCTTGTTCCTGGCCGACTGCAGGGCGCAGCGCGTGGATGCGGGCCTCGAATATCGAGGGATTCATGCCGTAGCCTTCGCCGGAAAGCACCGTAATGGCTTGCGCCAGGTCCATGCAGCTGCGGGCGTCGCGAAGGGCACGGGAGGCAAGTGCAATGCTGAGGCTGGAATTATTGGCCAGGGCCAAGCCATCTTTCGGGGCAAGTTCGATGGGCGCAAGGCCGTGGGCGCGAAGGGCCTCGGCCGCGGGGCGGCAAGTTCCGTTGTCCCATATCTCGCCCTGGCCAATCAGGGTGGCGCCCATCTGGGCCGCCAGCACGAGATCGCTGGTGCCAATCGAACCATAGGTTGGAACGGCGGGGGAAAGTCCGCGCTCCAGCATGGCAAGCATGAGATCAAAAGTGGCGAGGGACAGGCCTGAGGCGCCGCGCCCGGCGCCGATGATGCGCGAGAGCCATGCGGCGCGGCTGATCCATTCGGGAAGATTAGGACCGACGCCGGTGCTGCGGGCCAGAAGCAATTGCGCCTGGAAGGCCGGAATGTCCTTGGGATCGATGCGGTGCTGGAGGTTGCCGCCAAGGCCGGTGTTGAGGCCATAGACGGGCTGGTCGCTTGCGGCATAGCGGGCGACGATTTCCCGGGCGCGTACGAGCCGTTCGCGGATTGAAGGGGCCAGAGTAATTAGCACGGGGCCATCGGCGAGTTCGACAAACCGCTGGAGTGAAACGTGACTGCCGTCAAGAAGGAGCTTCTGCATCAGTAGAACCTCAGCCGCTGGCCCACGCCGAGCTTTTTGGCTTTTTCCAGCATAGCATGGCCAAGGGCGATGTCGGAGAGGGAAAGGCCACGATGCCAGAAGAGAATCGTTTCATCGTCACGCTGCCGTCCTGTTTTAACTCCGGCAACGATCTGGCCGAGTTCCGCATGGAGCGTTTTCTCGCTGAGCTTGCCTGCTTCCACATGGGCGCGCAGCGAGCCGAATTTTCCGGTTTTGCACTGGCCCCAGTCATCAACCACGATCTTGTCCATGATGTCGGTGAGGCTTAATTCGACAGCGCTCATGGTTCCGTAGGGAACGACCAGCGCGCCTTTCTTGATCCACTCCGTCTTCAACATGGGTGTGGGTGCCGAAAGGCGTGAGGCTTCCACTACAATATCGGCACCCTCGACGCAGGACTGCCAATCCTGTGTGGCAACGACCTTCTTGCCGAGATCATCCGACAGGCGGGCGGCAAAACTGTCACGGCTTTCCGGCCGTCTGGAATGAACGCGGATCTCGTCGAAATTGAACAGCCGGTCCAGCAGTCTCACATTCCAGTAGGCGGTTCCGCGGGCGCCGACGTGGCCCAGGATTTTTGATCCCTTCCGCGCAAGGTGTTTTGCGCCGATGGCGGTGATGGCTCCGGTGCGCATATCGGTCAGGCCGCTGGCATCGACAATTGCGGTGGGCGCACCGTTCAGCGGGTCGAACAAGGCCAGGAGGCCGTATTCCGATGGCCGCCCTTCCTTGTAATTGCCGACGAAATCACCGACGACCTTGACGCCGGCCTGGCCGATACGCCCGCCGATCCAGCCGCGCAACACATTGAAATGACCTTCAACGCCGGCATGCGGTTCCAGATGAACGCGGGGTTCGATGGCGGTTTCGCCGCGGCCCTGCATGGCGAGGCCCGTTTCCACGGCAGCTATGATCTCATCATCGGTCAATCCCAGGCTCGCAATGTCGGACCGGTTCAAGAAATCAATATGGACGGGCGGGCTCTCGGCATGGTTCACGGGGAGCGACACTTTCAAATCTGGGAGTATGGAAATTTGGTTTCGGTCAATAGTTGGGGCTCGTCAAGGGCGGGAATTAACTCTATGAGACTCTGCAAATTCAGGCGCCAGGCAGGGGCAAAAAATGGTTGAATTGTTCACGATTGAAAATCTCGTCACGCTGATCATCCTGACGGCGCTGGAAACCGTGCTTGGTTTCGACAATCTTCTCTATATTTCCATTCAGGCGAAGCGGGTGGAGCCGTCACGCCAGCAATATGTTCGCCGCCTCGGCATGATTCTCGCCATCGGCCTGCGCATCGTGTTGCTGTTCGTCATTCTGCAGCTCATTGCCACGTTTCAGGCGCCAATATTCGGCTTCGCGTTCACCGTTGCGGAAGCGACAGTCAATGGCCACAGCCTGATCCTGATGGCGGGCGGCGCCTTCCTCATTCACACGGCGATGAAGGAGATCTTCCACATGCTGGTGGTCCATGATCTCGGCAAGGAAACACGCGAAGGCCCCAAGCATGCGTCGGTGGCGACGGTGATATTCTGGATCCTGGCGATGGACATCGTTTTCGCCTTCGACACGGTCCTGTCAGCGGTGGCACTCACGGACAATTTCATTGTCATGGCCACGGCTATCGTGGTGTCTGGCTTACTCATGGTGTTAATGTCTGAACAAGTGGCGCGGTTCCTCCAGAAAAATCGCATGTATGAGGTGCTGGGCCTGTTCGTTCTGCTGATGGTCGGCGTCATGCTGCTGGCGGAAGGCGGCCACATCGCTCATCTGGCTTTCTTCGGCTACCCGATCGAGCCCATGGCCAAGAGCACGTTCTACTTCGTGGTGGCCGCGCTGGTGATCGTCGACATCATCCAGGGGCGTTACCAGAAGAAGATCATGCTTGAGGAAAAGCCGCCTGGTTAAGCGCATTGCCCTTTGGCAGGGGCTCGGCTAAACCCCGCGGCATAACTCACCCCAGTTTCAGGCTAAATACCCCATGGCGCGTCAATTCATCTATCATATGCAGGGCCTTTCGAAGTCCTATGCAGGCGGCAAAAAAGTGCTCGATAACGTGCACCTGCAATTCTATCCGGATGCGAAAATCGGCGTTCTTGGGCCTAACGGCTCGGGTAAATCTACCCTTCTGCGCATCATGGCGGGGCTTGACAAGGAATGGAACGGCGAGGCCTGGCTGGCTGAGGGAGCCACCTGCGGCTACCTCCAGCAGGAGCCGGAGCTTGACCCTGCCCTCAATGTGATGGGCAATGTGATGGAAGGGGTGGCCGGCAAGAAAGCGATCCTCGATCAATACAACGCGCTGATGGCCGACTACAATGATGAAAATGCCGAGAAGGCGGGCAAGCTGCAGGACGTTATCGATTCACAGAACCTTTGGGACCTCGAAGCGCAGGTGGAGCAGGCGATGGATGCCATGCGCTGTCCGCCCGGCGAAGCCTCCATCGACAATCTCTCAGGCGGCGAAAAGCGCCGCGTGGCGCTCACCCAGCTTCTGCTGCGCAAGCCCGACCTGCTGCTGCTTGATGAACCCACCAACCATCTCGACGCCGAAAGCGTGAACTGGCTCGAGCATCACTTGGCCGACTACGCCGGGTCCATTCTCATTGTCACCCATGACCGCTATTTCCTCGACAATGTGACGGGCTGGATTCTTGAACTGGACCGGGGCAGGGGCATTCCCTACGAGGGCAACTACTCGGCCTATCTCCGCCAGAAGGCCAAGCGCTTTGCGCAGGAAAAGAGCGAGGATGCGGCGCGGCAAAAGGTGATCGAGCGCGAGCAGGAGTGGATTTCCTCCTCACCCAAGGCGCGGCAGGCCAAATCCAAGGCGCGTTTCAAGGCCTATGACGAGCTCATCAAGGCCAATGACGCGCGGCTCAAGTCAACCACGGCGCAGATCATCATTCCGCCGGGCGAACGGCTGGGCGACAATGTCATCACGGTTGAGGGCCTGAACAAGGCCTATGGCGACCGCCTGCTGATCGAGGACCTTTCCTTCAAGCTGCCGCCCGGCGGCATTGTCGGCATCATCGGTCCCAATGGCGCGGGCAAGACGACCCTGTTCCGCATGCTGACCGGCCAGGAAAAACCCGATGCCGGGAAAATTGAAATCGGCGACAGCGTGCAGCTTGGATACGTTGACCAAAGCCGTGACTCGCTCGATCCGGAAAAGACCGTCTGGCAGGAAATTTCCGGTGGCAACGAGCTTCTCTATCTCGGCAAGCGCGAAATGAATTCGCGGGCCTATACGGGCGCCTTCAATTTCAAGGGCGGCGACCAGCAGCAAAAAGTCGGCACGCTTTCGGGCGGGCAGCGCAACAGGGTGCATCTGGCAAAGATGCTGAAGTCCGGCGCCAATGTTCTGCTGCTCGACGAGCCGACGAACGACCTCGATACGGAAACACTGGCAGCACTTGAAGAGGCGCTGGAAGATTTCGCCGGCTGCGCCGTGATCATCAGCCATGACCGCATGTTCCTCGACCGCCTCGCGACACATATCCTGGCCTTCGAGGGCGATAGCCATGTGGAGTGGTTCGAAGGCAACTTCCAGGACTATGAGGAAGACAAGAAGCGGAGGCTTGGCGAGGACTTGGTGATGCCCAAGCGCATCAAGTACAAGCAGTTCTCGCGCTAGGCGGTTCCCGCCTCTTTCAATATCCATTCGCGGAAGGCGCGGATTTTGGGGGTGTTGCGGCGGGTTTCCGAATAGGCGAAATAATAGTCCGAGCCGGACTTTGCCATCACATCAAAAAGCTGGATGAGCCGCCCGGAACTCAGATCGTCTTTCACAAAAGCGGGCGAGACGAGGGCGATGCCGGAACCGGATACGGCGAGGATGGCTGCCATCTGCTGGGTATCAACATCAATGCTGGTGCGGGTGATTGGTACATTGCGGTCGAGGCCCGCGGTTTCAAACCAGATCGGCCACCAGACGTCATTGCGGTCAATGAGGACGTGATTGGGAAGATCGCCGGGCGATGCGGGCCTGCCTTCGCGGGCGATATAATGCGGACTGCACACCGGCGTGAATGTCTGGCTCAGCAGGAAATGGCTGGTGAGGCCCGGCCAATTGCCCTTGCCGGAACGGATCACCACATCGACGCCATCGTTGTCCAGGTCCACCCGTTGATCGGAAATATCAATGCGCAGGGCAAATTCCGGATGGAGCAACTGAAAGCCGCCAAGGCGCGGCGCCAGCCAGATTCCGGCAATGGTTTGCATGGTTGATATCACCAGCACGGAATTGCTTTCCTCGCGCACCAGCCGGAAGCTTTGGGCGAGATCGCCAAGGGCGCGCTGCACGGTGGGGGCGATGGTCTCGCCCTTTTCGGTCAGGGCGACGCCGCGGGCCTGGCGGACAAACAAGGGGGCGCCGACGAAGCTTTCCAGAAGCTTGATCTGGTAGCTTACCGCCGATTGGGTCATGTTCAGTTCGGCTGCGGCGCGGCTGAAATTGCCGTGGCGGGCCACGGTTTCAAAAACCCGGATGGCGGCAAGGGGCGGCATTGCGCTCATGAGCTGAGGCATAAGTCAATTTGATGGCTCTGTCCATAAAACTCGTTTGTTTATGGCTAAAAATGGGGAGATAGTGAACATATTCGGTCTTCAGCTATCAATTTACGAGGGTACAATGACACTTTCCCTGGAACGTATGGCCCGCCATTTACTCGGTATTTTGACGGTTAATGGCGCGGGCCGGGCCCGCATCCCCCGGCTTGATCTTATGGCCTTGAATGACCGTGACCTGGCGGACCTCAATTTGCCGGCCGATGTCAGGAGACCGCTTCATGGGCCAGCGCTCGATCCTGGACTCAAGGCAGCGCGGTTAAGGCATGGAGGATTGGCGGCCTGAGGATTACCTGCGCTTTGACGATGAACGCAGCCGTCCGGCGCGAGATCTTTTGGCGCGGATTCCCTTGAAGGCGCCGGAGCTTGTCTATGATCTTGGCTGCGGCCCGGGAAATTCCACGGCGTTTCTGCACGAGGCCTATCCGCAGGCAAAACTGATCGGCCTCGACAACTCAAAAACAATGTTGGCAAAGGCGCGGAAAGACCTGCCGCAGGCCGAGTTCATGGAAGCTGACATCGCGGCGTGGCCGGGAGATCCCAATGCGGACCTTCTCTATGCCAATGCCAGTTTCCAGTGGGTGCCCGATCATGTCTCGGTTTTGCTTCGCTTGCTCAAAGGCTTGAAAGCCCGCGGGGTGCTGGCACTGCAAATGCCGGACAATCTGGATGAACCCAGCCACCGGCTGATGCGCGAGACGGCGGAAACCGGACCTTGGGCCAAGGCGCTCAGACACGCGGCGGGATCGCGCGAGATGATCCGGACGCCACAATGAATACTACACTCTGCTGAAGCCCCATTGCCGAAGCCTCGATATCTGGCACACGGCCTATTACCATGTTCTCGACGGGGTGCAGGGCATTGTTGATTTTTTCAGCACAACGGGGCTCAGGCCGTTTCTTGATCCGCTGGATGAAGCGATGCGCGGGCGGTTTGTTGACGCATACCGCGCAAACCTGGCCAAGGCCTATCCGGTGGTTCTTGACGGCAGGGTTATCCTGCGCTTCCCGCGCCTGTTCCTCGTGGCGCAGGTTTGAAATCAGTTGCGCAGATAGGCGAAGAGGGCGTTGATATCGCCGCCGTTGCGGTTGATGACGCCCACGAAGGTTGAGCGCAGCTGCTGGGCCAGCCAGACCGACGAGACATTGACATCACGCACCAGAAAGCCGCGCTTGGAGCGGTGAAGCTTGAAGATGATCTTCTTGCCGTTTGACAGGCGGGTGCTGACGGTCAGGGCGTTGCTGGAGGTGACGCAATCCTTGATGGTCATTCCGCTGCCGGAGAAACGGCGGGAATGCTTCATCATGAAGCGGCCGATGAAGCCGCGGGTGAGGGCGAGATATTCGGCTTCCCTCGACTTGCTCAAACGCCCGCGATGGGGGCCGAGCGCAAACATCGAAATGCCGCGCAGGTCGGTGTAGCGCGCCGTGGCGCCGGCAAAGGCCGATGCGGTTTGGACGCGGGCCGCTCCCATGAAGGCATTGCCGGCATTGGTGATAAAGGCTGAGGCCTCACAGGCGCTCGCTGCCGCGGTGGGAAGGCAGCCGCCCAGCAACAGGATGAACAAAAAGACGAACCAGTGGCGATGCATCATCTCAGTTCCGATCGCACCTGTTTGAATCCGATTGAATCTGAGTTGCAAGTCCCTTTCGCATGGGAAAGCTGTTATTCCGCGTCGCGGTGTTTGACGCCCTTGATTTTTGCTTCACGCAAGTGAAGGCCGGCGCGGGTGCCCCTGATGTCTTCGGCCTTGGCAAGATCATAGGTGCGCTTGCGAAGTTCCATGACCAGTTCATTGCGGTCTTCGATATGCGCAATTTCACTGAAGGGCACGGGCCGACCGATGCGCACGTTCAGGCCGGTTCCGATGCGCCTTGTGGTTTCGCGAAAGACCAGGGAAAGCCGGAGCGTCAGGCTCAAGTGGCTTGCGAGCTGGAAAAGCCTGCTGTTCTGCCCGGTGAAAAAAATGGGGATGACGGTTGCCTTCGACATGCGCAGGAGCTTTGCGGTGAAGGGGGCCCAGGGCAGGTCAACGGCCTGGCCCTTCAATGGCTTCTCCGAAGTTGCAACGCCGCCGCCGGGGAAAATGCCAACGGCATGGCCCTCGCGCAGCCAGCTCTGCGCGGCAAGGCGTGAACTCACGTTGGTTTCGCGGGCCTCGCGGGTGGGGGCGAAGGCCACGGGCAGGAGATTGCCCGCAGCTCCCGGGGCCTGGCACAACACGTCATTGGCCAGAACCTTCGTATCGGCGCGCACCTTGGTGGCAAGCCAGGTCAAGGTGATGCCATCCATGACGCCGTAGGGGTGGTTGGCGATGAAGAGGACGGGGCCGGTTTTGGGCGTGAGGGCCAGTTCCGCCTCATCATACATGACGTCGAGTTTCAGCAGGCGGATGGCGGCATCGAAAAAATTCTCGCCGTCCGCCACACTTTTCTGGTGCTGGAAGTAAAGCTTCTTGAGCTTGCGCTGGCCGCCCATTTTCTCGATGGCCCGGATGACGGCGCGCTGCAGGGCTGGCTGGTCGGAGGTTGAATAGGAAAAGCGCACCGGTTTGGACTTCTTTGGATGGACCGGGGTTTTTGACATGTCGCTGCTGGGCAATCCAAAAGGCGTTGGCTGGATATTGCCGCTTATATGCTCTATTGCGCGTCTGCCAAAGGAGAAGTTCATGTTCAAGCTCTATGCCCGGCCAAACGCCGGTTCAGCCGCGGTTGAGGCCCTTCTTGCCGAATGCGGTGCTGCCTTCGAAATCATCGACATTCTCCGTGAGCCCGATGGAACTATTCCGCGGAGCTATCTGCAAATCAATCCGCGGGGCGAGGTGCCGACTCTCCGCCTGGCTGATAACAGTATTATGACGGAGAGTGCCGCCATGATGATCTACCTGGCCGATCTTCATCCCGCGGCAGGTCTTGCACCATCTGTGACCTCACCCTTGCGGCCCCGCTATCTGCGCTGGATGCTTTATTTTGCCACGAACGTCTATATGGCGGACTTGCGCATGTATTTTCCGGCGCGGCATTCCACCGATGCGGGCCATGCCGACGCCATCAAGGCCAAGGCAATAGAAGACATGGAGCGGGACTACGACATCTTCGCGGAAGCCTTGGGCGAAGGGCCGTTCATTCTTGGCCCGTCCATGAGCGCTGTTGATATCTATGCGGCCATGCTGATCAGCTGGGCACCGGACGTGACGCGACTGTTTGCCCGCCATGGCAACATCAAGAGACTTTATGATTTGGTGGCAGCACGGCCACAAATTGCAAAAGTCTGGGCGCGCAACGAAATGCCTTAAGCGGCTTCTTCCTTCGGCGTGCCTAATCCCAGCACACGGCAAATGGCGTAAACCAGGTCAGCGCGGTTGAGGGTGTAGAAGTGGAAGGCATTGACGCCTTCGCGGCGCAGCGCCTCAACCTGTTCGGCGGCGACAATGGCGGCCACGAGATTGCGGGTTTCCGGGTCCGCATCGAGGCCGGCGAAACGGCGGGCCAGATCGGGCGGGATGTGGGCGCCGCATTTGGCCGAGAATTCGCAGACGCGGGCGAAGTTGGTGATGGGCAAAATTCCGGGGACCAGCTCAATGTCGATGCCGCGGGCAAAAATCCGGTCGCGCAGGCGCAGGAAGAATGCATTGTGGAAGAAGAATTGCGAGATGGCGCGGCTGGCGCCGTGTTCGGCCTTGTCGGCCATGAAGGCCAGGTCTTCTTCGATGGACACTGATTCCGGATGGCGCTCGGGATAGGCGGTGACGGAGACCTCGAAGTCGGCGATGGCGCGAATGCCACGCACCAGATCGGCGGCGTTCTTGTACCCTTCCGGATGGGGCTCAAAACGCTTGCCGACGCCGCCGGGCGGATCGCCGCGCAGCGCCAATATGTGACGGACTCCCGCATCCCAGTTTTCTCTTATCACGCTGTTTACTTCATCTTTCGATGCACCCACGCAAGTGAGGTGGGCCGCGGGCTTGAGTTTGGTTTCATTGTGAATGCGTTTGACCGTATTCAGGGTGCGGTCCCGCGTGGTGCCGCCGGCCCCATAGGTGACAGAGACGAATTTTGGATTGATGGGTTCGAGCCGCTTCAGGGTGTGCCAGAAGGCCTCTTCCGCCTCACCGGGTTTTGGCGGGAAGAATTCAAAGGAGACGGAAAGTTTTTTGGCCTCGGGCGTTGCGTCGGTCATCGGGCCTTTGACTCCAGGTCAACGGAATGTTTTGCAGGGGCATGTGTGGTTCGCGTGGCTTTGGGTACGCCCAGCCAGAGGGATACGGTTAGCCCCGTTTCTTCTTTCAGCCAGGGTGGCGGCAAGAGTTCGTGTTGCTGCAACGTCAGACCAGCGCGATTGAACCAGCCGGTGATTTGCTCGGTTGAGATTCCAAGGCGGCGGTGGGCGTGTTCGCTGCGCAGGGATTCAAGTTCGTGCGGGGCGAAATCAACAATCAGCAGGCGGCCATCGGCATGAAGAATGCGGCGGGCCTCAAGCAGGGCGCGGCCGGGGTCGTCAAGATAGTGCAGGACCTGGTGAATGACGACGAGATCAGCCGAGCCATTGGCAAAGGGCAGGGCGTAGATTTCCCCCTGCCGGACCTGGGCATGGCGCAGCGCCTTTTTTTCCAGGTTTGACCTGGCGATGGCCAGCATCTCGCGGCTCGAATCGATGCCGATGGCCTGTTCGGCCTGGGGGGCGAAAAGTTCCAGAACGCGGCCCGTGCCGGTGCCAAGGTCGACGAGCGATTTAATGCGGGCCTTGCCGAGAATGGCCTGCATGGCGCCCTCCACATCCTCCTCGCGGATATGAAGCGAACGTAGCTTTTCCCAGTTGGCGGCATTGCTGCTGAAATAGCTGGCGGCCAATTCAGCCCTTTGGCTACGTATTGTTTCAAGGCGGGCGAGATCGCGGGCCAGCGTCGCATCATGGGCGGGCAGCATGTCAACGATGGCGCGCGACAGGGTTCCGCCCAAGCCCTCCTCGCGCAGGCGAAAGAGCACCCAATTGCCTTCCTTGTGACGCGAGACCATGCCGGCTTCGACCATCAGCTTGAGATGGCGGCTGACGCGGGGCTGGCTTTGGCCGAGGATCTGGGTGAGTTCGCTGACGTTGAATTCGCCATGGGACAGGACAAAGAGAATGCGCACGCGGGTCGATTCGGCAATTGCCCTTAGTCCCACAAGCAATTCATCCATGCCAAAACTCCTCTTGAAATAGACATAAACATATCTTTATATGCTTTTCAATGACTGATTAAGTCGCGGAAGGGCAAGGCAGTTTTCCAGCCGATTCAAGTCTGCTGATTGCGGCCTTGCTTTTTCCACACTTTCGAGGCGTATTGTGCGGCGATTAGCAGACGCTTGGAGGGAACTCCGTAAGGGTGTTTGGAGGTTCTATGGACGGCACAACAACCCGCAAGTTCAGCCGGCGTGAATTTGCGGCCTTGCTATTGGGAGCGGTGGTCACAGGCAGTTCCGGTAGTGCGGATGCAGCGGTGAATCCTGCCGAGGGCTATGTCGGCAGAATTGCCGACGAAGTCATGGCGCTGGCCAACAGCGGCAGCAGTGGCAACGCCTTACGCAGCAAATTTGCCGCCCTGCTGAACCGATACATCAATCTCCGCAGGGTCGCCACTATTGCCCTTGGCCCCTACCAGAAGAAGATATCGGCGAGTGAAAAGTCCGAGCTCTACCAACTCTTCAACAACTATGCCGCGGCCCTGTTTGTCTATTATGTCAAAGAGTTCCAGGGAAGTGAGATGAAGGTCATTTCCAGTATAAAACAGGGAAAATTCCTGACGCTTGATACTGCACTCATCCTGAAGAGCGGCGGGCAGAGCAAAATCAAGTGGCGGCTGGAGCCTTCTGGAAGCAGCTATAGAGTTTTTGACATCAATGTAAGAAATGTCTGGCTGACGATTGCAACGAAGAAGCGTTTTAACGACGTTCTCAATCGCTCCAAGGGGGACTTTAATGCGCTTTTCGCCGAATTGCGGGAAGCAGAGACTTGGTAATTCCGGCAAACAAGTTTATGAGCGCGATTATAAACCGTTAAGCGTATTTGCCCGAAGAGTTCCGTTGGAAGACCTTATCATGATCACGCGCCGCGCCCTTTTGGGATTCATTGCCGTCAGTGCCATTTCACCCGCGTTTGCGGGGGATCACCCGTCGATTGCGTTTATGAACCGGTTTGGCAAGGACATGCTGGCGGCGCACCGCCTGGGAACTGTCGGCAAGTTTGCTGGCGTCATTGAAGCCTATGCGGATGTCCCCGGCATTTCCAACTACTCGCTTGGCCAGTACAAGCCCAACCTGCGCGCCAACCTGCGGAGCAAATATTATCAGGGCGTAGTCACCTTCATGTCGCGGTATTTTGCCGAGCAGTCGCGCGAGTACCGCGTGGCCAAATATGAAATCGGCGAGGCCACGGTGGATTCCGGCAAAGATGTCATCGTTGCCAGCAGGATTTATCTTCTGTCGGGGCAAACCTACAATGTGCGCTGGAAACTCACCTGGCGTAACGGCACCTACAAGGTCGCCGATGTGAAGGTTATGGGCTTTTCGCTTACCTATTTGCAGCGCGGTTTGTTCACCTCCTATATTTCCAAGCGCAAGGGCGATGTGAGCCAATTGGTGGCGGCCCTCACGCGCTAACCACCCCACATTAAATTACCAGGTTCGTTGCAATTTCTGGCCCGAAAGGGCATATCAATGGCCATGGACCAGGAACTGATAAAACCGGATTTACCCCCCAAGGGCTCTTCGCAGGCCATTAGCCCGCTGGGCTGCTTTATTGCCGCTTCGGGTATAACGCTGCTCACGTTCTGCCTTTTGGGGACCGCAGCGCTCACCACGATTTGGGCCTTTTCCAAGCTGCTTGGATTGCCGGAAATCCTGTCCCAAGGGCTTATGGTCCTTGGGCTCATTCCTGCGGTTATTGCCACGATCTGGACCGCCGGGCGGGCCTGGCATGTGGAGCGGCGGCTGGCCTGGCACCAGGATATTGATGTACCCAACTTCAAGCTTTTGCACTATTTCAAAAAAACCTGATTGCCTCTTAAGCCCGGCCCCGAATTCGGTAAGTTCACCAGCATATGTCTATCTGGACCCGCATTAGTGAGGCGCTAGCCCTCGTTGGAGATTCAATTGGCGGCTTTCTGGCAAAGCTGGCCACGGGGCGGGTAACCGCGCCTGAAAAATCCCTTGGCTTCACCATCGGGATGATTGCGCTTGGCGCCAAGATGGCGAAGGCCGATGGGGTTGTGACTGTGGACGAAGTGGCGGCGTTCAAACGGGTTTTCCATGTTCCGCAAGCCGAACTTGCGGCAGTGGCGCGGGTTTTCAATCTGGCGAAGCAGGATGTTGCGGGCTATGACTCCTATGCGCGCCAGATTGCCCGGCTGTTCCACGCCAAGGCCGCCACGCTTGAAAGCGTTCTCGACGGGCTGTTCCACATCGCCAAGGCTGACGGCACCATCCATCCGGCGGAATTAAGCTATCTTGAAAATGTTGCGCAGCTTTTTGGTTTCGGGCCCCATGACTTTGCCCGCATCAAGGCGCGCCATGTAAGTGCCGGTCCCGATGATCCCTATGTGATCCTTGATGTGGACCGGAAAATGGATCTGGCCACAATCAAGCTGCGCTACCGCAAGCTGGTGCGCGACAATCATCCGGACAAGCAAATTGCCGCCGGTGTTCCGGCGGAGATGGTGATCCTGGCGACGAGCCGCCTGGCGCGGATCAATGCGGCCTATGAGCAAATCCTGAAGGAGCATCAGTTGTGAGGGGCTCGGCGCTTGCTTCAACTTTCCTGGCATCGCCCAACATCGAGCCGCGGCGGGATGGCATAACGGCGGACATGCTTGTCCTGCACTATACGGGCATGCCTGACGCCAAGAAGGCCTGCCGCTGGCTGTGCGATCCCGTCTCGAAAGTTTCATGCCATTATCTGGTTGAGGAAAACGGGACTGTCATCCAGATGGTGGATGAAAGCATGCGGGCGTGGCATGCCGGCGTTTCATTGTGGAAAGGCCGGCAGGACCTCAACTCGTGTTCCATCGGTATTGAAATACAAAACCCCGGCCATGCGGCGGGATACCCGGATTTTCCGGAAGCCCAGATGCTGGCGGTCATTGCACTGTGCAAGGACATTGTTGCGCGCCATGCCATTCACCCCACGCGGGTGCTGGCACATTCGGATATTGCGCCCGAGCGGAAAATCGATCCCGGCGAAAAATTTGACTGGGCGCGCCTGCATGCGCAAGGCATTGGCCATTGGGTGAAGCCTGAACCAATCGAAGGCGGAACGTTTCTACAATTGGGTGATCAGGGCCAGCCGGTTGAAGCTCTGCAAGGCATGTTGCAGCTTTATGGTTACGGGGCGGAGATCAACGGACTTTACGACGGCCCCACGCAAACCATTGTGCGCGCTTTCCAGCGCCACTTCCGGCCTTCACGGGTAGACGGGATTGCGGATTCCTCCACGGTCATCACCCTGCACCGCCTGCTTCAGGGACAGGAACAGGCTTAGGGTTTTCCGCAAACGTCGAGGAAGGTTGGAAAATCCGCCTCGCCCAAAGGGAAGACGTGGCTGGTTGAGCCTGCCTCCACGGCAAAACGATTGGCGGTTTGCATGGCGGCAAACACCGGGTCAGTGGTTTTGAGTTCGGCTTCGAGGCTGGTTCCCGTCGATTCTTCATTGAAGGCGGTCTGGCCTTTGAGGGGATAGGATTTGCCGGCGACCTCCAGCTTGAATTTTACCTCCACGCCAGGTTTCAGCTTGGGGTCCGAGTCCGGGAAATACAGTCTGACGATCCCCGATTGCTGGGTGCACCAGAAACTCACGCCCACATCATCGGTTTCCGGCACGCCAAAAACCATGTAGACCTCGGCATCGGTCTGGTCGAGAGTCCAGACGCGCTCCTGGGCCAAAGACAAGCCTGAACCCAACACAAAAGTGGCAAGTACGATGAGCAGGCGCGCAAGCATGCCCTCGTCATAGCGCGCTTTTTGTCCCCAAGATATCGCCCCGGCCAAGGAATTTGTGGACAGGCGGTTTTTGTTGACCTTGGCGGCGGGGGGGAATAGGTCAGGGGCGTCAGTCGGCTGGATGACTGCTCCCGCTAGGCCCGAAAGGGTGCGGGGGAGGAAAGTCCGGGCTCCACGGAAAAACGGTGCCGGGTAACACCCGGCGGGGGCGACCCCAGGGAAAGTGCCACAGAAATTAAACCGCTCGCGGACTCTCCGCAGCAAGGGTGAAACGGTGCGGTAAGAGCGCACCGCGTGGCCGGCAACGGTTGCGGCACGGCAAACCCCACCGGGAGCAAGACCGAATAGGGGTGGTACGGGCTTCGGCCCAGGGTCTTTTCGGCCCACCGCCCGGGTAGGTCGCGCGAAGCCTCCGGCAACGGAGGTTCCAGATGAATGGTCATCCATGGCGGGAAACCGCCGGGACAGAACCCGGCTTACAGGCCGACTGACATTTCTGTTGCGGGATGGCGCTAATTTGAAACTATTTGTTAATGTCCCCGGGGGCAATGTCGGGCAAACGTTAACGACTTGTTCACTGTGATATCTTGCCCAAAATGACCCCTGAAACTGGCCAAACCCAGCCGCGCCATGTGCCCGTCATGCTTGACGAGGTGGTGCAGGCGCTTGGGCCGAAATCCGGCGCCACTTATGTCGACGGAACCTTCGGCGCTGGAGGCTATACGCGGGCCATTCTGGAGGCTGCGGATTGCCGGGTTGTGGCCTTGGACCGTGATCCCGCAGCAATTGCCGGTGGGCAGGATCTTGCTGCCGAATTCGTTGGAAGGCTCACGCTGGTTGAAGGCCGTTTCGGCGTGATGAGCGACCATCTGGCCAGCCTGGGGCTTGGGAAGGTGCAAGGCGTGGTGCTGGATGTGGGGGTTTCCTCCATGCAGCTTGACGAGGCGGGGCGCGGTTTCTCTTTTATGCGCGAAGGGCCGCTCGACATGCGCATGTCGCAGGCCGGGCAGAGTGCGGCTGATGTGGTCAACACCTATTCTCCCGAGATGCTGGCGAAAGTGATTTTCCTGTTTGGCGAAGAGCCACGTTCGCGCGCCATCGCCAAGGCCATTGTGGCGCAGCGTATTGAATCACCTCTTGTCACCACGATCGATCTTGTCAAAGCGGTGGAGAAGGCAACGGGGCCGCAGCGGGCCAAGGACCGGACCCATCCGGCGACGCGGACTTTTCAGGCGCTGCGGATTTATGTGAATGCGGAACTGGAGGAACTGGTTGATGCCCTGCATGAGGCGGAAAAGATTCTGGAGGTTGGCGGGCGGCTGGTGGTCGTGAGTTTTCATTCGCTCGAGGACCGCATCGTGAAGCGCTTCCTGGCCATGCGCAGCGGCAAGACGCCGGAGGTTTCGCGCCACATGCCGGGGACCATCGCCCAGGCCAAGCCCAGTTTCGAATTGTTGTTCAAGGGTCATCTTGATCCGTCACAGAAGGAAGCAGAGGGAAACCCGCGGGCCCGCAGCGCCAAGCTTCGGGCAGCTTCGCGCACCGCTGCCCCGGCGTGGCCGGATTCGCGGGGCGACCTTGGAATTCCCCGGATTGAACGGAGCCGCCACCATGCATAAATTCTTCAACGCCTGCCTGGTGCTCACGGTTCTGGTTTCGGCTTTCTTCCTCTATTCGCTGGAACATTCAACGCGCGGCTACGAGCGGCAGATCGCCAAGCTCAAGAGCGGCATTTCGGAAGAGCGCGAGTCCATCAAGGTGCTGGGCGCCGAGTGGAGCAGCCTGACGCGGCCGGACCGCCTGCAGAAGCTGGCGCAGGAAAACCTGAAACTGCAAACCGTCACCGCCTCGCAATTCGTAAGTGAAAGCGAACTCGCTGAAAAGGTTCCGGCCGAACCCATCATCATGCTGGAGGAAAAGGGCAAGGACGTGATTGGCGATATTCTCAAAGAAATGCAGTGACCATGACACACGAGCCCGATGACAGATTTGATGGCCCGGTGAAACTGGCGGGCCAGAACCGCATCCGCCTTGTGGCTATCGGTTTCTCAATTGCGTTCCTGGCCATATCGGTGCAACTGGCCAATCTCACCATCTACAAGGGCATGGGCGTTGAAGATGATGTGCTGGCGGAACACCAGCCGCGCATGCCACGGCCCGATATTGTCGACCGCAACGGCGTGGTGATTGCCACGGATATCGCGGTTGCCTCGCTTTACGCGGACCCGCGAAAGATCATCGATGTCGAGGAAGCGATTGAAAGCCTGACGGCGACGGTTCCCGATCTTGACGCAAAGGCTTTGCGCGCCAAGCTCACCCAGCCGGGGCGGGCCTTTGTCTGGCTCAAGCGGCAGGTGGCGCCGGAAGAGCGCGATGCCGTTTACAATCTTGGCATTCCCGGTGTTGGCTTTGTGAACGAGCGCCGCCGGGTTTACCCGCTCGGGCGGCTTGCGGCCCATACGGTTGGCTATGTCGATCTCGACAGCAAGGGCATTGCCGGCATTGAAAAATATCTTGATGACCAGGGCGCCCTTTACACGGCGTCGCTTGCCGAAGGCTCCGGCGAGACGGCAAGCCCGGCGCAGATTTCCGCCGACACGCGGGTGCAACATGCGCTCACCGACGAACTGGCAAAGGCGGTCAGCAAGTTCCAGGCCAAAGCCGCCGGCGGCATTGTTCTTGACATCACCACGGGCGAGATCATCGCGCTTGTGTCGCTGCCTGATTTCAATCCCAACCAGGAAGACAAGAAGTTCCGTAAGGAACAGGCCAACATGATGACGAGCGGGGTGTTCGAGCTTGGCTCGGTCATCAAGGCCGTCACCTTCGCCATGGCCTTTGACTATGGCGTGACAAACCTCAAGGGCAGGTATGATGCGCGCTTTCCGTTGGTCATTGGCAATGCCAGCATCAGCGATTACCACGCCCAGCGGCGGGTGCTGACGGTTCCGGAAATCTTCATCAATTCCTCCAATATCGGCACGGCCCGCATGGCGCTCGACGTGGGGCTGGAGGGGCACCAGGAATTCCTCCGCCGGGTGGGTTTTTTTGACCGGCTGACCACGGAAGTGCCTGAAAGCGCCAAGCCGCTGCTGCCCAAGCACTGGAGCAAGCTGGCCACCGCCACCGCCGCTTTTGGCCATGGTTTTGCCGTACAGCCCTTGCAAGGGATTTCGGTGATTGGTGGAATAATTAACAATGGCGTGATGACCGCGCCCACGTTCCTGAAGCGCGATGTGGCGGAGGCGGAGGTGCTGGCCAAGCGCATCGTGAAGCCGGAAACCAGCGAGAAAATGCGCTATCTTTTCCGGCTCAATGTGACCGAGGGAACCGCCTCCAAGGCCGATGTCATCGGCTACCGGGTGGGGGGCAAGACCGGGACGGCGGAAAAGGTCGTCGGCGGACGCTACGTGCCCGACAAATTGCTGAATTCCTTCATCGGGGCCTTCCCCATGGACAACCCCAAATACGCAATTATCGTCATGCTGGACGAGCCGAAAGCCACGCCGGAAACTTATGGCTTTGCTACGGCGGGCTGGAATGCGGTGCCGACGGCTGGCAAGATCATCGAGCGGATCGCGCCGCTTCTTGGCGTCCGCCCGGTGTTCACGCCGGAGGACATTGAGAAGCTGGCAAAGCTAGCCAAAACCGCAAAGAAGGACGGTTGAACGGACATGAGCGCCATGCTGGCAAAACTGGTGGGAACCGACGCGGCTTTACCGGAAGCCGCGGGTTCATTGCTGGTTGCCGGACTGACGGCGGACAGCCGCGAGGTTGAGCCCGGGTTTGCCTTTGCGGCGTTGCCCGGAACGAAAGTCGACGGGGCCAAATATATTGGCCAGGCCTTTGCGCGGGGGGCAAGCGTCGTCATCGCCAATGAGGGCTCTTACAGCGGCTCCGGACTGGTGATCGAGACGGCAAATCCGCGCCAGCTTTTTGCCCGGATGGCGGCGCGGTTTTTTGGCAAGCAGCCGGACCTCACGGTGGCAGTGACCGGCACCAACGGGAAAACCTCCGTTGCCGCATTCGTGCGGCAGATTTGGCTCTCCATGGGATTTCGTGCGGCGAGCCTCGGCACCATCGGTGTTGTTGGTCCTTCGGGCACGGAATATCTCGCCCATACGACGCCTGATCCGGTGCAGTTGCAGCGCCTGCTTGCGACACTGGCCGAAGACCATGTGGGGCATCTGGCGCTTGAGGCCTCAAGCCATGGCCTGGCGCAATACCGGCTGGACGGCATCCGTTTTGCGGCGGCGGGGTTTACCAACCTGACGCGCGATCATCTGGATTACCATGCCACGCTGGAAGACTACTTTGATGCGAAGATGCGGCTGTTTGAAGAGCTGCTGCCCGCCGGTGCACCGGCCGTCATCAACGCCGACACTGCTTTCAGCGCGGAGGTTACGGCGCGTTGCAAGGCGCGGGGATTGAAGATTTTCTCGGTTGGCAAGCTTGGCACGGAACTTAAATTACTCAGTTCACAGCGGGATGGCTTGGGCCAGCAACTAAAATTGCAGGGCCCGCAGAAAACGCACTCGGTCTACTTGCCGCTGGTCGGCGATTTTCAGACCTCGAATGCGCTGGTGGCGGCGGGCCTTGTGCTTGCCACGGGCGGTGAGGAAGTGCTTGTCATGCATGCGCTGGAGTCCTTGCAAGGGGCAAAGGGCCGCCTGGAACTTGTCGGCAAAAGCAAGAGCGGCGCCTCGATATTCGTGGACTACGCCCATACGCCGGATGCGCTTGAGAATGCGATGACTGCGCTTCGTCCTTATACGGATGGAAAGCTGGTTGTGGTTT
This sequence comes from uncultured Alphaproteobacteria bacterium, assembly GCA_963753025.1. GTDB lineage: Bacteria > Pseudomonadota > Alphaproteobacteria > Rhizobiales > Aestuariivirgaceae > Aestuariivirga. Next base: position 74,131 of record CAVWAY010000008.1, on the reverse strand, counting down.
TTGGTTGTGGTGGTGACCGCGACAAGGGCAAGCGGCCGCAGATGGGCGCCATTGCGGCGAAACATGCGGACAAGATTATCGTGACCGATGATAATCCACGCAGTGAAGACCCCAAGACGATCCGAGCGGAAATACTTGCCGCCTGTCCCGGGGCTCAGGAAATTGGCGACCGGGCCAAAGCCATTCGGGCCGGGGTTGACGGCTTGTCGGCGGGAGACGTTCTGCTGGTTGCAGGCAAGGGCCATGAAGAAGGCCAGACAGTTGGAGCCACGGTCATTCCTTTCAGCGACCATGAGGCGGTGCGCGCCGCCATCGAAGGGGAGGCCTATCATGGCTGAGCCCGCGCTTTGGACAGCGGATGAACTGGTTGCCGCCAGTGGCGGAAAATTGATTGGCACCGTCAGTAAGCTGTTGAATGGTGTTTCCATCGACACGCGAACGATTGCACCCGGCGATATTTTCGTGGCGATCAAGGGTGGAAACCATGATGCCCATGATTTTGTGGCCAAGGCTCTTACGGCGGGCGCTGGCCTTGCGATCGTTTCGCGCGTTACGGAAGAGATGAAGGCGGCGGGGCCGCTGCTGGTGGTTGACAACGATCCGCTTGAGGGCCTGGAAAAGATTGGCCGTGCGTCGCGGGCCCGTTCGCAGGCGCAGATCGTGGGTGTTACCGGAAGTGTCGGCAAGACCAGCACCAAGGAAATGCTGCGCGTGGCGCTGGCGGCTTCCGGCCTCACCCATTCCTCGGTGGCGTCATTCAACAATCACTGGGGCGTGCCGCTGACCCTGGCGCGGATGCCGCGCAATGCGGCCTATGGCGTGTTTGAAATCGGCATGAACCATGTGGGCGAAATCACCCCGCTGGTTGGCATGGTGCGGCCGCATGTGGCCATCGTCACCAATGTAGCCCCGGTGCATGTCGGCAATTTCAATTCGGTTGAGGAGATCGCCGATGCCAAGGCGGAGATCTTCACGGGCGTGGAGGCCGGCGGCCATGCGGTGCTCAACCGTGACAATCCCTTTTTTGATCGCTTGGCGGCAGCAGCGCGTAGCGCGGGCATTCAGAACATCATCAGCTTTGGCGCCCATGAAAAAGCCGATGTGAAGTCGGAGCGCGTGGTGCTGCATGCGACATGCAGTTGCGTGACGGCGGACGTGATGGGCGAGAAGCTCATCTACAAGCTTGGCCTGCCCGGCGAACATATGGTGCTCAACAGCCTTGCGGTGCTGGCCGCGGTGAAAGTCATGGGTGCCGATCTGGCCCGGGCGGCGCTGGCGCTGGCGGTTGCCGAGGCGGCCAAGGGCAGGGGGGTTCACCATCACCTGCGCATCGAATCCGGTGAACTGCTTTTGATCGATGAGAGCTACAATGCCAATCCGGTTTCCATGGCCGCCGCCCTGGCCCTGCTGGGCCGGGCTAAAACCGGCAAGGGCGGGCGGCGCATCGCCGTTCTGGGTGACATGCTGGAGCTCGGCAAGGACGGGGCGAGCCTTCACGCCGAGCTTTTCAAGGCAGTGGACGCCAACAAGGTGGATGTCGTATATGCCGCCGGTCCCCTGATGGCCCATCTCTGGGAGAAAACGCCAGAGGAACGCCGTGGCGCTTCTGCCAAAACTTCCGCTGAGTTGAAGGATAGTCTTTTGGAAGGGCTTCATGCCGGAGACGTCGTCATGATCAAGGGCTCGCTCGGCAGCCGCATGGGGCCGCTGGTGGACGCCATAAAAGAGCGCTTTGCGCCGATGAACAGGGATCTCTAGCTGATGCTTTACTATCTTCTCACCAGCCTCACCGATGAATTTTCAGCCTTCAACGTGTTCCGCTATCTCACGACGCGGACCGGCGGGGCGGTTCTGACGGCGCTGTTTTTCATTTTCGTGTTCGGGCCGCGGATCATTGCGCTGCTCAAGGTGAAGCAGGGACGCGGGCAACCCATCCGCAGCGATGGCCCGCAGCGCCATATCGTTGAGAAGCAGGGCACGCCGACCATGGGCGGCCTCATGATCCTTTCGGGCACCTTCGTGTCCACCATCCTGTGGGCCGATCTCAGCAATCTTTATGTCTGGGCGGTGATCTTTGTCACCCTCGGATTTGGCGCCATCGGCTTTTATGATGATTTCCTGAAAGTGACGCGTTCGACGACCAAGGGCTTTTCAGGCAAGGCGCGCCTGCTGGCAGAATTCCTGATCGCGGGAGTGGCCGTTGCCTGCTTCATGTGGATTGGCGACAAGCCGCTGTCGAGCTCACTCGCGGTGCCCTTCTTCAAGGATGTGCTCATTCCGTTTGGCAGCTTCTTCATTCTTGTCGGCGTCTTCGTCATTGTTGGCGCCGGCAATGCGGTGAACATCACCGACGGGCTGGATGGCCTCGCCATCGTGCCGGTCATGATTGCGGCGGCCAGCTACGGGCTGATCGTTTATCTGGTGGGCAACGCCGTGTTCGCCGAATATCTGCAGGTGCATTATGTGAAAGGCACGGGAGAACTTGCGGTGATCTGCGGGGCGCTGGTGGGGGCGGGCCTTGGCTTCCTGTGGTTCAATGCGCCGCCCGCCATGATCTTCATGGGCGACACCGGTTCGCTGGCGCTTGGCGGGGCGCTGGGCGCCATCGCCGTTGCGGTGAAACATGAAATCGTGCTGGCCATTGTCGGCGGCCTCTTCGTGCTGGAAACAGCTTCTGTCATCGTCCAGGTGGCTTCCTTCAAAATGACGGGCAAGCGGGTATTTGCCATGGCGCCGCTGCACCACCACTTCGAGCAGAAGGGCTGGAAGGAACCGACCATCGTCATCCGCTTCTGGATCATTGCCTTCGTGCTGGCCCTCGTCGGCCTTTCGACCCTGAAGCTCAGGTAGGCATTGGTGTTTCCCGCCCACTCATTCAAAAACAAGAAAGTGGCGCTCTTCGGCCTGGCGCGGTCGGGCCTGGCCTGCGCCGAAGCTTTGCGGCTTGGCGGGGCGGAAGTTTTTGCCTGGGATGATTCAGAAACAGCGGTGACGGCGGCGAAGGAAGCAAATCTTTCAGTTTCGGATTTGCATGACATCGATTTCGCCACGCTTGATAGTTTGATCTTGAGTCCCGGCGTGCCGCTCACTCATCCGGAGCCGCACTGGACGGTTGTTAAGGCCAAGGCCGCCGGCATTGAAATCATTGGCGACACGGAAGTGTTCCAGCGGGAAGTGGCGGGCACGGGGGCACATATCGTTGCGATTACGGGAACCAATGGCAAGTCCACTACCACGGCCCTGATCGGCCATATCTTTCAGGCTTTGGGCCGCGATGTTGATGTGGGTGGAAACATCGGCACTGCCGTGTTCCTGATGCGGCCGCCGGTGCGGGACCGCATCTATGTGCTTGAGCTTTCGTCCTTCCAGATTGACCTGATGCCCGGACTGAAACCGGATGTGGGCATTCTCACCAATCTCACGCCTGACCATCTGGATCGTCATGGCAGCATGGAAAACTACGCGGCGATCAAGGCGCGGATGTTCCTGAAGCAGGATGAAAATGATACGGCGGTGATCGGCGTCGATGACGCGTGGTGCGCCGACATCGCCATGGGTATTACGACTGGCCCGAAGGTGCGGGCGGTGTCCGTGGTTCATGAAATGGAGGATGGCATTTCGGCGGTGGGCGGCATTCTCCGCGAGTGGCAGAACGGCAGCGAAGTGGCGCGCATTGATCTCCGCCCCATGCCCGCCCTCAAGGGGGCGCATAACTGGCAGAATGCCTGCATGGCCTATGGCGCGGCGCGGGCCTTTGGCTTGAGCGTTGCCGAAATCAGAAGTGCTATGGCGAGCTTTCCAGGCCTTGCCCATCGCATGCAGGAAATTGGCCTGCTCGGCTACGTGCCCTTCATCAATGACTCGAAAGCCACCAATGCCGATGCGGCGGCAAAGGCGCTGGCCTCCTTCGAGAATATCTTCTGGATTGCCGGAGGCATTGCCAAGGCGGGCGGCATTGCGCCGCTCGTGCCGTATTTTCCGCGCATTGAGAAAGCCTATCTGATCGGCGAGGCGGCGGATGAATTTTCGCAGACGCTGGCCGGCAAAGCGCCCTTCGAAGTATGCGGCACGCTCGACAAGGCGGTTGTCGCCGCGGCGCGCGATGCGGTTAATTCCGGGCTGGCGGATGCGGTCGTTTTGCTGTCACCGGCCTGTGCTTCGTTTGACCATTACCGCAATTTTGAAATCCGCGGCGATGCCTTCGTGAAACATGTTTCCGAATTGCCCGGCGTTGTCATGACCATAAAAGGAGACTCCTGATGCTCGTATCGCGAAGTGACCGTGGAGTCTTTGCGCGCTGGTGGTTCACGGTTGACAGGCCCCTGCTGTCGGCGGTCCTGCTCCTGATGGCCATTGGCGTGCTGATCAGCATGGCCGCCAGCCCGCCGGTGGCGGAGCGCATTGGCCTCAACACTTTCCATTTCTTCAAGTTCCAGTTGGCCTTTCTTTTGCCTGCCGTGGTCTTGCTGATTTCGGTTTCGCTGCTTGAACCCCGGCAGGCGCGGCGCGCAGCGTTTCTGATGCTCGGCCTTTCCTTTGCCCTGATGGTTGCCGCGCTTTTCTGGGGCCCGGAAATCAAGGGGGCCCATCGCTGGATCAATTTTGGTCCCATTGGACTTCAACCTTCGGAATTGGCCAAGCCGAGCTTCGTGGTGATTGCCGCGTGGTTTCTGGCGGAGCATACGAAGCGGCCGGACATGCCGGGGCATGTCATCGCCTATATGATCTTTGCAATTTTTGTGGGCCTGCTCATTGTGCAGCCGGACTTCGGCCAGACGGCGCTGGTGGTGCTGACATTCGGCACCATGCTGCTCATCTATGGAATCCCGTGGATTCTGGTTCTGGGCCTTGCGGGGCTTTGCGCCTCGGGCGTGATGGCGGCTTACGCCTTGGTTCCGCATGTGACCTCGCGCATTGACCGGTTTTTGAATCCGGACAAGGGCGACACCTTCCAGGTCGATACGGCGACCGCCGCGTTTCACAATGGCGGCTTGCTGGGCACGGGGCCCGGCGGCGGCCAGGCCAAGCAAATTCTTCCCGACGCGCATACGGATTTCACCTTTGCCGTGGTCGGCGAGGAATTCGGCTTGATTGCCTGCATCGGCCTGATGCTGCTCTTTGCCTTTGTCGTCATGCGCATCCTGCAGCGGGCGAAGATTGAGTCCGATCCCTTTCCGGCCCTTGCCCTGAGCGGGCTGGGCATTGTTTTCGGCTTGCAGGCGGTCATCAACATGGGGGTGAATGTTTCCCTGCTGCCGGCGAAGGGCATGACGCTGCCGCTCATTTCCTATGGCGGATCGTCGCTCATTGGCGTGGCCTTTGCCATGGGCATGGTTCTGGCCTTCAGCCGCAGGCAGCCGCATTTTTCCTGGCACCAACCAGCCGTGACAGCATGAGTTTGAGTCGATGAGTGAGGTGTTTGGTGGAAATTAGGCGCGGCGTTGTGGTTCTGGCGGCGGGCGGAACGGGCGGGCATTTGTTTCCCGCCCAGGCGCTGGCGGAAGAACTTGTGGCGCGCGGCTTTCTCGTCCACCTGATCACCGATGAGCGCGTGGCCGATTACGGCAAGGCCTTTCCGGCCATTGAAACCCATATTGTTCCCTCGACGACAATTTCGCTGTCCAAGCCGTGGCTGCTGCCGGGGCGCTTGCTCCGGCTGTTTCGCGGCGTGCAGCAGGCAAAGGCCATCCTGAAAAGATTGCAGCCCGAGGTGGTTGTGGGCTTTGGCGGCTATCCGTCGTTTCCGCCGATCATCGCCGCCTCGCAGCTTGGCATTGCGACTTGCGTGCATGACCAGAACGCGGTGATGGGGCGGGCCAACCGTTTCCTCTCGCGCTTTGTCGATGCGGTGGCCTCATCATTTCCAAAACTCGCGAAGCTTCCCGAGCAGGCCAAGGCAAAGCTGGTGGTGACCGGCAATCCGGTGCGCGCCCTGGTGATGGCCGAGCGGGCCTCGCCCTATCCCGCCACGGGTGCGGACCAGACGTTCAACCTGCTGGTGTTTGGCGGCAGCCAGGGGGCGCGCTTCTTTGCGGAGTTCATGCCCAAGGTCATGGCGGAGTTGCCGCGGGCCGTTCTCAAGAATTTGCGCCTGACCCAGCAATGCCGCCCGGAAGACATGGAAGCGGTCAAGGCCGCCTATGAGGCCCTCAACTTCAAGTTTGATTTGCGCTCGTTCTTCATGGACATGCCACTGCGGATTGCAAATTCACACCTGGTGATCTGCCGGTCCGGGGCCTCAACCATTGCGGAGCTTGGGGTTATCGGCCGGCCCGCCATTATGGTGCCTTTGCCCCATGCCCTGGATAATGACCAATTGCGCAATGCGGAAAGCTTTGCCCAGGCGGGGGCGGGCTGGATCAAGCCGCAGGCGGACCTGGTTCCGGGCGAGTTTGCCGCATTTTTGACGCGATTGCGCTATGAGGAGGGGGAATTGCGGGCTGCCGCGAAGGCAGCGCTTGACCACGGAAGACCAGATGCTGCCCAGCGGCTGGCAGATTTGACGAACCGGCTTGCGGTCAATTCCGCAAAAGCGAAACTGGAGAAGAAGTCGACATGAAACTGCCGCGCGACGTAGGCCCCATTCATTTCATCGGCATCGGGGGCATTGGCATGAGCGGAATTGCCGAAGTGATGGCAACGCTTGGCTACAAGGTGCAGGGCTCGGACCTCAGCGACAATTACAATGTGGCGCGGCTGCGCAAGAACGGCATCGAGGTTTTCATTGGCCACCAGGCAGCCAATATCGGCACGGCACAGGTTGTCGTGGTGTCATCGGCGGTGAAGCCGGACAATCCGGAGCTTGTCGAGGCGCGGGCCCGTTACCTGCCCATTGTCCGCCGGGCGGAGATGCTGGCGGAACTGATGCGCTTCAAATCCTGTGTGGCGGTAGGCGGCACGCACGGCAAGACCACGACGACTTCCATCGTTGCGGCACTGCTTGATGCGGGCGGATTTGACCCGACGGTGATCAACGGCGGCATCATCAATGCCTATGGCACCAATGCCCGGCTCGGCAAGGGCGACTGGATGGTGGTAGAGTCGGACGAGTCCGATGGCACCTTCGTCAAGCTTCCGGCGGATGTGGTGATTGTCACCAACATTGATCCGGAGCATCTCGATCACTACGGCACTTTCGAAAAGGCCAAGGAAGCCTATCTGGCTTTTGTCGAGAACATTCCCTTCTACGGCTTTGCCGTCATGTGCATGGATCATCCGATGGTTCAGGAACTGATCGGCCGGGTGAATGACCGCCGCGTGGTGACCTATGGTTTCAGCCCGCAGGCGGATTTCCGCCTGATCGATCTTGCCTACGAAAACGGGGTGACGAAATTTGCGGTGCGGATCACCGACAGGCTCACCGGAGCCACGCAGGATATCACTGGCCTTGAACTGCAAATGCCGGGTGACCACAATGCGCTGAATTCCACCGCCGCCGTGGCCGTGGCCCATGAGCTTGGCCTGAGTGACGACAATATCCGCAACGGCCTGAAGAGTTTTGCCGGGGTCAAGCGGCGCTTCACGCGCACCGGCGAGCACAAGGGCGTTACGGTGTTTGATGATTATGGCCATCACCCGGTTGAAATCGCCGCGGTGCTGAGTGCGGCGCGGAAAGTGACGAAGGGGAAAGTCATTGCCGTCATGCAACCCCACCGCTTCACGCGATTGTCGAGTCTCTTCAATGATTTCTGCTCGTGTTTTAACGATGCGGATTCGGTTATCCTGGCGCCCGTCTATGCCGCCGGTGAAACTCCCATCGAAGGCGCAACACACACGCATTTGGCCGAAGGCCTGCATGGGCGCGGCCATCGTTCGGTTTATACCATCGAGCAGCCGGAAGAGTTGGCGCCCCTGGTGCGTGGGCAAGCGACATCCGGAGACATTGTGGTTTGCCTCGGCGCCGGCACGATCAGCCAGTGGGCCTATGCGCTGCCCGGCCAATTGGCGTCCCTTGACGGCAAGGGATCCGCGTAATGCCAAAGCTGGATGGTGAGGCGCTGGTCAAAAGGCTGCCTGCTGTGCGCGGGCGGCTTGAAGCCAATGCGCCGCTTGCGGACCTGACCTGGTTTCGCGTTGGCGGCCCGGCGGAAGTTTTGTTTACGCCGCAGGATGAGGCTGACCTGGCGGATTTCCTGCGCGGTGTGGCGAAGGACATTCCGGTTTATGTCATCGGCGTCGGTTCAAATCTGCTGGTGCGCGACGGCGGGGTTCCGGGCGTTGTCATTCGCCTGGGCCGCGGATTTTCCGACATCAAGGTGGAGCCGGGAAATCGGCTGCGCGTGGGCACCGCCGTGCCGGATGTGCGCGCGGCGCGCTTTGCCTATGACAACAGCATCGATGGGTTAACCTTTCTGAGAGGTATCCCCGGCACCATAGGCGGCGCGTTGCGGATGAATGGCGGGGCCTATGGCGGCGAAACAAAGGATGTTCTCATTGAAGCGCGCGCGGTGGACCGGTCGGGAAACATACACGTGCTGTCAAATGCGGACATGAAATATTCCTACCGGCACTGCGGTGCGGCGGAGGATTTGATTTTTACCGAAGCCCTGTTGCAGGGGCGCGCGGGACAGCAGGATGAAATTTTGGCCGCCATGAACAAGATTACCGACAGCCGCGAGGCAACCCAGCCGATCAAGAGCCGCACCGGTGGCTCAACCTTCAAGAATCCGCCGGGCAACAAGTCGTGGCAGCTGATCGACAAGGCGGGCCTGCGCGGCTTTGCCATCGGCCCGGCCAAGGTTTCCGAGCTTCACTGCAATTTCCTGATCAACGAAGGCGGGGCAACGGCCACGCAGATTGAAGAGCTTGGCGAAACCATCCGGGCCCGCGTGAAAGCAAGTTCCGGCATCGAGCTTGATTGGGAGATCAAGCGCATCGGCATTCCCGCAGGTGCCGCATGACGAAGCGCAATCCCAAAGACACAAATGTCGCCGTCCTGATGGGCGGCTGGTCGGCTGAGCGCGAGGTGAGCCTCTCATCGGGCGAGGGTTGCGCCGCGGCGCTGCGCCGGGCCGGGTTCAAGGTCACGCCGATTGACGTGCAGCGCGAAACGATTTTTTCAGTTCTGCAGGACTTGCGTCCCGACGTGGCGTTCAATGCGTTGCACGGAAAATGGGGAGAGGATGGCTGCGCCTCGGCGCTGCTGGAAACGCTGCAAATTCCCTATACGCATTCGGGTGTCCTGGCCTCGTCGCTCGCCATGCACAAGGAGAAGTCGAAGCATCTCTTCCATGAAGCGGGCATTCCGGTTGCGGAAAGTGTTTTGGTTGAAATTGAAGTGGCTGCTACCCAGCATCCCTTGGCTCTGCCTTATGTGGTGAAGCCTGTCAGCGAAGGCTCAAGCGTCGGAGTTCATATCGTCACCGAGCAATCCAACGGCCCCGCTGCAATCATTCTTGAGCAGCGCGAGCTGTTCGGTTCGCATGTGATGGCCGAGCGGTTCATTCCGGGGCGGGAGCTTACCTGCGCCGTGATGGGCGATGTGGCCCTTGGCGTCATCGACATCATTTCCAAGGTTGGCTTTTATGATTACCGCGCGAAATATTCGCCCGGCGGTTCCCAGCATATTTTGCCGGCTGACATTCCCAAGGATGTTTACCGGAAATGCCAGCAATATTCGCTGCAGGCCCACCGGGCCCTGGGCTGCCGCGGCGTGAGCCGGGCGGATTTCCGTTATGATGACACGCATGGGCCGGCGGGCGAGCTGATCCTGTTGGAAATCAATACACAGCCGGGGATGACGGGAACCTCATTGGTTCCCGAGCTCGCGGCCCATTCCGGGCATTCTTATGAGGAGTTGGTGACATGGATGGTCAACGACGCATCGATCAACCGATGACACGGATTTACGGCCGGCAGCGCGCAGGCTTCCTGGACCTTGGTCAGAGCAAGCGGGTTCGCATTGCGGCGCGGGCCAGCGCTGTGCTGTTTCTCGGCTTGACCATTCTGCACAGCATCATTCTGGGCGGCTATCTCAGCTATGAGGGCAGCCCGTGGATGAAAGTGCCCGGCAAACTGTCGAGCCTCATCGGCTGGGCGGCCGACGATATCCGGATCACCGGCCTGGTTCACCAGGAGCCGGAGATGCTTCTGACGGCTCTGGGGATCAGACCCGGTGGAAGCCTGATTGGCTTTGACGCGGAAAATGCCAAGGCGCTTCTGGAAAACCTGGATTGGGTGGCGACCGCCACGGTGCAGCGCTCATTTCCCAACCAGCTTGAAATTTCCGTGGAGGAACGGGTTCCCTTCGCGGTGTGGCAGCGGGCCGGGGCTTACTATGTGATTGACCGCTCGGGTTCGGCCATGAGCAATGTGACGCCCGGAAAATTGCCGGCACTTCCCCTGGTGACAGGCGAAGGCGCGCAGTTTGAGGTTGCAGGACTTGTTAACCAACTGGAAGTTTCTCCTGACCTATCATCGAAAGTGCGTGGTGCTGCCCGGGTTGGACAGCGCCGGTGGAATCTTTATCTCGACAACGGCGTCACCGTCCTGTTGCCCGAGAAAGATGTGAAGGCGGCACTGGCCCGGGTTGCGGCGCTTGATGCAAGCCAGCATTTGCTTTCGAAGGGCGTGAAAAGCGTGGATTTGCGCTTCCCGGGACGGGTGATCGTGGCGATTGCCAAGATAGAAGAGACCACGGCGGAGAAGGCGAAGGTCAAGCTGAGCCAGAGCGAATAACAGGTCGGGGAAGTGCTGGGTAATGACGGTGGTGCAATTGCATGGAAAATCAGCGGGGCGGGGGCCGGTTTCTGACAGACGCAGCATCGTCGCGGCGCTGGACATCGGTTCATCGAAGATTTCCTGCCTGATCGGCGAAACCCTGCCGGCCAAGCATAAAATGCCGGGTGCCTCCGAGCAAAAATCTCTGAAGATTCTGGGCCTTGGACACCAGGTTTCGCGCGGCGTGCGCAATGGGTCCGTGGTCGATGTGGATGAAGCGGAACGCGCCATCCGCTTGAGCGTTGATGCGGCCGAGCGCATGGCGCAGCAAACCATTTCCGAGGTTTATGTCAATGTGTCGGGCGGGCGTCCGCAATCGACCTGTTACATCGGGCAGGTCACGCTTGAGGGAAATGGCGTAAGCCCGCGCGATGTGGATACGGTCATTGCATCGGCGGTGGCGCAGATTCATCCGTCGCGGCGCACGATGCTGCACGTGGCGCCGATCCAGTACCAGCTTGATGATGTCAAAGGCATTTCGGCGCCGCTCGGAATGCATGGCGAAAGCCTGAGTGTTGAGTTGGGCGTGGTCTCGGCTGACTCGGCCCATTTGCGGAACCTGGCGCTTGCCATCGAACGGGCCCATCTTTCGGTGACGGGCTATGTCATTGCGCCTTATGCGGCGGGCAAGTCAGTCATGGCGGAAGATGAAATGGTGCTGGGCAGCGTTCTCATTGAAATGGGCGGCGCCACCACCAGCATCGGCATTTTCCATGAGGGCAACCTGGTTTTTGCCGACAGCGTTCCGGTTGGCGGCATGCATGTCACCAATGACATCGCGCGCGGCATGTCCACATCGATCGCCCATGCGGAACGGATGAAAACCCTGTGGGGCAGCGCCCTTCCAACCAGTGCTGACGAGCGTGAGATGCTGTCGGTGCCTTTGCTGGGCGAGCGCGGCGTCGACACGGTGCAAAAGGTTCCGCGCGCCATGCTGACGGGCATCATCCGGCCGCGCATCGATGAAATTTTCGAGCTCGTGGCCGAGCGCCTGAACACCTGTTCCGTGGCGCATCTCGGCGGGCAGCGGGTGGTGCTCTCGGGCGGTGCAAGCCAGTTGACCGGGGTCGCGGAGGTTGCAAGCCTGTGGCTGGACCGGCAGGTCCGCCTTGGATTGCCCAAACCGGTATCAGGCATGCCCGATGCCGGGCGAAATCCCGGATTTTCCGTGGCCGTTGGGCTTCTTTCCTATGGCCTGAGGCCGGACAAGCATTCCGTCCTTCCGGCCCAGGCCGCAAAGAGCATGGCCCAGGCCCAGCAGGGCTATGTCCGGCGCGTGGGGCGCTGGATTGCCGACAGCTTCTGAGCCAAAAAATATAATTTCGCGGCCAGAGACCCAGAAATTAACGTTTTGGCAGCGTTTTGAGTCATTTTGAGGCACATTTTAAGCAAGATTGAGAGACTTGGTTAGCGGGCGTTAACCATTTGTTATTGTTTGAGTAAGAAAGATGACGGCAGGGAAAAACTCTCCGGAAGCAGTCATGACAATCAATCTCAACATTCCAAACCTTTCTGAACTCAAGCCCCGTATCACGGTTTTTGGGGTTGGCGGTGCTGGGGGCAACGCCGTTAACAACATGATTGAAAGCCGCCTAGAAGGCGTCGAGTTCGTTGTGGCTAACACGGATGCACAGGCGCTTTTGCAGAATTCGGCCTCGCGCCGGGTGCAGATGGGCACAGCCCTCACGCAAGGGTTGGGGGCCGGTTCACAACCGCAAATCGGTGCGGCAGCCGCTGAAGAAGCGCTTCCTGAAATTCTCGATTATCTGGCCGGGGCCCACATGGCCTTTATCACAGCCGGCATGGGCGGCGGCACCGGCACAGGTGCGGCGCCAGTCATCGCGCGCGCCGCAAAAGAGCAGGGCATCCTGACGGTTGGCGTGGTGACCAAGCCTTTCCATTTTGAAGGGGTGAGACGCCTGCAAACCGCCGAGCGCGGCATTGAGCAGCTCGCGCAATATGTTGATACGCTGATTGTCATCCCGAACCAGAACCTGTTCCGGGTTGCCAATGAAAAGACGACCTTTGCCGCGGCCTTCGCCATGGCGGACCAGGTGCTTTATTCGGGCGTTGCCTCGATCACCGAACTGATGACCAAGGAAGGCCTGATCAATCTCGATTTCGCCGACGTGCGCGCCATCATGAGCGAAATGGGCCGGGCCATGATGGGCACCGGCGAGGCCACCGGCGAAAAACGCGCCATTGAAGCGGCTGAAGCCGCGATCTCCAATCCCTTGCTTGATGATGTGTCGATGCGCGGGGCGCGCGGCCTTCTGATTTCAATTTCGGGCGGACCAGACTTGACTCTCTACGAAGTGGATGAAGCAGCAACGCGTATCCGTGAAGAAGTGGATCCGGAAGCCAATATCATTCTGGGTGCAACATTCGATGATTCACTGGAAGGAACCATGCGCGTGTCCGTGGTTGCCACGGGCCTTGCCCAGGAAGCTTTGACAAATTCCGGTCCGGCTGAAGCGGAAGGCGAAATGCAGGAAGCTTCCGGCTCGTCCTTTGGCTACACGGGCAAGCAGCAAACGGCAATTCCGAAAGTTGTAAAGCCAGCGCCGATGGCGGCACGGGCAAATCCGGTTGCCAACAAAGCGCCCGCTCCGCCAAAGCCGGCGATTGTTGAAGAAGAGATGGACGACGAGCACGAGATGCAGGTTGCAGCGAAGGCTCAAGTAAAAAATCGCAGCCAGCGCATTCCCGCCATTGAAGAATTCCCGCCCATCGCGCAAAAGCAGATTGCCGCCCAGCAAAACCGCATCGAGCATATTGCCGAGCATGCGGCCCGTAAGAAAAAGGGCCTGTTCGAGCGCCTGGCAAATGTCGGCCTGGGACGCCGGGATGACCCCGCCCCCGTGGCGCGTGAACCCGTCATGGCGGTCCGTTCCGAGCCAAAGGTGCAAGTCACCAAGCAGCAGGCCCGCCAGGCCCCGCCTGAGCCACAGACCTATATTGACCCCAATCTGGACGATGACCAGTTGACCATTCCGGCCTTCCTGCGCCGCCAGGCAAACTGAGCAATTCCCCTATGGTTTACGAGGCCCGGCGGTCACATTTCCGCCGGGTTTCGTGCTTCTAACGCTATCTGCTTCATGTTCCCGGCGCGATAGGCTAGAATATGCTGCTATTCAGATAGAGAGTTAGTTGCGAATGGTTCTTGCCGTTGGAAATCGCCCTGTTCAGGCCCTGCGTTTATTGGGCCTTGGGGCAGTTGCGCTTGTGCTTGCGGGGTGTTCGACCGCGAGCGTGATCAAGGATGTTTTCGGCAATGATTCCACCCCTGCAGCCTCGACCAGCATGGGGCTGACCGGGGGTGCCATGAGCCCCAATAACGATGCTCCGGCAAGGGGTGATCCGGTCGCCGAGCTCTATAATTCGGGGCTCGAAAAACTAAAATCAGGATCCTACAAGGCGGCCGCCAAAAGTTTTGCCGAAGTCGAGCGCCAGCATCCCTATTCCAAGTGGGCGACCAAGGCCCTGCTGATGCAGGCTTTCGCCTACTACCAGAACAACAAGTATGATGACTCGATCAATGCCGCCAACCGGTTCATCACCTTGCATCCCGGCCACAAGGATTCGGCTTACGCCTATTACCTGACGGCGATTTCGCAATACGAGCAGATCAGCGACGTGCGCCGCGACCAGTCGCGGACGCAGAAGGCCCTGGAAGCGCTGGAAGAAGTAAGCAAGCGTTTCCCGACCTCGCCCTATGCCGCGGATGCCACGAACAAGGCCGCGATGGCGCGTGACCATCTCGCTTCCAAGGAAATGGAAATCGGGCGCTACTATCTCAAAAAGGGTTCCTATCTTGCCGGCATCAACCGATTCAAAAAGGTCATCACGGACTACCAGACAACCACACAGGTGCCGGAAGCGCTGTACCGCCTGACCGAAGGTTACATGGCCCTGGGCGTTGTCTCGGAAGCGCAAACGGCGGCGGCGGTGCTGGGGCAGAATTTCCCCAACAGCGAATGGTACAAGGACGCCTATACCCTGGTTTCGAGCGATGGCCAGCAGCCGGTTGAAAACAAAAAATCGTGGATCAGCCGCATCTTCAACGGCTAAATTAGGCTCTCGCCCTTCGCCAAAAGACTCAGCTATAGTCCTCGCATGCTGACCGCCCTTTCCATCCGCGATATCGTGCTCATCGAGAAACTGGATATCTCGCTGGAAGAGGGCCTGACGGTTTTAACCGGCGAAACGGGTGCCGGAAAATCCATTCTTCTTGATGCGCTGGGCCTGGCGCTTGGCGGGCGCGGTGATTCGGGCCTGGTGCGCCATGGGGCCGCCAAAGGCGTTGTCACCGCAGGATTTGTGCTGCCCAAGGCGCATGCGGCGCTGCGCCTTCTGGAAGAGCAGGGCATCGAAACGGAAGGCGAGCTGGTGATCCGGCGCATCCAGAATGCCGATGGCCCCAGCCGCGCCACGATCAATGACCAGCCGGTAAGCTTGAACCTGCTGCGGCAGATCGCCGGAAGCCTCGCGGAAATTCATGGCCAGCACGCGGACCGCGCGCTTGTGGATGTGGCCAATCACAGGCGGCTGGTTGATGCCTTTGGTGATCTGGAAGGACAGGCTGGCGAAGTTGGAAAACTTTGGCAGGCGTTAAGCGATCTCACGAATGAACTGGCCGAACATCGGGCCTTGATGGCGCAGGGCGGAAGCCGAACGCGATTACATTGAACATGCGGTGGAAGAGTTGCGGGTGCTCGATCCGCAACCGGATGAAGAATTGAAGCTTGCCAGCGCGCGTCAGGTGATGATGCATGCGGAGCAGTATGCGAGTGCGCTCAGCGAAGCCGAAAGTGTGCTGTCGGGAGACAGTGTCGAGGCGCGGCTGAATGCGGCGCTGCGCAAACTGGAACGGCGGAAGGACACCGCTGGTGGCAGGCTGGACCAGGCCTGTGCGGCGCTCGACAAGGTGCTGATTGAAATGAATGAGGCGAACCGGGCACTGGCCGAGGCGCAGCGTTCATTCTCATTCAATCCGGCGGATCTGGAAAAATCCGAGGAGCGGCTGTTTGCGTTGCGGGCGGCGGCGCGCAAGCACAAGTGCACGGTTGATGCCTTGGCCGCAACGCGCGAGCGGTTTGAAAAGGAACTGGCGACGCTGACCGATGGCGGCCAACACCTTGCGAAGCTTGAAGCACGGACTGCGACGGCACAGAAAGAATATGATGCGGCGGCCGATTTGTTGAGTGCGGCGCGCAAAAAAACCGCGAAGAATCTGGATAAGGCGGTGCTCGCCGAATTGCCGCCGCTCAAGCTTGAGAAGGCGCGGTTTGAAACGCAGATCACCAGCGATGCGGGAAAGCCCGGGCCGCACGGGGTTGACCGGGTTGAATTTGTCGTGGCGGCAAATCCGGGAACGCCGTTGTCGCCGCTGATGAAGGTAGCCTCGGGCGGCGAGTTGGCGCGTTTCATGCTGGCCCTCAAAGTCATTCTCGCGGCCAAGGGCTCGGCTCCCACCTTGATCTTCGACGAAATTGATACGGGCGTGGGCGGTGCGGTGGCCGATGCCATCGGCGGGCGTCTGGCGCGGATGGCGCAGGGTTTGCAGGTTCTGGCGGTTACCCATTCGCCGCAAGTGGCGGCACGGGCCAGCGAGCACATGCTGATTTCAAAAATGGAAGAGGTTGGCAGCCACCGCATGGTGACGCGGGTGCAATCGCTGTCCGACAAGAGCCGGCGCGAGGAAGTGGCGCGCATGCTGTCGGGCGCGCAGGTGACCGATGAGGCCCGGGCCCAGGCCGACCGCTTGCTGGCGGCCAAGGGTTGAGGCATGCCGGAGAAATCCCCTGACCAGTTGAGTTTGGCCGAGGCCAAGGCGGAGCTGAAGCGGCTGGCCAGGGAAATCGCCGAACATGATGAGCGCTATCACGGGCAGGATGCACCGACAATTTCCGATGCTGAATACGACGACTTGCGCAAGCGCAATGCGGCGCTCGAGGACCGGTTTCCGGAACTTGTGCTGGCCAGTTCGCCTTCAAAGCGGGTGGGAGCGGCACCCCAGGAAAAATTTGGCAAGGTGCAGCACCGGGTGCCGATGCTGTCGCTCGGCAATGCTTTTGAGGACAGCGAAGTGGCGGAATTTCTCGGGCGGGTGCGACGGTTTTTGAACCTGCCGGAGACAACCGAAATCGAAGTCACCGCCGAGCCGAAGATCGACGGGCTTTCCATATCGCTGCGCTATGAGAATGGAAAGCTGGTGCAGGCGGCGACGCGCGGCGACGGGGCGGAAGGCGAAAATGTCACTGCAAATGTGAAGACGATTGATGATGTGCCGGAGAAACTGACGGGCAAGGCCCCGGCCGTGCTGGAAGTGCGCGGCGAAATCTATATGTCCCACAAGGACTTCGCCAAACTCAATGAGAAACAGAGTCGGGACGGCGAGAAGACGTTTGCAAATCCGCGCAATGCGGCGGCGGGCAGTTTGCGGCAGCTGGATTCATCGATCACCGCTTCTCGTCCCTTGCGATTTTTTGCCTATGCCTGGGGCGAAGCGCCGGATCTTCCGGAAAAAACCCAGTGGGATGTGGTGATGGGCTTCAAGAAGCTGGGCTTTCCGGTCAATCCGCTGATGAAGCTCTGCCATTCGAGCGAGGAATTGCTGGCCCACTATCACAGCATCGAGGAACGCCGGGCCGACCTGGGCTATGATATCGACGGGGTTGTCTACAAGGTGAACCGGCTGGACTGGCAGGCGCGGCTGGGTTTTGTTTCGCGCAGCCCGCGCTGGGCGCTTGCCCACAAGTTTGCGGCGGAGAAGGCCACAACGGTTCTGGAAGGCATCGACATTCAGGTGGGCCGCACCGGGGCCTTGACGCCGGTGGCGCGGCTCAGGCCGGTGACTGTTGGCGGTGTGGTGGTGTCCAATGCCACGCTGCACAATGAGGATGAAATTGCCCGCAAGGATTTGCGCATCGGCGACACGGTCACGGTGCAGCGGGCCGGTGATGTGATCCCGCAGATCGTTGCGGTGATCCTGGAGAAGCGCCCGCGCGGCGCGAAATCTTATGAATTTCCAAAAGTCTGCCCGGCCTGCGGCAGCCATGCGGAGCGCGAGGAACGCGACACGGGCAAGACCGATGTGGTGCGGCGCTGCACCGGCGGGCTCATTTGCCCGGCGCAACGGGTGGAGCGGCTCAAGCATTTTGCCTCGCGCAACGCTTTCGACATCGAGGGGCTTGGCGACAAGATCATCGAGGAATTCTATCACGACGGCCTTATTCAATCGCCGTCGGATATTTTCACGCTTGCGGCGCGCAATGAGCGCGCCCTCAAGAAACTGAAGGACCGCGAAGGCTGGGGCGAGGCCAGCGTCAAGAAACTGTTTGACGCCATCGACCAGCGCCGCAGCATTGCCCTTGACCGCTTCATCTTTGCCCTCGGCATTCGTCATGTGGGCGAGACCACGGCGCGGGTTCTGGCGCGGGCTTATGGATCGGCGGAGCATTTTCGCGATCAGATGATTGCGGCCTCGCATCATGATGAAGAGGCGTGGAATGAACTCAATGCCCTTGATGGCATCGGAGAAGTCGTTGCCGAAGCGATCACGCAATTCTTCGGCGAGGGCCACAACATCGAGGTGGTCAACGAGTTGCTGAAGCATGTCACGCCGACGCCGCTTGCCGCCGTTGCCGCGTCGTCGCCGGTCTCGGGAAAAACCGTGGTGTTTACCGGGGCGCTGGAAATGATGACGCGCGAGGAAGCGAAATCCATGGCCGAGCGGCTGGGGGCCAAGGTGGCGGGCTCGGTTTCGAAGAAAACCGATCTGCTCGTGGCGGGCCCGGGGGCGGGTTCCAAGCTCAAGGAAGCCGAAAAACATGGGGTTGAGGTCATCGATGAGGCCGAGTGGTTCAAGCGGGTGGGGGAGCAAAAGTAGGCGCAATTCTGTACAAGCGTTTGCCGCCTGGCCTGCTAAATAAGCCCCATGAAACTTCTTGCTCCCGACGACACGCTGGACGATCTGGCCGAGAATGATGAAACGTCATTCTGGCGGGTGAACCGGCATGAGTCCCTGGAATGCCTGTCGGCCACCTTCCGCACCCATGTTTTCCCGCCGCACACCCATGAGAGCTATGTGATCGGCGCGGTCGTCGGCGGGGTGAATGTTTACCGGATCAGCGGCGTTCTGCTGCGGGCGGGGCCGGGAGAACTGTGCTTTGTCCATCCCGGCGAGGTTCATGACGCGGTGCCGGAAGGCGATGGCTACAGCTACCGGATGATCTATCCCAAGCCATCGCTGCTGCAGAACATCGTGGAAATGGCAACCGGCCGGCGGGCCAACGCGCCGCAATTCAATGGCCCGATCATCAAGGACGAGCTGCTTGCCGCCCGCTATCTGCGGGCCCATGAGGCGCTTGAAGCAGGGGCGGAGCCGCTTGGGCGTTGATGAGGCGCTGACCTCGGTGCTGCTCGACATGATTGACCGCCATGCCGGAGGCCTGAATGCGGTTGGCGTGGCGGGCCGCGAACCTCTCGCCGTGCGCCGCGCCAAGGATTATCTGGCGGCCCATGTCGACGAGCAGGTGGAACTTGAAAACCTGGCGAAGGCGGCGGGCCTCAGCCCCTTCCATCTCATCCGGGTGTTTCGCAAGGCCACGGGACTGACGCCGCATAACTGGCTGATGGACCGGCGGGTGCATCTGGCCTGCAACCTGTTGCGGGCGGGCATGAGCGCCACGCATGTGGCGGCGCAATGCGGCTTCTCCGATCAAAGCCATCTGACGCGCGTGTTCAAGTCGCGGCTCGGCATCACGCCCGGAAGGTTCCGCCTGAGCAAGGACTGCGCATGACGTCATCGGCGCGTGAGTTCCGGCAGGGTCTGCTTGACGTCCTGCCCATCCTGGTTGCCGCCACGCCTATTGGCTTGCTGTGGGGAACGCTGGCGGCGAGCAAGGGGCTGGTGCCATTTGAAGTGTGGCTGATGAGCGCCACGGTTTTTGCCGGTGCAGCGCAATTCGTGGCGATTGAAGTTTGGCGCGATCCGGTGCCCTGGGTTTTGCTCACGGTCACGGCGCTGATCGTCAACATCCGCCATGTGTTGATGGGGGCATCCCTGTCACGCCACCTGGGCGGCATCGACGGGCGCTGGCATCCCTTCATGATGTTCCTGATGGCCGACGAAAACTGGGCCTTCTCCGAGCGCCGGGCGCTCAAGACACCGCTGACCCTGGGTTACTATTTCGGGCTTGCGCTTGCCCATGTGGATTACATGGACAACGTCTTCAATCACTGGCGCAATTGTTGGCCGGTCATTTGGCGATCCGGCGGCCTATGGTTTTGATTTTGCATTCTCGGCGCATGTTCATCGGAATCCTTGCGGGCTTCTGGAAAGGTTCGCGCACCGGCGCAATTCTGGGAGCCAGCGCCATCGCGGCGGCCCTGGCGAAGCTTTATGTGCCGGGCGCCTGGTATATCGTGATTGGTGGAATTGTCGGCGTGCTTGTTGCGGCCCTTCTCTACCGGGAAGGCGAAGCATCATGACGGCGACGATCCTTGCCATTCTGGGCATGGCGCTTGCGACCTATGCGACGCGCGCCAGCGGGCTTTACCTCATGCGCGGCGTGGTGGTGAAGGGGCGGCTGAAGGCGGCGCTTGATGCCTTGCCGCCGGCCATCCTCATGGCGGTGATCGCGCCGACGATATTGACAACGGGCCTTGCCGAATCCACTGCGGCAATCCTGACAGCGGCCGTGGCCTTTCATGCGGGTGCCGCTGGTGGTCACGGTCTTGACTGGCGTGATCAGTGTGGTGCTGCTGCGGATGGTTCTTCAGCATGAAAGGGCGCGCAGGCCTTCCGTCAGCCAGGTCAGTTCGTCGCCTGACAGATGATCGCCGACTTCCTTGAGAACGCGGGCGTGGTAGGTGTCGAGCCAGTGCAGCTCGTCGCGCGTCAGCAGCTTCGTATCGATCAGGCGCCGTTCGATGGGGCAGAGCGTCAGGGTTTCGAAGCCCAGCATGGGGCGCTCGCCGCCGTCGATGGCTTTTGCTTCGTGGATGAGCAGCAGGTTTTCAATGCGGATGCCGAATTCATTCTGCTTGTAGAAGCCGGGCTCGTTGGAGAGGATCATGCCGGGCTCCAAGGGTATGCGGTCCGACTTGTTGATGCGGGCCGGGCCTTCATGCACCGAGAGATAGGAGCCAACGCCGTGGCCCGTGCCGTGATCGTAGTCGAGGCCGGCGGCCCACAGGCTTTGGCGGGCGAGCACATCGATCTGCGAGCCGCAGGTGCCTTTCGGGAAGCGGATGCGCGAGACGTCGATCATGCCTTTCAGCACGCGGGTGAAGCGGTCCCGCATTTCCTCGGTTGGCTCGCCGACGATGACGGTGCGGGTGATGTCGGTGGTGCCGTCCTGATACTGGCCGCCGGAATCGATGAGGAAGATTTCATTGATCTTGAGCGGCAGGCAATCATCGGGGTTCACGTGATAGTGCGGAATGGCGGCATTGGGGCCGGCGCCTGCGATGCTGTCGAAGGACAGATCAAGCAGCATGCCGGTGTCCTTGCGGAACTGTTCCAGCTTCTCGGCCACGGACCATTCGGTGAGGCCGCCTTGCGGCGCGGCCGTTCTCCAGCCAGCAGAGGAAGCGGGACATGGCGACGCCATCCCGCCGGTGCGCGGCGCGGGCGCCTTCCTGTTCGGTCTTGTTCTTTTTTGCCTTGGGCAGAACGCAGAGGTCGATGGCGTTGATGATTTTTGCCTTGGCCAGTGCCAGTTTGATTTTTGCCGGGGCCCAATTGCCGTCGATCTGAACGGCGGATTTTCCGAGAGCCTTCAGTGCCGATTCAAATTCGGCAGGTTTTCTGACGGTGACGGATTTCTTGAGATGGGCCTGCACGTCTTCCGGCAGCTTTGCCTTGTCGATGAAGAGTTCGGCTTTGCCTTTCTTTTTCAGAATGGCATAGGCGAGGACGACGGGCGTGTAGGGCACGTCATGGCCCCGGATGTTAAAGACCCAGGCGACCGAGTCGGGCTGGGTGAGCACGGTGGCGTCGGCTCCGGCCTTGGCGAGCAGCTTTGAAATCATCGCCAGCTTGTCGGCAACGCTCTGGCCGGCGAACTGCAGGGGCTGCACCGAGAGGGAGGCGGTTGGCCGTTTGGGCTGGTCGTCCCAGATTGCATCGATGGGGTTGCTGGCAAGCGGCTGCAGCTTGGCGCCCGCCTTGGCGCAGGCCGCCGCGAAGCGCTCGGCCTGGTCGGCGGTCAGCAACCACGGGTCGTAACCCAGGACATCGCCCTTTTTCAGGTTTTCGGCAATCCAGGTGGCTGGCGGTTCGTCGACGAGATGGTGGGGGGTGAAGAGCTTGGTGTCCACCTGCTGGCGCACCTGGATGGTGTAGCGGCCATCAACGAAGATGGCCCCCTTGTTAACTGTAAGGATGGCCATGCCCCAGGAGCCGGCAAAACCGGTGAGCCAGCGCAGGCGCTCGGCGTAGGCCGCCACATATTCCCCCTGGAATTCATCCTGCCGGGGGATGATCAGTCCCGTAAGTCCTTGTTTTCTGAAAAGCAGCCGAAGTGTTTTCACGCGGGATTTATGAGTCATTTCCATAGCTTAATCCGCTGTCCGCGATTCCAGCAAAAGGAAATACTTGCATCCTGCGTCAACTTGTTCCATATCATTTGCATCGAAAACTTGGGCCGGACGATTGGCCAGTTCGCTGTCCCTGTAGGACGCGTGCCGCAAAGACTCCTCCAACAATCGACTACACGGGTCTTTTTGCGCTGCTTTTGCATTTCAACAAGGCCTCACTATAACCCAACTGAAGGACGATCCCATGAATACGGGTACTGTAAAGTGGTTTAATGAGCAAAAAGGCTACGGCTTTGTTCAACCGGACAACGGAAGCAAGGACGTTTTCGTCCATATTTCCGCTGTAGAGCGCGCCGGTCTGCGCACTCTCAAGGAAGGCCAGAAGGTCTCCTTTGAAATCGTGACCGACAAGCGCACGGGCAAGAGCTCGGCTGGTAATCTGACTGCTGCTTAATCGCTAGCAAAACTTTGCGAATTACGGTGCCCGACCAATAGGTCGGGCATTTTTTATTGTGCAGCGCAAAAATCAGGCAAGTATCAATCATGCTTAATTAGCATGCCTTAGACCTGAAGATTCCCCAAAAATCCTGTTCTCAGTCTTTAGAAATTTTCAACCATTGTGACCGAACAAAGGCACAAATCGTTGAATAATTGTCATATTTCAAGTGCATAAGACAATCCATGCGATGTTCCCGGTGGATTAACGGAGCATGAACGTAGTCATGTAATCACTGCATGGCAGACACGGGAGGTTAGCTCTACGAACAGGGCGAACTGCAGCATATATAGGCAGTGAAGTTGTGCGACGCACAAGATTTGGAACCTCGGAAACCAGCCTCAAGCGGGTTTTTGGGAAGAGATTGAAGGAGAAAGACAATGACGACGACTACTTATGGCCGCGAAATCAGCCACATCAAGGGCAGCGATTTTGCTCCCGGCATCATGGGCCGCGTAAAGGGCTATTTCGCCCGCACCCGGGCTGAGCGCCAGTTGCACCAGCTCGACGACCGGATGCTTGCCGATATCGGCGTGCGCCGTTCGGAAATCGAGAAGATGGTTTGGGGCAACTAAGCCTCTTCCCATCCCTTGCCGACAGCACCGGATACTAACCGCCCAAAGCGCAGGCTTTTCGGGCGGTTTTGTTTTGTGGGGTTGCTGAACACCAGCGTGGCCCAATTGCCGAGCAGCAGGGTCTGGATGGGGACGAGGCCGCGATTGCGGTAGGCGGCTGAGACCCAGCGGATTTGATCGCGGGTAAGGCCGGACAGAATGAGGGTTCCGCCCGGGGCCAGAATGGCTTTCAGGCCATGGGCCAGGCTGATCAGGGGCCGCGCGAGGATATTGGCGAAGATCAGATCATAGGGTGCGCCATGGGCGATGCGGGTGTGCTTGAGGCCCGGCGCCGTCACGCCGTGGAGCAGGGGAGCTACGCCGTTGAGCTTCGCATTCAACTCCGTCACGCGCACCGCTTCCGGATCAATGTCGGTGGCGAGGGTTTTGCGTTTTGCGGCAAGGGCCGCGGCGATGGCCAGGACGCCCGTGCCGCAGCCGAGATCCAGAATGCGTTTCGGCCGCCGCCGTTTCAGAATTGCATCAAGGGCAAGGAGGCAACCGGCCGTGGTGCCGTGGTGGCCGGTTCCGAAGGCGGTTCCCGCATCAATCTCAAACGGCACGCCGCCATGGCGCCGGCGTTCACGGTCGTGCGAACCGTGCAGAAAAAACCGTCCCGCCACAACGGGCGCCAGGCCTTCAAGCGAATGCCTGACCCAATCCTTGTCGGGCAATTCCGAAATGATGCCTGACGGCACGTGCAGAAGCCGCCGTGCTTCTTCCGCGTCTGCGTCCGTGGCGAAATAGGCCACGGTTTCCCAAAGATTTTTGGCTTCATCGGTTTCATTGATGGTGACGGCCAGCGGCTCGATCCGGAAATCACTCTCGAACCGGTTTGCCATGTCTTCCGCCGCCGCAAGGCTGAGGGCAGGGACAGTGAGGATTACACGCGCCGTAGTCATGCGGGGGCTTTAGCTTCCCGCGCGTGCCGAGTCTATCAGGTCAGCGGAACAATCTGGATTTCGACGCGGCGGTTTTGGGCTTTGCCGGAGGCGCTGGCGTTGGAGGCCACGGGCTGGCTTTCGCCAAAGCCCTGGACCGAAAAGCGCTGGCTGTCGAGTTGCTGTGAAACGAGATAGTGGGCCACCGAATTGGCGCGGCGGCTCGAGAGCTCTTCATTGTATTCGTCGGAGCCATCGGCGTCGGTGTGGCCGTTCACATCCACGAGGGTCTGGTTGAATTCGCGCAGCACGATGGCGACCGAATTCAGCACATCATAGAAGGCCGGCCTGATGTCCGACTCGTCGGTGGCAAAGGTGATGTTGGAGGGCATGTTGAGAATGATGTTGTCGCCATTGCGGGTGACCGACACGCCGGAGCCTTCGAGGCGCTCACGCAGCTTGGCTTCCTGATTGTCCATGTAGAGGCCGACGCCGCCGCCCGCCAATGCGCCAAGCCCCGCACCAACCAGCATGGCCTTGCGGGTCTTTATATTGGTGGTCGAGCCGAGCAGGGCGCCCGCGGCGGTGCCAAGCAGGGCGCCGGTGCCAGCGCCGATGGCAGTGTTGGAAACCTTCTGTTCGCCCGGTATAGGGATCGGTCGAGCAGGCGGCGAGCAGGAAGGATGCGGCGGTCAAGGCGATGATGGCGTGTTTCATGGTGTCCCCGGAAATGGCTGGGCTGGTTTGGAAGCTGTTGTGGCCGGACTATGGTTAATGAAAGGTTTACTCGGCGGCCAGCGTGGTTTCATCCACCAGGAAGCCGCCGGACTGGCGTTTCCAGAGATTGGCATAGAGGCCGTTGCGCTTGAGCAATTGCTTGTGGGTGCCTTCTTCCACGATGCGGCCCTTGTCCATGATGATCAGGCGGTCCATGGCGGCAATGGTTGAAAGCCGGTGGGCAACCGCGATCACGGTCTTGCCCTCCATCAGGGTGTAGAGATTTTCCTGAATGGCGGATTCGACTTCGGAATCGAGGGCGCTGGTTGCCTCGTCGAGCACCAGGATGGGGGCGTTCTTGAGCAGCACGCGGGCGATGGCCACGCGCTGGCGCTGGCCGCCGGAAAGCTTCACGCCGCGTTCGCCCACATGGGCGTCGTAGCCCTTGCGGCCCTTGGGATCGACCAGGTTGGCGATGAATTCACCGGCATGGGCTTTCTGGGCGGCTGCTTCCACTTCGGCCTGCGTTGCATCGGGCATGCCATAGCGCAGATTATCAAGAACCGAACGGTGGAGCAGGGAGGTATCCTGGGTCACCACGCCGATTTTTGAGCGCAAGGATTCCTGCTGAACCTGCGAGATGTCCTGGCCGTCAATGCGGATGGCGCCGCTCTGGAGATCATAAAAGCGCAGCAGCAGGTTGGCCAGGGTGGATTTGCCGGCACCGGAGCGGCCAACAAGGCCCACCTTTTCGCCGGCCCTGACGGTGAGCGAGAAGCCATCGACAATATCAGGCCGGCCTTCAACCGGTTCCTTGCCGTAGTTGAAGCGCACCTTGTCAAAGACGATTTCGCCCTTGCTGACGACAAGCGGCTTGGCATCGGGAATGTCGGTCACCTGACGGTCACGGGCCACGGTTTCGATGCTGTCCTGGATGACGCCGATGTCTTCAAACAGGCCAGCCACTTCCCAAATGATCCATTGCGACATGGCCTTGAGGCGCAGCGTCAGGCCGATGGAGAAGGCGATGGCGCCGGTGGTGATGGCACCCACATGCCAGAGATAAATCGAGATGCCGGACATCATGAAAATGAGAATGCCGCTGAGCAGGCTGAGCGTTGAGGTCATGAAGGTGGACATGCGCATGGACCGGTTGACGCTTTCCAGCATCCAGCCCATGCCTTCGCGGGCATAGGAATCCTCGCGTTCCGCGTGGGCGAAAAGCTTGACCGTCGAGATGTTGGTGTAACTGTCGACGACGCGGCCCACCACGAGGGAGCGCAATTCGGCCTGGGCTTCCGACAATTTTCCGAGGCGCGGCACGAAGTACCAGCAGGCCAGGGCGTAACCGCCGAGCCAGACGAGAAGCGGAACCATCAGCCAGTAATCGCTGGTTGCCACGAGAACGAGAGCGCCGACGAAATAGACGGTGACGTAAACCACGACCTCGGTAATTTTCATCACCGCGTCGCGCACGCCGAGTGCGGCCTGCATGACCTTGGTGGCGACGCGGCCGGCATAATCATTGTGGAAGAAGTCCATGCTCTGGCGCAGCACATAGCGATGCGCCAGCCAGCGGATGCGCATGGCGAAGGCGCCGCGCAGGCCCTGGTGGGAAATGGCCTCGGAAATGAAATTCAGGACTGGCAGCACCAGCAGAACCAGCGCGCCCATCAGGATCAGTTTGGTGGAGTTCATCCTCCCAGAAGGTGGCGCGGTCCGCCGCCGACGAGCAGGTCAACCAGATTGCCGATGAAGGCGAAGAGGTAAACCTCGATCAGGGCAATCACGGTTGAGAAGAGAATCGAGGCGACCAGCAGCGGCAGGAACGGTTTGGTGTAGTGAAAGGCGAAGGCAAACAGCGTCGGCGCGGGCTTTTCGGCCTGCTGCATGGGAAAGGAATCGACGTAGTTTTCGAGCCAGGTAAAAAATCTTGTAATCATGGGCGCCTTATAGCGCCTTCATCGAGTGAGGGTCAAAGGTTGGCATAACGGCCCTAGGGCATTGTTTGCAATGAAAAAACCTCAGCCTTATGAAGTGGTTGCATGGGGTTGGCGCATTAAAACATGAGCTTTTGATGGGCGGCCGCATTGTGTGAGCTGGAATAGTTTGGCATTCTGCTGATCATTGAAATGGTCTCCCCAGCCCGCCTGCTTCCGCTCATCGTAGCCTCCGCCCTGTTCATGGAAAACATGGACTCGACGGTGATTGCCACCTCGCTGCCGGCCATCGCGGCGGACCTCGGCACCGATCCCATCGTGCTGAAGCTGGCGTTCACCACCTATCTCCTGAGTCTTACGGTTTTCATCCCGATCAGCGGCTGGTGTGCCGACCGTTTTGGCGCAAAGCATGTTTTTCGCGCCGCCATTGCGGTGTTCATGCTGGGCTCCATCGCCTGCGGCTATTCCCAATCGCTGGGCTGGCTCATTGCGGCGCGCGCCCTGCAGGGGCTGGGCGGGGCCATGATGGTGCCGGTGGGGCGCCTTATCATCCTCAGGGAAGTTCCCAAAACACAACTGGTGGACGCGCTTGCCTGGCTCACCATTCCAGCCCTCATCGGGCCCCTGGTGGGGCCACCCATCGGCGGGTTCATCACCACCTATTTTGACTGGCGCTGGATCTTCTGGATGAATATTCCCATCGGGCTCCTCGGTATCGTTGTGGCCACGCGCTACCTGCCGGAGATGCCGCCGGAACCGGTGCTCCCGCTGGATTTCCGCGGCTTCCTGCTTTCGGCGCTAGGGCTTTCATCGCTGGTATTTGGCTTCACGATCATCGGCCGCGACCTGTTGCCCATCTATGGGCAGGTTCTTCTCATCTGTTTTGGCGCGGTGTGCCTGGCTCTCTATGTGCGCCACGCGGCCACTGCCACAAATCCGATTCTGGACCTGAAGCTTCTGCGCATTCCCACCTTTCGCGCCGGGGTGGAAGGCGGAAGCTTTTACCGCATCGGCGTGGGGGCCATTCCGTTCCTCATGCCGCTGATGTTCCAGCTTGGCTTCGGCCTCACCGCGTTTCAATCAGGCCTGTTGAGCTGCTGGGCGGCGGCGGGGGCCATAGCCATGAAATTCTCCGCATCGGCCTTGCTGCGCCGCTTTGGCTTCCGGCAATTGCTGCTCATCAACGGCGTGGTGTCGTGCTTTTTCATGGCAGGCTATGGCCTGCTCTCGGGGGCCACGCCTTTCGTGCTGGTCTCGCTCCTGCTGTTGATCGGCGGCTTTCTCCGGTCACTGCAATTCACGGCGATGAACGCGCTCACCTATTCGGACATTGACCGCGCCAACACCAGCAACGCCACCACCTTCTATGCGGTGGCCCAGCAGTTTTCGCTGTCGGCCGGCGTGGCCGTGGCGGCCTTCGTCCTGGAAGCGGTGCAGGCCATGCGCGGCGAAGCGGTCATCGCGGCGGATGATTTTTCCATGGCGTTTTTTATCGTGGCAGGAATTGCCATGTTTTCCGTGTTCCAGTTCGCGCGGCTTGACGCCAATGCGGGGTCTTCGGTTATTGACCGGCGAAAACCCGCCGCGCCGCAGCCTGTGGCGGAAGGGCCGGTGGAACTCTGAAACCTTTTGCCGGTTTGGCCCGTAGCTATGCTAAAGTGAGGATATCATGGATCGCCGCAACGTTTTGAAATATGCCGGATTTTCAGTGATCGGCCTGGTCGCCGGGAGCCGTATGGGTTTTGCCGGGGAGTTCGAGATCAGCAAGACCGAGGCCGAATGGAAGGCTTTGCTTGCGCCCGAACAATATGCGGTTCTGCGGGAAGAAAACACCGAACCGCCCAACAGCAGCCCGCTTCTGAACGAGCATCGCAAGGGCACCTTCGCCTGCGCGGGGTGCGACTTGCCGCTCTATTCATCGGACACAAAATATGACAGCGGCACGGGCTGGCCGAGCTTTTATGACGTGCTGCCAAATGCGGTCGGCAAGAAGGAAGACAATACGCTGTTTTCGACGCGCACCGAAGTCCATTGCCGCCGCTGCGGCGGGCATCTGGGCCATGTGTTCGATGACGGGCCGCCGCCCACGGGCCTGCGCTACTGCATGAACGGGTTGGCGCTGAAGTTTGTGCCGGCCACCGCGTGAACCGGCTTCATTTCGAATGCTTCCGCCACATGGCACCCACGATGTTTGAATAGTCGTCAGTCCAGACCGACAGATTATTTTTCGGCGGCTGTTTCCATCCCAACTCTTCGGTGTATCTGGCAAGGGTTTCCGGCTGGCGTGCAAAAATTGCCACCACGGAAGAATTCGGATCGGCAAGCGAGGTCGACTTGGTGATATGGACTCGGATTTTTATGGCGATATTGGCATCGCGGGCGAGCGCCGCAACGACGCTTTGCAGTTCCAGGTGGCGATTTGATATGTGGATTGTCAAAACCCCATCGTCCTTTAGACGCGAAACATACAGTGCAATAGCCTCGCGCGTCAGCAGATGAATTGGAATTGTATCCGATGAGAAGGCATCGATGAGCAGATAGTCGAAAGCTGATGGTGGCTGTTCGGCAAGGGTCAGTCGCGCGTCACCCAGAATGATTTTGGCTGCCGGAGCGCAGTTTTTCAGAAATCCGAATTGCTCCGGATCTTTGGCAATCTTGATAACAACTGGGTCAATCTCAAAATAGGTCCAGCGGTCACGGGTCAGGCCATTGCAGGAATGGGCGCCGGGGCCGAGGCCTACAACGCCCACGTCACGGCCATTGATCTGAGGCGGCAACAACAGAAGTGTCTGCGCCAGCACGCCTTGGGGGTGATAGTAAGTGAGCGGCGTGACGGGACCGGTATATTTCGACCCATCGGGATTTCTGACCCGGATTGCGCCGTGCAGTGTTGTTCCATGTGCCAGCGCGCGGAACTGCCCGTTGTCCCTCAGGTATATTTTGTGAACGCCAAAGAATGAGCGTTCGTAGGATGTGTTCAGAATGCCGGAAGGCGGTATTTCCACCATCACCAGCGTCACCATAATGAGTGCTGCCCTTGCAAGCTGATGAACAAAGAGGCCAATGATCGCGATGCTTGCCAGCGCTACAAGGTATCTATGATGGAGGCTCGAATTGATGAAATCATGCTCCCGAAACAGATAGATTCCCGCCGCCAAGAGCAGCGCCATTCCGAATACCGGCAAAGCCTCCCTTTACGAAGTCACGCCGTGAGGCTTTGAGCACTGCCGGATGGGCCAGCATCACGAGGCCTATGAGAATAGGGTATTCCAGGATGCGGTCAAAAATTACGGGCGCCAGCAGGCCGGAGAAAATTCCGCCCAGAACGCCGCCAAAAGACATCCACAGGTAGAACTGCGTGAGGTGCTCGGCCGGCGGGCGCAAGTTGTAGAGCCGCTGGTGGAACATCAGGGCCACGGCAAAGAAAAATCCGAGGTGCAAGGCGCAACTCAGGAAAATGTTAAAGAGAACCACTTTGGATAGAATGATCAACCCGGCCAGGGCCGGAACAAGATGGGCAACAATTTTTGTGGGAACCAGCGGCCGGTCACGGAAGATCAGAACGAAGGTCAGGAGATAGAGTGCCAGCGGGATCACCCAGAGGAAAGGTGCTGGTGCGATGTCGGTGGAGATGTGGGCGGTGACCGCCACCAGCAGGGCCGATGGAATGAATGAGAGCCAGATATATTCGCCGACCCGGCGTTTCGTCGGTCCCGCCACGGGTCCCGATTGCATGACACCCAGTTTCGGTTCGGCCATGGTCAGCTGCAAGACATAACCCGAGGCCGCGATCATCAGGGCAAGGGCCACAAAGCCGATTGACCAGCCGAGGGATTGCTCCGGCAGGCGCAGGGTGGTTTCAAAGATCAGTGGATAGAGCAGGAGTGCTGCAAAGGATCCCAGATTTGACGCGGCATAGAGAAAATAGGGACTGCCGGCGTCCTTGTGCCGGGTGCGGGCGAACCAGGCCTGCAGAAGCGGGCCATTTCCAGCCACCGCAAAGAAAGGCAGGCCGACGGAAAACGTGAAAACGCCGATCAGCCAGAAGGCCTGGCCTTCAGCCGGCGGTTTTCCAAGGCCCGAGGCAATGGAGATCGGCAGGGCGATGAAGGTTACGAGGAGAAGGCCCAGATGCACATGTATGGCGGTGCGTGGCGGCAGGTAGCGGGTTGAGAGGTGCGCATAGAGATAGCCCAGGAGCAGGACGGCCTGGAAGAACACCATGGCCACGGACCACACGCCGGGAGAGCCGCCGAGCTGCGGCAGGATCATTTTGGTGAACATGGGCTGGATGGCGAAAAGCAGGAAGGCCGAGGTGAATATGGCCAGGGTGAAGACGGCGGGCGCGGCCCGGTTCAGGGTTTCGATGTGGGCACGGACTGCCGGTTTGGCCCCTGTTGCAATTTGCATAAAATGCTGCCTTCCATTACGCCAAAGGGAAGGCTTAGGCAGGTTTTCTTAAGACTGGCTTAAGCCAAATCAGGCCTCAAGCCACCGTCACAAAACTATCGAGGGCGCGTTTTTCGCCGACCTTTTCGAAGTCGATGGTGAGATTGTTGCTGCCGACTGAAGCTCAGTTGAAACTGCCCAAAGTCAAGCTGGCGGCGAGTTGGCCAAGGCGCGATCGAGTGCCGCCCGCACTCTCCGTCCGAGTTCGCCAATTTCAGCCTCGGTAATGATCAAGGGCGGAGCCATGACAAAGCAGCCCGCCAGCGGCCGCACGATAACACCTTCGAGCAGGCCCGCCTCATAGACATCCTTCGTCACGCCGCCGACCTTGAGGCTCCCTGCGGGTCCTGCACGGCCTTCGCCGGGGTATGCCACTTCAACCGCGCCGGCCAGGCCCCACTTTCGGTTGCCGACGACCAGGGGGTGGTCAAGGAGGCTGTCGAGCATGCGGTTCCAATGCGGCATCATGCGCCGGACGTGGCCCAGAATATCGCGCTCCTCGAAAATATTGAGGACTTCGAGGGCCACCGCCGCTGAAACCACGTGGGCATGATGGGTTGCGCCATGAGCGAACCAGCCCTTGGCTTCGTTGCCAATATCCAGGCGGCGGTTGAATTCCTCGCCCATGATGATGCCGGCAATTGGCATGTAGGCGCCGGAAATTCCCTTGGCGCAGGTCATGCAATCGGGCTCCAGGCCCATCGATTCCGTCGCCCACATGTGCCCGGAACGGCCAAAGCCCGTCACCACCTCGTCGATGAAAAGCTGGATGCCGTATTTTTTGAGCACCTTGGTTATTTTGGGGAAATAGCTGGCGGGCGGCGGGAACATGCCCGCCGATACGGAAACAGGCTCGGCGATCATGGCGCCGATCGTCTCCGGCCCCGCTTCGAGAATGGTCTGTTCCAATTCCGCCGCGAGCCGGTCCGTGAAGGCTTCCTCATCCTCGCCCGGCAGTGCCGCATTCGGCCAGCTCGGATGGCTGACCTGCAATGAGTAGCCCATGGGGATTCCGAAACTTTCATGCAGTTCCTGCGAGCCTCCCAAAGCCGATGTGGCAATGGTGGACCCATGATAGCTGGCGCGCCGCGAAATCATTTTCCGGCGCTGTGGCTCGCCTGCAAAGCCATTGCCATACCACATGAACTTCATGAGATGGTCATTGGCCTCGGAACCGGTGGTGGAAAAATAGATGCGTGGATTTTTGACAGGTGACAGGGCCGCGAGTCTTTCCGTCAATTCCATCACAGGTGGCACCGTGCGGTGAATCGCCGAAGAATACATGGGCAGGGTTTTCAGTTGCCGGGTCGCGGCATCGACCAGGCGTTCTTCGCTGAAACCCAGGGAGACGCAATAAAAGCAGGAAACGGACTCGATGTAATCCTTGCCGTTCTCATCGTAGATAAAGATGCCTTTGCCACGCTCAAATACCAGCGGGCGTTCGGTTTTGAGCCGCTTGAGGTCACTGAAGCCAAGAAGGATCGAGTCATTGCGATAGTTGCTCTTCTTCACTTCAATGTTCATGGCATCCGTTCCTTGTGCAAGCCGCCGAACCTATTCCACTGCCATTCGAAGTCAACCCTTGCCCGTTGCAGGGCGGTCCTGCGGATTGCAACCCGCGGGCGTCTATTGACACTGCCTGGGAGCGGCTTCAACATCCCGTTTTTGACGGCAGGCAGCGTGTTTTATGAATGGCTACATCGATAGACCGGCAACGTTTCCCAGCCTCCAGGATCGCAGCATATTCATAACGGGCGGGGGCAGCGGCATCGGCGCCAGCCTGGTTGAGCATTTTTGCCAGCAGGGCGCCAAGGTGTGTTTTGCCGATATTGCCGACGGCCCTGCGCTGGCCCTCGTGGCCCGGCTGAAGGAAAAGGGAAAGACCGCCCCGCATTATATCAATTGCGATCTGCGCGACATCGAGTCCCTCCGCCGCGCCGTAGCCGAAGCCTGCGAACGCCACGGCCCGGTGTCGGTCTTGGTCAACAACGCCGGAAACGACGACCGCCACAGGACGGAAGATGTTTCGGTCGCCTACTGGGATGACCGCATGCAGGTGAACCTGCGCCACCAGTTTTTTGCCACCCAGGCAGTGCGCCCGCACATGCGCGATGCGGGGGGCGGTTCGATCATCAATCTGGGCTCGATAACCTGGCTGGTTGGCGATCCGGATTGCCCGGCCTATGTCACCGCCAAGGCTGCGGTGGGCGGGCTGACGCGGGCTCTGGCGCGCGAGCTGGGGCCGGAAAAGATCCGGGTGAATTGCGTGCTGCCGGGATGGGTGATGACCGACCGGCAGGTGAAATTATGGCTGAATGAAGCCGGCGAACGCCAGATCGACGAGCGCCAATGCCTGAAAGACAGGCTCTATCCGCCTGACATCGCCCGCATGGTGCTGTTCCTTGCCGCCGACGACAGCCGCATGTGCACGTCGCAGAACTACATCGTCGATGGCGGGTGGGTATGATTTTGAACGATAAACAAAATGGAGGAGACGTTGATGACACTGAAACTGAATAGACGCACGGCGCTGGGCCTGGCTTTGGCCGCGCCGGCCATTCTGAGTTCCAGCCGGGCCTTTGCCGCCAAGGAGCTGCGGGTGATGGCCTGGCAGGGCTATGCCGATGATGACTGGGTCAAGGAATTCCAGGACCAGACGGGGGCCAAGGCCAATATCGTGTTCATCGGCACCGATGACGAGATCTGGGCCAAGATCAAGGGCAGCGAAGGCAAGGACTTTGACGTGTTCGCCGTGAACACGGCGCAGCTCCAACGCTATATTGATGGCGGGCTTACGACGCCGCACGACCTGTCGAAGCTTCCGAACCAGAAGGATGTCCTGCCGCGGTTCCAGGATCTTTCGAAGGTGAAGGGCGTCATGCGCGACGGCAAGGTGCATTCGATTCCCTTCTGCTTCGATTCAATCGGCATCATCTACGACAAGGACAAGGTGAATCCGGCGCCTGACACGTTCGAGATATTCTGGGATCCCAAATACAAGGGCAAGATTCTTGCCTACGACAATGGCGAGCACAATTTCTCATTCACGGCGCTCACCATGGGCATTGAGGATCCTTTCCATCTCACCGAGGAGCAGATGGGCAAGATCAAGGAGAAGCTCATTGCCCTCAAGAGCAATGTCCTGAGCTTCTACACGACGCCCGACGAGGCGCTGCAGCTTTACAAGTCCAATGACGTGGCGCTGATCTGGGCCAACTACGGGCAGCAGCAGGTCAAGGCGATGAAAGACGCCGGCGCCAATATCGAATACGTCAATCCGAAGGAAGGCGCACTTGCCTGGCTCGATACATGGGCCCTGACCAGCGGTGTTCAGGATGTCGATCTGGCCGAGGCCTGGGTCAACTTCCTGCTGCAGAAGAAGATTGGCCAGCAGCTTTCCGAGCGCACCGGATTTGGCAACACGGTGGTTGAAACCGGCAGTGCCGGGGCCAATGACAAGCTGGTCTGGCTCGATTTTGTCGAAGACCCGACCAAGCGCTCCGATCTGTGGAACGAAGTCAAGGCCCAGCCTTGACCGTAAAGGACTGCTGCAAGGCCCGGTCACCCTGGTGACCGGGCTTTCCTGTGCAAGGGAGCCCGGCCTGCCATGATTTTTGTCGGTAGTGCAAGAAATGGACTCTGGCCGCGCCTCTTGGCGGCCTTTGCCTATGGCCTGCCAATCCTTCTCATTCGTTGCACCCCTGGCGAGTTTTCTTGCCTACAGTTTCTTCCGGATGGAAGGTGGCCAGATCGTTGCCGATTTCGGCCTCGGCAATTACCGGCGCATCTTCACCGATGCCATTTTCATCCCCATTCTGTGGCGGACCTGCCTTCTCTGCCTCGCCGTTGCGGCATTGGCGATTCTCATCGGCTTTCCTGTCGCCTTCCTTCTGGCCAATCTGAAGGGACGGCGGCGCTATCTCGTGCTGCTCATGGTGCTGGTGCCGCTGCTGATGAGCTACATCATCAAGATTTATGCCATCCGCAGCATTCTCGGCGGTACGGGTTTCCTGAACCGGTTTCTGCTATGGACAGGACTGGTCGATGCGCCCCTCACGCTCTTTGTGTTCAATCTCAACGCGGTGCTCCTGACACTCACGATATTGCTCATCCCCTTTGCCATATTGCCCATCTTCCTGTCGCTCGAGCGGATCCCGCGCGACCTCATCGAGGCCTCAAGCGATCTCGGCGCCTCCAGCCTGCAGACATTTGCGCGGATCATCCTGCCGCTGAGCGTGCCCGGCATTGTGACCGCGGCATCGTTCGTCTTCGTTCTGGCAATCGGCGATTTTCTGACGCCGCAAATGGTGGGCGGCCAAAGCGGCTTCACCTTTGGCCGCATCGTTTACAGCCAGTTTGGCACGGCCTTCAACTGGCCCTTCGGCGCGGCGCTTGCCACTGTCCTGGGGCTCGTGGTCATTGCTGTCATTGCCGCGGGAAGCCGGTTGGAGGCCCGTCAAAGATGATGCGGCTGCCGGGATATGCCATTGGCGCGCTCTGGGCGATGACCGGTGTGGTCTTCCTGTTGCTCTACAGCCCGCTGGTCATCCCCATCGTTTCATCCTTCTTTGCCATCGCGCACGGCGAGGTCCAATGGCATGACCCGTCGCTAGCGTCCTACGCCGCGCTCACCGCCAATGCAGGAATCCTCGAGGCCGTTGGCAATACGCTTATCGTCGGTTTTTCGGCCTCCCTGCTGTCGATCATCTGCGGCACGCTTCTTGCCATTCACTATTGCGGCGGCAAGTCGCTGGGCCGCGAGGCCATGCAGTTTGCCATATACCTGCCATTCCTCATGCCGCCGATCATTACCGGCCTGTCATTGCTGATCTTCTTCCGCGAGACTGGAATACCGCGTTCGTTGATGACCGTCATCGTGGCGCATACCGTTTTCGTCCAGGCGCTCACCTACCGCACCATCGTGGTCCGCCTGCAGTCCATCGGACCCGAAATGATTGAGGCTTCTACCGACCTTGGCGCATCCGCCTGGCAGACCTTCATCCATATCATCCTGCCGAACCTCGCCAGCACGCTGATCGGTGCGGGCGTTTTAAGCTTTGCCCTGTCCTTTGATGAAACCATGATCACGCTGCTGGTGACGGGCACTGACAGCACCTTGCCGATCAGGCTGTGGGCCATGATGCGCCTGGGATTTTCGCCTGACATCAACGCGCTTGTGGCGATTATCCTGGCGTTGACAACCTTGCTCTGCATTCTCGCCGTCCGCTTGCTTCTGCCGGACGAGGCTCAGCCTGCGGAATAGCTCAAGCCGCCGTCACGAAACTATCGAGCACGCGTTTTTCGCCGGCTTTTTCGAAGTCGATGGTGAGCTTGTTGCCGTCGACGGAAGTGATGCGGCCGTAGCCGAATTTCTGATGGAAGATGCGGGTGCCTTTGGTCAGCGCCGGGTTTTCCTCGCCGTGGGTGACCATTTCGCCTTCGATGAATTTGGGGGTTGAGCGCAGGCCCTCGCCCTTGCTCCAGCGTTCCTGAGCGCGCTGCCAGCCGGGCGTGGCATAGGTGTTGGTGAAGGGTTTCTGATCATCAAAGCGGCTGGCACCGTAGCCGCCGAGGCTGTGGCCGCCGAAGCTGTTGCTCATGGGGGCGACCTCGATGAAGGCTTCCGGCAATTCATCGACAAAGCGCGAGGGCAGGGCGGTCTGCCACATGTTGTGGACGCGGCGGTTCTGGGCGAAGGAAATAGTGGCGCGGCGCTTGGCGCGGGTGATGCCGACATAGGCGAGGCGGCGCTCTTCTTCCAGGCCGGCCTTGCCCTTTTCATCCAGCGCCCGCTGATGCGGAAACAGGCCTTCCTCCCAGCCGGGGAGAAACACGGTGCCGAATTCCAGCCCTTGGAGGAATGGAGCGTCATGATGCTGACCTTGTCATCCACGTCATTGCTGTCGCGGTCCATCACCAGGGCGATGTGTTCAAGGAAGCCCGCCATGTTTTCAAACTCGCCCATGGAGCGCACGAGCTCTTTCAAGTTTTCAAGCCGGCCTTCGGCTTCCGGGCTTTTGTCGTTCTGCCACATTTCGGTGTAGCCCGATTCATCCAAAATCATTTCGGCCAAGTCCGTGTGGGGCAGGCCTTGCAGGGCCTGACGCCAGCGGCTGAAACTTTCGATGAGCAGGCGCAGCGCGGTGCGAGTCTTGTTGGGAAGCTCATCGGTGAGCGTCAATTCTTCGCGCGGCGCGGTAGAGCGACAGGCCACGGGCCCGGGCAAATTCAAACATGCGCTTGATAGAGGTATCGCCAATGCCGCGCTTGGGCACATTCACGATGCGCTCGAAGGCCAAGTCATTGTCGGGCGAGGCCGTGACTTTCAGATAGGCCAGTGCATCCCTGATTTCGGCGCGCTCATAGAAGCGCGGGCCGCCGATCACGCGGTAGGGCAGGCCGAGGGTGATGAAGCGGTCTTCAAAGGCGCGCATCTGGAACGAGGCGCGCACCAGGATGGCCATGTCGTTGAGCTTTTCCTTCTTGCGCTGCAGGCTTTCGATGTCATCGCCGATGGCGCGGGCTTCCTCGTCGCCATCCCAATGGCTGCGCACGATGACGGGGTCGCCATCGTTCTTGTCGGTGCGGAGCGTCTTGCCCAGCCTGCTTTCATTCTTGGCGATAAGGCCGGAAGCAGCGCCGAGGATATGCGGCGTCGAGCGGTAGTTGCGTTCCAGCTTGATGATCTTGGCGCCGGGAAAATCCTTCTCGAAGCGCAGAATATTGTCCACCTCGGCGCCGCGCCAGCCATAGATCGACTGGTCATCGTCGCCGACGCAGCAGATGTTCCTGTGGCCCTGAGCGAGCAGGCGCAGCCAGAGATACTGCGCCACGTTGGTATCCTGGTATTCGTCCACCAGCATGTATTTGAAGCGGGTCTGGTAGGTTTTCAGAACATCCGGGTGGGACTGGAAGATGCGCAGGACTTCCAGAAGCAGGTCGCCGAAGTCGGCGGCGTTCACAACCTTCAGGCGCGCCTGGTATTCCGCATAGAGCTTGCCGCCCATGCCATTGGCAAAGCCGTGGGCTTCGCCGGCGGGGACTTTCTCCGGCACAAGGCCGCGGTTTTTCCAGCCATCGATGAGACTTGCGAGTTGGCGGGCGGGCCAGCGCTTTTCGTCAATGTCATGGGCGGATAGAAGCTGCTTGAGAAGCCTGATCTGGTCATCCGTATCGAGAATGGAAAAGCCGGATTTCAGTCCCGCCAGTTCGGCGTGATTGCGCAGAATCTTGACGCCGATGGAATGGAAGGTGCCAAGCCAGGTCATGCCTTCCACCACGCCGCCGATAAGATGGCCGATGCGCTCCTTCATCTCGCGGGCCGCCTTGTTGGTGAAGGTCACCGCCAGCATCTGGTTGGGCCAGGCCTTGTTGGTGGCCAGGATATGGGCGAGCCTGGTGGTCAGCACCCGGGTTTTTCCGGTGCCGGCGCCGGCCAAAACGAGCAGGGGGCCTTCGGTTGATTCGACCGCGTCGCGCTGCTCTGGATTCAGGCCCTTGAAATAAGCGGGTTCGTTGCCCGCCATGGCGCGTGCAGAAATACTTGTATTGGCAATATCAATCGGCTTGGCAGTCATGGGGTCTGACGAATCCTTATAGACCCCTTATAGCAAATGCAATTCGCCCTAGGCGGCTTTCTTGAAGCCCACGCATTTCAAGGCAAATTGGACATTCCGCCAGGTTTCGGCGGTTTCCATGTCGCCGGACTTTTCACAGAGAATGGCATGTTTTGCCGCTTCGGCTTCTGCCTTTGGGCCTTGGGCGAAAACCAGGGCCTCGGCAAATTGCAAATAACCGGAATGTGTCATCATATTCGCCTCCTGCATGTTTCTTGTTGTGAGTGTGTTTTGGCAGGTGATTGCGACGACAATGTTACGGTTGTGAGGTCTTTCGGGGAATCCCGATCTTGTGGCCCACTTGTAATGGAACGGGAAGCGTTTTGTGGGCCTCGTGGGCGATCCTGATTTTCTCCAGAACGTCCGCCGGAAAGGGCGAGGATTTTTTTAATCTCAGATCCACATGCATGATGATGATTTCAGTGACGCAGGAAATCCAGTCCTCGGTGGCGTGGTGCATCATTTGTACATAGTGGAGACGTTTTGAATCAAAATCGAGAGATCTGGGTGGCAATCCTGACCTGGTCGGTGACGGTCAGTTCGCGCAGATAGCTGATGTGAGCCTCAAGGGTGAAATAGGAATTTCCGGTTTTTTCCACATAGGCGGGGCCGAGGCCGACAAGGGCCAGGGCCACATCGGAATCCTTGTCAAACAGCACATTGTAATAGGCCATGTTGAAGTGGCCGTTGTAGTCGATCCACTGGCTTTCAATGGAGTAGGGGGCGCTTTTGATGGGGCTTGGAAAAACCATCGTAATTTTCTTCCCGTCTGCTAGTTTCGGCGCATGCTTACACGAGACCGCGCCAACAGCACAATTACCACCATTGCCGAGATCCGGGAGTTCCTGGGCGACCGGCTTTCCACCGCGCCAAGCGTGCGCGAACAGCACGGCAAGGACCAGACCTGGGCCGCCGGGGCGCCTCCCGATGCGGTGGCTTTCGTGCGTAATACTCTGGAGGTGCAGAAGATCGTCACGATCTGCGCCAGGCACCAAACCCCGATCATCGCCTATGGCACGGGCACCTCGCTGGAAGGCCATATAACGGCGCCCTATGGCGGCATTACGGTTGACCTTTCGCAGATGAACACCATCCTGTCGGTGAATGCGGCGGATCTTGACGCGCGGGTGGAGGCGGGCGTTACCCGCAAAACGCTCAACACTCATTTGCGTGACCAGGGCCTGTTCTTCCCGATTGATCCCGGGGCCGACGCCAGCCTTGGCGGCATGGCGGCGACGCGCGCCTCGGGCACAAATGCGGTGCGCTATGGCACGATGCGTGAGAACGTCATGGGTCTCACGGCCGTGATGGCCAATGGTGAAATCATTCGTACCGGCACGAGGGCCAAGAAGTCTTCAGCGGGCTATGATCTCACGCGGCTGCTGGTGGGTTCGGAAGGCACCCTTGGGATTATTACGGAGGTAGGCCTGAAGCTTTACGGAATCCCGGAAGCCATGACGGCGGGGGTGTGCGCTTTCCCCAGTGTCGAGGCCGCCTGCAATGCCACCATTGAAACCATTCAGCTCGGCATTCCGGTGGCGCGCATTGAACTGGTGGATGAGGAGCATGTGAAGGCGATCAATGCCTATTCGAAGCTCGATCTCAAAATCGCGCCGACGCTGTTTCTGGAGTTTCACGGCACGCTGGCCTATGCGCGCGAGCAGATTGAAATGTTCCGGGAAATCGCAACCTCGCATGGCGCCGGGGCCTTCGATTGGGCGGAAAAGGAAGAGGACCGGCAGAAGCTGTGGCAGGCCCGCCATGATGCCTTCTGGGCAACACGGGCCATTGCGCCGGGCAAGCAGGATGTTTTTTCAACCGATGTCTGCGTGCCCATTTCGCGGCTGGCGGAATGCGTGACTGCCACCCAGGAGGATTTGCGGGCGAATAATCTATTCGGCCCCATCATCGGCCATGTGGGCGACGGCAATTTCCATGTGGTGCTGTACTGCGATCCCCTGGATGAGGCGGAAGTCAAACGAGTCAAGGGTTTCTATGATCGTCTCATTCACCGCGCCATCGCCATGGAAGGCACCTGCACGGGCGAGCATGGGGTGGGCAGCGGCAAGATCAAATTCCTTGAAGCCGAGCACGGCAAGGCGCTGGATGTGATGCGCCAGATCAAGCAGGCGCTGGACCCGCTCAACATCATGAACCCCGGCAAAATTCTTGCACTCTGAAGGTTTGGTCCTATTGTAAGGAATCATGAAGGTTTGGAAATCACCGGTCTTTTATTTCGGGATTGTGCTGGTGCTGGCGGTGTTCAGCGCCATGCTGGCGCCCTTTGTGGTGGATTGGGGCAGCTACCGCGCGGGACTTGAGGCCTATGGTGAAAAGCTCACCGGGCGGAAGGTGGAAATCGCCGGGCCCATCGGCGTCAGGCTTTTCCCATGGCCGCGGCTTAGAGCCCAGGACGTGCGCATCGCCAATCCGCCGGGATCAGCGGACACATGGTTTGCCACCGCCGACCAGATCGTGGTGCGGATGAATCTCGGCGCGCTGTTCAACGCTGAAATCCAGGTCGAGAGCATCAACATCGACAACCCGACGATAAAACTCCGGCGCGCGCTTGATGGCAGCGCCAACTGGAACTTTGTGCCGGCCGAGAATATCCGCAACAGCCGCCTGCTCGATCAGGTGAAGCTGGACCAGATCACGCTTAGCGGCGGCACCGTGCAGGTGATTGATGACCGGCGCAGTGCGCCTGCCGAATTGAAGAAGATCAACGCCACGTTCTCGGCGCTGAATCTGGCGGGACCCTGGCGCAGTTCCGGTAGTTTTGAATATGACGAAACACCCCTGGCGTTTGCGGCCAGCACCGGCACCTGGGCGCATGACGTGCCTTTGAGCTTCGGGCTTCGCGTGTCGTCGCAGGAGAATTCCGGCTATTCCTATTTCCTTGATGGCAAGAGCATGGCAGGCCAATTCGATGGCACCCTGCGCCTCGACCCCACGCAAAGCCCCGACGGCAAATCCGATACGGAAGGACAGGTCCGGCCCATCACCTTCAAGTCAAAGGTGACCGGCAGTTTTGAGAAGATCGACCTGAGCGAAATTGAAATCAGGCCGGCGGATGTTGCCGACCAGGGCACGATCCTGTCGGGCTCGGCGAGTTTCGTTCTCGACAAGGAGATAAAGGCCACCGCCGATTTTTCCGCCCCGCGGGTGGATTTTGATGCGCTGGCGGGGGCGGGGGCGCGTCGCCTGCTGCGCGATGGCGGCGGGCTTTCGCTGGTGAACGGACTTTTGGCGGCCCTGCCGGAGGCGGTTGACCTGCGGTCTTCGATAAAGTTTGCGGCGCTCAAAACCGGCGGGGAAGTTCTGGACAATGTCCTGCTGGATGTGTCCGCCAACCGCGGAGCCATGCGCATTCATGAACTTTCCGCCTCGCTTCCCGGGCGTTCGCGCTCGCGCTTTGAAGGGGTGTTTTTCCCCGGCACGCAATATGCGGAACTGGCCGGCACGCTTGAAGTGAAATCGCCCGATGCGCGGGCGCTCTCGCTCTGGCTGTGGCCCGACAGCAAAAGCGAAATCGCCCGGACCTGGACCGGCCTGCGCGGAAACCTGGAGGCCAAGGCGGATGTGACGCTCACGGCTTCCAAGCTTGAACTGCAGAACATCGACTATGAGCTGGATGGCGAACGGGGCAAGGCGGGCCTTTCGGTTCTGGTCAATGGCGAGCGCCCGATCATCGATTTGCGCGTGGACATGGAAACCGCCGACATCGACAGTTACGTCCCCAATGGCCTGGCCGCCCTTTCGTCCGATGGCAGCGCGAGCTGGACCAGCATTGTCAAAAATTTTGTCGACGAGCAGGTCAAGCGCGATCTGCATCTGACCTTCCAGGCGGGAACGCTCAGGCTCAACGGAGTTGAGGCTTCCGATGTGGCCGTGGACATGGAAACCACGGTGAAGGGCTTTGATCTCAAGACCATTGAGGCGGGCTCGGTTGGCGGGGCGAAACTGAGCGTGTCAGGCAACGTGCTCAATACTGAGGAAGGCCCCGATGGCGACATCGGCATTTCCCTCACCGCCGAGGACCCGCGCGGACTGCTGCGGCTCATCGGCTTGCTGCCGCGTGACAAGACTCCGCAATGGTCATCAGTGCTTGGCAAGACCGCGTTGAAAATCGATCTGCAGGCAAAACCATCGGCCACGGCGCCCACAACCCATTTCGGCGTCATCGGCAAGGTGGGCGAGCTCGATATTACGTCCAATGGCAGCTTTACGGTGGGAACCGGCGTGACCGGCACGGGGCTCAAAGGGACTACGGAAATCAAAAGTCCGTCCAGCGCCACCCTGTTCAACTTGTTTGGCGGGGCGGTTGAAACAGTGGATGCCATTCCGGCCCGGGCTGTCCTCACCGCCGACGGCGTTTTGCACGACAGTTTTCAAATTGACTTGCAAAGCGACATCTACCGTTCTGAGGTGAAGTTCAGGGGCAACGTCAATCCGGACCCCGGAAAGCTGGTGCTTGACGGCA
This sequence comes from uncultured Alphaproteobacteria bacterium, assembly GCA_963753025.1. Lineage (GTDB taxonomy): Bacteria > Pseudomonadota > Alphaproteobacteria > Rhizobiales > Aestuariivirgaceae > Aestuariivirga. The sequence continues at coordinate 30,669 of CAVWAY010000008.1, read as the reverse complement.
ATCTCACGGTGCAAAGCGCGCAGGCCCAGGACCTGCTGGCCGCCCTCAAAATCCCGGCCCTTTCGGCTGTTGGCGGGCAATTGTCCTTCACCACCAAGATCAACACGGCCGGGAATGTGCAATCCTTTGACGAGATCGAGGCGAAGCTTTCCGATTTCACCCTCACGGGCAGCGCCGCGCTGAAAGACCAGACGCAGCTTACCGGTGATTTCGATGTGGGCGATATTTCGCTGGTGAACACCATGGCGCCGGTGTTCCTGCCGTGGAACGGCAGCGCCCAGCCGCTGGAGGAGACCTTCGCCAAGACCCTGCCATTCGGCTTGACCGGCGTGGTGTGGGTGCGGCCAAAGTTGCTTGAGATTTATCCCGGGCTTTCCGTGGGCAATGCGCAGATCGGCATTACGGCAGGGGCGGATGTGACCGAATTTATCGCCTCCGCCAAAACCGACGAGGGCGATGACATCGTCGTCGAAATCGCCTCGCGCCTGGCCAATGAAGGACGGAAGATCACCGGTCAGGTGATTGTTCCCATCGATGTGTTCCAGCGCCTCAAGCAGAATGATGGGAGATCCATTGCCGCGGGGCTGGCCACGGTTGATGTGAGGTTTGACGGGGTAGGGCGGAGCCCCGGCGGGGTGCTGGCCATGCTCAATGGCAAGGGCACCTTCAAGCTGCAGGACGGCAAGCTTTTGAACATTACACCGGAAAATTTCTCCAAGCTGATTTTGACGGCGAAGGATGCGGAAAGCCTGGAACTGGCCTTTGCCGGATTGCGCAGCGGCGAGGGCATTACGCTCGGGCCGGTTTCCGGAGCGGTGACCATTGCCAATGGCGTGGCAACATTCACGCCTTTCGGCATGACCGGGCCCGACGCGCAGGTGCTGGTCAAGCCGATCGCCGAACTGGCGGACGGGAAAATTGACCTGGGCGTGGTGCTCAGCCTCAAGGCCCTGCCGGAATTGCCGCCGATGGAAATATCCTATACCGGAACGCCGTCGCAGCTTGTGGCCGGCGAAGACCGGACGGCGCTCACCTCCTATCTTGGCTTCAAGGTGCTTGAGCAGGGCGTTGATGCGCTTGAAAAAGTGCAAAAGGAACAGGAGCGCATGGCCATCGAAGAGGAAAAACTTCGCAAGGTCGACGAGGAACGCCTGACGGCCTTCTACGCGCAGCGGGCGGAACTGCGCCTGCGCCAGCGCGAACTGAAAGTTCACGCCGCCCAGCGGATTCTGGATGTCGAGCTGGCGAAGATTGAAGAGCAGCGGCTGATCCGGGAAGGCGATGCCATCAACAAGGCGGAGCTGCGCGTTGCGGATGCGCGAATTGCGGCTTTACCGGAAAGTTGTGGCGGAAGCGGTGCCGGCCGTAACGCCGCCTCGCAAGCCCATCATCCAGCCTCAAATCATCCAGCCTCCCCAAATGCCGGCGTCGCCTTCCGATCTTTACTGATCAGGCTTTCTTCGCCCGCCTGAACAGCCAGACGCGAACCGCGCTGGAGAGGTTTCGGGTGCCACGGGTGCGGTCCACCTCGCCGACCAGACCGGCAATTGTTTTCTTTTCGGCCCGGGCTACATCCTGCAGGGCCTGCCAGAACTCAGGCTCGAGGGAGAGCGAGGTGCGATGCCCGGCAATGGTCAGCGAGCGCTTGAGGTCCCTGGCCATCAGTCTTCGCGCTTGTGCTTATCAAGCGCCTTTTTTTCCAATGCGAGTTTGGCCTTGCTTAATTCCTTTTCGGATTTGGTGCGGCCAAAGGCAGCGCGATTGGCTTGAGCCGCAGCCTCCTTGTCTTCGCGCTCCTTGCGTTTGCGAAAGCTGCGGAGATTGACGACCTCGGCCATCATTTTGGGGCCAGCATGTCTTCAGGACGAACGATGGCGTCAAAATCGGCGGCTGGAATGCCATCCTTGATGGCTTCCTCGCGCAGCGTGGTGCCGTTCTTGTGGGCCATCTTGGCAATCTTGGCGGCGCGGTCGTAGCCGTATTTTGGCGCAAGCGCTGTCACCAGCATCAGCGAGCGGTCCAGTGCTGCCTTGATGTTGTCTTCGCGGGCGGTAATGCCGATCACGCAGTTATCGGTGAAGCTTTCCGCGGCATCGGCCATGAGGCGGACGGACTGCAGGAAGTTGTAGGCCATCACCGGGTTGAACACGTTCAGTTCAAAGTGCCCTTGCGAGCCGGCAAAGGTGAGGGCCGCATGATTGCCGAAGATCTGCACGCAGACCATGGTGAGGGCTTCGCATTGCGTCGGGTTCACCTTGCCCGGCATGATGGAGGAGCCGGGCTCGTTCTCGGGCAGTGACAGTTCGCCAAGGCCGGAGCGGGGTCCTGAGCCCAGGAAGCGGATGTCATTGGCGATCTTGAACAGCGAGGCGGCCACGGTGTTGATGGCGCCGTGGCTCATCACCATCGCGTCATGGGCGGCGAGCGCCTCGAACTTGTTGGGCGCTGAGGTAAACTTCATCTGGGTAATGGCGGCAATGCGTTCGGCCACCATTTCGGCAAAGCCCACGGGCGCGTTGAGGCCGGTGCCAACGGCGGTGCCGCCCTGGGCCAGTTCCATGAGCAGCGGCATGGTCTGCTCGATGCGGACGATACCGTTTTCAATCTGCTTGGCGTAGCCGGAAAACTCCTGGCCGAGGGTCACCGGGGTTGCATCCTGGGTATGGGTACGGCCGATCTTGATGATGTGCTTCCACTGCTGCGCCTTGTCGTTCAGGGCATTGCGGAGCTTCTGCAGGGCCGGGAGCAGGGCGTGGTGGATTTCCTCGGCACAGGCGATGTGCATGGCGGTGGGATAGGTGTCGTTGGACGACTGGCTCATGTTGACATGGTCGTTGGGATGCACGGGCTTCTTCGAACCCATCTCGCCGCCCAGCATTTCTATGGCGCGGTTTGACACCACCTCATTGGCGTTCATGTTGGACTGGGTGCCGGAGCCCGTCTGCCACACGGCCAGCGGGAAGTGGTCATTGAGCTTGCCCTCGATCACTTCCTGGGCGGCACTCACAATGGCCTTGCCGAGTTTGGGGTCAAGGCGGCCAAGGGTCATATTCACTTCGGCTGAAGCGCGCTTGACGATGCCGAGGGCGCGCACCACGGGCAGCGGCTGCTTTTCCCAGCCGATCTTGAAATTGCCGAGGGAGCGCTGGGCCTGGGCTCCCCAGTAGCGTGTCGCATCCACCTCGATCGGGCCAAAGCTGTCGGTTTCGGTACGGGTCTTTTTCATCGCCATTCTATCCCAGAATCAAAGTTCATCTTTCCAGATGGGATTACTCCACGCCTTTTTCCCGGCATGATCAATGCACACCACGCGGAACCAGGGGCTGAGCTTGGTGAGCAGCCAGCCGGTTTCCAGTTTCTTCAAATCAAAGGTCGCCTCGGTGATGGATTTGGCATTGCGCACCAGGGTGCGGGAATTGCCGCAGAGAACGGTGATATTGTCCACGGGCGAGCAAGTGATATTGATTTCGCTACCGCTCAGCGAGATATCGTGAATCTGCGGCCCTTGGCTTGAATAGTAGTAGCCCTTCTTCAGCGCCTCGAGCAGCACTTCGGGGCCGAGGCTTTCCGCCTTGACATGGACCCAGCCGCCGAAATGGTCCGGTGTCTTGAAATGGGCATCGTCGGTGGCAAAGGCGGTGAGGCGTTTGCCCTCGTTCAAAAGCTGGTCGAGCAGATACCAGCCGTCGCCCCGGTCGTTTTCGATGGCGCAGCCATGATTGTAGATTTCCACCGCATGGGCGCAATCGATGGCGCGGCCATCCTCGATGGTGAGCTGCGACCAGGCGGGATGTGCAATGCCGATGAACGCCCCCGCGTCATGGGCGCGGCGAGCAAGCTGTTCTCCACTTTCGTTCTTGCCGGCGGGCGGAAAATCGAGCGGCAAGCCTGCGGCAACGATATGCCAGAGTTCGCCGACTTGCGTTTGCGGGGCGTGCAGTTCGGAGCCGAGGATGGTGGTGAAATTGTTGGAGCGCAAGGCGCGGGTATCGGCGATGGGCCAATTGAAATGCCCAATGAAATGATCGGACAGCATCATGAAATCATAGCCGGCGTTCTTGTAGGCTTCGATCACCTGTGGCGGTTCAAGAGCCCCGTCGGAAAGCGTGGAATGGGTATGGAGATTGCCGCGCCAAAAGCGGCCGGGTAGCGAGAAAGGCGAAAGTGAAGGCATCAGACACTCATTTGCATGCCGAGTTCAACAACCCGGTCGGGGGGAATGCGGAAGAATTCGATAGCCCGGGCCGATTGATTTGCCAACATGATGAAAATGCGCTGCTGCCAGAAGGGCAGCGCGGACTTGGCCGAGGTACGGATCACGCGGCGGCCCAGGAAATAGGAGGCCTGGGACGGATCGATGGAAAGCCCAAGGGGCTCACAGGCGCGCAAGGCTGCAGGCACGTCCGGCTGTTCCATGTAGCCAAATTTCGCTTCCACCAGAAAGGCACCCAGGGGCAGGTGCTTCACCGTAACGCGGTTGTCCGGATCGGCGCGGGGCTCGTCGGTTGTTTCAACGGTGATGAAAACCAGAATGTCGTGCAGCACGCGGTTGTGCTTCAGATTGTGCATGAGGGCGCTGGGGGCATAAATGGGATCTGTCTGCATGAAGACGGCGGCGCCCGCCACGCGTGTAGGCTGGCGTTTTTCGAGGCTGTTCAGCAGGCCCACAAGTTCAATGGATTCGCGGCGGAGCTTGGCGGCCAGGGCAAAACGCCCGCGCATCCAGATAACCATGAGCATAATGATGGTGGCGCCAATGAGAACCGGCATGTAACCGCCTTTGGCGAGCTTCAAGCCATTGGCGGCAAGGAAGGTCATTTCGATGGCGAAAATGCCGAGAAGGGCGGGTATGACAATATAGAGCGGAAGGGTACGCGCCTTCCAGAAGAAGACCAGGGCGAGCAGCGTATCAACCACCATCGATGTATTGACGGCAATGCCGTAGGCAGAAGCCAGGTTTGAAGAAGAACGGAAAACCAGCACAAGCAGTATGACACCCAAAAGTATCATCCAATTGATTTGGCCGATATAGATCTGGCCCTGCTCGGTTTCGCTGGTGTGGGTGATGTTCATGCGCGGCAGCAGCCCGAGGGACATGGCCTGCTGGGCAATGGAAAAGGCCCCGGTGATCACCGCCTGGCTGGCAATTACAGTCACGAGTGTTGCAAGGATAACGAGCGGGATCAGGCCCCAGGTCGGTATCATCAGGAAGAACGGATTATCCACGTGCTGCGGATGGGCGATGATGAAGGCGCCCTGGCCGAGATAATTCAGCACCAGCCCGGGGAACACCACGCAAAGCCAGGCAAGGCGGATGGATTTTTTTCCGAAATGGCCCATATCGGCATAAAGTGCCTCGCCGCCGGTGACCGCCAAGAACACGCCGCCGAATACAAGAAGAGCCAGCCCCGGCTGCTCGACAAGCATGTTTAAGCCATACAGCGGATTGAAGGCATAGAATATTTCGAGGTCATCACCGATGTGAACAAGGCCCATCAGGCCAATCACCGCAAACCAGACGGCCGTCACGGGCGCGAAAATCGAGGCAATGCCAGCAGTCCCGCGGTACTGGAAAAGGAACAGGCTGAAGAGAATGGCCAGCGTGAGCGGGACCACAACGGATTCAAAGCGGGGATTGATGACGGCAAGGCCCTCGACGGCGGCGAGCACCGACATGGCAGGGGTAATCATCGCGTCGCCAAAGAAAAAAGCGGCGCCGATGATGCCAAGGGCCAGAACCACGCCGCCCTTTTTCTTCAGCAGTGTTTCGACAAGCACGACGAGCGAGAGAATGCCGCCTTCGCCCTTGTTGTCGGCGCGCATGAGAAGGATGACGTATTTCAGCCCGACGACGAGGATCAGGGCCCAGAGCAGGAGCGAGACAACGCCAAGTGCTGCAAGGCGCAGATCGCCGCCGGCATTGACCACCGGGTGCAGGGCCTCGCGCATGGCATAGAGGGGGCTTGTGCCGATGTCGCCAAAGACCACGCCAATGGAAGCGAAAGCCAGTTTGTACTTGGCCGAAGAGGGGCCCGTGGTGTGGGCTGCCTCGCTTGCAGGGGAGCTTGTTTGGGTCATGGACCGTCCACTTAGGGCTCCACTCCTTGATGACTTTCGGAAACGGTCTAAGGGGCCGTCACAACGGCCCGGCATTCAGCAGGAAGGCCCGCCAGTGTCAAGGCCGGGGCCGGTTTCACCGGTTTGGCGTTGGGGTCGCGTTTCTTGGGCTTCCATGGAATATCGCCCATCCAATAGGCCATTTCCTCGCCGCAGCCGGTTCCGTCTTTCGGTGCCGCCGGCGCCTGGTTCTTGCACCCGGCAAAGCCCGGCGGGCATTTCATGCGGATGTGGAAGTGATAGGTGTGATTGTAATAGGGGCGCACCTTGGCCAGCCATGAGCGGTCGCCCTTGGCCCATTTGCACAGCTCAGCCTTGATCGGCGGATGCACGAAGATGCGGGCCACTTCCGGATAGGATGCGGCGCGCTGGATCAGCTTTGCGCGGGATTCGGTCCAGGCATCGCGGTTCAGATGCGAGCGGTCCTTCACCATCTCGATCGGGGTGAAAGTTTCGCGCTCGGCGACAGTCAAAACATGGTCGGGCATGGGCGTGAACCAGACATCGGCGTCGAGGCCAATCTGGTGGCTGGCATGGCCGGTCAGCATCGGACCGCCCCGGGGCTGGGACATGTCGCCCACCAGCAAGCCGTTCCAGCCATCGCTTTCCCTGGATTCCTTGGCCAGTTTTTCAACGAGATTGACAAGGGCTGGATGGGCCCAGTTGCGGTTGCGCGAGGTGCGCATGGCCTGCCAGGCCGGGCCGGTTACCGGCAGCGCCTTGGCGCCCGAGAGGCAGCCCTTGGCATAGCTGCCAATGGCGCGGGCCTGCATGTTCAGCGGGAGTTTCTTGGCGCCAAAAAGTTTCTTGGCGGGCGTGTGCTTGAGGTCAACGCTGGCCAGGGCGGCAAGGGCCGCCTGGTCCTTGGCTGACTGGGCAAGGGCTGAAGGCGCCGACATGAAAACAATTGCAATGAAGAAGGCTACAAGGGACTTTGAAATCTGCATAAGCCGACTGATCCTCATTTCTTGCGGAACGAATCCAGGGAAACAACCTTGGGCCCGTCCTTGGGTGGTTCATCTGAAGGACCGCCGGTTTCAGCTCCTTCCAACTCACGCTTTACCTTGCCGGATGCAGGTTTCTCCAGCTTGCTCTCAGAGTCAACCGGGGGCTCGACCGTGACAACTTCGAATTGCAGGCCGAACTGCACCGAGGGGTCAAGGAAGCCCTTCACCGCGTTGAAGGGGATTACCAGCTTTTCCAGGATGTTGTCGAATGACAATTCCACTTCGAAGCGGTCTTCCCTCACCACGAGGTTTTCATACTGGTGCTGGAGCACAATGGTCATTTCGCGGGGGTAGCGCTGGGCCATGCGTTCGCCGATGTCGACGCCGGGAAATTTTGTGTTGAAGGCGATATAGAAATGATGCTCGCCGGGAAGGCCCGACTTCTCGACCCGGCGCAAGGCCTCGCGCACCACCCCGCGCAGGGCGTTTTGCGCCAGTTGGTCATACCGCATCAGGTCTTCAGGCATAAGCACTACATCCTTTGGAAAGGCCGACTCAACCTTCAGATACTACAGGTTCAGGTTTTCTGCAGCCATCTCGTCATTTGTCCCACACATTTTGAAAGTGCCGGCTTCTGTTGCCAGGTGCCGGCGGACCCCGCCTGAAACGGCTAAGCCTCAGGACTTTGATTTCGGCATTCGCACTGCATTAAGCAGCGAGACGTACCGGAGCATAGTTGTCATTTGCAACTACTTGTTTAGCCCGATAACGTCGGAACCATCACGGGCAAAGCTCCATCCTTTACACCCTCGTCGATCCTAGTTCGCCCCCATCAAAGCCTGCATTTCGTGCAATCTTTGGTGGAGGCGCCGGGTACTGCCCCCGGGTCCGAAAGGTTTATTACGATGGCATTTTATCACCATAGCCGCCCATTGCTGGGTGGCACCCCTGATATAGGGCTTCCGGGGGGCAAACGAAAGGGGAAGTTAAATCAATGAAACCTGCGGTCCAGCACCCCAACAGGGGTGCTTTGGCATTGATTGAGGATCATTTGCCTGGCATCGATTTCCGGATCAGGTGATCGATGGATACGACTCCCGCCCCATGGGCCATGATGGTGAGCAGGGCCACGGCCCACAGGCCATGCAGAACATAGGCCTCGGGATAGACAAAAATCCCGATGACCAGGGTCATGCCGAGAAGGACAGCGGCGGCAAAGCGCGCGACCAAACCGGCAAACAGGAGTATGGGCATGGTGAGTTCGGCCAAAGCCGCGAGATGGGCCGCAAGCCATGGGTTGAGCAGGGGCACCTTGTATTCTTCCTGGAACAGGAAAATGGCGGAGTCGCTGAGGCCGAAGCCATCCAGCTTGGTGAGGCCCGATTTGAAAAACACCAGGCCGATGATCACCCGCGCGAGCAGCGAAATGGCCGACTGGGGAATGCGGTTGAGCAATCTTATGGTGCGGTCGAACAAATTCATGGGATGATCCTGGCGGTAATCCGTGCGGCGATGAGGCCCGCAAGGTTCTGTGAAAGATTGAAACCGGCCGCCGTGTTCAGGGCCGCACCTGCAGCTTCGCCCAAGGATTTTCCATCGCGCAGCGCGGAAAGAAAGACGGTCGCGCCGGCGGGAAGCATTCTCACTTCAACCGACATTTCGGGGCGGGCTACCAGCGCGTCTTCGGCAATCGCCAAGTCAACGGGCTGCACCGCCGCGTCTTCCGTGTTGGTACGCCAGATGGCCACGATGGGATGGGGCGATGACAGGATGCGGACCGACGGCAGGAACTCGAATGCAACATTGGCCAGTGTCGCCGGATCGAGGCTGGCGAAGGCGCCTTGCGGAACTGGAGTTGCATCATGGGCGTGATAGGATTCCCAATGGGCTGAATCCAGCCGTGCCACATCGGCGAGATAGGGAAGGGAGCTTGCCGACTCAAAGCCCGCGATAAAATCCGGAAAATCGGCCCCGTAGTAAATGAGCACCGGGGAACGCGGCAGGTTGCGCAGGGCATAGTCCCGCGCCATGGCCCGGAAAAATTCCTCGCCCACCAGCCTTTGTACAACCGGATAGCGGACGGCCAGAGCCTCCACGAGTGCGCCCGAGACATTGTTGCGATATACGCCAAAACGTTTTGCTGGCAGCGGCTGAGTCCAACTGGTCACGCCGCCTGGCACGGGCAAGGCACGGTCGATCAGGGCTGCGGCAAAATCAGTCTGGCTCGGCGCTGGGATGTCATCGGATCATGCCGCCGCCACGGCGTGGGAATTGCGCCGCTGTCTTTCCGCGTCAAGCACCCTGTCAGCGCGGGTAGCTTCGGCCAGCAGGTCTGCCAGAGGCGGGACATTGGCGTCGCGTTCAATCAGCGTAGGGACAGGGCCAACCCGGGAAATGGCGCGTTCGTAAAGTTTCCACACGCGGTTGACCACGGGTGAGCCATGGGCATCAATCAGCAGGGGACCCCCCGCGTCATCACGGCGTTCATCATGGCCCGCCAGATGGATTTCACCGACATGCTCCACGGGGAAGGCATCAATGTAGGCATTGGGATCCATGTTATGGTTTTTGCAGGTGACGAACACGTTGTTCACATCCAGCAGCAGGCCACAGCCGGTGCGGGTGGCGATCTGCGAGATAAAATCGATCTCGGACATGGTGCTCTCTTCAAACTGCACATAGGTCGAGGGGTTTTCGAGCAGCATTTTCCGTCCCAGAAAATCCTGCGTTTCATTCACGTGTTCGCAGACGCGCTGCAAGGTTTTGCTGGTATAGGGAACGGGCAGGAGATCATCGAGATAGGCATCCTCGTGGGTGGACCAGGCGAGATGCTCGGAAAACAAACCGCAGTCATAGCGCTCCAGCAGGACTTTAAGCCGCGCCAGGTGATCACGGTTCAACGGGCACTCGCCGCCGATGGAGAGGGCAACGCCATGGAGCGATATGGGGTAATCCTTCCTGACCGCCTCAAGATAGTGGTGCGGCTTTCCGCCGGCACCCATGTAGTTTTCGGCGTGGACCTCAAAGAAACCGAAATCGGGATGATCGCGCAATATCCCCTGATAGTGCTGCGGCTTGAGGCCAATGCCTGCCCGGGCCGGAATTGTCGCGACCGTCCTCACGTTTAGGCCGGGCGCTTGATGGGCTCGAGGGAACCCTTGCCCAGCGGGGTCTCCATGCTCACGCAGCTGCCCTTCGGAACCAGCTTCCAGGAATTGCCCTGGTAATCGATGGTGGAAGTTCCGGCGCAAGTTGTGCCTTCGCCGGCGGCGCAGTCGTTCTGGCCCTTCAGGGCCACGCCGTAGCATTTTTCCATTTCGGCGCCAAAGGCCATGGGTGCGGTGGTAAGAGCGGTGCCAAGGGCAGATGCCAACGCTAGGGCGGAAATCATGGTCGTGGTCTTGGTCATGTGGTGAAGTCCTTGTTGCTGGGAATAGTGGGGCACGGAAAAGGCCGTGCCCCGGCTTTGGTGTTAGCCTTCCATTGGCTTGAGCATGCCCTTCTTGCCATCAGGGGTCATCATGGCTTCGCAGGTGCCGGCGGGAACCAGCTTGAACGATGCGCCGTCGTAATCGACGGTAGACAAGCCCTTGCAATCATGGGCGCCGGCCTTGCAATCATTCTGGCCAGCCTTGGCGACGCCATAGCATGGTTCGTCAGCGGCAAAGGCTGGAGCCGAGAAGGAAAGCGCGGTCGCAAGTGCGCCGGCAATGCTCAGGGCGGAAACGACGGTGGATTTCTTCATGAAAAAGTCTCCTTGTTAATTTGCTCCCGGTCAGTGCGGGCAGGCGGAAAACTGGCCGAAAACCCAATCAACAGGAAATCAACTTGCCGGGAGAAAATTCGTGATCACCTCAAAAAATGAGGAAAAATCACTTGATCACTGATTTTCACGCAAATGTGTATCAGGGATTGACGGCAGCCTGAGCCACTGTCGAAAAGTCAGCACTTTGTTTTAGACAGAAGAATCGGCTAACTTAGATCCATGCGCCAATATCTTGATCTTATGCGGCATGTCCGCGACCATGGTGGGCTGAAAATGGACCGCACCGGAACCGGTACGAAGTCCGTGTTCGGCTATCAGATGCGCTTTGACCTCGGCGCCGGCTTTCCGCTGGTGACGACCAAGCGGCTGCATCTGCGCTCCATTATCTATGAACTGCTGTGGCTGCTCAGCGGCGATACCAATATCAAGTACCTGCACGACAACAAGGTCACCATCTGGGATGAGTGGGCCGATGCGAATGGTGATCTCGGCCCTGTCTATGGCGAACAGTGGCGCTCGTGGCCATCGCGTGACGGCGGGGTCATCGACCAGATTGCCGACACGGTCGAGCGCATCAAGAAAAATCCCGACTCGCGCCGGTTGCTGGTCACCGCGTGGAATCCCGCCGACGTGGACAAGATGGCGCTGCCGCCGTGCCACTGCCTGTTCCAGTTCTATGTGCACAACGGCAAACTCTCATGCCAGCTCTACCAGCGTTCGGCTGATATTTTCCTCGGCGTGCCGTTCAACATCGCGTCCTATGCGTTACTCACCCACATGATGGCCCATGTCACGGGACTGAAAGTCGGCGATTTTGTCCACACGCTGGGTGACGCGCACATCTACCTCAATCATCTCGAGCAGATTGATGAGCAGCTCTCTCGCGAGCCCTATGCCCTGCCGCGGCTGGTGATGAAGCGCGAGGTCAAGGCCATCGATGAATTCCGCTATGAGGATTTTGAAATCGTGAACTACCAGGCGCATCCGAACATTTCCGGCTCCGTTGCGATCTAGACACGATGGCAGCATTCGGAACGGACTTCCAGAAATACACTTCGCCTTTACTTTATGTGCCCAGCAACCCGGCGGGGCTTTGGGTGGCGCTGGGGCTGGCGCTTGCGCTCCTGATTGCAAATTCGGTGTTGCAATACGTGGCCGGAATGGGGGCGCTCAGTCTCTTCTTTGACGCGGGACTGGACGATCAAAGGGCGGTCATCAAGTCCTTCATCATCGGCATTTTTCCGGCCTCTGTCTTGACCGCCATCATGGCGTGGCAGGTGGCCAAAATCCGGGGCGGCAATCCTTGGGACGTTCTGGCGCTGCGCTGGCCGGACCTGGGCTGGCTGGGGTGGCTGTCTGTCATCGGCGGATTCCTGGTTGTGGTGTACGGCGCGATTTTTGTTTTGGTGACGGTATTCCAGATCGACCTTGCGAATTATACGCCGGGACCGGACGGCCAGTCGCCAACCTCCGGCTCGGCGGGCCTGGTGAAGGAAGCCATGTTCGACTTGGCCAATGAGCCCTTGCTGTTTTGGCTGGCGTTTCCGGCCGTCGCCATTGGCGCGCCGCTGGCGGAAGAGCTGGTTTTCCGCGGCCAGTTGTTTGCGGCACTGGCCCGGAGCAGGGCCGGGTTTTCAGGCGCAACGCTCATCACCTCAGCATTTTGGTCGTTGCTCCACATCACCGAACCCTGGCTTGCGGTGGGCATTATCTTCGTGATGGGATTGGCCTTGGGGGCGCTGCTTATCCGCTTTGGCAGCCTGTGGGTGACCATTGCCTGCCACGCCGTTTGGAACGGCCTGTATTCGCTCTTCATCTTTGGAACATTGCCGCAATGAGCCTGCTCATCCGTCAGGCGGTTCCGGGCGACGAACAGGTCGTCTTTGATTACATCTGCAAGCTGGCGGATTATGAAAGCCTGCGCCATGAAGTTGCAGCTTCTGTCAGCGATATCCGTGAAAGCCTGTTTGGGCCAGCGCCGCGGGCCTATTGTGATCTTGCCTTCTGGAACGGGAAACCAGCGGGCTTTGCCCTTTGGTTCTACAACTATTCCACCTTTCGCGGGCGGGCCGGAATTTATCTCGAGGATCTTTTTGTCGATGACGCGATGCGTGGCAAGGGCATTGGCAAGGCGCTTCTGAAACATCTGGCGCAGCGTTGCGTGAAGGAAGGATTGCCACGCCTGCAATGGTGGGTGCTGGACTGGAACGCGCCGTCGATTGAATTCTATAAATCCTTGGGAGCCGTTCCGCAGGATGAGTGGACGGTTTTCCGCGTGTCGGGCGAAGCCCTAAACAAGCTGGCGGCACAATGATCACGGTGCGTCCAATGCAACGCGGCGAAGGCGCCGCACTCCTGTCGATGGTCCGCGCCCTGGCGGAGTCGCACAATCTTTTGCATACGGTGCTGGCAACGCCGGAGATGTTTGAAGCGGCAATGTTTTCGGAAGCCCCGATTGTCGGCACGTTGATGGCGGAATATGATGGGAAGCTTGCGGGCTGTGCCGTGTGGCACCGCAGTTTTTCCACCAACCGGGGAGCGGAAGTGATGTATCTCGAAGACCTTTCGGTTCTGCCGGAATTCCGCCGGCGTGGCGTTGCGCGGGCCCTGCTCAAAGCGGTGGCGCGTTTGGCGCTCGCAAAGAATTATCCCAGTGTCTATTGGCTGATGATGGATTGGAACAAGGAAGCCGGCGCGCTCTATCAAAGCATCGGTGCGGAGATCGAACCGGGCACGACATTCTGCCGGATTCGCGATGACGCCTTGAAGGCCCTGGCGACATGAGCCGGATTTCCTTTGTGGTGGCCGTGTCGCGCAACGGGACGATTGGCCGGAACGGCGGATTGCCGTGGCATATTTCAACGGACCTGAAACGGTTCAAGGCGATCACCATGGGCAAGCCGCTCATCATGGGGCGCAAGACCTGGGAAAGCCTGCCGAAGAAACCCTTGCCGGGGCGGCCCAACATCGTGATCACGCGGCAGAAAAATTACCGGGCAGAGGGCGCCCGTGTCGTCCCCGATATTCCTTCGGCTCTGGCTGCGGCAGGGCAGGTCGAGGAAGTTTGCGTTATCGGCGGCGGGGAAATCTTCGATATGTTCTTGCCGCAAACGGACCGCATCTATCTTACCGAAGTTGATCTGGAGGTTGAGGGCGATACTTTCTTCCCCACGCTTGATCCGGCGCAGTGGACGGAAACGGCGCGGGAGATTCATCCGCAAGGCGTCAACGACAGCGCAGGCTTTGTGTTGCGGGTGCTTGACCGGAATGCTTGATCCCTGCACTATTGAATGATGGTTCAAAATCCAGACATTATTATCGTGGGTGCAGGTGCGGCTGGCATCGGCGCCGGGCTAGCGTTGACACGGCTCGGCATCTCACACGTTATTCTTGAAGCAAAACAGCGGGTTGGCGGCAGGGCCTACAGCGATACGTCAAGCCTCGGCCACCTCTGGGACCATGGCGCCCACTGGCTGCATTCCGCCGATGTCAACGTCGTGCGTTTCATGGCTGAGAAGCTGAAACATAAATTCCGCCCGGAAAATCCGGCGGTCACCAGTTTCCGGTCCTTCATCGGGGGCCAGTGGAAGGTTTCGGAATTTGCCACGGACTATGTGTGGAACAAGCTGGAGGATATTGCCCAGGCCGGGCGCAACGGCAGCGATGTGGCGGCTGAAAGCATTCTGGACCGCGGCCATGCCATGTATCCCTTGCTGCGCCACTGGTGCCAGCTCATCTACTCCAAGGATCCTTCCGAGCTTTCGACCGGGCGATGCTGGAAATTACTCTGACAGCCATATTAATTTGCCGGTGGAAGATGGCTATGGCGCGCTGGTGGCGCGCCTGTCGCGCGGGCTTCCGATCAGGCTTGGCGTAACGGTCAAGGCCATCGAAGTTACAGGCCAAGGAGTTCGCCTCGAGACAAATTCCGGCACGATCACGGCCAAGGCCTGCATTCTGGCGGTTCCTTCCCGCATCATGGAAAAGCAGCGCATTGCCATCAAGCCGGGCCTGCCCGCCGCTGTGCAGCAGGCCTTTGCCGATGTGACGATGGGCTACGGGGAAAAAGTGGCCCTGGGCTTTGACCGCAAGGTTTTTGAAGGCTTCGAAATTCCCTTCGCCGATGTGTTTGATCCGGTGGCGCCGGAGACCAGGCCGCTTAATTTCGAGCTGCATCCGTTTGGCCGGCCCATTGCCGTGGCGCATGTGGGCGGCAGCGTTGCCAGGGAGCTTGCAACGGCGGGATCTGAAACGATGAAGGGATTTGCCATCGATACGCTAGTGAAAGCTTTCGGCGCGGATATCCGCCAGCGCATCGTCGCAAGTGCAACCACGGGCTGGACGATGGACGAGCATATCGGTGGAGCCTATTCGGGTGCCGCGCCCGGCAAGGCGGAGGCGCGGAAGCTGTTTTCCGAACCGGTCCATGATCGCCTCTTTCTGGCGGGTGAGCATGTGCACCGGCACTACATGGCGACGGTCCATGGGGCCTATGAAACCGGGCTTGATGCAGCGCACAAGGCGGCGGCCACCCTGGGCTTGTCCGTGGGGCCAAAAGACCCCCTGTGGCTGCCCAGCTAAACTCGTGGACATTCCGCCGCAGGCTTCCTATATCGGCTGGAACAATGCTCAACCCTCAACCAATGGGAACCTCAATAGATGCCGTGGAACAGTGACGAAGGTGGTGGTGGCAAGGGTCCGTGGGGACAGGGGCCGTGGGGCCAGGGTCCGAAGGGCCCGCGCAACACCGGTGGCCGCGGTCCAAATCCGCCAGACCTCGATGAACTGTTGCAGCGCGGCAAGGACAGCCTGAAGAATGTTCTTCCTGCCGGCGGTCGCGGCTCATGGCTTCTGCCATTGGCCCTGCTGGCGGCTTTCTGGGTTTACAATTCGGTTTACCAGGTTCAGCCCGATGAGCGCGGCATTGTCCTGCGCTTTGGCGAATATACCCGCACCGCCGATCCCGGCCTGCATTTCGCGGTCTGGCCCATTGAAACAATGGAAAAGCCGCGCGTCGGCGCGGTCCGCCAGATCAATATCGGCATGGAGGGCAACGAAGGGCAGATGCTCACCAGCGACAAGAACATTATTTCCGTTCCGTTCTCGGTGTTCTGGAGAATTTTGGAGCCCAAGGATTTTCTTTTCAACGTGCAAGACCAGGAACGGACAATCCGGGCGGTTGCCCAAAGCGCCATGCGCGAAATCGTTGGCCAGACGCGGGCGCAAATGATTTTGACAACCGGCAAGGATGCCGTTGCGGCCCAGGTCCAGCAGATCACGCAAGGTTTGCTTGACGAATACAAGACCGGCGTGATTGTCAGCCAGATCAACCTTGGCGACGTCCAGCCTCCCGCCGAAGTGGCAAATGCCTTTGCCGAAGTGGTGCGGGCCGGGCAGAACCAGCAGCAGTTGATCAACGAAGCCGAGAAATACCGCAACCAGCAGGTTCAATTGGCCGAAGGTGAAGCCGCCAAGCTGGTTGAGGATGCCAATGCCTACAAGGCCCGCGTGGTGTTTGAAGCGCAGGGCGAAGCGGCCCGCTTCCTCTCGGTCTACAATGAATACAAGAATGCCAAGGATGTGACCCGCCAGCGTATCTACCTTGAAACGATGGAAGGGATACTTTCCCGGTCGAACAAGGTGATCATCGAAGGCGGCCAGGGCGGATCGGGCGTCGTGCCTTACCTGCCGCTTCCGGAAATTCAAAAACGCGCTGCCACGCCTGGCCAGTAACTTCAGATTTGGGACATTCACATGAGCAGCTTTAAAAACATACTGGGCATCGTGGTGGCGGTCATCGCCTTCATTGCCTATTCTTCCTATTTCGTGGTGGATGAGCGTCAAAAGGCGCTGGTGTCTGCGATTTGGTGAAATCAACCGCTCGGTTGAAAAACCTGGGCTCTATTTCAAGGTGCCGTTTGCCGATAGCGTGACCTACATCGAGGACCGGATGCTCATCTGGGAAAACAACGACCGTCCCGGTGCAGGATATCGCCAGTCAGGTATATATCGTGAATGCAATTACACTTGCACGCATTTCTGACACGCGGCTGTTCCGTGAAACCCTTGGCGCTGATCTTGTGCAGGCCGAGGCGCGTGTAGCGGCCCGTTTGGATTCCGCCTTGCGCCAGACCTATGGCCGCCGCTCGTTTGATGCGGCCCTGTCATCGGATCGGGCCGTCATGATGCGCGAAATCCGCACCGAGCTCAGGAAGGAAGCCGACACCTTTGGCATCGACATCGTTGACGTCCGCGTGCGCCGCACGGACTTGAACGAAAACGTTCTTGAGCAAACCTATCGGCGCATGGAATCCGAACGCAACGCCCTGGCCGCCGATATCCGCTCCAAGGGCGAGGCGACCAAGACACGGATGAATGCCGAAACGGACCGCACATATACGGTCAAGCTTGCCGATGCCCAGCGCCAGTCTGAAATCGTCAGAGGTGAGGGCGACGGCGAGCGCAACAAGGTGTTTGCCCAGGCCTTCCAGCAGGATCCGGAATTCTTCAGCTTCTACCGGTCGATGCAGGCCTATACCAAGAGCATGGGGGCCGATGGCACCACCATGGTGCTCAACCCCGACTCGGAATTCTTCAAGTATTTCGGTTTCGAGAAGAATAGCGGAACGCCTGCTGCACCGGCCCAATGACGCAAGACTTGCTGATGGCCCTCGGTCTCGTTTTCGTGATCGAGGGCCTTCTTTATGCCTTGGTTCCGGGGCATTTGAAAATTATGATGAAAGCCATGGAAAGCGTCGGGGATGACGCGCTTCGCATGGGCGGCCTGGCCGCCCTGGGCTTTGGGGTTTTCGTCGTTTGGATGGTAAAAGCGTTTTTTGTCTGAGGACTTTCGGAGGCGACTTACATGACGGGACGGTTCAGGATTGGGCGTAACCTTTTGGGTGGCGTGGCTTTTGGCATGCTGGCCCTCGGTTTTGTCGTAGCACCTCTCGGCACGCACCCGGCACAAGCCCAGCTTGAGCAGCTCCCCTCGGTTGCCGACTTGGCGGAGCGCCTGCTTCCATCGGTGGTTGAAATCTCGGTTCAGACCAAATCGGACACGGGCGCCCCCGCCTTGCAAATGCCCGACCTTCCCGACAATTCGCCCTTCAAGGATTTTTTCGACGAATTTTTGAAGAAGCAGCGGAAGGGCCAGTCGCCCGAACCGCAGGACCGTTCGGTCAGTTCCATGGGCTCGGGCTTCGTGATCGATGCCAGCGGCCTCATCGTCACCAACAACCATGTGGTTGAAGGGGCCGAGTCCATCGAAGTGCATTTCCAGGATTCAACCATCCTGAAGGCCGAGCTCGTCGGCCGCGATCCGAAAACCGATCTCGCGGTTATCCGCGTCAAGTCTGACAAGCCTTTGCCGGTGGTGGCCTTTGGCGACAGCGACATCCTGCGCATCGGCGAATGGGTGATGGCCATCGGCAATCCCTTCGGCCTTGGCGGCTCGGTGTCGCTGGGCATCGTCTCGGCGCGCAACCGCGACATCAACGCCGGCCCCTATGATGATTTCCTCCAGACGGATGCGGCCATCAACAAGGGCAATTCCGGCGGCCCCCTGTTCAATCTGAAGGGTGAAGTGGTTGGCATCAACACGGCGATCTTTTCGCCCACCGGCGGTTCCGTCGGCATCGGCTTTTCAGTGCCGGCCAACACGGCCAAGGGCGTTGTCGATCAGTTGGTGAAGTTCGGCGAAACCCGGCGCGGCTGGTTTGGCGTCAAGATCCAGTCGGTGACCGATGACATTGCCGAGAGCATGGCCATGGGCAAGGCGCGCGGCGCGTTGATTGCCGATGTGACCAAGACCGGCCCTGCGGAGAAAGCCGGCATTGAGCCCGGCGACGTAGTGATTGAATTCAATGGCAAGCCGGTGAACGCCATGCGCGACCTGCCGCGCATCGTGGCGGATACGGAAATCGGCAAGAAAGTGCCGATCAAGATTTTCCGCAAGGGCAAGGAGCTCCAGCTCATGGCGGAAGTCGGCCGGCTTGAAGACGGCGAAAAAGTCGTGGCCCAGCAGGACAGCACCACCGGCGGCGCGCCCGCGCCCGCCGTATTGACGGTGCTTGGCATGACGGTCAGTTCGATGACCGATGAGCTCCGGCAGAAGTACGCGATTGATGCCGACATCAAGGGCGCGGTTGTCACCGAGGTGACGGCCGACAGTGCGGCGGCCGACAAGCGGATTGAACCCGGCGACGTGATCACCGAAGCGGGCGAAAAGGCCGTGACCGGTGCCGCCGACATTTCCGCCAGCATCGCCGAGGCCGAAAAGGCGGGCAAGAATTCGGTTCTCCTGCTGGTCTCCAAAGGCGGCAAGCAAACGGAGATGCGGTTTATCGCGCTGAAGCTGAAGAAGTAATTCGTCCTCTCCCGTGAAACGGGAGAGGAGGGGACCCAATCGCTTTGCGATTGGGGAGGTGAGGGGATGGAGTTCACAGTGCCCTCATCTATCCCATGTCACTTCGTGCCATGGGTCCCTTTCTTCTCCCGCTTTGCGGGAGAAGACGTCAGGCGAACTCCGCCTTCTTGTATCCCTGCAAATAAAGCAGCGCGGTCAGGTCGCCGTGGGTGATGCGGAGGGAGACTGCGTCCTGCACCTTCGGTTTGGCGTGCAGCGCCACGCCCATGCCGGCGGCTTGCAGCATGGGGATGTCATTGGCGCCGTCGCCCACGGCGATAGCATCGGCGGGGGTCAGGCCATTGACCAGGCTGAGATGCCTGAGGGCCGCAAGCTTGGCTTCCTTGCCGAGAATGGGTTCCGCGACCTGGCCCGTAAGCTTGCCATTTTCGATGATGAGGTCGTTGGCTTCGTTGGTGTGAAAGCCGATGCCGGCCGCGACCTTTGAGGTGAACTGGCGGAAGCCGCCGGAAACCAGCGCAGTGTAAGCCCGTTGCGCCTTCATGGTGGCAACCAGAGTCTTTCCGCCGGGCATGAAGGTGATGCGCTCGCGCAGGATGCTGTCGATGACCTTGGCATCAAGCCCCGCCATCAGGCCGACGCGTTCACGCAGCGCATCGGCGAAATCGATCTCGCCGCGCATGGCGCGCACCGTGATGGCTTTGATCTTGTCGCCGAGGCCTGCCACGATGCCCAGCTCATCGATGCATTCCTGCTGGATCATGGTTGAATCCATGTCGGCGATCAGCAGCCTCTTGCGGCGATTGCTTTTCGAAACCAGATTTACATCAATGGGGAAGGAGGCCAGGGCCCGGCGGAGTTTTTCCAAATCGTCAGGCGCTGTAAACTCCGCCGCCTCGCCTTTGGAGAGCCAGAGGGGCGGCGTTCCCACCAAGCCCACGACCGCGTCGTTTATTGCGTTGGAGCCCGGGGCTGCTATGAGAACAAGAACCGATGTCATGATGAACCCGACCAAAGCCAAATCTGCGCTGCTTATCGCAGGCCCCACCGCCAGCGGCAAGTCTGCCCTTGCCCTGACGCTGGCCAGGGAGCGGGATGGCGTCATCATCAATGCGGACGCGCTGCAGGTTTACCGGGAACTGCGCATCCTTTCAGCCCGGCCAACTGACGAGGAAATCCACGCGGCGCCCCACCGGCTTTATGGCCATGTGTCGGGGCTCGACGCCTATTCGGTGGCGCACTGGCTGGCAGATGCCAAGCGTGAGATTGAATCGGCATGGGCCGCCGGCAAGCTGCCCATCATCACGGGCGGAACCGGCATGTATTTCATGGCGCTGGAGCAGGGGCTGGCCGAGGTTCCGCCCATTGACCCGGACATCCGCGAGAAATGGCGGAGCTTTGAGGGCGATCTTTACGGGGAGCTTATCCGCCGTGACAAGGAAAGCGCCAAGGCATTGAAGCCCAACGACCGGCAGCGCCTGGCGCGGGCCCTGGAAGTGATCGAGGGAACCGGGCAGCCGCTGTCCCATTGGCAGGCGGAGGCGCAATCGCGGGCCTTTCTCAAGGATGTCGCCGTCGAGCGCCATGTGGTCGATGTGGCGCGCGAGGAACTTTACAACCGCGCCGAACGCCGGTTTGACCAGATGATGGCGGCCGGGGCGCTCGAGGAAGTGCGGCCCCTTCTCAAGCATGGCAGCGTATTGCCGATGATGAAGGCCATTGGCGTTCCCGAACTCACCCGTCATTTGCGGGGTGAAATATCCCTGCAGGAAGCCGTGGTTCTGGCCAAAACGGCAACCCGCCAATACATCAAGCGCCAGCTCACCTGGTGGCGGGGGCAGGCCGACAAGTCATAAGCGGTTAACGAATTTCACCTGGGGCGCTTGACCTCTTCCTCCGGGCTGGGTACAAACGCTCCATGAACAGCATTCTTATTGTCGTGGGATCGCGTAGCACCGCGGAGGGTTAACCCTCCGGGATACTCGGTGTTGCGCGAAACAGGCTCCTTAAGGGGGCCTTTTTTATTGCCTGAATGGCAGGTTCATGTGAAACGAAGTGGCTGGAATAAAGAGGTTTGAAATGGTTACGGGCGAATTAATGTCGGGTGCCGAGATCGTGCTGAAGGCTTTGGCCGATCACGGGGTGGAGCATGTCTTTGGCTATCCCGGAGGCGCCGTGCTTCCCATTTACGACGAGATTTTCCAGCAGGACAAGGTCAAGCACGTGCTGGTGCGCCACGAGCAGGGGGCGACCCACGCGGCGGAAGGCTATGCGCGCTCCACCGGCAAATGCGGCGTGGTGCTGGTCACCTCCGGCCCCGGCGCCACCAATGCGGTCACCGGCCTCACCGATGCGCTGCTTGATTCGATCCCCATGGTCTGCCTCACGGGGCAGGTGCCGACGCATCTCATCGGCAATGACGCGTTTCAGGAATGCGACACGGTTGGCATCACGCGGCCCTGCACCAAGCACAACTGGCTGGTGAAGGACGTGAATGACCTGGCGCGCATCCTGCATGAGGCCTTCTATGTGGCCACCCACGGGCGGCCCGGCCCGGTTGTGGTTGATATTCCGAAGGATGTGCAGTTTGCCAAGGGGCGCTATGTCGGCCCCAAGAACATCGAGCACAAGACCTATCGCCCGCAGGTGAAGCCGAACCAGGACGCGATCCGCGCCGCCGTTGAGCTGATCTCCAAGGCCAAGCGCCCGCTGCTTTACACGGGCGGCGGCGTGATCAATTCCGGCGTGATTGCCTCGAAGCTGCTGCGCGAATTCGTGAAGATGACGAACATCCCGATCACCTCGACGCTGATGGGCCTTGGGGCCTATCCGGCATCGGGCAAGAACTGGCTTGGCATGCTGGGCATGCACGGCACCTACGAAGCCAACATGGCCATGCATGATTGCGATGTGATGATCAATGTGGGTGCCCGCTTCGATGACCGCATCACGGGGCGGCTTGATGCCTTCTCGCCGGGCTCGAAGAAAATCCATATCGACATCGATCCCTCGTCGATCAACAAGACGGTGCAGGTTGACATTCCGGTGGTGGGCGACGTGGCCCATGCGCTGGAAGACATGATCCGCGTGTGGAAGGCGAAGTCCCATGAGCTCGACAAGAAGGCGCTGGCCGCCTGGTGGAAGGAAATCGATGTTTGGCGCGCCAAGGATTGCCTGAAGTACAAGGCCAACAAGGACGTGATCATGCCGCAATACGCCATTCAGCGGCTGTATGAGCTCACGCGCGACAAGGAAGTCTATATCACCACGGAAGTGGGCCAGCACCAGATGTGGGCGGCGCAGTTCTTCAAGTTCGAGGATCCGCACCACTGGATGACGTCGGGCGGCCTCGGCACCATGGGCTATGGCCTGCCTGCCGCGGTTGGCGTGCAGATGGCGCATCCCAAGGCGCTGGTTGTCGATATCGCGGGCGATGCCTCGGTGCAGATGACCATGCAGGAAATGTCCACGGCGGTGCAGTACCGCCTGCCGATCAAGATTTTCATCCTGAACAACCAGTACATGGGCATGGTGCGGCAGTGGCAGCAATTGCTCCATGGCAACCGGCTGAGTGAAAGCTATTCGGAATCCCTGCCGGATTTCGTGAAGCTGGCGGAAGCCTTTGGCTGCGTTGGCCTGCGGGCCGAGAAGCCCGCGGAGCTCGACGACAAGATCAGGGAGATGATCAAGACGCCGCATCCCGTGCTTTTCGATTGCCGCGTGGCAAGTCTTGCCAACTGCTTCCCGATGATCCCGTCGGGCAAGGCGCATAATGAAATGCTGCTGGGCGAAGACGTGTCCGACGAGGAAGTCGGCAGCGCCATCGACGCCAAGGGCAAAGAGCTGGTTTGAGGAGAGAGACATGAACGCACATCAACAGCCCACGGGCTCGGCCTATTTCCTCGACACCTCGAAGAAGACGGTGGAAACCCACACGCTGGCCGTGGTGGCCGACAACGAGCCGGGCGTCCTCGCCCGGATCATCGGCCTGTTCGCGGGGCGCGGCTACAACATCGACTCGCTCACGGTTTCGGAAACGATCCACGACAAGCATGTCTCGCGCTTCACCATCGTCACCACCGGCACGCCATCGGTGCTCACCCAGATCAGGCACCAGCTTGAGCGCATGGTGCCGGTGCATTCGGTGGCCGACCTCACGGTGCAGGGCAATTCCATCGCGCGCGAGCTTGCCATGGTGAAGGTTGCCGGCAGCGGCGAGAAGCGCATGGAGGCCTTGCGCCTGGCCGACGCGTTCCGCGCCCGCGTCATTGATGCGTCGACGGAGAGTTTCATTTTCGAAATCACCGGCAAGCCCGACAAGGTTGACCAGTTCATCTCGCTGATGGTGCCCATCGGCCTGGTGGAAGTCTCGCGCACCGGCGTTGCCGGCATCTCGCGCGGGCCGGAGGGGATGAAGGTTTAGTTTCTGTCCTCTCCCGTTTACGGGAGAGGAGGGGACCCAATCGCGTCGCGATTGGGGAGGTGAGGGGAACAGGGTCCAAGTGCCCTCATCTATCCCATCCTGCTCCGCTTCGCTGCGACGAGCCCCTTCTTCTCCCGCGTGCCGCAGGAGAAGATCGAAGTGGTCTGACATTATTTATTAAAACCGGACTTTCCAGCATTCCATTGCGCGCCTACATTCCGGCGCCATGAGTTGCAAGCTGTCTGTGAACGTCAATGCCATTGCCTATCTGCGCAACCGGCGGAACCTGCCCTGGCCGAGCCTTGAGGGGCTGGGGCGCATTGCCTTGCAGGCGGGTGCGGCGGGGCTCACCATTCATCCGCGCCCGGATGAACGCCATATCCGCCAGGCGGATGTGCCGGTTTTGCGCGAGCTGATCCGGAAGGAATTTCCAGCCCGCGAATACAATATCGAAGGCTATCCCGACGAGCGCTTTCTCAAGCTGGTCGAGGCCAACAGGCCGGACCAGGTGACGCTGGTTCCCGATGATCCGGCGCAGGGCACCTCCGACCATGGCTGGGACGTCGCAAGGCATCATGCGCTTCTCAAGGATGTGATCGCGCGGCTTCATGCGGGCAAGATGCGCGTGTCGCTGTTTGTCGATGCCGATCCGAAACTGGCCGAGCAGGCGAAGGCGGTGGGGGCTGACCGCATCGAGATCTACACGGGCCCCTATGGCGGGGCGTTTGACGCCGCGTCGCGGGTGCGCGAATTCGACAAGATCATTGTCACCGGCAATGTGGCGGAATTTGCCGGGCTTGGCCTCAACGCGGGCCATGACCTGACGCGGGAAAACCTGCCGGCCCTTGTGGCGGCCCTGCCGAACCTCGCGGAAGTTTCCATCGGCCACGCCATCATCGCCGATGCGCTCACCTTCGGCATGGCGGAGACGGTGCGCCTGTTCCGGGAGGCCATTGGCGATGTTGACATGGCGACCCGCAGAACCGCCTAGGCCAGCGCCAGCGGCGCATTGGCGCTGCCGATTTTCAGTTCCACGGTGACGTAGGAAACGGGCGTCGCGCCGATGTTCTCAAGATCGTGGATCATTCTTTCGCCGGCCGCAAACATGTAGTGCCGCGTGTCGCCGACCTTGTACGCTGCTTTCGGCTGTGCGTGCCATCGCTGAAATGGGAGCGGGTGGCTGCCTTCGGAGGTGGCGGTCCAGAAATAATTCAGCACATGGCAGTGATAGGCCAGGCGCTCGCCGGGCTTCAGCGAAATCACCCAGACCCGGACCGCATCGGTTTCCGACACCAGCGTGTGGCCGACGCGGCCGTTGAGCGGAGCCTTTTCCAGTTCGGCGCTGCGCCAGCTTTCACTCATTGCGCGATCTCCGCGTAGAGGACGACAAGGGTGACGCAGTCCAGCGGCATGACCGGATTGGTATAGATCATGCGGGTGTGCTGCCCGCGCTCGGCGAAAACCGAGTTGATCAAGTCGGAAGCGCCGTTCAGGCATTTCGGATGTTCGGCAAAGCCTTCGGCCACATTCATGGTGCCTTCGAGCCGGACAACGCGCGTTATCCGGGAAAGGTCGCCCGCCGCATCGCGCAACTGGGCGATGGCATTGAGGCAGGAGAGCTGGCAGCATTTGTAGCCATCCTCGCCGGAAAGCTCGCGGCCGATCTTTCCGGTATAGGCCAGCTTGCCGTCGCGCCAGGGCAGGTTGCCGGAGGTCATGATGAGGTTCCCGGTGATGGCCCAGGGCACATAATTGGCCACGGCGGCGGCCGGCGGCGGCAGGACGAGGCCCAGTTCCTCCAGGCGCTGTTCGGGTGTTGCAGATGTCATTGGTTTCTCCATGGGCTGGCCAGTATGGGGCAATTTCGGCAAAACCTACAAGTGGAGGCGGTTTTCGAGGCGCATGGGCCCCATGCTTATTGAGGCTTGCCTTAACGCCGCCGGACCGCTAATTCCCGCGCTGTTATTCAAACAGGGACCTTTCACATGCGCGTTTATTATGACCGGGATGCCGACGTTAACCTCATCAAGGGCAAGAAAGTCGTCATCGTCGGCTATGGCAGCCAGGGCCGGGCGCATGCGCTGAACCTCAAGGATTCAGGGGCCAAGAACCTGGCGGTGGCGCTGAAGGCCGGTTCGCCCACGATCAAGAAGGCGGAGGCCGATGGCCTCAAGGTGATGACCGTGGCGGAGGCCGCCAAGTGGGGCGACCTGCTGATGATGGCAACGCCCGACGAGCTGCAGGCCGACATCTACAAGGCCGACATTGCCCCCAACATCCGGGATGGCGCGGCGATTGCCTTTGCCCATGGCCTCAATGTGCATTTCAATCTGATCGAGCCGAAGAAGACCATCGACGTGATCATGATCGCGCCGAAGGGCCCGGGCCACACGGTGCGCGGCGAATACCAGAAGGGCGGCGGCGTGCCCTGCCTCATCGCCATCAACCAGGATGCCTCCGGCAATGCCCATGACATCGCACTCTCCTATGCGCTCAGGCGTGGGCGGCGGGCGCTCCGGCATTATCGAAACCACCTTCAAGGAAGAATGCGAAACCGATTTGTTCGGCGAGCAGGTCGTGCTCTGCGGCGGCCTGATCGAACTGATCCGCGCCGGATTTGAAACGCTGGTGGAAGCCGGCTACGCGCCGGAGATGGCCTATTTCGAATGCCTGCATGAAGTGAAGCTGATCGTCGACCTGATCTACGAGGGCGGCATCGCCAACATGAACTATTCGATCTCGAACACCGCCGAGTGGGGCGAATATGTCTCGGGCCCGCGCATCATCACCAGCGAAACCAAGGCCGAGATGAAGCGCGTGCTGGCCGATATCCAGACCGGCAAGTTCACCTCCGAATGGATGCAGGAATACCGCGCCGGTGCCGCCCGCTTCAAGGCCATCCGCCGCAACAACGACAGCCACTCCATCGAAGCCGTCGGCGCCAAGCTCCGCGAAATGATGCCGTGGATCGCCAAGAACAAGCTGGTGGACAAGGCAAGGAACTAGATTTTCATTTCGTCTGCCTACTGATCAATCTGGATACTCCGCTCTCGCAGAGTATCCAGAGCTCTTGTGGTGCGTAGAGGTCAGAGTGCGGCGCGGCAGACCACCGGCATCCTGTAGAGGACGTTGTCACTGTGTGATCTCCATGCCGTCATAGGTGTCGTGCTTGTTCTTCTTGTTGTGGGCCTTGGAATCTGCCGAAGCCATGAAGTAGATGAAGGCCGACGCCATTGTCTTCCGGTCGTTCTTCAGCACATCGGCCTTGCTCATGCCGCCGGCAACCTTGTCCTTCAGCATGTTGTCGCAAGCTGTCTTGGGCGTGGTGAGCCAGGTCAGGCTGCTGGGCTTGGCATGGACTTCATGGCTCTTGCCATAGACAGCCCAGCCCTCGGATTTGCCGACTTCCTTGCTGAACAGCTTTCCCTTTCCGTTGCCGTAAATGGACACGCTCCAGACGCGGTTCTGTCCCTTGGCCTTGGCGAAAACGCGAACCATGTATTTGTGGCTCTTGTTTTCCGATCCGGTGTAGCCGTTGGAATTGGAGTTCACATAGATGGGATTCAGGTCGATGCCTTCGGTCACGATATCGACTTTTTCCATGTTGCTCGCCAGAGCGGCGGAGGCAGAAATGGAAAGGGCCGCTGCTACGATAAGTGCCGAGAGGCCATGCTTGGCCGCGTTGAGGTTTAGGTTCGTATAGGACATGATTATTTCCTTAGGGTTTGTTGACGTTGCCCCCTCCTACAGGCGGCCAAGTGAACCCCATTGAAATGCCCATTCATTTCCGGTCTATGCGAAGAACAGGTGCATAAAAAAGGGCCCCGATGAGGGCCCTTTCGCCGTGCAGCGGAAATTCTAGCCGAGGAAGGCCTGCTTGTTCTTCGCAAGCCAGCTTGCGAACGGCGTGTTGTCGTTGCTGGTGAGTTTCTTGTAATCGCCGGTGACGCCGGAGAGGCCGCCCTGGGCGGTGTTGGTGTCGAAGGAGCCGAAGACGCGGGCAACCGGTTCGGGAACGCCTGCGCCGACCATGCCTTGCACGAGGCCTTCGAGCGGAACCTGGACAACGGAAATGGGTTTGCCAACCGCATCGCTGACCAGCTTGGCGATTTCGCCGGTGGTGAATTCCTGCGCGCCGGTCAGCGTGTAGGTGTTCTTGCCGCCGTTGTCCGAAGCAAGTGCTGCGGCAGCGGCGCGGGCGAGGTCTTCCCGTGCGATGTGGGCGATCTTGCCTTCGCCGGCGGCGGTGTACCAGGTGCCGGACTTGATGGCATGGGGCAGGGAATGGAGCAGGTTTTCGAAATACCAGTTGTTGCGCAGAACGGTCCAGCCCTTGAGGCCGGAGGCGGCCAGCGCCTTCTCGGTGCCCACATGATCAGGCGCGAAGAGAACGGCTGAGGTTTCGGGCTTCGGCATGGAGGTATAGAGCACATGCTCCACGCCGGCCTTTTCGGCGGCGGCGATGGCATTCCTGTGCTGCTCAAGGCGGCGGCCGGGGCGATCCATCGCGTCGGTGCTGATGAGCAGGAGGCGGGTGGCGCCCTTGAAGGCTTTCACCAGAGTGGCGGTGTCATCAAAATCCGCGGCGCGGACGTCCACGCCCTTGGCTTTCAGCGCCGCCAGGGTTTCCGGCTTGCGGGTGGTGGCAATGATCTTGCTGGCTGGAATCTTGTGGGTTTCCAGGAGGTTGCTGATAACGAGCTGGCCCAGATGGCCGGAGGCGCCGGTGACGAGATACATGGTTCAAATCCTTCTGTTGCAATGGTCTCTTTTTGAGAGTAAGTCTCAAATAGAACATTTTGAACAGGGCGCAAGACGGCACTTTCAGCGCCCCTGGTTACGCAGAAGGAACCACCAGCATGACCACAGCTCTCTGGCGCTTCAGCTTTCCAACCGGCTTGATCCGGCGCTCACGGCGGCCTGCCCGATCCGCGATGTGCTGGACCGGATCGGCGACAAGTGGAGCGTTTTGATCGTCGGCCATCTGAAGGATGGCCCGGTGCGCTTTGGCGCGCTGCGCCGCGGGATCGGCGATATTTCGCAGCGCATGCTCACCGAGACGCTGCGCCATTTGCAGCGCGACGGGCTGCTATACCGGAAAGTCTATCCCACCGTGCCGCCAAGTGTGGAATATGGCTTGACGGATTTGGGCCAGTCGCTTCTGGTGCCGCTGGACAAACTGGTTGAATGGTCGGCGCAGAATCATGACGACGTGAAAGCGGCGCGCAAGGAATTCGACAAGTCGGCGTAGAACCTCATCTGAGAATGATCCAGGGGAAAATTGCGTGTCACTCGAAAGCGATATTGAGCGGCTGAAGCTTCAGGAACAGAAGCTGCGCTTTGAAAAATTTGACGAGGCCGACGCCTGGAAGCTTGGCACGCTGATGCGCGATGCGGCAATCGCGCGGAACCTGCCGCTGGTCATTGACATCCGCGTGGCGGGGCGGCCGTTGTTCTATACGGCCTGCCCGGCACAACGCCGGACAATGCCGAATGGGTGCGGCGAAAAATCAATGTAGTCATGCGGCTGCACAAGTGCTCCTACCGCGCGGGCCGTGAAATCGCGCTGAGCGGGCAGGCGCTGGATGAGTTGCGCGGCGTCAACCCCATCGATGTGGCGCCCCATGGCGGATGCTTTCCCCTGAACATCATTGGCACGGGCGTTGTCGGCACCATCACGGTCTCCGGAATTCCGCAGCGCGAAGACCATAACTTTGTCGTGAACTGCCTTAGCCAATTCCTCGGCGTCGATCATGCCCAAGTAGCGCTTCCGGCCGAAATCGGCATGATGACAGGCGACGTCTGGTTCTGGGTTCTGGCGGGCCTTGCCACGCTTTTGGTCGGCAGTTCCAAGGGCGGCCTGCCGCTGGTCGGCATGCTTGCGGTGCCCCTTGTGGCCTTGCAGATTTCTCCGGTCGTCGCGGCTGGGCTGCTGCTGCCGATCTACATCGTGAGTGACGTCTACGGATTGTGGCTCTACCGCAAGTCCTACGACTTGCGGAACATAAAAATCATAGTGCCAGCGGCGGCGATCGGCATCCTGATCGGTGGGCCACGGTTTCGATTACCAGCGACGACCTGGTGAAGTTGCTCGTCGGCATCATTGGCCTGGTCTACTGCGCCGACGTCGTGATGAAGGCGCACCGCACCATAGCGCCCCGGCCCGCTGACTTGCCGCGCGGCATATTCGGGGAGCAATTTCAGGATTTACCAGTTTCGTCTCCCACTCAGGCGCTCCTCCCTACCAGATGTATGTGCTGCCGCAGCGTCTGGAGAAGATGCGTTTACGCGGGCACATCGACTATTGTCTTTGCAATTATCAATCTGCTCAAGCTGCCGCCCTACTGGTTCTTGGGGCAGATCAATGTCGGCAGCCTGCGCATTGCGGCGATACTGGCTCCCATCGCAATTATCGGGGCTTTCCTCGGCTACAGACTCACGAACCTCCTGCCTGAAAAAATCTTCTTTCGCATTGTGGAAATAGCACTGTTCCTCGTCTCGCTGAAGCTGGTTTATGACGACACTCACCGGATTGACAAGCGGCTGAGCGATCTGCCACCTTGCGCGCGGGTGGGCAAGGGAGTCGCTGACATGAATTTCCGCACCGTTTTGCTTGCTGTTTTCCTTTTCATATTGGCGGCAATTCCGGCCCGGGCCGACGAAGGTTCGCGGGTGATCCTGGTGCTGGACGCTTCAGGCTCCATGTGGGGCCAGATTGACGGCACCGCAAAAATGGAAATCGCCAAGGACGTCGTGGGCCGGGTTGTTGGCGCCTGGAAGCCGGAGAACGAACTTGGGCTCGTCGCCTACGGCCACCGTGAGAAAGGCTCCTGCGAGGACATCGAAGTGCTGCGCGAGCCGGGCACACTGGACGCGGGCGATTACATGCGTGCCGTCAAGGCGCTCAATCCCAAGGGCAAGACGCCGATGACGGCGGCGGTGCGAATGGCGGCGATTTCGCTGAAATATACCGAGCGCAAGGCCAGCGTCATCCTGGTGTCAGATGGCATCGAAACCTGCGGGCTTGACCCTTGCGCCATCGCCGAAG
>CAVWAY010000007.1:0-131146 GCA_963753025.1 uncultured Alphaproteobacteria bacterium | reverse complement strand
ATTTCATGGCTGGCGCTCGGCGAGCAAATCCCTCCCCTCAGGCTCTTGGGAGCGGGCCTGGTGCTTGTCGGCATTATCTGCATGGCTTTGTCAGTTGACAGCAATTCACAGATGCAAGCGCCGTGACTTCCTTGCGAGCCAAGAAGACGCTGGTGCAATCGGTCCAAACTTCTCCCTGGCTAAGGATCGCGGCCATCATCAGGATCATGCGCCTGCGGCAATGGAGCAAAAATATCCTGATGCTCGCGCCGCTGCTCTTCGCCCATCAACTGGGCGACTGGACGAAATTGCTGGAGGTCTTTTTAGGAACCCTCTTCTTCAGCCTGTGCGCCTCGGCCACATATATCTGGAATGATCTCAGCGACCTGCACAATGACCGCAATCATCCTGAAAAGAAAAAACGGCCGATTGCGGCGGGCGTGCTCAAGCCATGGGAGGCAAAGCTTCAATCCGCAATCCTGATGGCCGCCGGCTTGACTGGCGCCTATCTGTTGGGAAAGCCTTCTTTTCTTGTGCTGGTTCTGGGATATGTTGCGGTAACAGTTCTCTATTCCCTCTACCTCAAGAGGATTTTGATTGTCGACGTGCTCGTCTTGAGCGGGCTCTACACCTATCGCCTCTTCATGGGAGCCAGCATCGCGGCAATTGCGCTGTCTCCCTGGTTGCTGGGGTTCTCGATGTTCCTTTTCCTGAGCCTTGCTTTCATAAAGAGATATTCCGAGTTGTCGATCATCAAAGGCACAGACCACAGGGTGATGCCGGGTCGCGGATATGAAGCGCGGGACGAACCTTTGATCGTGGCGCTCGGATCCAGTGCCGGCCTCGTGGCGGTCCTTATTTTCGCGCTTTACATAAGCTCTCCCGCGGTTGCCCACCTTTACAAAAGTCCGGAATTCCTGTGGCTCGTGTGTCCATGTCTGCTGTACTGGATTTGCCGCATGTGGTTTCTCGCGGGCCGGGGCTTCATCCATGAAGATCCTGTTGTCTTTGCCATCAGCGATGCGAGGAGTGCCCTGATTGGCGCACTCTGCGTAGTCTTGATCGTTCTGGCTATAACCTCTGAGTTGCCTGACGGAGTCAAAAAATTGGTCATCATGCCGTGAACCTGTCTCGCCAGGACACTCTCCTGTCGGAAAGCCCGTTTCAAGACAGGCGAATTTTGCTTTGGATTGTGATCGCGGCGATTGCCTTGAGAGTCGTGTGGGCGTTGCTCGTGCCCGCGGTGCCCGTGTCAGACAGCCTCGCTTACGAAGCCTTTGCCAGAAATCTCGCCGAACATGGTGTCTATGGCTGGACAGCCGATCAGCCTTCTGCCTATTGGCCCGTGGGGACATCCGCGCTTTACGCACCGCTGTTCATGCTCTTTGGCCATCAGTACTGGCCAGTCGTCGCTCTTAACATTGTTCTGAGCGTTGTTATCATCGTGGCGGCATTTCGGATTGCCCGGCGTCTCCCCCAAATCCATCCATCGGTCCCCCTGATAACGGCTGCCGTGCTTGCTCTGTGGCCAGGATTGATCATGTATGTGACGGTCTTGGCAAGCGAACTCCCCTTCATTGCATCGGTGTTGGTTGCCGTTGATTTTTGGACTCAAACAAAAAGACCGGCAGTTTTGCGCGGCGTAGTTTCCGGCATATTTCTCGCGGCCGCCTGCTATATCAAGCCAACTGCGCAGCTTCTGCCGCTGATACTGGCACTATCGGCGCTTTTTGCCGGACAGTCCCTGCGCAGCGTCCTGGTCCTGACGGCCAGCGCCTATATCGCGATGGTCGTGCTGATCGCTCCATGGACCCTAAGAAACTACAGGACATTTGATGCATTAGTTGTGATTTCAACAAATGGGGGAGCCAATCTGTGGATGGGCAATCATGCCGGAAGTGCAGGAGGCTACAATGAGTTGCCGGAATCCGTGAAGGGAATGGATGAAGTATCGCGCGACCGTGTTTTGACCCATGAGGCCCGCAAGCACATCATGTCTGATATTCCCGGGTATTTATTGCTTTCAGGAAAGCGGCTTGTAGACACCTATGATCGTGAAACCATCCCCGTTGTGTGGAACGAGCGAGGCATCGACAGGACTCTCGGGCCCGCCGCCAAGTTTCCGTTGAAATTGGTTGCATCAGGGTACTGGATCGCAGTGTTGCTGCTGGCAATTATGGGCAGTTGGATTGCCTATGCGGGAAGCGGGAGGATATCGTCTTTGCTCGGCAATCCTCTGTTTCTGCTATGGGGCTATTTTGCTCTGGTTCATGCCCTCATCGTATCTCAAGACAGATATCATTTTCCAAGTATCCCGTCAGTGGCGGTTTTTGCTGCGATAACCCTTCACTTCATTTATTCGCGATGGGTAAAGCAGACCTGACTTTAAATTACTTTATCTTCGGCCGCTTCTCCCCCCACGCCGTTGCCGCCTCATAAGCCTGCGAAGCCCGCAGCACAGTGCGGTCATCAAACATCTTCCCCACGATATGCAGGCCGATCGGCAGGCCCGCCTTGGTGAAGCCGCAAGGCACGCTCGCGGCGGGCTGCTGCGTCAGGTTGAACGGATAGGAAAACGGCGTCCAGTACACCCACTTGGATTTGCCCTCATCGGCGGGCGACAAGCAGCCCGGCGCCGAATGCGGCAATCGGCAGGGTGGGCGTCAGCAGCAGGTCATAGCTCTCCATGAACACCCGCATCTGCGATCCCAGAATTCCACGCTCGCGCACCGCCTCGAAATACTCCTCCGGCGTGATCGCCATCGACTGCGCCACAACGTCGGCCAGCGCCGGATCGAGCATCGCCTTCTTCTCCTCCGGCAGTTTGCCAAGCAGCGCCCGCGCCCCCGACCACCACAGTGTGCGAAAGCACGGAGCCGGATCGGCAAAGCCCGGATCAACCTGTTTGACGACCGCACCGAGGTCCGCCAAAACCTTCACGGCTTTTTTCACAGCCCTGGCAATTTCCGGATCGACCTCCGCATAGCCCAGCGTCGGGCTGAAGGCGATCTTCAACCCCTTCACGCCCTTGCCCAGTTTTTTCACATAGTCGCGGTCATCATAGGGCAGCGAGGTCCAGTCGCGCGCATCGGGCTTGGCAATCGCGTTCATCATCAAGGCTGAATCTTCAACCGTGCGCGTCATCGGCCCCACATGGGCCACCGTGCCGAAAGGCGACAGTGGATAGGCCGGCACCCGCCCGAAGGAAGGCTTCAAGCCGTAGATGCCGCTGAAGCCTGCCGGAATGCGGATCGACCCGCCGCCGTCCGTGCCGAGCGAAAGCGGCGCATAGCCCGCCGCCACCGCCGCCGCCGACCCGCCTGATGAGCCGCCCGGCGTCTTGCTCAAGTCCCAGGGGTTGCGCGTTATGCCGGTGAGTGGTGAATCGGTGACGCCCTTCCAGCCGAATTCCGGCGTGGTCGTCGCCCCCAGAAACACGCAGCCCGCTTCCCGCAGCCGCGCCACCGAGGGCGCATCCTGGTCCCAGGCCTGCTCCCGCGAAACGGTCTTTGGAGCCCCGCAAGGTGGGCCAGCCTTTGACCAGCAGCAAATCCTTGATCAGAACCGGCACGCCGTCCAGCGGCCCCAGCGCCTTGCCCTTTTTCCACCGCGCCGCACTCGCCTCGGCCTGGGCCAGGGCCGCCTTCTCCTCCACCCGGCACATGGCATTCACCGCATGGTCATGCCTGGCAATCTGCGCCAGGCAGGCCTTGGCCACCTCAACCGGCGAAAACTTCTTCCGCGCAAAGCCCCTGGAAAGCTTTGCCGCACTCAACCAATTCAACTCACCCATCGTTCACTCCTATTTGGAAATAAACTTCGCAGAAAATCCCGTCATAGTCATCAGGGCTCAATCTCTATGTCCTCGCCCGCTTGCGGGAGAGGAGAGGGGCCCGTCCTGCGAAGCAAAGCGGAGCAGGATGGGAAAGGTGAGGGGAACGAGGTCGAAGTGCCCTCATCTCCCCGTTGCGTTCCGCAACGGGTCCCTTCTTCTCCCGCTTCGCAGGAGAAGACGTTAGCCTTAATTCGCCGAATATGGCCCCTGCAGCCCCAGCTTTTCCAGCAGCGCCGCATGCTGGTTGCTGGCCTTGATCAGGGCCGCCCCATGCCGCTCAATCAATTCGCGGCGGCGGTCAGGATTGACCGTCGATGACAGCGCACCCCAGATCGCCGCCATCGCCTCGGCGGTTTTGCGGGCTTGGGCCAGCGCCTCGGCGTCCTCCGTGGCGCGGGCCAGATCAAGCCCCGTCACCGTGCCCACCCCGTTCACCGTGCGCGCCCCGGCATTCGCATAGCCCGCCGGCAACTGCCCCTTGAGATTGGTCACCGCCTTGAACTGGATAAGATCAAAAATCTGGTCCACCGCCTGCTTGGCGCCCTCGACGCGCGACAGGTGCTCCGTGTCCGCCGCCGCATGGGGCAGCAATTCCATCTTGCCCCGGTGCCGTGCCTCCATCTCGCGGTAAGGCACCATGGGCCCGGTCAGCGCCCCCGTCTTGGCGTCCTTGAAAAGGTCCGCATCGATGCACGCATACCGCACCTTGCCGCTCTGCAACGCCCCGTCCAGCGCCTTCGCATCAACCACTTCGCCACGGTCGTAATTGATCACCACCGCCCCGTCATTCATGACAGCCAGAACTTCGGCTCCCACCACGCCGGCATTGACATATTTTCCGGTGGCCGCATTGAGCGCCCCAAGCCCCGTGTGCGGGCTGATGAAATCAGCCCCCCGCGCCGCATCCTCGGCAGTGGCGGCAAACTCAAAGCCTTCCGATTCAATCCATTCCTGGTGCCGCGGCCGCGCATGAATGGAAACCTTCATGCCGAAGGCCTTGCAAAGCTTGGCCACTTCGCGCCCGATATTGCCGTAGCCGATAATGGCGATCTTCTTGCC
The DNA here is from genome assembly GCA_963753025.1 of uncultured Alphaproteobacteria bacterium. GTDB lineage: Bacteria > Pseudomonadota > Alphaproteobacteria > Rhizobiales > Aestuariivirgaceae > Aestuariivirga. The sequence continues at coordinate 126,273 of CAVWAY010000007.1, read as the reverse complement.
TTCCAGTTTTTCCGTTGGAAAGTCCTTGAGGTTTCGCGCCGTATCAAAATCACCGGCCACCACCCGCGCATGCAATTCATCCACCGCCAGGTCTGGCGCCACTTTCAGCAGGGCCTTCATCACCATCTGCGCCGTGGCCCGGCTGTTGAAGCTCGGCGTGTTCATCAGCACCGCCTCGCCGCCCTCGCCGTTGCCGCCACCCCATGTGGCGCACGCCATGTTGCCGGTCCCTGCCCCGATGCGCACGCCGCCAAGCTTGAACACCGAAGCCTTCGGCAAATGCGTTGCCGCCGCGATCACCGCGTCATACTGGCCCGCATTGGTAATCGGCAAAAGCTCCGCCTCGGTGCCAAGCTGCGGCTGATAGAAGAAATGCAGCTTGCCCTTGGCAAGCTTTGCCTCATCGCCCAGCGGGCCTTCATGGAACACCCCGCCCTTCGCTTCGATATATTTGCGCACCGCGCCGTGATCCGGCTTGCCGTCTTTTCCAGTCTTGAGGCCAACGAGATCGCACACCAGAATCTTGTAGACCCTCGCCGGATCATCCATGCGCGGACGTTCACCCGCATCATTGGGCGGCGAAAATTTCTCGCCAAGTGCCGCGAGTTCTTCTTCCAGCACCAGAATTTTCGCCCTCAAATAGGCATAGTGCAAATTCTCAAGCAGCGCCGTTACGTCCTCCGGCGCACGAATGCCGCCAATCCAGGCCCGGTAGTCGCCGGGCGTTCCCGGAAAGGCATTCACATAGCGCGCCACATCAAGCCCGCGCTCGTGGCTGCCGTCCGGATGCGTGAGGCCCTCATACCCCAAAATCTGCTTGGAGCGCGCAATGATCCGCGCGTGAATGGCGGCATCGGTGATGTCCTTGTCATTCACTTTCAGAAGTGTGACCGCCGCACCCCGCCGTTCCGGCTCCGCCACGCCAAGCTCCAGCATTGGGTGCGCCGCCACCCACTCATTGATCGCCGTCCGGTTGGCAATGGAGCGCCGGTTGAGATCGGAAACCGAACCCAGCCGCCGTTCCGAACGCAGCAGCCCGAAAGTCGTCTCGGCAAAAGCCAGCGTGCTGTAGGTGTTGATCACGCCGCCCAGCATCTTGTCCTGCGCCGGATCGTAAATCGGTCCCGCGTTCACGCTGCGCGCACCCGTCAGCGGCCGCTTCGCATCAAGCGGCGCCACAATCTTCAACTGGCGCGGGATTGCCCATGACGGATTTTTCTGGTTGGCCTCGATAAGCGCCAGGGCCTGCGGCGTGAACGAAGCCACATAATATCCGGAAATCCCGCCAATAGCCTTCTGGAACGGCATGAACAGGCAGCACTCGCTCACCACCCGGCGCACGATTTGCTCGCCCCACGGCATGGCGCCCAAGCATTGAGGTGGCATCCAGCACCGCATGATGCTCCGCCGGATTGCGTTCAATCCAGTCCAGAAGGTTCGTGATGTCGGAGAGCGTATAGGTCGTGGCCCCCGTCGTCTCATGGCCCACGCCCACGAAAATCTTGATCCCCATCTTCTCAAGCTGCTCGGCGCTCGGAATGCTGCCTTCGTCCTTGGCAAAATGGATGCGCTTCTCGTTGCCGCTACGCGCATAGCGCTGCAGCTCGATGATCTGCGCCCCCCAGGACTGGCGGAAAAATCCGCCTGCCTTGGCCAGGTCCGATTCCGGCTCCGGCGTATCCACAAACACATGCTGGCTCTCGTCCGTGGCGTTCATCATGTGCATGAGGCACACCGTGAATCCGCTGTGCCCGCCGCCAAGCCCAACCGCCATCTTGTTGGTTTTCGGAAATTCGAAATAGCGGTGGATTTCGCGCATCATGTCGGCAAGGAATTTGTCCGCCGGGTAACCCCGGTGCATGCTGCGGCCGATTTCCGCCACGGTGAAAGGCCCCAGATCGCGCCCCTTGTCGTCCAGCTTGCGGTAATTCTTCTCAAGCCAGGCCTCGAATTCGAAGCGCAACAGGCGCGAAGCCACTTCGTCGGCCGTGGCGTCGGTGATGGGGCCAACCCCGAAAAACTGATTGGAGGTCCGCTTGGGCGGCCCGCCCGCCGTGGCCTTGAGCGCTGCCAAACGCTGGTTTTTCAAGTCATCGATCTTCGCCATCAGCCTGTCTCCGGGTTTTCCGGGACATTACTATGGGCGATCACGCGGGGTCCGTTCCCCAAATGCGTCATAATCGCAGGGGTTTGCGCCGCTCAGATGTTTTGCCGCGTCTGTGCCAGTTCCGCCTGGCCGATGTTAAACGGCATTTCCTCGATTTCTATGGACTGGCTGACCGATGCGCCCTCGGTGACGCCGATCGCGTCGATGACCTGGTCGACCTTCACATAGGACTGGCTGCCGCGAACCACCGACACCGTCACCGTCTTTGGGATAGTCGGCACGAGGAACAGCACACTCTGCTGAACCGTAACATCCACCTCGCCTTCGGGGAAAGTCGCGGCGATAAACGAACCCGCCCGCATGCGCCCATAGGATTTATGCGCCATCGAAACGAATGGGTCCTCGCCCCGCCGGCCCAATTCCGTAAGCGGGCGATAGACATAAATTGTTCCGCTGTTGGTGGGGCCCACAAGGCCGTTGGGCGTATAGCGCGCACCCTCGGCCGCGCAGCCCGCAAGAGGAAATGTCAGTATTTGTAACACTGACCGACGCGTAATCAAGCCACTCATCAACCGCCCACCGAATCACCGGCGTGATGAGAGGAACAATTTAAGGCCGCAATGGGGCAGTCCCTGTGGATAACCTACTCGGTGGCCACCAGCTTGCCGGTGAACATCACCGGTCCTGTTGCCTGGCCGGTTGGCGAACCGCCTTCCGGCTCAAGGCTCACCGCAAACAGGGTGTCTTTCAAGGCCGCCGGATCGATTTTTCCCAGCTTGCTTGCCGGAATGCGGAACGATGCATCGATCACGCCCAGCGACTGCGGCTTGTCGCGCCCGGCGCCAACTGCCCAAAGTTCATAGGATTTTCCGGGTTGCGGCGGCGCCCCAACCGTGCGCACGCTGATGCTGCCGTTTGCCAAATCTATCGAAGCCAGAAATGCCGGCCCCGGCCCTTCCGCCTGCAGCACCGCCACATAGCGCTGGTCCGTGAGTGGTCCCTCCGGCGTGCCCAATGCAATGAAAGCTGCCAAGGATGCCGCAATGGCGCTGGCCCCCAGCGTGGCAAGGCGCCAGGCCGAGGCTCTGCGCTTCCAGGCGACAACCGTTTCCGAACCTGCAGTATCCCCGGCAATGGCCTTCATCACCGCCCCACGGATGCGCGGTGGCGCTTCCACCGGCTCAAGCGCCAGGGCCAGCGGAATCAGCCGCCGCTCCCACGCCGTGACCATCGCAGCAAAGGCAGGGTCGCTGGCCATCAGCGATTCGGCCTCCTGCCGTTCCTCAGGGGGAAGCGAGCCAAGGGCGAATTCCGCCGCCAGTTCTTCCATGTCTTCAGGTTTAGCCATCGAGGCAATCCTTCAGCACCGTAAGGCTCCGCCGCAGCAGGGTCTTGATTGTCGTGGCCGGGCGCTTGTACTGGACCGCAAGCTCATCCCGCGTCCAGCCCTGGTAATAGGCCAAAAGCACCATATCCTGGCGCTCCTCTGGCAGCAGTTTCAGGCATTTCTTAAGCCGGCTGAGGTCCATGGCCACATCTGCCTCCGGCATCACCGGCACCAAATCGGCGGCCTCCAGCTCCTCCGCCCGCGCCGACATGCGCTCGGCAAATCGCCGTTTAAGGTCAATGGCTTGATTGCGGGCTATGGCGGCAAGCCAGGCGGTTGGCCGAAGAGAACCTGCCTCGTAGGAGCCAGCCCTCTGCCAAACCTTGATAAAAGCCTCCTGCAAGGCCTCTTCGGCAAGCTCCGGCTTCTTCAAAACGCAGCGCACAACCGCAAATAGCTTGCCCGATGTGAGGTCATAAAGCCGTCCAAAGGCCCGTTTGTCCCCACCTGCAACCAGAGGTAGAAGTCCGTCCAATTCGCGCTCTATGGGCTCAGAAAAGCTATTCATAACCCCAACTACGGCTCGTTTCGCCCGATAGTTGCATATTTGGCTCCCAAGATAAACGCCAGATGAACGGAACATTCAGCTTGGGTTCGAGTTTACCTCAGTATGTTGGGTTCAAGATCGAATACACGAGAGGAAACCACATCATGATCCGCTACACGTTCTTCGTACTCACAGTCCTCGGATCGGCCGCAACTGCAATTGCTGCCATCACCCCTGCCAGTGACATGCCTTTGCCAAACGCCAGGAATGTCACGGTTATCGAAATGAACCAGGCGTTCCCGGTTTACGGCCCCATCGTTGTTGAGCAGTGCGCCGTTGAGAACTGCTCCGACGTTAAGGCCTGATTGAACGGCCCAGTCTAATCCGCTGGGCATCGGAACCGGGGTCTTGGAATAGCAACTTATATCCCTCCCCTCTCGTAAGTTGTCATACCAGACCCCGGTTCCAAAATTCCCTCCCCAAGCAAGATCCCCTGCAATGTCCTGCTTGCAACTCAAAGGCCCCGGCAAAACCGGGGCCTTTTCTTTTCCCGGCTCAAGCTTGGTTTTGAGCCGAATCTAAACGCCAGATGAACGAGCCATTCAGGCTTCATTCCAAAGCGAACGGGTAATTTGTTTTTAACGCTGCACATCGTCTCTGGAGGAGACACAAAATGAAGACCCTGATCGCCACCGCAACCCTCACCATCATGTTTCTGTCAGCCGGCGCATTTGCCGGAAACGACATCCAGATGGCAACCCTGGCCAAGTCCCCGATCAGCAACGTGACCGTCATCACCAAGAACGGCCAGTGGCCGGTGAAGGGTCAAACCAGTTTCGACGCCTGTTCAGTCAGGCGTTGCCTCGACGCCTAAACCAGTTTCACCATCAACCTTCGCAAGAGGGCTGAGGGACAGGAGGCAGGTGGGGTGGATCAACAGCCCCCTCTCAAGCCGCTTCATTCTGCTTCCTGTCCCATCTTTTTCAAATCCGGAGCCTGAAATGTTCAAGACCTTTGCCGCAACCCTGGGAATTCTGCTTCTGGCGTCCACCGCCGGGGAAGCCTCGGTGCGCAATTTCTTTGCCCCCGCTATCCAGGGCTCCCGCATTGATACCTGCCTGAGCGGCAAGGCCGATTGCGGCAAGCCCGCCGCCGACGCCTTCTGCGTGAAGGAAGGTTTCACCGAATCCATCCTCTTCCAGCGCGAAACTGTGAGCGCCACCCGCCAGCTTGGCTCTGACGCCATGTGCGAAGGCGAAAACTGTGTAAGTTTCCGTCGAATCAAGTGCATCGGCCCGGCCGAAACCGCCGAATTGACGCCAAACTGATTAAGCTTGGAATCCGCCCCGTGATTGTGTAGGGAACCCCAAATCGGGTTTCCTCAAAACATGCCAAAACGTACAGATATAAAATCCATTCTCATCATTGGGGCTGGCCCTATCATTATTGGCCAGGCCTGCGAATTTGATTATTCCGGCACCCAGGCCTGCAAGGCCCTCAAGGCCGAGGGCTACCGCATCATCCTGATCAATTCCAATCCGGCCACCATCATGACCGACCCGGATCTGGCCGACGCCACCTACATCGAACCCATCACCCCGGAAGTCGTGGCCAAGATCATCGAAAAGGAACGGCCTGACGCCCTGCTTCCCACCATGGGCGGGCAAACCGCGCTGAACACCGCCCTCACCCTCAACAAGATGGGCATCCTCGAAAAATTCGGCGTCGAGCTCATTGGCGCCAAGGCCGAAGCCATCGATATGGCGGAAGACCGTGAATTGTTCCGCGAAGCCATGAAACGCATTGGCCTCGAAACACCGAAATCCATGCTGGCCAATGCCTCCGAGGCCAAGGACGAGGACAAGGCCTTCTTCATCGCCGAAACCAATCGCCTGAAATCCGAGGGCGGTGACGTTGCCGCCTTCGAGCGCAACTGGGCCGATCGCGAACCCGAGCGCCTGAAAAAATACCGCAACCGCGCCATGGTCGAAGCCTTCGAGGCCATGCTCACCATTGGCCTGCCCTGCATCATCCGCCCCTCCTTCACCCTGGGCGGCACCGGCGGCGGCATTGCCTATAACCGCGAGGAATTTTTCGACATCGTCGAATCGGGCCTCGATGCCTCGCCCACCGCCGAAGTGCTGATCGAGGAATCGGTGCTGGGCTGGAAAGAATATGAAATGGAAGTCGTTCGCGACAAGAACGATAACTGCATCATCGTCTGCTCCATCGAGAACGTCGATCCCATGGGCGTGCACACCGGCGATTCCATCACCGTGGCCCCGGCCCTGACCTTGACCGACAAGGAATACCAGATCATGCGCAACGCCTCGATTGCGGTGCTGCGCGAAATCGGCGTTGAAACCGGCGGCTCCAACGTCCAGTTCGGCGTGAACCCGGCCGATGGCCGCCTCGTCGTCATCGAAATGAACCCGCGCGTCTCGCGCTCTTCCGCGCTGGCCTCGAAAGCCACCGGCTTTCCCATCGCCAAGATCGCCGCCAAGCTTGCAGTGGGTTACACGCTGGATGAATTGGCCAATGACATCACCGGCGGCGCCACGCCCGCCGCCTTCGAACCCACCATCGATTACGTCGTCACCAAAATTCCACGCTTTGCCTTTGAAAAATTCCCTGGCTCGCAAGCCATCCTGTCCACCGCCATGAAATCCGTTGGCGAAGTCATGGCCATTGGCCGCACCTTCCAGGAAAGTGTGCAGAAGGCGCTCCGCGGCCTTGAAACCGGCCTCAGCGGTTTTGATGAAATCGAAATTCCGGGCCTCGGCGAAGGCGACGACAAGAATGCCATCCGCGCCGCCCTTGGCACGCCAACACCGGATCGCCTGCTGATCATCGCCCAGGCCTTCCGCCACGGCGCCACCGTCGAGCAGATTTTTGCCTCCTGCAAATACGAGCCCTGGTTCCTCCGCCAGATCGAAGAGCTGGTGAAAACCGAAGAGAAGATCCGCGCGAACGGCCTGCCCAATGATGCGGTGAATTTCCAGAAGCTCAAGGCCATGGGATTTTCCGACAGGCGCATGGCAAAATTGATTGGCGTGGATGAAGACAAGGTCCGCAAGCATCGCCACAAGCTCAACGTGCGCCCCGTGTTCAAGCGCATCGATACCTGTGCGGCGGAATTCGCTTCGCCCACCGCCTACATGTATTCAACCTATGAAACGGGCTTCATCGGCCACACCGGCAATGAAGCGAAACCGTCGGACAAGCAGAAAGTCATCATCCTCGGCGGCGGGCCAAACCGCATCGGCCAGGGCATCGAGTTTGATTACTGCTGCTGCCACGCCTGCTTCGCGCTCCATGACGCGGGCTATGAATCCATCATGGTCAATTGCAATCCGGAAACCGTCTCCACCGATTACGACACATCGGACCGGCTCTATTTCGAATCCCTCACCATCGAAGACGTGCTCGAAATCATTCACGTCGAACAATCCAACGGCACCCTGAAAGGCGTCATCGTCCAGTTCGGCGGCCAGACACCCTTGAAGCTCGCCGCCAAACTCGAAGAACTCGGCGTTCCCATTCTCGGCACCACGCCCGATGCCATTGACTTGGCCGAAGACCGTGACCGCTTCTCCAAGCTTCTGAAAAAACTGAAACTGCGCCAACCCGAGAATGGCATCGCCCGTTCCGCTGCTGAAGCCAAAAAGATCGCCAAGAAAATCGGCTTCCCCGTGGTCATCCGCCCCTCCTATGTGCTGGGTGGCCGCGCCATGGAAATCGTCCGCGACGATGCCCATCTCCAGCGCTACATCACCGAGGCCGTCGTTGTCTCCGGCGACAGCCCGGTGCTGATCGACAGCTACCTCTCCAACGCCGTCGAAGTCGACGTCGATGCGATTTGTGATGGCAAGGACGTGTTCATCGCCGGCGTCATGGAACACATCGAAGAGGCAGGCATCCACTCCGGCGACAGCGCCTGTTCCCTCCCGCCCTATTCCCTCAAGGCCCCCGTCATCGCCGAGATGGAAGCCCAAACCAAAAAAATGGCGCTTGCCCTCAATGTCGTGGGCCTGATGAATGTCCAGTTCGCCATCAAGGATGACTTGGTCTACGTCCTTGAAGTAAACCCCCGCGCCTCGCGCACCGTGCCCTTCGTGGCCAAGGTCGTAGGCATTCCCGTGGCCAAGATTGCCGCCCGCGTCATGGCCGGTGAAAGCCTCGCCAGCTTCAAGCTGGTCAACCGGAAGCTCGCCCATGTCGCTGTAAAGGAAGCGGTTTTCCCCTTCAACCGCTTCCCCGGCGTCGATGTTCTGCTTGGCCCAGAAATGCGCTCGACCGGCGAAGTCATGGGCCTCGACAAAACCTACGACATGGCCTTCGCCAAAAGCCAGCTTGGCGCCGGCATGCGCATTCCCATGTCCGGCACCGTCTTTGTCTCGGTCAACGATCCCGACAAATCCAAAATCCTCCCCGCCATCCGCAAGCTGGTGGACCTGGGCTTTGTCATCAAGGCCACCGGCGGCACCCAGCATTTCTTTGAAAGCAAGGGCATTCCCTCCACCAAGATCAACAAGGTCCTGGAAGGCAGGCCCCATGTGGTGGACGCCATCAAGAACGGCGAAATTCAACTCGTGCTGAACACCACGGAATCGAAGGCCTCCGAGTCCGATTCAAAATCCATCCGCCAGACCGCCATGCTGCAAAAGGTGCCCTACTACACCACCCTGCCCGGCATCCTCGCCGCCACCAAAGCCATCGCCGCGCAGAAGGCCGACACAATTCAGGTCCGCCCTCTGCAGGACTACTTCAGGTAACACGGCACTTTGGTCACCTAAGATCATTCTAAAAATTGCTCGCCGCTCTTAATCGGCGCTTAAGCATGAATCAGGTGCATTTCTGAAGGAAGATGTTTTTTGGGCCAAATCTTCGGGGTTGGCGGTGCTCTTAAGCCAGCCTTCACAACTGAAGCGCAGCTTAATCTCATGACAAAACTCGGATACTGCAACGCTCCACAGGCAATCGGATGAACATCCGCACCCGCCTTATGTTTCTGGTGTTGCTGGCCACATTATTGCCTGCGGGCCTTATCGGTCTCCGCTTCATCCAGGACCGTACCGAAAATGTTGAAATGGCCAAACACCATCTTGAAGGAGCCTCCAACAGTCTCGCGGTGAGGATTGCCAGCAGCATAGAGGGTACCGCCCAACTGCATAACGGCCTGTCGCGCGCCAAGGATCTCGACACTAACGACAAAATGGCGTGTTCGTCCTTTCTGTCCGATGTCCGTGAAGCCAATCCGCAATATACGGGCATATTGACGATCAAACCGGACGGCCAGCTCTTTTGCGATTCGCTGCTAACCGGACGCACGCTTGATCTTCGTGAGCGGGGTTATTTCAAACAGGCACTGGTTACCAAGAACGGCGTTACACTTGAACCGGTCTTCGGGAAACTGACCGGCATGGCGGTTCTGCAGATTGCCTATCCGGCCCGCACGGATTCGGGCGCCTTGAAGTTTGTCCTTCTTGCATCGCTGAACCTGGATAATCTGGTGAAGCAATTCATGAGCGAAAACCCCCAGGCGAAGTTCGAGATTGCGTTCACCGATAACAAGGGGAAGGTTCTCGTCGGGCAGCCGTCTGAGAGTTGGAAGGACCGTATCGGCCACTCCATTGCCGATACGGATTTGTTCCGGTTTTCGGAAACGCATGCGGGTGGCGGGGTGCACGACCTGCTGGGCATTGACGGAAGCCAACAGGTGTGGGCTTTCGCTGGAGTTCCCGAAGTTACCGCGGCCGGATTGCATGTAATGGTCGGAACGGCGCGGGACAACCTGTTGAAGGATCGCAAACCAGCGCTTTTACCAGAACCTTGTGCTCCTGCTGGTGTTTTCTCTCGTATTGTTTGGCGGCATCTGGTGGATGGCGGATATTGGCATCCGAAAGCCGATCTTGAGCATCGCTATGATGGTGAAAAAACTTGGCCACGGCGATTTGGGTGCTCGGATCGAACCGCCGTTTCCGCGCGGCGAAATCGGTGGACTCATGACTGTCCTGAACAGCACCGCGGAAGCTCTGGAGCGTCAACGCACCGATATCGTCGATCTCAATTCGAAGCTTACAGCCCGCAAAGCCGAACTCAAAAATCAATACCTCATCAGTGAAACTGCGCTGAACAACATGTCCCAGGGCCTGTGCATGTTCGACGCCAACAAGCGCCTGGTCACCTGCAACCGCCGATTTGTTGATCTCTATCAACTGACAGAAGAACTTTCCCGGCCCGGGACACTGTTGACGGACATTCTTGCCCATCGCGTGCAAACCGGCAGCTACAGAAAGAACTCGGAAAGCTACTTTGGCGAGCGCTTGGACATGGTGGCCCAAAACCGGCATCAGATCGATATTGTCGAACAGGAAGATGGTCGGACCATCGAGATTGTTTTTGATCCGCTTCCCGGGGGAGGCTGGGTTGCCACCCATGAGGATATCACGGCAAGGCGCCAGGTGGAGGCGCGCGTCGTCTATCTTGCAAGCCATGATTCGCTGACTGATTTGCCTAACCGGACGCAATTTCTCGCCAAACTGGAAACCGCATTGAGCGGCGTTGCCAGAGGTCGCAGCCTTGCGGTCCACAGTATCGATCTTGACCGCTTCAAGGACGTCAACGATACGCTGGGTCATCCCGTGGGAGATATTCTTCTTCAAGAGGTGGCAAAGCGCCTGCAAACCGAAATCCGTGAGGGAGACCTGGTGGCCAGGTTGGGCGGCGATGAGTTCGCCATCATTCAGATGGACCTTGACCGGCCGGAAGCCTCAAGTGACCTGGCTCAGCGCCTCATTCAAAGCGTGGCAGTTCCCTACCTGATTGACAGTCACCATATCGTGGTTGGCGCCAGCATCGGGGTGACGATCGCGCCGGCTGATGGCCTGGACGTTGACCAGTTGCTGAAGAACGCTGACATGGCGCTCTACCGCGCCAAGTCACAAGGCCGGGGCACGTTCTCATTCTTCGAACAGGAAATGGACATTCGCCTCCAAGCGCGGCGTCAGCTTGAGAAGGAACTGCGTGGAGCGCTGGAGGCCGGCGAGTTCGAGGTCTATTACCAGCCGCTGTTCAACATTGCCGCTGGCAGGATATCCGGGTTTGAGGCCCTTCTCCGCTGGCACCATCCCACCCGCGGCATGGTCCCTCCGGATGAGTTCATTCCTTTGGCCGAGGAAACCGGTCTGATTGTCCAGATCAGCGATTGGGTTCTGCGCCAGGCTTGCGCGGAAGCGGCGCATTGGCCCCCTGCGATGAAGGTGGCGGTAAACCTCTCCCCGGTTCAGTTCAAAAGCCGTGGGCTTCTGGAGTCCGTGATGGGCGCGTTGGCTGCCGGCGGGCTCTCACCTGATCGGCTAGAGCTGGAAATAACCGAGTCGGTCCTGCTCGAAGTGGGCGACACCACCGAGGCGACACTGCATAAGCTCCGCTCGCTGGGCATCCGCATCGCCCTGGATGATTTCGGAACCGGCTATTCCAGCCTGAGCTATCTCCGGAGCTTCCCCTTCGACAAGATCAAGATAGACCGCTCGTTCACCAGGAATCTTTCCGCCGGTGGCGATGCCTGCGCCATCGTTCGCACTGTCACGAGATTGGCGAAGGATCTCGGCATGAGTACCACAGCCGAGGGCGTTGAGACTCAGGACGACCTGGATTTCCTGCGGGAAATTGGTTGCACCGAAATTCAAGGGTACCTGATCAGCCCGCCGTTCCAGCACTTGCGGTGCCCGGGCTGCTCACGCGCTTTGGCGGCAGCACCGCCGAAATTGCCAAATCCGCTGAACCTCCTCAGCGTCTAAGACGCAAGGCGTAACGTCGTCAGGATTGCGTCAAGTAACGCCGCGCTTCACCGCCGCCGCAATCAGCTCCGCATTGCTTTGCGCCATGCGCCCGTCCGGCAGGAAACCGCCATCCTCAAAGCCGATGCGCTGATCCAGGCCCAGCCGCAGCGCCTCCGCATGCATCACCCATTTGCTGGCATCAAAGCCATGGAGCTGGCGCGGCAGCTTGCTGCCGGCCCTGTCCAGCACGGCGATGATCCCATGCGCCACGCGAAGTGCGGCGGCACTTTCCTGCTCATCAATCTCGATCAGCACCCGCAAACACGGTGCAGCTTCCGGCAGCGCCACGTAGCGTTCCGCATCGGCCACCGTCGCCAGTCCCGCTTCAATGCCGATGCCCCGCTTCAGCATGAGCCGGATCACCTCCGGCGCATCCGCCTCGCTGAGATTGACCGACACATAATCCGGTAAAATCTTCCACGCCTGAAACGCCCGCTGCGCGGGCCGCAGGATCGGCCAAGATCCCCTCCCGCGTCGAGATGCCAACGGGCACCCCCGGCACAGCGGCCCGAACCGCCTTGAGGGCAGCACCAATATCCTCCGCCGCGAAACTCTCGAGCGCCGTCCGGCACTGCGCGGATGGACATGAAATTCATTGGCGCCAGCCGCCAGGCAAGCCGCCGCATCGCGCGCCAGCGCCTCCGGCGTCAAAGGCACCGCAGGATTGTAATCATGCCCGCGGGCACCGTTGAGGCAGGCTTGCAGCATGCCGAAAAGGTTAAGATTGGCTTGCGTTGCGGTCAAGCGCCGGGGCCAATACGGCCCAAAAAGCCAATATAATCATCATACTGACCATTCCGGAGACGCCCCTTGAATTTCGGGCTTTTTTGGGCCATCTTACCTGATACCCGGTCGCAAGCGCGCAAAGTGCTTGGCCGGGTCTAGTTTTTCACCCAACTGATTGAAATCTGGACGATGACGATGGAAAAAGTACCGATGACGCTGGACGGCCATGCCAAGATGATGGATGAGATCAAGCATCTCAAAACCGTCGAGCGCCCCCGCATCATTCGTTTGATCGAAGAAGCGCGCGCCCATGGCGACCTCTCCGAGAACGCCGAATACCATGCCGCCAAGGAGCAGCAGGGCTGGACTGAAGCGCGCGTCAGCGAGCTTGAGGACAAGATCAGCCGCGCCGAGCTCATCGACATTTCGAAGCTCTCCGGCGACACCGTGAAGTTCGGCGCCAAGGTGACACTTGTGGATGAGGACAGCGAGGACGAGTCGTCCTATCAGATCGTCGGCGAATTCGAAGCCGACGTGAAGAAGGGCAAGATCTCCATTTCATCGCCCATCGCGCGCGCCATCATCGGCAAGAAAAAGGGCGACAGCGTCGAAGTCAATACCCCCGGCGGCGGCAAGTCCTACGAAATCCTGAAAGTGAAGTGGGCCTGAGCCCACTTCACCCGGTTTTTTCACGCAACGCACACACGCGGCGAGGCAGGTGCCTTAGTCCATCGGACCTGGCACGGTCGGATACTTGTTGGCCTCGTCGTATTCCTTGTTCCGCAGTGCCGACTGCTGCTGGTAGTCCTCGTCAAGCTTCTGCATATAAGCCGACTTGAAAGCCGGCGCCGCCTGCAGTTCTTCCTTCGTCGCATTCAATACCAGCTTGGTAGTGGCGAAGTCGGGGGTCGGCTCCATGGTGAAGCGGTTGAGCGCAATCGCCACATCCTTTTCACCGATGCCGATAAAACCGCCAACACCAACGACCACGGCTTCAATCTCGCCCGTGGGCTTGATCACCAGGTCGTTCACGTCACCCACCGATTCATCCGCCGGTGAATAGACGCTGCCGCCAATAATAGCGCTGGCCAGAAGCGTGGCCTTGTCCTGGTTTACGATTTGGCCCTCGACGGGCTGTGGCGGGCTTTCTTTTGCCGTGGCATCCGGCAGCGCTGTCACAGGCGGCTGGGTTGCCGGATCGTTTGCCGGCGCGGTCTGGGCCAGCACGCTTGAAGGCACTAACACCAGGAATAGCGCGAATGCCGCGTAGGAAATTGTCTTAATCATGATTTTCTCCTTTCATGATTTTGGCTAGGGCTGCCGTTCAGCCCCGAGCACCTCTTGATAAGACGCAAAATTCTCCGTTCCGCCTGGTCAGCGAGAAGCTGCGCCAGGCGTATCGCAGTAGGAGCAATAACGTTCAGATGGACGGGTCGTTCCACAGTTCAAGGAAAAATCGCCACGCTCCGGCAGACTAATTTGCCAGTGCCTTCTTCACCCCATCCAAAATCTTCGGCCCCATGGGCTTGGCCTGGGTTGAAAACCAGTCGATGAATTGGCCATTGCGGCCAAACAGGTATTTGTGGAAGTTCCACTTCGGCCTGCCTGTTTCTCCCGCCATCTCGCCGGCCCACTTGTAAAGCGGATGCGCCTCTTCGCCCTTCACCACCAGCTTGTCGCTCAGCGGAAACGTCACCCCGTAATTGAGCTTGCAGAACGCGGCGATCTCGCCCGCCGTCCCCGGCTCCTGGGCGCCAAAATCATTCGACGGCACGCCCACAACCACAAGCCCCTTGTCCCTGTTGGCCAGCCACAACTGTTCAAGCCCCTCATACTGCCCGGTATAGCCGCACTCGGAAGCCGTGTTCACCAGCAGCACAACCTTGCCCTTGAACTGCGAAAGCGGCATCGGCTTTCCGTCGATGCCCTGGAGCGTGAAATCATGCAGAGTTTCGTTTGCTGTTGCCACTTCCTGCTTCGCTGCCTTTTAAGAACCCGTTCTCCCCGTCGCCAATCCCTGCCGCGCTGCTAAGAAAACAAGAATTCCATTGCCTTGTCCAATGGCATTCGCAGGATAACCGCCGCCTCATCAAATACGCCGTAGGAAAAGTAGACATTATCGTTTTTGATCGCCAATCCGGCGCAAAACTCAATATCCTCGCCTTCGAAACTGAAATCCTGGCTCACTTTGAGCGCCGCGAAATCGCGCGATGCAACAACGGCGCGATGCCGGTAAATCAGTTTTCCATCCGTGACATTCTTCGTATGCACGATGCCCAAGAAGTTGTCTCCGAAAGGAATCATGTTTGATCCGCCCCGGCAATGTGAAAGTCGTCCATCTGCCTTGCCGCTCACATCCTTCAGGCTGTTTTTTTGGCCGTCATAATGCAAGATGACCAGCGGGTCAGATGAATAAATAAAATAGAGTTCGTCCCCCATCACCCACGGCATCCAGTTTTTCTCAGTTGGCCGACCGGAATTGAAAGCCGTAATGATATCCAGTTTGTTGCTGCTCAGCTTTCCCAGAACCATTGTATGGTTTGGCAAGGGAGTTTTCTTTTCAAGGTATGACCGGTAATTGCATCCTGCACCCGCCGCGAAAATTTCCCCCCGCCAGGCGAATATTCTGAGGTCGATAATCCCATCAAGACAGTCATTTCTGGCTCTTGAGTGCCTGTCTTCTACGAGATCTGCGCGCAGGCATTCGAGATCGTCGGAAACATCGGCAACGTAATTTTGGCTGTCTGACATGGGTAACGTCCAAGAGCCGTAGAATTTGCTGTAACCATGCTGCCGCAGGAGATAATTGCAGCCACGGTAAAGGCAAAGCAGTCTGTCATCCCGAACCATGATTGAAGGGTTGCAGGGACTGTGATTGGTCAGTTTGGGCAGTTCCAGTCGTTTGAATTCAATGCCGCTCTTCAAAAGTGTCTTCAAGAATACCCTCGCTCTGCTGCACACTGCCCGCCCGAAACTGCAGCAATGCAGTTACCATGCCTCAGAGGCATTCTGGAAGAAGATGGCCCAAAACATAGGACACTGGCGGCATTAAAGAATGAAATGTTGGTCATTTCAGTTATTCCGCTTCATCAAATGTCGTGCCCCAAACAGCACCAGTCCCGCTACCAATCCCCAGAACGCCGAACCAACGCCAAAGAAGGTAATGCCCGATGCCGTCACCAGAAACGTGATCAACGCGCTTTCAATATCGCGCGCCTCTTTCAGCATCGCCACAACACTTCCCATCAGCGGTGAAAACAGTGCCAACCCGGCAATGGTGGTGATCAGCGCCGCGGGCAAGCTGCCCAGCACCTGCACAAACAACGCCGCCGCCAAGCCAACCGCCACATACAAAACAAGATACGGCCAGGCCACCAGCCAACGCTTCGAAGGGTCTTCATGCGTGTCAGGCCCCGTCACCAATGACGCGGTGATCGCCGCCAGGTTGATGGCGTGGCTGCCGAAGGGGGCCGCCACCATGGAGGCAAATCCCGTGGTGAGCAGGCATGAGGTCACCGGTGGCTCATAGCCGCTCGCCCGCAGCACGGCGAAGCCGGGAAGATTTTGCGACGCCATGGTCACCAGAAACAGGGGCACACCCAAACTCAAGATCGTTGCGCCATCAAACTGCGGCGTGGTCCATTCGAGCCGCGTCAATCCGACCATGCAGCAGTCCGCGCTGAATGATCCCGCAAACGCCGCCATGGCAACCCCCAGCACCACCACGACCGGAACCGCAAACAGCGCAAAGCTCAAACGCAAGCCGAAGAACACGATGATCAGCGGCAACACAAACAGCGGCATGGAAAGCGCCGCCGCCGGAACCCCCAGCGAATATTTCAGCAACACGCCGGCGAGCATGCCGGCCGCAAGCGGCGCCGGTATCTGCGCAATACAGCGCGCCAGGGGCTTGATCAGCGCCGTGAGGCACATGAGCAGCCCCGCCACCACAAAGGCCCCCAGCGCATTCTCGTAACTGATCCCTGACAGCACTCGTGGCAATGAGCGCCGCCCCCGGCGTGGACCAGGCGGTAATGATCGGCATCCGGTGCGTCCACGACAGGTAGAGCGTGGTCACCGCCATGCCGAAGCACAAAACCGCCGCCCAAGAGGCCTGCTGCGAAGGCGTGGCGCCCACCGCCTGCGCCGCCTGCATGATGAGCAGGATGGTGGAGGCAAAGCCCACCACCACGGCCGTGGCCGCCGAGGAGATGATGCTGAACCAGCCGCTCCGCGAAACCGCCACATCGCTCATTTCAGCGGAACTCCCGGCTCATATTTTGAAACGCGCATGATCATCGTGGTTTTCACATGGTCCACATTGGGGTCCGCCGTCAGGGTCTTGATGATGAAATCCTGCAGCTCGGCGAGATCGCTTCCCAGGCAGCGCAGAATGAAATCCGCCTCGCCCGAAATGGCATAGGCCTCGCGCACCAGTGGCCATTCCGCCACTTTCGCCTCGAAAGCCCGGAGCTCAACCTCGTTCTGGCTCTTCAGCCCCACCATGGCAAAGAGCTGCACGTCAAAACCCAGCTTCTGCGCGTCCAATAAGGCCCGGTAACCCGCGATATAGCCCTTCTGCTCCAGCACCTGCACCCGTCGGAGGCAGGGGGGCGGCGACAGGCCAATTCGCGAGGCCAGCTCCACATTGCTCAGCCGGCCGTCCCTTTGCAGCTCCCGGAGTATCTTCCAGTCGGTTAAATCGAGGGTTGTGGCGCGTTTCATGGCCATTTGTGCAACAATATTGCGTGAATCTGCAAGCGGTCTGTTAAGAAGCAGGCGTTGCGGACTTGTTCTGGGCACAAATGAGCTATGTTACTGGCTCATAGCAACCCGGAGCCCGCAAATGTCCGCCCGCCACGCCCGCGTCCTGATCCTCGGTTCAGGCCCTGCGGGTTATACTGCTGCAACACCCGTCGCCGAAATATCTGAACAGCCGTCCGCAACTGCTACTTCGCTCATTTCAGGGGAACTCCCGGCTCATATTTTGACACCCGCATGATCATGGTGGTTTTCACATGGTCCACATTGGGGTCCGCCGTCAGGGTCTTGATGATGAAATCCTGCAGCTCGGCGAGATCGCTTCCCAGGCAGCGCAGGATAAAATCCGCCTCGCCCGAAATGGCATAAGCCTCGCGCACCAGTGGCCATTCCGCCACTTTCGCCTCGAAAGCCCGGAGCTCAACCTCGTTCTGGCTCTTCAGCCCCACCATGGCAAAGAGCTGCACGTCAAAACCCAGCTTCTGCGCGTCGAGCAAGGCCCGGTAACCCGCGATATAGCCCTTCTGCTCCAGCACCTGCACCCGCCTGAGGCAGGGCGGCGGCGACAGGCCAATTCGCGAGGCCAGCTCCACATTGCTCAGCCGGCCGTCCCTTTGCAGCTCCCGGAGTATCTTCCAATCGGTTAAATCGAGGGTTGTGGCGCGTTTCATGGCCATTTGTGCAACAATATTGCGTGAATCTGCAAGCGGTCTGTTAAGAAGCAGGCGTTGCGGACTTGTTCTGGGGCACAAATGAGCTATGTTACTGGCTCATAGCAACCCGGAGCCCGCAAATGTCCGCCCGCCACGCCCGCGTCCTGATCCTCGGTTCAGGCCCTGCGGGTTATACTGCTGCAATATACGCCGCCCGCGCCATGTTGAAGCCTGTCCTCATTCAAGGCATCCAGCCCGGCGGCCAGCTCACCATCACCACCGATGTTGAGAACTATCCCGGCTTTGCCAAGGTCATCCAGGGCCCCTGGCTGATGGAGGAAATGAAGGCCCAGGCCGAGCATGTCGGCACCGAAGTCATTTCCGATACCATCACCGAAGTCCGCCTGAAGGACAAGCCCATCTGGCTCAAAGGCGACAGCGGCCAGGTCTATACCTGCGACGCGCTGATCATCTGCACCGGCGCCCAGGCCAAGTGGCTGAACCTGCCATCGGAGGAAAACTTCAAGGGCTTCGGCGTTTCCGCCTGCGCCACCTGCGATGGCTTCTTCTACCGCGACAAGAAGGTGCTGGTCATCGGCGGCGGCAACACCGCCGTTGAAGAGGCTTTGTTCCTCACTAATTTCGCCAGTGAAGTCACCGTGGTTCACCGCCGCAATGAATTCAAGGCCGAGCGCATTTTGCAGAACCGCCTCTTCGCGCACCCGAAGATCAAGGTCATCTGGGATTCGGAACTTGCCGATGTCATCGGCACAAGCGATCCCAAGGGCGTCACCGGCGCCCGCCTCAAGAATGTCAAAACCGGAGCGACCCAGGATGTCGCCGCCGACGGTGTCTTCATTGCCATCGGCCACAAGCCCGCCACCGAATTGTTCGAGGGGCAACTGCCCTTCAAGCAGGGCGGCTATCTCATCGTCGGCAACAACTCCATGGCAACCAGCATCCCCGGCGTCTATGCGGCGGGCGATGTGACCGATGATATCTACCGTCAGGCCGTAACCGCCGCTGGCATGGGCTGCATGGCGGCCCTCGAAGTGGAAAAATATCTCCATGCAACTGAGCAAGTCCGCAAGGCAGCCGAGTAGCTGCCATGGATTGGGACAAGCTCAGGATTTTTCACGCGGTCGCCGATGCCGGCAGCTTTACCCATGCGGGCCATGAGCTTGCCCTGTCGCAATCGGCTGTCAGCCGCCAGATCAGCGCTCTTGAAACCGATCTCAACGTGCCGCTGTTCCACCGCCATGCCCGTGGCCTTATCCTAACCGAGCAGGGCGAAGTGCTGTACCGCACCGCCCATGACGTGTTCACCAAGCTGGCCGCCGCAAAAACCCGCCTGATGGATTCCAAGGAAAAGCCCTCGGGTGAATTGCGCATCACCACCACCGTTGGCTTGGGTTCCGTCTGGCTCACGCCGCGCATCAAGGAATTCACCGAGCTCTATCCGCAAATCAGCGTCACGCTCTTGCTTGAGGACCGTGAACTCGATCTCTCCATGCGCGAGGCCGATGTGGCCATCCGCTTGCGCAGGCCAACCCAGCCCGATCTCATCCAGCGCAAGCTCTTCGTCGTGCATCACCATGTCTATGCCTCGCCGGACTACATCAAGAAATACGGCATTCCGAAATCCATCGAGGATCTGGACAAGCACAAGATCCTGACCTTCGGCCAGGCCCCCGGCTATCTCACCACAATCAACTGGCTCGAGCGCGCCGGCCGCTCCGAGGATAATCCCCGCCCCGTGGCGCTGCGCGTCAACAATGCCTACGGCCTACGCCGCGCCGTGCAGGCCGGCGTCGGCATTGCCTCCATTGCCGATTACATGGTCACCTCGGAAAATAACCTGGTGCAGATTGATCTCCCCATCGAACTCCCCGAGTTCGACAGCTACTTCGTCTATCCCGAAGAGCTGAAGGAAACCAAACGCATCACCGCCTTCCGCGATTTCATCGTGTCAAAGGCGAAGGAGTGGAGCTTCTAGCTCAGGCGCTTCTCGCCTTGCTCAACCGTGAATGTCGTCCATCTCCCATAGTTTCATGATCTGTGGAAGAATCTTGTCCCAGTCCTCAACCCCAATGCGCCTGGCCCAGGAGGAATATTCCTGCTTGAGCTTCTTTTCCAGCGGATGATTCTTGCCAGCGAGGTCATGCAGTTCAGTGCGGTCCTTCTCCATGTCATAGAGTTCCCAGTCCTTGCCATATTGCCGGACCAGCTTGAAATCGCCGACCCGCACCGCGCAATTGCCCTCGTGCTCCCAGTAGATGGGTTGGGCACGGGACCAGGTCTTGCCATCCAAAAGAGCCATCAGGCTTTCTCCGTCCGCCGGTTGAATGGCGTGGCCACCCACCTCCTTGGGATAGGAAACACCGGCAGCCTCCAAAATGGTCGGCATGATGTCCACCACATGGGCAGGCGTATGGGCAATGCCGCCGGGGCGAAAACGCGCGGGCCATTGGGCAAGCAATGGTGTTGATATGCCGCCTTCATGCACCCAATGCTTGAACAGCCGGAACGGCGCGTTTGAAACATTGGCCCAGGGCAGGTCGTAGCTCATGTAGGTGAGCGGCCCGCCGGGCCTCAGGCTTGGCCGGTTGCCGATTTCAATCTTGCGCCCATCATTGTGATGGTCGGGATAGAATTTCCCCCAGCCATCCTCCGCCATGAACTCGGCGCAGCCGCCATTATCGGAAAGGAACAGAATAAGCGTATCGTCATGAATCTCATGCTGCTTCAGCCGCGTGAGCACCCGGCCGATGTTTTGATCGAGGCGGTCAATCATCGCCGCATAGACGGCCATGCGCCGGGATTCCCAATCCTTGATCTTGATGTCTTGCCATGCCGGGGCCTTGTCATCGCGCCGGGAAATATCCCATTTGTGCAACAGAACATTGCGCGCCTGCATTTCCTCATGTCGCGCCCCGCGGACGGCATCCCAGCCGCGGTTATAGACTCCATCATACTTGGCAATGTCTTCTTCCTGCGCATGCAGTGGCCAGTGCGGCGCATGATGGGCAAGATACATGAAGAAGGGCTGCTTTGCCGCCACGCTTTCGTCAATCATCTTCACCGCATTGTCGGTGATTGCGTCGGTCAGATAGAATTCACTGGGCGATACTTCAACGCGGCTGTCGTCTTCCATCATGTAATGGGGTGAAAAGTAATTCATCACCCCGTCGACAAAACCATAGAAGCGGTCAAATCCGCGCTGGCGCGGCGTGGGATGCTCGACATCGCCAACGCGCCAGCTATCCACCAGCCGGGCGGTGTAGTCACCGCCGACATGCCACTTCCCCGACATCAACGTCCGGTAGCCGGCCAGCCGCAGGGCCTCGGCGATTGTGGCGCTGTCGTTGCGCAGGAAACCCTGGTAGGCAGGGCTCCCGAGATTGGACCCCATATGCCCAATTCCGGCATTGTGGGGATAGAGCCCGGTCAGCAGCGCGGCACGCGTTGGACAGCAGCGGGCGCAGTTATACATGGCCGACAGCAGAACCCCATTGCGGGCAATGCTGTCGATGTTGGGTGTGCGGATTTCCGAGCCCGTCAGGCCAAGATCGGAAAAACCCATGTCGTCAACCAGCACGAGAATGATATTGGGCCGCTTACTTTCCGCCTGTACCATCTCCTGTTTCACTCCCCCCAAGCCTCAAAACAATGCAAACGACCAGCCTTCCTGCCTTCCGCTCGCTTGGCAAGCATTGAAACTGCACAACGGCCTTGCGTCTAGTGCCAAACCAGCGGCGCAAGCGACAGCACCAGCAGCACTGCCATCGAGATATTGAAAACCCGCAGAAATGTCGGCTGCGTGAGGAGGTTGCGCAGCAGCGTTCCGAACATGGTCCACAGGCCGATCGTCGGAAAGTTCACCACGCCGCAGACCAGCGCCACGATCAGCACCGGCCACAGGCTGCCGTTGCCCGGCGTATAGGTTGCAATGGCGCTGATCGTGATCACCCAGGCCTTGGGGTTCACCCACTGGAAAAGCGCCGCCTGCATAAACGTCATGGGCGTGCCCGAAGTCTTGCCCTCGCCCACCGGCCCGGAATTGGCGATCTTCCAGGCAAGCCACAGCATGTAGGCGCCCCCGCCATAGCGCATGATCTCATAGGTTGCCGGAAACCGCTCGAACACCTGCCCAAGTCCCAGGCCCACGACCAGAATCATGAAACTGAAGCCAATGGTGATTCCCAGCATGTGCGGAAGGCTGCGCTGGAAACCATAATTCACGCCCGAGGCCAGGAGCATGACGTTGTTAGGCCCCGGCGTCACCGACATGACAAAGGCAAAGATCACAAGGGCCATAAATAGGTCAATGGTCATGACCTGACATGCCACACGGCCCCGGGAAATGCAAAAATGAATGGCAGATGCGCATGAAGCGCTCACATGGCACCCATGAGGAAGCGCCGCTTGTTGCGCAGCCTGTTCCCCTGCATTGTCCGACCCGGATGCTCCCCCAATGGGCGTTCGAATGCGGAAGATACTCTCTCCCCTTGTGCCTTCCGCAGCCGGTTTCAATCCATGCCTGCGCATGACTTGGGATCATACCCGACCAGGGTAGCCTCACTGCAAAGACCGGATTCTATCCGGTCTTTTTTTTGGCGAGTCACATATAGAGAGGTTCTTTTTCCATGCCGCTGTAAAGGCTGGCCACGAAGTTGCCGTAGCCATTGAACAGTTGCGTCGGCACCCGCTCGCCCGTTCCCAGAACTTCTTCCATCGCCTGGCTCCAGCGCGGATGCGAAACCTCCGGGTTCACATTGGCCCAGAAGCCATATTCGGAAGACTGGATCGCCTCCCACATGCCAATGGGCCGCTCCGTCACAAAGCTGATCTTTACAATGCCCTTGATCGACTTGAAGCCATATTTCCATGGCAGGTGCAGGCGGATGGGCGAACCCATGCTTTTCGGCAGCGGCTTGCCATAGGCCCCCGTCACCAGAAAGCTAAGATCGTTCATGGCCTCCGCCATGGTGAGGCCCTCGACATAGGGCCAGGGATAGCTGCTGAACAATCCCGGCTGCTGGCCAACCGCAACCTCCGGTTTGTTGAACGTCTCAAAGCGCACGAACTTGGCCGCGGCCTTCGGCTTTGCCATCTCCACCAGCGACTTCAGCGTGAAGCCCGTCCACGGCACAACCATCGACCAGGCCTCAACGCAGCGGTGGCGATAGATGCGTTCTTCCAGTTGCACCTTCTTCAGAAGGTCATCAATGGCCAGCGTCTGGGGTGCTTCCACCTCGCCGTCAATCACAATGCTCCACGGCCTGATCGGCAAGGCTTCGGCCGCATCATAAATCTGCTTTGACGTGCCAAACTCATAATAGTTGTTGTAGGCCCGGTTGATATCCAGCGGCGTCACCGCGCGGCCCGCATCCGCATAGGTGGCATTGAGCTTGGCCGGATAAAGCCCAGCCGACGGATCATCCTCGGCCCGCGCCGCCCCGCCGACAAGGCTATCAGCCGCACCCGCCGCCGTCCCCATAAAGGCGCGGCGATTTAGAAACATATGCTCCGGCGTCACCCGTGACTCGGCTATTTCCCAGCCCTTGCGTTGCTTGATCAACATATGCGGCGCTCCTTGTGCTCACAGAATAATAGCAGTAACGGCAAATCCCGCAATTCACGCCTGTTCACACTCAGGTCATCTGGTCCCGGATTGACCCCGAAGCGGCATCGCTCACATAGTGCGATCGGCACCGAAGCGAATGGAGGAATTCATGGCCGACATTAACCTTTCTCTTGAGCAGCTTTGCGATGCATTCAACGAGCACAACCTCGACAAAATCATGAGCCATTTTGCCGACGATTGCGTCCTGGAAATGCCCCGCGGCAGCCATCCCTGGGGTTCACGTTCCGAAGGCCGTGAAAATGTACGAAAAGCCCTTGCCACGCGCTTCGAGGGGCTGCCCGATGTTCACTATGGCAACGCGCAGCACTTTGTCGATAAAGCTGCCAACACGGGCATCTCGAAATGGACGCTCACCGGAACCCGTCGTGACGGGCAGCGCATCGAAGTGTGGGGCTGCGACTTCTACACCTTTCGCGAAGGGAAAGTGACCCGCAAGGACTCCTACTGGAAAATCGTGGAATAGCTCCTACCCCGCCATCTGTGCCTTCCGCGCCGCCACCACCTGTTCGGCGCTGCGCCCCACCAGTTCGGCCATGTGATCGTGGCTGAACACGAAGGTGCCCACCCCGGACGTAGCCGAGCGCAACTCGATGATGAGCGAGCCGATTTCCGACTCCGGCAGATGCGCCTTCACCGTGTCCCATCCGGGCCAGCCCTCGCGCCCGTCAAAGCCCAGCAACTGTCCCCGGTGCCCGGTGACAATCTGGTTGACCCGCGAGGTCGCATCGCTCGGCACATGGATGTCAACCGCCACGATGGGTTCCAGCAAAACCGGCGCGCATTGCGGCATGCCCTCGGTCATCGCCAGCCGCGCCGCCAGCTTGAAGGCCATTTCCGATGAATCCACATCGTGGTAGGAGCCTTCGGAAAGATTGACGGTGAAATCAACCACCGTAAATCCCAGCGGCCCCTGCACCATCCATTCCCGCACTCCCGCTTCCACCGCCGGAATATATTGCTTGGGCACCACGCCGCCGGTGATCGTATCGGTGAACACAAAGCCCGAGCCGCGCGGCAGCGGCTTTATTTCCACCGTCACGTCGCCATACTGGCCGTGCCCGCCCGATTGCTTCTTGTGCCGGCCGCGAAGCTGCACCGATTTCTTGATTGTCTCCTTGTAACCGATGCGCCGCGGCTGGGATTTGGCGTGAACCCCGAACTTGCCCTGCAGCCGTTCCAGCGCCACCCGCAAATGCACTTCCCCCTGCCCCCACAGAACCATCTCGTGCGTGTTGGCATTATGCTCAAGCGACAGCGACGGGTCCTCTTCAATCAGCTTGGCGATTGATGAGGTGAGCTTCACTTCATCCTTGCGGTCGGTCACCGAAACCGCAACGCCATAAACTCCCGGCGCCGGCGTCTGCTGGGCCAATTGCTTGGTGGCACCCTTGATCGTTGAGATCGTCTCGCCCGTGTTGATCTTCTCCAGCCGTCCCAAAGCCACCGTATCGCCCAGCGCCGCCTTGGCCAGCTTCGTGGGCGTTGTGCCCAGCATGGAAAATACCCCGGCGACCCGCGCCTCCTGGCCGCCGGCCCCATACACCACTGCGCCGTCAGGTAATTCACCCGCAAGCACCCGCGCGATGGAAAGCTTTCCGCCGCTGGCCGTGTGAAAGGTTTTCAAAACCTGTGCCGTGGCGCCCGCTCCGCTCTTGAGTCCGAGACGTTTGACTGTCGCCTCAACCGTGGGCGCCTCATGGCGAAGCGCCTTCAGCAAGCGGCCAATGCCATTGCCATGTTCGGCCGAACCAAAGAACACCGGCGTCACCTGCCCCTCGGCAAGCTCGCGCGAAAGATCGGTGAAAACCCGGTCGCGCGGCGGCTCCATGTCAGCCAGAAGCTGCTCCATCAATTCATCGTCATGGTCCGCCAATTTTTCCAGCATGGCAAAGCGCTCGTTCTTTTCCGCCGGCTTCATCTCGGCCGGAATCTCAACAACGGTGCTTTCCGCATGCTCGCGGTAAACGTAAGCCCGCTCGAGTGCCAGATCGACAAACCCGGACACGATGCCGTTATTCCAGATCGGCAATTGCCGCAGCACCAGCGGCTTGCTGCTGGCGGGCTGCATGAATTCCAGCACCGTATGGGGCGTCGTGCTCGAATGGTCGATCTTGTTGATGAACACAACGCGCGGCAGGTTGATTTCGTCAAGCCGCTTGAGAATGAGCTGCAGGGCCGGAATTTTTTTCTCGTCCGCCTCGCAAACCACCACCGCCACGTCGCAGCCGATCAGCGCAGCACCTATGTCCTGGTTGAATTCAATGGAGCCCGGGCAATCCAGAAATGTATAGCGCTCGCCCAGGTAGTCCGTCGTGGCCACATTGAGCTCAACGCTCATGCCGTGCCCGCGCGCTTCCGGTGACGCATCGCCTATTGTTGATTTTTCGGAGATTTTTCCCTGACGCCGCGTGGCGCCGGTGCGAAAGAGAATGGCTTCGAGAAGAGTTGTCTTGCCGCTGAGATAGGGGCCCACGAGCGCCACACAACGCGAGCCCTGGGACCTTCTGCCGAGGTTGGAGTCCATGTTCGATCCTCCCAAACTGTCAAGGACCGTCCGTGTGCGGGGTACAGGCCCCGTCTCTGGGCGCATCCGACGCTCCCATGCTTGCGCTAATCAAGGTCATTGGCAAGAGGCAAGTTTTGTAGTCATGCAAGGAAGCTTCGGTCACCTATGATGAATTTTTATGCTTGTTCCTTGTCAAGCGTCACTTGCCGCCAAATCCCCGATTGCGCGTTTCGCCGGACCAAATTGCGTAGTACCTTGCCATTTTCGTTTCGCGGTATTGTCTCGGCGATGTAAACTGATCGTGGAATCAAATCGCGTGCAAAGCGTTTTTCAAGTCCCTGCAGCAGGCCGCTCGCCATTTTATCGTGATCTTCACCCTCTTTCGCAACTACGACAACAGACAATTGCTCAAAACCCGATGGCCCCGATTCAGAAAAGCATGCCCCGTCCATAATCCCGGGTGTCGACTGGATCACACCATCAACTATGGCTCCATTCAGCTTGGTGCCACCGATGTTGAGAAGATCGTTGACACGTCCTGTGATGAACAACTGTTTCTTGGAATTGAAGTATCCCGTATCCCCGGGATGAAACCATCCCTCCCTGAAGGAGGTCCTCGTGGCAGCACTGTCTCCGATGTAGCCAGTCGTGAGCAGAGGGGTTTGATATCTCACCTCGCCCACGTCCCCCGTTTTGACGGGGTTTCCCATCTCGTCCACGACTTCAATATGGATGCCATCCAGAGCCGCGCCGACGCCAACCGTCTCTCCCTCCGGCACCCTGTCCTTGAATGCCTGGTAGCAGACATTGCCCCCTTCTATGGAGCCATAGGCATTCAATACCTCCTCAAAATGATTCAATGCCCGATCGAGAAATGCCGGATAGATCGGACTCCCGGCCAGATAAACTCTTGGGATCTTGCCGCTTGCCTCGCCCGCGCGGCCTTCGATGATCTGGGCGGCATGCATTGGTGACGCCAGCAACATCGTCACCCCGGCCTCTTGCCAGTGGGTTTTGTTGATCCCGAATACTATTGTGCCGCCTTTTGCCAGCACGCGCAGAAGGATAAGATAAAACGCTGCATGGAGGACGTGAAACACCGAAGCCACGACCGGCAGGGGTGAAGGATCAAGCAAATACTTGGGATTTGCGCGCTCAATAGCTTTGGCAGCTGTGATTGGAAAAAATTTCGGCTCTCCCGTTGTCCCCGAGGACTGCCCGACTATCAGTATGTCATCCGGCCCATTGCGGCTGGCAAGCAGGCTGGGTGAGAAGCTCGATTGCGGCACCCTCTCGTCATGCCATGCCTCATCCATGATCAATGTCTTATATTGAGGCGGCGATTTGCGCGGTTCGTCGAGTACCAGATGGGTGATGAACAGAAGCGGATTTCCCAATGCTTCGCGGGAAGCAGACACCCATTTGCAACCCATCAATGCAAGCGCGAGCGCCGCAGTCAGAGAAGCGAGGGATTTTCGCGTATCCAAGGCAACACAGGAGCGCGCATCAATACCGTTCTCGCGGAACGCGACAGCTGTCTGAACAATCCGCTCTTGCAACTGGCCGTAGGTGAGACTCTTGCCAATCGTCCTGAAAGCCACGCGCTCACGATAGTTCTCAGCCCTCGAAAAGACATTTACACAGAGATTATTGCCAATATCCAAAAGCGCTTCACTTCGCAGCTCAGTTTGGCGGACATTGCCCCAAGTTGACTTCGCGCAAACGTCAGCCCCCGCCTATTCCTGTTGAACGTTGCAGTAAGGCAAATCTGTGTCTGGATCATCATCACACGTCGGTTCTAGGCTTCCCAGGAAGCCGGAACTGAAGATGTCAAAGAAGTAGAGCCGCGGGTCATCCTCGCGGTGACGCCGGATCAGGCTCTTGTCTTCGCCGCCGAAGTACAGGCTGAGGCCGGCCATGACCGAACTAAAGCCGTCCTCGCCAAGTTCCCCATCAAGCGTGAGCGAGGCAGGAATCCCCGTGTCACCCATGAACCATTCCAGTCCGGCATTTGCCGATTCAAAATTGGCAACCGAGCCGGCCCCAACCGACAGGCGCAAATTATCGGTTGCATAAAGTGCCAGCTTGCCCATCGCATAGAACTCACCGCCGCCATTGCTGGTATCCATGTAACCGCCAACTGCCTCAATCGAGATATTGTCGAGATACAGTTCAGCTTCCGGGCCGATATGCCAGATATTGGCAGGGCCGCCATCAACATAGCCGCCGTAAACGCCGAGGAGATAGGAATTGGGATCGCGCCTAAAGAAATGGGCTGCCCCGCCCACCGCCGTTTCACCAAAAGCATCAAGCGCCGTCAAGTCAGCCTGAATGCCGAACATGTCGCCAACCGGGAAGCTGAAGGCAGCGCCGCCGCGGAACACTTCATCGTCGCTCAGATCATCAATGTCAGTCCAGCCGCCGCCAATTTCCACCTTGCCATTGGGGCCTGAAACCGCCGGAAGAGCCGTCAATGTCTCGATATCCGCAGCCAGGGAAACGCTGCCATACATTCCGGCAGCAATTGTGCCGCTCAGAAGAAAAGCCGCTCTTTTCATTGAAATTGCCATAAAACCCACACTGCAGAACTTGGCCACGCGACGAGGTTGTTCCCCGACTCCGTGGAACTATACCCGACTAATTAGAGGCCATCAAAGAGAAAGCCGCCCGACCCCAAATTTCCACCCATTGCTGCCAAATTGCCACACTTCGCAACGAACCAGCGCTGTCTTCAACCAAAAAAAGGGGCCCATTTGGCCCCTTTTTCTCAATGAGAAGATTAATTACCGGTCATAGCGAAGGTGCAGGCTGCCGATGCCGCCCGCCACATTCAGGCCCGTCTGCGCCTGGACGCTCAGCGGTTGCAGGTTGATTCCCTTTCGGAAACCGCCAACCAGCACATTGGCGCCGACACCGACAGCTATTGTGGCTTCAGCCGAGGCACCCGTGTAGGAGCCCTTCAGGGCGCCCTTGTTGATCTTGCCTGGCGCGAATACGGCCCAGGCCAAAACCGTGCGGTTGGTGATCCCGATATCAACGCCGAGCTTGCCGATCGAACCGGAATAGTGTTCCGGCCGTGCGCCGCTTGCCGGACGGTAAACACAGTCAACGCCCTTGGAGGAGCCGATGATGAAACCAACCCCGCCATCCACTTCGCAGGAGAGGACGCCGACTTTTATGCCCGATTTGGCTTCCGCCGCCGAAGCCATGGTAACGAGGGCCAGCAGGCCAATCGATAAAAACTTATACATTTGTGAGACTTTCCTTTTGATAACCGCCAAGAGCTTTCACAGCCGATTGTGACCCGAATTGGGCATAACTTGGCAATTGTCCAACGCGCCGCATGGCAAAAAGTTCCTGTGGACAGGCATTTTCTGCGTGTAACGCCGGGGGAAAACCCGTTAAGAGGGTCCAGCTTGCCCCTTGCAGAACGTTAACCTCGCCACCACCTCCCCTGTAACAAGTCGGAAAATCAATGGATTTTAGCCCCGCATACCTTCTGGCAATCACCCAGATCATCTGGATTGACCTTTTGCTGTCGGGCGACAATGCCGTCGTTATAGCCCTTGCCTGCCGCTCGCTCCCGGAAAAGCAGCGCCGCATCGGCATCCTTCTGGGCGCTGGCGCCGCCGTGGCCCTGCGCATCGCCTTTGCCTTCGTCATCACCCAAATCCTGGGGGTCCCCTTTCTCAAGGCCTTCGGCGGCGTTCTGCTCATGTGGATCGCCATCAAGCTTATTATTGGCGAGGCCAAAGAGGAAAAGGAAATTCCCGCCTCCGACAGGCTGTGGAAAGCCGTTGGAACCATCGCCATGGCTGATGCGGTCATGAGCCTCGACAATGTCGTGGCCATCGCGGCCATCGCGCGCGACGATTATTCGCTGTTTGTGTTCGGGCTGCTCTTGTCCATTCCGCTGATCGTGGTCGGCGCTTCGCTCATCTCCGGCATCATCGCCAGGTTCCCCATATTCGTCTGGGCCGGTGCGGCACTTCTCGGCTGGATCGCCGGCGAAATGATCATCAGCGATACGGCAGCCTTCGCCCATCTCGGAGTGGATGTGCCCCATCGGCTTCACTACGTGGCCGCCACCTGCGGTTTGGTTCTGGTCGTTGTGGCGGGTTACTTCCTCAAGCCAAAGGACAAGGAACTAGCTTAAATTCCGCCCGAGGAAATCACCCTTGCCAATCTCGAGGCCATTGTGGCGCAGGATGTTGTAAGCCGTGGTCACATGGAAATAAAAATTGGGCAGCACGGCATTTGAAAGATAGGCAGCACCCGTAAGCTCCGTGTCCTTGCCGCCAATCTTTATGGTCACGATCCGCGTGGCCGCACCGGCAAACTGTTCCTTCTTAAGCCCGCCAAGGAAATCCAAAGTCTTGGCAATGCGCGCCTGCAGTTCAGGGAAAGTTTTCTCTTCATCGGGATAGCTCGGAACCGCAATTCCGCTCAGCCTGGCCCCACACCCCTTGGCCTGATCGGTGGCAATATGCACCTGCCGGTTAAACGGCAGCATGTCCGGGTAGAGCCGGTCGGTGAGCAGCGCGTTGGGATCAATCTTCTTGGCTTCGCAATAGGCCTCGGCCTTCTTCAGGATGGCCGCAAGCGCCTTCAGGGAATGGCTCAAAGGAGCGATGGAACTATCGTACATGATTAGGTTTTTTCCTTATTTGAGGTTGCCGCAAAAACGCTGGATCCGCATGCACGCGTCTTCGAGAACGGGTGTCGCGGTCGCATAGGAAATGCGGAAGAAGGGTGAGCTTCCAAAGGCCGCCCCATGCACCGCGGCAACACCTTCGGCGGCCAGCAGCTCGGTCACGAAATCCTCATCCGTCTTGATCACATTTCCCGAAGGCGCTGTCTTGCCGATGGTGCCTGCGCACGAAGGATAAACATAAAAAGCTCCCTCCGGAGTTGGGCAGGAAAGTCCCTTGGCCTGGTTGAGCATGGACACCACCAGGTCGCGCCGCTCCTTGAAAACCTTGTTGTTGGCCGCAATGAAATCCTGCCGCCCATTGAGCGCCTCCACCGCCGCCCACTGGGCGATGGATGAAGGATTGGACGTCGATTGCGATTGCAGCTTGGACATGGCCTTGATCAGCACTTCCGGCCCGGCCCCATAGCCAATGCGCCAGCCCGTCATGCAATAGGATTTCGAAACCCCGTTCATCGTCAGCGTCCGGTCATAGAGCTTCGGCTCCACCTGGGCCGGGGTAAAAAATTCAAAGTCGTCATAGACGAGATGCTCATACATATCGTCGGTCAGGATCCACACATGCGGATGCTTCACCAGCACATCGGTCAACTGCTTCAGCTCCGCCCTGGAATAGGCCGCGCCGCTCGGGTTTGATGGCGAATTCAGGATCAGCCACTTGGTCTTGGGCGTAATCGCCTTTTCCAGATCGGCGCCCTTCACCTTGAAATTGTTTTCCAGCGTTGTCTGCACCACAACCGGAACGCCCCCCGCCAGCATTACGATGTCGGGATAACTCACCCAGTAGGGCGCCGGAATAATCACTTCATCCCCGGGATTGACCGTCGCCATCAGGGCGTTGAACAGCACCTGCTTGCCGCCGGTGCCCACCGAAACCTGCGATGGCTTGTAGTCCAGCCCGTTCTCGCGCTTGAACTTGGCGCAGATCGCCGCCTTCAGTTCGGGAATGCCGTCCACCGCCGTGTACTTGGTCTTGCCCGCCCTTATGGCGGCAATCGCCGCTTCCTTGATGTTGTCCGG
This sequence comes from uncultured Alphaproteobacteria bacterium, assembly GCA_963753025.1. GTDB lineage: Bacteria > Pseudomonadota > Alphaproteobacteria > Rhizobiales > Aestuariivirgaceae > Aestuariivirga. Next base: position 94,424 of record CAVWAY010000007.1, on the reverse strand, counting down.
CGTATCGAAATCCGGCTCGCCCGCCGCCAGCCCGATCACGTCCTTGCCTTCCGCTTTCAGGGCCATGGCCTTGTTGGAAATGGCAATGGTGGCGGAGGGTTGAATGCGGTTCAGCGCGTCGGAAATGAAAGCCAAGGGGGCGGTTCCTCTGTTGATGATGGCGCTGATCTAGGCGGAAGTGCGCTTTGCCGCAAGCCTCAATCCGCCCCATGGAATTAACCCCGCTTCATGCGATAATGCGCCATGGCTGATTCACCTTTTCTCATTGTCGGCGGCGGAATTGCGGGCCTAGCCGCCGGGCTGGGCCTCGCTCGCATCGGCAAGTCCTCCCACGTCCTGGAAAAAGCCCCGCACTTTGAGGAGGTTGGCGCCGGCCTGCAATTGGGGCCCAATGCGGTGCGCGCCCTGCAATGGCTCGGCGCCTGGGAGGCCGTTGCTCCCCATTGCGTGGCCCCCGCCGAAATCCAGGTCCGCGACGGCCTGTCAGGAAATATTTTGCAGCGCATTCCGCTTGGCGCGGATTTTGAAAAACATTTCGGCGCGCCCTACCGCGTCGCCCACCGCGCCGATTTGCTGAATGGCCTTCTCGAATCGGCGCGTTCAAAACCCGGCATCGATCTGCAGAACAATGCTGAAGTCACAAATGTCTCATTCTCCGAAACCACCCTCACCCTGAAATCGGGCAGGACGCACGCGGGAGAAGCCATCATCGCCGCAGATGGAGTGCATTCGGTGATCCGGAATCTTATGGCCGGACAGTCCGGAAAAAACCCTATCAGCCACATGCTGCACCGGGGCCTCATTCCAATTGCCTCAGTTCCGGCGAGCGTCAATATCGATGTTGTAACCCTTTGGCTTTTTCCCGGCGGCCATGTTGTTCACTATGCGGTCAGCAACTGGCGGCACTTCAACATTGTTGCGGCAGTGGAGGATCCCGAAATTTCTCTCTGGACCGCATTTCAAGGCGCATGCCAGCCGCTCGCTGACATTCTCGAACAAAAAATAAACTGGACCAAATGGCCCGCCCTCGATTTGGCGCCCGCGCCAATCTGGAGCAAAAACCGCACCGTGCTCATAGGCGATGCCGCCCACGCCACCCTGCCCTATCTCGCCCAGGGTGCCGCCATGGCGCTCGAAGATGCCTGCGTGCTGTCCACGCAATGCAAAATGCCAATGAACTGGAATCGGCGTTTCGCGAATTTCGCCGCATCGCGATTCAAGCGCACGTCAGCAATTCAAAAAAGATCGCGCCAGCTCGGCAGAATCTATCATGCCGGTGGCGTCCTGAGACAGGCCCGCAATGCTGTTCTGAAAGCAACGCCGTCGACGCAACTTCATAAATCGATTGTCATGGATCTATGATTGGAAACAACGGAGGAAGTGATCTCTCGCGAGATCACTTCCCTGTTGCTCATAATTCAATAACGGGATTATTTGACCGCGTCGGCCACGGCCACCGTCGTCATTCTTCTCGTCGCCACCTTTAGCGCTCGAAGGCTACAGGACACGGAAGTAGCATTGACGGCCGCTGCATCGTAACTGCGGACTCATGGCAATTCATCCTGGCCTGGATCATCCAGAGCGGCCGCGCCCGTTTTCCTCAACCATTTTTTCGCAACAAGACGCAACTTTCGCGGCTGATGCGCCCTTGCAGTTGAGAACGCTTGCTGCTTCGGCATTGCTGCCGAATGAAAGCATGCTGAAAAGTGCGGCGGCGCCAAATGCGGCGGCGGCTGAAAACTTATGGGTATTGTTAGTCATAATTTTTGCTCCTTGGGTTTGCGATCTTGTTTGATCGTTGGTCCAAATTTGGCGAAATCTGCCTGAGCCGGTCCTGAACAGGCCGTTCATTTTTCGTTAACCTGCAATCCAATGCCGGAATGGCCCCGTAACAGTGCTAAGTTCGGCAAAGTCCCAAACCCCTAAGTGCTGGAGATCGACCATGAAAAAGCTCGTATATCTTTCCCTCGCTGCCTTTTTGATGGCATCGGGCAGTTCAATGACCTTCGCGGCCGGTGGTGACGGTGGCGGCGGCCAGTCGAGCCAGTCCTGAATTGCAAAAAAGGTGAAGTCCTCAAAAAAGTCGGCAATATCAAAAAATGCGTCAAGGTTGAATCCGGCATTCTGCCCGACGAGGACCTCTATCAACAGGGCCGCCTCTTGGCCAAGGCCGGTCACTATGAATGGGCCCTGCAGGTTCTCGCGGCAATTCAAAACCAGAATGATCCGCGCGTCCTGAACTACACGGGCTACAGCAACCGCAAGGCCGGCCGCCTCGAAATCGGCATCACCTATTACCGCAAGGCGCTGGCCATCGATCCCAACTTCGTGCTGGCCCGCGAATATCTCGGTGAAGGCTATGTCGCCGCTGGCCGCATTGATCTCGCAAAACTCGAACTCAACGAGATCAAGACTCGCGCCGGCACCGCCAGCGAAGAATACCAGGACCTGTCAAAGGCAATTGCCACCGGCGTCATTGCCGCTGACTGATAAATTTTTGGGGGCCTGCGATGGCCGCGCGCCCCCAAATCTCCGTGAATTGAAATCCGTTTCGCTAAACGTTGCAGCGCCGCAGCTTGCCGTTTCTGGATTTATAGTTGCCCGTTCCGCTGTCGAATGAAGAATACTTTGCCGAACAGGCCGCAACCCACGCATTTGAGCCGGGCTCCAGAATCCGCGTCCGTTTCTTCCTGGAAGTTGACGTCGCCGGAACTACCACGACTTTCTTGGAAACTTTTTCCGCGCTCTTCTTGGGCGGCGGCGCAGCCTTGGTGTCAGCCGCATACTGGGCCATGCAGTCGCCAAGCGCGCTGCGGAAACTGGCCTGCCATTCATCCACATCGGAGGTCTTGGCGCTGGCAAAGTCCTGGCTGAAAACCTCGCAATAGGATTTGACATCGGCAAAGGCTGGCGCTGCAAAGACGCTCAATGCCAACATGCCTAAAATCATACGCATAACACTACTACCTCAAGTTGCCGTTAAGGAATTATCCCCCTAAACTATGGCAGACCCGCGGCAAAGAATACACCCATCTGGTTAGGTGGTAAACCCTTGAAATGCCCGGTTATAGCGCTCCGCCCCGGCGGCTGGCGGAACAACCGCGCCGCTCGCGCGTTAGGTTTCCATAATCAATCCCGAAAGGATAAAGCCATGGCAAGTGCTGCTGGCCAAAAGCCCATGATCCTGACTGCCGCGGAAGCAGATCTGCGGCGTGCCGAAGCGAAGGCCCGTCTGGCCGAGAGCCAGGTCAAAAAACCTGTCCCCAGGTCCAACAGCCCCATTGTCTATGCGGTGGCTGCACTGCTTTTGATTGTCGTTGGTTACATGCTGTTCAACGGCAACTGGAACACGATGATGCTGTTTCCGACAGTCTCTGAAACCGTGCCATCGCCCGATATCAACGCCACCGTTGCTCCGCCGCCTGCTGACGCTCCTGCTACCAATCCATAGATTGGCAATAGGCAGTCTGGCGCAAGGCGTGAGCAGGAAAAAGCCTCCGTCCGCGGAGGCTTTTTCTTATTTCGCGGCAATGGCCTCGATTTCAACCAGATAATCCCTGTGCGCCAGCCCGGCGACCACCAGATAGGTCGCAGCCGGCGCATGGCCTTCCATCCACTGCGTCCCGCGCCTTGCGGTAAATGCCCACCGTTTCAAGATCCGGCACCGTCACAAACACCGTCACCTTCACCAGATCGGTTTTCGCCATCCCCGCCGCCGCCAGCACCGTGCCGATGTTTTCAAAGGCCTGCCTGAACTGTGCTTCAAGCCCCTTGGCAACTTTGCCGTCCGGAGCAACACCGATCTGCCCCGAAATATGCAGCCAGCGCGCATTCGCGCCGACCTCGACGCCCTGGCTGTAACGCGACGCCGGCTGCACCATGCCCGGTGGATTAAATGGTTTCAGCATTCTGTATCTCCATTTTCAAAACTTTCTAAACCTTCGCCGCCGTCAGCCATTCAACTGTGCCCTGCCCCCAGGTTCCAATCCCAAGCCGCGCCGCCAGCGCCGGCACAATCAGCTTCAGTTCCGCCTCAAGCCCCCACGGCGGATTGACGATGATCAGACCCGATCCCGCCAGCCCGCCGCCCGTGAAGGATTCGCGCACCCGCAATTCCGCCTTCAGCATCGCCGGAATGCCGAGGTTCTGGAACGCCGCGCAAATCTGCTCGGCGAAATCCTCCCCCTTCACCGGATACCAGATCATGAAGATGCCCGTGGCAAAACGCCGGATGCCGAAGCGCAGCGCATCAAGCGCCAGCTCGCGCTCGTTCTTCACCTCATAGGGCGGATCGATCAGCACCAGCCCGCGCCGCTCCGGCGGCGGCAGATTGGCCTTCATCAAAACCGTGGCGTCAATGCCGGTGATCCCTGCGCGCGCATCGATGTAATACCGGTCCCTGAGCAACGCATAATCATCGGGATGCAATTCATTCAGCGTGAACCGGTCCTCCGGCCGCAGCAGCCGCGCGATGACTTCCGGCGAACCCGGGCAACGCATGAAACCGCCATCCGGATTCAATGCGGCCAACACCTTGCGATAAGGCGCCAGCAGCGCCTCAACCTCCGGCGCAAACGCCTCCTGCATTTTGGCAATGCCGCCCTGCCACTCGCCCGTCTTCTGCGCTTCAGGGCCGTTGAGATCATAAACCCCGATGCCCGCATGGGCGTCGAACACGCGGAACGGCTTGTCCTTGCGCTTGAGGTGCTCGATGATCCGCGCCATCACGATGTGCTTCAGCACATCCGCATGGTTTCCGGCATGAAAGGCGTGGCGATAGTTCATGTTGGCTGCTCATGCCAGAACTGCGGGGCCTTGGCTATCTCCCTTGGCACCCAGCGGTTATAAGCCGCCCATGACCGCCACTGACGCCACGATCGCCCCAGCGCCACGCCCCTCCTTTGCCATTCTCGTGGCCATCTCGGCCATCGGGCCCCTGGCGCTCAACCTGTTCATTCCCTCCATGCCGGGGCTGGAGAAAACCTTCGCCGTGCCCTACGGCACCGTGCAGCTCACCCTCACGCTCTATCTCATCGGCATGGCCGTCTGCCAGTTGATCTATGGCCCCGCGTCCGACAAGTTCGGCCGGCGTCCGATGCTGCTCGCCGGCCTCTCGCTCTTCTTCATCGCCAGCGTGCTCGCCGCCATCGCCCCCACCATCGAAACCTTGATCGCCGCCCGCCTCATCCAGGCCATCGGCGGCTCCGCCGGCATCGTGCTGGCCCGCGCCATGGTGCGCGATGTCTTCACCCGCGAAAAATCCGCCAGCATGATTTCCTACATCACCATGGCCTTTGTCGTGGCCCCGATGATCGCCCCCGTGCTCGGCGGCTTCCTCGAACAATACGCAAGCTGGCGCGCCGGCTTCTGGCTGCTCGCCGGCTTCGGCGCCGTCGTGCTGAGCGCCGCCTGGTTCACCTTGCCGGAAACCCATGTGGCGCGCGGCACCGATCCGCAGAATTTCTTCCGCAACGCCGGCCATCTCTTCGTCCTGCGGCGCTTCCGCGCCTACACGCTGACCCTGGGCTTCACCTCCGCCGTCTTCTTCGCCTTCCTCGGCGGCGCGCCGCACATCATGATGGATGTGCTGAAGCGCACCCCCATGGAATACGGCCTGTGGTTCATCACCATCTCGGCCGCCTACATGGCGGGAAATTTCCTCTCCGGCCGCTACACCATAAAATTCGGCATTGACCGCATGATCATGGTCGGGCTGCGCGGTCACCGTCGGCGGCGGCTTCCTCTGCCTCGCCGCCGCCGTCACCGGCTTTCTCTCGCCCGCCACCCTGTTCCTCCCCATGTCGCTGGCCGCCTTCGGCAACGGCCTCACCATTCCCAACGGCACGGCCGGCGCCATCTCGGTGGATAGCCGCATGACCGGCGCCGCCGCCGGCTGGTCCGGCTTCACCCAAATGGCCTTCGGCTCCGTCGCCTCGCAACTGGTGGGCTCGCTGCAAACCGGCTGGCCCCTCGCCGTTTTCTGGTTCATGGCCGCGGCCAGCATGCTGGCCTTGCTCACCCATTGGCTGGCGCTCCGGCGTTCTAGAACTTCGTTAGAACCCGCACAAGCCGGTCCGGATTTTTTGTTTCACATTCCCAAATAGTCAGCACCTTCCATTTCAGCGCCCTAAGCTCTTTCTTCCTGACAGCAGCTGTCAGCAGTCCGCCTTGGCGATCCGGCGGCCACCCCCTATATACCCCCCATGGGCCATTCACGACAGGACGGCGGATTTGCCGAAGCACCGACCAAGCCGGTTTCGGGCTATCCCGATATTCCCGTGGCAACCCCGGGGGTCATCCGTCCGGAATTCAATCCGCTCGAAGGTTTCGTCCCCTTCCGCCCCGCCAAGCCGCCCAAATCCGATGGCGGCCGCCCCTTCAAGATCGTCTCGCCCTTCGAGCCCAAGGGCGACCAGCCCACCGCCATCGCCGAGCTGGTGAACGGCATCAACGCCCATGAGCGCGACCAGGTCCTCCTCGGCGTCACCGGCTCGGGCAAAACCTTCACCGTGGCCAAGATCGTCGAGGCCACCCAGCGCCCCGCCCTCGTGCTGGCGCCGAACAAGACGCTGGCCGCCCAGCTCTATGGCGAATTCGCCTCCTTCTTCCCGGAAAACGCCGTGGAATATTTCGTCTCCTATTACGATTACTACACGCCGGAAGCCTATGTCGCCCGCACCGACACCTTCATCGAGAAGGAAAGCTCCATCAACGAGCAGATCGACCGCATGCGCCACTCCGCCACCCGCGCCCTGCTCGAGCGCGATGACGTCATCGTCGTGGCCTCCGTCTCCTGCATCTATGGCATCGGCGATGTCGAAACCTATTCCGCCATGTCCTTCGCCGTGAAGAAGGGCGAACGCATTCCCCAGCGCCAGCTCCTGGCCGATTTCGTCCGCCTCCACTACAAGCGCAACGACGGAAATTTCGTCCGCGGCACCTTCCGGGTCCGCGGCGATACGGTGGAACTCTTCCCCTCCCATTTCGAGGACCGCGCCTGGCGCTTCTCCTTCTTCGGCGACGAGATCGAAAACATTTCCGAATTCGATCCGCTCACCGGCCAGAAGGCCGCCGAACTGGAGCAGGTGAAAATCTATTCCAACTCCCACTACGTGACGCCCAAGCCCACCCTGGAACAGGCCGTGCACCGCATCAAGCGCGACCTTGAAATCCGCCTCGCCGAATTCAATTCCGCCGGCCGCCTGCTGGAAGCCCAGCGGCTGGAGCAGCGCACCAACTTCGATGTCGAGATGATGATGGCCACCGGCTCCTGCGCCGGCATCGAAAACTATTCGCGCTATCTCACCGGCCGCAAACCCGGCGAGCCGCCGCCCACGCTCTTTGAATACCTGCCGGACAATGCCCTCGTCTTCGTCGATGAAAGCCACGTCGCCATCCCGCAGATCGGCGGCATGTTCCGCGGCGACTTCAACCGCAAGGCGACGCTCGCCGAATATGGCTTCCGCCTGCCCTCCTGCATCGACAACCGCCCCCTGCGCTTTGAAGAGTGGGACGCCATGCGCCCGCAAACCATCTGCGTCTCGGCCACCCCCGGCTCCTGGGAAATGAACCAGACCGGCGGCATCTTCGCCGAGCAGGTGATCCGCCCCACCGGCCTCATTGATCCGCCGGTCATCATCCGCCCGGTGAAAACCCAGGTCGATGATCTCATCGCCGAGGTGAAGGAAGTGGCGCTCAAGGGCTACCGCAGCCTCGTCACCGTGCTCACCAAGCGCATGGCCGAGGACCTCACCGAATACATGCACGAGCAGGGCGTGCGCGTGCGCTACATGCACAGCGATATTGATACGCTGGAGCGCATCGAAATCATCCGCGATCTCCGCCTCGGCGCCTTTGACGTGCTGATCGGCATCAACCTGCTGCGCGAAGGCCTGGATATTCCGGAATGCGCCCTCGTCGCCATTCTCGATGCCGACAAGGAAGGCTTCCTGCGCAGCGAAACCTCGCTGGTGCAAACCATCGGCCGCGCCGCACGCAATGTCGATGGAAGGGTCATCCTCTATGCCGACCGGATCACCGGCAGCATGGAACGCGCCATCAAGGAAACCGACCGCCGGCGCGAAAAGCAGGTGGCCTACAACACCGAAAACGGCATCACCCCGCAAAGCATCAAGCGCAACATCTCGGACATCATGCACAGCATGTATGAGCGCGACCATGTGACGGTGGACGCGGGCGACACCGGCCCCCTCATCGGCCACAACCTGCAAAAGGTCCTGGCCGACATGGAAAAGCGCATGCGCGAAGCCGCCGCCAACCTGGAATTCGAAGAAGCCGCCAGGCTGCGCGACGAAGTCAAGCGCCTGAAGGCCGTCGAACTCGCCGTGATGGACGATCCCCTGGCAAGACAATCCAAAATCGAAGACGCCACCGCCTGTTGGCCCTCACCAGCGCCAAGGCCACGGGCGAGTTCAAAGGGCGGGAAGGCTGGGAGTAGGACGTTCAGGGGGAAGACAAGGTAGGAATGTGGCGACACCGAGCGTTCTCAGGAGACAACGCAAGAACCCCACAGTGAAAATTTTCTACCAAGAAGCAAAAACACTTTTAGGTCTCGCCATCTGGAAATGATGCACACCTATGACATACAAATTCTTGCTTTCGGGGTCATAAACATATTCTCTGCGAGGGGAATCTTTCCGCTCTGCAGTCTTCCCGCCGAGAATTATGCGTTTCGGGAGTTCGGGTCGGACCAAAGAGGTCTGCAGTCCTCGATAAAACGTGATAGTTCCAGATTCCGCGGGAAAAATGCGCCAGGCATTGCCTTCACGCCGCATAGGTATAATTGAACTTTCCGATGGTTCCCTGTTGCCGAAGTTATCGACCATGGGATCGTTTGGAATTCCTTGTCCATTTCTCGCAATGAAGGTATTTTTTAATTCTTGATGCAGACCGCTGTAAATGCTCCAGCCTTCTGCTGTCTTTTTGTCAACATCATTCAAGGCAAAACCAAATTCTGTGATGCTTGAGAGGTTTTCGGCCGTTCTTTCATGTTTCTTCCATTCCGGCTCATGAAGGATTTTGGCAACATAAGCTCCATATTCAGTGCCTGTTGTCCAAACATACTCCCATCCCAAAGATCCGAATGAATCAGGCTTGTCATATGTCACGCCCGAGGGAATTCGGGTAACAGCAATCTTGTGAAGTTTAACGCTTGGATTTGCGCCGGAGTAAGCCGTACCATCGATGAAGAGATCGAATGAGTCCATATCATTTGCATTGGACGTCCATCCCACCAACGGAACATAATTTTCGTCCAATACATACCCTTCGCGCAGGGCAAATGCTTTTGGATTCAAAAGCGCCATGCGTCGGCAAAAATCAGGGGTAATGATAAAGACGCCAGAACCGTCCTCGAAAACGTGACCAAAACTTTTCAGGTTGGGAAACCAGTACGGTTTCATACGATTTCTCCTCCCAGCTTCTGCTCCTTCTCTTTGAGTTCTAGGTAGACGACACTGGATTGTCCGCTGCATCTCAACCCATTGCCCACGAACAGTTAGCTGCACGTCGATCCGGGCATAGAATGGCTTCAGTTCTTCATATCGGGTTGCGAGATCAATGAACCCAGCCCCCAACTGGGTTCGGCCATATATTGCTCCTGCGGGTACGATCAGGGATATAGACGCAAGGGAAGCGCCGAGTATCGTTCCGATCAAAGAACTTGATTTTTTAAGTTGCACGACGAGAAATACGGCCAGGCCACTAACCGCCGCCGAAGCAAGAATTATCGCAGCATCAAAAAACCAAGTAATGAAGAAAGCAATCTTGGCAAATCCAATGAAAAACCCTGCGGTCGGCAATCCTAATGGTTGCCGCGACACCCATCCACTCGTGTACATTGACCAAATGACAAGTGATAGCGCCATAGTAATTATAGATGCAATCAAACCAACTTCTATTTCGCGCACTCGCAATGACGTCAGTGGACGCAAGAAAACTCCAACGAATATGATCGCGAATGGCAATGCAATTGCATTTGTATTGTCCAAAATTGCCAGCCATGGAAGGATAAATGTCAAAACCTGACTGAGCCATTCGCGCAATAGAATATAAGCCGCGATGCTTACACAGCCCTGCAGGGCATACGAAAGGAAGTTTTGCCAGTCCAATGGCCTGTTGAAAAACTGCATAGGGCGAACTTGTCACTTAAATGACAATAATATCTTACCTTTACAGCCTAGTCGCTTGTGGTTCGATTGGTCGTATTAACCCTGATCATGAGAAACGGGAATGACGGCAAAATTATTATCTTCCGGCCTCATGTGCCGGTAGCGGACAACGCTTCGAGCTGCTTCTGTCACTTCGCACGCCCGCCGCTGGCTCACCTCATAACTCCCGGTGAGATGAGCCACGGCTTGCCGCCTGGCTGCGGGCGTCACCATTTTTTTGAATTGAGATCCTTCAGCATGGCGTTGTCGAGCATGGCTTCCGCCAGCTGCTTCTTCAGCTTGGCGTTGTCGACCTCCAACGCCTTCGGCTTGCGGACATCGACTTACATCCATCCCACCAGAACGTCGACTTCCACTTGAAAAACGTAGCACTGCTGGATCCCGTGTCTACGGCACACATCAGCGGTCGCCATCCCGCCTTCCTGCTCCCGCAATACCCCGATGATCTGCTCCTCAGTGTGAACCTTGACTTCCTCATCGTCCAATTCCTTCTCAGGCCATCAAACTCTACTCATTTTTGCATCTAGTCAGCAGGCCATCAGATCAATCTCCCAAATTCTTACTTAAGCCGCCCACTGCTTGGTTAACCGGGCGTCATTCCTGGTCACGATAACAACTCCCTTACCGTCCGATAACATCAACCCCCTTCATCACCCTGTCACAAATATTTAGCACCTCTGAGATCATTCCCAGCAGGACGCAAATGAACTGATGCTTGAAGCCCTCGACTCCGCCGGCCACCTCCACGAAGAGCCCGCCCCGCCCGTCCATTTCAGTTATTCGCGGAAAGAGCATGGCGCCCTGCAGCGCCTCGTCATCCGTTTGATCGAGCGGCTCACCGGCCAGCCCCGGCTGGAGCGGCTCTACCGCGCCTGGGCCGAAAATCCGCACCCCCATGAAAACATTTTCGCCGCCGGCCTTAGGCTGCTGAACCTGCGCCTCGACATGGACGGGGCGGCGCTCGCAAAAATCCCGCGCTCAGGCCCCGTGCTCTTCGTGGCCAACCATCCCTTCGGCGTGGTCGATGGCCTCGCCATGGGCCACCTCGCCACGCACGTGCGCGCCGATACGCTGATCATGACCCACAGCCTGCTGTGCCAGCCGCCGGAAGCCCGCGACTATCTGCTGCCCGTCGATTTCGGCGGCACCGAAGAAGCCCAGGCGACCACCATGGCCACCAGGCGGCGCGCCGTGAACTGGCTGAACCTCGGCCATGCCCTCGTGGTGTTTCCCGGCGGCAGCGTGGCCACCAGCCAGCGCCCGTTCCGCGGCCCCGCGGTGGAATATGCCTGGCATCCCTTCGTCGGCAAGCTGGCAAGGCTGCCCGGCGTCACCGTCGTGCCGGTCTATTTCCACGGCCAGAATTCGCGAGCCTTCCAGATCCTGAGCCACACCAACTACGCGCTCCGCATCGCCCTCCTCTTCCGCGAATCCGTGCGCCGCATGGGAACGTCAGGTGAAAGTCTCCGTGGGCGAACCGATTGCGCCCGAGGCTCTGGCGCGACCTGCCCGACCGCAACGCCACCATCGCCGAACTCCGCCGCGCCACCCTGGCACTGGGCGGCCCCGATGCCCCCAGCCCCGACCTCGAATTCAAATTCCCCAAACACGTCTATTCCGATTGATTAGTCTTCTCCCGTGAAACGGGAGAAGAAAGGGGCCCATCCGGCGCAGCGCAGCGAAGACGGATGGGATAGATGAGGGCACTTCCACCTCGCTCCCCTCACCTCCCCGTTGCTTTGCAACGGGTCCCTTCCTCTCCCGCTTCGCGGGCGAGGACAACGAGCGCGATTTTCCCGATGAACAAAAAAATATGAATTTATCCCTTGACAAGTATATTCCTATATACTAGGAATTATCTGTCCATCCCGGAAGGGGTCTCGGTCGCGACGGTGGCTTTGATGGGGTGGACGTGGCGCCTGCGGGTGTGGTGAAACGTTCATCATGCTTCCGGGAGCCGAGGGTAGGACCCGTGGATACTACGGTCCACGCGCCTTCAGTGGCAAAACAACCCTGGCGGCAAACAGAGACACCGTGCGATCCAGGGCTCTGTCAGAGCTTTCCCTCCGGCAAAAACCGCCGCAAAAGCGTGGGCGCGGGCAAGCGCCAACCGCCGGACGACACGACCGGCTTTTCTGCGAGTGTTTGCGTCCACGCAACCCTTCGCTTCCACCCCGAAAACGGAATAACCGTTTTCACCAGGGCGAAGCTTTGCCCGTGGGATGACAATCGGCCCGCCAGCCCCTATATCTCCTCCGAATCCTCCCTCAAAATCAGCGAGATCAAAAATGCTAACTCCGAATGCCTCCGCCCCGTCCTCCCGCTTCGCCGACGAAGAAGAAAAAGAAGAGGCCCCCGGCGGCATCAAGAATTCCCGCCAGGTCGACAAGCATTATTTCGATTCCCGCATCGTCATGATCACCGGCGAGATCACCCACACCCTGGCCGAGCGCGTCTGCGTCAATCTCTTTGCCCTGGCCCAGGCCGGCAATGATCCCATCACCGTGATCATCTCGTCCCCCGGCGGCCATGTGGAATCCGGCGACATGATCCATGACATGATCAAGTTCATCAAGCCGCGCGTCCGCGTGCTGGGCTCCGGCTGGGTGGCCAGCGCCGGGGCGCTCATCTACATCGCCGCCGACAAGAAAGACCGCTACATCCTGCCCAACACCCGCTTCCTGCTCCACGCGCCCTCCGGCGGCGTCGGCGGCAAGGTCACCGACATCGGCATCCAGGCCAAGGAAATGATGCTGATGCGCGAGCGCCTCAACAAGCTCTTCGCCGAGGCCACCGGCCAGCCCATCAAGAAAATCGAAAAGGACACCGACCGCGATTTCTGGCTCTCCGGCCGCGAAGCCATCGACTACGGCCTCGCCACCCACATGATCACCTCCATGGCGGAGTTGAAATAAGCTATTCGTCTTCGCCCGCGAAGCGGGAGAAGAAAGGGGCCCATGGCACGAAGTGGCATGGGATAGATGAGGGCACTTCGACCTCGCTCCCCTCACCTCCCCAATCGCTCTGCGATTGGGTCCCCTCCTCTCCCGTAAACGGGAGAGGACAAGGTTATCACTCCTCTTCGAAGCCGTCCCCGCCGCGCTCAAATTGCAGGCCATCGACGCACAGCCTGGTCTTCTGGGTGGAAAGCCCCAGCGCCCGGTAGATGAATTCGATCCCCGTGATGCGCCGGCGTTCGCCGCGCAGGTCGATGGGCCGCGAGCGCTCGCCCGAGCGGATTATGCTGTTGACCCGGTAGGAATCCCTCTGGCCATTGGCAAAGCGCACGTTCATGTCGAGCATCTCGATGTCGACGCCGGAGGAGCGCAGCCGCAGCGCCCGGTAGAATTCCTCCGAGTTCACATTCACCACGTCGCGGTCGATGAGGAAGCCCACGCTCTTGCAGCCCAGTTCGTTCCAGGTGGCAACCGGCGGCGGCTCGCCGCCTCCGCCTCCGCCGCCCGCGCTGGCGCGCAGCACCAGAGTCACCTGGCCCTGAGGAATGTAGCTCACCTCAACCGCGCGCAACGGCCCGCGGTTCTGCTTGCGGATGATCCCGGTCGATTGTCCCGGCCGCAGCCGCTCCCGGATGCGGTAGCGCTCCTGCTCGCCATTGCGGTAAACCAGCCGCACGCTCTGGATGTCTACAGTGCCGCCCCGCGCCTCGATGCGCATGGTGCGGATCAACCGGTCTTCCGGCCGCAGTTGGAACACGCCCGTCTGCGGCTCCGCCGGCTCCGGCGTATAGGTGAGCTGGCCCACGGGCCGCATCCCTTCCTGGGCGGCGGCGAATGGTGCGGCGAACATAACGCCCGCACACATCAGCAGGCTGAAAGCAAGGCGTTGGGAAATTTTCATGGGTCGTCCTCTCATGAGTTGCGTGGCTCTGAACCCGGAAGTTACCTTACTGGAGTTCCCGCGTCATCAGCACGAAATTGCCGGTGGCCTCAATGACTGGATGCGTTCCCACAGGCCTCGAGTCCCTGATCGCAAAACCCTGCCTGCGGTAAAATTTCACAAGGCCTGATTCACCGTCAAAGGTGCAGAGGCTCATCCGCTGAAAGTTTTGCCGCCGCGCCAGCCGCTCCGCCTCCAGCATCAGGGCATAGCCGGCGCCGCTGCCGCGATGCTGCGGATAAACCGCGATGATGTTCACATAGTAGCTCTCGCCCGCGCTTTCCTCGAGCTCGAACAGGCCCGCAATGGGCCGCAGCCGCGCTTCATCCAGCAGCGGATCATCAGGCGAATTCATCAGCGCCTTATGCGGCAGGCTGTTCAATGCCCCAAGAAAATTTCCCGAAGCATCTGTCGCAACCCGCCATCTCTTGATTGTCGCAAAACTGTCCCGGTCGAGAATGCGCCGCGCCACCACGCAATCAATCACCGACTTGCCCGGAACCAGCCCTTCGTAGAAAAGCTCCATCACCCCATGTCCCGCCATGATGCAAACCTCCGCCAAGGCCCGCGCATCACCCTCCGCCGCATCCCTGATCAAGATGTTTTTCACATACTTCGCTCGACAGGCCCGCCCGCATCTTTCCACGCCGCGATGCCGCCCTGGATATGGCGGGCCGACGTGATGCCCGCCTCCTGCGCGGCCTGCACCGCCATGGCCGAGCGTTCGCCATAGGCACAGAAAAACACCACGCGCCGCGTCGCCCCCAGCGCCCTGAGCAATCCACCGCTGCCAAGATTGTCGCGAAGCTTCGGATAGGGCTCATGCAGCGCCCCCGGAATCATCCCGTGCCGCTCGCGCTCGGATTTTTCCCGGAGGTCAATCAGCGCCACATCCGTCCGCCCCACCAGCGTCAGCGCCTCGGCCGCCGAAACCGCCCAGCCCTTCTGCGCCACCGCATCCTGCGCCAACCCGATCTTCATGTTGGCCGGAACCGCCACATCCATCATCTTCGGGTTGGGCAGTTTCAGGTTGCCCATCAGCTCCACATATTCGTCCACCGATTTCACCTGCAGCCGCGGATTGCTGCGCCGCTCCTCGCCGATGGTGCTCACCGTGTCGCCCTTGTAGTCATGCGCCGGATACACCAGCGTGTCCTCGGGCAGCTTCAGCAGCCGGTTGAAGATCGAGTCATACTGCGCCCGCGCGTCGCCGTTCTGGAAATCGGTCCGCCCCGTGCCGCGGATCAGCAGCGTGTCGCCGGTGAAAACCCGGTCGTCCATGGTGAAGGAATAGGAATCATCCGTGTGCCCCGGCGTGTAGACCACGCCAAGGCTCACCCCCTCGATGTCGAGCCTGTCGCCGTCGCCCAGCCGCAGCGAAACCACATCGGCCTTGGATTGTTCGCCCATCACCGTCATGCAGCGCGTCCGGTCGCGCAGCGCGCCAAGCCCCGTCACATGGTCCGCATGGATATGCGTGTCCACAGCCTTCACCAGCCGGAGATCAAGCTCATTCATCAGTTGCAGATAGCGGTCCACCTTCTCCAGCACCGGATCGATGATCAGCGCCTCCGCCCCCTTGCGGCTGGCAATGAGATAGCTGTAGGTCCCCGAGACACTGTCAAAAAGCTGGCGGAAAATCACGGGCTTCCTCCCGAACCCTGGCGCGGTGAGCCGTGATGCTGGGCAATCCGCCAATTGCCGTCGCGCCGGACCAGAACCCAGGTCATGCGGTAGGGGTCGGGCTTGTCCCCATCGGCAAAATCCACGTGCCCCGCAGTAATCGCTACATCGGCGCTCACCTCCCGCACCTTGGGCATCGGATAGGATTTCACCCGCACCCCCGGTCCGCGCCCACCGAAATAGGCCCGGATGGCGGGGCGCCCATCCTGCAGTTCATCCACCGCCCCGAACAGCATGGCATCCTCCATGTAGAGCGCCATGTGCCGGTCCAGGTCGTGGGCGTTAAACGCCGCAACCCATTGGGCATGAAGGCTTTCGACGGTGGGTGTGGCGCTCATCGCATCCCCTTGACAGGCATCATTATCCGGACCTAGCGTTTCTATGGGGATAATGGAGGACGTCATGTTTGTACACAAGAGTATGCCGCTTGCCCTGAGTTTCGCCTGCGCCGCCATGGCCATGGGCCTTGCAGTCAGCCGAGCCCAAGCCGACCGCCAGCAGGACAGCTATTGCAGCGCCCCGGAAGTCTGCAACCAGCGCCAGATTGGCATTATCCAGAAGGAGCGCGATGGCGTGAACTACTTCTACGGCGGCAGCGACGTGCCCCCGCCGCAGGTCAATTATATCTACCTGAGGGACGACACTGTCGAGCCCGTCAACATATCCAATGTAAATACGACCAACTTTGCAGCGCCGCAGTACACGCATCTGTTCAGGACGAAGAATGATCATTGGAAGAAGAAGAGCCACTGGAAATGGAAAAAGCTCCACCCCGGCCCGTTGGATCTTCCGGGCCTCTCGGGTGGCATTTATAAGGGCCCGTAAATCGCAGGACTGCTTCGCCGGTCCAACGGCTAACCCAACTCGCTTTTCGCTTGCCTGCGCTTGTGGGCGAGAAGCGCCATCAAGCGCTTGTCGCGCCACACCTGGCGTTCTTGCAACTCGTCCGCTGGCAGTAGCGCCCGCCGCTCCGCTTCCACCGTCTTCATCACCTCGCCTGTCCAGTCCACCCGCCGCTGCATCTGCGGAAACAGGTTTTCGTAAATGCCCTGGTAGCGTTCCGCATAATCGCGCACCCCGCCCGGCGCATTGAGGTCCATCGTCTCAAACGGCCCCATGAACGACCAGCGCAGCGCCAGTCCGTCCCTGATGCCGATGTCGACGTCTTCCACCGTGGCATAGCCATCGGCCACTAGCCGGAAGGCCTCTTCGAGAAGCGCCCCTTGCAGGCGGTTCATGATGAAGCCGTCAAGCTCGCGCTTCATCACCAGCGGCGCATGCCCCGCCGCAACCAGAAAGCGCCGCGCCCGCTCAACCGTCTCTGGTGTTGTCCATGGCGAAGGCACGATTTCCGCCGCCGGGATCAGATAGGGCGGATTGATCGGATGCACCACCACGCAGCGCCCCCGGCCCTTCAAATGCTCGGTAAAGCCCGATGGCAAAAGCGCCGAGGTTGAACTTGCCAGAATAGCCTCGGCCCGCGCCGCCCCATCGAGCGCCTCGAAAACCTTGATCTTCGTGGCCAGAACTTCCGGTGTATTTTCCTGCACGTAAGATGCCTCCGCCAGTGCCTCCACCAGGCTCGAGGCAATCGAGATCTGGCTCAACACGGACGCGGGCGTCTTGCCGTTCAACAGGTCATTGCGCGCAAGATCTTCCAAAACCCCGCCGATATAAGCCAGGGCCCCCGCCGTCTGGTCCGCCGCCTGGTCCCAAAGCCGCACCCGCGCCCCGGCCCGCGCAAAGCTGATGGCCCAAGCCCGGCCGATGAAGCCGCTGCCGATAATGGCCGTGTCGGTAACAGGATGTTCGTCGCTCATTTTGTACTCCGGATGATGGCTTGAAGAATGCACACTCGCAGCTATAAAGGCCCCATGGCAACGGAAATTGGCAAAGCTTTCAACATCCCCGAGGATACGGTCTGGACCGAGGTCTCTCCCGGCAACAGGCGCGCCGTCCTCGCCCAGCGCCCGGAACTCATGCTTGTAGCCTTCAGCTTCGAAAAAGGCGCGGTTGGGCCGCTCCATTCCCATCCGCACAGCCAGGCGAGCTACGTGGCCGAAGGCAGCTTCGACGTCACCATCGACGGCGTAACCACCAGGCTCTCAGCCGGCGGCAGCTACATCGTTGCCCCAAACCTCATCCACGGCGTTGTGGCGCTGGAAAAGGGCCTGCTGATCGACACCTTCACCCCGCGCCGCGACGAATTTCTTGCCTAGTCGTTAACCACCATAAGGGCGTCCAAGGCCCTAATTCAGGCGTTTCAACGGGTTGGGGGAACCTTTTGACTCCCGAGGGGTTGTATGGGCAGACCCAAGAGGTAACCCCATGAAATTTGAAGAAATAAACGCTTATGGCGCACGCGCTGCGCATTGTTCAATCCAGGCTGGAATGGCCCGCGACACGCTCCTGAAAAAATATTGGGACGATCTGGCTGATGATTGGATCACTTTGGACAGCACCGTGCGGGCGGTAGACACTGCCCCGGAAATTTCTGCGCCTGATGGCGCGAAGCCGGACGCTATCGAGCCAATAAACCGTGTCTTTGCGCGCAAACGCCGCGTTGTCATCATTGATGATGATCCGGCACTCGCTGAAATTTTGACCGCGCTGGTCGGCAGTTTGGGCCATGATGTTATCGTCAAGGAAGACTCATCGGCTAGCCATACCTATGAAGTCAGGGACGATGATATCGTGTTCGTGGATATGGTGATGCCCAAGGTCAGCGGCATTCAGGTCCTCGAGCAGCTTGGCCGGCAAAACGTGAAATCCGCCATTGTCGTGATGAGCAGCAATGACCGGCGTCTGAATGAGGCCGAGCAATTGATGAAGAAACTGGACCTCGAGCTTTTGGGCGTGCTCCACAAGCCCTTCCAATTGCCCGATGTGAGGGCAGTCCTGGAAGCCGCCTGATCCCCATCTCTCCATGGTCGGCCCCGGCCTTGAGCCGGGGATCAACCCGACCACCCAGAATCCTATGCGTCAAACGTGCCGTTCCTTTTCAACGGCACCGTCACGTTATTGGCAATCAGCTTGCCGCCCTTCAGCGCCATGTAGCCGTCGCCCCGTACGGAATCAGCTAGGGGCTTCTCTTGAAATGGTCGTCGTGGAAGACGCTGGGGAAGCATTAGCGAGCTAATCTCGCTTCATTGATACTGCGAGAGGGTTCATATAGCATTCCGGCAATGTCAAATAGTACTCATTCCCATCTTTGGCCCGGCGTGCCGCTTGCCCTGACGGCTGCCGCATTTTTTGGCGCATCAACGCCGCTGGCAAAATACCTGCTTGGTTCGATTGATCCCTGGATACTGGCGGGCCTTTTGTATCTTGGTTCGGGAGTGGGACTTAGCGTTTTGATTGCAATTCGGAAGTTTATGGGGGCAACCGGAGAGGCCGGATTGAAGCGGAGCGATCTGCTTTGGCTTGCGGGAACGGTTTTCTTTGGCGGGGTGCTTGGGCCGGTTCTATTGTTGTTTGGGCTCAACCTGACTGACGCAGCCTCTGCCTCGCTCCTGCTCAATCTTGAGGCTGTATTCACGCTGCTCCTGGCGTGGGTGGTGTTCCGCGAGCATGTCGATACGCGCCTTTTTATTGGTGCTGTCGCCATCGTAGCAGGAGCAATGCTGCTGTCATGGCAGGGTGACTTGGGCAATATCAGTTGGGGTGCAATCCTGATTGCGCTGGCCTGCCTCGCATGGGGCATCGACAATAACCTGACACGCAAGATTTCAGCTTCTGACCCCTATATCCTTGCTGCCGTAAAAGGCGTGGTGGCGGGCAGTGTCAACACGGTTCTGGCTTTCTTCGCTGGCGCGCACTGGCCGGAACTGATGAATGTGGCAAGTGCCATGTCGCTGGGTTTTGTGAGTTACGGATTAGGACTGGTGCTGTTTATCTTCGCGCTTCGCCATCTTGGAACGGCCCGGACGGGTGCATACTATGGCACTGCGCCTTTCATTGGCGCACTGACGGCAGCCATCTTCCTTGGCACGCCTTTGACCGCCACCATCCTTATTGCCGGATTATTGATGGCCTTCGGTGCATGGCTTCATTTGGCTGAACGGCATGAGCATGAGCATATCCACAGCCAAATGGAACACGAGCACAGGCACGTGCATGATGCCCACCACAATCACGCCCATGAAGGCGAAGTGGTAGAGCCGCACTCACATTGGCATCGCCATGACCCCATGCGGCACGCGCACCCGCACTATCCCGACTTGCATCACCGGCACACGCATTGATGTGGGCCGTCCTGTTTGACGTGCAGCGAGCCATTTATTCGACGCTCACAAGCGACATAACAGCTTATTCGAATTCCCGGGACATCACGGCGCTTTTGGCAGTTCTGCCGCTTGGCATCGTATTTGGCGCAGCTCATGCGCTCACGCCAGGCCACAGCAAGTCGGTTCTTGCGGCCTATATCCTGGGGTCTGGCTTGAAGCCCTCACGCGCCCTTCTCACCTCATTCGTATTGTCGGTCACTCACATAAGTTCAGCGGTCCTGCTTGCCTTGGTCACAAACTCATTGTGACGCGTTCGCTGGTTGGGGCTGGTCGGGCTCCCTCAATCGAATGGACGAGCCGCCTCATGCTGATTGCAATTGGGCTCTGGCTTATCTTTCGCGCAATCAGGGCAAAACCGCATGTCCATGGTGAAGGTATCGCCACCGGGTTCATTGCAGGGCTCATACCCTGTCCGCTTACTCTCTTTGTTATGACCCTTGCATTGTCACGCGGCGCGCCAGAAGCGGGATTGGCTTTTTCGGTCTCAATGCTCTTGGGAGTAGCCACAATCCTTGGTTTGGTAGCAGTAGTTTCAGCCGTTGCGCGAAGTTCGCTTGCTTATGTATTTGAACATCACGGAACAGCCATTGCCAGGGTATCACGAGTGATGGACGCCCTCGCCGGGGCCGCACTGACCTCAATCGCCTTGTTCGAACTTATGCGGTAGCCCGCGCATTACTGAATCACAATCCTCCCCTCAACCTTCGCATCCACCGTGCCCAGCTTCTTCAGCAGCACCATCACGTCATTGGCGATCAGCTTGCCGCCGCGCGCGTCCACCGTCACCTTGCCGCCCTTCAGCGCCGTGTAGCCGTCGCCGCCGTCCAGCATGTAGTCATTGGTGGCGAGCTTGTAGGTGGCCGTGAGGTCAAGCGGCTCGCCGCCCACCATCACCGAAACCACGCGGCTGCCCGCGGGCTGTTTCACATCGGCCACAACCTTGAGGCCTGAAACCTGCGGGAAGCGCCCTGCCCCGTCCTCATATTTGCTGAAGCCGTTTTCCAGCGCCTCCCAGATCTGCTTGCCCGTCACCTCGGTCAGAACCGTCACATTGCCGAAGGGCAATTCGCTCAGCACGTCGCGCCTGGTGATGTCGCTGCCCGCCGCATATTCCTTGTCGGCGCGGATGCCGCCGCCATTGGTGATGGCGATGTCGGCGCCAACCGCGTCCTTCATCGCGTCCGCAATCAGGTTGCCGATGGCCGCCTCCTGGGTGCGCACGATGTTGCGCCGGCTGTCCAGCGGCCCCGTCGTCTTGCCGATCACCACGTTAAGCTCCTTGTCGAGCTCGGCCGCAAAAGCGTCCACCAGCTTTTGCGTTTCCGGATCAGGCGTCACGCTCGCCGTGTCGATGAAGCGGAAATTGGGCTCCCATTTCACCGTGCGCTTGCCGTCCTTCTCCTCGATGTTCACCGTGAGGTCGATGGGCACCAGGTGATTGGCCTCGGTCGAGGTGTCCACATAGGCCGTGATGCCGTTGTATTGCACCACCAGGTCGTGGTCGTCGCCCGAAAGGATCACGTCGAAGGCCTTGGAGGCAAACATCTTCTGGTCGTCCGAATGCGGCGCCTGCACCACGCCCACCACAAGCTCGGCACCGTCCTTCCGCGCCTGCTTGGCCGCGTCGATGGCGCGTTTGCGCCGTGGGCCCGAATTTCAGTTCGCCGGTGGAAGCCACTTGCGGCGAGGTGTCCTGCGCCACCGGGATGAGCGCGATCTTCACGCCCGCCACCTCCTTCATCATCACCCCGCCAAGGCCTTTGACGGCAGAGCCATCGGCGTGCGTGATGTTGATCGCGGCCCACGGATATTTCGAGGCTTTCAGTTTCTCGTCGAAATTCTCCACCCCGAAATCATATTCATGGTTGCCGGGTACCGCGAGGTCGAAGGGCACCACATTGGTGAGCTCGATCATGTTCATCCCGCGGTCGAGGCCCGAGAGCAGCGAGGGCGAGAGCAGGTCGCCGTCAAACAGGTAAAGGAAATTCGGGTTGGCGGCGCGCTCGGCCCGCGCCACCGCATTGAGCCGCGCCATGCCGCCCCGCGTCTTGCCGCCCTCGAACTTGTAAACATCGCCCACGCCAAGCAGCGTGATCTTCACCACCTCCGCCTTTGCCGGAGCGAAGGCCACCGTGCTCAGAAGTCCGGCCACGAGAAGTCTGGAAACAAATGTCATGCTGCTCTCCCACATTGCGTCGGGAGAAAACTATGGCGGGAATGTCGCGAAATCGTGACGTAACCGCTCAGCACAGGCATTTTGCGCACATGTCGGCGAAGCCTAAGGCTTCATTAACCATGCTCGTCCACATTGTCGCCATATGCTAAGAGTTTACAGAGGGCCATTCGGGAGTTACCCATGAGCTATCGTGTCTACGCCGCTATTACATTGATTTCATTGGGCTTGGCCGCCTGCGCTAACACGGACAAGTCCTATGCCCCCGTCGACCAGCAGCCCATGGGCCTGAGCCAGGCCGATATCCAGAACATCCTCTCCGGCAAAAGCTGGCGCTGGTCCGGCCCCAACAACAGCGGCGTAACGCTCTATGCGTCCGACGGCACATCCCTTGTCGAAGTCACCGGAAAGGGAACAACTACAGGTACTTGGAGCGCCAAGGATGGCCAGCTCTGCGAAGCTTTCGCCCCCGCCCCGTTCCTGCCCAAGGGCGTCGCCCTGAATTGCCAGCCGATGACCGGCTCCGGCAATGTGTATCAGGTTGGACAGGCCACCTTCACGCTGGCGTGAGCCCCAGCCATATAATCGCCACAGCTTCATCACCCTCCCGCCGCGCGGAACTTTCATAAGGTTTCTCCGTTTAAGATCGTCATTTACGCTGGAAAGGAGGAAGCCATGTCTGTTGCCGTTTCGCGCCGCAAATTACTGTTGGGCTCCCTCTCGCTATTAACCCTTGCAACTCCGGCATTTGCGCAGACAAATCTGCTTTACGGCGGTGAAAATGATGGCTTTGCCCGCGATCCCAGCCTGCTGCCGCCGCCCGAATCACCGGTGGATTTCCAGATTGTCCCGGCGAACCTGAAGAAGATCCCCAACACCTTCCGCAAGCAGCTCGTCGATTATCCCGGCGCTGAATGGCCCGGCACCCTCATCGTCGATCCCGAACATCGCCACCTCTACCACGTCCTCGAAAACAACCAGGCCATCCGCTACGGCGTCGGCGTTGGCCGCGAAGGTTTTGCCTGGTCCGGCGAGGCAAAAATCGGCATGAAGCGCCGCTGGCCGCGCTGGCTGCCGCCGGAAGAAATGGTCGTACGTGACAAAAATGCGGCGAAATGGGCCAACGGCATGCCCGGCGGCCCGGAAAATCCCCTGGGCGCCCGCGCCCTTTATCTCTATGCCAATGGCGAAGACACGCTGTACCGTATCCATGGCACCAATGATCCGTCCTCCATTGGCAAGGCGATGTCATCTGGCTGTGTCCGCATGCTTAATCAGGATATCGCCGATCTCTATTTGCGGGTGCCCGTGGGCTCCAAGGTTGTCGTGCTGCCGTCACAAGGGGTATAGTGCTTGATGCAGCCGCAAAGCTGTGGCACATGGCGTGAAGTTGGGGACGGAAGTTAATCGTGAAATCAAGTAGCAGAGTGTTGAGTATCATGTGCGTGGCTTCGTTTGGACTCGCCGGTTGTGCCACCGGCCCCAAAGGCGTCCGCTTTATCGATGGCGATGGCGGCGCGGGCTCAAAAGCAGTGGCTCAGCCCATCCGCCAATTCAGCGCCGCTGAAATTCAGACGGCAATCGTCGGCAAGACATTTCAGTACACGCGCAGTGATGGCAATGGCTTTGTGACCTACAACGCCGATGGCACCTTCAATTTCCAGGACGACACCAAGGGCGAAGGCACCGGCAAGTGGGAAACCAGCAACAGCCTGTTCTGCGAGATCTTTGGCGCCAAGGCCATTCAGGAATGCGGCGAGTTCAAGAACACCGGTGACGCCTATTTCGCCGCCAAGTCCCGCCTCGTGGAAATGAAGTCTTAAAGACCCTGAATGAACGGATTGGTCTTGCGCTCAATGCCGATCTGGCTGGCGCGGCCATGCCCCGGCAGAAACGCCACATCATCGCCAAGCGGCAGCACCTTTTCCTTGATGGATGTCATCAGCGTGTCGTGGCTGCCATAAGGAAAATCCGTGCGCCCCACCGAGCCCTGAAACAACACATCGCCCATCAGGGCAAAACGGTTCTCATCGTTGAAGAACACAACTGATCCCGGCGAATGCCCCGGTGCATGCCGGATCGAAAATTTCAGGCCCGCAACCTCAACTTCATCGCCGTCTTCCAGCCAGCGGTCCGGCACAACGCTGCGGGAATCGGCCATGCCAAATTTGGCCCCGCTCGTTGGCAGGTCATTCAGCAGGAACAGGTCATCCTTGTGCGGGCCTTCAATCTTCACGCCCAGCGCGTCGCGAAGTTCCGCAGCTCCTCCGGCATGATCGATATGGCCATGCGTGAGCAAAATTTTCTCAATCTTCACATTGGATTGTTCGATGGCCTTGAGAATAGTCGGCACATCGCCACCGGGATCCACGATAGCGCCCCGCATGTTTTCTTCATTGAAAACCAGCGAACAATTCTGCCGGAAGGGCGTGACGGGAATGATAAGAACTTTGAGTTTAGCCATGATGGCGCTGCATAGCGATCCTGCCCGAGCGCCCGCAAGTGCCTGCTTCCCTTGCCTAAAATTGGGGCAACGGCTAGAGCCAGTGAAAACCATTCACCCGAGGCAATGCCCCATGTCCGCAACCGCTGCCACACCCTGGCGCTATGGCAATCTTGTTGCAGCAATTGCAACGATAGCCAGTTGCGATATTGCCTTGGGCTTTACCTTCCAGTTGCTGCCCATCCTCATGGAAATGCAGCACATCCCCGCATGGGTGATCGGCCTCAACACCGCCATGGGGCCGATTGGCATTCTCCTCGCCGGCCCCATTCTTCCGCGGATCATCAGCCGTGTGGGCGCAAAACGTGTCGCCTACTTCGCCGTGGCATTCATCATGTCGGCGCTCTTTCTCTTCAAGGCAGTGCCCAGTCTCTACATCTGGTTTCCCCTCCGCTTTGCCCTGGGCATTGCAGTCGGCGCTCTGTTTACCATAAGCGAAGCCTGGATCCTGACCTTTGCCGGCGCAGGCAGCCGCGGCCGCATCATGGGCATTTACACCAGCGTCATGGCAATCTCGTTTTCGCTGGGTCCGTTTATGCTCCCGTTTACGGGAACGACGGGCTGGCTACCCTGGCTAATCGGAATATCCTGCCTCGGCCTCAGCATCCTTCCCCTGACACTGGTGAATGTCAGCAATGACATTTTTCACGACGAGAACGGCGGAAACTTTCTCCGTGTCATCAAGCGGGCTCCGCTGCTCCTCTTTGCGGTTGGCGCAGCCACGCTATTCGATACCGTGTTCATTTCCTTCTTCACCATTTTTGGCTTGCGGTCTGGCCTCACCCTGCAAACCGCCAGTTGGGTGCTTGGCGCCGGCATCCTCGGCAGTCTCGGTTTTCAATTTCTGATCGGCGCACTTTCCGACAAGTGGTCCCGCGTCGGCGTGGTCATCTGGTCTGCCGTCATCACAATTATTACCTGTGTTGCCCTGATATTCGTCGTCCATTCCTGGCTCATCTGGCCAACCGTTATCATCATGGCAACGGCCGCCTTCGCCGTCTATGTCGTCGCACTCGCCATCCTCGGCGATACCTTCAAGGGGGCCGATCTCGTTGCCGGCTCTGCCGCAATTTCCGCCATGTGGGGCGTGGGCGGCCTTGTGGGTCCTCCCATCGCGGGCGTGGCAATCGACGCGTTCGGCGTGAACTCCATGCCGCTGCTGCTGGCCGCATTCTATGTCATGCTGCTTGTTGGCCTTGCGTTGAGCCGCGGGCAATTCATTCGGGCGCCGTCCCATGGATAGGCAGCGCATCATCAATCTCTTCGCCGCCATCAGCACGATCACCGTATTCGGTTTCGCGCTCGGCCTGATGTTTCCGCTCCTCGCCCTTATCATGGAAAAGCGCGGCATCGATCCTGATATCATTGGCTACAACACCGCCATGCAGCCCTTAGGGATCATGCTGTCGGTCTTCACCACGCCCATTCTGGTGCGCAAATTCGGGGCGAAGCGGGCAACCATTGGCGCCGCCTTCGCCACCGGCACCGTCATCCTGTTTTACCCTTTCCTGTCGGTTTTCTGGTGGTGGTTCGCGCTGCGCATTCTCCATGGGTTTTTTGTTTCAACCCTCTTCGCCATCAGCGAAGCCTGGATTGTGAAATTCGCCTCGGGCCCTTACCGCTCGAGAATACTGGCTCTCTACACCAGTGTGCTGGCCGCAAGCTTCGGCGGCGGTCCTGTTCTCATCAGTTTCACCGGGATCGACACGGCCTTGCCGTTTGTCATCGGGGCAGCGGTGCTAGCCATTGCGACCGTTCCCATCTTTTTCGTCAAAGACGAGAACATTGACGAGGAAGACGAAGACCCGCTTTCGGTCATCGGCTTTATCAGGAAGGCTCCCATCCTGCTCATCGCGGTTGGCATGTTCGCCATAATCGATGCGGCCAACCTGAGTTTCCTGCCGGTCTATGGCGTGAAGAAGGGCTTGGATCAGGCAACCGCTTCCCTTGCCCTGACCGCCTTCATTATCGGCAATACCGTTCTTCAATTCCCCATCGGCTGGCTTGCCGATCATTTCAAAAAGCGCTGGGTCATGGCCGGCTGCGGCGTGGTGACGGCCTGCGCCAGTGCCTTGCTTCCCCTGTCCTTCGACACATGGGCCTTCTGGCCCCTGCTCACCGTCACGGGTGCCGCCTCCGCCGGCATCTACACCGTGTCACTGGCGGAATTGGGCGAGCGCTTCTCAGGCCACGAACTGGTGACCGGCACCGCCTCTTTCTCCACCACTTGGGGGCTTGGAGCCCTGGTGGGATCGCTCATCGCCGGCTGGTCCATGCAAAGCTTTGGGCCCGATGGCCTGCCCTATTCCATGGCCCTGATATTTGCTCTATTCCTCCTCGTCATGGTGACCCGAGAAATCAGAAAAAACCCATGACCACCACGCATCTCGTCACCCTTCGGGATTATCTGCGCTTTGCCGTAAGCCGCTTTCGCGCCGCGAAGCTGGAGCATGGCCACGGCGCATCCAACGCCCTGGACGAGGCGGCCTTTCTCATCCTTGAAACGCTTGAACCTGCCCGTGGACGACATCAACCCCTGGCTCGATGCCAGGCTTCTTCCCGCCGAACGGGAAAAGCTCGCAAGCATCATTGAGGCGCGCATCACCACGCGAAAGCCCGCCGCCTATCTGACAAAGCGCACCTACATTCATGGTGTTCCCTTCTATGTCGATGAACGCGTCATCGTGCCAAGATCATATATCGGCGAGCTTCTGTTCAGCGGCCTCTTTGGCGGCGATGGCCACAACCTGATCAAGCATCCCGAAAAGATTGGTTCCGTCCTTGATCTCTGCACCGGTTCCGGTTGCCTTGCCATCCTGGCCGCCGGCATATTTCCCAACGCCAGCATCGATGCTGTCGACCTGTCAGCCGATGCCCTTGCCGTCGCCCGCATCAATGTGAAGGACCATGATCTGGAGCAGCGCGTCACCCTTCACCAAGGTGATCTCTTCGCCCCACTCGGCCAAACAGAAATATGATCTCATCATCACCAACCCGCCTTACGTGGCCGCAGCGGAAGTGGCAGCCTTCCCCAAGGAATACGCCCATGAACCGGTCATGGCCCATCTCGGCGGGCCCGATGGCCTGGATATCACCCGCCGCATTCTGGCTGAAGCGCCCAAGCACCTGAACAAGGGCGGCGGCCTGCTCTGTGAAATCGGCACCGGCCGCGAAATCCTCGAACGCGAATTTCCGAAGCTGAAATTCTTCTGGCTGGATACGGAAGAAAGCACCGGCGAAGTCTTCTGGCTTACTTTCTAAGACCGGTTGCCAGCATCAGATTGTCATAAATTTGCCGGGTCATTTTTGCCATTTTCGGCATGAGCGGCGTGGCCTCGGTGATAAGCCTGCGATAGGCACCTTCGCCATTCTGTTTTTCCAGCGAAGCCAGATAACCCGGCAGCGAGGACCAGGTCGCCATGGTCTGCGGGGTAAACTCGCAGTGGAATTGCGTGCTGACGGCGTGGTCGTCGATGGCAATGGCCTGGATGGCGCTGCGTGATGAAGCAGCAAGAACCTTCGCCTCCTGCGGCGCCCGCGTCACCTCGGCCCAATGCCACTGCATCACCTTGTTGCTGCTTTCCACTCCGGCAAAAAGCCCATGTTCTTGCCCGTCCGGCGTCAGTGACACGTCAAACACCCCGACCTCCGGTTCAGCGGCAAGAGCCACCTCGCCCCCTAGCGCATCGCACAGCAATTGATGGCCGAGGCAAACCCCGAAATAGGGCTTGGCGCGGTCCCACACCCATTCGCGGATCGCCGCTTTCTCCTCCGGCATCCACGTATGCTCGTTTTCCTGCCAGGTGTCCTGGGCGCCACCCAGCACAAAGAGAAAATCATAAGGGGCAAGAGCGGGGATTTTCTGTCCTTCCCACAACCGCACCATCTCCGGCGCAATGCCGTCTTCGGAAAAGAAATCCAGGAAACGCCCCGGATGGTCATAATTCATATGCTGAAAGACAAGCGCGCGCTTCATTCAAACCCTATTTCACCGGAAGCAGCACCAGGGACTTGGCCCTGCACTGCCTCGCTTCGTTCATGCCGCAGGCAATGAAACTGCCCGCCTTGTTAACACAAACGCGAAGCTCCGAAAGGCGCGCTTGACCCCTCGCATTGCCGCATTGCACCGACAACATATCCGCTGTTAGAGCGACGTTCGTTTTCACGAAATCCGTCACCAGTTGCTCAGGCGTTACCAGGACGGGGGCCTGCGGGGAAAGATAGCGCGCCGGGATCCGCAGACTCCCGAAACGTTGTTTCCACCTTGTCGAAATAAGCCGCCTGCGAAAGCCCCGAGCAGCTTCCGTGTTTCTTCCATTCGTGGATAATGAGCTTTTTGGATGGCATGACATCCATCACGCCATCAATGAGCTCCTGCGCTATCCAGTTTTCCCTTGTCCTGCAGAATTCCGGCCAACCCTTGATGTATTGCGGCCAGAGCCCGTGGACCACGAAAGCAAAGCGGCGGCCCGGCGCACATTGCTGGTGGTCATTCCGGCCTGCCTCCCCGGCGCAATAGCTGGGCGACCAGGAGAGTGCCAGGACATAATAGTCGAACTGGCCCGGCACCGGCCCTTTGGCGACAGCACCCGTCAGGCCGAAACTCGCGATAAACAGGAAAAGGGCTATTTTGCCGGAGGCAAGGATTGCGCGAACTGGGTTGGAGGCGAAGTGGAGCGCGATTCGGGGCATATCGGGGCGACTATCTTCCAGCTCGGATTGTTGAGGTTCATTTCGCAGCGGGCCAGCTTGCCCATCAGGCACAGCACCTGCCCCTGTTCATACTGAATGTTATTGGCGCGGCAGTAGCAGTTCTTGTGGGCCTGGTCAGCGGCAAAGGCACTGCCCCCAATGAATGGCACTATAAGTGCGATATGCAGAAACCTTATCCCATTGCCCCCAATTTAGCCCATTGCCGGGCGAACGGAAAGCCCGCTCAGATAAGCTGCAACTCAATCGCCTGGGGCCCCCGCCCCTGAGCGTCGTCCTGAACGTCGAAGCTGATCTTTGTGCCTTCGTTCAGCTCCGGAATTCCGGACTTCTGTACCGCTGTAATATGGACAAAAATATCCTTGCCGCCCCCCTCGGGAGTGACAAAGCCATATCCCTTGGCCTGATTAAAAAACTTTACCGTGCCATTCCTGCGCATGAAAAGAAGGCTCCCACCCTGATCACCGTCCAGCAGGAATATGCGGCAGGGAAGGTTTTGCAGCAAGGGGTCTGTAAAAGCATCGTTTGTCACTTGATTTTTATCCGTCCTTCTCACAAGTTGGGACGCTTGTCCTTGGGGAGGCTCAGTTGAATAAAAGAGCAGTGCTTGTTTTAGGTTCAGTTCTGGCAACCAGTTTCATCAGCGAAAGCGCGCTCTGCAAGCCAAATCAGACAACCAAATACACCTATTACACGATTTCCGGCGACACGCCGGGAGCCATTTACAGCACCCTCGTCAAGCGCGGGCCCCGCGTGGGCGGCGTCAAGGCCTACGCCGCCACAACCGCCGTGTCGTCCCAGTCCGGCCAATTGATACCGGGCAAGTTCTGCAGCCTGGAAGATTACAAGTTCAAAATCGACTTCACCATCAAGCTGCCCAGGCTGAAAAATGAGGCGGCCCTGAAGGGCGCCACCAAGGCCGACTGGAAGAAGTTTTCAAGCTTCCTCAAAGTCCACGAGGAAACCCACCGCAGCATCTGGCTGGCCTGTGCCTCCGCCCTGGAAGCCAAGGTCAAGGCCATCCAGACAACCTCATGCGCGGAACTGAATGAGAGATCCACCAAGCTGTGGGAGCAGATGCGGGTGTCCTGCGCCAAGAAGCAGGATGCCTTTGATGTGGCCGAGCAGGCCCGCCTCCTGCGCCATCCCTTTGTAAGACTGGTCATGTCGCAAGGTGCGAGAACCTCTACGGCGCTAGCAATTCCGAAATAGCCAATTCCCGTCAAAGAACGCGCCCAGCAACGGCCTCCAGTTTTTTCATCAAAATTGGATCGCGATAGTCTTTCGCCGTCATGAGCGCGTATTCAAGCGCCCGGTCCGATCCGATGGGGCAAGGCGGATGCTCCCGGGGAAAATCCTTCGCAAGCCGCAAAACCAGTTTCTTTGCATTGCCGGAATTTGCTTTCAGCACCTCAACGACCTTGGCCACGTCAACCGTTCCATGGCTCCTCATGCCAGGAGTCGTAATCCGTCACCATCGCCACCGTGCAGTAACAAATCTCGGCTTCCCGGGCGAGCTTGGCCTCCGGCATATTGGTCATGCCGATCACACTGGCGCCCCATGACCTGTAAAGCTGGGATTCAGCCAGCGTTGAAAACTGCGGTCCTTCCATGACAACGTAAGTGCCCCCCTCGGAAAACGGCAGATTTTCCACCGCAAGGGCCGCAGCCACTGAATCCTGCAACAGAGGGGAAATGGGATGGGAGAATGGCACATGGCCAACGCAGCCCGTCCCAAAGAATGATTTTTCCCGTGCAAATGTCCGGTCGATAAACTGGTCAATCAGCACGAACATGCCTGGCGGCAAGTCTTCTTTCAGGGAACCTACCGCCGAAAGAGAAACAATGTCCGTGACACCCATCCGTTTCATGACATCGATATTGGCGCGGTAATTTATGGAGGTCGGCGAATAGACATGCCCCCTGCCATGGCGGGGCAGAAACACCACCGGCAAACCATGAAGCTCGCCGCAGCGCAGCTGGTCCGAAGGCAGGCCCCAGGGGCTCTCCACCGTTTTCCATTCCGCCTTTTCAAGCGGCAGGTCATAAACGCCGGAACCGCCGATGATGCCCAATACGGACTTGCTCATGTCATCCCCTCGAAACAAAAAGGCCCGGCGTAAAGCCGGGCCATTTATTTATTACATTTCGGTGACAATCAATGCTGGTCGGCCCAAATCTTCTTCTTCACGAAATACAGAAGCCCGGCAAGAACCGCCAGATAGATCAGGACTATGAAGCCCAGGCTCTTGCGCTCTTCCATCTTGGGTTCCGCTGTCCAGGCGAGGAATGCCGAAACATCGCGCGCCATGGCATCGACCGTATTGGGCGCGCCATCATCGAAAGTCACCTGGCCGTCAACCAGCGGCGCCGCCATCGAAATGAAATGGCCGTTGGCGAAATAGGGGTTGTAGTGCTTGCCTTCCGGCATTTCCGCCTTGATTTCTGCCGTCGGCTCTTCGTATCCCGTGAGAACGGAATAGACGTATTGCGGGCCGCCGATACCATTCAAAAGCTGATTGAAGGTCCCATACCAGCCCGGACGGAATTTGGTGATCAGAGAAAGATCGGGCGGCACCGCCCCGCCGTTTGCAGCCCCGGCCGCCTGCTCATTGGCAAATGGCGAGGGAAAACGGTCGGAAGGCAAGCCCGGGCGGTCAAACATTTCGCCATCGGTGCCCGGTCCATCCTTCACCGTGAAGGTCGCAGCCAAAGCCTTGACCTGCTCGGTGGTGAAACCCGGTCCGCCGTGTTCGCTCAAATTGCGGAACGAAACCAGCCGCATGGAGTGGCATGCCGAGCAGACCTCCTTATAGACCTTGTAGCCCCGTTGAAGCTGGCCCTTGTCGAAGGTGCCAAACGGCCCCTCAAAGGAATAGGAAATGGCCTTGGCGTCCTTCTGGCCAGCGGCGGCGGAAGCAGCCCCGGAAAGAAGCAGAAAACCGGAAGCTGCGATTGCGAGTGTCTTGAGCATTTTTTTCATCTTTTTCCCCAAATCACTCAGCTGGCGCCAATGGCTTTTTCTTTGCCAACACCGAATCCGAGATGGAAGACGGCAACGGCTTCGGGCTTTCCAGCAGCCCGAGCAAGGGCAGGATCACAATGAAGTGGATAAAGTAGTAGGCTGTGAGAATCCGCGACCAGAAAACATAGGCGCCTTCCGCCGGCTTGGACCCGAGATAGCCCAAGGCAACGCAGACGATGACGAACACCCAGAAGAACTGTTTGAAGATCGGCCGGTAAGTGCCGGACCGCACCCGCGACGTATCAAGCCAGGGCAGGAAGAAGAGGATCAGGATCGAGCCGAACATGGCAATGACGCCGCCAAGCTTGTCAGGGATGGCGCGCAGGATTGCGTAGAACGGCAGGTAATACCATTCCGGAACAATATGGGCGGGCGTCGCCAGCGGATTTGCCGGGAGATAGTTGATTGCATGGCCAAGATAATTCGGCGCGAAAAACGTGAATGCCGAAAACAGGATCATGAACACGACAATCGCGAAGGCATCCTTCATCGTGTAGTAGGGATGGAAAGGCACCGTATCCTGCGAGCCCTTGACGTTGACACCCGTGGGATTACCATTTCCCGGTACGTGCAATGCCCAGATATGAAGGCCCACAAGGCCCGCCAGAACAAATGGCAGAAGGTAATGCAATGAGAAGAAGCGGTTGAGCGTCGGGTTATCAACCGAATAGCCGCCCCACAGCCAGGTCGTCACCGACTCGCCCACAAAGGGAATGGCGGAGAACAGGTTGGTGATGACCTTCGCCCCCCAAAAGCTCATCTGGCCCCACGGCAGAACATAGCCCATGAAGGCGGTTGCCATCATCACCAGATAAATCAGCACGCCGATCATCCACAGAACTTCGCGTGGCGCCTTGTAGGAGCCGTAATACATGCCGCGGAAAATATGGATGTAGACGGCGATGAAGAACATCGAGGCGCCGTTTGAGTGCAGATAGCGCAGCAGCCAGCCGGAATTCACGTCGCGCATGATGTGCTCGACCGAGTCGAACGCCATGCTGACATGGGGGGTGTAATGCATGGCCAGGACAATGCCGGTGATGAGCTGGGCCACGAGCATGATGGCCAGAATGGCGCCAAAGGTCCACCAGTAGTTGAGGTTCTTCGGTGTCGGGAAATCCAGGGCCTGGCCCTGCACCAGTTCCATGATCGGAAGCCGCTCGTGCATCCATTTGCCGAAGGCGCTCTTCGGTTGATAGTTCGACGGACCGCTCATAAATCTTGCCCCTGATTAACCGATGAGAATTTTTGTGTCGGTGAGATATTCATATTTTGGCACGGAAAGATTTTCGGGTGCCGGACCTTTGCGAACCCGGCCCGCCGTATCATACATTGAACCATGGCACGGGCAGAACCAGCCGCCAGACTTTGCGTTGCCTTCAACCACCCCATAGTCGCCCTCATTGCCAATGGGGACGCAACCCAAATGCGTGCAAACCCCCATCATCACGAGAAAACCTTCCTTGCCGCCCACAACGCGGTTCTCATCGGTGGCCGGATCGCCGTCCTTCACATTGGCGCTGCGGGCATCCGGGTCGATGAGCTCTTCAATCTTTACAGCCTTCGCCAGTTCGATTTCCTTGGCTGTGCGGTGGCGGATAAAGACCGGATTTCCGCGCCACTTCAGCGTTATCTCCTGGCCCTCGGCGATCGGTGCCAGATCGACCTCAATGGTCGCCAGCGCCAGAACCGACGCATCCGGGTTCATCTGGCTGATAAAGGGCCAGGCCGTAAGGGCCGCCCCCACCGTGGCCACTGCTCCGGTGGCAATAAATAGAAAATCCCGCCGATTTACATCCGCATGTACCGCTGTGGACACGTTATTGTTCCCTCGTGTTGCCGCTGGCGCCCAAGGAGGAAACCCCCATTTGGCATATAAACTCTCGCGGTTTTGGCATTGGCGGCGAAAGTTGTCTAGCCATGAGTTGTCGCAGCGCTGCGCCGCTTTGATCCTTCCGGCAACATTGGCTAAAACTCCAGAATCATGATCGAAATTGCCCTCTTCCAGCCCGACATTGCCCCCAATGCCGCAACCATTATCCGCATGGCCGCCTGCCTCGGCCTGAAAGTCACGATTATCGAACCGGCGGGCTTTGCCTGGACTGATTCTTCCTTCAAACGGGCCGGATTGGACTATCTGGACCGCGCCGTGGTGCACAGGTCTCCGTCCTGGCAGGCCTTCCGCAGGGAAACCCAGGGGCGCCGGCTGGTCCTGCTGTCGACCAAGGCGGCGCTCCCCTATTCCCAATTTGAATTCACCGGGACGGATATCATCCTGATGGGACAGGAAAGTGCCGGCGTGCCGCCGGAAGTCCATGAGGCGGTGGAAGCCCGCATCCTGATCCCCATGAAGCCGGGCGAACGCTCCCTCAATGTCAGCCTCGCCTGCGCCATGGTGACCGGTGAGGCGCTGCGCCAAACCGCTGGCTTTCCAACTCCCTGAGCCCTATGAAATCACCCGCAATGTCCGCCATCGAAACCCAAAAAAATACCGCCCGCCTCTGGTTTGAAACCCTGCGGGACCGGATTGTTGCCGAATTTGAAAAGCTGGAAAATGAAGCGGCGGGTTCGGCACCCGCAGGCCGCTTCCAGCAAACGCCATGGACCCGCGAAAACGATGGCGGCGGCGGCGTCATGTCCATGCTGCACGGCAGGCTCTTTGAAAAAGTGGGCGTGCATTGCTCGACCGTTCATGGCGAGTTTTCACCGGAGTTCCGGAAACAAATTCCAGGCGCGGAAGACGATCCCAAATTCTGGGCCTCGGGCATTTCCCTCATCGCCCATTTCTGGAATCCCAACATCCCGGCCGTTCACATGAACACCCGCTATGTCGTCACCTCCAAGCCCTGGTTCGGCGGCGGGGCGGACTTGACCCCGGTTCTGGATCGCAGGCGCAATCAGGACGATGCCGATTCAAAAAGCTTCCATGCCGCCTTCAAAGCTGCCTGCGATGCTCACTCAGTTGCCGACTATGATAAATACAAGACCTGGTGCGACGAGTATTTCTATCTTCCTCACCGGAAGGAACCACGCGGCATTGGCGGCATTTTCTTCGATTACCTCAACACCGAAAATTTTGCCGCCGACCTCGCCTTCGTGCAGGATGTTGGCACCGCCTTTCTGCAGGTCTTCCCGGACATCGTCCGCCGGAACATGAACACGCCCTGGACTGATGCCGACCGCGAAGAACAACTCATCCGCCGCGGGCGTTATGTGGAATTCAACCTGCTCTATGATCGCGGCACCTTGTTTGGCCTGAAGACCGGCGGCAATGTGGACTCCATTCTGTCGTCCATGCCACCTTCGGTGAAATGGCCCTAGAGGAAACGAATTATGGACCTTCGCAACGGCTTCGACATCAAGCGCTATATCCGCACCATTCCGGATTATCCCAAGCCCGGCATCATGTTCCGCGACATCACCACCCTGCTCGCCGACCTCCACGGCTTTCGCGCCGCCATTGACGAACTGGTCTGGCCTTTCCTGCGCGGCAACATTGATTACGTGGCGGGCATCGAAGCGCGCGGCTTCATTCTGGGAGGTGCTGTGGCCGCGAGCCTCGGGCGCGGTTTCATTCCCATTCGCAAGAAAGGCAAGCTGCCATCACGCACCATCGGCCAGGAATACGCCCTTGAATACGGCGTTGATACCATCGAGATTCATGCCGACGCCATCAAGCAAGGCGACCGCATTCTGCTGATCGACGATCTCATCGCCACCGGCGGAACAGCAGGCGCCGCCATCGATCTCATCCGCAAATCCGGCGGCGAAGTGGTGGCCGCCGCCTTCGTCATCGACCTTCCCGAACTCGGCGGGGCCGCAAAGCTCCGGAGCAAGAATGTGAAAATCCACACGCTTGTAAGTTTCGAAGGTCACTGACGGCGGGCCGTCAGCACCTTGCCTTCAAAACTGTAAACCAGCTCACCCTTCTGGTTGATGCCTTCGTTCATGGAGAACACGATGCCCCATGTGGGTTTTGAAGCCAGGTCACGTTTTCCGGTCACACGGCAGGAGTAGCGGATTGTATCGCCGGGATAGACGGGTTTCAGCCATTTGAGATTTGTGAATCCCGGGCCGGGTCCGACTTCCGGCAGGACCTTGCCAGCAGCCCGCAATTTCTCCTGCGCCGCGTCGTTGACGTCCACAAAACATTTCATCCAGCCCGCCGCCGTGTGCCAGCCGCTGGCGGAAAGCCCGCCAAAGGGGCCGCGTGCACCGCCTTCCTCGCTCAGGTGAAAGGGCTGCGGATCATACTTCCGGGCAAAGTTTATGATGCTGTCGCGGGTGAAATGATAGCTGCCGAGATCGACCGTCAGCCCTTCATCTATCTCCTCAAGGAAAAGCCCCATCATGCTGCTTTGACTCGCATAAAGACCACGGCATTCATCTCGGTTTTCTTCACGCCCGATTCATTGAAGAGCTCAAAGAGGCACTCAAAAATTCCCATTTCCGGACGCTTGGAGGAAACCCGCTTGGCAAGAATGGTGACCCGTCCAGAAAGCGTCTCGCCCGCCAACACCGGCTTGAGCCATTTCACTTCTGAAACGCCATTCGACCCCATGCTGGCCGATTTGTTGAGCCAGGAATCGGCGATCATCCGCATCAGCATCGAGCAGACATGCCAGCCGCTGGCAGCCAAGCCGCCAAGAATGGAGGCTTTGCCCGCGGCCTCATCGAGATGAAACGGCTGCGCATCAAACTCGCTGGCAAATTCTCGGATTTCAGCGGCAGTCACCGCATAGGAGCCGA
The DNA here is from genome assembly GCA_963753025.1 of uncultured Alphaproteobacteria bacterium. GTDB lineage: Bacteria > Pseudomonadota > Alphaproteobacteria > Rhizobiales > Aestuariivirgaceae > Aestuariivirga. The sequence continues at coordinate 57,208 of CAVWAY010000007.1, read as the reverse complement.
GGTCGATTACCTGCCCCACGGCAAAATCCTCAAAATGCAGGAGTTCGGCCATGGCTAGTTCGCAAAGCGGAAATGCATGACATCACCATCGAGGACCACATAGTCCTTGCCTTCCAGGCGGAACTTGCCGGCTTCCTTGGCGCCAGCTTCACCGTTGTTTTTGACGTAATCGGCAAAGCCAATGGTTTCCGAGCGGATGAAACCCTTTTCGAAATCCGTGTGAATGACGCCGGCGGCGGCAGGCGCCTTGGTACCCTTGGTTATGGTCCAGGCGCGCGCTTCCTTGGGGCCGACAGTGAAGTAGGTGACGAGATGCAGAAGATCGTAACCGGCGCGGATCACCCGGTTGAGGCCCGGTTCTTCAAGGCCCACCGCATCCAGATAATCTTTCTGGTCGGCGAGCGGCAGGATGGCGATCTCGCTTTCGATCTTGGCCGAGACGACCACTGCGCTGTTGCCTTCCTTGGCGGCAAACTCCTTCACGCGGGCCGAAAATTCATTGCCCTTGTCGGCGGAAGCTTCCTCGACGTTGCAAACGTAAAGCACCGGCTTGGATGACAGGAGGCCGAGGCCGCGGAACATCTTCTCTTCGTCGGCGGTACGCTCAACCAGCCGGGCGGGCTTGCCTTCGCGCAACAGCACCAGGGCGCGATTCATCAAGTCCGCCATTTCCCTGGCTTCCTTGTCGCCCTGCTTGCCCTTCTTCTCAAGGCTCACGACGCGCTTCTCGAGGCTGTCCATATCGGCCAGCATCAACTCGGTTTCGATGGTCTCGATATCGGCGATGGGATCGATCTTGTTTGACACATGGGTGATGTCGTCATCCTCAAAACAGCGCACCACATGGGCGATGGCGTCCGTCTCGCGGATATTGGCGAGGAACTGGTTGCCCAGGCCTTCACCCTTGGAAGCGCCCTTCACCAACCCTGCGATATCCACGAATGTCAGGCGCGTGGGAATGATCTGGGCGCTGCCCGCGATCCTGGCGAGATCATCAAGCCGCGGATCCGGCACGCCCACATCGCCCACATTGGGCTCGATGGTGCAGAACGGATAATTCGCCGCCTGCGCCGCCGAGGTTTGCGTGAGCGCGTTGAAAAGCGTTGATTTGCCGACATTCGGCAGGCCAACAATGCCGCATTTGAAACCCATAAAACCTATTCCTTTTCCGGCGCTGGAGCGAGCGCCAGATGCACCTTGTTCTGAAATGTTGCCGTATCGCCTTCAACCAGAAGGGCCGCGTAGTCCGCGACCGCATCCAGCAAAGGCGTGAGCCAGACCTTGTCGGACTTGGCGAAATCACTGAGCACATGGGGATGAACCAGCGTCTTGTCACCCGGATGGCCAACCCCCAAACGCACCCGCGTATAATGCGGGCCGATATGGGCGGTGATCGAACGGATGCCGTTGTGGCCGGCTGCCCCGCCGCCCAGTTTCACCCGGACTTTTCCCGCCAGCAGATCAATCTCGTCATAGATGACGATGACCTGTTCCGGCTCCATGTTGAGAAAGCGGATGGCTTCGCCCACCGCCTGGCCGGATTCATTCATGAAGGTCAAAGGCTTGAGGACGAGCGTTTTCTGCAGCGCCAGGAGGCCTTCCGAAATCTCGCCGTGGAACTTCTTGCGCCAGGGCGAAAAGCCATGGCGGCGGACGATTTCGTCCACCGCCATGAAGCCGATATTGTGCCTGTTTCCGGCATATTTGGTTCCCGGATTGCCGAGACCCACAAGAAGAAACATGCCCGTCTCCTGTAAGACGAAGGATTACTTCTTCTTTGCGGGAGCAGCCGCGGCAGGAGCAGCACCCTTGGCAGGCGCTGCGGCAGGAGCCGCACCCTTGGCGCCGGCAGCAGGAGCCGCACCCTTGGCACCCGCTGCTGGAGCGGCAGCAGCCGCGCCTTCCGCAGGAGCTTTCTGGGCGGTGGCCGGAACGTCAACGGGAGCCGCGACTTCCTCGACCACTTCTTCCTTGGCCTGGGCGGCTATCGTGCAGAGCGTTACGTCGTCACGCGAAACCGCGGTCACACCTTCCGGCAGCTTGATGTCGGACAAATGGATGGACTGGTAAATCTGCATGCCCGAAACATCAACGGTGATGTCATCGGGGATGAAATCCGCCGAGCAGTAAAGGCTAAGCGTATGCGACACGATGTTGAGCGAGCCGCCGGCCTTGATGCCGGGAGAGGCTTCCTGGCCCTTGAAATGCACCGGAATGTCAACGGCAATGCGCGAGGCCTTGCCAAGCCGGAGGAAATCCACATGCACGATGAAATCGCGGATGGGCTCGAACTGCACATCGCGCGGGATGGCGCGGATGGTCTTGCCTTCCACTTCGAGGTCGACAAGCGTCGACAGGAAGCGGCCGGTCTGGATATGGGGCTCGAGCTCGCGGTAATTGAGCGAAACCATTTGGGCTCCCTGCTTGTCGCCATAAACGACACCGGGAACGAGACCTTCGCGACGTACTGCGCGGGAGGCCCCCTTGCCTGCCCGGCCACGCTGCGTGGCCTTAAGCTGAACGATCTTGGACATTTTAAACTCCTGAATGAATGAACCACGGCCCGGGCCTGCCTCCAGGGGTGTCCGCTGCCTGTGCCGTGATCGGCGGGGTATAGATGAGGGGGCAAGGCGTTGCAACCCCGCTCTGGGAGGAGGAGGTTTTGGCCGGGATTTCGGGGGATTTTTTAGCCCTTTCAGCTTGTATCGGGCTTCATCGCCTCCCAGGCAAGCCAGTCGCAGTCGACGAGGATTTCATCAACTGCGTGAATGGGCTTCCTGCGGTGGCCGGGCGGAGGACCGGACCGGAGCGGCGACGTGGACTTCGGGTTTGGCGAGGTCTTCCGCCTCTCCTGCCAGCGGACGAGACGCCTGGCCTGGCGGGGCAGATCATCAAGGGCGGACTTGAGGGCCTGGAGCCTGCGGGTAAGGCGCGTTCGGCGTTGACCCGGCCATCGGGCGGCGGCGGGGGTCAACCACGGGCCGGGGTGCTGGAAACAGGGCGATCGACCCGGGGATCGGAGCTCGATGAAATGGATGCGCGGGGGATGCCTCGTGTATTTCATGCGGGCGCGGACGGAGCTCCGGGACGTCTTTCCGCGGATCGAAGAGCTGGAAGGAGAGGCCTTGAAATTCCGCCACCTTTTCCGATCTTGAGCCCCCTGCGGCATGGGACGCGAGGGAGCCAGTTTCACCACAACGTTCCGGGCGGCAATGACGATCAAGCCGCCGGACGGCGGATTCCGCGGGCCGCAACACACCCAGCACGGCGCTGTGCAGGGAGCGCGGAATCCGCGAAGCCGCATCTGCTCCATCAAGCCCCAGCAGGGCGAACAGGACTTCAATTATCCCCTTGAGCGCTTCGCTGTTGCGTTTGATGACCCGCCAAGTCCACTTCCAGTCCATGTGGTTCCTATCCCATAAAGAACAAAACAGGAACATAACTATAGAATAGGAATATACTTGTCAAGGGAATACTCCCCGAACGATATTCTCAAATTTGACACTGTTGCTCAATTGAGCTACAAGCAGGAATCTTGAACCAGGGAGTAAATGACCATGGCTGCCACAGCATTTGTCCGCGCCCGCATCGATGAGGCCATAAAGGACGAAGCCGCCGAAGTTCTGGCGGAAATGGGCCTGACCGTATCTGACGTCGTGCGCATGACGCTCACCCGCGTTGCCAAGGAGCGCGCCCTGCCCCTTGAGCTCAAAATTCCCAACGCCGAAACACGCGCCAGCATGGACGAGTCCCGCGCGATGATGAAGGCACGCCAAGCCCGCTTTGCCGACGCCCAGGAGCTCTTCAATGCCCTCGACGCCGAAACCGCCAAGCGGTAAGCGCGCCACGCCGCCCCGGGCGGCGGATTACACCAAGAGCTTTCTCAAGGATTGGGAGCGCCTGACGCGCACCGGCAGATTCAATATGCCCCAACTCAAGGAAGCGATGCTGTTGCTCATCGCCAATGACGCGCCGTTGGGCCCTGAATGGCTCGATCATCAGTTAAAAGGCGAATGGGCAGACTACCGCGAATGCCATATCGGCGGTGATTTTCTTTTGATCTACCAAGTCAGCGGAAACGCCATCAACTTCATCCGCGCTGGAACCCATGCTGAGTTGTTTGAATGAGCGAAATTGCGGTAGGCGGTACAATGACACTTAGGTCCAACGCCACCGGCATTTGGGGAGCAACATGATGTCAATTTGTGACTTCTTGGCAATGGTTGATCGCCATACAACTAGCACCGAGCTCTTTAGCGCTCTTATAGCTTTCACTTTGGTCAATACTTTCGCTGGCATCACATACCGAACAAAAAAGAACAACGGAGATCTGTCGTTTATTGGGAAGCCCTATTTTACCTTTGAACTTCTAAACTGGAACAAGTACGGGTTATTTGCATTCATACAGATCGCTCTGCTTCTAGCAGTCGTCGTGACGATCACGTTTCTCCCAGTCTTGAATCGTTACTGCATTGAATAGAGAGGCTATGAAAAGGAAATCAAAGCCTATGAAGCACGTTCCAAAACTTAAGACCGATGCCGCAGCGGAAGCTTTTCTTGAGAAGGGTTTGTCCGGGCTGGACTTTTCGCAGTTCAAACCCGCCCGCTTTGAATTTCAAGCGAAGGACGCCCAGATCAACATGCGCCTCCCATCAAAATTGCTCGCCGCCGTCAAGGCACGCGCCAAGAGCAACGGCATTCCCTATCAACGATTTATCCGAGAAACACTGGAACAAGCGGTGGGGAAAAAGCGGGCATGATCCATGGCGCTTTTTATGGGAACTTTTGACCATACACGGCGTTCGCGGGTCTTGAACCCCGTGGTGAAAGGAGTCCCCCATGAACGCGCCATTCACATTGGATGACCTGGCCAGCCGCAACATGAATCCCGAGAAGCTGGAGACCCTGCGCCGTGTCTTTGATGCGGTGTGCGAGGAGGCGGCAATTCCGGAGAGCGCCAAGAGCGAGCGTAATGAGCTGGCTGATAAAATTCTGACCGCTGGCGTGTCTGTCGGCGAAACACCTGAATATGAAACCCTGCTGATGACCTACGCCCGCCGCGTGGTGGCGCACTACCGTCACTGACCTGGGCGATCAGCCGCGGAATGGGGCTGGGATCCGGAACCGGCCAGGGTTGCGGATGCGGAACGGGGTTGGGCCGCGGGTTGGCCGCCATCGGCAACTGCTTTCTCATGTTAACCTGATAAAACAGCGTTGCGGCGAATTTTGTTCCAATGGCTGAACGGAAGAATTTTCACATTTATGTGTGGAACGGCATCCTTCTTCTGCGCTAACATCTGCCTGCAAAACAGGCAAAGGAATCTGCCGTGGGATTGCCATCCGTGGGAGCCAAGCGCCGGGTCGTCATCATCGACGATGAACCGGCTTTTGCCGAAACCCTGACAAAAATGGTGAGCGACTTGGGATTTGAGGTCACGGTCGCGACTGATGCGAGGTCGAGCTACACCTTTGAACTCAAGAATTCGGATGTCGTCTTTGTCGATGTGCTGATGCCCAATGTTTCAGGGCTTCAGGTTTTGCAGAAACTGGCGCAGCAAATAGCGAAATGTTCCGTCGTCCTGATGAGCGGGCATCCGGAACGCCTCGACGAAGCGGAGAAACTGGCGCGCGAACTCGATTTGAATCTCATCGGCGCGCTGGAAAAACCCTTCCGCCTCGAAGACGTGAAGGACGTGCTTCTGGGCGCTTGAGGCGCGCACGGATATGCGGGCATTCAAAAAAAGGAGATGACCGCCTTGCGGCAGCCATCTCCGTTAAGTCACTCTCGTTTAGAACAGCCGTTCAATCGCAGGGCAGCGAACACACGAACGGGCCGTAAACTTTCCAGGAAGACCAAGGGCGGTCGGCCTTCCACCGAGTGACAATCGCATGCCTTAACGCAGGTAACTCACTTTTCGTTGCAATCAGCGACGCAGAGGCCGTTGATCATGTTGTCATCATTGTCATCAGCCGTGTCGTCGGATGAATCATCAGTTGAGTTGTCGTCAGATGAGTCATCGCCCGAATCGTCCGACGAATCGTCGGAAGAATCATCACCTGCATCGTCACCTGAATCATCGCCTGAATCATCGCCACCGGCATCATCGCCGCCGCCGTCGCCGCCTTCGCCACCCTCACCGCCTTCGCCGCTCTCGGCATGGGCGGCGGTCGCCGCGAAGGGACCGAATTTCGTCACAACCGGGCCTGCACCGTAAATGCCAAGCGCAAGCAGCAAGCTCAAAATTGATGTGGTGTTCCGCATGATATGTCCTCGTTAAAAGTTTAACTGAATGAGAATCACTGTCTCCAGTGAATTCACCCTATGTGAGGGACGATGATAGGAAGGTGACAGGACTTGTCAGCGTTCAGTCAGCTTGGGTCTTTGGCCTGTTGCCCGGCACGGCCATAAACCCGTCAAAAAGGGGGTTTAGTCAGCATTTTTTCCGGCCTCCGCCATTTTGTGACCACCCAAAAGGGGCCTCGCATTCATGCCCTGGTAACCAGACTTTGAAGAACCCATGGCTGCGGTGTAGACTGCGCTGCGAAGCATTGCCTGACAGATGGCTGACGGGACCATTCATGGACTTGTCAGCTTCATTTTGCTTAAAATTCGTAAAATCCATGCGGACTGTCGGGATATGGAGAATCCTCTTTGAAATTGAGGATGGCACATGATTTCCCGGCGCTATCTAATTTGGCTCTTGTTGGCAGGCGGCCTCACCCTGCCACAAAGCCTCGCCTATGCCGAAGACGGCGATGGTGGCGGGGATGACGGCGGCGGAGATGATGGCGGCGGGGATGATGGTGGCGGGGATGATGGCGGAGATGACGGCGGCGGAGGAGCGATGACGCGACAAGGACGACGATCAGGACCGGGCCCTGAAAGCCGTCAGGAACAACCGCGCCGCCACACTGAAGGAAATACTTGCCATTGTCCGCAGGAAACACAGGGGTGAAATTGTCCGTGTTTCGCTCAGGGGCAACGGAGCCAACCTGACCTACCGGATAAAATTGCTCGATGAAGACAACCGCCTTATCGAGGTTCTTGTCAACGCCGTCAGCCGCAGGATCGTTCGCGCAAAAGGCACATGATGCGGATTCTGATCGTCGAGGATGAGCTTCGCATCGCCAGGGACATCCGGGAAGCCTTGACCGCCGGAGGCTACGTTGCCGAAATTGCAAGCGAGGGCGAGGATGCCTGGTTCCGCGGCGGAACCGGGAATTATTCCGTCATCGTCCTTGATCTGGGCTTGCCCAGTCTTGATGGCCTGACCATTCTGAAGCGTTGGCGGCAGGAAGGCCTGGCCACGCCCGTCATCATCCTCACGGCGCGGGGAACCTGGGCCGAACGGGTTGATGGCATTGATGCCGGCGCCGATGACTATCTGCCAAAACCCTTCCGCATGGAAGAACTCATGGCCCGCGTGCGGGCCCTTCTGCGGCGCTCAACCGGACAGGTGCAGCCCGTCATCACGATTGGCCCGGTGAGCCTTGATCCGCGCACCCAGCAGGTGAGCGTGAACAGTATTCCGGTGAGCCTTACGCCGCTTGAATATCGCCTGATCAGCTACCTGTTTCACAATCAGGGCCGCGTGGTGTCGCAAACCGAATTGGGCGAGGCGCTCTACTCCCATGACAACGAACGCGATTCCAACGCCATTGAAGCCCTCGTCGGCAGGCTTCGCAGGAAAATCAAGGCGAAGGTCATCGATACGCGAAGGGGCTTTGGTTACATCGTCACGGCCCACGGCCCATGAGAACCGGTTCATTGCGCCTGAGGCTCCTCGTCGCCGCGGCATTTTCCATTGCCGCCGCCCTGCTTGCCGCCGGGATCGCCCTCACTGCTTTGTTTGAGCAACAGGTGCGTGACCGCGTCATGCAGGAGCTCAACAATGACCTCCTGCAACTGGTGGGCGCCATTGAAGTTTCTGATACGGGGGAAGTGAAGGTGACCCGCGCCCTGGCGGACCCCCGCTTTGAATTGCCCTACAGCGGCAAATACTGGCGCATTGAGCAGGTGGGCCCGGGACCCTCCCCGCTTGGCCCATTGCCACGCTCGCGCTCGCTTTGGGATAGCGAGCCCACGCCCGCCGGTTCCAGCCTGGGCCCGGAAGGCGAACTTCTGGTAATCGCTGAACGGACAATCTCGATCACAACCAGGCAGGGCAATATTTCACTCCGCTTGCACGTTGGGGCCCATGAGGACGAGATCACCGCGCCGCTTGCCACGTTTCGCAACCAGCTTGTGCTCTATCTCTCGCTTATCGGACTTGCCCTTACCATTGCTGCCTGGCTGCAGGTTTCCATTGGGCTCAGGCCCCTGCAGGCCCTTCGCAAACAGCTTTCCGAACTCGGCGCCAGCGATACGAAGCGCCTTGAAGGCGAGTTCCCCACCGAGGTTGAGCCTCTGGTTTCGGAATTCAACGGTGTTCTCAATCTGCGCGACAAATCGCTGGAACGGGCCCGTCGCCGGGCCGGCGATCTGGCCCACGGCCTCATAACCCCGCTCACCATTCTCTCAGCCATTGCCCGCGATCTCAATAAGCGGAAGCTCGGCAAGCAGGCCACGGAAATCGATGGCCAGGTTGAGAGCATGCGCCGGCAGGTGGAAAGGGGCCTCATTCGCGCTAGGCTTTCCACCGGGCGTGGCCATGACCTGACAAACCTTGCCGAAGCGGCGGAGGCCGTGGTGTCAACCCTGCGGCGGTTGCCCGAAGCCAGTGAGCTCAAATGGCTGAGCAGCATACCGGCTGATGCGGTCGTGCCGCTTGAGCGCAATGATCTGCTCGAGCTCCTTGGAAACCTGCTCGACAACGCGCGCAAATTTGCCAAATCGCAGGTCAGGATCAGCTTTGCCGATGGCAGCATTGTCATCGAGGACGACGGGCCAGGCGTGGCCGATGCCGAACTGTCCTCTATTCGCCAGCGCGGGCGAAAGCTGGATGAAAGCCGCAAGGGTTTTGGCCTGGGCCTGGCGATTGTTGAGGATATCGCTGATCTCTACGAACTGGAACTATCCTACGGGCGCGCCGCCCACGGCGGGCTGCAGGTCAAAATTGCTTTTGACCGCGAAGCTGCCTCAGCCTGACACTCAAACCTTCAGGCCGGTCCCTGACCTTGGCAGCCAGCGCAGCTCATCCACCTCCACCACCGTCTTGCCAATCGGAAACAGCGAGGCCAGCGCCAGCTTCACATGCGCCCAGGCAAAGGGAATGCCGATGATGGTGATGGCAAGGGCCGCCGCAGCGGTGATGTGCATGACGGCCAGCAACGCGCCATTCACATTGGATGACCTGGCCAGCCGCAACATGAACCCCGAGAAGCTGGAGACCCTGCGCCGCGTCTTTGAGACGGTGTGCGTGGAAGCGGCCATACCCGAGGGCGCCAAAAGCGAACGCAATGAACTGGCCGACAAGCTTCTGACCGCCGGGATATCGGTGGGCGAAACACCCGAATACGAAACCCTGCTGCTGACCTACGCCCGCCGCGTGGTGGCCCACTACCGCCACTGACATAGGCGATCATCCGCGGAATGGGGCCGGTCGGATTGGGAACAGGGCTTGGAACCGGCCGGGGGTGCGGATGCGGAGCGGGGTTGGGCTACGGCTTGGCCGCCATCGGAAACGCCTTCTCATATTGACCCAAAGGAACGCGGTGGAAGCAGATTTGTTCCGATTGCCTCACAAAAAATTTTCCCGGGAATGTGTGGGACGGCACCCGGCTTCCGCGCTAATATCCACCGTCAAAACAGGCAAGGAAAAACTGCCGTGGGATTGCCGTCCGTGGGAGCCAAGCGCCGGGTCGTCATCATCGACGATGAACCAGCTTTTGCCGAAACCCTGACAAAAATGGTGAGCGACTTGGGATTTGAGGTCACGGTCGCGACTGATGCGAGGTCGAGCTACACCTTTGAACTCAAGAATTCGGATGTCGTCTTTGTCGATGTGCTGATGCCCAATGTTTCAGGGCTTCAGGTTTTGCAGAAACTGGCGCAGCAAAAAGCGAAATGTTCCGTCGTCCTGATGAGCGGCCACCTGGAGCGCCTCGACGAAGCGGAGAAACTGGCGCGCAAACTCGATTTGAATCTCATCGGCGCGCTGGAAAAACCCTTCCGCCTCGAAGACGTGAAGGACGTGCTCCTGGGCGCCTGAGGCGCGCATGAATATGCGGGCCGGCGCAAATCTGCAATTCAAAAAAATGGAGATGACCGCATTGCTGCAGCCATCTCCGTTAAGCCACTCTTGTTTAGAACTGCCGTTCAATCGCAGGGCAGCGAACACACAAACGGGTCATAAACTTTCAAGGAAGACCAGGGGCGGTCGGCCTTCCACCGAGTGACAATCAAATGCCGTAACGCAAGTAACTCACTTTTCGTTGCAATCAGCGACGCAGAGGCCGTTGATCTCGTCGTTATCATTGTCATCAGCGGCGTCGTCGGATGAATCATCCGTTGAGTTGTCGTCGGATGAGTCATTGTCCGAATCGTTCGGAAGAATCATCACCTGAATCATCGCCAGAATCGTCACCCGAATCATCACCATCGGCATCATCGCCACCGGCATCATCTCCGCCACCGTCGCCGTCGCCGCCGCCTTCACCGCCCTCGCCGCCTTCACCGCCCTCGCCGCTCTCGGCATGGGCAACGGTTGCCGCGAAGGGACCGAATTTCGTCACGACCGGGCCTGCGCCGTAAATGCCAAGTGCAAGCAGCAAACTTAAAATTGATGTGGTGTTCCGCATGATATGTCCTCGTTAAAAGTTTAACTGAATGAGAATCACTGTCTCCAGTGAATTCAACCTATGTGAGGGACGATGATAGGAAGGTGACAGGACTTGTCAGCGTTCAGTCAGCTTGGCTCTCTGGCCTGGTGCCCGGCTCGGCCATAAACCCGTCTAAAAGGGGGTTTAATCAGCATTTTTTCCGGCCTCCGCCAATTTGTGACCAACCAAAAGGGGCCTCGCATTCATGCCCTGGTAACCAGACTTTGAAGAACCCATGGCTGCGGTGTAGACTGCGCTGCGAAGCAGTGGCTGACAGATGGCTGACGGGACCATTCATGGACTTGTCAGCTTCATTTTGCTTAAAATTCCGGGATGGAAAACCTCTGAATTGAGGATGGCACATGATTTCCCGGCGCAATCTAATTTGGCTCTTGTTGGCAGGCGGCCTCACCCTGCCACAAAGCCTCGCCCATGCCGAAGACAGCGATGGTGGCGATGGCGGCGGGGATGATGGTGGCGGAGATGACGGCGGCGGAGATGATGGCGGCGGGATGATGGCGGCGATGACGGGGGACGACAGCGGCGAGGACGACGATCAGGACCGGGCCCTGAAAGCCGTCAGGAACAACCGCGCCGCCACACTGAAGGAAATACTTGCCATTGTCCGCAGGAAACACAGGGGTGAAATTGTCCGTGTTTCGCTCAGGGGCAACGGAGCCAACCTGACCTACCGGATAAAATTGCTCGATGAAGACAACCGCCTTATCGAGGTTCTTGTCAACGCCGTCAGCCGCAGGATCGTTCGCGCAAAAGGCACATGATGCGGATTCTGATCGTCGAGGATGAGCTTCGCATCGCCAGGGACATCCGGGAAGCCTTGACTGCCGGAGGCTACGTTGCCGAAATTGCAAGCGAGGGCGAGGATGCCTGGTTCCGCGGCGGAACCGGGAATTATTCCGTCATCGTCCTTGATCTGGGCTTGCCCAGTCTTGATGGCCTGACCATTCTGAAGCGTTGGCGGCAGGAAGGCCTGGCCACGCCCGTCATCATCCTCACGGCGCGGGGAACCTGGGCCGAACGGGTTGATGGCATTGATGCCGGCGCCGATGATTATCTGCCAAAACCCTTCCGCATGGAAGAACTCATGGCCCGCGTGCGGGCCCTTCTGCGGCGCTCAACCGGACAGGTGCAGCCCGTCATCACGATTGGCCCGGTGAGCCTTGATCCGCGCACCCAGCAGGTGAGCGTGAACAGTATTCCGGTGAGCCTTACGCCGCTTGAATATCGCCTGATCAGCTACCTGTTTCACAATCAGGGCCGCGTGGTGTCGCAAACCGAATTGGGCGAGGCGCTCTACTCCCATGACAACGAACGCGATTCCAACGCCATTGAAGCCCTCGTCGGCAGGCTTCGCAGGAAAATCAAGGCGAAGGTCATCGATACGCGAAGGGGCTTTGGTTACATCGTCACGGCCCACGGCCCATGAGAACCGGTTCATTGCGCCTGAGGCTCCTCGTCGCCGCGGCATTTTCCATTGCCGCCGCCCTGCTTGCCGCCGGGATCGCCCTCACCGCGTTGTTTGAGCAACAGGTGCGTGACCGCGTCATGCAGGAGCTCAACAATGACCTCCTGCAACTGGCGGGCGCCATTGAAGTTTCTGATACGGGGGAAGTGAAGGTGACCCGCGCCCTGGCGGACCCCCGCTTTGAATTGCCCTACAGCGGCAAATACTGGCGCATCGAGCAGGTGGGCCCGGGACCCTCCCCGCTTGGCCCATTGCCACGCTCGCGCTCGCTTTGGGATAGCGAGCCCACGCCCGCCGGTTCCAGCCTGGGCCCGGAAGGCGAACTTCTGGTAATCGCTGAACGGACAATCTCGATCACAACCAGGCAGGGCAATATTTCACTCCGCTTGCACGTTGGGGCCCATGAGGACGAGATCACCGCGCCGCTTGCCACGTTTCGCAACCAGCTTGTGCTCTATCTCTCGCTTATCGGACTTGCCCTTACCATTGCTGCCTGGCTGCAGGTTTCCATTGGGCTCAGGCCCCTGCAGGCCCTTCGCAAACAGCTTTCCGAACTCGGCGCCAGCGATACGAAGCGCCTTGAAGGCGAGTTCCCCACCGAGGTTGAGCCTCTGGTTTCGGAATTCAACGGTGTTCTCAATCTGCGCGACAAATCGCTGGAGCGGGCCCGCCGCCGGGCCGGCGATCTGGCCCACGGCCTCATAACCCCGCTCACCATTCTCTCAGCCATTGCCCGCGATCTCAATAAGCGGAAGCTCGGCAAGCAGGCCACGGAAATTGATGGCCAGGTTGAGAGCATGCGCCGGCAGGTGGAAAGGGGCCTCATTCGCGCTAGGCTTTCCACCGGGCGTGGCCATGACCTGACAAACCTTGCCGAAGCGGCGGAGGCCGTGGTGTCAACCCTGCGGCGGTTGCCCGAAGCCAGTGAGCTCAAATGGCTGAGCAGCATACCGGCTGATGCGGTCGTGCCGCTTGAGCGCAATGATCTGCTCGAGCTCCTTGGAAACCTGCTCGACAACGCGCGCAAATTTGCCAAATCGCAGGTCAGGATCAGCTTTGCTGATGGATGCATTGTCATCGAGGACGACGGGCCAGGCGTGGCCGATGCCGAACTGTCCTCCATTCGCCAGCGCGGACGAAAGCTGGATGAAAGCCGCAAGGGTTTTGGCCTGGGCCTGGCAATTGTTGAGGATATCGCTGATCTTTACGAACTGGAACTATCCTACGGGCGCGCCGCCCACGGCGGGCTGCAGGTCAAAATTGCTTTTGATCGCGAAGCTGCCTCAGCCTGACGCTCAAACCTTCAGGCTGGTCCCTGACCTTGGCAGCCAGCGCAGCTCATCAACCTCCACCACGGTTTTGCCGATCGGAAACAGCGAGGCAAGCGCCAGCTTCACATGCGCCCAGGCAAAGGGAATGCCGATGATGGTGATGGCAAGGGCCGCCGCCGCGGTGATGTGCATGACGGCCAGCCACCAGCCCGCCAGCACGAACCAGATGATGTTGCCGATGGTGCCAAGCACGCCCGTGCCGATGTCAGGCTCGCCATAGAGCTGCTCGCGCGAAACGATGTCGTAGCCGAAGGGCCAGAAGGTGTAGCGCGCCAGCATGAAGCAGGAGCGCGCCCAGGGAATGCCGATAATGGTAATCGCCATGATCACCCCGGCCAGGACCCAGCCAAGGCCAGCAAAAAATCCGCCGAGGATAAACCACAGGACGTTGAGGATGAAAATCAGCATGTCAGTTGCCCTCCTGAGCGGAATGCAGATGGGAACACCCTGCCCTGAATTCAAGAAGAAGCAAAGGCAATCACGTCTTCTCCCGTGAAACGGGAGAAGAAAGGGGCCCGTGTCACGAAGTGACATGGGATAGATGAGGGCACTTCCACCTTGTTCCCCTCACCTCCCCATTGCGTTCCGCAATGGGTCCCCTCCTCTCCCGTTTTACGGGAGAGGACGTCAGGGATTTACCCCGCCAGAAACGCCGCGACCTCTTCCTGGAAGCGGCCCCAGCCCGGATCGGTTTCGAGGATCAAATGGTTCCGCCCCTCAAGCCCCACGAAGCGCGCGCCGGGAATGCCCGCCGCAAGTATGCGGCCTTCCTCGAAGGGCTGCACCACATCGTCGTTGCAATGCAGAACCAGCGTCGGCACGGTGACCTGCGGCAGCAGCTTGAGCACGTCCATGTAGTCCGACACCAGCCTGATGCGCACCGCGTTGCCCGGCGACGTGGTGTTGCGCTGCAGGTCATTGAACCAGGCCATCTGCTCCGGCGTGCCGCCCGGCACAAAGAGCGAGGTGAAGACCTGGCGGAAGGCCGGGTTCTCCTGGCCCCAGCCGGTGCGCATGAGGGTGATCATGGCGTCCGCCTGCTCGATATCCACCGGATCGCCGCGCAGGCGACGCCCGCGGGCAAAGCCGCCATAGAGCACCAGCTTGCTCACCCGCTCCGGATGCTTGACCGCATAGGCGATGCTCACGGCACAACCCTGCGAGGCGCCGAACAGGGCAAAGCGCTTGAGTCCCGCCGCATCAACCACCGCTTCGAGATCGCGCACAAAGGCATCGAAGGAAATATCCTGCACGTCCCAGTCCGACAGGCCATTGCCGCGCGCATCATAGCGGATGAGCTGGCGCTCGCTCGCCATCCATTTCAGCAGATGGCTCCACACCGGGCTTTCCCAATCATATTCCAGATGGTTCAGCCAGTTGCCGGCCTTCACCAGCGGCGGCCCGCTGCCCACCTTGGCATAGGCGATGCGCACTTTATCGCCCGAAGTGCAAAAGCTGATTTCCTGGCGCAGCGTTGATTCAGGCTCGGGAGCGGCTTCCGCTTCGTCAGAAGCAGTCATGACTTCCGCCGTAAAACGGTAACCCCGGCGCGGGATGGTCTTGATCAGTTTCTGCTTGGCGCCGCTGTCGCCAATGGCCTTGCGCGCCGCATTGATCCGGCTGGTGAGCGTCGAGAGCGAAACAATGCGGCCCGCCCATACGGCTTCAAACAGCTCCTCGCTGCTGACCACCCTGTCCTGATTCGCGATGAGATGGACCAGCAGATCGAAAACCTGCGGCT
The DNA here is from genome assembly GCA_963753025.1 of uncultured Alphaproteobacteria bacterium. Lineage (GTDB taxonomy): Bacteria > Pseudomonadota > Alphaproteobacteria > Rhizobiales > Aestuariivirgaceae > Aestuariivirga. Next base: position 41,889 of record CAVWAY010000007.1, on the reverse strand, counting down.
CGATGTCGACAAGTTTGGACCCGCGGCGCAGTTCGACCCGCCCCGTATCCAGCACAAAATCATCGAATTCATACCGCAAGCGGGCCTCCTCAGCCGTCCGGGGGGCCTTCTACCGCGTTAATCAAGGGCTTCTCAAGGAAAAATCAAGGGGCTCTCAAAGTCTTGGGCCCGTGCCGGGGTTACACACCGCGCCATGAACCGGGCCGGTACGCCTCAAGAAAAATAACGGCGGCTCTCAGCCAAAAGGTTCACTTTAAACTTAACTCTAAACACCAAGGATAGACCAAAAATGAAGACCCTTTTCGTATCCCTCGCAGCCCTCGTAGCCGTTTCCGGTGCAGCCCTTGCCGCAGGCGGCGATGACCTTCGCAGCTCGGACACCTACTTCGGCAAGTACGCCACCCAGAACAAGGCGGCGAACTATGCCACGAACACCAACGCCCTCACCATCATCAAGGGCAGCAAGAAGAAGACCGCCTTTGAGCGCATGAACGAAATCTCGGAAGAAGGCGGCAAGGACAACGGACGTGATCATCACGAATCCAAAGTCTAAGCCCTAAGTTCTTCGAGATGCGGCCGGGCATGACCCTCGCCCGGCCGCAAACTTTTATTCACTTCCCCCTGCAAGGACCGACCATGTTTTACGACACTTCAAGCACCACAAGCCCACGGCGCAAAAGCTTTATGACGATTGCCGCCCAGCCCTGGCACATGCTTGCCGGCCTGATGATGCAGCGCCAGACGCGCACCGCACTTTCCAGCCTGGATGACCACCTGCTCAAGGACATCGGCATTTCGCGCGGCGAAATTGAGCGGATTTCCCACGACGCCGGCCCCGCGCGCTTCACCAGGTTCGGCGGGTAATGCGCCTGCCGCAATTCTGCTTTCTTCTGGCCGGCGTCACCGCGCTGGTTGGCATGAGCCTTGGGATTTACATGGGAATAGCCCATGACCACAGCCTGATGCCGGTGCATGCCCATCTCAACCTGATCGGCTGGGTGACCATGTTCCTGATGGGTCTTTATTACGTGACCCACGAGCAGGCCCTTGGCCGCCTGGCTACGCTGCAGGTAGCTGCAAGTGTTATCGGCTATATGTCCATGATGACGGGGCTCGCCACCCTGCTAGGCAGCGGCCGTGCCAGCCTCATGCCGCTGGTCATTGCCGGTTCCCTGCTGGTCTGGCTCGGCATGCTGATGTTTATCGTCATCATCTGGCGGACCGGCCGCCAGCAGTAACCTAAACCGCGTTCTTCTTGGCGAAGATTCCCCACACGAACAGCACGACAATGGCGCCCACTACGGCTCCGATGAAGCCAGCGCCTTCGCCGGGCCGGTAAAAGCCCAGGGCCTGGCCAAGGAAGGTGGCGACGAAGGCGCCGACGATGCCCAGAATTGTTGTCAAGATGAAACCCGAGGGCTCATTCTTTCCGGGCATGAGAAACTTGGCGATGACGCCGGCGATAAACCCGATGATGATGGTCCAGAGAATGCTCATTGTGAATTAGCTCCGCGTTGCCTCTAGGCCCTTATCCTACCATTGCGCCCGTCAATTTATCAATGACAGAGTCTTGCAATTGTCTTATTCATCCCCAATTGTCCGGCGTCTGGTTTTGTAATGGGAGACTGAAATGGCGAAACGCATGCCTTCACTTTTGGCGCTTCTGGGCCTGGTGGCCGTGGCCGGTTACCAGAACCGCGAGAAAATCGGCGAATTCGTAAAGGGCCTCAGCAATGACCCCAACAGCGCCGCGGGCGGCTTGATCGATAGCGTCAAGAAAACCATTGGCAGCAGCCCCACGGCCACCAGCATCACCGGCGGACTGGGCGAACTGGTCGATCAATTCACCAAGAGTGGCGCGGGCAAAACGGCGGAATCATGGATCGGCAAAGGCCCCAATGAACCGATCTCCGAGTCTCAAATGGAAAAAACCCTGGGCGCCGACCTCATCGACAGCCTGGTGAAGCAGACCGGCCTCAGCCGCGAGGAACTTCTCTCGCGCCTGTCGAAAACCCTGCCGGAAGCGGTTGATAAACTCACGCCAGATGGACGGGTTCCTGCGTAGATTGTCTTCTCCCGTGAAACGGGAGAAGAAAGGGGCCCGTTTGCGGACGCATAGCTGAACAGATGGGATAGATGAGGGCACTTCGACCCTCGTTCCCCTCACCTCCCCAATCGCTTTGGCGATTGGGTCCCTTCCTCTCCCGCGTTGCGGGAGAGGACAATAAATCAAGCCCCGAAAAACGCGCGCGACAGGATGCCGATCATGGTGCCGAGCGAACGCACCGCCTCGAGCGGAATGTTCTGGCCGGTGAGCGTGCCGGTGGCGTCAATCTCGGTGGCGAGCTTGTCCATCACGCCGTCGACCTCGGCATCGACATAGGCGCTCTCCTTCATGACGATCTGCCCGGTGATGCCATCGGCCTGGGCAAACAGATCCGTGTCGCCCTCCGCATTGGCAAACAGCGCATCATCGGTGCCCACATCCGCCGAAGGCAGGGTGAGCGTCAGATCATACTGGTGCTGGTTGCCGACGTTCGGCGTTTCGGTGAAAGGCATGTTGCCCTTCAGTGGATAGTCCTTGCCGTTGCACTTGGCGGTGACTTCGATGAACCAGGATTCGGTTTGGTAGGAATAAACAAAATTGCCGTTCCACACGCAGCCCTTGTCCGAGGGAAGCCCCGCCGAGGGAATGGTGAAATTGGAAAGCTGGATGGTATCGACCCGCTCGTCGATCAGGCCTGACTCGGTGGTCTTGATTTTCTTGAGGATCGTATCGCGCAGCAGGCTGGCGCCGGTGCTGGGATTTTCCGGCTTCAGCATCATCGAGCCGGCGAATTTTCCATTGGACGCCGCAACCTTGCCAAGCGCCAGGTAATTGACCGACATCGACGTGCCATCGGTGAAGCCATCGGACTTCACCACCCAGCCGCCTGAATATTGCGTGCGTTGCAGCTTCTGGCCATTGGTGGGATTGATGAGCGCGCCATTGCCGGTGACGGCGCAGGATTCATTCTGGCCGGTGATGAGGCCTGCAGTCGCCCCCTGGCAGATGATCTTCAGGGTCGTGTCCACCTGCTTGTCGGCAAGGCCCACAGTGAAATTGTCTTTCTTCGTCGCATCACGCAATGACGGCATCGAGGCCTTCATGGTGAAATTCAAGGTATCCGCCGCAAGGACTGAAACCGAGGTGAACAGCATGAACGCGGCCGCGGCAAAGAGGGATTTGGTCATGGACATCATCAATCCTTTTCTAAAATGACAATACTGAACACCGGACAACTTATGCGCCGGTGCGCCCCATCCATGACCGTCATGTTGTCCGATTTGGGCTTTTTGCGCAATGGGGAGACCAAGAGCAGATAACCATAACAGAGCGTTAACAAAACGCCCCGGATTCCACGCCTTTCCCTGCATGGCAGCCAGACTCGCGAGCCGCCTTGTCAACCATAGAAACGCCAAGCTATTTCCCGCAGCGAAAATCAATGCTCAGATAATTTCAGATTGCGGAGTAGACCATGAAAATTTTACGTATTACCCTGCTTGCGGCGGCGACGCTGCTGGCGGCAACCCCTGCCTTTGCTGACCTCAAAATCGGCGTGGCGGCGGAGCCCTATCCACCCTTTACCGCCAAGGATGCCTCCGGCAAATGGGTGGGCTGGGAAATTGACCTGGTGGATGCGCTCTGCGCCGAGATGAAGGAGAAATGCGAGATCGTTGAAACCGCGTGGGACGGCATTATTCCCGCCCTCACCGCCAGCAAGATCGACGTGATCATCGCCTCCATGTCGAAGAACGCCAAGCGCCGTGAAGTCATCGACTTCTCCGACACCTACTACACTTCGGCGGCCGTCATGATGGGCGCCAAGAACGGCGACATGGATTTCTCGCCCGAGCATCTGTCCGGCAAGGTCATCGGTGTGCAGGTCGCAAGCATCCACGCCGCCTATGCGGAAAAATATTACGGCAAGACCGCAACCATCAAGGCCTACCAGACCCAGGACGAAGTGAACCAGGATCTGGCGGCGGGCCGCATCGACTATGTCCTGGCCAACGGCACGACGCTTGATGCCTTCCTCAAGTCGGCGCAGGGCAGCACATTTGAATTGAAGGGCGCCGTTCCCCTTGATGTCGAAATCATCGGCGAAGGTGCGGGCGCCGGCATCCGCAAAGGCGATACGGCTTTGGCCGGCAAACTGAACGCCGCGCTCTCTGTTGTGGCCAAGAGCGGAAAGCTTGACGAGATCTCAGCCAGGAATGGTTTGACCGGCCTCATCATCACACCGAAGCAGTAATGGAATAAGTCAAAGGGAACGCCGGCGAAGCAGTGCTGCTCCGCCGGCGATCAATGTTTAGACGAACCACCAGCGCTCGGCGATCCGCTGGCCGTCGAGCTGCCAGTTGCTGGCAACATCGCCATGGCCGAGGGTTTTCTGATGCGCCTCGACATAGGAGTTGAAGATGAGGTTGATCAGGCCGCCATCGTCATGCAGAATCTGCTGCATTTCGGCATACATGGCGGCGCGTTTCGGCTCATCGGTTTCAGAGCGCGCCGCAACCAGCAGCTCGTTGAAACGCGGATTCTTCCAGAACGTGTCATTCCACGCGGCACCCGCCGCATAAGCCGTGGTGAACATCCAGTCGCAGGTCGGCCTGCCGCTCCAGTAGGAGGCACAGAAAGGCTTCTGCAGCCAGACATTGTCCCAATAGCCATCGTCGGGAACGCGCGTGACTTTCAGGTTGAGGCCCGCCGCCTTGGCGCTCTCCTGCCAGATCAGGGCTGAGTCAATCGCCCCAGAGAACGCCGCATCGGCAACCAGGAGTTCGATCTCGACGTTTTCCGCCCCGGCCTTCTTGAGCAGCTCCTTGACCTTGTCGGGGTTATAGGTGTGCTTCGGCTCCGGATCGATGCCGAACTTCACGCTCAGCGGGATCGGATTGTCGTTACCCGCGGTGCCGTGCCCGAAGAAAACGTTCTGCACGATCTTCTCGCGGTCAACCGAGTATTTGAGCGCGTTGCGCACGTCCGGATTGTCGAAGGGCGCCACGCCCACGTTCATCACGAAGACATTGTGGCCATAGCCCGTCACCTCGGTGACATTGATGTTGGGATCCTGCTTGAGAAGATCGAGAGTCTTCAGGTCGCAACGGTCCATGTAGTGGATTTCCCCGGCGGTCAGCGCGTTGGTGCGCGCCGTGGAGTCCTTGATGGAGAGGCACTCGACCGCATCAAACCAGGCCCTGCCCTCCTTGTAGTAGTTGGGGTTCCGCTTGAACGTGGCGATCACGCCGGGTTCGAATTTCTCCAGCGTGTAGCCGCCGGTACGGATGCCCGACTGCCAGTCGACCGAACCGTCATCATTCTTCGGCATGATCGGCATGTGATAATCGGAAACGGTGTAGGGGAAATCCGCGTTGCCGCCGTCGAGCTCGAAGATCACCGTGTCGGCGCCGTCGGCCTTGACTTCCTTGACGGACGTCAACAGCGATTTCGCCGCTGACTTAGAATTCTCGCCGCGGTGATGCATCATCGACGCCACGACATCATCCGCCGTAACCGTCTTGCCATTGTGGAAGGTGGCGCCCTTGCGCAGCTTGAACACCCACTTCGCTGCGCCCTTATCGGGTTCGAAGCTCTCCGCCAGGTCCGGAATGACGGCGCCCGTGTGGTCCATCTCGGTCAGGCTGTTGGCGAGCGTTCCCCACAGGGCCGTTCCGGTGAACTGGTCGGGATAAAGGCCCGGGTCCATCGAGTCCGTTGTCGCGCCATGGCCAATGCCGATCTTGAAGGTGCCGCCCTTCTTGGGTTCGGCCCGGGCTGCCGTGACGAACAGCTTCTCGGCCGCAACGGCGGTGACGCCCGTTGCCACGGCCAGTTGAACGAAGTCACGCCGTGACATCCGCCCCTTTGAAACAAGCTTTTTTGCCTGTTCCAGTGTCGTATTGAATTCAGTCATTGTTTCTCTCCCTTCCGATCATTTCGTCGGTGCCATTAAATTAAAGCCAAAAAAGCCCGGCGCACAAATGATCTTTTGATGAAGAGCAGGGAAATCAGGCGGAATGCCACCACTTTCCGCCCAGGACCACGCCGCGGACATTGATCTTCCGCTCGCTGGTAAGCTTCTCGCCCACCGTATCGACAAATTCAAACCGGCCCTCGTCGAGGCTGAGAATGGCGGCATCCCCCACCGCCCCCGGCCTTAAACTGCCGAGTTCCGGCCGGGACAGCGCCAGTGCCGCGTTCTGGGTCGAGGCCCGGATAACCTCGGAAAACGGCATTCCCAGGTGGAGAAATTTGGAAAGCGTCGTCACCTGGTCGAAGGCCGGGCCATTGATGCAAAGGGCGTGGATATCCGATGAGATCGTGTCGGGATAGAAGCCGTTCTCCAGCATGATGCGCGCCACCTTGAACGAAAATGACCCCATGCCATGGCCCACGTCGAAGAACACCCCGCGCTGACGTGCCGCAAGCACTTCGGGCCGCACGTGGCCGTCGCTTGTCGATGGCGTATTGGGGAATGGCCGGAAACAATGGGTGAGCACATCGCCCTTGCGCAGCCGCTCCACCACCTGCGGGTAGGACGGCGGCGGATCGTCGATATGAACCATCATCGGCATGCCGGCCTCTTCGGCCACCTGCAACGCATATTCAAACGGAACCATGCCATGGATTCCGGAGGCCCAGCGCCCAAGCCTGACCTTGATGCCGACAATCAGGTCACGGTTGGCGGTGGCCACCTCGACGGCGGTTTCGGGATCCATCAGGCGCAGCTCCTCGCTTTCGCCCACCATGATGCGGTTGGAAAAGCCGAAAATTCCGGCGTGCGAAATATGGAGATAGGCCAGTATCCTGACTTCCGATTTTTCGATCACATGCTTGCGGAAGCCGGCGAAATTTCCCGGCCCCGCCGAGCCCGTATCGATGGCCGTGGTCACCGCACTCTTGCGGCAAAAATCCTCCGCATCGACGCCGAGCGAAGTGCCGCCCCAATACACATGGGTGTGCATGTCGATCAGGCCGGGGGTGACGATAAGGCCCGACACATCGCGCGCCTCGACGCCCGCCGGAACTGCAATGGTTTTCGCAATGGCCGCCACCTTGCCCGCGTGAAAGGCCACATCCATCTTCGCGTCGAGGCTTTGCCCCGGATCGACAACACGCCCGCCCTTCAACACAAGATCATACGCCGCCATGCTGCCTCCAATTGCTCATGCCGCAACTGGAGACGATTGCCTGGATGATGTCAATTCCGGCTTAAGGTGTGATTTTCTGTGGTGGCGCGATGGCGCGGACCCGCACCGATTTGCGCCGTTGCTTGAAGCGGTCGACTGACAGGCGCACGATGAAGTAGCAGGCGGCGGCGCAGGCGAGCCCCAGCAGGGTTCCGCCGATGATCATTGGAAGGAAAACTGGCTCGATCCGGTCGAAAAGCCTCCCGGCAACGTCCATCATTCCGGCGTTAACGGCACTTTCAGAAGCCGCCGGCGCGTCGAGAACCACTTCCGCCTTGGCTTCGCGCCCAAGAAGGGCCGCGCCAACATTGTAGGTCGACAGCCAGATGAAGGGAAACGTCAGCGGATTGCCAACAGCAGTGCCAATGGCCGACGCCAGGATGCTGGAGCGGAGCGCAAAGGCGATAAGCCCGGCCAGAATGAAATGAAGGCCGACAAAAGGCGTGAAAGACGCAAAGGCGCCAGCCGCGAAACCAAGCGCAATCGCATGCGGGCTGGCCTTGAGCCGCGCCATCCGGTGCACAAGATAGCGCCAGGCCCGGCTCAGGCCCATCTTCGGCCATATCACGTTCCGTACCCTTAACCAGAACCCTGGCGGCTGCCGGCGCAAAAACATCCCGTCCACTTCAATCCGAAAAAGCTACTAATGCCCATGTAGGTATAAAACATAGGAATTGAATAAATAAACCGTGAAAATCGCAAGGCTGGCCCACCCCACAGTGCCAAATATCCGCGACCGCGGGCCGAATTGCAAGCCAATGATGGCGATGCCCGTCATGATCATCGCCGAGATGGCCGAGACCGCGTGGGCTGGCGAAACATGCGCCAGAAGCGGTCCGGGCAGGTAGAGCCCATCCTCGATTGCCAGGATGAGCATATTGAAGAGGTTGCTGCCGAGAAGCCCTGCAACCGCCATATTCAGGGCCCCGTAACGCACGGCCGCGATGGTCACCACGAGTTCGGGCAATGACGTGGCCCCGGCGATCAGGAGGGTGCCGACAAAGGTGCGGTTCCAGCCCATGATGTCCGCTATGGCGCTGCCGGCATAAGGCAGGGCGACACCTGCGACGGCAATCGCGAAGGCAGCGGCGGCGTAGCGGCGAACCGCCATGGCGAGCGTGACGTCCGGATGGCGGCGCGCCACCTCTTCGCTGAACTGCTCGCGATGGTCACGCTCGTAGACAAACACCGTACGCATCGCGCCGGCATACAAAAGCAGCATGATCGGCGTCGAAATCCCGATATGCCCCAGCGTCAACCCGCCCCCGTTCTGCTCGACAAGGATGGTCAGCGCGACAAAGCCGATCAGCACGATTCCAAAACCGCCGGAAATGATGTGCCCCCGGTTGGCGCGGCTGTAAACCGGTTCGCCGCGCAACATGAAATCGACCACGATAAGGATGGCCAGATTGAAGACGCAGCTGCCAAGCGCGTCACCTGCGGCGATATCCGGCAGGTTCCAGTAGGTCACTGCGCTGACCCCGGTCACCAGCTCCGGCAGCGATGTGACGGTGGCAATGAGGACCAGCCCGATCCAGCCGCCGGAGAGATTTGTTTTCTCGGCAATGATGTCGCCGTTGCGTGATACGTATGGGCCCGCCACGGCAATTACCGCGGCGATTGCGATGAACATGGCCCAGTAAGTCAGCGCCTCAGACATCTTCAGTCATTCACACCGCCCGCTCATCTGCCATCAGAATTTGAATTTCCCTGCTCTTGACGCCACAACTTAACGCTGGCTCCCCATAGGTTGTCCTTCTAGTGGGACATCAGGACCGGCAGCGCGCAGTCACGAAGCATTTCGCGGGTAACGCCGCCAAGGATAAGTTCACTCCAGCGCGACCGGCCGTAAGCCCCCTGGACAACCAGGCCCGCACCGGTCCTGGCCGCATGCTGCTTGATGGGGACGGCTGCGGTGCTGCCGTCAAAAGTGAGGGAAGTAACGGCCATCTTCTTCCCCAGATAAGTGAGCATCCCGGCAAGGGCGTGCGCGGAGGTAACATCATTCAGTTCTTTCTCGCCGACGACAGTGACGATTTCCAGCGTGTTCGCCAGGCGGAGCAGCGGTATTGCATCCCACACGGCACGCGCCGCGCCTTCGCTGCCATCCCACGCTATCAGGACATGGTTCAACGAAATCTCCGAGGAAAAGCCATTGGGAACGATAATGACCGGCCTGCCGCTTTCAAAAAGCAGAGGCTCGATCAGCGCTCCTGCAAGAGGCTCGCCGGAGCCGCCGGCTTCGGCAAAAACCAGGCCATGGACTCTGGCCCGGACCGTGCAGAGCCCCGTGATCTGGCCGAGACTGCCGCTTAAAATCTCGGTATGGACGGCTGAACCGGAACTGCGGGCAAGATCGGCAATCTGTCCACTCAGGGCCTTTGCTGAATCTCTGCTGCGCTGACATTCCTCGTCGACAATCCGCTCCACGATACCTGAGCTAAGCGTATTTCGAACCGATATCTCCAGTGCGCCAATGGCCACTGAAAGTTGACCATCGAGCTTTGCAGTCAGTCCAATAGCCGTCTTCACCGCACCCAGCGACTTTGGCGTGGCAATATCGGGAGCGATGATGCCATAGAAGATTGGAAATAGCATGGTTGTGGTTCCCCTTATATACTGGCCAACAACTACAATGACCAGTTGGGGGTTATATTGACATGGATCAACTGGATGAAACAGGCGCTCCCGGCCGCACCATGAGCGCCCCGATAAAGGCAAGCGCCGACAGGGCTGCCCCGGCGAAAAGAATCCAGATCACCTGATCGTAACCGCCCATAAGCGACCACAGCAGAGCCAGCGCAAATGGCGTTGCCGCCTGGATCGCGAAATTGATTCCGGCGAATGTGCCCTGGAGCGCGCCATAACCTTCCCGCCCCAGGAACTCGGGGCCTGCGGTTGCCTGCACGATGGTTTTGATGCCCATGCCGCCGCCATAGAAAATGGCGAAGATATAGAGCAGCGGCGAACCGGGCGTTGCCAGCATGAGCAGCACGAGGCCGATCACCGGCAGCGACGTTCCCACCATGCCGGCAAGCCTCACATCAATGCGTTTCTCAAGCGCGAAAACCACGATACGCCCGATGACCTGAAACGGCCCCACCAGCGTATAGGCCGCAATGATCATGGGGAGCGCAAAGCCGCGCTCCGTGAGCAGCGGAATGATATGAAAGGTGAGGCCGGTGAACATGAAGGCGTGCGCCCCGTAACTCAATGCCAGCAGCCAGAACACCGGCGTTGCCAGCGCCCTGCGCACCCGGCCTGCGGGCACACTTGCTTTGCTGACCGCAACGCGTTCGCTGGACCCTCCCAGCACAAACCAGTGAATGAGAATTCCAAAGGGAATTTGAATGGCCGCGAGAATCATAAGGGCCTGGCGCCAGTCCAAAACATCGACAAGGAATTGCGTGAGCGGAATGAAGGCGGTGCTGGCAAGCCCGCCAAGCAGAGTGATGGTGATGATGCCGCGCCGGTAATCTTCCTTCAGCTCGCGCGCCATCACGGCAAATACGGGTTCATAGAGAACTGTTGAAAATACTGCCCCCATGGCAATCCACACGGCATAAAGCTGCCAGAGTTCCGTGACCTGCGACCACGCCAAAAGCAGCAGGGCGGCGGCCGTCGACCCCGCCGTCATCAGTACCCGCCCGCCATAGACATCAATGGCGCGGCCCGCGAAGAACGAGGCAAAGCCCGTGGCCGCAAGTCCCGCCGACAAGGCGCCATTGATCGCCGGGCTGGACCAGCCCATCTCGACCGCCATCGGCCCGGCGATCACCGCGAAGGCATAATAAAGCGAACCCCAGGAAACCAGTTGCGCAAAGGCCAGGGGCAATACAAAGCCCCAGCGAAATCCCATCAGCAGCGGCCTGCGGCTTGGCAACCGCAGCCGGACTTGCCCGCATCCTTGGCAATGGCATCGACGGTGCAGCAAGCATCGGCCCGCGTCAGCGACGGCCCGCCGCAACAGCCGCCCTCCTCCGCATAGCCCGGGCCTTCGCAAACCCCGGTCTGCGGCAGAACGAGTTTCGTATCGAGCGCTGCTTCCATGTCGCCAGCCAACGCGGCCACCACTGAACGGACCTGTTCGTAGCCGGTGGCCATGAGAAAGGTGGGGGCGCGGCCATAGCTCTTCATGCCGACAATAAAGAAATTATTTTCCGGCTGCGTCAACTCCTTCACGCCATGGGGCGGAACATCGCCGCAGCTATGCTCGTTGGGATCAATCAGCGGCCCCAAAGTTCGGGTGCATTCCAGCCAGGGATGCAGATCAAGCCGGATTTCGCTGAGCATCGAAAAATCCGGGCGGAACCCCGTGGCGACGATCACCTCATCGGCGATGAGTTTCCTGCCCGTCTCATCGGTGATCTCGATTGCATTTTTCGTAAGCGCAAAGCTCCGCACGCGGAATGGCGCTTCCACCGAAACATTCCCGGCGGAAATCGCCGCCTTGGCCCGCGCCCCCAAGGCGCCGCGATTTGCAAGCTGGTCGTCCGCCCCGCCGCCAAAGGTCTTGTCCGTGGGCCGCGAACGCATGGTCCAGATGATTTCCGTGGCCGGTTCCTCTTTCTTGCAGCCGCACCAGATTCAAGATCGAATCCATCGCCGAATGGCCGGAGCCGATCACCACCACGCGCTTTCCGGCATAGCGTTTGCGCTCTTTCCCGAAGACATCGGGAATTCCCGTGGCGATGCGGGCTGCGCTCTCCTTTTCGCCCAGCGCCGGAATTCCGTTCGCTCCGGCGGGATTTGGCGCCGACCATGTGCCTGAGGCATCAATCACGGCGGAGGCCAGCACCCGCTCAACCGAGCCGTCTGCATGGGCAACCGAAATTTCAAAGGGCCGCTGCTCGCGCCCTTTCGAGGGCACCCGGTCCATGCCCTGCCGCGTCACCGCCGTCACGCGCGCCCCGTAGCGGATGTGTGGCGCAATGGCCGGCAGGTTCGCAAGGGGCAGAAGATAATCATCAATCAATTGCTGCCCGGTGGGATCGCGGTCCGGATCGGGCATGACCCAACCGGTTTGCTTCAGCAGCCGCTCGGCCGCGCTGTCCACATTGAAGCGCCACGGCGAAAAGAACGTCACATGGCCCCATTGGCGGACTGCCGCAGCAGCACCCTCGCCCGCCTCGAACACCACAAACGGCACACCGCGCTCGGCCAGATGGGCCGCTGCTGCCAGGCCGACCGGGCCTGCTCCAATTACCGCAACCGTCATTTCTTTAGTCCTTCCGGAAATATCGAATTAAAAGTGCAAAAAAATTCATGCCACCTTCGCCGCCGGCGCGCAGGCCGCATCGGCGCAGCATTCATCAACCAGAAACGAAACCAGCGTCTCCATGACCCGGTAATTGGCCCGGCAGGTGAGCGTCGTTCCCTGCCGTTCCTGCGACACCAGATCAACGGTGATCAGCGCCCGCAGATGATGTGACAGGGTTGAGCCCGCAATCTTCAACCGTTTCTGCAATTGCCCCACGGCCAGGCCGTCATCGCCCGCCCGCACCAGAAGCCGGAACACCGCAAGCCGCGTCGGATTGCCCAGCGCCTCAAGCCGCGCGGCGGCATCTTCAATACGTGTGGCAACTGTGATTCCTCTGAGCATGGGGAAGGATTTATGACAGAGAATTCCACTTGTCAACCGTATTTCCAGAAATATGGAAATATACCATTCAAATAAAACGGCCCGGACACAATGCCCGGGCCGCAATCTGACTTTGCCAGGCTGGACTACATGCCGAGAAGTTTCAGCGCCTCGCCAAGAGTTGCTTCCGATTCCGGGTGATTGCCTGCCGCGTGCTGGGACATGCCGGTGGCGATCAGTTCTGTCACCTTGGCCTTGGTCGCATCATCGACCGTTGCAGTTTTCAGGGCCTCTTCGGCTTTCGCCGCAAGCGTGGGGCACTGGCTGGCCAGGGCCGGCCCGGCAAGCGCCATCAGGATTGTTCCCGCTGCGAGTAATGACTTGATCATGATTGTCTCCCTTGACTGGTTACTGCAATAGATTTGCAGGGCCAACTTATCGTTCAAACAGGCAAAAGTGTGACCGGGAAAAATATATAATTCCCGATGATCCAGCGCTCACTTTCCATCGTAATGGCGCGGCGAACAGGGCCCCGGTTGGGCCACCTCCGTTCAGTGGCTGGCGTAAACGGCGGGCGCGGCATTCGCCGAAATCAGCAGCACATCGTAAGCTTCCGGCGCTGCCGCCGGATTCCATCCCCGGCGATTCCATCGGCATGCCGGGCACGACGAGACCAATGGCGCCCGCCGGCCGCTCCTTGAGAAATTTCAAGATGTCTCCAGCGGGGATATGACCTTCGAAGGCATAGCCCTCCGCAAGGGCAATGTGACAGCTCGCCAGGTCGGCGGGAATGTTCAGGCTTTGCCTGCGGGCAGCAAGGTTCGGATCATCCTCAACCGTCACCGAGAAGCCCGCGGCACTCATGTGCTTCACCCAGCCCTCGCAACAGCCGCACCCCGGATTGCGATAGACCGCCATTGCAGGTAGCGCCGCCGCCCTGCCCGCCTGTGGAACAATCAAGGCGGAGGCCGAGGCAAAGAAGGAAAATAATATGGTTCGGCGATTCATCGTCTACCTCCTGACAAGTCGGTTATAGATCAAAACCAGTACCGTTGCCGTTATCCAGCCAAAGACCGCACTGAAAATGATGCCATCGATCAGATTGCGGAAGCTACCCACTTCAGCGGTCGAAAACAACGCCAGCCAGTTGTGGGCGAGTTTCCAGCCAGGCAGGATCATCGCCGCCGCTTCGCAAAGCACCAAAAGAACAACGAGCGCCCCTGAAAGGGCCCAGCCGAACGCCACGAGATTAAGTTTGGAATTTTCCATTTCATTCTCCTTCGTTGGATGTTGAACGTGATGAGGGTAAAGTTGTGGGTGGGATATTTTTCGCGGTATCCTGTCCGTGGTGATGGCCATGGCCCCTGTGCATGAAGATGTGCATCAGCGGGCAAGCAGCAAGCACCAGAAATGGCAAGACAGCCGCCAGATGGGCGCCGTGCCAGATCACGAGATACCCGCCCAGGATAATGGCGAGGCCTAGCACGACCCAGATTCTGTAGGATCTGAAGCAACCGAACATGATTCATGCCCCTTCGTAACCGAGAGTGGCCATCATGCCGGTGGCCATGTGGTAGAGATGGTGGCAGTGGAACGCCCAGGCCTTGCCCGGATTGACCGCATCGAAGGCGAAGGCGGTGCTGGTCATGGGCGGCAGGAAGACAGTGTCGCGCACCGCACCGGAAATTCCCCGGCCGTTGATGGCAACGATCTGGAAGTGATGCCCATGCAGATGCATCGGATGTGTCATCATCGAATGGTTGCGCATTTCCACAACCACCCGTTCGCCCCGGCGCACCGAGAGATCGGCGCTTGACTGCATGCCCCATTCATAGCCCTGCATGCTGCCCACGAGATTGACCGCATAGGTACGGTCGGCTGCTTTCGGAGCAAGTGGCCGGATCGCCGTAAGTCCTAATTCAATGGCCTGTGACAGGATTGGTCCCTGTGCCTCTCCAGTGTCCGCGAGTTTTCCTACAGTAGCGCCAGGAGTTACCAGAATGATGCCGGTGCGCTGCGCCCCGCCTTCACGCAAGGCGAACACCGGAAAAGCGCCACCTTCCCGAGGCAGTTGCAGACGAAAATCCACCCGTTGGCCCATGGCCAGCGGAAACTGCTGCGTTTTCAAGGGAACGACATCCTGCCCGTCAACGGCAATGACTTCACCGTCGAGTGCGCCCGTGTCGATGGTGAAGGCCGTCGCGGTTGCGCCATTGATGATGCGCAGGCGGACCCGTCCGCCCTTCTCCACCTGCACCACTTGCGGGTCGTTGAGGGTGCGGTCATTGGCGAGATAGGCATCATACTCGATGTCGTTGACATCCATGCCCATCATGCCGCCGCCCATGTTCATGCCGGACATCTGCGAATGATCCATGCCTTGCATGTTCATGCCATTCATCATCATGCCCATGCCGCCGCCGGACCTGAGCTTCGCCAGCAGCTCCTCCGCCGGCGTAAAGGAAAAGTCGTGCAGAAGCACCACAACCTCCTGCTCGTCACGCGCAAGCTCTTCCGGGCCGCGCACGATCAGCGGGGCCGCAAGAAGGTTCTGCTCCTGCAATGTGTGCGCGTGCATCCAGTGGGTTCCGGGATTTCCGGCTGGAAGAGTGTAACGGCGCGTTTCGCCGGCCTTCAGCAGCGGCATCGGCATATCGGGCACGCCGTCCTGGTCCCAAGCGGGCAGCAGCCCATGCCAATGGACCATGGTTTCCTCGGAAAGGGCATTCTCCAGGTCCACCTCGACAGTTTCGCTGGCGGCAAGGGTCAATCCCGGCTTGTCATCGGGACCATTGAGCCCGAATACGGTCGCGGCACGTCCATTGACCTCAATCGTCCGCGATACGACAGCAAGTTTGAGGGGTTGCGGCGCCGCAGTAACGGCACGGCCCGCTAACAGCAGGCCAGAACCTCCCATCAGAAGAGTCTTGGAAAAATCTCGACGATTCATATTATAGCTCCTTGAATATTGCCGACACGCAATCGGCGCCTGAGACATGATCTGTGGTGTTGAACACGTTGAATGTCCGGACAGGCTGTCCGGGATCACTCAGGCCTGGAGCTTGGGAGGTCCGGTTTCCGGCGCAATTGATCTTCCGAACAAATGATCAGTAGCATTTGGCTCGGGCTGACTGATCAGCAGCATGAATGGCACGGCTATTGCCGCCTGTGCCAGGACGCCCGATGACGTGCAGGATATGCCTTGGCAGCAACCGTGGCTGTCCCTGTCCTGGTCTCCCGCATCTTCGCAGTCGCCGTGATCCGGCGCATCCATGGACGAGTAATGGGATTGCGAGGCATGGGGGGTGGCCGCAACAGCACCCAAGCTCAGGGATGCGACGATCAACAACGCAGTCGCAATCATGACCATGAACCGGGATACAACCATCATGTCCTTGTAGACCAACCTGATCGTGCTTCCTTGATCTGGGTCAATTTCATACCTTTGTCTGGCGCAGCCGCAAGGCATTGCCGATGACGCTGACCGAGGACAGCGCCATGGCCGCCGCCGCAATCATCGGTGACAGCAGAATGCCGAAGGTGGGATAGAGCACACCGGCCGCTATGGGAACGCCGGCCGCGTTGTAGATGAAGGCGAAGAACAGGTTCTGCCGGATATTGCTCATCACCGCCCTGGACAAAAGCCGGGCCCGGACAATGCCCATCAGGTCGCCCTTGAGCAGGGTCACCCCGGCGCTTTCCATGGCAACATCGGTTCCCGTTCCCATGGCGATGCCGACATCCGCCGCGGCAAGGGCCGGCGCATCATTCACGCCATCGCCTGCCATGGCCACGACCCGCCCCTGGGCCTTGAGCCTGGCAACGACATCGGCTTTCTTGTCGGGCAACACATCAGCTTCGACTTCGCTGATGCCGAGCCGTTTGGCCACCGCGTCCGCCGTGATTTTATTGTCACCCGTGAGCATCACAATGCGCAGGCCGGCCTCACGCAATGCTGCCAGCGCCTGCGGCGTTGAAGCCTTCACCGCATCGGCAATTCCGATAACGCCAGCGACCTTGCCATTGACCGCCACAAACACGGCCGTGGCCCCTTCCCGGCGCATGGCATCGGCCTCGCTTGCCAGAGCATCCGTGGCAATTTTCAGTTCACCCAAAAACTTTGCATTGCCGATGACAATGCGCTTCCTGTTCACCATGCCGATAGCCCCCTTGCCCGACGGCGAGTCAAAGCCCATGACCTTGGCCAAGGGCAAGCCACGCTTTTCCGCTGCGGCGACAATGGCGTCGGCCAGCGGATGTTCGCTCGCCTTTTCAACCGAGGCCGCTAGGGTCAAAAGTTCATTTTCATCCCCGCCCTTGACCGTGGCGATGGCGGTGACCGAAGGCTTGCCTTCCGTGAGCGTGCCGGTCTTGTCGACAACGAGCGTATCGATCTTTTCCATGCGCTCCAGCGCTTCGGCGTCACGGATGAGAACCCCGGCCTGGGCCCCGCGGCCAACGCCAACCATGATCGACATGGGCGTTGCCAGCCCGAGAGCGCAAGGACACGCAATAATCAGAACCGCAACAGCGGCAACCAGGCCAAAGGCATAACGCGGTTCAGGCCCCCACAGCGACCAGGCGGCAAAGGCCAGAACTGAAACTGCAATGACAGCGGGAACGAACCAGCCCGAAACCTGGTCCGCCAATCGCTGGATGGGCGCCCGGCTCCGCTGCGCGTCCGCAACCATTTGCACAATGCGCGCCAGCATCGTCTCACTGCCGATTTTTTCCGCCCGCATGACAAAGCCGCCGCTGGCATTCAGCGTGCCGCCGATCACCTTGTCGCCCGCCTCTTTAGTCACCGGCATGGATTCGCCCGTCACCATGGATTCATCGAGCGACGAGCGGCCTTCGGTGATCTCGCCGTCAACCGGCACCTTCTCGCCGGGGCGCACGCGCAAGAGATCGCCTGCCGCGATATGCTCAAGCGCCACATCTTCATCATTGCCATCGGCGCGCACCCGCCGCGCCGATTTCGGCGCCAGCCCGAGAAGCGCCTTGATCGCCCCCGAGGTCCGGTCACGGGCCCCCAATTCGAGCACCTGCCCCAGCAGCACAAGCACCGTGATGACCGCCGCCGCTTCGAAATAAACCGACACCGCGCCATCCATCTGGTGGAAGGCGGCGGGGAATATCTGTGGGAAAAAGGTTGCGATCACGCTGTAACCCCAGGCAACGCCCGTGCCGAGCGCAATCAGCGTGAACATGTTGAGATTGCGCGTCAGCAGCGACTGCCAGCCGCGCACGAAAAACGGCCAGCCCGCCCACAGGACAACCGGGGTTGCCAGCAAAAACTGCAGCCAATTGGAAAGCTGCTGACCCAGCAGCATTGTCAGGCCCGGTCAAATGCCCGCCCATTTCGAGAACGACAACCGGAATGGCCAAGGCAAGCCCGATCCAGAAGCGCCGGGTCATGTCAGCGAGTTCCGGATTGGGGCCGCTCTCGGCGGTCACCATCAAGGGCTCAAGCGCCATGCCGCAGATCGGGCAGGATCCCGGGCCCTCCTGGCGGATTTCGGGATGCATCGGACAGGTATAGATGGTGCCCGCAGGCACCGGTTCGGCGGGCTTGGCACTTGCCTCAAGATATTTTGCCGGATCGGCCACGAACTTTGTCTTGCAGCCCGCCGAGCAGAAATAATAGTCGTGGCCCTTGTGAGCGGCCTTGTGCTTGGCCGTGGCGGGATCAACCGTCATGCCGCAAACCGGATCGATGGCGCTATGCTCGTGATGCTTCATGATCATCCCCTTAAAATTTGCCTGAACCCCTCGGGGGTATCAATCCGGTTGACAGATATACCCCCATAGGGTATATGTCAAGAATGCAAAAGGAAACAAAAATTCCGGTGTTGAAAAGGCTGGGCCGCATTGAGGGCCAGGTCCGCGGCATTGTCCGCATGGTGGAGGAAGACCGCTACTGCATCGATGTCGTGACCCAGATTTCCGCCGTGCGCGCCGCGCTGCGCCGTGCCGAAGAGGAAATCCTCCGCGATCATGTCGGCCATTGCGTCGAGCACGCCATCGCCAGCGGCAACAAAAGCGAACAGCGCAAGAAGGTTGCCGAAATCATGGAAGTTCTGGGGCGGACGGACCGCTAGCGCCCCCCACCCGCATTTATCAAAACTGATTACATGGAGACTGACTGGTGAATACGAAATCAATCTTGATCGGCGCTGCCGTCATCGTGGCTTTGGGCGCTTTGGCCTACACGCAATTGCCGAAGGCGGAACCGGATGCGATGTCCGGCATGGACCATTCCGTCATGACCGCCGCGGACGCCCCTGCTTCGACAAAGGCCTATGAAACCGCCATGGGCACCATGATGAAGGACATGGCCGTGCCTTATACCGGCAACGCCGACGTGGATTTCATGAAGAGCATGATCCCGCATCATCAGGGTGCCATCGATATGGCCAAGGTCGCCCTTCAGTTCGGCAAGGACCCGGAAGTTTTGAAGCTGGCGCGCGACGTGATCACCGCACAGGAAGCCGAAATCGCGTTCATGAAGGACTGGCTTGCAAAAAACGCGAAGTGAGTTGCCGGGTTGCCTATTGCAGCCATTTCAGGACAATTGCCGTGAGCGCCAGATAGCGTCCGGTTTTGGCTATCGCCACAAGCAGAGTGAAAGACCACAGCGGCTCGCGCAACACACCCGCGGCCACGGTGAGCGGGTCGCCAATGATTGGAACCCAGCTCAGGAGCAGAGACGCCCTGCCATAGCGGTGATACCAGCCTTGCGCCCGTGCCATGTTTTTCTGGCTCACCGGAAACCAGCGCCGGTCCTGAAAGTGATTGAAGGAGCGGCCCAGCAGCCAGTTGATGATGGAGCCCAGGATATTTCCTAGGCTGGCGGCAAGCACGATACCCTGCCAGGGAAGTGTTCCGCCAATCAGATACCCGGAGACAGCGGCCTCGGATCCAAAAGGCAGGATCGTGGCGGCTCCCAGGGAGATGAGAAAAAGGCTGAAGTAAGCGGCGCTACTCAAACAGGCTCGACACCAACTCTTCGCGGCTCGTCCGGCCAATCGCTTCGCCAAGCAGGCTCGCAATGCCGATCACGCGGATGTTGCGCGCCACCTTCACCGCTTCCGTGGGCTGGATTGAGTCGGTGATCACCAGATGCTTGAGCTTTGACGAGGTGACGCGCGCCACGGCTCCGCCCGACAGCACCCCGTGAGTGATATAGGCGCTCACGTCCTTGGCCCCTTGCGCCAGCAGCGCATCGGCGGCGTTGCACAGCGTGCCACCCGAATCGACGATGTCGTCAATCAGGATGCAGGACTTGCCCGCTACCTCGCCGATGATGTTCATGACTTCCGACTCGCCCGCCTTCTCGCGGCGCTTGTCGACGATGGCGAGCGGCGTATCGAGGCGCTTGGCAAGGGCCCGGGCCCGCACCACGCCGCCGATATCCGGCGACACCACAACCGAATTTCCCACGTCATTGTGCTGTTTGATATCGCGCACCAGCACCGGGCCGGCGAAGAGATTGTCGGTCGGGATATCGAAGAAGCCCTGGATTTGTCCGGCATGGAGATCAAGGGTGAGCACCCGGTCGGCCCCGGCGCGGGTAATCAGGTTGGCCACAAGCTTGGCCGAAATGGGGGTGCGGGGACCAGGTTTGCGGTCCTGGCGGGCATAGCCGAAATAAGGAAGTACGGCGGTGACGCGCCGCGCCGAAGCGCGCTTCAGCGCGTCAATGATGATCAGCAGTTCCATCAAATGGTCATTGGCCGGAAAGCTGGTGGACTGCACCACGAACATGTCCTGGCCGCGGACGTTTTCCTGGATTTCGACGAACACTTCCATGTCGTTGAAGCGTTTGACCACGGCCTTGACCTGCGGCAGGTGGAGATAGGAGCAGATGGCTTCCGCCAAGGGCCGGTTGCTGTTACCCGCCACAATTTTCATCATGCTTTTCCCTCGTCGCCGCGCTGCCTGTGGGCGCTCTATAACAAGGGTGTGACACAAGCGCAAATGCGGCCTGTGGACACTCTTAACCTTCCCCTACTCCCGCGAATGGCCACCCTCCTTGTCCTCGCCCGCAACGCGGGAGAGGAAGGGGCCCAATCGCAAAGCGATTGGGGAGGTGAGGGCACTTGGCCGGCAAAGCGCCCTCATCTATCCCATCCTGCTTCGCAGGACGGGCCCCTTTCTTCTCCCGTTGCACGGGAGAAGACACTGGGAGTTCACCTGAACTTGTTGATCAGCTCGAAAATCCCGCTGGCGGCGGCTTCCACTGCGGCGCCGGCGATGTCGCCCCAGCCCGCATCGAGCGATCCGGCGGGCACGTTATTGGCCTGGTTCACGTCGCCGAGCTTTCCGCCATCAGGCGCCTGCACCGCCCATTTGAGCGCCACCATCTGTGTAGTGCCCGAAACCTCCGCCATCTCGACCCGGCCAGAAATGGTGAGCGCATTCTTGGCGGGCGCATGAAGCACTGTCCAGCCTGCCGTCGTCAGGGTCTGGCGCATGGCGCGGGTCAATTCGTCATTGCCTGTGCCCTTGGCACCTTTCACCGGAATGACGGCCACCGCCCTGATGACCAGCCGCCCGCTCTTGGCGTCAGCGGCCAGGTCCTCCGGTGTCGCGGCCGCGGCCTGCTGCCTGCCAGGGCCATTCAGGGTCTCAAGATCAATCTCCTTGGAGGCACCCGGCCCCGCCGCGATCATGGTCTCCCACGGAGGGGAAATAATGGCTGGCGTCCGCTCCGCCGGCTGAAGCTTGCCGAAGGGTTGGCTGCCACCGCCGCAGGCCGCGAGCAGAAGCAAAAAAAGAATGGGCAGCAGTCGTGTCATCGGACAATCATGGTGAGGGGATATTTTGAAACGGGTTCCGGCTTCCTGGTCCCGATAATATAGGTGCGCCCCAGGCAATAGGCAGCATCCGCATCGGAATTCATCAGGATCATGTGAACGAAAAACACCATGCCTGCTGCAAGCTCCACCTCATTGCCGCGATAGAACATGGGAAAATCCATCCAGCTCGGCGTGAACTTCGCGCCCAGTGAATAGCCGCAGGCATTGAGCCGGTGCTTTTGCATGCCATGGGCATCCATCACCCGGGCGTGCGCATCGAACACCTCGCCAGCGGTTTTCCCCGGCCGCAACGCGCTTTCAACTTCCGTGAGCGCCGCGCGGCAGGCCTCATCCATTTTGATGTGGTCCTTGCTGGGCTTGCCGATGATCAGCGTGCGCATGAAAGCCGCATGGTAATGACGGTAGACTCCGGCGAACTCCAGCGTGAGCTGATCGCGCTTGGATAATTTGCGGCGGCCTGATTTATAGCGGCAGAGCAATGCGTCACGATCCGAGCCGATAATGAATTCATTGCCGGGGTAATCACCGCCGCCAGAGAAAATGGCGGAATGCTGCGCGGCGAGAATATCGCCTTCATCAGCTCCAGCTTTGGTTTTCTTGATCCCGGCCTTCAAAGCCTCATCGCCAAGCTTTCCAGCCTTGCGCACATACTTGAGTTCGGCAGGCGATTTGACCAGGCGCAGGCGATCCACAAGATTGGTGGCTTCAACCAGCGTGCAGAAACCATCCAGCGCCGCATCCACCGCCTTGCCATTGAAATGGGTGAGGCCATAGGAATTGGTTTCAATGCCAAGCCGCTTGCCACGCGCTCCAAGGCTTTCCAGCATGTCGCGGAGTTGCGTGGCCGGTTTCGCGCCCGCCTGATCGGTCCAGATGCGGATGTCCTCAATGTTGGAGGTGTGTTGCGCCTGCCGTAGATCCGCCGAGCGGGTGAGCAGCGCCAGCTTGCCATCGGCGCCGAGATAAAGGCACTGGAAGAAGCAGAAGCCGAAGCTGTCGTAGCCCGTGAGGTAGTACATGCTCTCCTGCTGGAACATCAGCAGGCCATCGAGATTGGCTTTCTGCATGGCGGCAATCGCCGCATTAATGCGCTGTCGGTATTCGGAAGGTTCAAAATGCAGTGCCATAAATGCCCCTAGGTCAGCGTGATGGCGGCGATCTGCCGCCCGTAGTCCTTTTCGCGCGCATGCGTGGCGCGGCGGTAGGAGAAATACTCCGCCTCGCGCTTATACGTGCAAAGCCCGCTGTCGATGACCGTGCCGATGCCGAAGCTTTTCATGCGGGCTATCAAGTATGCTGGTAAATCAAACATATAGTGTTCCTTCTTCACCGAGTCTGTGAAGTAAATTCGGTTTTCCGTCGATGCGTCGATAAAGCGCTGGATGAATTCCGGCCCGACCTCATAGGCGGCTTTTGAGATGGTGGGACCGAGCACCGCAACGATATTCGCCCGCTTGGCGCCCAGTTCTTCCATTTTCAGGACCGTTGCATCGGTGATGCCGGTCAGCGCGCCTTTCCAGCCCGCATGGGCGCAGCCGATGACGCCCGCCCTCTCATCGGCAAAAAGCACCGGCCCGCAATCGGCGGTGAGCGTTCCCAGGATCAGGCCCGGAACATTCGTCACCATGCCGTCCACCTTCGGGCGCTCGTCATGGGGCCACGGCTTTCTGACGATCATCGCATCCGCACTGTGCACCTGATGAGTGGTGGCGATCTTCGGCTCGGTTCCGCCCAGGGCCTTGGCGACCACGCTGCGGTTGCGCAGCACCGTGTCACGGTCATCGCCCGATCCCAGCCCGCAATTGAGCGAGGCGAAGATGCCGGTGGAATGGCCGCCCTGCCTTCCGAAGAAGCCATGGGCGATGCCGGGTTGCTTGAGTTCGCGGGTGACTATCATGGTGTCCCGAACGGGTAAGGCATTGGAAGATCTGCCGATGTTGCTACCATGACTTTGAACAGATTGCCCATTTCCGTTTCGCCGGCCAGCCTTGCAACGGCCCGGGCCAGAATTTCCCTGCTGTTCGCATCGGCTTTTGACGAAAGAATGACGGCCCGCTGCTCCAGCCCCATGGCCAGCAGAAAAGCCCGCTGGGTGATGGCGAGAGGGACCGAAGCGCCGCCCTGGCTGAACGCCTTGGCAAGCGCCTCGAAGTCCACATGCGAGGTGATGTCGCTCTCTCCCGGCTGGTCGGTGACGGCCACATATTCATGGGCCCGCACCGCCTGCAAGGTGTCGCCGGGTGCGGTTTGCAGATGGCCATAATCAATGATGAGAGCGCAGCCCTTGTGCCTGACAAGACGCTGGCCAATGTCTTTTGCGATGTCGATGCGCTGCGGGGCAAATTCGATCACGTCGCCATTGGCTCCTTGCGCGTTATCCAGCGCGGCGGGCATGAAGCCCATGCCTTCCGCCCCCACGCAGCGCTCAAGCCATTTGCCATGGCGCTTCTCAAACTGTCGGATGGGAATGGCATCGAAGAATTCATTGGCGATGAGAAGCAGCGGGCCATCGGGAATGCTCGCGATGGAGTCATGCCATGTCACATCACTCCCCAGTTTTTCCTTCTGCAGCTTGCGCAAGATGGGACTCATCTCGACCAGATGAATCCGCGCCGCCTCGCGAAAGCCCGGCATGACCTTCGCGGCTTTCAGGATATCGGCCATCAGGGTTCCCCTGCCCGGCCCCAGTTCCACAAGATTGAACTGTTCAGGCCTGCCCATGGCATCCCACGCCGCCGCACACCACACACCGATCAACTCGCCGAAGATCTGCGAAATCTCCGGCGCCGTCATGAAATCCCCCTGCTCCCCAAAGGGGTCCCGGCTCATGTAATAACCGTGCACCGGATGGCCGAGGCACAGGCCCATGTAGCGGTCAATCGGCATCGGGCCTTCGGTGGCAATGATCTCGCCGATGATTTTTTCCAGCGGCGTCATGTGGAGTGACGTGAACGCAGCAGCAGCCAGACGCCGATGGCAATCAAGGGCACAGAGAGCATCATGCCCATGGTAAAAAAGCCGCCGAAATATCCCAATTGCGCATCGGGCTCGCGCACGAACTCAACCACGATCCGCGAGAACCCGTAGATCAGCGCATACAGGCCCGCCGCGCGGCCGGGCTTCGTCAAAATCTTGTAGCGGTAAACCGCATAGTTGATGACCGTGAACAACAGCACCCCTTCAAGCAAGAATTCATAAAGCTGGCTGGGATGGCGCGGCAGGCCCGTGAGGTCATTGGGAAACACCATGGCCCAGGGCAGATAGGTTTCCCGGCCATAAAGTTCGCCATTGATGAAATTGGCCAGCCGCCCAAGGCCAAGGCCGACGGGGGTCGCCGCCGCACCCAAATCCAGCAGCCGGTCAAGCCCAAGACCGTTACGCCTGGCATAAATGTAAGTCGCAAGGATCACGCCGAAAAATCCGCCGTGGAACGACATGCCGCCTTCCCACACGCGGAAAATGTAAAGCGGATCCGCTTGTATCTGCGTCCAGCCGTAAAACAGCAGGTAGCCAATCCGCCCGCCCAGCACCACGCCGAGCATGGCCAGGAGAAAGAAATCATCAATCTGTTTTGGCGTGGCCGATGGCTTCGTGCCGTTCCAGAGCTTCGGACTGGAAACCAGCCGCTTCATGTACCAGATGCCGAAGAGGAGCCCCACGATATAGGCCAGCGCATACCAGCGCACGGCAAACGGCCCGATGGAAAAGAGCACGGGATCAATATTCGGGAATGTCAGCACCGCAAATGTGAACATGACGGCGGACAGTGTCTGCGTCGCGGCTTGCCGTCAAGCCCGCAGAAGGGGCGGGTTTACGCCCCGCGCAGAAGGTCAGGCGAATCCTTGCCGGCGACATTCAGATGCTTGAGGCCACGCATCCGCCCGAGCGCCGATTGCGCCACGAAACGGGCGCCCGCGCCAGGAGCGCAGGCCCATTGATGTGCCGGTTGAAACCCGGCGCAGCCACAGGGCCTTTTGCAGCGAATCCGACTCGCATTGGAGCCTTCACCGGATCGGCATAGAAATCCGCCACATCGGCGGCCTCGATTGTCTCCTTGCCGAGCCATGTCGGCACATAAGCGGAGCACAGGCGCTGAACGTCGGTCAGAACCTTGTTGACCCCCGTACCCGCCGCCGGGCACGAAGTTGAATAGGCATCGCCCACCAGCACAATGCCCGGCCTCTCCGGCGCATTGACGCGGACAAGATCAACCGGACGGATGCTGACCTGGCCGTCGATGGTGAAGGGTCCGGTAAACTGCGTAAGCCTCGGGATGAGATCGAGCAACGCCTCCTTGGGCTGATGGCGGAATGTCCGCAGGCGCGGGTCTTCCATGTTCCAGTAGACGAAGAGATTTGCCCGCATGCCGCCCCGTACCGGGAACATGCTGAGATAGGCCATGGACTGGTCCGGCCTTTCCGGAAAAACCGTCAGCGCCGGAAACGCGAAAGGCTGGTCACCGTCAGGCTTCATGTCAAAACCGATGCTGATCGAGTGGCAGGGGCTGAGCGTCTCGCGCTTGATCTCAAGGGTTTCGCGCAAGCCCGGATTCAATCCATTTGCCAGGATCACCAGCCTGGCCTCAACCTCATCTCCCGTGGCAAGCGTGATACGCGGCCGCCGGCATCACCGGCAATCGCCGTCACCTTCGTTGCGACATGGCGGACACTTGCCGGGATCTGCTGTCCGCACCGCATTCACCAGATCATGATACATGATGCCCGCCCGGACGCTTGGCTTGCGGTCCACCAGCCGGCCATAGCGCACCACCCAGACTTGCCCATCGACACAGGTCTGCGGCAATCACGTCATCGGCAAGTCCCGTGAGACGCAGCAGCGCCAACTGGGACTCATCAAGCTTCTCGCAGCGGAATTCCGGGCGCTGTTCCATATGCGGCTCGATGAGCATCGCATCATGCCCGGCGCGGCCGAGCATGGCAGCAGCGGTGGCCCCGGCAAGCCCGCCGCCAATGATCGCCACATCTGTTGTGAGCTTATTCATCCGCCGCTCTCCGTGACACAATTCGCTTAATGGACCGGACGGCCCGCAGCAGGGTGTCCGACTTTTTGACTTTGCCTTTCAGCGCAAGGCCCGCGCGCCAGAGCGGTGCTGTCACCTGTCCCGCCGCCGTAATTGGTATGACCGAGTCGTAAAGCGCCTCGGCATCCCTGCAGTACACCTGCTTGTAGGCCGCATCGCCGATGCCGAGATCAAACTTGGTGAGGCCGCGCTCGCAGCACATCCGGATGACATTGGCGAGCAGCAGTTCGCCCGGGCTGTAGTTTCTGAATTCCGTTCCGGCGATGGAATTGAACATGCCGCTGAAGCGCCCGTCGGCCACGATGCCGCCGAAGGTGGCGATGATCGTGTCGCCAACCGAGGCCGCATAGAGTTCAATCACCGGTTCGCCCGTATCGGGATCAATCTCATGGGCCGCCGCCCTGGTAAATTCCTTCACGCCCGGGGCATCGAAGGCGTTGCTCAAGCCCTGCTCGCGCATGCGCGCTGCCTTCTGCTGGAAAAAGGCGGCAAGCACCCGGTCAATCTCGGCGGGAGTCCGGGCGCGCTGAAAGGCGACAGGTCCAAGGGCTGCAAGCTGGCGCTCCTTTTGCCGGAGCTTCTTGCGCGAATTGGCGCCCATCCGCTCCTTGAGCAAGGCTTCGAAATCGCTTTGCAATTCACCCGTATAGGCGCGGCCGGCGGAAGCCCGATGGGGAGCCTGGAGCATGGGGTTGGCCACGCCCTGCCAGGTCGCGGGCTGGTTCAGCAGAACGAGAAGGTCGAGGCGCGGCCCGTTGTGGCGCAGGCCGTTGAGCAGCGCATTCAAGGCGGCGGCAGGCTGCTTCAAGTTTTCCGGACGCCAGACCGGCAGGTTGAAATTCGTGTGCTTGCCGCCCATGAAAAATCCGACCTGAAGGGGGCCGACCTTCTGGCGGACCAGCGGCAGCAGAAGAATGGGCTTGCCCGCCTCATCGCGCAGCACGGTGACATGGGGAGAAGCCCGCGAAATGCTTCCGATGTGATCCCACCAGCCCGACATCCAGGAGTAATGCTGGTAGCGGCTGCAAATCGCTCCCTGCTGTACCATTTCGCGCCACAGGAGCTCAACCTTCCCGAATTGGGTCAGGACCTCGACCGGAGCCCGCACCGCAGGGTTAACGGCTGACTTGAGTGCCGGAAGGCCAACGGGTTGCCGCAGCGTAGGGGAGTAGGAAGGATTTTGCACAGTTCCGGGCCTCGAACAGGTGAAACGGCGCGGCCCCCAAAGGCGGCCGCTTGGCCCTAACAAGGCAAGGCCTGTGCCAGTTAACCTTAAACATCCGCGCCCCAGAAAACTCGGCTATCTGCTGATGATCAAAAGCGCAAATCTCCGTCCTGCGGCTAACGGCAATCGCCGGGCCCGTGGCACTACGGCCCTTGAAAAGCCCTTCCTGAATCCATAGTTACGGGAGACGAAGAGGATTGCTGCCATGACCACCACATCATCCCGGTTTTTTGACGAGCTTGCCAAGCTGATGACCAATGCCACCGGTGCGGCCCAGGGCCTGCGCAAGGAAGTGGATACGCATGGTCCAGTCCCAGGTTGAACGGGTTTTGAACAATCTGGAACTGGTAAAACGCGAGGAACTGGACGTAATCCGCGACATGGCGCAGAAGGCCCGCGAAGAGAACGAGGCGCTGGCCAAGCGCCTTGCCGAGCTTGAAGCCCGCATTGGCCCCCCTTCCACCCCCTAATTTCATGTGGAGGAATCAGCGGCAATTGCCCGTTGACTCTTGTGGCGACTCAATCACACGGGCATTTTCTCCCCATCGCTTGGCATGATTCGCCAGGCACGTGAGGGTTTGGGGTATGGGTTCACTGCAGGCATACGAAAACGACACCGCCAATCCGCTTGATCTCATCGAGCGCCTGGCGGAACGCCGCGACTGGTCCGTTGACCGGACCAATGATTGCGAAGTGACCATGGTGATGGGCGGCGGCTGGAGCGACCTCTATGTTTCCCTCAACTGGCGCGACGACCTGGAATCCCTGCTGGTGGCCTGCACCTATGACATGAAGGTGCCGCCGGCCCGCAAGGACGAGGTGGGCCGCCTGCTGGCCCTCATCAACGGGCAATTGTTCCACGGCCATTTCGACATGTGGCACGCTGACGGCAGCATCGTGTTCCGCAACAATCTCGTTCTCTCGGGCGGCGCCGTGGCCAATGATGCCCAGTGCGAAACCCTCATCCGTCTCGGCATCGAATCCTGCGAGCGCTATTATCCCGCCGTGCAATATGTCTGCTGGGCGGGCCAGAGCGCCGACGCCGCCCTCGAAAGCAGCCTGCTCGAAACCATGGGTGAGGCATGAGCCTTGCGCTCAAGGGAACCCTGGTTCTCGTGGGTGCCGGCAAGATGGGCGGCGCCATGCTCGAGGGCTGGCTCAAATCCGGCGCCGATCCCAAAAAAATTGCGGTCCTTGATCCCTTTGTTTCTGAGGAGATGAAAGCCCTGCTGGCCAGGCACAAGGTGTCTCTCAACCCGGCCATCGCCAGCATCACGAATGCCGAAGTCGTCCTGATCGCGGTGAAGCCGCAAATGATGGAAGAGGTCCTTCCCACCGTTGTTGGCTTGGGTGCTTCGAAGCCGCTGATCCTCTCCGTGGCCGCCGGAAAAACCATTGCCTCCTTCGAGCGTCACTTTGGAAAATCCGCCGCCGTTATCCGCACCATTCCCAACACGCCCGCCAGCATCGGCCGCGGCATTACCGCCATGTCGGCCAACGCCAATGTGACTCGCGGCTCAGATGAAACTGGCCACCGACCTTCTTTCAGCGATTGGCGAGGTGGTCACCGTTGACCGTGAAGAGCTGATTGACAGCGTGACGGCGGTTTCCGGTTCCGGCCCCGCCTATGTTTTCTACCTGACCGAATGCCTGGCAACGGCGGCGGAAAAAGTGGGCCTGCCCCCTGCCCTTGCCATGCAACTGGCCCGCGCCACGGTGGCGGGCTGCCGGTGAATTGATGCGGGTGACGGGCACCGATGCCGCAACCCTCCGGCAGAATGTCACCTCGCCCAAGGGCACAACCCATGCGGCCCTGCAGGTTCTCATGGCGGACGATGGCCTGCAGCCGCTATTTGAAAAGGCCGTGAAGGCAGCAGCGGACCGTTCGCGGGAACTGGCGAGTTGATGCCGCAAATTTCTTTCGATGACTTCTTGAAGGTCGATATCCGCGTGGGCACCATCGTGGCCGTGGACCCTTTCCCCGAAGCCCGCAAGCCGGCCTTCAAGCTGCGCATTGATTTCGGCGCCGAGATTGGCGTGAAAAAATCTTCTGCCCAGGTGACGAAGTACTACACGCCGGAAACCCTGCTGGGCCGCCAGGTGGCCGCCGTGGTCAATTTCCCGCCGCGCCAGATTGGCCCCTTCATGTCGGAAGTCCTGACCCTCGGGTTCCCCGACCATGAAGGCGATGTGGTGCTGGTGGCGGTCGAGCGCCCCGTGCCCAACGGCGGGCGGATGTATTAAACCGGGATCTGCACCATGGCGCGAAGCCCGCCGGCCGGGCTTTCGCCCAGCTCGATATCACCGCCATGGGCGTGCGCGATATCAAGGGCGATGGCGAGGCCCAGCCCGGTTCCCGTTTCATCGAGGTTGCGGGCATTGTCGAGCCGCACGAAGGGCCTGAACGCATCCTCGCGGTTTTCAGCCGGAATGCCCGGCCCGTCATCATCGACAAGGATGGTGAGCAGCCGGTTTTCAACCCCGCCCTTCACCTTCACGTTGCTTGCATGGCGCACCGCATTGCCCAGGAGATTTGAGATCAGGCGCCGGAAGGCATTGGGCTTGATGCTGACATTCACATCCTGCACATCAAGGGCAACATGGGATTTTCCCCGCGCCACCGCAGAGGTAACCGAACTGAACATCTGCGCGAGGTTGACGTCTTCCGACTTCTCGCCGCCGTCACCGCGGACAAAGGCCATATAGGCCTCCAGCATGCGCTGCATTTCCTCCACGTCTTCCTTGAGCGGTTTTATCTTCGGCCCGTCGCCGAGAAAGGCCAGCTCCAGCTTGAAGCGCGTGAGAATGGTGCGCAGGTCATGGGAAACACCCGCCAGCATGGCGGTGCGCTGTTCCACATGGCGGGCAATGCGGCTCTTCATGTCAACAAAGGCGAGGCCCGCCTGGCGAACCTCCCTGGCGCCGCGCGGCCGGAATTCCGTAACCTCGCGCCCCATGCCAAAACTCTTGGCGGCATTGGCCAGCTCGACAATGGGTGCGATTTGTTTTCGCAGGAAAATAACGGCAATAATCAGGAGAACGAGCGATGACAGCAGCATCCCGAACAGCAGCATGCCCGTGTTGGCGGCATAGGCCCGCTCCTCGTCGGTGCGGATGCGGAAGATCAGGCCTTTTTCAACCTCAACCTGGATTTCAACCTTGCCATCCTGCGCCGTGCTGTTGATCCAGAACGGCCGCCCGGTTTCGCGTTCAAGATATTTCGTCATCTTGTCGTCAACCAGGGAATAGAGGGTACGGTCAATAGGTTCCGGCAACGCCCCGCCACGGGTGATATCCAGGCCAAGTTTCAAACGCTGGTTGGCGACAGATTCAATTTCCTTGATGGCCGCTTCGGATTTGTTCGAGCGGTCATAGAGATCGGTGACCAGGCCAATTTCGCGGGCGAGCGACCGGCCAAGAACCTTGGTGACATTGTCCCAGTGCCGCTCGAGGATGATTCCCGCCATGATGGTTTGCAGGAGCACGATGGGCGCAATGACGATGATCAGGGAACGGGTGTAGAGCCCCGTGGGCAGATGACGCTCGAGAAACCTGTTGAAGCGGAAATAGTAGTCATTCATCCAGCCACCTCTTCATCGACATAGAGGGCATAGCCCGCTCCGCGCACCGTCTGCAGGTACACGGGATTGGCCGGATCGCTCTCGATCTTCTGGCGCAGGCGGTTTATCTGCACGTCCACGCTGCGCGCACTCTCCTCGGAGCCCGGCTGCGAAAGCTCCAGCCGGCTGAGAGGCGTTCCGGATTTATGGCTCAACAGGCGCAGCAGGTCCTTTTCGCCTGAGGTGAGCCGCACCAGGTCGCCATTCTTGCGCAGCTCGCCCCGCGGCACATTGAACTGAAATCCGCCAAAGCGGACCTCGGTCTTGGCGCGTGCGGCGATGCCCACCCGGCGCAAAAGATTCTTGATGCGGAGCAGCAGTTCGCGCGGCTCGAAGGGCTTGGCCAGGTAATCATCGCTGCCCGTGGCAAGCCCCGCGATGCGGTCGTCCGTGTCGGTAAGCGCCGAGAGCATGAGGATGGGAACGTCACGCCTTTCGCCGCGCAGGGATGTCGTGAAGCTGAGGCCGGTTTCGCCGGGCATCATGATGTCGAGAACGAGGAGATCAAAGGTGAGGCCGCGCATGCGCTCGCGCGCTTCGGCTGCCGTTCCCGCCACCGAAACCAGGAAGCCATTCTCCATCAGGTAGGATTTGATCAGCTCGCGAATGCGCCGGTCATCGTCAACCACCAGAATGTGCTGGGCCTCAGTCAACAGGTTTTTCTCCGGGCTTGCCCGCCCCGTCAATCCACTCTTTGACGCCGTCACGGTTTTCGGGGCTGACCAGATGATAGAGAATGTCGCGCATGGATGTATGTCCATTCCCGGACGTTTCTGTGACCGCGCGGCGAATGCGCGACATCTGCGGCGCCATCAGGCGCTGGCGCAATTCCTCGCCCGCCGCGGTGAGATGCAGCAGCCGCTGGCGCCGGTCCGTCTCGCCTTCTTTCTGGAACACATAGCCCTTGTCGATCAGGTCCTTCAGAACCCGGCCCAGGCTCTGCTTGGTGATGCGCAAAATATCGAGAAGCTGGGCCACCGTCATGCCCGGGTCGCGGCCGACAAAATGCACCACCCGGTGGTGCGCCCGGCCAAAGCCCAATTGCTCCAGAACCGTATCCGGGTCCGAGACAAAATCCCGGTAGGCGAAGAACATCAGCTCGATCAAAGCCACCGTTTCGTCTTCGCCTAATTTATTGTCAAAATTTATGTCAGCCATGTTGACATATAATTCCATTTTTGTTACGTTGCAGCCCAATAGCACGCAATGTTATTGCGCAAACCCCCGTTCTGGCGGGTTTGACAGCAATATAGGCTGAAGTTCTATAAAAATCGAATTGGGAGAGTTCCGATGTCCATCCTGCCTTTTGACCAACGCGAAGGTTCCATCTGGTTCGATGGCCAAATCGTGCCCTGGAAAGAGGCCAAGGTGCATGTGCTCACCCACGGCCTGCATTATGCCTCGTCCATTTTTGAAGGCGAGCGCGCCTATGCCGGCACCATTTTCAAATCGCGCGAACATTCCCAGCGCCTGCACAAATCCGCCGGGATCATGGATTTCGTAATCCCCTATTCAGTCGAGCAGCTCGATGCGGCCAAGGCCAAGGTTGTGGAGCTGAACGGCGGCGGCGACCAGTATGTGCGGCCCGTCGCCTGGCGCGGTTCCGAGATGATGGCGGTTTCCGCCCAGCACAACACAATCCACGTGGCGATTGCCAGTTGGACCTGGCCGTCCATGTTCGATCCCGAAACCAAGATGAAGGGCATCAGGCTCGACATCGCCGATTACCGCCGGCCCGATCCGCAATGCGCGCCGGTTCACGCCAAGGCCGCAGGCCTTTACATGATCTGCACCATCTCCAAGCACAAGGCCGAGAAGAAGGGCTATGCCGACGCCATGATGCTGGACTGGCAGGGCCGCGTGGCCGAATGCACCGGCGCCAACATATTCTTCACCCGTGACGGCGCCATCCACACGCCGATCGCCGATTGCTTCCTGAACGGCCTGACCCGCCAGACGGTGATTGCCATCGCCAGGCAGCAGGGCATGGAAGTGATCGAAAGCCGCATCATGCCGGACGACCTGCCGAGCTATAATGAATGCTTCATCGTGGGCTCGGCGGCGGAAGTGACCCCCATTTCCGAAATCGGCCCCTATAAATTCAAGCCGGGCAATATCTCGCGCACCCTGATGGATGCCTATTCAAACGCCGTGCGCCTGCCGGCCAAGGCCGCCTGAAGCAAGAAGACTGTTGCGAATAACAGAGGCCCATTCCACAATGGGCCTCTTTTTAGTGTGCTGGAGCCTGCTGCCCCATGGAACGAAGCGGAATACTCTGTGCCGGGGCCTGGTGTGTCGACCACAACTTCCGCATCGAACATTGGCCGGAAGAAGAATCCCTGGCCAAAATCATCACCGAAAGCTTCCACGGCGGCTGTCCCGGCCACAACATGTCCTCCGCCCTGAAGCGCCTGGGCGCACCCTTTCCGGTTGAAGGCATGGGGCTCCTGGGCGACGATGCCGATGGCCGGTTTCTTCTGAAAATCTGCGATGAACTGGGCATTGAGCGGTCAGCCCTCGAAATTCGCCCCTCCGTAAAGACCGCCCGCACCCTTGCCATGACTGCCATTCCCACTGGCAAGCGCACATTCTTTTATTCCGGCGGAGCCCACGCGGCGCAAACCCCCGATGATTTTGACTTCAGCAAGACCTCCGCCCGCATTGCCCATCTGGGCCTGCCCGGGGTGCACGAAATACTTGACGTGCCGTGGAAGGGCGAGCCTTCCGGCTGGATCGCCGTTCTCAAGAAAGCCCGCGCCGCAGGCCTGAAGACAAACATGGAGCTTGTTTCCCTGGAGCCCGAAATCATCCGTGCGGTCACGCTGCCCCTGCTGCCGTGGCTCGACACCTTGATTTGCAATGACCATGAGGCCGGCGCCCTCGCCAGCCTTGAAACCGTGAAAGACGGCATTGCCGATGCAAGCGCCTGCCGCGCCGCGGCTGAACGCCTGATGGAAACGACCAAGCTATCGCTGGTGGCGGTCCATTATCCAAAGGGCGCTGTCGCCATGACCCGTGACGGCACGGTCGTTGAACAGCCCTCGGTGAATGTCCCGCAAAGTGAAGTCGTCGGCAGCAACGGCGCCGGCGATTGCTTCGCCGCCGGCATGCTGTTCGGCCACCATGAAGGCTGGAACCTGAAACAGACGGTGAAGCTCGCCCACGCCAGCTCGGCTTCCAGCCTGCGGTCTGCCTCAACCACGGAATCCGTTCTGCCCTGGAAGGACTGCCTGGCGCTTGCCGAGACAATGGGGCTGGCGCACGTGAGCGAGACTTGCGACTTTCTTGTGATCGGCGGCGGCTCCGCCGGCTGCATCATTGCCAAACGGCTCGCCGAAAAATCAGCGGGCCGCATCATTCTGCTGGAAGCGGGCAAGAAGGATGAGGGCGATGCGGCAGCGGTCGATCTCTTCCGCCTCGATGACCAGACCGATGACTATGACTGGGGCTTCAAGGCCGCAACCCTTGCCGGCGCAAAGCCCGAACTGAACTACGCCCGCGCCAGAATTCTCGGCGGCTGCGCCAATCATAATGACTGCGCCTTCCTGCGCCCGCCCGATTCAGATTTTGCCGAATGGGAAAGCCTGGGTGCCAAAGGCTGGGGCGCTGCCGACATGGCCCCCTACTTCCATCGCGTGATGGAAAACACCAATGTCGAGGAAGCACCGCATCATCCCGCCAGCCAGATCTTCGTGAAGGCAGGCACCGAGCTAGGCCTCCAGAAAATCGATTTCGAGAAACAGATTGCGCAAGGCGTTGGCTACTTTCCCCTCAATGCCAAGGGACGCCTGCGGCAATCCTCCTCCGTCACCTATCTGCATCCCCTGTCCAAACTGCCGAAGCATCTGGAGGTCTGGACCGAAACCCAGGCCACAAAAATTCTCATCGAGAACGGCAAGGCCATCGGCGCTGAAACCACGCGCGGAACCATTCACGCCAGCCGCGCCGTGATCCTCGCCTGCGGTTCCATTCAAACGCCGCAGCTCATGATGCTCTCCGGCCTTGGCCCGGCGCAACACCTGCGCGAACTTGGAATTCCGCTTGTGGCCGACATGCCGGAAGTGGGCCAACATCTCCGCGACCATGTGGGCGCACCCATCGTCTGGGAAACCCATGGCCCCATAGCACCGTGGGAGGTCTGCCCCTTCGAAGCCACCATGATGCTGAAGCTCGACGACGATGCGCCGGCCCCCGATGTGCTGTTCCATTTCGGCCTGCGCGTGCGCGAAAAATACGGCGAGGATCCGCGCCTTTCCGTGAACGGCCCCGCCGTGAAGGCCTCGCCCAACGTAACCCGCGCCAGAAGCGAAGGCCGCGTGCGATTGGCCAGCGCCGATTATCGCGCGGCACCGATCATCGAGCTCAATTATTTCTCCGATCCCTACGACATGCGCATCCTCATGAAGGCCATGCGCTTCACGCGACGGCTATTGGAAACCCCGTCCTTCCAAACGCTCTGCAAAGCCGAAGTCCACCCCGGCCCCGATGTGCAAAGCGATGACGAATGGGAAAGCTACATCAAGAGCGTATGCGAAACCGTCTATCACCCCTGCGGCACCGCCAGCATCGGCCGCGTGGTAACGCCCGACCTGCGCGTGAAAGGCATCGACAATCTCATCATCGGTGATGCCTCGATTTTCCCAAGCCTGATCACCACCAACATCAACTGCGCCGTGATGATGGCAGCGGAGAAAGCGGCGGATTTGGTGCTGGGTAGCGGCACTCTCATCATGGCCGTGCTTGACACGGCCATCTTCTCGCCAGCCAAGAAGATGACCGGATCAAGTCCGGTCATGATGAGAGATTAGAAGATTGTACTAAATCTTAACCCCACGTTCGCTGAGATACTTCAACAAGCTCCGCAACCCGCGCCGGCTCAATCTCCTCCAGCGCCCCGCTCTGCAGCTTGCCGAGATAAAACGGCCCGTACTGCACCCGGATCAGCCGGTTCACCACGCAGCCGAAATGCTCCATCAGTTTGCGGATTTCGCGGTTCTTGCCTTCGGTGAGCACCACCCGGTACCAGGTGTTGCTGCGCCCGCTGCCGTCATACTCCTCGACAAATTCAGCGCCCCGGTAATTCACCCCGTCCACCACGATGCCATCGGCAAGTGTGGCAATGTCTTCCGGTTTCAGATGGCCGCGCACCCGCACCCGGTAAATCCGCGACAGCGCCGTTTCCGGACTCATCAGGGCCTGCGCCAACGGTCCATCGGACGACAGCAGCAAAAGCCCTTCGCTGTTCACGTCGAGGCGGCCCACATTCATCAGGCGCGGCAGGCCCGGCGCATTCATTGAGGTCAAATCAAAAATCGTCCGGCGGCCCTTGTGGTCCCGGTGCGTAACCAAAACATCCAAAGGCTTGTTGAGAACAAACAGGCGCGGCAACGGTTTCGTGGAAGGCGCCACCGGCTTGCCATCAAGCGTAATCACATCGCCTTCTTCGGCAGGCGTTGTTGCAAGGGCAACCGTGCCATTGATCTTCACCCGCCCCTCGGCCACCATGCGCTCGGCCTCGCGTCGGCTTCCAACGCCAGCCTTTTGCAAAAACACATTGAGACGCATCTAAGTGGCCCTCATCCGGCCTTCGGCCACCTTCTCCCATGCCAAGGGGCACGGGAGAAGGCGATAATCTTCAAAAGTTTCGCCTTCTCCCGTCCGATTAGGATGGGAGAAGGTGGCCGAAGGCCGGATGAGGGCTCTCTGTTTCAACAAGCACCAGCATTTGATTTTTATCCGCCGGTCACCGGTGGGAAGAAAGCAACCTCGGTAGCGCCAACAAGCGATGCATCAAGCGAGGCATGCGATTGGTTGACCGCCACTTTCAGGGTGCGAAGATCGGCGAACGCCGCGGCAATGCCTTCATCCCTGCCCTTGAGATAGTCAATCAAGGCGCTGACGGTTTTCACATCGGCGGGAACGCTGATGTCGTCCTGCCCCCGCCCGATGATTTGACGCAACCGCGCAAAATATAAAATCTTCATTCCTCATCCACGACATGCCGCATGCCGGCCCGGAAATAATCATAGCCCGTATAGAGCGTGAGGCCCGCCGCAACCCACAATCCGGCAATGCCGATCTCGGTAATGCCGGGCACCAAAAGATCGCCCGCCGGCCCGGCAATCAGGAAACCGATGGCCACCAGTTGCACCGTGGTTTTCCACTTGGCAATTTGCGTGACCGGCACCGACACCTGCAATCCGCCCAGATATTCGCGCAGGCCCGAGACGAGAACCTCGCGCGCCAGGATGATGATCGCCGCCCAGATATGGCCGCCAAACAAAATGCCGTCCGCCGAAAGCACCAGCAGCACGACCGCCACGAGAACCTTGTCGGCGATGGGATCCAGCATGACGCCCAGCGAGGATTGCTGCTGCCATTTCCGCGCCAGATAGCCATCGAAAAAATCGGTGATTGCGGCGGCCAGGAAAATGGCAAGCGCCACCCAGCGCGCCGTGTTGCCGCCCCACATGAGCAGGCCCGCCACCAGCGGCACCGCCACGATGCGGCCATAGGTAAGCACATTCGGAAGATTCCAAATCTCGGAGAATTTCGTCTTGCGTGACTTGGTATTTGCCATGATTTCGCTCATCCCGAACCCTCATGAAAGTGGTCATAGATAGCCTGCGCCAACGCGCTACTCACACCCTCAACCGACGCCAGGTCGCCCACGCTGGCCCGTGAAACCGCTTTGGCCGATCCAAAGCTCTGGAGCAAGGCCTTCTTGCGCAAAGGTCCTATGCCCGCGATCTCGTCCAGCGGACTAACCCCAATGGCCTTGGTGCGCCGCGCCCTGTGGCTGCCAATGGCAAAACGATGCGCCTCATCCCGGAGACGCTGGATATAGTAGAGCACCGGATCGCGCGCCGCCAGCATGAAGGAGGGCTTGCCCGAAACGAAGAAATGTTCGCGGCCCGCATCCCGGTCCGGCCCCTTGGCCACGCCGACAACCGGCATGTCGCCAAGGCCCAGGTCAGCCAGAACCCCGCGCACGGCGGAAAGCTGCCCCTGCCCGCCATCGATGAGCAGGAGATCGGGCCAGGTGGAAGTCTCGGAGTCTTGCACGCGCTGGCCTTCCTCTTTCAGAAGACGCGAGAACCGCCGCGTGAGCATTTCGCGCATCATGCCGAAATCGTCGCCGCCGCTCAGGTCTTCCGAACGGATATTGAATTTGCGGTATTGCGATTTCATTAAGCCCTCGGGCCCAGCCACCACCATGGCGCCTACCGGATTGGTGCCGGAAATATGTGAATTATCATAGATTTCGATGCGTTTTGGCGCCTCCGCCAGGCCAAAGGCCTCCGCCACCCCGGCCAGCAGCTTGGCCTGGGACGAGGATTCGGCAATCTTGCGGCCGGAAGCTTCCCGCGCGTTGGTGACCGCATGCTCAACAAGGGCGCGCTTTTCGCCCCGCTGGGGAACCAGCACCTCAACCTTGTGGCCCGCATGGGTGGAAAGCGCCTCGGCCAGAAGGTCCAAATCCTCAATCTCATGCGACAGCAGCACCAGCTTGGGAATGGGCTTGTCGTCATAAAACTGGCTGACGAAGGAGCCGAGAATTTCCGACGCCTCCATGGATTTGTCCGCCCTCGGGAAATAGGCCCGCGTCCCCCAGTTCTGCCCCGAGCGGAAAAAGAAGACCTGGACGCAGGCCTGCCCGCCCTCCTGGGCGAGGCCGAAAACATCAGCCTCATCAACGTTTTGCGGGTTTATGCCCTGGGTCTGGGTGACAAAGCTCATGGCCTGGATACGGTCGCGGAGCCGCGCCGCCTGCTCAAAATCCAGGGCTTCCGAGGCGGCCTCCATGGCCGTGGCAAGCTCCGCCTTCACCGTCTGGCTCTTGCCATCCAGAAAGCTCTCGGCCTCCCGCACCAGCTCATTATAGGCGGGCAACTCGATATAATTCACGCAAGGCGCCGAGCAGCGCTTGATCTGGTAGAGCAGGCAGGGCCGCGTCCGATTGGCATAAACACTGTCATTACAAGACCTTAGAAGGAACGCCTTCTGTAAGGTGTTAAGCGACTGGTTGACCGCCCCGGCCGAGGCAAAGGGGCCGTAATAACTGCCCTTGCGGGCCCGCGCCCCCCGGTGCTTCACCAGTTGGGCCACCTCATGGTCCTTGGCGATCAGGATATAGGGAAACGACTTGTCGTCGCGCAGGATGACATTGAAGCGCGGCTTCAGCTTCTTGATCAGGTTGGCTTCCAGCAGCAGGGCTTCCGCTTCCGTCTCGGTGGTCACGAATTCCATGTTGGTGGTGAGCGAAATCATCAGGGCGATGCGGTTATTGTGGCCCTGCCCCCGCGCATAATTCGACACCCGGTTCCTGAGGTTCCGCGCCTTGCCCACATAGATGGCGTCGCCCTCCGCATTGAACATGCGGTAGACCCCCGGCTTCCCCGGCAGGCGCTTCACAAAATCGCGGATAACCTCCGGACCCGTGAGATCGTCCAAAGACTGCTCAGACTCATCATTCATGGGGTTTATATAGGCTGTCTTGCCTCAAAAACGAATTAGGGCCGCCATTCAAACACGAGGACGAGACAGCCCTTGTCACTACGGGTGAAGTGGTAGGAATTGGGCGGGAAGGAAATGAAATCACCTGCCTTGATCACCGTGCCGTCGCTTTCGACCGCCTCGCCTTCCAGCACATAGAATTCCTCGTAGCCCGGATGGACATGGGGAACCGTCACGGCGCCCGGCAGCAACTGGAAATAATAACTGCCGCACTGGGTTTCCGCATTGAAGCTCACCGGCAGCCACTGGCATTTATTTTCCGCCGTGTAACCTTCGAGCCTGTAAGGCACGAGCTTGTCACGCTGCAGGTTGGTAATGGGCGGTACGCTAAAGGCTCTGCTCACGGCTTGATCCTCTCGATTTCAATGCCAACGCTTTTGGCATTTGGAATAATGTCCGGCTTCTCAATGCGCACCCGCGCCGCCATCACCCGCTTGTCCTTGAGGCAGGCCGCCGCAAAAAGTTCAGCCAGGGTTTCAACCAGGTTCACATGGCCCTGGGCGATGATCGCTTCCACCTTTTTGACGATGATCTCGTAGCTCACCACATTGCTGATGTCGTCATGCACCGGATCACTGCCTTCACGCACCGACAGATCAATGCTCACGATGATCCGCTGCGGCTTGAGCTTCTCATGCTCATGGATGCCAAGCGTCGCCATCACTTCCAGGTCGCGCACGAAAACATGACGAAGCCCCGCCGCCGCATTGGACACGTGATGGCTGATTTTGGTCGTCACGCTCATTCACTTCCCCTTGGGCATCAGGATGACATAATGCTTGCGCACCTTTTCGACGGTTTCCCAGGTGCCCTTGAAGCCCGCCGGGATAATGAAGCCGTCGCCCTTCTTCAAGGTCCAGCTCTTGCCCTTCTCATTGGTCAGGATGGCCTTGCCCTCGATGAAGTGGCAGAATTCCCATTCCACATAATCAATCGGAACCTTGCCCGGGGTGGACTCCCAGATGCCGCAAAACAGCCGGCCATTCTCGCCGGTGAAATGGTTCCAGGTCTTGGTCTTGTATTTGCCCTTGATCAGCTTTGCCGGATCCGGCGCGCCGAGATCGAGTTTCGGCGCTGTCTTGCCGCTGGTTTTCATGACGATGATGTCGGCCATTCAGTTTCCCCTTATGCTTTCCAGTAATTCTTCTCGTGTCGATTTGAAGTCCGAGGCAATCCAGTAATCCTCGAGCCGCTTGAGTTCACGGCCAAGGTCCGGACCCGACGGAAAACCACGTTCAAGCAAATCACGCCCGGTGACTGGAAAGCTGGGCACCACCCAGCGCCCCGGCAATTTCAACATGCGCTCCCACGCCCGATCCGTGAGCGGCGCCCGCGATTTTGCCCAGCACAGATATACGCTATCACACCACGCCTCCGCCCCCATGGCATAGAGCAGTTTCTGCTGCTCATTCTCCCGCAGCTTGGGCGTAAGCACCGTGCCTTCCAAAAGCGCCTCAATGCGCCGGGCCTGATTGTTCGAAAGCCGCCACGCCTCGCGCAAACCTTCCGGCTTTTTGGCCAGCACGAAAGCCCGGAGCAACGGGTCAGGCGGCAGGCGCTGGATCACCCGGAATTCATCGGAATGCGCCAGAATGTTCTTCAACACCTTGTGTTTCGCCATCAGCTTGAGAACCGGCACCGCCTTCGGCCCCGCCAGCAGCTTGAACATTTCCCGCGCAATGCGCTCGGCCGAAAGACCCAGCAGGCCCTTTTTCAAACGCACGCAGGCCGCAAGGCTGGCCGGGTCAGCCGACATCTTTTCATAGGACGCAAGAAAACGGAAAAAGCGCAGGATGCGCAGGTAATCTTCCTTGATGCGGGCGGCGGGCGCTCCGACAAACATGATTCTT
>CAVWAY010000006.1:0-105163 GCA_963753025.1 uncultured Alphaproteobacteria bacterium | reverse complement strand
CATGTCACATTCAACCAGCCTGAAGCCCGGGGACCATCTCTATCTCGTTGATGGCTCCGGCTATATTTTCCGCGCCTACCACGCGCTTCCGCCCTTAACGCGCAAGAGCGACGGCCTGCCGGTTGGCGCCGTGCAGGGCTTCTGCAACATGCTGTGGAAGCTGCTCAAGGAAACGCGGGCCAACGAAAAGCCCACGCATCTGGCGGTGATCTTCGACGAATCCTCGAAAACCTTCCGCAATGAAATTTACCCGGAATACAAGGCGCACCGGCCCGAAGCGCCTGCTGACCTCCGCCCGCAATTCGGCCTCATCAGGCAGGCGACGAAGGCCTTCAATGTCGCCAGTGTCGAGCAGGCCAATTACGAGGCCGACGATCTCATCGCCACCTATGCGCGGCAAGCGGTTGAAGCGGGCGCCACCTGCCGCATCGTGTCGTCGGACAAGGACCTGATGCAGCTGGTGCGCAAGGGCGTCACCCTGTTTGACACGATGAAGGACCGTGACCTTGGCGAAGAGGCGGTTCTCGAGAAATTCGGGGTGAAGCCCGACAAGGTTGTGGATGTGCAGGCGCTGGCCGGCGACAGTGTTGACAATGTGCCGGGCGTTCCCGGCATCGGCGTCAAGACGGGGGCCCAGCTCATCACCGAATATGGCGATCTGGAAACGCTGCTGGCGCGGGCCCCGGAAATCAAGCAGCAGAAGCGCCGCGAGAACCTCATTGAATTTGCCGAACAGGCGCGGCTGTCAAAGCGGCTGGTGACGCTGGATGACAAGGTTCCGGTTGTGCATGATGTGGGTTCCTTTGCGGTGGATACGCCGCGGGCCTCTGATCTTATCGGGTTTTTGAAGGCGCTGGAGTTCACGAGCTTCACCAAGAAGATTGCCGGTGAATTGGAAGCGGACAGTTCGGCCATTGAGCCAGCGGTAATTGAGATCAAGTTTTGGCCGCCGGAAGGCGCAGAGGCTGCCCCCACTCCTCAACAGACCCACGCTTCGACCCGGTCATCTTCTCCAAGCGAAGTGCCAGACGGAGATGCCCGCGTCGAGCGCGGGCATGATGAGAAGAAGAGTGGTTGAAGCGGACGAGGATTTTGAGAAAGCCCTTCTCGCCATTCCCTTTGTCCATGCCAATTACGAGACCGTCAGTACGCTGAAGGACCTGGACCGCTGGATTGCCGAGGCGACGGAGCTTGGGGCCGTGGCTGTCGATACGGAAACGGATTCGCTTGATTCCATGCAGGCGGGGCTTGTCGGTGTTTCGCTGTCAACGACGCCGGGCAAGGCCTGCTACATTCCGCTGGCCCATGTGGCGGAAGGCGGCGGGCTGTTTGGCTCGGAAAAAATCGCCGGCCAGATCAAGCTTGAAGAGGCCATCGCGCATCTCAAGCCGCTGCTCGAAAATCCGGGTGTTCTGAAAATCGGCCAGAACCTGAAATATGACCTGCAGGTGTTGCGGCGCTACGGCACGGATATCCGCCCCATCGATGACACCATGCTGCTTTCCTACGCCATCGAGTCCGGCGAGAACGGCCATGGCATGGATGAAATGTCGCTGAAGCATTTGGGCCACAAGCCCATCAGCTTCAAGGAGGTGGCAGGCTCCGGAAAATCGGCGATCTCGTTTGCGCAGGTGCCGCTTGACCGGGCCACGGCCTATGCGGCGGAAGATGCGGATGTGACGCTGC
This sequence comes from uncultured Alphaproteobacteria bacterium, assembly GCA_963753025.1. Lineage (GTDB taxonomy): Bacteria > Pseudomonadota > Alphaproteobacteria > Rhizobiales > Aestuariivirgaceae > Aestuariivirga. The sequence goes on along the minus strand of CAVWAY010000006.1, from coordinate 103,477 downwards.
GCCTGTGGAAGCTGCTGAAGCCGCGCCTGCTCAGGAAACACAAGGTCACGGTTTATGAAACGCTGGAGCGGCCGCTCATTCCGGTTCTCGAAGCGATGGAGCATGAGGGCATTCTGGTGGACCGCGCGGTGCTGGCCAAGCTCTCCAACGAATTTGCCAATGGCCAGGGCAAGATCGAGGCGCAGATTCATGAGCTCGCCGGCGAACGCTTCAACATCGGCTCGCCCAAGCAGTTGGGCGATATCCTGTTTGGCAAGATGGGCCTGCCGGGCGGGCGCAAGACGGCGACGGGGGCGTGGAGCACGGATTCCGATGCGCTGGAAGATCTGGCGGCGCAGGGCATTGAGCTGGCGCGGCGCGTGGTGGACTGGCGGCAGCTTGCCAAGCTGCGCTCGACCTACACCGATGCGCTTCCCAACTATATCAATCCCACCACGGGGCGGGTGCACACGAGCTATGCCATGGCGGCCACCTCCACGGGCCGCCTGTCATCGTCCGATCCCAATTTGCAGAACATTCCGGTGCGCACCGAGGAAGGCCGCCGCATCCGCACCGCCTTCATCGCACCGCCCGGCACCAAGCTTCTCAGCGCCGACTACAGCCAGATCGAGCTTCGCGTGCTGGCCCATGTGGCCGATATTCCGCAGCTCAAGAAGGCCTTTGCCGATGGGCTTGATATTCATGCGATGACGGCGAGCGAAATGTTCGGCGTGCCGATCAAGGGCATGGACAGCGCGGTGCGGCGGCGGGCCAAGGCCATCAACTTCGGCATCATCTATGGCATCTCGGCCTTTGGCCTGGCCAACCAGCTTGTCGATCAGCCGCGAGGAAGCGGGCGACTATATCAAGACCTATTTCAACCGTTTCCCCGGCATCAAGACCTATATGGACGAAACCAAGAAATTTGCCCGCGACAAGGGCTATGTGGAAACCATCTTCGGCAGGCGCTGCCATTTCGCCCGGATCAATTCGCCCAATGCCTCGGAGCGCGCCTTCATGGAGCGGGCCGCCATCAACGCGCCGATCCAGGGGGCGGCCGCCGACATCATCCGCCGCGCCATGATCCGCATGCAGGAGGCCCTTGATGCGGCCAGGCTTTCGGCCAAGATGCTGCTGCAGGTGCATGACGAATTGATCTTTCGAAACCCGCGACGAGGAAATCGAGGCGACGATGAAGGTGGTGAAGCACGTCATGGAAAAGGCGCCGGAGCCGGCGGTGAAACTCACCGTGCCGCTGCAGGTCGATGCGCGGGCCGCGATGAACTGGGATGAGGCGCATTAGGCGGGCGATGGCAAAGGACAAGATCGACAACGCAAGCATTGCCTGGCCGCTTGAGCGGCTCACGCGTCTGATGCGGGCGGGTGAGCATGAGGGCGGCTTGAATCCGGCGCAGTGGGAGGCGCTGCGCTATCTCTCGCGGGCCAACCGGTTTTCCAATTCGCCCATAGCGCTCACGCGCTTTCTCGGCTCCACCAAGGGCACGATTTCGCAAACCATCAAGGCGCTGGAGCGCAAGGGCTATCATCGCCAAGGCCCCGCGCGAAAATGAAGGGCGCTCGATCAATCTCAGCCTGACGCCCAAGGGCAGCGAGGCGTTGAAACATGATCCCCTGGCGGAATTTTCCAAATCGCTGGATGACTTGAGCGGAAAAACCCGGCGGCGGCTGGCGAAGGGTTTGGCCGACCTGCTTGAAACAGACCTGAAGCGGCGCGAGCAGCCGCAGCTTCGGCACCTGCTCCACCTGCCGCCATTTCCGCGAGAAGGGCCGCGAGGCCGATGATAGGCGGCCCGCACAGCTGCATGTATTTTGATGTGGCCCTGTCGGGTGCGGAAGTGCAGCTCATCTGCATTGCGCACAGTTAGATATAAGATTTGTCATCCCGGCGAACGCCGGGACCCAGGCTTTCAACATGTGAGAAACTCAAAGTCTGGGCCCCGACTTTCGTCGGGGTGACAGAATTTTGAGAATATGGCGTTTTAAAACTCGCTACTCCGCCGCCAGGGCCATTTGCGGGCTGGCGTCCATGATGTCGGCGCCGACGTGGTCCTTGAAGGTGTCGAAGTTTTTCACGAACATGGCGACGAGTTTCCGTGCCTGGGCGTCATAGGCCTTCTTGTCGGCCCAGGTGTCGCGCGGATTTAGGATCTTCGGCGTCCACGCCTTCCACGGCTGTTGGAACGGCAAAACCGAAATGCGGATCGGTGCGGAACTCCGCATCGTCAAGTTCACCGCTCATGGCGGCGGCAAGCAGGGCGCGGGTTGCCTTGATCGGCATGCGTTGGCCCTCACCGTAAGCCCCGCCGGTCCAGCCGGTGTTCACCAGCCAGCATGTCACGTCATGCGTGGCGATGAGATCGCGCAGCAGGTTTCCATACTGGCTGGGATGGCGCGGAATGAAGGGCGCGCCAAAGCAGGTGGAGAAGGTGGCAACGGGTTCCACCACGCCCTGCTCGGTTCCCGCCACCTTGGCGGTGTAGCCGGAGAGATAGTGGTACATGGCCTGTTGCGGCGTGAGCTTTGCCAGGGGCGGCAGCACGCCGAAGGCATCGGCCGTGAGCATCACAATGTTCTTCGGCACGCTGGCCTGGCCCGAGGGGCTGGCATTGGGGATGTAGTCCAGCGGATAGGCGGCGCGGGTGTTTTCGGTGTAGTGCATTATCGGCCAGATCGAGCTTGCGGGTTTTCGGGTCCATCACGACATTTTCAAGCACGGTGCCCCAGCGCTTCGTAGTCGCGAAAATTTCCGGCTCCGCTTCGGCGGAGAGATTGATCACCTTGGCATAGCAGCCGCCTTCGAAATTGAAGACGCCCGTTTCCGACCAGCCATGCTCGTCATCGCCAATCAGGGTGCGCGTGGCATCAGCCGAAAGCGTTGTCTTGCCCGTGCCGGAGAGGCCGAAGAAAATCGTCGTGTCATTGGCCGGGCCTGTGTTGGCCGAGCAATGCATGGGCATCACGCCCTTTTCGGGCAGCAGGTAATTCAAAACGGTGAAGACGGATTTCTTGATCTCGCCCGCATATTGCGTGCCGCCGATGAGCACGAGGCCGTTGGTGAGATCGAAGGCAATCACCGTTTGCCCACGGGTGCCGTGGCGCTGCGGGTCAGCCTTGAAGGACGGCAGGTCGATGATGGTGAGGCCGGGGGTGAAATTCTTGCTGCTCTCCGGAACGATCAGCAGATGCTGGATGAACAGGGCATGCCAGGCATTTTCGCAGATGACGCGGGTTGGCAATTCATGGAGCGGATCAGCACCGGCGATCAAATCCTGGATGAACAGGTTGCTGTTTCTGGCATGCACCAGGAAATCCTGCTTCAGGGCCTGAAAGTGTGCCCGCGTCATGGCGCGGTTATTGTCCCACCAGATGGTGTTTTCGGTGGCGCCATCGCGGACGATGAATTTGTCCTGCGGGCTGCGGCCCGTGTGGCTGCCGGTGGTGACCACGAGGCTGCCGCCTTCGGCCACCTGGGCTTCGCCGCGCATGAGGGCGAGTTCGTAGAGTTCAGAGGTGCTGGCATTCCAGGACATGCCATCGGACGAGCCGAGGCCGAGGCTCAAGAGCTGGGAGCGCGTGGTGCTGTCTATCTGCATGGTCATTCCCCTGAAGTGGATGACTCATCGCTAACAAAAAGCCGGGGCCTGATCAAGAAAAATGATGTTTTATAGTCATTTATTTGCGGTATCGAAAGTCTATTTTTGATGTATTTACATCATTTGTTAACAAAACCTGAGTGTTCCCTCCTTCCATGCCTGGTATCAAGCTTTTGAAAAATTGCGTTATTATTGTTGAGGTGGCGCTTCAGCGGACCCGCAGGCCATTGCTTTCATCGAACACAAACAGGCGGTCGGCACTGAACGCCACGCCTGCCTTTTGACCGAGTTTGGCGGTGAAATCCTTGGCCGCCTTGACGGTGAGCATGTCGCTTCCTGCCTTCAAGGTCACCAGCGTGTGGTCGCCAATCAGTTCGGTGGCGTAAATTTCGCCCTTAATGGCGCCCTTCTCCGGGGCCACCACGCTGCAATCCTCGGGCCGCACGCCCAACACGGCCTTGGCAATCCGGCCGCTCACGGGAGTTGCGACCTTGGCGCCATTGCTCACGAAATTTTTTCCCTCCAGTGCTCCCTGCACCACGTTCATGGGCGGCGAGCCGATGAACTGTGCCACGAAGAGATTGGCCGGATTGTTGTAGATCTCGGCAGGCGTTGCGAGTTGCTGCAGCACGCCGCGCTCAAGAATGGCGACGCGGCGGGCCAGCGTCATGGCCTCGATCTGGTCATGGGTCACGTAGATCGTGGTGATGCCGAATTTTTCCTGCATGTGCTTCAGCTCGGCGCGCATGTGGCCGCGGAGCTTGGCATCGAGGTTCGACAGCGGCTCGTCCATCAGAAAGACCGAGGGCCTGCGGATGATGGCGCGGGCCAGCGCCACGCGCTGCTTCTGGCCGCCCGAGAGTTCGCGGGGGTAGCGGTGCAACAAATCGCCGAGTTGCACCTGGGCGGCGGCATCGCGGATCTGCACCTCCTGCTCGGCCTGCGGAACTTTGCGCACCTTCAAGGGGAAGCCGATGTTCTCGGCCACGGTCTTGTGCGGATAGAGCGCATAGGACTGGAACACCATGGAGATATCGCGGTATTTGGGCAGGATATCGGTCACGTCCCGGTTGCCGATCAGGACCCGGCCTGCGGTTGCGGTCTCAAGCCCGCAGAGGATGCGCAGCGCCGTGGTTTTGCCGGAACCCGAAGCGCCGAGCAGCACCAGGAATTCCCCCGGCTCGACCTGCAGGTTCAGTTCCTCCAGCACGCGCACGGGGCCAAAGGATTTCTGTATCTTGTCGAAGGAAACCGGAACCCCGGCCTTGCCGCTTGCCATCTCTGTTACCTTCTAACCCTTGACTGCGCCAAGGAGCACGCCCTTGGCAATGAAGCGTTGCAGAAAAATGGCCATGATGATGACCGGGATGATCATCACCACGATGATGGCGCACATTTCCCACCAGAAGACGCCCTTTTCACCGGCGTTCTTGGCCGCCACCATGATGGGCATTGTCTGCACCTTGGCGGTGGCGAGGAAAACCGCGAACAGGTATTCGTTCCAGCTCAGGATGAGCGCGAGAAGCGTCGTGGCCGCGAGGCCCGGGCGGGTTAGCGGCAACACGATATCCCAGAAGATGCCAAACCGCGTGGCCCCGTCGAGCTGGGCCGACTCCTCGAGTTCGATGGGGAGGCTGGAGAAAAAATCATACATGAGCCAGACGACGATGGGCAAGTTGGCCACCGCATAAACCGTTATGAGCGCCAGGTGGGTGTCAAGCAGACCCACCGCCTGGAACATCACATAAATCGGAATTACCACCACGATGGGCGGCAGGATTCGCTGCGAGATGATCCAGAACAGGATGTCGCCGTTGCCCAGGGTGCGGGTGAAATGCTTGCCGAGGGCGCGCGCGAGAAAGAAGAACAGGGCAAGGGCCACAGCGCTGGAAGCCCACCAGGGAGCGCGGGTATAAGTGGTTGCGGCAATGACCAGCACGGTCAGCGCCACGAACATCATGATATTGCCGAACTTGGGCTTGTATTGCACGCGGACCAGCGCATAGGCCGCCATGGAACCGATGGTGACGCAGAGAACGGTTGATGCCGCGCTGACGACGATGGAATTGGTGAAGGCCAGGAATATCTTGCAGATCTGCGGCTCCATTGGCTGGAGTGTCACCACGGGCGAGACAATGAAGGCAAAGGCATTGTAGATGAGCAAGCCAAATTGCCTTCCAATGGACGGCAAATTGCAGTTCGCATCTTCCGTGAACTGCGCCCGCCAGGCATCAAGATTCGGAGCAAAATCCACAAACGGGATGTAAAATGGTCCCTGGTTTACCGCAGCCGCGTCCTTGAATGACGTGATGACCACCCAATACAGGGGAAAAAGCACGAAGATCGACCAGACGGCGAGAAGAAAATACGCCACCACATTCGCAACCGGCGACATCCTGCCGACAGCAGGCGGCTCGAACAGCCGTTCCATGAGGCTGCGATTGACCTTTTCCAGCTTGAATGATGCCTCGCTCATGCGCGCGCCTTCCGCAATTGCCCGAGCACCACATAATTGAAGAAGGAGGCACACACGACTACCGTGAGAATGAGCAGAAGATAGGCGACCGCCGCGGAAGTGCCGATGTCATTGGAGCGCCAGATGTAGAGAGAATGCAGCGTCATGGATTCGGTGGAGGAACCAGGCCCGCCTCCCGTCATGATGTTTGGCAGGTCCACGATCTTGAAAGCCTCGATGGTGCGGATCAGGAGCACGGTCACGGCAACCGGCACGATCTGCGGCCAGGTGATCTCGCGGAAAATCTGGACGCTTGAAGCGCCGTCCACCTGGGCTGCCTCCACGTGGTCACGCGGCACGTTTTCAAGGGCTGCCAGCATGCAGATGAAGATGAAGGGAATCCATTGCCAGGAATCGCAGATCATCATGACGAAGCGCGCGCCCCATGGGCTGGCCGACCATACCCAGTCCTCGATGCCAAATCCCCTGAGCAGCGGCTCAAAGGGCCCTTTCGTGATGTCGGCAACCATCTTCATCGCGTAACCAACGCCAAGCGGCGTCACCATCAGCGGAATGAAGAAGATCACGCGGAAGAAATTCTTTCCCAGGATCGGCTGCGAGCAGAGAAACGCAAGGCCGGTTCCGATCGCGAATTGCAGCGCGCAACCCACGAAAACATAAAAGAGAGTGGTGAGAAGCGTGCCGATGGTGCTGCCGGAAAGCAGCGAGGCGCCGATGATCCACGCAATGAAAATCGCCATGGCAGCCGAGATGATGCGGCCAAGCATGCCCACCGAACTTGAAATCTTCAGGGAGCGGTAGAGCCACCAGAGAACGGCGGCAGCAATGGCAACAAAGAATACCGTACCGATAACACCCATGTTCTCGGTCTTGCCAAGGAAGTGAACTTGATCATTGCCGAAGAACTGCTTGGAGAAATTCTGGAGTCCGACGAAGCGGAACTGCAGCCCATCGGCGGTGAACCGCACGCGGCTCAAGGCAAAAACAATTGAATAGAAGGTCGGGAAGATCGCGAAGATCAGAATCAGGGTTACGGCAGGCGTAATGAAAAACGTTCTGGAATGGCGATCAGACCATTCACCCCAGCTCTCCCCAGGAGAGTTGCCAGCCGGAGAATTCCCCGGCTGGCCAATTGCGTCGGTATGCGACATCGGTGGCGTTAGTTACCAGTGCCCATGGCCAAGGCCTGAGCCTTGATCTGTTCGTCGCGGCCGAAATCTTCGGTCACTTCTTCCCAGCCCGCTTCGATGTTCTTCAGGGCTTCGTCCACCGTGATTTCGCCGGCAAGATAGCGGGCAAGCTCGGTGTCAAGAACAACGCCGGTGTACTTCTGCGCACCCGGGATTTTCATGTCGGAAGCCATGTTGAGGTTGTTCAGAGCGCCGTTAATGGCGCCCAGGTAGTTCTCGGCGAGATCCGCCGGCATGCCGGCCTTCACCCACAGGTCAGTACTGGCAAGCTGCGAGTTGCGGTACGGGTTGTAGCCCGTCGCGCCGATCGTCACATCGACGTTCGATTGCGCTGCCTGGTTCATGTAGGAGAGGAACGCATAGGCCGCATCCTTCTTCTTCTGGTCGATCTTGGAGTTGATGGCGCCAGCCCAGCCGCCGAAAGCGGCAAACGGGGCATAATTGATGCCGTCAACCGAGTAAGGCGCGTTTTCCTTCGTCACGGGCACGAGCTTGCCGGTGGCGCGGTCCAACACTTCCTTGGTCCCGACAGCCCCCACGGCGAAGATCAAGCCCTTCACGGCGGCGGCATCAGGATCAAGCTGCAGCGTGCCCGGATCGCCCCACTCAATGAGCAGGCCGCAACGGCCAGCCTTGAAAATGGCGCGGGTGTCGCCGATGTCCATGTTCAACTCTTCCGGCGGACCATACTTGCCGGTTTCCTTGTAGAGTTCGAAGGCCTTTTTCCAGGCATCGTTGTTGACCACAGGCTTCATCGTGGCGTTGTCGAAGTAGAAGCCCTGGGCTGTGCCCTGGGTCTGCACGAAAGAGGCAGCAACCGTCTGGATCGCCATGTAGGACTGGGCATTGCGCTTCTTGAAGATGCAGGAGCCGTAGTCAGCCTGGCCGTCGCCATTCATGTCCTGGCCGTGGATCTTTGATGCCACGTCAAGATAGTCTTGCCACGTCTTGGGCGGCTGCAGGCCGGCTTTTTCCAATACGTCCTTGCGGTAATAGACCATCTGGAAATCGCCATCGACCATCAGGAGCTTGGTCTTGCCGCCAACTTTCTGGCCGAATTCGCGGAAGTAAGGCGCCACGTCGGCAAGATCGAGCTTCGTATCCTTGGCGATGTAGGGGTCCATGTCCTCCAGGAGTCCGGCTGCGTCAAGTTCCACGCCCCAGCCCGCGGCAAAGACGCCCACGTCGATGGAGTTGGTGCCGGTTGACCAGTCGGCCTGGATTTTCGGGAAGATTTCCGCGAAGGGAACTTCGGTCACGACGATCTTGCCGCCGGTCGCTGCTTCAAACTCCTTGCCGCGCTCGGCAAGGCGGCCCGCAATCACATAGCCCGGGCGCGTCAGGATATTCACGGTCACACCGTCGAATTCGCCGGCAGATGCAACAGCGTTGAGTCCGCAGACAGCCACGCCTGCCGACAGCATGCACGTCATCATTTTTCTAAAAGACATTGTGTTCTCTCCCATTTTTACGACCCATTTTGGGCTCGTTTCAATTTGTTCATGCCTCACGTCAAAAGCCTGACCTCAAAGCGTACAGATTGATATTTTATGTCAGGCGATTTTTCAGAAGCGGACTTGTCTTGCCGCTGGATACCTCCTTCTTTCACTTGCGTTGGTTGAAACAGTTCATCACACGGGCGCTCCCGCATGCAAAAGGCCCTGCGTTTTCAAGTCTTTCCAGAATGCCTTTGGAATCTTTGCCCCAAGGGTTTTAACATTCAGGGCCACCTGTTTCGGGTTCACCATACCGGGAATGACCGACACGACGGAAGGATGCTTTACCGGAAAGCGCAGCGCCGCTTCAGGCAGTTTTACCTTATGGGCCTTGCACACGGCTTCGATCTTTCTCACCCGATCCAGAATATTCTTTGGCGCAGGATCGTAATTATACAAGGCCCCGGGCTTCGCGCCAGTGGCAAGAATGCCGGAGTTGTAGGGCCCGCCAAGAACAATGCCGATGCCGCGTTTTTCACAGAGCGGCAGAAATGAATTCAAGGCCTCCTGCTCCAGCAGGGTGTAGCGGCCGGCAAGAAGAAAAATATCGAAGTCGCCCTGCGCCAAGAGGATCTCACAGACCTGCCACTCATTGATGCCGGCGCCAAAAGCCTTGATGACTTTCTCGTCGCGCAATTTTTGCAGCGCCTTGTAGCCACTGCCCATCAGGGTTTTCACATGGGCATCGCGGACAGCTTCAGAGCCATGGGTAAAAACATCCACATCATGGACATACAGAATATCCACCTGGTCAAGGCCAAGACGCTCCAGCGACGAGTCGAGCGAGCGCATGATCCCGTCATAGGTGTAGTCGAATACTTCCTTGCGCGACGGCGTGTCGAAAAATTTTCCGATGCCGGCGCGCTCGCTGGGCTTGCACACTTCGAGCAGGCGCCCGACCTTGGTTGAAACCACATAATCGCTGCGCTTGTGGGCGCGGAAAAACGGATTGAGGCGGTTTTCCGCAATGCCCAAACCATAAAACGGGGCCGTATCAAAATAGCGGATGCCGGCTTTCCAGGCGGCTGCAAGTGTATCCTGCGCATCTTTTTCGGAAATGGCGCGATAGAGATTGCCCAGGGGGGCGGTGCCCATGCCCATTTCGGTGAGAGGTATGGAAGCGCCGGAAGGCGCCTTGAATAAATTCTTCTTCATAATTGTCCGTCATGTTTGGCTTGGAGATCGGCAAAGAGTTCAGGATTTGCCGCGGCAAAAGTTTCGAGTTCCTTCATCACGGCATCAAGGTGGGCGCCCATGGCATTGGCGGCGGCGTTGGCGTTGCGCTGCTGAATTTCCTCAAGGATGGCCTGATGCTCCTGCAAGGTGAATTCCTGCCGGCGCCTCGAGTTGAGCAGGCGGCGCACCCGGTCGAGGCCAAGCCTCGCCGTTTCGGCAAAAGCCTTCACCCGTTCAAAACCCAGCGCCTCAAACAGCACCGCATGAAATTCCAGGTCAAAGCGGTGGAAGCCGATCTTGTCACCGGATGCAACGGCGGCCGACTGATAGCGCAGGTTTTGTTTCAGGGCCTCGAGATGGTCGCCGGAGAAGTTACGGGTCACCGCCCGCACCGCCTCCACCTCCAAGGCCCGGCGCAGGAACATGTTTTCCCGGGCATCGGAAATCTTGATCAGGCTGACCGTTGTTCCGCGCTGGGGGACCACGTCGACCAGGGCTTCGGCCTGAAGCCTGGTGAAGGCATCATAGATTGGGGCGCGGGAGACGCCGAAGCGCTCGACGAAGACCTGCTTGTCCAGGATCTGGCCAGGCTTGAGCTCCAAAGATACGATGGCTTCGCGCAAAACCAGATACACATGGTCGCCGGCACCGCCGCGGGTACCCTTCCGGGGCGGGGTAGGTATGTCGAAACTCACCGCTGTATTATTCATACTAACATGTTAGTATGAATAATAGGCAACGCAAGTTCTATGTGAAATTGCATCCCAGAGGTCGTCAAATGCTCGATAAACCATCGCAAAAGCAGCACATGTTGCGTCTCAATGCTGTTGATAACGTCGTTGTGGCAATCACCACGGTGGAAAAAGGAGCGCTGACGTCCGAGGATATTGTTGCTTCCGAGCGCATCGGCAAAGGCCACAAGATGGCGGCGGCCAACATTAAGTCTGGCGCTCCGGTCAAAAAATTCGGGCAAATCATCGGCTTCGCCAAGGTTGATATTCCGGCGGGCGCATGGATCCATGAACACAATATCGGCATGGGCGAGCTTTCGCATGACTATGCCTTTGCCCAGGGAGCCATCCACACCGATATCCTGCCGCTCGAGAAACAGGAAACATTTCAAGGTTATAGACGCGCCAACGGCAAGGTGGGGACGCGCAATTACATCGGCATCATGACGAGCGTGAACTGCTCGGCCACGGTGGCAAAATTCATTGCCGAAGAGATCAACCGTTCCGGAATCCTCAAGGATTACAAAAACATCGACGGCGTTGTCGCCCTCAAGATGGACAATGGCTGCGTCATTGATTTCAGGGGCGCCATCTTCGACGTATTGAAGCGCACCTCCTGGGGCTATGCCACCAATCCGAACATGGGCGGCGTCATGATGGTGGGCTTGGGCTGCGAGGGATTCCAGATTCCCCGCTTCAAGGAAGCCTATGGAATCAAAGAGGGAAACACCTTCCGCACGATGACCATTCAGGAGACGGGTGGAACCCGCAAGACGGTTGCCGCCGGGGTCGAAGCGGTCAGAGCCATGCTGCCCTACGTCAACGATGTGAAGCGGGAAAAATGCTACGCCTCTGAAATCATCCTGGCCCTTCAATGCGGTGGTTCGGATGGCTATTCCGGGATTACGGCCAATCCGTCACTGGGTGCGGCGGTTGACCTGTTGGTCCGCCAGGGCGGCACGGCCATTCTCTCCGAAACCCCAGAAATCTATGGGGCCGAACATCTTCTCACACGCCGCGCCGTGTCGCGCGAAGTCGGCGAAAAACTGGTCGACATCATTCACTGGTGGGAGGACTATACCAAGCGTAACCTGATGGAAATGAACAATAATCCCTCCCCCGGCAACAAGCTGGGCGGGCTTTCTACTATTCTGGAAAAGTCCCTGGGTGCGGCCGCCAAGGGTGGCACCACGACGCTGGAAGCAGTTTACCGCTATGCGGAACAGGTGACCGCCAAGGGCTTCGTGTTCATGGATACGCCGGGCTACGACCCCGTTTCCGCCACGGGTCAGGTGGCGGGCGGGGCCAATATGCTGTGCTTTACCACGGGGCGCGGTTCGGCCTATGGCTGCAAGCCGGTTCCATCGATAAAACTCGCAACAAATACCGATGTTTACAACCGCATGATCGAGGACATGGACATCAATTGCGGCGACGTCGTTGAAGGGGTTTCGATTGCCGACAAGGGCCAGGAAATCTTCAACAAGGTCCTGAAAGTCGCCTCCGGCGAAAAGACCAAATCCGAAGAGCTGGGCTACGGCGACAATGAGTATGTGCCCTGGCAGGTGGGCGCGGTTATGTAATCCCGCCGCCGTCATTATTGGACCATCTTTTACGCCGAGTTTGGCCTTAACCAAGGGTTAAATGATAAGCCCCATCAAAGGCATAGAGCCTCTTGGGCCAAGGGACGACGATGGGACTATTCGGTGGCAGGAAAAGGCACTCCCCCAGTGAACGGCGGGAGCCCCAGCTTTTTGACCGCAAGAAACGCCGGGGCGCAAAGGATTCAGAGCCGCAGCCAAGACGGCGGCGCTCTTTCCTCCGCTGGCTCTTTTCCTTCGCCTTCAAGTCCGCGGTTCTCGGCTCGATCGCCCTTGCGGCGATGTTTGGCTATGTCTGGTTCTCGCTGAGCCAGAAGGGGCTGCTGCAAATCCCCGAGTTGCAGCCCGGCATCATGCTGCTGGCGGAAGACGGCACGGTGCTTTCGGAACAGGGGGCGTTCTTCGGCGACCAGGTGCGCGTATCGGAACTTCCGGACTATGTGCCCAATGCACTGATCGCCATCGAAGACCACCGCTTCCGCTCGCACTTCGGGGTTGATCCGTTGAGCCTCATGCGGGCGGCCTACCAGAACTTCACCGCGGGCCGCGTGGTGCAAGGCGGCTCCACCATCACGCAGCAGCTTGCCAAGAATCTTTTTCTGAAACCCGAGCGCACCTACAGCCGCAAGGCGCAGGAACTGGTGCTGGCGCTCTGGCTCGAAACAAAATTTTCCAAGGATGATATTCTCCAGCTTTATCTCAACCGCGTCTATTATGGCTCGGGTGCCACGGGCATTGAAAAGGCGGCACAGGTTTTTTATCACAAGTCCGCCACTGACCTTAACCTCACCGAGGCGGCAACACTGGCCGGCGTGCTCAAGGCGCCATCAAACTACAATCCGATCGCGCATCCCGATGCGGCAGCGGCCCGCACCAACCTGGTGCTCAATGCCATGGTCGATGCAGACTTCATCAGCCAGGGCGAAGCGGACCAGGCCGTCAATGCGCCGGCAACCGTCGTGGCATCGGATTATGTTCCGGCGACCCAGTATGTGGTGGACTGGGTCAACGAACAGCTGCCCCTGCTGGTCAAAAATTATGGCCAGTCCATCATCGTTGAAACCACCATCAATCCACAGCTTCAATTCCTCGCCGAAAGGTCGCTGCGCAAGCATTTGAACGAAGATGGCAAGAAGCTCAAGGTTTCGCAGGGGGCCATGGTGGTCATGGACACCTTCGGGGCGGTCAAGGCCATGGTCGGCGGCAGATCCTACCAGCGCAGCCAGTACAACCGCGCCACCAAGGCCATGCGGCAGCCCGGCTCAACCTTCAAGCCCTTCGTTTACCTGGCGGCGATGGAACAGGGCTATACGCCGGAGTCCGTAGTCAATGACCAGCCCATTCGCATCGGCAACTGGCAGCCAGAAAACTACAACAACAAATACATGGGTGAAGTCACGCTGCGGACGGCCCTGGCGCTTTCGCTCAACAGTGTTGCGGCGCAACTGGCAGCGAGCGTGGGGCCCGAAAATGTCGTGGCCGTGGCGCACCGCCTTGGCATTACCTCGCATCTCGGCAAAGACGCTTCGATTGCACTGGGAACCTCGGAAGTGACACTTCTGGAACTCACCTCGGCCTTCACGCCCTTTGCCAATGGCGGCTACAGCATTGTGCCATTTTCGGTGCGCCGCATCGTGACGCGCGATGGCCAGGTGATTTATGAACGCAGCGGTGACGGCCTCGGACAGGCCATGTCAAACCGCGACCTGGGCTCGATGAATTCCATGATGCGCGCCGTGGTCACGCAGGGCACGGCCAAGAAGGCGCAAATTCCCGACTTCGACATCGCCGGCAAAACCGGCACCAGCCAGGATTACCGGGATGCGTGGTTTATCGGCTATTCCAGCTATCTTGTGGCCGGCGTCTGGCTGGGTAATGACGATAATTCGCCCACCAAAACGGTGACCGGCGGTTCCATTCCTGCTGCCATCTGGAAAGATGTAATGGAAGTGGCGCATGCCAACCTGTCGCCCGCTCCACTGCCCGGCTATATTGGAGAACAGCCGGAAGCCACGGACCCCTATCTGGTGTCCCAAGACGAAAACATGGACTATGCAAGCGAGGAAGAGTTTGAGACTCCCACGCGCAAGAAGGGATTTTTTGAGCGCATCTTCGGCAGCAGCGATGAATCGCGGGCGGAGAAACGGAGAAAGCGCCAGTCCAAGAATGATAATAATTCGATCTACTGATGCGCCGTGAAACGGTGCAATTCCGCGCCGTTGGATTTGAACCAATGCTTGGCGCGTTGAGGCGTGCGGGCAATGGGTCAGCACCAGACGCCAGAATCGTGGCCCGTGATTCATGTGCTGGCGGTGGGCCACTTCATGGGCGGCAACATAATCCAGGATGTGGCTGGGAGCCAGGATCAGGCGCCAGTTGTAGGAAAGATCGCCCGAGGCAGAGCATGAACCCCAGCGGCTTTTCTGGTCGCGGACTGAAATCCGCTTGAAATCGACGGCCATGGATTTTGCATAGCGGGCTGAAGCTTCGGTGAGGTCGGCCTTGGCCTCCGCTTTCAGCCAATCCTGCAGGCGGCGGCTCAAATGGCGGGGATCGCCGGGCACAAGAATGCGGCGGGCTTCGGGATCAAGGGTGATGAGGCCGCGGCGCGCCGTGGTGGCGTGGACCTCATGGGGAATGCCGCGCAGCGGAATGACGGAGCCGTGTCCCAGAACTGTTTTCGGGGCGCGCTGTTTGAGATGTTTTGAAATCCACGGAACCGATTTCTCCACAAAGGCCTGGGCCCGGGCCGCATTCATGTTTTTCGGAATTGTCACGGCGACACCGGTGGCGTCGCGCGTGAGGCGGAGAATGATGCGCTTGGCCCGACTGTTGCGGCGGAAATTCACGATGACGGGCTGGTCATCGATAACAATGGAATAGGGTTCGACCGGAGTTTCTGACCATGCTTTCACAAATTTGCGAAGCAGGCCGGCCATCAGGCGCTGGCGTTCACAAAATCCACGATCATTGGCACAACATCCTTGCGGAAGCGCGAGCCGCTGAACACGCCGTAGTGGCCGACGCCAAGCTGCAGGTGATGGCGTTTCTTTTCCTGCGGCAGGTTGGAACACAAGTCATGGGCGGCCTCGGTTTGCCCGACGCCGGAAATGTCGTCGCGCTCGCCTTCCACCGTGAGAAGGGCAGTTTTGGTGATCTTCGATGGATCAACCAGGGTTCCGCGATGCATGTAGGAGCCGTTCGGGAGATCGTGATTGACGAAGACGCGGTCCACGGTTTGCAAATAGAATTCTGCCGTCAAGTCCATGACCGACATGTATTCATCGTAGAAATCTTCATGCTTTTCGGCGCTCTCCTCATCGCCCTCGACGAGGTGCCAGAAGAGCTGGCGGTGGGCATCCATGTGGCGGTCAAGATTCATCGTCATGAAACCGGTGAGTTGCAGGAAGCCGGGATAAACGTCACGCATGAAGCCCGCATGGGGGAACGGCACCTTCATGATCACATTCTTGCGGAACCAGTCAGAACCCTTTTCCTGCGCCAATTTGTTGACGGCAGTTGGGTTGCGGCGCGTATCAATGGGGCCGCCCGTGAGGATCATGCTCTTTGGCGTGTTCTTGTCACCGCTGGCATTCATCAGAGCTACAGCGGCCATGACCGGAACCGAGGGCTGGCACACCGCCATGACATTGACGTTGCCGCCCAGGACCTGGAGCATTTCGATGACGTGATCGACATAATCCTCGAGATCGAATTTTCCCATGGACACGGGAACGGTGCGGGCATCGGCCCAGTCGGTAATATAAACATCGAAGTGGGGCAGCAGGGCTTCGACGGTGCCGCGCAGCAGGGTGGCATAGTGACCGGACATGGGGGCTACGACGAGCAGCTTCGGCTGGGATTTCACCTTGATCTTTTCCGGCCAGACCTTGCTGAAATGCAGCAGCGATACGAAGGGCTTATGCAGAAGAATTAGCTCGCTGACGCTGACGGTGACGCCGCCTACCGTTGTTTCCTTCAGTTCAAAAGATGGTTTCGCAAACCGGCGGGTGGCGCGCTCAAAGAGTTCGAGCGAGGCGCTTACGGCGCGGGCCGTGCTGGAAGAACTCCACGGGTGGATCGGATTCTGCCAAAAATTCAAACCCAAATCCGCCGCCGCACGCCACGGCACGAGGGCAGCGTGGTTCATCTCGTAGAGATTATAGAGCATTCGGAAAATGTCCCTTCAGGAGCGCGTGATCGCATCATGCTGCAACGCAACCTAACAACTCCTTAGGATTCCTGCAACCGTCCATTATGCTAGTATTACAGTAAATTAAGGCGCCAGGGCCTCTTCAAGAGCCTTCGCCAGGGCGGCCGAATCGGTGGAATAGCTGAAATGCTTCAGGAACTTGCCTTGGGGATCCATCAGGTAGGTGATGGTGGAATGGTCCATGAGATAGGTATCAGGCGCGGAACTGTTAGGAACCTTGCTGTAATAGACCCGGTAGGCCTTGGCGGCGGCGGCAATTTCCTCCGGCGTGCCGGTCAGGCCCACGAGGCGGGGATGGAAGTTTGACACATACTGCTTCAATACTTCCGGCGTGTCGCGCTCCGGATCGAAACTGATGAAGACCGGCTGTATCGCATCGGCCTTTGCGCCCATACTGTCGAGCGCCACGGACATCACCTGCAATTCGGTGGGGCAAAGATCTGGGCAATAGGTGTAGCCGAAAAACACCAGCATGTATTTTCCCAGAAAATCCTTGTCGGTGACCTTGCGCCCATCTTGATCGGTCAGCGTGAAGGGGCCGCCAACGAGGGCCGTGCCGGTGCCTGTCGCCGTTTGAATTTGACCCGAAAAATAATAGGCAGTGACTCCAACAACGAGTGCGGCAAGCAGGGCGAGGGTTGCGAAGATCAGTTGAAAGCGCGAAGGCGCATAATGCGGTTTTGGCATTTGCGAGGCTTTATCCTAATGTCCGGCCAGAGTAAATCATAAGGCAAGGGCTAAATGTCACTTTTCGCGGCCTCCCCGGAGGCACCGGAAACCTTCAACTCGACGGCGGGGCTTCTCCGGCTGCGGACCTTGGTGCGCCTGCGCTGGCTTGCGGTTTTCGGCCAATCACTGGCCGTTTTGGGTGTTCATTTCATTCTGGATTTTCCGCTGCCCTTGGGTGCCTGCCTTGGCGTCATTGCACTCAGCGCCTGGCTCAATATTTTTCTCACCCTGCGCTGGCGTTCCAGTTTGAGGCTTGCGCCAACCCAAGCCGGCCTGCTTCTCGGCTATGACGTCATTCAACTGGCGCTGCTGCTCTACCTCACGGGCGGATTGGAAAATCCTTTTGCCTTCCTGTTTCTTGTTCCGGTCACCGTATCGGCCACGTCGCTGCCGTTGAAATGGACACTGTGGCTCAGCACGATTGCTTTCCTGTGCGCCAGCTTCCTGGCGATTTTTCACCTGCCGCTGCCGTGGAACACTGCGGCGGCGCTGGTTCTGCCCAAGGCCTATATCGGCGGCATGTGGGCGGCCATCATGTGCGGCGTGGTGTTTTCATCGATTTACGCGCGGCGCATTGCCGAAGAAGCCCGGCAGATGTCATCGGCGCTCACCGCCGCCGAAATGGTGCTGGCGCGCGAGCAGCGGCTTTCGGCGCTTGACGGGCTGGCCGCCGCGGCGGCCCATGAACTGGGCACGCCGCTGGCCACCATCGCCGCTTGTGGCCAAGGAGCTGAAACGGGAACTGCCGGAAGAAGGTCCGCATACGGAGGATATCGACCTGCTGATCAGCCAGACCGGGCGATGCCGGGAAATCCTCTCACGGCTTGCCAACCGGGATACGCAGGCCGACGACATGTATGCGCGGGTCAAGCTTTCGGTCATGATCGAGGATCTGGTGGCGCCCATCCGCGGGCCGGATGTTACCATCGATATCACGGTTGCCGGCGATGGGACGGCGGCGCAAACGCCCGAACCCGTATTCCGGCGGAATCCGGCCATTGCCTATGGCCTGGGGAATCTTCTGGAGAATGCCGTGGATTTTGCCCAAACCAAGGTCAGCATTGTTGCCCAATGGTCCATCGGCGAAAGTATCGCTGCTCATTTCAGATGACGGGCCGGGGTTTGACCAGGCGATTTTTGACCTTCTGGGTGATCCCTTTGTGACCACGCGGCCCGGTTATGGCGTCGACCAGGAGAGTGAAAAGGGCCGCCACGAGGGCATGGGATTGGGCTTTTTTATCGCCAAGACCCTGCTGGAACGCTCAGGCGCCACGGTTTCGCTGGCCAACCGCCCCCTTCCCGAACATGGCGCGGTTATCCAGTTGAGCTGGCCCCGCAGCATGGTGGATTTGGGCCCTCCATAAGGAGGTGTCCAAGGGGGGCCTTGACTCGTATAAGAGTGTCAATAAGAGGACCGTCATGACTGACATCAATCTCCCCGCCGACAAGACGCTCTTGCTTGTTGATGACGACAAACCCTTTTTGACCCGGCTGGCGCGGGCCATGGAAACGCGCGGCTTTGAGGTGCGGATGGCCGAATCCGTGGCCGAGGGCATTCAGCAGGTGAAGAAAGCAGCGCCCGGGCTATGCGGTTGTCGATTTGCGCCTGAGCGACGGCAACGGGCTTGACGTGATCGAAGCCCTGCATGCCAGCAGGCCGGACGCCCGGGTCGTGGTGCTCACGGGCTACGGCAATATCGCCACGGCGGTGACGGCGGTGAAGCTTGGGGCGATCGACTATCTGGCCAAGCCCGCCGATGCCGATGCGGTTTATGGCGCGCTCATCTCCGACAAGGACAGCCGCTCGGCGCTGCCGGAAAATCCCATGTCGGCCGACCGGGTGCGCTGGGAGCATATCCAGCGCGTCTATGAACTGTGCAGCCGCAATGTTTCGGAAACGGCGCGCCGCCTCAACATGCACCGCCGCACCCTGCAGCGCATCCTGGCAAAACGCGCGCCTAAATAATCACGGATCGTAAAGGCTGTGCAGGCGCTGGCTGGAGACGCGGGCGAAGGCCAGGGTCACGGCCTTGCGCCGTGAGGCGTGCAGCGTGGTTTCGCCGGACTGGCGCAGAATTTCCGCGCCCCAATTGTCCGCCACGATCAGGCCCGCCTCATAGGGCATGATCTCGGGATCAAGGGTTTGCGGGATGGCGAAGAAAAACCGGTCGCAGAAGTCGCGGTACTCCGGCCATTTCTGGTCAACCTTGAAATCCATGAGCGACGATTTGATTTCAATAATCCAGATGGCGCCGCTGTCGCCCAAGGCAATCACATCGGCGCGGCGTCCGGTGGCGAGGGTGAATTCGTTGAGAATTGCAAAGCCAAGGCTGCGCATCAGGCGGCCGACGCCGCGCTGCACGGCAAGGGCCGTTTCCGATTGGCGGCCATCGGGCCTCAGTTCAATTGTCACACAAAAAGCCTTTCAAACCGGGCGAATTATCAACTTTGCTTAATTTTTTTGCAAGGCCTATGGATAGGCCCTTCAAACCAGAAAGTTTCAAATCATGGCCTCCTTCCGCATCGAAAAAGATTCTCTCGGTGAAATGAAAATACCTGATACGGCCGATTATGGCATCCATACGGCACGGGCCGTCGAGAATTTTCCGATCACCGGGATTTTGCTCAATCACTATCCGGAACTGGTGCAATCGCTCGCCATGGTGAAGAAGGCAGGGGCCCTTGCCAATCTCGAGCTTGGGGCGCTCAGCCCCAAAATTGCCGACGCCATCATGGCGGCTTGCGACCAAATCATTGCGGGCGAAGGCCATGAGTTCTTCGTGGTCGACATGCTGCAAGGGGGTGCGGGCACCTCCACCAACATGAACGCCAATGAAGTCATCGCCAACATGGCGCTGCGCCACATCGGCAAAGCCGCGCGGCGACTATGCCAGCATCAACCCCAATGACCACGTCAATCTCTCGCAATCCACCAATGACGTTTATCCCACGGCGGTGCGCCTCACCATTCTGCGGGATTGCCCGTCGTTGCTCGACAGCCAGATTGCGCTGAAGGCGGCGTTTCTTCAGAAGGCTCTTGAATTTGATCACATCATCAAGGTTGGGCGCACGCAATTGATGGATGCGGTGCCGATGCGGCTGGGCTCCGAATTCCGCGCCTTTGCCGTCACGGTTGGCGAGGACATTGACCGTTTGAAGCGAATTTTCCAATCTGCTGCGCGAGGTCAATCTTGGCGGCACGGCGATCGGCACGGGGATCAATACGCCGGGGGATTATCCGGCCACGGTCATTGCCCATCTCTCAAAAGTATCGGGCATTGACCTCATCACCGCAGGCGATCTCATTGAGGCCACGTCCGACATGGGCGCCTTTGTCACCTTCTCCGGCGTGCTGAAACGCATTGCCGTGAAGCTTTCCAAAATCTGCAATGACCTGCGGCTGCTGAACAGCGGGCCGCGGGCGGGCTTTGGCGAAATCCGCCTGCCTTCGGTGCAGGCCGGCTCCTCGATCATGCCGGGCAAGGTCAATCCGGTGGTGCCGGAAGTGGTGAACCAGATCGCCTACCAGGTGATCGGCAACGACCTTACGGTGACGCTTGCGGCGGAGGCCGGCCAATTGCAGCTCAATGCCATGGAGCCGGTCATTGTGTTCAACATTCTGCAATCGATGCGGATGCTGATGCGCGGCATGGTGACCTTGCGCGAAAAATGCGTGCTGGGCATCGAGGCCGATGAAGAGCGCTGCCGCGAATTGCTCGACGGCTCCCTCGTCACGGTGACGGCGCTCAATCCCTATATCGGCTATGACGAGGCAGCGCGGGTGGCGAAAATCGCGCTGAAGACAAGGCGCACGATCCGCGAGGTTGCCTTGAGCGAAGGTGTGATGACGGAAGCCCAGCTGGCGGAGGCGTTCACGACGGACAATCTGCTGGGGATTCGCAGATAAGCATTGCAGTGGTACAGCTGGGTGGGCTCGAACCACCGACCTCCGGATCCACAATCCGGCGCTCTAACCAACTGAGCTACAGCTGCATCTTCAAGTGCGGCGCAAACTAGCGAGGTGCGCCTGCAAATTCAAGCAAACAAAAAGGCCCGCGGCAATCGCGGGCCTTCAGTCAAAAGGTTAAACCGGTTTAAGCGGCAAAGGACTTGCTGAAGTCCTTGACGGATTTTTCAAAGCTCGTCTTGAGCGGCTGGGCTGCTTCGGTCGTCAGGCGCACGGCAATTTCGTTCAATTCGCCGGCCTGGGCCTTGAAGGCTTCAGCCTGGTCCTTGACGAAGCTCTGCTGGAGGGAAACGACTTCGCCGAATTCCCTGGTCGAAAACAGCTTGCGGCTGAAGGCAAAGGCCTGTTCCATGTTCTTCTGGGTAAATTCCATGGCCTTCTTCTGGAAGTCCACAACGCCTGACTTGTAGGCGGAAGCGACGGCTTCAAACACCTGGACATTGTCCTGGGCCACGTCCTTCACCTTGTCAAAAGCCACCTGGGCCTGGTCTACGGACTTCTGGGCGAATTCGAGAGCTTCCGCTGGCATTTCGAGAGCCTCGGATGGCATTTCGGAATTGGCTTCAAATTTTGATTTCTTGCTCATGGGGTATCTCCAAATTGGTTAACGGCGCGGTCTGTCGCTTGAATTTCATATAAGAACAAAAATGGTGCATTGCAACATAATTCTTGCACCGCAGCATTATGTGCGGAATTGATAACCTACGTTAACCAGTTGTACATTTTTATGACCTTTGGTTAACCAAAGGTGGACGCGATCTTAAAAAATTGATTTAGTTTGCCTGCGAGTGGGCCGGCTGAAAATGACTGGCCCTAATGTTCGTAAATGCGTGGGGATCGGCCGGGTGAACCCCGGCTGCGGGTATATTGACCAGACTAGAGGCGCCAACCCTTGAAGATTTGCGCACCCTTGCCAGCCCGGCCTGGCTGTGGGACGGGGCGCGGGGGCGTATCGTATGGGCAAACCCGGCGGGGGTTGCCTATTTCAGCGGCGAATCGCTTTTTGACCTCATCGACCGGCCTTTTGACCTGGCCGAGCCGGGGGTTGAACAGATCACCGGCCTTTCAAAAAAGCTGAGTCGCGGCCAGGTCGAATCCGCCCTTCTCCACTTCCCTTCCTCCGGCCACACGGTGCCGCTGCCCTGCCGCTGCACCATTCACGCCCTGGCCGATGGGCGGGCCGGGCTTCTGGTGACCGCCGCAAACCCAAGCGACGCGGCCAGCGAAATTCCGACGGAAAAACTGGCGCTGGCCTTTGACCTGTTGCCCGCAGCGGCGGCCTTCATGGGGCGGGAAGGCTCGCTGCACCGGCTGAACGCTGCAGCAAGGCTGCTTCTGGGCGCGGACCAGCGGGCCAGCCTCGGCGCCCTTGTGGAGGATTCATCGCTTGCCGATGATCTGCTGACGCGGCTGGCCTCGACCGGAACGGTGAGCGACGTCCGGCGCCTGCGCACCAAAATTGGCCAGCGCGACATCAGGCTCACCTTGCAAAAGCTGGACACCGCGGCGGACCCAGTGGCTTTTGCCATGGTGCTTCTCGATGACATCACCGAGCGGCGGGCGCTCGAGCGGACGATTTCAAATCGCCCGCAAGGCGCGAAGCCCCAGCTTGGCGCTGCCGAGACAGAAGCGTTTCATCAGCTTGGCAAGGTTCTTACCGAATCCGTTGCTGAGCAAAAGCCCGTGCCGGAAAAACCGCGGCGCAAGCCAGTGACTATTCCGCGCCCCGTCACCACTGCCATCGACAATCTCGCCCATGCGGTATTGATCAGCCGGAACGAACAGGTGCTGCATGCCAATCCGAAGGCGCTTGAGATTTTCGGCTATGGGTCGGTTGATGACCTGATCAACGACGAGGCCGTGTGGAAATATTTTTCGACGCTTGGCCAATCGGTTCCGGTGGCCACGCTGGAACTTGAAAACGGCAGCGCTGTCAGCTTCTCCGCGCAATTGTCCGAGGTTGCCTGGCAGAACGGCCCTGCCCGCCAATTCATTTTGAAGCCAGTGGCAGCGCCTGTGGCCAAACCGCGCGAAGTGAAGGTAGCTCCGCCGCCAGCCATTGCAGCGCCGGTAGAAGCACAGGCAGTTCCCGCCACCAAAGAGATCGTTTCTCCGCCTGAGATAGTTCAAAACACCCAGCCGGTGGCCGATGAAGAATTGCGGGCCATTCTTGATACGGCAACCGACGGGATCATCACGCTTGACCGGGACGGCAAGATCCACACCTTCAGCGCCGGGGCCGAAGCGATTTTCGGCTACCGGATCGCTGAAGTTGCCGACAAGCCGTTTGGCGATTTGCTGGCGCCGGACAGCCGGAAAGTGCTGCGCGATTATCTCTCGGCCCTGCAGGGGCCGGGGCTGGCCAGCGTGTTCAATGACGGGCGCGAGGTGAACGCCATCGTCAAACAGGGGGGCTCGGTTCCCCTCTTCCTCACAATCGGCGCGCTGCAATCACTCACCTCACGCGCCGCCTTCTGCGCCGTGGTGCGCGACATCACCCAGTGGAAACGCACGGAATCGGAATTGCGCGAGGCCAAGGAAGTGGCCGAGGCCACGAGCCGGCAGAAATCGGAATTCCTGGCTCGCATCAGCCATGAATTGCGCACGCCGCTCAACGCCATCATGGGCTTCTCGGAAGTCATGCGGCTGGAGCGCTTCGGGGAAATCAAGAACGACAAGTACCGCGGCTATGTGAATGACATTCATTCCAGCGGCGGGCTGCTGCTCTCGCTGATCAACGATTTGCTTGACCTCTCAAAAGTCGAGGCGGGCCAGCTTGAGCTTAACTTCACCGCGGTCAATCTCAGCGACACGGCGGACAATGCCATCAAGATGCTGCAGGAGGCCGCAACAGGGGCCCGCGTTGTTATCCGCAAGGCGATGCCGGGCGATCTTCCCAATGTTGTTGCCGATCAGCGCTCTATGCGGCAGATCATGCTCAACATCCTGTCAAACGCCATCAAGTTTACCGATCCGGGCGGACAGGTTATAGTCTCGGCCCAGATGAACAAGTCGGGCGAACTCAAACTCAGGGTCAAGGATACGGGTATCGGGATGAATGCGGAGCAATTGCGCGATGCCCTTGAGCCCTTCAAGCGGGTGGTCACCGAAGGCCGCGAGGTGCAGGGCACGGGCCTTGGCTTGCCGCTCACCAAGGCTTTGGCCGAAGCCAACCGCACGAAATTCGAAATTTCAAGCGAACCCCGCAAGGGCACCCTTATTGAACTCACATTCCCGACAACGCGCGTCCTGGCGGAATAACTGTCGCGCGGGATGGCGGTGATGTCCACACATCGAGAAGTCCAGGGCTTCCCCTGCCGAGACCTGGCTTATGCTCGGCGCCGGCCTCATTGCAGTCCTTGTCACGCTGCCCATTCTGACAATTGTTCTTCTCTCCTTCGCCTCAAGCGAAAACATCTGGCCGCATTTGCTGGGGACGGTTCTGCCGGGCTATGTCTGGCGGACGCTGGGCCTCATGGTGGGGGTGGGATTGCTGACCTTCATTATCGGCACGGCCACGGCCTGGCTGGTCAGCCTGCATGATTTTCCGCTGCGTCGGATTTTAAGATGGGCCTGCTTCATGCCGCTGGCCATGCCCACCTATATTGTGTCGTATACCTATGTGGATTTCCTGAATTATGCAGGCGCGTTGCAAACCTGGCTGCGCGATGCCATGGGGTGGAGCCGTCCCGAGGATTACATGTTTCCGGAAATCCGCTCGCTTCCCGGAGCAATTATCGTACTGGCGCTGGTTCTCTATCCCTATGTCTACATGACGGCGCAGGCAAGCTTCCTGCGCCAGCCGATGAGCCAGCTTGATGTAGCGCGTACCCTTGGCAAATCGCCGTGGGGGGCCTTTCTTTCCGTGGCCCTGCCGCAGGCAAGGCCCGCCATCGTGGTGGGCGTGAGCCTCGCCTTGATGGAATGCCTGAACGACATTGCGGCGGTCGGTTTTTTTGGCGTCAACACCCTGACGCTTGGCATTTACTCAACCTGGCTGGGCGAAGGAAACCTGGGCGGGGCGGCGCAATTGGCCGTTGTCCTGCTGATCTTCGTTTTCGCGCTGCTGTGGGTTGAGCGCCATGCGCGCAGGCAGCAATCCACCATGCCGGGATCACGCCATCCCATGGCCCCGCGGCGCACGCCGCTTACGGGCTGGCGCGGAATAGTGGCCATGCTTGCCTGCTTCCTGCCGGTGTTTCTCGGCTTTATCCTGCCGGCGCTCATTCTCCTGCGGTTCGCAACGCGGCATGTGGAAGATCTCTTCTCTGCGAGTTATTTCGACTCCATGTGGCACTCGCTGGTTCTCTCGCTGGTGGCAAGCCTGGTGGTCCTGATCCTCGGCCTTATCCTTGCCTATGCCCACCGCGCGCAACGCAGCGCGCGGCTCAACACGTTTCTCAGGCTTGCCAGTGTGGGCTATGCGATGCCGGGAACGGTGCTTGGCATTGGCGTGCTCATTCCGCTCGCCTATTTCGATAATTCAGTTGATGCCTTCATGCGCAGCGCCTTTGGCGTTTCCACCGGCCTTCTGCTGTCCGGCACGATTACCGCAATCATCTTTGCCTATGCCATCCGCTTTCTGGCCATCTCATTCGGCTCGCTGGAAAGCGGCCTGGAGAAAGTGACGCCCAATCTCACCTTTGCGGCGCGCACGCTGGGCCGCACGCCGCTGCAGACCGTTGCGGAAATCCATCTGCCCATTCTCCGTCCGGCGCTGATCACGGCCACCCTTCTGGTGTTTGTCGATTGCATGAAGGAGCTGCCAGCCACGCTGATCCTGCGGCCTTTCGATTTCGAAACGCTGGCTACCCAGGTATTCCTGCTGGCTTCGCTTGGGCAATTGGAAGAAAGTGCGGCACCGGCACTCACCATTGTTGCGGCGGGGCTCATCCCGATCATTTTGCTCACGCGCAATCTGCGCAACCGCAAAAACTTCAGGTAAGAGCCGCCAGATTCCGGAAGAGTTCAAGGGCTTCGGGATTGGCCAGTGCTTCCTGGTTCTTCACGTCGCGGCCATGGACGATTTCGCGCACCGCGAGTTCGGTGATCTTGCCGGACTTGGTGCGTGGAATATCCTTCACCGCAATGATCACGGCGGGCACATGGCGAGGCGAGGCGCCATCGCGCACCTGCTTCTTGATCAGGGCAGTCAGCTTGTCATTCAGAGTGACGCCCGGAGCCAACCTTACAAACAGAACAACGCGCACGTCATTATCCCAGTCCTGGCCGATGGCCAGGGCTTCAAGCACTTCCGGGATGCGCTCGACCTGGGCATAGATTTCAGCGGTGCCGATACGCACCCCGCCGGGATTGAGCGTAGCATCGGAACGGCCATGGATGATGAGGCCGCCATGGGCGGTGATCTCGGCGAAATCACCGTGGCACCAGATATTGTCAAAACGGGCGAAATAGGCGTTGTGATATTTCTGGCCGTCGGGATCATTCCAAAACATGACGGGCATGGAGGGAAACGGCTTGGTGCAAACCAGTTCGCCCTTCTCCTGCTTCACCGGATGCCCGCTGTCATCCAGCACATCCATGGCCATGCCGAGCATCGGCCCCTGGATTTCGCCGCGCCAGACGCTGTCCAGGGGATTGCCACCCACAAAGCAGCCGCAGATATCGGTGCCGCCGGAAATGGAGGCGAGGTGGATATCGGGCTTCACTGCGTCATAGACAAAATCGAAATTCTCCGCACTCAGCGGTGAGCCGGTGGACATCATGCTGCGAAGATTGGTGAGCTTGTGGGTGTCGCGGGCGCGCCAGCCGGTCTTGCGGACGGAATCGATATATTTGGCGGAGGTGCCGAAAATCGTCATGTCGGCCGCGTCGGCAAAATCAAACAGCGCTCGCTCGTTCGGATGAAACGGCGAGCCGTCATAGAGCAGCAAGGTGGCGCCCGCGGCCAGGCCGCTCACCAGCCAATTCCACATCATCCAGCCGCAGGTGGTGAAATAGAAGAGCCGGTCGCCGGGTTTCACATCGCTGTTCAGGACAATCTCACTGAGGTGCTTCAGCAGAATGCCACCGGCCCGGTGCACGATGCATTTGGGAATGCCGGTGGTTCCGGAGGAATAGAGAATATAGAGCGGGTGATCGAAGGGCATCTGGGCGAAGGCAATGGGGGCTTCGCTTTCGCCTGAGCGGAACGTTTCAAGGGTTTTCGCCTTGGGCAATTGCGTGGCCATCGCTTCAGCCTGTCCGGTGTAGTCAATCACCACGGTCTGTTCGACGCTTGGCAATTGGGTGAGAACCTTGGCGATTTTCTCGGCGAGGCTGTGGGTTTTTCCGGCATAGAAATAGGCATCGCAGGTGAAGAGAAGTTTTGGGGCAATCTGGCCGAAGCGGTCGAGAATGCCGCGCTCGCCGAAATCCGGCGAACAGGATGACCAGATGGCCCCAAGCGAGGCCACAGCCAGAAAGGCCACGATGGTTTCAGGATGATTGGGCACCACGGCGCAAACCCGGTCACCCGCCTTGATGCCCGCCTTGGCAAGGGCGCGGTGGGTTTGCGCCACGCGCGCATTGAGCTGGCGCCAGGTCATGGCCGTCTTGATCTTGTCTTCACCCCAGAAAATCAGGGCGGGCGCCATCATCGTTCCGGCGCAAGAGGTTTTCGGCATAGTTCAGCCGGGCATCGGGGAAAAAGCGGCCCCCCGGCATCTTGTCCCCATCGATAAGCACGGGTTTTCCACGGGTTTCCGCCACGACACCGCAGAACTCCCACAGTTTTAACCAGAAAACTTCCGGCTTGGCCGTAGAGAATCCCAGGATATCCGCATAGGATCGCAGCCCAACACCCTCGGAGCGTTCCAGTTCATCCATAAACCGGCGGAGATTTGAGCCCGACTTCCTCTTTTCCGATGGTGTCCACAGGGGTTGGCCGGGCATTACTTATCTCCGCTTGGAATTTGGTTCATAATATATCCCGCTTCGAAAGGTGGAAGGATGAAAAAGCGACTTGTCTGGATTGCTGTGGCCATTGCCATCGGGCTTTTTGCCGCTGGGGCCTGGGCCTTTATCCAGCCGGGTTTTGCCGTTACCGCCTTGCAGGACTATGTCTTGCGCAAGACGGGCCGCACCCTTCTGGTCAATGGCGGGGCGAGGCTGGAGTTCTCCCCCCAGCTCAGGGTGCGCCTTGACGATGTTTTCCTTTCCAACCCCGAGGGCATGGAGGGCAATTTTGCCCGGGCGGCGAGCGCCCACCTGCCCCTGCAACTCGGCGACCTTATCCAGCGCAAGCTCAAGATCAGGAGCATTGCGCTTGACCAGCCGGTGTTCAGTTTTCTGGTCGACCGGGACGGCCACAGCAGTTGGGTAAGCGAAGGAAAAGGCGGGGAGGCAAAGCCCGGCAACAGCGCGAGCCCCAAGGAGCCCCTGACCTTGCTGGTGGAGAAGGGTTCCGCCAGTTTCCTCGACGAGCGCAACGGGCAAGCTTTCTCGCTTGAGGATGCCTCGGCGAACATTGCCATCAGCGACGACGGCGAGCTTGAGGTAGAAGGGACGGCCTCGCTCAACAAGCAGCTTGCCCGGATCGAAGCCCAGGTGAAATCGCTGAAGCGGCTGGGCGAGGATGGTTCGCCGCTTGACCTTACGATCACTGCCCCGGCGCTCACGGTGAATTTCACCGGCCGGCTGGCAACCCATGACGGGCTCAATCTTGCAGGCGCGATTGACGCCACGGCGCCCGATCTCCGCCTCCTGGCGAAATGGCTGGGCTCGGACATCACCGGGAAGTGCGGGCCTTAAGAATTTTTCGCTGGCCGGCGCACTGGATTCGAAGGGCGCGGTTTTCAATCTGGCCAAGGCGAGCGTCGCTTTGGATGGGATGGTTGCGACGGGCGACATGACGCTTGATCTCACCAAGAAAACGCCAAATGTCAGTGCTGCGCTTTCAACGGATGTTTTCTCGCTTGATCCTTATCTGCCACCCAAGAAAGCAAGCCTGGTGAACACGAGCACGGAAGGGGCTGGCTGGGACACTTCACCCGTCGCGTTCGACAGGCTCAAGGGCGTTGACGGCAGCCTGAAGCTCTCGGCCTTTCAGGTCAAATGGAACGGGGCTGAAATTGGCCCGGCAGAATTATCCGGCACCTTGAAGGACGGGAAACTTGAAACGGCGGTTCAGGACGCCACGCTTTACGGCGGCAAGGCCACGGCCAAAATCACCCTTGATGGCACCCACGACATGCCGGTTTTGCACCTGAATATCGATGCGCAGGGAATCAAGGGAGAAACCTTTCTCAGCGAATTTGCGGGCGTGGACTGGCTAGCCGGAAACACCGGGCTGCAGGCGTCCCTGACCGCCTCGGGGCATAACCAGCGGGAAATGATGTCAACGTTAGCCGGCAAATTCAGCATTGAGGTTTCGGATGGCGAAATCACCGGCCTTAACATTGTCGACATGTTTTCAACGGTGAGCCGGGCGCTGAGCGATGGCTGGGGCGAAGGGCCGGAAAACCTCACGTCGTTTGATACGGCCGAAGCCTCCTTCGTGATCGGCGACGGCATCGCCAGAACCACTGATGTCATGGTTTCGGGCCCGGCCTTTGCGGTCACTGGAGGCGGTGAATTAGACATGCTGCGCCGGGCGCTGGATTTCAAATTCGATCCCAAGCTGGTGACCGGCAGCAATGAGACCACCGGCCTTCCGGTTCAGGTCGCGGTAAAGGGGCCATGGCAGGCACCCAAAATCTATCCCGACGTGGAAGGGATTTTTGACGATCCGGAGGCCGCCTACGATACCTTGCGCGACCTTGGGGTTTCCGAAAAAACTTTCAAGGAAATCGGCAAGACCGGCAAGAAACTTTTCAAAGACCTGTTCGGCAATTGATGTCCGCCATCTCGAAGAGCAATATAGCCCCATGATCCGCGTCCAACCCCACGCCTTCGATACCGCCGCCGAACTTGCCAGGCTCAAGCAGGGCCGGACGGATATTGGCGGCAGCGTGGTCTTCGTCGGCACCATGCGCGACATGAGTGAAGGTGCGGCTGTTTCCGCCATGACCCTTGAGCATTATCCCGGCATGACGGAGAAGGCGCTCAACGGGATTGACGCGGAAGCGCATCGGCGCTGGCCGCTGCTTGATACGCTGATTGTCCATCGCTACGGCAAGCTCCTGCCGGGTGACGACATTGTTCTGGTCATCGCCACATCGAGCCACCGGGAGGCGGCCTTCGAAGCCTGCCATTTCCTGATCGACTGGCTCAAGACCAAGGCGCCCTTCTGGAAACTGGAGAGCGGGGCGCAGGGCGACACCTGGGTTGCAGCCAAATCATCCGACGACGAAAGCGCTACGCGCTGGGACAAGACGCCTTCGTGAGCCGCTACTGGCGGCGGCCGCGCCCGTTCTATCGCAGCGTCATCGATGCTGTCTTTTTCCTCATCGTCCTCACCCTTGTGCTGGCGGCCATGAAGCAGTTCGGCATGACTGATCTGGGCGTGGGATCGCTTCAGGTGGTTGATGGCGATTCGCTGCGCCGGGGCGGCACGGATATCCGCCTCCATGGTATCGATGCGCCGGAATACCGGCAGAGCTGCCGGGACAAGCATGGGGCCGAATATCCTTGCGGCAAGCAGGCGATGAATGCCCTGCGGAGCCTGGTGCGGGAGGGGGAGGTTTCCTGCACCTCCATCGAAACGGACCGCTATGGCCGCGCCGTTGCGGTGTGCAAGCGCGGCGACCTCGAGATCAACGGAGAGATGGTGCGGCTGGGCTGGGCCGTTGCCTATTCCCGCCACAGCCTATCCTATGTGCGCCTGGAAGCCGAGGCGCGGCGCGCCAAGCGGGGAATTTGGGCGGGACGCTTTGAGCCGCCGGAAGACTACCGGGCGCGGCAGCAGCGCCTGGTTCAAGGGGAATTTGGGGGAAGCGGATTTTCCGGATTGAAAAATGGTGCTGCTAGACAGGATTGAACTGTCGACCTCTCCATTACCAATGGAGTGCTCTACCACTGAGCTACAGCAGCGCACCAGAATGGGGGACACATGCCACAGGCCTTGGCCTTTCGCAACCCTCAATGACTTGACAGAATCCACGGGTTTTTCCATCTTTTGGCCATGGCCAACAAACCCCGAACCCCGCGCTCCACTGCCGAAACCAAGCGGCTGGCGGAGGCCTTGCGGATTAACCTCCTGAAGCGAAAATCCCTCGCCAGGCTTAAAAAGACCCTTGCAAAGGCCGAAAAGAAGGCCTCCGAATAAACCTTGCCCCAAAGGTGCCATCTATGCTTGTTAACGGCGCTTCGGCGGCCTTCGGGGACGGCTTTGCTGATTCTTTTGAAGGGAACGTGTTGAATGGATCGTATCCGTATTCGCGGCGGCAACAAACTGAACGGCACCATCAATATCTCGGGCGCCAAAAACGCTGCTTTGCCCCTGATGATCGCGGCGCTGCTCACCCCCGAAACACTGACGCTGCGCAATGTTCCGCGCCTGGTGGATGCGCTCCGCCTGCAGCGGATCCTGCAAAATCACGGGGTTGACATTACGGTTTCGGGCAAGCGCCCGGGGCAGAGCCCCACGGCCGGTGAAACCCTGAAAATTTCGGCCAAGAGCATTGTGGACACCACAGCCCCTTATGACCTGGTTTCCAAAATGCGGGCCAGTTTCTGGGTGCTCGGGCCCCTTCTGGCGCGCTGCGGTGAAGCCAAGGTCTCGCTGCCCGGCGGCTGCGCCATCGGCACCCGGCCGGTTGACCTCCACATCATGGCCATGGAAAAGCTCGGGGCGGAAGTCGAGATCGACGCGGGCTATGTCATTGCCAAAGCCAGGAACGGGCTGAAGGGGGCTCATATCAATTTCCCGAAAGGTCACGGTGGGCGCCACCCATGCGGCGCTGATGGCGGCGGTTCTGGCGAAGGGCGACACCATCATCGAGAATGCCGCGCAGGAGCCGGAAATCGGCGACGTGGCGGAATGCCTGGTGAAGATGGGCGCCAGGATCGAAGGCATCCACACTTCGACCCTGAAAATCACCGGCGTCACCAGCCTGCATGGGGCCGAGCATGAGGTGATTGCCGACCGCATCGAAACCGGCACCTATGCCATGGCCGCCGCGATGACGGGCGGCAATGTCCTGTTGAAGGGCGCCAAGGCCGACAATCTTGAATCGATGATTGATGTCCTGACGCGCGCCGGGGTTTCGGTCCAGCGCAGCAACGAGGGGCTGCGCATCGCCCGCAACGGACAGGGCATTGAACCGGTGAATGTCGACACTGATCCCTATCCCGGTTTTCCCACCGATCTTCAGGCGCAGCTTATGGCGCTGATGACCAAGGCCAAGGGCACCGCCATGATCCGCGAAACGATTTTTGAAAACCGCTTCATGCATGTGCAGGAGCTGGCGCGGCTCGGCGCCGATATCCATCTCCATGGCGACACGGCGGAAGTGCGCGGCGTGCAGAAACTCACCGGTGCTGATGTGATGGCCACCGATTTGCGCGCCTCGGTTTCGCTGGTTATTGCCGGCCTCGTGGCGGAAGGCGATACGATGATCCACCGCGTCTACCACCTGGATCGCGGCTTTGAAGCCTTGGAAGAAAAGCTGCAGGCCTGCGGCGCTGATGTCGAGCGGCTTGCGGGAAACTGATTGGTGCTGAGACTTACGGCGAAAGACGCGGAGGATTTAAAGGTCATCTCCGCCCACATGCAGGATGCCCTGGTGCGGCTTGCCGACATCCGCTATCTGGCCAAGTCGCGCCAGTTTGCCCTTGTGGCCAACCGTTTTGCCTGGGAGCAGCAGCCCAAATCCGAGCGGCGGCGCAGCGGCCTGCATTTTGAGCACGTCCTCAGCGTGAAGCAGCAAGGTATCGTGGCGCAAGCGAAAGACGCCGTTCTGTCGCTTCTTGCTATCACCTTTGAACCTGGCCCGGAGCCCTCGGGCACGGTGGTTCTCACGTTTTCGGCGAACTGCACCATCAGGCTCAATGTTGAGTATCTTGATCTGCACCTGAAGGATCTGGGCGGAGCCTGGGCCACCGATCTTACGCCCCATCACGGTGACTAGCACATAATCGTCAGCTATCGAAACATGTGCCGAAGGGCCCTCATCCGGCCTTCGGCCACCTTCTCCCATCCTTCGGACGGGAGAAGGTGCCCGACAGGGCGGATGAGGGCCTCTTTACCAAGGGCTTCAATAAAAAACCAAAGCGCGCTAGCGCCTTTGCGGGCTTTCCGTCTAATCTCGATTCATGACAAGTTCCAAGAAAAACCGCCTCATTGCTGTCGATCTCGATGCCAGCATTGGCCCCGGCCCTTCGCCGGAAGCCGAGCATGAGCGGCGCGTTGCCATCTATGACCTTCTGGAAGAAAATTCCTTCGGCCTGCTGAACGGCAAGGAAGGGCCCTACCGCCTGCAGCTTTCGACCCAGGACGGGCGACTGCTTTTCGAGATTTATGATGAGCGCGAAGAAAAGCTGGCGATCATCGGGCTCTCCATGTCGCCGTTCCGCGTCATCGTCAAAGACTACTTCCAGATTTGCGAAAGCTATTACCAGGCCATCCGGCACTCCACGCCGTCGCAGATTGAAACCATCGACATGGCGCGGCGCGGCCTGCACAACGAAGGCAGCGAAATTCTCAAGGAAAGGCTCAACGGCAAGGTCGACATCGATTTTGACACGGCACGGCGGCTGTTCACGCTGGTCTGTGTCCTGCACTGGCGCGGATAGGATTTGCCGGTGCCGGGGGACCTGCCAAATGCCGTGCTTTTTGCCTGCACGCAAAATGTCATCCGCTCGCCGATGGCGGCCGCCATCATGAAACATCTTTACGGGCACCGGGTTTATGTGGCCTCGGCAGGCGTCAACCCGGTGAGACCGATCCTTTTATTGCAACTGTGCTCGATGAAATCGGCATTGAGCTTGGCAAGCACCGCCCGCACACTTTCGCCGACCTCGAAGACTCCAGTTTCGATCTCGCCATCTCGCTGTCGCCGGAGGCCCACCACTGGGCCTTGGAACTGACCCGCACCATGGCGATTCAAACCGAATACTGGCCGACCATGGACCCCTCCGCCACCGCCGGCAGCCGCGAACAAATTCTCGACAGTTACAGGGCGGTGCGCGACGGGCTGGAAAAGCGGATCAGGGCAAGGTTCGCGGCGCAGGGTGCGAGAGGCGTTTAGCGTGTCAGCCCGTTCGGCAAAGGCGGACCGCGGGGCGGAACGGGTGAAGACTGGATGATCGATGTGGTGGTCTGGCCGAAGGCCAGAAAGCGGTCGAGCACAACGTCAAGATTCTCCAGTGCATCAAGATGGACCTTGAGAATGAAACAATCCTCGCCGGTAATGCGGTGGCATTCGGAAACTTCCGGCATGGATTGGGCTAGCGCGATGATCTTGGGCAATTGGCCGGGCATGGGCCGGATGCGGACAAAGGCCGTTACCGGAAAGCCCAAGGCCTTTGGATTGAGGTCAAGGCGATAGCCGGCAATGATGCCCGCCTCTTCCAGGCGGGTGACGCGCTCCTTTACGGCGGGGGCCGACAATTTCACCCGGCGCGAAAGTTCAGAAATCGACATGCGCGGGTCGCTTTGCAGCAAGCTGAGAAGGTCGACATTTTTGTCATCGCCAAGCAGATTTGATTCCATAGGCATTTTCTATAAATTACCTTCAATATATAAAGTAAAATAGCTTTCTACCTTCGTATCCTTATATAATTTTATCTTATGTCATGCAAATCTTGTAGGCATGAATGATAGCTCTTCCGCCACCCATGCCCGGACAAAATTGACGGACCGTGTGCCGCCGCACCTCTATTTCGTCATCAGCGCCTTTTTCCATTATCTCGGGCCGGCCTTTGCGGTGCTGCTTTTTGCACGCGTTGAACCCCTTGGCGTGGCCTGGCTGCGCATTGCCACGGCGGCCATCATATTCGCCATTTGGCGAAGGCCGTGGCGGTTCTTTATTTTGCTGAATAGAGGCGAGCGCTGGATCGTGGTGGGGCTCGGCGTGGCACTGGCCTTGATGAACTCGACCTTCTATCTGGCCCTTGCGCATTTGCCGCTTGGCACCGTGGGCGCCATCGAATTTCTGGGTCCCATCGGTCTTGCCGCCTATGGAATGCGCACCATGCGCAATATCGGTGCGCTGCTGATTGCCATTTGCGGAGTCTACATTCTGACCAATGCCCGTTTTGAAGGAGCGGCCATTGGCTATTTCTATGCCTTTGCCAATTGTGCGCTCTTCCTCATTTACATTGTCCTCGGCCACCGGATTGCGGGCAAGGGTGCGGCAGGCGGCATTGACCAGTTGGGCATGGCGATGCTCATCGCCCTGGCCGTTTCACTGCCCATTGGATTTTCCGATGCGGCGGTGGCTTTTACGGTTCCGGAACTTCTTGGGGCCGGCATTGTTGTCGGCGTTTGCTCGTCGGTCATCCCTTATGTCTGCGATCAATTCGCCATGGCGCGCTTGCCGCGCGCAAGTTTCGCCCTGTTGCTGGCATTGTTGCCGGCCACCGCCACGGTCATTGGCGTTGTTGTGCTCAGGCAGTTTCCAACGCCTGCGGAACTGGCAGGCGTGGCTTTGGTGGTCATCGGTGTTGCGGTGCATCAAGCCGAGAAATGAGACAATTGACCGCCTAATCCGGCTGTTCTTGTAAATGCCACGGTTAATCACTACCCTTGCATTTGGCGGCCAAGAGGTCCATTTATCGCGGCGCTTCCTTTAACAACCGGAAAGATTCATGGCGAAAGAAGAACTATTGGAATTTGAGGGCACGGTGTCCGAGCTTTTGCCCAACGCGACGTTTCGCGTGCTGCTCGACAATAACAATCATGAAATTATTGCCCACACGGCGGGCAAGATGCGCAAGAACCGTATCCGGGTTCTCGCTGGCGACCGCGTGATGGTTGAAATGACGCCCTACGACTTGACCAAGGGCCGCATCAACTACCGTTTCAAGTAAGCCCTTATGGCTGATACCCGCGTTAAGCTTGTCCTGGCCAGTGCTTCGCCGCGGCGTTTGATGCTCTTGGAACGCATGGGCCTGGCGCCCGACCTGCTCAATCCCACCGATCTCGATGAAACGCCGAAACGGCGCGAAACGCCGCGCCGGCTTTCAATCCGCCTGGCCGAAGAAAAGGCCAAGGCCGCCATCCACGCGCCGCAGGTGCAGGCTTTAGGCTCGGGGGTGTTCATCCTCGCGGCTGACACGGTCGTCGGGCTGGGACGCCGCATCCTGCCCAAGGCCGAAACTCGCAAGGAGGCCTATGCCTGCCTCACCCTGCTTTCGGGCCGTTCGCACTGGGTTTATTCCACGGTCTGCATCATTGCCCCGAATGGGCAGAAAACCACACGCTGCAATGAAACCAAAGTCAGGCTGAAGCGGCTTTCGCGGGAAGACATTGAGAGCTATCTCAAGTCCGATGAGTGGCGCGGCAAGGCGGGCGGATATGCCATTCAGGGCCGGGCCGAAGCCTTCGTGCGCCAGTTAACGGGTTCTTACTCGGGCGTGATGGGACTTCCCCTCTACGAAACCGTGCATTTGCTGGAAGGCGCGGGCTATCCGGTGCTTCATTACTGGATGACGACTGCTTCAGCGAGTGTCTGATGGCCGAGCCTGTCCGCCTTAAACCGCGCCGGCCTTGCCCCATCTGCAGCAAGCCCTCCGTGCAGAAGTTCCATCCCTTCTGTTCGGCGCGCTGTTCACAGATCGACCTCAACCGCTGGCTGGGCGGCAACTATGCCATCCCCGCCGTTGAGAACGAGGAGCAATTGGATGACGATGAGGCGAATTGAACTCTAAGTTATCGCAAGCGAGACTTTTCCACGGGGCGGCGGAAAAATTTGGTCCAGCTTCTTAAGGTCTTCCGCATCGAGCACGAGATCAGCAGCCACGGCATTTTCCAATATCCGTTTCTCGTGGCTGCTCTTGGGGATTGAGATCATGCCCGGCAACCTCAAGGTAAATGCGAGAGCAATTGCAGCGTTTGTCACGTTGTGCTTTTTGGCGATGGGCGCAAGGCCCGGATTGTCAATCAGACTGCCTTGACCCAAAGGGCAGTAAGCCATGATTGCCATCTTCTCCTTGCGGGATTTCGGATAGAGATCCCATTCAATGCCGCGGTCGGACAGATTGTATATGACCTGATTGGCGGCACAGGAATTGTTCGGAACTTCGGCGTACAAGCCCTCCAGATCACCCACATCGAAATTGCTGACGCCGTAATATCTGATCTTGCCTGCGTCCTTCAATGCTTCAAACGCTGCAAAGGTATCAGCCAGGCGATGCGAGCCGCGCCAGTGCAGCAGATAGAGATCGAGGACATCGGTCCTGAGCCGCTTGAGGCTGGCCTCACAGGCTTTGACCGTGCCCTGCCTGCTGGCTTTCTGCGGCAGCACCTTTGACACGAGAAAAATCTTGCCGCGCTGTCCGGCGATGACCTTGGCGACCAGTTGCCCCGAACGGCCATCGTCATATATTTGAGCGGTGTCGATCAGGGTCATGCCCTGGGCGATGCCAGTTTGCAGGGCACGGAGCTGGGCCGCCTCGTCGGCACCTCCCACGCCCATCTTCCAGGTTCCAAGGCCCAGGGCCGGGACTTTCTCGCCGCCAGCAAGCTCAACGTTTTTCATTGCTTCAAACCCTCGGGCGACAGGCGCCTTGGACAACGTATAGCAACTGGACTAGCATCTGCCTCGAAAAAGGCAACGGGGAGCAGTGATGGCCGACGCGCGGATCTTGATCGTCGATGACCATCCCCTGTTCCGCGAGGCCCTGCGCAATGCCTTGGGCACAGGCAAGTCCCAGCTCGATATTTCCGAGGCGGGCTCGCTCGACACCTTGATTGCCCAACTCGCCAAGGACGATGCCTGTGACCTGGTCCTGCTTGATTTGCGCATGCCGGGAGTGCAGGGGCTTTCGGGCCTGATCTATCTCCGCTCGCAATATCCCAATATCCCGGTGGTCATCGTCTCGGCCAGCGAGGAGGCGGGCATCGTGCAGAAGTCGCTTGATCTCGGGGCGTCCGGGTTCATTCCGAAATCAGCCGGGACGGCGACAATCATCGAGGCGGTCGAAACGGTTCTTGCCGGCGGCGTCTGGACGCCGCCATGGGCCCAGCAGGAGCTGCCCGCCGACCCAGAAACGGCGGATATCGCACGGCGCGTGGCCTCGCTCACGGCGCAGCAAATCCGCGTGTTGATGATGCTGAAGGAAGGCCTGCTCAACAAGCAGATCGCCCACGCGCTCAATGTTTCCGAGGCAACGGTCAAGGCCCATGTCTCGGCCATCCTGCTGAAACTCGGCGTGGCCAGCCGCACCCAGGCGGTGATCGCAGCGAGCAAGCTCGAAGGGCAGTAGTTACGCAGGAGAATTCGTTTCGCGCAGTTCCGCCCATTTCAGCAGGGCGTCGAGTGCGGGACACAGGGCTTGCCCCCAGCCGGTGAGGCAATACTCCACCTTTGGCGGCACCTGATGATGGACAATGCGGCGGACAATTCCGTCGGCCTCCAACTGGCGCAACTGCTGGATCAGCATCTTCTGCGAAATGGCAGGAATGGCCCGCTCCAGGTCGGAGAAGCGCAAAACCTTGCCTCCGAAGAGATGGAATAAAATCACCAGCTTCCAGCGGCCCTCCAGGATGCGGAGAATATTTTCCACGCCGCTGGCAGCCGTTGCAGGCGTCAGATCCTCGCGCTTACCCGGAGGTAAGTACCTTACTTTTTCGTCGGTTCTTGTCATTTGTTCAGCATAGCGCCATTTCCGGGGTGACGCAATTTCGTCCCGGCGCCTCCGGGCGGGAATTGTAAAACCTGAAAGGCCTCAAACATGATGAATGAACTGCCCCCATCCCTGAAAAGCTACATCGATGCGGTGAACCGGCACGATGTCGATGCCATGCTTCTAGCTTTCAGCAAGGCCGCAACGGTCAGGGACGAAGGAAAAACTTACACGGGCCACGCCGATATCCGCGCCTGGATGGCGGAGACGACGCGCAAATACCGGGTGACTGTCGAAGTGTCCGACGTCGCGCGGACCGGCGACACTTTCAAAATCGCCATGCTGGTTTCGGGAAATTTTCCCGGCAGCCCGGCAACGCTGCATTACGTGTTTGTGCTCGATGTCGGGTTAATAGCCGGGCTGGAGGTTTCCTGATGGCGGCGGCACCTGAATTTGCAGTTGATCCCGCCGAGTTCGCGGGCCAGCGTGTCTTTGTATCCGGCGGCACCAAAGGCGCAGGTGCGGCCATCGTCAGGCGGATGGCGGCGGCTGGCGCAATGGTTGCGACGAGTGCGCGCCATGCAATTGAAAACAGCGCGGCGCAGCTCTTTGTTAAAGCCGACCTCAGCACGCCGGAAGGCAGCAAGGAGCTGGCTGCCGCCATCGGCCGAGAAATGGGCGGCATCAACATTCTTATCCATTGCCTTGGAGGTTCGCGTACGCCAGGCGGCGGCTTTGCAGCGGCAACGGAAGAGTTCTGGCAGGAAGAACTGAACCTGAACCTTCTCACTGCTGTCCGGCTGGACCGCCTTCTCTTGCCGGAGATGATTGCGCGGGGCCGGGGTGTGGTCATTCATATCGCGTCGATCCAGCACCGCCTGCCGCTTCATGAATCAACCACGCCCTATGCGGCGGCAAAGGCGGCGCTCTCCACCTACAGCAAAGCCCTGTCCAAGGAACTTGGGCCGAAGGGCATCCGCGTCAATACCGTCTCGCCGGGCTGGATCCGCACCACGGCTGCCGATGCCATGATCCGGCGCCTGGCAGACAGTTCAAAGACGGATGAGGAAACTGCCCGCCTTGGCGTGATGAAGGCGCTGGGGGGAATTCCAATCGGCCGCCCCGCCTGGCCCGAGGAAATCGCCGAACTTGTGGCCTTCCTCGTATCCGATCGGGCGGCTTCGATCCACGGTGCGGATTATGTGATCGACGGCGGGACGATTCCAACCGTGTAATGTGATCGCTTCTAACCTGGGCACAAGGAAAAGGGATTATAAATCTATTACAGGCTTTTAAACTCATTAAGAGCCCGCTCCAGCGGGTTTCTGGCAGCATGAGCCAGGCAGGTGGCCCAAAGAGGCACAATCCGGCCCACGGGCCCTGCAGACGACTTAGGATTAAATTCTCTTCATGGTTGTTAATTCCGATTCCCTCACAAGGATCAGCAAAAATTCACTTAATATTTTAATCGGCCAGTGACGCATTGGGGATAGGGTGAAAGCCTGTTTCATTTCAATCAACCAGGTTTCCCATGACCCTAGCGACCAGTCACGCACTGGAAATCAACCCGGACGATCAGGCCGACCAGATCCAGCCCCAGTACAATCTGCGGTTCGAGCGTGCGCCGTCGAGTCCCGGGCGCGGCTTCTGCCTTGTGGACGTGCAGCTCAGGAACAACGGCAGGGTTCCGGCCAACTTTCCCTTCCTCTGCCTGACGGTGCTTGGCCTCAACACGCTGCCAGCGTTTGGCTGGGCCCAGGAAGAGATCACGATCATCCGGAAAATGCAGCGGTTCACCCCGTTTGCCTCGGTGACGCTTGATGCCGGCGCAATGGCCCAGTGCTGCACCATCAAGCTGCGGTACAAATCCGCCTTTGGCGGCAGTCTGGAATTCGAGCCTGGAAGTGAGCATCTGCTAACCAACTTCCCCAATTTGAACCTCACCTGCGTGGTAGGCGCGGGCAACTTCCCGT
Source organism: uncultured Alphaproteobacteria bacterium (assembly GCA_963753025.1). Classification (GTDB taxonomy): domain Bacteria; phylum Pseudomonadota; class Alphaproteobacteria; order Rhizobiales; family Aestuariivirgaceae; genus Aestuariivirga. Next base: position 62,662 of record CAVWAY010000006.1, on the reverse strand, counting down.
CGCGGCGGACAATCTTGCAAGTGCCGGCAACCGCCTTCAGAAATCTACTCAAGGGCGCAGCAGAGGCTGCAGGATTGCTGCCCGACAGCGCGCCTGAAGAAGCGCGGGATTCTGCCCCAAACTAAAAAGTTCTGATCACTCCCCGGCGACGGCCTTGATCTCAAGATGGGACATGGCGGCGCGCAGGGCTGCCGGCTTCACGGGCTTGCGCAGCACGTGAATGTCATGGACCGTCGCCTGGTCCGCCACCACAAGCGACCGGTCAGCCGTGATGAGAATGGCCGGAATGGGACGCCTCGCCTTGCGGCGCAATTCATTGATCAGCGAAATGCCGTCGTCCTTGTTGAGATGAAAATCGGCGAGGATCATGTCGATCTTGCCATCGGCGATGTCATAGGCGCGCAGTGCCTCCGCAGCGCCCAGCGCCACATGGGCGGTGCAGCCCCAGCCCGTGAGCAAGTGTTTCATGCCCTCGAGGATGGCCGGTTCATCATCGATCACCAGAACCGAGGCGGTGATGCCCAGACCCAGCCGCTGGCGCGCCATGTGCTTGCCGCGGACGCGCGGAATGGTGACATGCGACAGGGGCACGCTGATGGCGAACATGCTGCCCTTGCCGGGGGTGGTGCGCAGGGTGATGTCGCTGCCAAGGATGCGGGCCACACGCTCGACAATCGACAGGCCAAGGCCAAGGCCGGTGGCTGAGCCGCCATCGTCGCCCAGACGCTGAAACTCCTGGAACACCAGTTCGCGCTTGGAATCCGGGATGCCAATGCCGGTGTCGTGAATTTCGATGCGCAAGTTGCGCCCCATCCGGCGGCAACCCATCAGAATGCGCCCCGACTTGGTGTATTTGATCGCGTTGGAAATGAAATTCTGCATGACGCGGCGCAGCAGCTTGCGGTCGGTTTCAACCGTGGCGCCGCAGGGCATGGCCTTGAGCACCAGGTTTTTCTTGGAGGCAGCCGGGGCATATTCGGTGCTCAGGGTTTCCATCAGATCGTCGATGCGGAAGATCGACAGTTCCGGCAGCATGACGCCCGCATCGAGACGCGAAATATCAAGGAGCGCAGTCAGAATTTCCTCAACTGCCTCCAGGGAGGAATCAACATTGCGCGCCAGGGCGCCATCGTTGGAGCGCTTAAGCCGTTCGACAAGGCTTGAGGTGAAGAGGCGCGCGGCATTGAGCGGCTGCAGAATGTCGTGGCTGGCGGCGGCAATGAACCTTGTCTTGCCGAGATTGGCGGATTCGGCGGCGGCCTTGGCCACGGCCAGTTCATCGTTGAGCCGTGTCAGTTCCATGGTGCGCTGGACCACGCGGCGTTCCAATTCCTCGTTGGATTTCTGCAGGGTTTCGGCGGCGCGCACACTTTCGGTGGCGTCATTGAAGGTGATAACCACGCCGCCATCGGGAATGGCATTTGAGCGCACTTCCAACACCTGGCCGCTGTCGCTCAGGCGTTCGCGGAAATGTTCGTGGGTCATGGCCATCTTGCGCAGGCGGTCTTCAAGGCAGGCCTCGCCGCTTTCGGTGGTGCGGAGGAATTCGAGGACGATCTCGCGCATGGGGGCGCCCACACGCCCCAATTCATTGCTGAGCTTGAGATGGTCCTGGAAGCTGGCATTCCAGCAGCTCAGGTTCATTTCGGAATCAAACACCGCAATGCCCTGCTCGACATTGTCGATGGCCGATTGCAGCAGGTCGCGGTTGTGCTGGATGGCGGCGGAGGCATCATCAAGGAGCCGCATGGCGCCGCGGGGATGGGCCGAATGGCGCTCGAGCAGCAGGGCCATGACAAGGCGCGAGGAGGCCACGCCCACGGCGCGCGCCAGCAAATGCTCGGCAAAGCGCAGCATGCGCACATCGGCTTCCAGCGCCGGCTTTTGCGTAACGCCGCGCTGGGCGAAGAATTCGGCGAAGGCTGATTTCGCCCGGGCCTCGCCCAAATAACGCGCCACGGTCTGCTCAAGCTTTTCAACGGTGACGGCGGTGCGCCAGAGGCGGAAGCCCGTGCCGGTGCCGACGGTCAATTCGCGGGTCACAAAACTTGCGGCCTGAATGCGCTCGATGGGCGTGGGCAGGCGGCTCAGGGAAAATCCAACATAGACGCAGATATTGGCGGCGAGACTCCACAGCACGCCGTGGCTCAAGGCATCCATCTCCATGTTGAACAGCATCCTTGGCCTCAGAAAACCCAGGCCGAACGGCCCCTGCTCGATCAGGCCCTTGCCCATCCAGCCGGCATCGGCAAAAGACGGAAGCAGCAGCGTGTAGCCCCAGACAAGGGCACCGGCCGTGAGACCCGCCATGGCGCCGCGGGCCGTGGCGCGTTTCCACATCAGGGCGCCGAAGAAGGCGGGGGCGAACTGGGCCACGGCGGCAAAGGAGATCAGGCCGACCTGGGCCAAGGCGGCCGTCGAGCCGATCATCCGGTAGTAGCCATAGGCCAGCACCAGCACGAGGGCGATGGCCAGCCGCCTGATGGTGATCAGGGTTTTGCCCATGTCATGGACGATTTCCGGCCGCTCGGTGCGCTGGCGGAGCAGCAGGGGCACGACGAGGTTGTTGCAGATCATGATCGAGAGCGCGATGGTTTCAACAACAACCATGGCGGTGGAAGCCGAGAGCCCGCCGATGAAGGCCACCATGGCAAAGAAGCTGCTCTGGGCGCTGACCGGCAGGGCCAGCACGAACATATCGCCATCGGCACTTGCAGGCAGAAAGGCGAGGCCGGAGATGGCAATGGGGATGACGAAGATATTGATGGCGACGAGATAGAGCGGAAACAGCCAGGCGGCGCGGCGGATGTCGGAGGGGGCGGCGTTTTCGACCACGGCTACATGAAACTGCCGGGGCAGGAGGATAATGGCGAATGCCGCAAGAAGGGTGAGCGTCACCCAGCGGGTGCCGCTTAGGCCATTGGCCAGCACGGCCTGGACCTGCGGATCCGAGGTCAGGTGAGCCGCGAGCTTTTCAAAGCCGCCCATCATGGAGAGGGTGACGAACAGCCCCACCGCCACGAAGGCCACGAGCTTGACGATGGATTCAACCGAGATGGCGAGGATCATCCCGTCCTGATGCTCGGTGTTGTCAATATGGCGGGTCCCGAAGAGAATGGCAAAGACACCCATGGTGAGAGCCACCAGCATGGACAATCCGTCGGAGCCCGGCACGCCCGGCATGATGGCTTCAGGAAACAGGGGATCGGTAATCATGGTCTGCAGGGACTGCGACACGGCCTTCAACTGGATGGAGATATAGGGCACCACGCCAATGGTTGCGACAGCCGCAACCAGGGCGCCCAGGGCCTCGCTCTTGCCATAGCGGGCCGCGAGGAAGTCGGCGATGGAGGCGATGTTCTGGCGTTTGGCGATTTCGGCAATGCGCTGCAGAAGCGGCCAGCCGAGGGCAAAAACCAGAATGGGCCCGATGTAAATCGGCAGGAAATCAAAGCCCGAGCGCGAGGCTATGCCGACACTGCCGAAATAGGTCCATGAGGTGCAGTAGACGCCCAGCGACAGGGCGTAAATGAAGGGTCGGGGCGAGCCCGGTGTCCGCCGGTTGGCAGGCCTGTCGCCCCAGGTTGCAACGGCAAAAAGGCCCCCGAGATAGGCCAGCCCGAAAAAGAAGATCATCCAGCTCTGCAGCATGGCCCGAGCCTAGGCGAAAAACCCGCGAATTGAAATGCCGGGCTGGCACTGGCGGCTTAGCCTATGGGATCTCCCAGCAGATCGCGCACCAGCGGCACCTGTTTCAACGCCCACATGAGATGGGCCTTTTCGGGAGCGTGGAGTTTCTTCGGATCGACACGATTCGAAGGCGGAATGCCCTGCTCAATGTCGGCAAGCTGCTGCTGGAGAATGGCACGCAAGATAATCTGATGAGCTTCGAGAAGCCCATCCAAATTTTCCTCAGAAATACCCGGTTTGCCGCGCAGCGCACCCAGCCTGGCGGGAGTGGAATGATATGGCAGGGCGTGGCGAAGAGCCAAGACCCGGGCCGCCGAAAAAATCGGCATGATGCCGTGCATCTTCAGATCCATGCGGCCATCTTCTTCCAGGCTGAAGCGGCCAAGCCAGTTAACCGGGGGGCGCGCTTTCGCTGCATTCATGTCCATGAGCTGCAAGAAGGCGATTGCTTTGGATGCGGTTTCAACGGCGTCGCTGTGCAGCTCATCAATCATGCCATGGTCGCCATAGACCGGCAGGGCGTCAAAAAATATGTCGGCATTCAGGATGTCCTGCGGCTCACCCCGGGACAGCCAATGGGCCACCTGCTTGCGCCACTGGCCGATGGACTTGCACCAGGCGGCATTTCCCGCCATCACGCCGCCCTTGCAAAGGGGAACGCCCACCTCGTCAAGAATGGCATTCATGCGCTGGCCAAGTTTCAAGAGCCAGGCCCCAGCTTCTGCCTCATCTGCCGCGTCAAAGACAATCGCGTTGTCCTGGTCAAGCGCCAGCAGGCTTTCACCGCGGCCCCCCGAGCCCAGGACCATCACCGCAAATCGCAGGGCTTTCGGTTTCGGAATAGCTGCAGATACCTCCCGTTCCGCCATTGCCGCGGCGCGGGCCGTCAGGCTGCGTACTTCGCCTGAAATAATTCCAGCGATATCGCGGGCATCCACATCTTCATGCAGCAGGGAACGTACGGCATTCGCCAGTTTCCGCCAGACCAGGCAAGCTCCTCAAGGCCTGCGGCTTCTTCCAGCGCGTCGGCAAAAGGCCAGCGCTTCATCGGCCTGCAGGCGCAGTAGGTCACGCTGGGTGATTGCGCCCACAAGCTTGCCTTCCGCGTCGACCACGCCCATGTGACGGTATTTTTTGCGGCGCATCCGCCCAAAGGCGATGTAAAGAAAATCTTCTTCGGAAACGCTCTCGAGCGGGAATGTGGCAATGCTTTTCACCGGCTTTGCAAAGGCCTTTGCGCCATCGCGGGCAATGGCGCGGAGAATGTCGCGTTCGGTCACAATGCCGTAGGGCGCTTTAAGTTTATCGCGCGCAACAAAGAGCGAGCTTACCTTGCGGCGCACGAGCAGGGCGAGGGCTTCGCGAATGCTCATGGACGGGGCGGCAAATACAGGCGGCTTTGTCATCACGTCCCTGGCCCGGTGCCGGTAGGGATAGCTATCCACACGAACGGGACTCGAGGGCGGCACTACGGCTTCATGCCAGCCCGCAACACCTGGAGACGTGGAGAGATTTCGGCAGGCATCCTCGGCTTCCGCCAGGGTGCGGATGGAATTCTTGCGAAGGCGCGGCAAGAGGGCAAGGAAGATTTCCGCCGCGAGCCTTGCGTCGGCCAAGGCGCGATGGCGTTCAACCACGGCAATGCCGAGCCAGGCGGCCAGCGTTTCGAGGGAGAAGTTCGGCAGATCGGGCCTGAGCAATCGTGCCAGATCGAGCACGTCAATAAATCGCGGGGCCTTCCAGGCGAGGCCCACGCGCTCATGCTCACTGCGCAGCATGGCGAGATCAAAGCCCACGGCATAACCCAGAACCACATGGGGGCCGGCAAAGTCGCGGTACTGCCTGTAGACCTGCGCGAAGCTGCCGGCCGATTTTACCGCTTCATCGGTGATGCCATGAATTGCAACCGACTCCGGCGGAATTGCCGCTTGCGGATTGACCAGCGAGGCGAAGTGAGACTCGGGAACGAGCCTGCCATTCAGAATTGCGATAGCGCCGATTTCCAGAATGCGTGCGTGGCCAACATCCAGTGAGGTTGTTTCGGTATCAAGGGCGATGGCTGTCAGGGACCGCAGGGGCGTTGCCGCTGTCGCCACGGGATGCTCTTGCTTCATGATCCTCTCCACAGGGACAGAGCAACTGCCGCAAGCAACAGCATCGCAGCCGCTAATGCACTGTAGCGCGCGTGGAGCAAGTAGACGTCGCGCAGGATGACACTCAGCACGGTCTGGGCCGTGGCCTCGGGCGGGCGATCCTCCGGCGCGAGCATGAGCCAGGTTTCGGTTTTCTTGTGATTTGCCCCTGATGCAAGCTGAGCCTTCCAGATCAGGCCGAGGGCGAGCGCGAAGAAAAGCAGGCTGCCGGCCTGGGCCGAGCGCTGGGGGTCATGGGCAAAGCCCAGCATGACGCAGAGGAATCCCAGGGCGCAAAAACCACAGGCCCGGCTTACGGATACAAGAGCGGCGCGCCTGATTGCATCCATGGAAACAGATCCCTGTCAGTTTGCACCAAGCCCAAGGGCATTCAGAATATTCGGCAAAGCCGGAAGAGTCAGCACTGCAACGGCGGCAAGCCAGATCAGGCCGGAAACCGGGGAGGATTTGCCGCCACCTGAAATTCGCTCGTAAAGCGCTGCCGGAATGCCACCCAGCATCAAGGTAAACGTGGAAATGATGAGGGAACAGGCGAGGAAAACCGCCGGCAGGATGGCCGGAAGAAAAAACGGGTACCAGAGGCCATGAAGCGCGAAAACCGGAATGAGCGCCGGTGAAAAAATGCCGTTCAGAATGGCAAGGCCGATAATGGCCACAAGATTATGTCGCGGCATGGATCAGCCTCCACCAGCAGCAACGGTTGGCAAAAGGCCCAAGCTTGCGAGCAGCACCAGAAGCGCCAGACGCGCCGCCATGAGCCAGAAGAAGGCAAAGACCAGAACCACCAAATCGGGAAGAACGGCAGGTGTTATCAGGCGGACAAGCCTGACAACAGGATCAGTAACCCTTACGAACGCCCGCCAGATATAGTTTCTCCAGTCCGGCGGCACAAAAAAGGAAAGAATGATACGGCCCAGCAAGGAATACATCACCGCGGCGATGATGAAGTTCGGCAGATGGAAGTACCAATACTGGAGAAGCGGGTTCACATCGTGAGCCTAACATAATACGGCAAAAAGAAAACGGGGCCCCGAAGGACCCCGTTCCGGTTCATTTGCGTTAGTGGACTTCGGTAATCAGATTGCCGCCTTCCATGAGCTCCTTGCCCTTGGGCTTGCGGATTTCGTCGATGAAATCCTGCATGGCCTTGGACGGGGCCTTGGTGAGAAGGCTGACAGCGATCATGGCAACAAAGCCTGCGGGCAATCCGAAGAGCGCCGAGGAAATGTTTTTCACGCCGAACCAGTTGGCAATCGTCTGGGCATGGGTATCCAGAGCCTTCAAGGCCGAAGCCTTGACTTCCGGAGCCGCACCTTCGAAGGCCGCCTTCAGTTCATTGAACTTGGTGACGGCAGCATCATTGGCGCCCGACAACCCGCTCCATGTCTCATAGAACGACACGGCATGGTAGCGCGTCATCCAGAGATAATAGGCGCAGACGCCGAAGCCCACGATCATTCCTGAAACCGCACCCCACTTGTTGGCGCGTTTCCACCAGACACCGAGAACCAGTGCCGGGAAGAGGCCCGCGGCCGCAAGCGAGAAGGCCCACGACACCATCGCCAGAATATCCGATGGCTTGGTGGAGGCCACGTAGGCCGCGGCGATCGCCACAATCACCAGCAAAATGCGGGCAACAGTGAGGCGACGGCTTGTCGGCGCGTGGGTATCAACCATCTTGTAGTAGATGTCATGGGAGAGCGCGTTGGCAATGGCCAAGAGCAATCCGTCTGCCGTCGAAAGAGCGGCAGCAAGACCACCGGCAGCCACGAGGCCCGCGATCACATAGGGCATGCCCGCAATCTCCGGCGTGGAGAGCACGATCACGTCGTTGTCGATTGCAAGCGCACCATGGGTAAGCAGGCCCGTGGTGTTTCCTGCGGCCTGGGCCGCAGCATGGATCGACGGGGTGAAGACATCGGAAGCGACGGCGGCAGGATTTGCCTTCACAGCTTCAAACACCACTGCCTTGACCGGATCTGCCAGCGCCGACCATGAGGCCAGCAATGCGTCTTGGCCTGCGCCTTTCAGCGCGGTAGCAACGCCTGCAACATCCAGTGCACCAGCCGCAAGAGCTGCTTTCACGGCGCCAATACCGCCGCCAAGGCCTTTCAGCGTGATGCCGTAGATTTTCACCAGATCGAGATTCGAATAGGTGCTGATCCAGGCCGGCAGCGCATCAAGGCTTTGGCCAATGACGTTGGTATAGACTTCCAGCTTGGCAAACGCGGCATAGGAAGGGGCCGTGAAGTAAAGCAGGAAGATGAAGAACAGCGACCAGGCCACCGACTTGCGCGCATCACGCACCGAAGGTGTCGTGAAATAGCGCATGAGGATGTGCGGCAGGGACGCCGTACCCACCATCAGGCAGAGGATGAGGGCAAAGTAATTCAAGCGGTCATAGTTGAGGAAGGCCGTGACGTGCGGCTTGAGCGTGGCCGCTTGTGCCAGGCCATTCGCAATCATTTCCTGTTCACGCGCTGTAATGTCCTGCAGGGCCTGGCCATACATGAGTTCCGGAACCGGAATGCCGTATTTCTGGGTTGACAGGATCACAACAGGCGTGAGGTAGGCAACGATGAGCACGATATACTGCGCGACCTGGGTCCAGGTCACGGCGCGCATGCCGCCCAGCATGGAGCAGACAAGAATGCCTGCCAAACCGGCATAGACCGCAATGGTGAAGTCAAGGCCAAGGAAGCGCGAGGCGATGATGCCCGTTCCGTAGATTTGCGCCACCACATAAGTGAAGGAGCAGCAGATCAGAACGATCACGCCGAGGAAGCGGGCCAGGTTGCCGCCATAGCGCGCCGCGAGGAAGTCCGGCACGGTATAAGCACCGAATTTGCGCAGAAATGGCGCGAGAAGAACGGACACCAGCACATAGCCGCCGGTCCAGCCGAGCACGAAGGCAAGGCCATCGTAGCCCAAGGCATAGAGCGAGCCTGCCATGCCCACGAAAGAAGCCGCCGACATCCAGTCAGCGCCCGTGGCCATGCCGTTGTAGAAGGCAGGAACCTTGCGGCCCGCCACATAATATTCCGACACCTGTGCGGTGCGTGAGAGCACGCCGATGATGGCGTAAACGAGGATCGTAAAGCCCACGAACATGTAGCCCAGCACACGGTTGGGAACGCCAAGCTGTTCAAGGATTGCGACCAGAATGATGAAAGCAAGGAAGCCGCCGGTATAGATGGCGTAGACCTTGCCGAGATTGGCGAGAAATCCTTGCTCGCCGGTTGCTGGACTAGCCATGATCAATCCTCCTCAGCCATGCCGAATTCGCGGTCAATGTCATCTTGCTTGCGGGCGAACCAGAACAGGATCACCACAAAGGCCACGAGCGAACCCTGCGCTGCAAACCAGAATCCCAGGGGGAAACCGAATATGACGATTGCGTTCAACGAATTGACGAAAAAATGGATGAAAAAACTGAAAAACGCCCACAGGCCCAATGCAATATACATCAGCCTGCTGGTCGACGCCCAGTGACCTTCAGAATTCGACTTAGCCATCAGCCAGTCCCTCCCACTAATGTTGCGGGGTTAATCCCCCCATCGGTGCGCACGAATCTGCTCAACCAAGGCTCTCCTGCAACAGACAGAATCCGGGCGCTGCCGATTTTCTAACATTGGGGGCAAAGGTCCGATACTCTACTTTGGACTCATGGGCACAAGATGGCTTGCGCGCTTTATGCTGCGATGCAAAAGTAAAATGATGAAATGGCTTGCATTCCTGTCCCGGGTTTTTTTGGGCCCAACACTGTCCTCACGCAACGAGCTTCGGGGCTTTCTGGAAAGCCGCGCAGCCTATCTCGCACAGAAGTCGATCTCTGAATACACCCAGGCCCGGGCCAACATGATGTTTACCACGCTGCTGGCTGAAAAAGCATTTCAGGACGCCTACGAAAGGGCCCGCTGGTTTTCCTTTCCAGCCACCCTTTCCATGGTGGCGGAAGCGCTTGCGGCCCGGCTCCGTCTCATGGACATCAGCGATGCGGATTCAATCAATGTGATGCTGCAGTCGCTGGCCGAGGACATCGTTTCAGCCTATCCGGTTCCAGAAGGGGGTAGCGCCGATTTTTGGCAAATGGTGCTTCTCGACCTCGAGCGCGACTTGCTCCGGGCGGGGCTTGCGGCACCGCACGCAATTCACCTCATTCCCAAAGCACGGTCCCGGGAAATCTTTGAAAATCTGCCGGTCCACCCTTCCGTGCGCAAACATGATTTCGGCATGTTCCAGAACACACTCAGTTTTCATCTCACCGAGATTGGCGCGGAAATCGAAGACGCATTCAATGCCGATACGGCACGCAAAATCCTGAAGGGCTGACAAGCATCGCCAGCACGCGCTTGCCCAACGAATGAAACCCGCCATGGCTTGTTTTCCAGGCGGGTTTTTTCTTGACCGTCGAAAGACGGTTAAACGACGTTGAACAGATACAAGAGAATGATGATGGGGATCGGAATCCCCACAAGCCACAGCAGAACTCCACGCATGATATGCTCCTTGGTTCGAAATCGCTTGGTGTGAACCACCAGCGGCAGGTTATGGTTCCCGCGTCTCGAATATATTTTCGCCACATTGGAACACATTTCCGCCCCATCCGTTGAGGGGAAGTTGAAGTGTTCTGAAGCCTGAGGGCCTCGGAAACGGCCTTTGCAGCCTCAACTCAATTTGGAGAAACGAATTATGAACTCAATTATTTATCTGGTCGGACTCGTGGTCGTTGTCCTCTTTGTGCTGTCCCTCCTGGGCCTGCGCTAAGGCGATTACTCAAGTCTGAAACCCGCCAAACCCTTTTTTGATTATTGGAGCGACGCTCAATGGCCAACGCATTTTCCGATGCCACAAGCGACATCTCGGTCGAGATTGGCAATCCCACTAACTATGTTGATTGGGGCGCCATTGCTGCTGGCGTCTTCATCTCCCTTGCCATATCTTCAGTTTTCCTGGCTTTCGGATCGGCAATCGGCTTGTCGGTAACGTCGTTCCATCCCTCGGCGTCAGCGCCGGTTGTGGGCCTTGTTATTGCCGCGGGCCTTTGGCTTCTATGGGTGCAGATTTCGAGCTTTATTGGCGGTGGTTATGTCGCAGGCCGAATGCGACGGCGCATCGGCGATGCCAAAGCCCATGAAGTTGAAATGCGCGACGGAGCTCATGGCCTGATCGTCTGGGCCGTAAACATAGTGATTGGCGCTGCCCTCGCAACCTGGCTCACGCTTGCCGGCGTCAGTGGCGCCATAAGCACCGCGTCAAACACGGGAGCCATGGATTATTACACCGACAAACTCATGCGCAGCGATGCGGTGGCGGGCACGACGGCCGTATCCGCTGATACGCAGTACAATGCGCAAATCGGCCGCATCCTCGCGAGGAACGTTGCCGCGCGCACCTTTGACGAGACGGACAAGGCGTATGTGGTCCGTGAAATATCGTCACGCACCGGATTGGCCGAAGCCGACGCCCAGAAACGTTTGGATGACACTGTAGCCGCGTTGAAGGCCCAGGCTGAGACGGCGCGCCGGTATGCGGTATTGTTCGCATTCCTGACCGCCGCTTCCCTATTGATTAGTGGCCTTGCGGCCTGGTGGGCAGCCACCACCGGCGGAAAACACCGGGACGAAGGCGTCGACCACAGCCACCTGTCGCGCTGGCGCTAATCATCGTCCGAACATTCAGAAACCCCGTCTGGAACTTATCCAGGCGGGGTTTCCTTTTGCCGTCGCGCAAATCCCGCCGGTGGTCCAATTCCGTCCCTGTTGAATATCAAACCGCATTGCGTCAAAGTTATCTTAACACACAGTTCATATGACGGGAATCGGTTAGGCTGAGACCATGACATTCAATTTGACAGAAATCGCTTCGGGCCTCGCCTTTCCGGAGGGGCCGGTCATGCTGCCGGATGGCGAAATGCTGGTGGTGGAAATCGCCAAGGGCTGTGTCACGCGCATCGACCCAAAGGGCCGCAAGAGCGTTATCGCAACGCCGGGCGGCGGGCCTAATGGCGCGGCCTTCGGGCCGGACGGCCATCTCTACATCTGCAACAACGGCGGATTTTCCTGGAAAACCGTGGACGGCAGGCTGTTTCCCACGGGCCAGCCGGATGACTACAGCGGCGGGCGGATTGAGCGCATCAATATCGATACGGGCAAGGTGGAGGTGCTCTACACCCACTGCGGCGACTTTCCGCTGAAGGGCCCGAACGATATTGTCTTCGACCGGCACGGCGGCTTCTATTTCACCGACCTTGGCAAGCGGCGCGCCCGCGACACGGACTTCGGCGGCCTTTACTATGCCAAGACCGACGGCAGCCTGATCAGCGAACTCGTGCAACCCATGATCATGTCGAATGGCGTTGGCCTGTCGCCTGACGAGAAAACGGTTTATGTGGCCGAGACACGCACCGGCCACCTTTGGGCCTTCGACATTGTTTCGCCGGGCGTCATCCGCAAACAGCCGCCGCATGAAAATGGCGGCCGCCATCTGGCTGGCCCGCCGGGTTACACGTCCTATGATTCACTGGCGGTGGAGCAGAACGGCAATATCTGCGTGGCCACACTGGTCCTCGGCGGCATCAACGTCATTGCGCCGGATGGCGGGTTTGTCGAGTTTATCGCCACGCCCGATCCTTACTGCACCAACATCTGCTTCGGCGGGCCGGACCTGAAGACCGCCTACCTGACATTGTCGAGCACCGGCAAGGTCGTGAGCCTGCCATGGGCCCGCCCGGGCCTGCGGCTGAACTTCGATCCATGCCGGCCATAGCCACTGATTTTGAGATATTTCTGGTGTCCCCGCCTGGCCTTGAGGCCGTGCTTTGCGACGAAGTATCAGCCAGGGGCTTCCTTGATCCCAAGGCAGTAACGGGTGGCGTCGTGCTGCGGGGCGGCTGGCCGGAGGTTTGGCGGGCCAATCTTGAAATCCGCGGTGCGACGCGCGTGCTCGCCCGCATCGGCGCGTTTCATGCGGGCCATCTTGCGCAGCTCGACAAGCTCGCCCGCAAATTTCCCTGGGGCGAAACCTTGCGTCCCGATGTGCCGGTCAAAGTCGAGGTCGCCAGCAGAAAGTCGCGCATCTACCATGCCGGAGCCGCCGCGCAGCGGATTGAAACCGCGATCCGTGAAGAACTCGGCGCGCCCATCTCGCCTGATGCGGAGGTGAGCATCATGGCGCGCTTCGAAGACAATCTGTGCACGATCAGCGTCGATACCTCGGGCGAGTCCCTGCACAAGCGGGGTTACAAGGAAGCCGTCGCCAAGGCGCCCATGCGCGAAACCATGGCCTCGCTTTTCCTGCGGCAATGCGGCTATGACGGCAGTGAAACCGTGGTCGATCCCATGTGCGGCTCCGGCACCTTCGTGATCGAAGCGGCGGAAATTGCAGCGAAGCTCAATCCGGGCCGGGCGCGGCGCTTTGCTTTCGAGCAGCTCACAAGTTTTGACGCAGTTGCCTGGAAGCGCCTGCGCGAGTCATCGCACGGCGTAAAGCCTGCCCTGCACTTCTTCGGCAGCGACCGTGATGCGGGTGCGATCCGGATGAGCCGCGCCAATGCGGAGCGCGCGGGGGTGACCGACTTCACCGTGTTCCAGAATCATGCGGTCAGCAACATCACGCCGCCGCCCGGGCCGCCGGGGCTGGTGATCGTCAATCCGCCCTATGGCACCCGCATCGGCGACAAGAAGCCGCTCGTTACGCTTTACGCTGCGCTTGGAAAAACCCTTTTGACGCGGTTCTCTGGCTGGCGCGTGGGATTGATCACAACCGACACGTCGTTGGCCAAGGCAACCGGCCTGCCGTTCGCGCCGCCGGGCCGGTCCGTGTCCCATGGCGGGCTGAATGTTCTGCTGTTCCAGACCGAACGGCTGAAATGAAGTGATTGGGTGTAATACCAAAGTCTAACGGCCAGACTGAATTCTTCTTACCTATCGTTTGACTAATCGAGTGAGGCGGTTAGACTGACGCTCACCTGTTTCCGACGGCGAAGAAATTCAACGGCCCGCTACGAGGCCGCGTTCGTTGTCTCTGAAAATCTGTGGTTTCGGCACGCTGGTCTGGGAGGATGTGTATGGCGCCGGTCGATTTTATCAACGTCCGGAAATCCTTTGGTGCCGTGCCCATCATCAAGGGCGTCAACATCGAGATCGCCGATGGCGAGTTCGTGATCCTTGTGGGCCCTTCGGGCTGCGGCAAGTCAACGCTGCTGCGCATGCTGGCAGGTCTTGAGAATATCACCGCGGGCGAGATCCGCATCGGCGGGCGCGTGGTCAACAAGATGCCGCCGAAAGAGCGCGACATCGCCATGGTGTTCCAGAACTACGCGCTCTATCCGCACATGACCGTGGCCGAAAACATGGGCTTTTCGCTGCTGATGAATGGCGTAGCCAAGCAGGAGATCGCTGCCATGGTGAAACCGGCAGCCGAGATTCTTGGCCTTACAAATCTACTCGACCGCTATCCGCGCCAACTCTCCGGCGGCCAGCGCCAGCGGGTCGCCATGGGCCGCGCCATCGTGCGCAATCCGCAGGTGTTCCTGTTTGATGAACCCCTGTCAAATCTCGATGCGAAGCTGCGCGTCCAGATGCGCGTCGAAATCAAGGAACTGCACCAGCGCCTGAAAACCACAACCGTCTATGTGACGCATGACCAGATCGAGGCCATGACCATGGCCGACAAGATCGTCGTGATGCACGACGGCATAGTCGAGCAGATCGGCGCACCGCTGGAACTCTATGACAGGCCGGTCAATCTCTTCGTCGCCGGCTTCATCGGTTCGCCGGCCATGAACATGATCGAGGGACGGCTGTCGCCATCCGACCCGCTTGTTTTCCTCACGGTGGCCGGGACGGCCTTGCCGCTCGCAAGATCGATTGATGCCGCGAAGGGCAAGGCTCTGATCTATGGCCTGCGCCCCGAACACGTGCGTCTGGAGGCGAACGGAATTCCCGCCACCGTGGTCGTGACCGAACCTACCGGTTCGGAGACCCAGGTTATCGTGCGCCTCGATCAATCCGACCTTACCCTTATGTTCCACGAGCGCATCGACGTGCGCCCGGGCGAAACGCTGCACCTTGCGATTGACAAGTCCGCCGTCCACCTCTTCGACAAGGAAACGGGCATGCGGCTCTGACTGGAAACTAAGAACCGCCGGTGCAGCCACGGGATGGCGCCGGACGGAAAATTTGGAATATCCCGGAAACGTTCAGGAGGAAAAGATGAAAATCAACAGACGTGATCTACTTGCGGCTTCGGCCGGTATCGCCGGTGCTGCAGGCTTTGGCCTGACAGGCAGCCGCCCGGCCCTCGCACAGGAACCGGCCTACACGCCCGAAGCCGGCGCCAGCCTGCGCTTGCTGCGCTGGGCGCCTTTCGTGCAAGGCGATGAAGATGCCTGGCTCGCCAATACCAAGAAATTCACCGAGGCGACCGGCGTTGAGGTTCGCGTCGACAAGGAAAGCTGGGAAGACATCCGGCCGAAGGCGGCCGTTACGGCCAACGTCGGGTCCGGCCCGGACATGGTGCTTTGCTGGTTCGACGATGCCCACCAATACCCCGACAAGCTGGTGGATCTGACTGATCTTGGCACCTATCTCGATGGCAAGTACGGCGGCTTCTATGATGGCCTCAAGGGCTATGCGATGCGAGGTGACAAGTATATCGCCCTGCCGCTGGCCGCCATCGGCAATGCCGTCTGCTATCGCCAGAGCCATATCGAAGCCGCAGGCTTCAAGGAGTTCCCGAAGGATACGGCGGGCTTCCTCGATCTCTGCAAGGCGATGAAGGCCAAGGGTACGCCAGCCGGCTTTGCGCATGGCAAGGCAGTGGGTGACGGCAACAACTATGTGCACTGGCTCTTGTGGAGCCACGGCGGAAAAATGGTCGATGAGGCAGGTGTCGTGGCGATCAACAGCCCCGAGACGATCGCTGCCATCAATTATGCGAAGTCGCTCTACGAGACCTTTATCCCGGGTACGGAAAGCTGGCAGGACATCAACAACAACCGTGCCTTCCTCGCGGGCCAGGTGTCTCTGACGGCAAACGGCGTATCGCTCTATTACGCGGCGAAGAAAGACGAAAAACTGAAGGACATGGTGGCTGACCTTCGCGCCACCCTCTTCCCCATCGGACCGGTTGGCACGAGCGTGGAGTTGTACCAGACGACGCAAGCGGTCGTCTTCAACCACACGAAGTTCCCGAACGCCTGCAAGGCCTACCTGAAGTTCATGTATGAGGCCGAGCAGATGAATGCCTGGATCACCGGCTCCAGCGCCTATTGCTGCCAGCCGCTGAAGGCCTTTGCGTCGAACCCCGTGTGGACGGCGGATCCGATCCACGCGCCCTACGCCAAGGCCTCGGAAACCTTGCGTCCGAACGGCTATGCGGGCCCCTTGGGTTACGCATCCGCTGCCGTCATGGCGGATTACGTGCTAGTCGACATGTTCGCCGCAGCCGTAACAGGTGCCGCCACGCCGGAAGAGGCCGCGGCACAGGCCGAGAAGCGCGCCAACCGCTATTACAAGGTCTAAGAAAAATGCGGGCCATCCCCGACAAGGCGGGTGGCCCGCACTTCTTCGAGAGTTTTCCGTGATGAGAATACTGCATGTCCAGTCTATCTAGTCCGGGCCAGCCCAGCCGCTCAGGCTCGCTCGTGACGCGCTTCAACAACAGCCGCAATGCTCTTGGCTTTGTGTTCATGCTGCCTGCGGCGATTTTCCTGCTGGGCTTTCTCACCTACCCGCTGGGGCTTGGCGTCTGGCTCGGCTTCACCGATACACGGATCGGCCGGGCGGGTGATTTTGTCGGGCTGGAGAATTACGTTTACCTGATGGATGACGAGGTTTTCTGGCTTTCGGTTTTCAATACCGTCGTCTACACGCTCGTCGCTTCCATCCTCAAGTTCGCTTTAGGTCTTTGGCTGGCGCTCATCCTCAACGAAAAGCTGCCTTTCAAATCCTTTTTCCGCGCCATTGTGCTGTTGCCATGGGTGGTTCCCACCGTGCTGTCGGCGCTGGCCTTCTGGTGGATATACGATGCGCAGTTTTCGATCCTGTCCTGGTCCCTGATGAAGCTGGGCCTGATCGATCAGCCCATCAATTTTCTCGGCGATCCATTCAACGCCCGGGTTTCCGTCATCGCGGCCAATGTCTGGCGCGGCATTCCCTTCGTTGCCATCTCGCTGCTGGCGGGCCTGCAAACGATCCCGGTGTCGCTGCAGGAAGCTGCTTCCCTTGATGGCGCCACGCCGTGGAAGCGCTTTCGCTATGTGACGCTGCCGATGCTCACACCGATCATCGCCGTGGTCATGACCTTCTCGGTGCTCTTCACCTTCACCGATTTCCAGCTCATCTATGTGCTCACCAAGGGCGGGCCGGTGAACGCCACCCACCTGATGGCCACGCTGTCGTTCCAGCGCGGCATTCCCGGCGGCCAGCTCGGCGAAGGTGCGGCAATTGCGGTCGCCATGATTCCCTTCCTGCTTGCTTCGATCCTCTTCAGCTTCTTCGGGCTGCAGCGCCGGAAATGGCAACAGGGCGGTACCGACTGATGGGGGCGCCATGAACACACAAGACAGCACTGCCGCACCGGACGGACTTCGCGATGACGCGGAGGGCATGAGCTATCTCAGCTACCTGCCGCGGCGGATTGTGGTGATCTACCTGCCGCTTGCGATCTTCGTTTTCGTCCTGCTCTTTCCCTTTTACTGGATGGCGATCACCGCCATAAAACCAAACTCGCAACTGACGGACTATGAGAATTACAGCCCCTTCTGGGTTGTGGGACCGACCCTGGAACACATAAATTATCTGCTGTTTCAAACGTCCTATCCGGGCTGGCTGTGGAACACCATTCTGGTTTCGGTGGCCTCCACCTTTCTCTCGCTGTTTGCTTCGGTGTTTGCCGCTTATGCCATTGAGCGGGTGCGTTTCACCGGCGCGCGGACCACGGGGCTTCTGATCTTCCTTGCCTATCTGGTGCCGCCGTCGATCCTGTTCATCCCGCTGGCTTTCATCGTCTTCAATATCGGCATCTATGACTCGCGGTTTGCCCTGATCTTTACCTATCCCACATTCCTCATCCCGTTCTGCACCTGGCTCCTCATGGGTTATTTCCGTTCGATCCCCTATGAGCTTGAGGAAAGTGCTTTGGTGGACGGGGCCACCCGCTGGCAGATCTTGCGCCGCATCATCCTGCCGCTGGCGGTGCCGGGACTTATTTCGGCGGGGATTTTCGCATTCACCCTGTCGTGGAACGAATTTATCTACGCTCTCACTTTCATCCAGTCGTCGGAAAACAAGACGATACCCGTAGGCGTTCTCACCGAGCTTGTACGTGGCGACATCTTTGAATGGGGAGCGCTGATGGCGGGAGCGCTGTTCGGTTCGCTGCCGGTGGTCATCCTCTATTCGTTCTTCGTGGACCACTACGTGTCATCGATGACCGGTGCGGTTAAGGAGTGATCTAACCCAAAACCACGACGCGGGTTCCAATCGCCACCCGGTCATAGAGGTGGATGATGTCGATGTTCAGCATGCCGAAACATCCCGCGGTTTTCTTGCTTCCGATTTCGGATGGCTTGGCGGAGCCGTGGATGCGGTTGATCGTGTCGACCTCGCCCTGATAAAGATACATGGCGCGCGCTCCCATGGGATTGTCGAGGCCTCCCGGCATGCCGTTGATGTATTTGGCGAGGGAGGGGATCTGCTCAAGATGATAGGGCGCGGGAACCCACACGGGCCATTTCGCCATGCGCTTGATGACCGCCTCGCCTGTCCACGCCTTGCTCGATTTACCCACGGCAACGCCGTAGCGCATCGCCTGGCCGCCTTCCTGTATATGATAGAGAAAGCAGCGCTTGGTATCGACGACGATGGTTCCCGCCGGCTCCTGGGTTTTAAAGGCCATTTCGCGCCGCTGGAACTTGTAGGCGACCTTCCGCGCTTCGGATTCGGGGACCGGAAAAGGCTCGCCCGACTGGGCAAGTGCCCGGGAGACGGGAGCAAACCCGGCAAAAAACGCGGACGTCAGCAGCGCGCGGCGTGTAATCGGCATTGTTATCCCTGCTCCCAATTCAAGGCGATTTTTCTAACGCGGCAGGCACGAAAAATCAATGTCGCGGGCACAGGAGAGGCTAAGGCGCTGGATGTGCGGCGCGCCA
This sequence comes from uncultured Alphaproteobacteria bacterium, assembly GCA_963753025.1. GTDB lineage: Bacteria > Pseudomonadota > Alphaproteobacteria > Rhizobiales > Aestuariivirgaceae > Aestuariivirga. The sequence goes on along the minus strand of CAVWAY010000006.1, from coordinate 43,663 downwards.
TTTGCCGGCGAGTTGCTCGGCCTTGGCGATTTGCTCAGGGGTCATCAGCTTTGCCACGATATCACGATACCTGACGGCTTCGGCATCTCCGCCATCCGCCTTCAGGCTGAACCACATATGCGCCTGCACGTTGTCCTGGCGCACGCCCTGGCCATTGTAATACATCATGCCCAATGTGTATTGCGCCGGCCCATGGCCCTGCAAGGCGGCCCTGCGATACCATTTGCCGGCTTCGACAAAATCCTGTTTTGCGCCCTGGCCGCTGGCGTACATCATCGCAACATCGTGCTGGGCCAGCACATTTCCCTGTTTGGCAGACCTCAGGTACCATTTGAGGGCCTGCGCATGGCTTTGCTCGACGCCTTTTCCATTGGCATACATGGCGCCGAATTTATATTGCGCCGGAGCATATCCCTGCCTGACGGACTCGCGATACCATTTGAAGGCTTCGGCATTGTCCTGGGGCACTCCCTTTCCAAGGTCGTAGCTCAGGCCGAGACTGTACTGGGCTTTGGAATTACCCTGTTCGGCAGCCAAGCGGTACCATTTGGCGGCCTCAGCGGAGTCCTGCGCCACGCCTTGCCCGCTCTCATAACTGACTCCGAGATTGTATTGCGCTGTCGCGTTTCCATGTTCGGCGGCCCTCCGGTACAACCTGACAGCCTCTGCAGGATCTTGCGGCACCCCCTGGCCCTTCTCGTACATCACCGCGAGATTTTGCTGGGCTTCGAAAATTCCCTGATCGGCGGCCTTGAGATACCACTTTGCCGCTGCCGCATAATCCTGCGTCACGCCCCTCCCGGCCTGGTACATTTTTCCAAGATTGTGTTGCGCCTCAGCTTCGCCCTGGTCGGCGGCCTTGCGATACCATTTTGCCGCTTCGGCATAATCCTGTAGCACCCCCTGGCCTTTGTCGTACATGGTCCCCAGAGAGAGCTGAGCTTCAGCAACTCCCTCTTCGGCCAGCGGCTTCCACTTCTGCAGGGCCGTCGCATAGTCGCCCTTGTGAAACGCAATATAGCCTTCCTCGTACCTCCCCACCCAGGAAACGGCCGGAAGGTGAAGCGACATCAGGAACAACATCAGCACGAACTTGGCAGTCATTTCTCCCGGCTCATTCCTTGGCGCGATCTCTTACCGCGCCGAATCATACCCTGTTCTCCGTCCCCTCGGCTAGCGGCAAGGCTAGAGCTGCCGCAAGCATGCCTCCCAGCCGCCAGAGGATGGAAGATTGCCCGGACCGATGGCGGCACGCTTCTTCCACGCCTCACGTGAAATCCGTAAAAAGCTGTATTTTCAGGACGCGAGGGGGCTTGGCTTTCTTTCTTGCAACGGCAAATCCTATCCTCTACAACGCGGCGCACGTATCGTGCCCAGGTAGCTCAGTTGGTAGAGCAGCGGACTGAAAATCCGCGTGTCGGTGGTTCAATTCCGCCCCTGGGCACCACTCTTCACGGACGCCCAAAAATTTTTCTCAGTGCAATCTGGCGCAGGCTGCGCTTGCTGCCCGCCGCTTGCCATGAAAGTGGTGCGGCACAGGCGCCACGCGGCGGAGCTTTGTTCGTCAGTGAATTTCCTTCGATTTGCGGAGCGCTTCACGCATCGTCTGGCTGGTAAATCCAGGGCTTGTGGCCAGGTCCAAAATCACCCTTTCGCGCCGTGACACAAGATCAATGGCGGCGGGCAGTTTCTTCACGGCCCCGGCTGGAATGACAACGGCGCCATGGAAGTCGGCATGCACCACATCGTCATGGCGCACCAGCATTCCAAAGATGCTGGCATCACAGTTCATCTGCACCATGTGTATATGAGCGTGGCTGGGACCTATCCTGCCGCCGATAATCTGGAACCCCGGGGCCAGCATGTCGAGATCGCGAAAGGAGCCGTTCGTCACGCAGCCAAGGACACCCAGCGCCTTGTGAACCGTTGTCTGCACCTCGCCCCAGAACGCCCCAAAGCCGGGGCGGTCGTCGATATCCTGAATAACCGCGATGGTGGGAAAGCCCTGTGCGGCAACATAGTCGTACCAGTCTTCGCGGGCCGGGATGGGCCCGCGCGGTTCTTCCCGGGCCCTTACCAGGCCGGTTCTGGCCAGGCCTACGATGGGCGGCAGTTTCCGGTCCGCCGCGAGCATGGGCTCAACGGTGAAACCAACTGCCCGCCGCTCCGGCACGATCAGTTCCAGGCCATTGCAAATGGTGGGCGTATCCCATTTCTTGAGGACCTCCAGATCTTCAGGGGCAAAGGGCAGCTTGTTCATCATAGCGACACGGACAGGCCGCCATCGACCGCCAGCACATGGCCGTTGACGTAGGAAGCGGCATCGGAGGCGAGAAAGACCACGGCGCCTCCCAGTTCTTCCGGTTTCGCCCATCGTCCTGCCGGGGTTCGTGCTTCAACCCACGTCGTGAACGCCTTGTCATTGAGGAGCGCGGTGTTGAGTTCGGTCGCGAAATAGCCGGGGGCAAGCGCGTTGATGGTAATGCCATGGCGGCCCATTTCCGCTGCCATGGAGCGGGTCAGTCCGTGCAGCCCCGCCTTGGCGGCCACATAGGCGTGGATGGTGGGGCGGCCCAGAATGGCGGCCACTGATCCGGTGTTGATGATGCGCCCGTATTTCCGGGGCAGCATGAGGCGGGCGGCATCCCTGGCCAGGCGAAAGCAGGCGGTGAGATTGACTGACTGATGACGCGGTCGAAATCAGCATCTTCCCATTCCACCAGGGGCTTGCGGTGCTGAATTCCCGCGTTGTTGACCAGTATGTCGAGATGGCCGTGTTCCTTGACAATGCCTTCGAGCGCTTCACGCGCGACGGCGGCATCGCTCACATCGAAAGCCAGGGGTTGCGCCCCGATGGATGTTTGCAGCCGTGGCAAGGGCTGCCGCATCGCGGGCATTGACAATGACATGGGCGCCATTTTCCTTCAGGGCCTTGGCCATGGCCAGGCCCAGCCCGCGCGAGGCGCCGGTCACCAGGGCAACGCGATTTTCCAGTGAGAACATTTTCGACATGACTTCCTCCAATAAAAAGGCGGGGAAGCTCCCCGCCTTTCCAAACAATCTGTTAAATACTTTACTTCGCGATGCAAGTGTCGGCTGTTTCCGGCGTGCAGACATCGAGGCCCGTATAAGTCGGGTCGGCGGGTGCTGCCTTGCCGTCTTTCATGGCCTGCAAGGCCATCATGGTCTTGTAGCCCATTTCAAACGGACGCTGTCCAACCTGACCGAGCGAAAGGCCTTCCTTCATCTGGTCGATCTGCACAGGCAGCGTGTCGGCCACGACAAGAGCCAATGCCTTGGAGGCGATCTGGTCTTTGTATTTGCCAACAGCGGCGCGGTTTGCATCTGGAATGAACTGCGGGAAGCCGCCGGTCGGAATAAACGCGTCGACAGTGGGATTTTTTGCCATGAAGTCTTCGAACTGCTGAACAGATTTAGGGAAATCGTCATCAGTGTAGAGAGGGCAGCCTTCGGCTTCCGTCCAGCCGCCCTGGCCGGTCAGCTTGTCGCCCGGCGAGGCAGCGGATTTGGCACCAGACAGTTCATCCCGGATGCCCTGCATGCGTTCGTTGTGATTGGCCGCAGCCGCGCCGCCGGACTGGATGCAGACCGTGCCGCCGTTTGGCTTGATCGCCTTGACGAGCTTGGCGAGGTTGGTGCCGATCTCATAGTTGTGCGTGCCGATATAGGCAACCCGCAGGTCCTTGTTCTCAGGCAGCAAGTCAGAGTCCCAAGTCAAAACGGGAATGCCGGCGTCCTTGGCGGCCTGTGCCGCCACGGCCATCGCTGCGGCGTTGGAAGGCGATACGGCAATGCCGTCAACCTTCTTGGCTACCAGATCCTGCACGATCGTCACCTGTTCGTCACCGCCGCCATGCTCGCCGGGGCCGATATACATGCACTCGAAAGCGCCGTTGGACTCCGCTTCAGCCTTCTTGCAGCCGTCACGCGCCTGGTCGAAGAACGGGTTGTTCATGTTCTTTGGCACCAGCGCGAATACATATTTCGCCTGCGCCGCCGACATCGACACGGTCAGTGCGCCAAGGGCCACCGCCGCAGTCAACAAAAATTTCTTCATAATCTTTCCTCCATTTTTACGCTCACTGATTATCCGGCAGTGAATCCGGTTCCTAGCGGTGCTTCTTCGGCAGCAACCCTTCCACCGTGGCGGTGATGATGGACTTGCCACCGGTCTGCATGCCGAGAAGTACCGCGAGAATGATGAAGCCGCCGACGAAGGCGCCTTGCCAATTGGAATCGATGCCCGCCATCAACAAGGCGTTGCGGATGACTTCGAGAAAGGCCGAGCCGACAATTGCGCCAAAGGCCGTGCCGGCCCCGCCCATCAGGCTGGCGCCGCCGATGACGGTTGCCGCAATGACGCGAAGCTCATAGCCCTGCCCCATTGCGTTGATCGCCGAGCCGTTGTAGCCGAGCAGCAAAAGCGAGGCGATGGACGCGGTGAAGGCGCAGAACACATAGGACTGGAATTTGATCCAGTCGACCGGAACACCGGTGAGGCGCGCCGCCTGCTCATTGCCGCCAATGGCAAAGAGATGGCGGGCCCAGGCGGTGAAATTGAATACGAAGCCGACGAACAGGCCGAGCACCACCATCACCCAGAAGTGCGACGACAATTGGGGTATCCAGTGCGGCGCCCAGCCCTCGGGCATATGCGTTGGCCATTTCGCCTGGCCGATGGCCTTGACGATCGGCGCGTCGGGGCCGAATTTGTAAAGCATCTGGTTGGCGGAAAACACCACCGCGAGTGAACGGGCAATCGACAGCATGCCGAGAGTCACGACAAAGGACGGCATGCCGACATAGGCCACGAAATAGCCGTTGACCGCTCCGCAGATCAGCCCCGTCAGAAGTCCCATGAAAAAGGCCACGTACCAGGGATATTCCCAGGTAAGGAACAGGCCCGCCACAATGGCGACCAGTCCCATGACCGAGCCGACCGACAGATCGATGCCGCCGGTGATGATCACCACCGTCATGCCCAGCGCCATAATGCCAAAGGGAGCAAAGTTGCGGGTTACATTGGCGGCATTGTCCGAAGTACCAAAACTCGGCTCCTGGACAGCCATTACTATGACAAGAATGGCGAGTGCCACCGTCACCCAGAACGGCTGGCTGGCAATTAATCTTTGAAAGACGGTCTGTTCCTTGATGCCCACCACGTCGGAGATGGAGGCATGGCCCGTCTCGGCGGCTTTCTTGGCTTTATGCGGCACGGATCGCTCCCGTAATGAGACCGGTGATCTCTTCCGGAGATGTCGATGAAGTAAGCTTGTCGGCAACCTTGGCGCCACGGCGCATGACGATGATCCTGTCACAGACGGCAAAGACGTCGGGCATGCGGTGGCTGATCAGCATGACCGCCACGCCCTGCGACTTGAGCCGGCGAATGAGTTCGAGCACTTCCGCGACCTGCCGAACCGAAATAGCTGCCGTCGGTTCGTCCATCAGCACCAGCTTGGCGTTGGAGAGCCTGGTACGGGCAATGGCCACCGCCTGGCGCTGGCCACCTGACATTTTCTTGACCAGATCGCGCGGCCGGGTTTCGGACTTCAGTTCGCCGAACAGCTCTTCCGACCGGTCGATCATCGCCTGCTTGTCGAGAACCTTGAAGGGCCAGTAACCCTTCTTCGTCTCACGGCCGAGAAATACGTTTTGCGCCGCCGTCAGGTTGTCGGCTAGCGCGAGATCCTGATAGACGACCTCGATACCCTTGGCGCGGGCTTCAATGGGTTTGTGGAAATGGCAGACATGGCCGTCGACGGCAATTTCTCCTTCACTAGGCGGAAAGTTGCCTGCAACCAGCTTGACCATGGTGGATTTTCCCGCACCATTGTCGCCCATGAGACCCACGACCTCGCCAGGTTCCACGGAGAAACTTATGTCATTCACCGCCTGGATGGCGCCGAAATTTTTCGACACGTTTCGGACGTCAAGCAACGCCATTAACACACCTCCCCTACTGGATCCCACGGCTTCTCTGTCCGCTGGCCAGCGCTGACCGTAGACGGTTCGGCAAAAATTTCAATACCCCTGAGCCATCCGTTCCTTGCACGGAAGATGCGAGACGGTGCCCAGTTGACGGGGCCACCGGGGGCCGTCAAATTGGCTTTATCTCATCGAGATCAACAGGAATTTCCCAACATGAACGTACAATTCGCAAGGCGGATGGAAAACGTCCAGCCTTCGGCAATCCGCGAGCTGCTTCGCTTGGGGGCCGATCCCAGCATCATCTCGTTCGGCGGCGGCTATCCGGATGCAACCATTTTTCCGCTGGAGCAATTGAGCGCGGTTTATGAGGAGGCCATCGCCCGCAATGGCCAGGTGTCCCTGCAATATACAGTCTCAAACGGCATCCCGAAGCTTCGTGAACAGATTGCCCAGCGGATGGGGCGTGATGGAATCACCTGCACGGCGGAGGAGGTGTTGATTCTCCAGGGCGGCCAGCAGGGGCTTGACCTGACCGCCAAACTGCTGATCGACCGTGGCGACATCATCATCACTGAAAACCCGACGTTTCTGGGCGCGCTCATCGCGTTTAATCCCTATGAGCCGCGCTATGCCACCGTTCGCATCGATGAGAACGGCATGGATATGGAGGATCTCGAACGCGTCCTGCTGGCCACGAAAAACGCCAAGCTTCTCTATACGGTGCCTGATTTTCAGAACCCCACCGGCGTCACCATGAGCGAGAGCCGCCGCAAGCGCCTGATCGAGCTTGCAAACCGTTTCAATCTCATCATCCTTGAAGATACGCCCTACCGCGAAATCCGTTATCAGGGGACGTCACTGCCTACCTTGAAGAGCCTGGATACGGAGGGCCGGGTTATTTTCGTGGGCAGCTTTTCCAAGATACTGGCGCCGGGCCTGCGGCTGGGCTGGGCCGTTGCGTCGCCTGACATCATTCAGAAACTCGGACTGCTCAAGCTTGCCGTCGACACGCAATGCAGCACCTTGAACATGTCGGCGGTTTCGCTTTTTCTGGAACGCTACGACATCGATCAGCACATCCGCCTGATCAGACAGACCTATCTCCGCAAGAAGGAGCTGATGCTCGACACGATCCGGCAGACCTTCCCGCAGGATGTAAGGTTCACCGATCCCAGCGGCGGACTGTTTACATGGCTTACGTTTCCCGAAGGCTTTGACTCGGCGAAATTCATGCTGGAGCAAAGCCTGCCGAAGGCGCGGGTTGCCTATGTTCCGGGTGCTACTTTCTTTCCCTTGAAACAGGAAACGAACCACGCCCGGGTGAGTTATTCAACCCAGCCGGACGAAACAATCGTCAAAGGCATTACAGCCCTGGGGCAATTGTTGAAAAGCCAACTCCATTAGGCCAAAGGATTAACTGCAATGCCAGTCGTTGTTGATGACCGTCCGCCTGAAACTTCCTCTGCTGCTGCAATCGAACGCTGGCGGCAGGTGCCGGTGGCTGTTGCGGTGGATGTGAGCCATGCGGAATGCCAGATCGATCCTTCAATCCGCCCGCTTTGCGCCCCGGGCCAGCAGCCGCGCCTGTTTGGCCGGGCGGTGACGGCCCTGTGCGAGCCGCCGGATTTTGGCGCGGTGCTTTATGCTTTGGACGGGATAAAGCCAGGCGATGTGCTGGTCATCGCCGCTGGCGGAAATAGTGAAACCGCGATGATCGGCGAGATTCTGGGCGGGCATCTGCGACGTCTCGGTGGTTGCGGGCTGGTCTGTGATGGCGCGATCCGGGATGTGGTGGAGCTTGCCAAATGGAATGATTTTTCGGTGTTCAGCCGCGCGATCACGCCGCGGGGGCCTATTTCGGCTGAGCGCGGCCGGGTGAACTGCAGCGTTGTCGTCGGCGGGCGGTTGATAAATCCCGGCGACCTGATCATCGGCGATGATGATGGCCTTGCCTCCCTTGATCCAAAATCGATTGTGAAATTCATCACCGAGGCGGAAGGCAAGCTCGCCAAGGAGGCCCAATGGCAAGCCAGCCTCGCCGCAAACCATACAGTTGCCGAGACCTTCAAGCTTGGCTCACCGCAGGGAGGCGAGCGCTAAGGATTCATTCGGCCAGCTTCAAATGCCGGATCCGCTTGCCCGATGTCACTTCCTGGGCGGCGCGCATGATGCCTTCGGCATCGATGCCGTAGTGGCGGTAGAGCTCGGCGATGCTGCCGGTCTGGCCGAAGTGCTCAACGCCAAGTGACCGGGTGCGATGGCCATGGACGGCGCCGAGCCAGGCCAGCGTGGTCGGGTGGCCATCGATTACGGTTATCAACTGGCAGGCGGATGGCAGGCTCTCCAATAGGCGCTCGATATGGGAGCGCGCGGTTTTTTGTCCACGCTCGCGCGCCCGCTGGGCCGCGGTCCAACCGGCGTTGAGCCTGTCAGCCGAGGTGATGGCGAGAAGCCCGATATCGCGGCGGTCCTCGCCCATCAGGCCTATGGCTTCGATGGCTTCCGGTGCGAGAGCGCCGGTGTAGGCGATGACCAATTCCGCGTTTGGACCGGGCCTCCGCATCCAGTAGCCGCCATCGACGATGTTTTGGGCGAGTTCCGGCGTCATGCTGCGGCTTTGCTGTTCCAGCGGGCGGGTGGAGAGACGCAGGTAAACCGAGCCGCCGGTCTGGTCGCGCAGCCAGGTCCGCTCGTCGGGGTCGCCTTCGCCATTGCGCTGCATGTAATCGAAGGCAAAGCGCATGATGACGGCAAGCTCATCGAGAAAGGCCGGCTCGAAAGCGCAGAGCCCGTCCTGCGCCATGCCGACCAGCGGCGTGCCGATCGACTGATGGGCGCCGCCTTCCGGGGCAAGGGTCACGCCCGATGGCGTTGCCACCAGAAGGAAACGCGCATCCTGATAGCAGGCGTAGTTCAGTTGATCAGCGCCCCGGTAGATGAAGGGATCATAGACGGTGCCGATGGGCAGCAGGCGCTCGCCGTTGATGGAATGCGAAAGACCGAAGGCCGATAGCGCCAGGAACAGGTTTGACTCCGCGATGCCGAGTTCCAGATGCTGGCCTGCGGGCGAGAATTCCCAGGTGTAGGTCGAGGGGATGCGCTCGGCCTTGAAGGTATCGACCATGCTTTCGCGAGCGAACAATCCGCGGCGATTTACCCAGGGCCCGAGATTTGTCGAGACAGTCACGTCGGGCGCCACGGTGACGATGCGGCTGGCAAACACCGTGTCGTCACGGGCGATTTCATTGAGGATCTGGCCGAAGCCCATCTGGGTGGATATGGGCTTGGCCCCCGGCGCGGGATAGCTGAGTGACGCGGGCACGGGGATGGTGGGGCTCGACAGCCGCCGTGTGCCCTTGGAAAAAAACGCGGCCTTATCGATGAATTTCTGCAGATCTTTTTCAGGAAGCGTTGTGCCTTCCCACTTGTCCCACTCATGGCCTTCGCGCACCTTCATGGCCTTGCGGAAGCCTTCCATCTGGGTGGGCGTCATCAGTCCGGCGTGATTGTCCTTGTGCCCGGCCAGCGGCAGGCCGAAGCCCTTGATGGTGTAACAGATGAACAGCGTTGGCCTGTCGTGTTCACCGGCCTTGCTGAATGCCTGCAAGCAAAGACGGCGTATCATGGCCGCCGAGATTTCCCATGAGTTGCACAAGCTCTTCATCGGAACGCTTGTCGATCAATTGCGTAACGGGACCCTGATCGCCGATTTCATCATGCAGGCGCTTGCGCCAGGCGCTCCCTCCTTGAAAGGTCAGCGCCGAATAAAGCTGGTTGGGGCAGCGGTCGATCCAGTCGCGCAGTGCCGCGCCGCCCGGCTCCTTGAACGCCGCTTCCTGCAGAGCCCCGTGTTTCAGAATCACCACGTCCCAGCCGAAATTGCGGAACATGGATTCGAACTTCTCCCAAAGCCCTTCGCGGATGACCGCATCGAGGGACTGGCGGTTGTAGTCAACGATCCACCAGGTGTTGCGCAGCCCGTGCTTCCAGCCCTCGATGAGGGCTTCGTAAATATTTCCTTCGTCCATCTCGGCATCGCCGATGAGCGAAACCATGCGGCCCTCGGGCCGCTCCTTCATCCAGCCGTGGGCCTTCACATAATCCTGCACCAGCGAGGAAAAGAGAGTCTGCGCCACGCCGAGGCCAACAGAGCCGGTGGAAAAATCCACATCGTCACTATCCTTGGTGCGCGAGGGATAGCTTTGCGCGCCCTTAAACCCGCGAAAATTTTCCAGTTTCTCGCGGGTCTGGTTGCCGGCGAGATACTGGATCGCATGAAAGATGGGCGAGGCATGGGGCTTCACCGCCACGCGGTCCTCCGGGCGGAGAATGTCGAAATAAAGCACCGTCATGATTGTGGCGAGCGAAGCGGATGACGCCTGGTGGCCGCCGACCTTTACTTCACCGGCGGCACGGATGTGGTTGGCATGATGGATCATCCATGTCGCGAGCCAGAGCGCGCGGCGCTCCAGATCGTGGAGGGATGAAAGGCGCAGTTGATTCATGGCCTCTGAATATCACGCCTGGAGAACACGGAGGGATGGGAGGAAAAATATCAAATTCCTTGCATTACCGCCATCACACTGGCATTTTGTGCAAATACTTTGCAAATTTATCTGAGATAAGCCAAATTCATGCAAGCTCCTGAACTCGACGAATTTGACCGGCGCATCATTGCAGCGCTCTCCCGGAACGCGCGGGCCAGCAATCTGGAGCTGGAGGCGGAGGTGAAGCTGTCCCATTCCGCCATTTCGCGGCGGATCACGCGGCTGGAAACAACAGGCGTCATCGAGGGCTATGGGGCGCGCATCAACCAGGCCAAGGTGGGGCTCACGGTTCGGGCCTTTGTTGCCGTGACGCGTGATCCCTCACTCTCGGCCGAAGAGCTTGGCAAGCGGCTCTCGACCATTGACGGGGTCAACGTCAGCTATGTCGTCACCGGCGAGCAGGACATCTTCCTCGAAGTCTTCGCGCGGGATCTGCAAAACTTCGCCGACCTGATGCTGACCAAGGTGCAGGCGGTCACGGGCGTTGCCACCACACGCACAATTTTCGTGATGCGCGAATGGCGCACCCATCAGGCGTGAGTCAATCCCGCCAATAAATTGCAGAACTCATCTCCGGCGTCGGAAATGTTGCCATCGTTTCTTATGACGTGATGCGGCAATGCATGGGCCGGTGTCACAACCTCGCGCCGGGTGCGCTGCTTTATGTCGTCGGCAGCTTCCCTCCCCCGTGCGGCCAGGCGAGCCTCGCGGACCGCGGGATCAGCGGTGATCTCAATGACGACCGCGTTTTGATAGCGGCCTGCAACTTCGGCAATGATCGTGCGGGACACATTGACGGCGACGATGCATCCACGTTCCAGTTCGGTGTTGATGTCGCTTCGCACGCCATACTTGTGGCCGTGGGCTTCCCACATCAGGGCAAAGGCGCCCTGGCTAGCAAGTTCATCAAACGTCTGCTCATCCAGTGAGTCATGGTCCTCGGCGGCAACATCCACCGCCCGTGTTACACATCTTCGGGGAAACACGAAGCGCGCATCACCGGCGAAATGCGCCATGGCATAGCGCAGAAGGCTATCCTTGCCGACCCCGCTTGGACCTACAACCAGAACCAGTCTTCCCGTCACAGCACCCGGATTCCCTCGCGCCAGACGCGGCGCACCACAGGAACGCCGCTTCGCAGGCTGATTTGAACCAGATCGGCGCGCTTGGTCAATTCAATCACGCCGCGGTCATCAAGTCCGGCGGCGGCGGCGGGGCGCAGCGAAACAAAGCCAATGGCCTGCGGCAGGGTGATTGCCGGAACCTTCTCCGGCAAGGCAAAGGCCGCCAGCAGCAGGCTTGCCGGAACATAGTCGGACGACAGGATATCGAGATGGCCGTCATCTGCCACATCGCAGGCCGAGATATTGCCGGAGTGGGAACTGCCGCGCACGATGTTGGGGGCTCCCATCAAGACCGCCAGGCCCTTTTCATGGGCCGCCCTGGCGGAAGCGGCAGTCGTTGGAAATTCGGCAATCACCACGCCATCGGCCACGGCCTCGTCCACATGGGCGGGCGTTGCATCATCGTGGCTGGCCAGGCGGATGCCGAGCGATTTCACCAGCGCCATGATTTCCGCCTTGTTGCCGGCGGCATAGCGGCTTTGCAGGGCGATCTTGTCGGCAATATAGTCATCGATCTTTTCCGGCAGGATGAGCTTCTTGCCGAGGTAATATTCCTTGAACTTGTCGAGGCTCACGAATTGCCGGTAGCCCGGCGTGTGGTCCATCACCGAAATCAGGCGAATGTCGCCTGCCGCAATGGTGCGCGCCGCGGCGGCAACGGTATCTTCGCAGGGCAGTTCGCAGCGCAGGTGGATGAAATGTTCGGCGCGCAACTGGCCATCGGCCTGCGACTGGTGGATGGCCGAGGCCAGGCGCTCGCCATTGCGGGCCGAGAGATCACCGGGATCAAAGGAGCCTGCCCGCAGCGCATCGAAAACCGTGGTGATGCCGGCGGCGGCGATTTGCGCATCATGGGAGATGACCGCCGAAGCGGCGGGCCATTCCACCCCGGGGCGGGGATGGAAATGGCTTTCCAGATGATCCGTATGCAATTCGACGAGGCCCGGAATGAGATAGTCGCCCTCGACATCGTCAAAGCGCGTTGACGGGCCACTGTCGATGGCGGCGATCACGCCATCCTCGATTGCCAGCGAACCGTCGATCACCTCGTCGGCCAGCACAATGCGGGCGTTGGACAGCACCAGCCGGGTCATGAGGCCGCCTTCATCTTGTCCACCCGGCGGAGGAGGAATCTTTCCTCTGCAACAAAGGTCAAGTCGAAGCGGGTTTCGGCAAAGACGGTGAGCGCATCCACATCAAGCGGCTGGCCAAGCACGGCGGCGAAATGTTCATTCGCCGCTGCCAGCAGCGCAGGTTTTTCATCCGGGTTCAGGCGGCGCGTCAGGGTCATGTGGAAACGGAATTCGTCCAGCACATAGGGATAGCCCCAGCGCATCAGCAGGAACTCCTGGCGCGGCGTGAGATTGGCGGCGCGGCGCCGCTTCAATTCGGCTTCATTGGCCGGGGTGCGGAAGGTGTCAACCGCACAGACGCAGAATTCGGCGAGAACCGAAAGTGCCGGAACCGGCTCATCCGGCACGAGGGCGAGAAACCCGTCGATGTCGCGAAGCGCGAGCCTGGGAATGGTCACCATTTCCATTTGTGCCGCAAGGAGGGCCACGGCATCGCCAAGTTCCACCCGCTTCATGTCGGAATTCAGCGTGAAGGGAGCCTTGAGGGTTGCGTGAAAGCCATAGCGCGCCGGCTCAAGTGTTGCCTCGGCGAGGCCTGCAATTTTGGGCTGGGGCACCTCTTCGCCGCGCACGGCATCGCGGCCGAGCCAGGATGAACCCAATCGATGAAGCGTGCTGCCTGCCGGTGGCGCGTAGTAAACTGCGTGGCGCATGGTCAGATCATTATCTTGCGGAGTTGTTGCGATATGATGTCAACGATGGCCACGGTGATGATCACCATGATCATCAGGGCCGCCGTTTCGGCGTAGTAAAATCCGCGGATGGATTCGAACAGCACCTGTCCCACTCCGCCCGCACCCACAATGCCGAGCACCGTGGCGCCGCGCACATTCGATTCGAAGCGGTAGAGGCTGTAGGAAAGCCACAGCGGCATGACCTGCGGAACGATGCCGTAGAGAACTTCCTGGGTGCGGGTTGCCCCGGTGGCGCGAATGCCCTCAACGGGCCGCGGATCGGAGGCTTCAACGGCTTCCGAAAAAAGCTTGGCGACAATTCCGGTGGTGTTGATGAAAATGGCCATGACGCCGGCGAAGGGGCCAAGGCCCACCGCCACGACAAACAAAACGGCCCAGACCAGTTCATTGATGGAGCGGCAGGCGTCCATCAGGCGGCGCATCGGCTGAACCACCCAGACAGGCGCCACATTGTTCGAGCAGAGAAGCGACAGCGGCATGCCGACGATCACCGCCAGAAAGGTTCCCCACACGGCGATTTGCACCGTGACCAGCAGTTCGCTGAGGTAGAACCGCCAATCCTTGAAATTGGGCTGGAGGAAACCTGAAGCGTATTTTGCCATGTTGCCGGCATCGGTCACCAGGCTGGGCGCACGGTACATTTCCGCCGAATTGAAACTCCAGCCGAGCAGCAGGGCCAGCACCAGCCAGAACAGGTATTTGCCCCAGCGCTCGCGGGCGGGCACCGGTGGCACGATGATGTCGGGGGTAGAGGGTTTCGCTGCTCATGGCTTGCTTTCCGTTAAAAATGGGCGAGGCTCACGGCCCCGCCCATGATTCCAGTGTCAAAACAGGTTTAGGTCTGGGGAACTTCGCCCATGAGTTTTTCGAATTCGGCCTTCTGGGCCTGCAATTCCTTGATCTTGGCGTCCTTGTCGGCCTGGGCCATGGTGTCATCGGCCATGACCTTGTTCATGGCCTTGCTCACTTCAAGAACGCGGATGGGAAGAAGCTGCGCATCCGATGACGGCTTGAACGGAGCCCAGCCGAGCGTGGACAGCACTTCGCGGGCGGCTTTCACCTCTTCAACGGTGCCCTGGCGGCCATAGGTCATGAAGAAGGTCATGAACTTGGCGCGCGTGACTTCATCAAGATCCTTGCGCCAGACGATGGGGTCTGACGGAATGAGTGGCGACTTCCAGATGATCTTCACCTTCTTGAAGGCTTCAGGATCCTTCAGTTCGACCATGGCGAGGCTCTCAGTGTTGTTGGTGGCGAAATCGACCTGCTTGTTGGCAACCGCCATGATGTTTGTTTCATGGTTGGCGTTGGTCACCGCCTTGAAGCAGGTCTTCACGTCAATCTTGTTGGCCCCAAACACGAATACCGATGGAACCAGGAAGCCCGAGGTGGAGTTCGGATCGCCGTTTCCGAAGGACAGCGACTTGTCGCATTTCTTGATGTCGTCGAGGCTGTTCAGCCCGCTGTTTTCGGCATTGGCAAGCAGCAGGCTGTAGTAGCCCTGGGTGCCGTCCTTGGCCACGGTTTGCGCGAAGACCTGGCCCTCGGAACGGTCAACAGCTTCCATGGCGGATTTGTTGCCATACCAGGCGATCTGCACCTTGTTGAACTTCTGCGCTTCAATGATGCCGGCATAGTCGGAAGCGAAGAACGGATTGACCTTGACGCCGGTCTGCTTGGACATGGCGGCAATGAACGGCTCCCAGTCCTGCTTGAGATTTTTCTGGCTTTCGGTGGAAATGATTCCGAAATTGATTTCGGTCATGTCAGCCTGGGCGGGCAATGGCGCAAGTGTGGCCAGAGCTGCGATAACAAGCCCCTTCATAAACATCTTCATAATTATGCCTCCTGTTGGATGGGTTCGGTTTTATGCTGCAACGGCCACGGGGCCATTGAGATCTGCGGCGTCGGGCAAAACGAGCTCCTCGCTTGCCGAGCCGTAAATTTCCTTGAGACGCTCATTGGTCAGCGCAACGCTGGGGCCATCGAAGACCACGCGGCCCGCCTGCATCGCAATGGTGCGGGTGCAAAAGCGCCGCGCATATTCAACCTGGTGGAGCGACACGAGAATGGTGATGCCGTCATTGCGGTTGATGCCGACCAGCGATTCCATCACGCGGCGCGCCGCGGCGGGATCGAGCGAGGCGATGGGCTCATCGGCCAGCAGAACCTTGGCGCCCTGCACAAGGGCCCGGGCGATTGCCGCGCGCTGCTGCTGGCCGCCTGACAGGGTAGACGCCCGCTGGCGCGCCATCTTGGCGATGCCGACGCGGTCCAGCGCCTGCATGGCCCGTTGCTGGTCGGCAAACGAGAAGAGGCCGAGCAGGCCATTCATCACCGGCATCTGGCCGAGCCTGCCAGTCAGCACGTTGGTCAGAACCGACATGCGGTTGACGAGATTGAACTGCTGGAAAATCACGCCGATGTTGCGGCGAAGCTGGCGGACCTCGGAAGCGATTTGCCCGCCGGCATTGAATGCTTTGGCCGTCAATTTTGACATTGCTGACGCTGGAGGAGTCGGCGATTACAAGGCCGGCGATATGGCGGATCAGGGTTGATTTTCCGGAGCCCGAGGCGCCAATCAGGGCCACCATTTCAGACCGGCCGATTTCGAGATCGACGCCGTCGAGGGCCTTGGTGCCGTTGGGGAAAGTCTTGGTCAGTCCCTGGATACTGATTGAAGCCAATGCGTTATCCTCCGAAGTGATAACCGGACTCCATAGTTGCTGATTATGACAGACGGCTAACGGGCTTGTGACGGCGCGTTCTCGCCCGAAATTGTCAGAGGGAAACTTCCCGGCCGCAGGCGCGGCGGCGCTCGGCTTCATCATGAAATACCGCGACAATGGCGCTTCCGGCGGCGCGGGCTTCGGCGATGAGGGTGAGAACCCGGTCGCGGTTTTCGTCATCCAGCGAGGCGGTGGGTTCATCCAGCAGCAACACCGGATGATGGGCCGCAAAGCCGCGCGCAATGTTCACCCGCTGCTGTTCGCCGCCGGAGAAGGTCATGGGCGAGAGCGGCCAGAGTTTTTCCGGGATATTCAGCCGGGACAGCAGGTCCTTCGCCCGCTCCTCGGCCTTGCCCGGCGCAATGCCGCGTTCAATCAAGGGCTCCGCCACGATATCCAGGGCAGGCACCCGGGGAATCACGCGCAGGAACTGGGTGACATAGCCGATGGTTTGCCGCCTTATGACGATCATGTCGCGGGGTTCGGCATTTACCGCATCGACCCAGGCGCCATCATGGAACACACGAATTGCGCCACTCGTTGCCTTGTAGGAACCGTAGATAAGCTTGAGCAGCGAGCTCTTGCCACGGCCCGATGGCCCGGTGACGGCGACGGCCTCGCCCTTGTTCACCTCAAGGCTGACATTGTCGAGCACGGGAATGCGCACGCC
Source organism: uncultured Alphaproteobacteria bacterium (assembly GCA_963753025.1). Taxonomy (GTDB): domain Bacteria; phylum Pseudomonadota; class Alphaproteobacteria; order Rhizobiales; family Aestuariivirgaceae; genus Aestuariivirga. Next base: position 26,813 of record CAVWAY010000006.1, on the reverse strand, counting down.
GCCCTGCTGGTGCAGGGTGAATTCCTTGCAAAGTTTTTCGATCTTCAGCGCCGCGGCCATTGCTTTCACACCTGCAACACGGAGGACACCAGCAATTGCGTGTAGGGCTGCTGCGGGTCTTCCAAAATCTGGTCGGTCAGGCCGGTTTCAATCACCCTGCCGCCCTGCATCACCATCATGCGGGTGGAGAGCAGGCGCGCCACGGCCAGGTCATGGGTGACAATCACCGCCGCAAGGCCAAGCCGGCGCACCAGCCCGCGCATGAGATCGAGCAGGCGGGCCTGGACCGAAACATCAAGGCCGCCGGTGGGCTCATCCATGAAGATGAGGCGCGGCGAGGTCACGAGATTGCGGGCAATCTGCAGCCGCTGCCGCATGCCGCCGGAATAGGACCAGGGGCTGTCGTCAATCCGGTCCGTCGCGATTTCCACACGCGTGAGCCAGTCCAGCGCGGTGCCGCGAATTTTGCCGTAGTGCCGCTCGCCCACCGCCATCAGGCGCTCGCCCACATTGGCGCCGGCCGACACGCCCATGCGCAATCCTTCGCGCGCATCCTGATGCACAAAGCCCCAATCGGTGCGCATGAGAAAGCGCCGCTCCGCCTCGCTCATGGCATCAAGGGCCACAAACCGGCCATCGCGCGTGGTGTAACGCACCGTTCCGGAGCGTGGGCTCCATCTGGCCGGAGATGCATTTCAGCAGCGTTGTCTTGCCGGAGCCTGATTCGCCGACAATGGCCAGAACCTCGCCGGACCAGAGATCGAGCGATGTGCCGGCGCAGCCGACGCGGGCGCCATAAAGCTTTGACAGGTTCTCCACCGAAAGAAGCGGCGTCATGCGGCCCTCTGGCGCTTGGCGCAGTAATCCGTATCGGAGCAGACAAACATGCGCCCGCCCTGGTCATCGGTGACGATTTCATCGAGAAAGCTTTGGCGCGAGCCGCAAATCTCGCAGGGCTTGTCCCAGCTTTGCTGGGTGAAGGGATAGTCCTCGAAATCCAGGCTCTTCACCGAGGTGTAGGGCGGCAGCGCATAGATCCGTTTTTCGCGGCCCGCGCCAAACAACTGCAGCGCCGGGCAGTTATCGAGTTTCGGATTGTCGAATTTCGGAATGGGCGACGGGTCAAAGACATAGCGGTTGTTGACCAGCGCCGGATAATCATAGGTGGTGGCGATCTCGCCGTAGCGGGCGATATCCTCGTAGAGCTTCACATGCATGACGCCGTATTCTTCCAGCGCATGCATCTTGCGGGTTTCGGTTTCGCGCGGCTCGAGAAAGCGCAGGGGTTCCGGGATCGGCACCTGGAACACCAGGGTCTGCTTTTCGGTAAGGGCCGCTTCGGGAATGCGGTGCCGGGTCTGGATGATCGTTGCCTCTTCCGTCGCCTCGGTGGTTTTGATGCCCGCCGTCTTGACGAAGAATTTGCGGATGCTCACCGCATTGGTCGTGTCGTCGGCGCCCTGGTCGATGACCTTCAGCGTATCTTCCGGCGTGAGGATGGCGGCGGTCACCTGCACGCCGCCGGTGCCCCAGCCCAGCGGCATGGGCATTTCGCGCGCCGCAAAGGGCACCTGATAGCCCGGAATGGCCACGGCCTTGAGAATGGCGCGGCGGATCATGCGCTTGGTCTGCTCATTGAGATAGGCGAAGTTATAGGCGGGCGCGTTCATTCGGCGGCCTCCTGCAATGAAACCGCTTCGGCGCGCAGTTGCCGCAGCAGAACCAGTTCGGCCTGGAAATCCACGTAGTGCGGCAGCTTGAGATGTTCGACGAAGCCCGTGGCCTGGACATTGTCGCAATGGGAAATCACAAATTCCTCGTCCTGGGCGGGGGCTGCGCGCTCCTCGCCAAGTTCACCGGCGCGCAGCGAACGGTCGACCAGCGCCATGGCCATGACCTTGCGTTCGCACTGGCCGAAGCCCAGCCCATAGCCCCGGGTGAATTGCGGCGGCACATCGGCGGAGCCCTTGAACTGGTTGATCATCTCGCATTCGGTGAGGGTCAGTTCGCCAATGACAATCGGAAAACCCAATTCCTCGGGCATGAATTCGATCTCGACTTCGCCAAGCCTGATCTCGCCGGCAAAGGGATGGGTGCGGCCATAGCCGCGCTGGGTTGAATAGGCGAGCGACAGAAGAAAGCCCTCATCACCCCGTGCAAGGCTTTGCAGCCGCTGGTCCCTCGGCATCGGGAATGATGCGGGGTCCTGCGTGATGTCGCCGGGAATTTCATCGGTAGCTTTTCGGTTTTTCGATCAGGCCCTCGGCGCCGAGAAGGTCAAGCACCTTGGGCGGTTCACTGGCAACAGGTTCGGTCGCCACCGTTGCCGGCGTGGTGTCAAAGGCCGCATCGAGAAGCCGGTGCGTGTAGTCGAATGTGGGGCCCAATATCTGGCCGCCGGGAATATCCTTGAAGGCGGCCGAAACGCGGCGGCGGATGCGCATGGCCGAGGTCTCAACCGGCTCGGCATAGCCAAAGCGCGCCAGGGTGGTGCGCGCGGCGCGGGCGAGGAATATGGCCTCAATCACATCGCCGCGGGCCTGCTTCACCGCAAGGGCCGCAAGCTCCCGGTCATACAGCGAGCCTTCGTTCATCACCCGGTCAACGGCCAAGGTGAGTTGCTCGGAAATCTGCTCGATTGAAATTTCCGGCACGGAGGGATCGCCACGCCGCTCTTCGGCCAGCAGGCGGTGGGCCGCATCAATGGCCTTCTCGCCGCCCTTGACCGCCACATACATCAGACGATCTCCATCAGATGGATCTGGGTGGAGCGGGGAAGTGCCGCGATTGTTCCGGGGCCGACAAAAACCACATCGATGCCAAGCGGGAAATCATGGCGCGAGGCAATCATCTGCTGCCAGAATTCAGCACCAAGGGCGGCAATGCCAAGGCGGTGCTCGGATTGAATGCCGGGGCCGCGCAGGGTTACGCCCAAATCACTGCGCAACTGTCCGGCCTGGATGACCAGGGTTGCCGAGCGGTCCGGATATTCATGGGTGCCCTTGGAAAATTGCGACAGGTCCGGCACGCCAAAGCGCGCATCGGCAAAAACAAATGCCGCATCGGTTTCGATCTGCGTGAGGGGAGCACCCGCATGGAAGCGCAGATAATGTTCAATGGCCGGGGTCCGCAGTTCCGCTTCAAGCCAGATCGCCGTCTGGAAATCGCACAGGGTGAGCGCCACGGCAGCGGCTTCGGCAGAAAGCCCGGGGGGTGCTGCGAGGGCCGGCGAAAACGGCAAGATGCGCCCGGGGCTGGCCATGGCATCGAGGATGGGCCGGAAAGCCCTGGCCATGTCATGGGAAGGATTCAGAAAGGCTGACTCAATCATTTTCGCCCCGCACCAGTGTGAAGAAATCAACCTTGGTTGCCGCCGCCTTGCGGGCCGCCAGGGAGCGCTGCTCCGCCATAAGCGCCTGCAAGGGCTGCAGCACCTCAGCGTCCACTTTCGCGCGCTGGCTTTCGTCCTGGAGAAGGGCGTCGCAGACGGCGGCCAGTTTTGCATGGCCGTGATTGCGCCCCATGACATAGGCATGGCCCTCGTGGCCCTTGGCGGTGCGCACGGCGCAGCGCGTGACCGTTGCCTCGCCGAGATTGAAGGCGCTGCCGGTTCCGCCGATGCGGCCGCGCAGCATGACAAGGCCGGTTTCCGGCGGGCGGATCATGTCGCAGGGGGTTGCCGCGAAGCCCTCGGTGCAGGCCTTGAGATCATTCCAGGACGACAGGGCCAGCAGCCGCATCCATGCCTGGCGATGTGTGGGGGAAAAATTCATTCCAGCGTTTCAAACAGGCTATTATTACGGTTACATGACAGCCTGATGTTTGCCCTGCCCCGGGGCTTTTACCGGCTTCGCCTGCGCCTTTGCGGCCTCAAGCGGCACCAGCCACGACTCAAACATTTCCGCCACCCGTTCCCAGGTAAACTGCGCAGCGCCCCGGCGCACGCCATCGCGGTCGAGCTTGAGAGCACAGGCAACGGCGATGGAAAGATCCCTGTCCAGTTCGCCGGTCACGCCGCTTTCCACCACATCGATGGGGCTTGCCACATTGAAGGCGGCAACCGGCGTGCCGCAGGCCATGGCCTCGATCATCACAAGGCCAAAGGTATCGGTCAGGCTGGGAAAAACGAAGACATCGGCGGACGACATGGCGCGGGCATAGGTGTCCTCGACCAGATAGCCGGTGAATACGACTGCCGGGTGCTTGTCCTCATAAAGCTTTCGCTCCGGCCCGTCGCCCACCACCACTTTGGTGCCGGGCGTTGCGAGCCCGAGGAAGGCTTCCATGTTCTTTTCCTTCACGACGCGGCCCGCATAGAGGACGATCGGGCGTGGCAGGGAAAAGTAGTCGCGCGGCAGATCATTGAATTTGCCGTGTTCGACGCCGCGGGTCCAGACTTTCACGTTCACGAATTTCCGCGTTTCGAGTTCTTTTGCAATCGTCGCAGTCGGCGTCATCACGGCGCGGCTGGGCTCGTGAAAGCGGCGCAGCAGGCGCCACATGAGGCCGCCTATTCCCGGAATGGGAAGGCGGGTTTCAATATATTCGGCAAAGCGCGTGTGAAAGCTTGTGGTGAAAGGCAGGCCGCGGCGGAGGCAGGCGCGCCGTGCGGCCCAGCCAAGCGGGCCTTCGGTTGCGATGTGAATGGCCTGCGGCTTGATCGCATCAATCTCGCGGCCAATGCTTTTTGCACTCACAAGGCTCAGCTCGATTTCCGGATAGGACGGGATGGCCCAGGTGCGGTGGCCCTCCGGGGTGATGTAGCGAACCTCATGGCCGCGCTTGCCGAGTTCGCGGCCAACCGTCTGGAGGGTGCGGACAACGCCATTGACCTGCGGCGGCCAGGCATCGGTCACAATCAGGATTCGCATCATTCCCCCTTGAAATGTTTCGGGAATGACCCCCTCGGGCATGAACATCACAATTACATGACAGCCCGGATCGCCGCGCCATATTCATATTTTTCAAGAAAGGCCTCGGCGCTCAGGGCGCGGAAATCGCGCAGCGCGTGGTGCAATGTATCGTGATTCCAGTCCCACCAGGCCAGTTCCTGGAACCGCTCTGCTACGGGTTCCGGGTGGCGGCGCTTGATGAATGTGGCGGGAACCCCGCCCACGATTGTGTAGGGCGCCACGTCCTTGGTGACGACGGAATGGGAGGCAATGATGGCGCCATCACCGATAGTGACGCCCTTCATGATGATCGCGCCATGGCCAATCCAGGTATCATGGCCAATGGTTGCAGGCCTGGAGCGCCGCCAGTCGAAAATTTCGGCCTCGTCGGGCTCACCCGGCCAATAATAGCTCGAGCGGTACATGAAATGATGCAGCGAGGCGCGCTGGTAGGGATGCTCGCTGGGATTGATGCGGGTGAAGGCCGCCACATTCACAAACTTGCCAAGCGTGGAATAGGCAATATCGGCGTAGCGGTCCGTATAGCTGTAATCGCCGAGGCTGCTTTCAACGATGCGCGCGCCTTCGCCAATCTCGACATAGCGGCCAAGGGTGGAGGCGCGGACATCGGCACCGGGATGCAAATAGGGAGTGGCTGAAAGACGTGGCACCCTGCAAGTCTTTCCGATCTCCATGAAGATGATGTGACAGGAATCTTTTGTCCTGCGGCGCGGCCTCCCGCGTCATGCGCAATCAGAAGTTTTGAACACCGCGTTTAGGTGCGATGCAACATCACCTTTGCGGTGATTGAAACTTGGGCACGACGAATTTCATTTGTATGACGATTGGATTTGACAGGCTGGGGAGTTGACGGCAAGATTTGCGGTGGAGGGTGTTCGGCAGACTCGTGCAAAAAATCGAAATTCAAACAGCACGGGACTCAGAAAGCACTCCTGCCTAACAAAAATTCACATGGGAGATTTTCATATGCTTGACGACCTTATCAAAGAAGCAAGAACCCGCCGCGATGTATTCAAGGCTATCGGTGCCACGGCCCTTGCCGGCGCCCTTCTGGCCGATGCGGGATTTGATCCCGCCATGGCGCAGGCCCTGGCGCCATCGGGCAAACCAATGAAAGCGGCCTTCTCGAACGCCGGTCTTCAAGCCTCCTGGTGCGCCCAGGGCAAGCAGGCGGCGGAAGCCTGGGCCAAGCTGATGAATGTCGAGATCACCTGGTTTGACGGCGAGCTCGCAGCCACCAAGCAGCGCGCGGCCATCGACAACATGGCCACCCAGAAGTGGGATTTCGTTGCCATCCAGACCTTCGGCATCGGCACGCTCACCGATCCCATCCAGAAAATGATTGACGCCGGCACGCCGGTTATCGCCATGGACACGCTGGTTGCCCCTCCGGGAACAATCGCCATCCATACCTTCATCGCGCCTGACAACGAGATGATGGGTTCTGCCGTGACGTCGCAGCTCATGGCCGCCATCGGCGGCAAGGGCAATGTGGTGATGACGCAAGGCGCGCTCGGCCATTCCGGCGCCCAGGGCCGCGCCAAGGGCTTCAAGTCGGTCGCGGCCAACTTCCCTGATGTGAAAGTGATCAATGAAGAGCCAGCCGACTGGGATGTGACCAAGGTTGCCCGCATCTGGGATTCGATCCTGACGCAGAATGCCGATATCGCCGGCGCCTTCTTCCACAATGACGACATGGCGCTTGCCGCGCATCAGGTCATGAAGCAGAAGGGCCGCGAAGGCATCATCATCGGCGGCGTGGACGCCATGCCTCCTGCGGTGCAGGCGGTGCTTGACGGCACCATGCTGGCAACCGTGCGCAATCCTTCCTGCCGTATCCATGGCTGGTCGGTGGCCGCTGGTGTTGCGGCAGTTCAGGGTGGCGAGAAAGCCGGCACGGATATTCCAAACTATATCCTGGCGGACGGACCGGTCATCACCAAGGAAACAGCTCCTGGCCATCTCTGGCTCCAGAAGAACTTCCTGATCTGACCTGTTCATGACGGCTCAATCTGACAGCGGGGGCGGCTTGCCGCCCCTGCTTGAATTATCCAAGGTCTCGAAATCATTCGGCGGCATCGCGGCGCTGAAGGATGTCGATATGGTGCTTCAGGCCGGCGAGATTCACGGCCTTGTCGGTGAAAACGGGGCCGGCAAATCCACCACGATGAAAATCATTGCCGGCGTCTATCACGACTATGACGGCGAGATGCGCATTGACGGCACCAAAGTCCATTTCCGCTCGGCGCGCGAGGCGTTGGCCGCGGGCATCGGCATGGTGCATCAGGAACTGTCGACCGTTCCGGACCTGACGGTGGCCGAGAATGTTTTTCTGGGCCACCAGCCCCTGACCAAGATGGGCACGGTGGACTGGGCCCGGATCAACAAGGAGGCGACACGGCTCATTGCCAGCCTCGGCCTTGATATTGATCCCAAAACCCGGATGGGTTCGCTGCCGGTGGGCCTCCAGCAGCTTGTGGAGCTGTCGCGCGTCCTGTTTTCAGGGGCGCGGATCATTATCCTTGACGAGCCCACCTCGGCGCTGTCGCCGCCGGAGGTGAAGCGGCTGTTTGATGTGCTGCGCAAGATCAAGGCGGATGGCCGCGGCATCATTTTCATTTCGCACTTCCTCGACGATGTGCTGGAAATCTCCGATACGGTCACGGTTTTCCGCAACGGCAAGAAGGTCATCACCGAAGCCGCGACCGCGCTCACCAAGGATGCGGTGATTTCCCACATGATCGGGCGCGGCTCCATTGACATGCATATGGGTGAAAGTGCCGATCTCACGGGCGATGACAGCAAGCCTGTCGTGCTGGCGGCCGAGGCCATCGGGGATGGCAAACAGTTGCGTGATGTTTCGCTCAAGCTGCGGGCCGGGGAAATCACCGGCGTTTATGGTTTCATGGGCTGCGGGCAGATCGAGCTGGCCCGCGCCCTGTTCGGGAAAACCCGGATAAAGCATGGCCGCTTCCTGCTCAACGGGTCACAGAAATCCTTCAAATCAACGGCGGCGGCGCGGGGCGAAGGCATTGCCTTTGTGCCGGAAAACCGGCGCATGATGCTGTTCCGCACCGAACCGGTTTACAAGAATGTCTCCATCGCCATTCTCGACCGCATCCACCGGCTGCTGCTCAAGCCCAAATCGGAGCGCACAATTGCCGGCACCCGGGCCAAGGATCTGCAGATCAGGCCGCCCAATCCCAACATGATGCTGGGCTCGCTCTCGGGCGGCAACCAGCAGAAGGTGGCGCTGGCCAAATGGCTGACCCATCTTCCCAAGGTGCTCATCCTCTCGGAGCCGACGCGCGGCATGGATGTGGGCGCCAAGGAAGACGTGATCCGCATCGTCAAGGACCTGCGCGACAGGGGCGTTGCCATCCTGGTGCTTTCAACCGAACCGGAAACCATCCTGACCCTGGCGGACCGCGTGAGCGTATTGCGCAAGGGGCGGGTTGCAAAAGAATTCAACAGTGGGACAATCCACAAGGCCGACCTTCTGGCGGCGGCATAGGGACAGCAAAGATGAGCATGACTGACGTACAACCAACCGGCCGGCTCAAGAGCTTTCTCAAGGACCAGCTCCGCAATATCGCGCCGGTGTTCACGCTGCTGGCGCTGGTGATTTTCTTCTCGGTGGCGAGCGCGTCGTTTTTCAGCGTCGTCAATTTCATGAACATCCTGTCGCAGATTTCGATCACGGCGATCATCGCGGTGGGGCTCACCTATGTGATCCTGACCGCCGAGATTGACCTTTCGGTCGCCGCCGTTGCCAACGCCGTTGGCATCACGATTGCCTTTTTCACGCTGCAGCCTGACTATGTGAACATCGCCAACCTGCCGCTGCCCGGCATTATCGCCATCGTGCTCACCCTGCTCACGGCCCTGTGCTTCGGCCTCATCACGGCCTTTGGCGTCACCTGGATCGGCATTCCCTCCTTCATCATGACGCTGGCCATCATGCAGATCGCCAATGGCGTGTCGGCCCTGCTGGTGCGCGGGCAGATTGCCTATTCCTATCCGGAACTCATCACCATGCTTGGCTCGGGTTCGATTTTCGGCATCCGCTGGACCATCATTGTGGCCATCCTGTTCCTCGGCATCGGCCATCTGGTGCTGACCTACACGCGCTTTGGCCGCTACATCTACATGACCGGCGGCAACCGCGAGGCGGCGGAATATTCCGGCGTCAACGTCAAGTTCATCATCGGCTCGGTCATGGTGATTTCGGCCATGTGCTCCGGCATCGCCGGGATGCTGGCGGTGGCCTATTTCGGCTCGGCCCAGCAGAACCAGTTCGACAGTTACCTGCTGGATGCCATCGCCGCGGTGGTGGTGGGCGGCACAAGCCTGTTCGGCGGGCGCGGCGGCATCGGCAATACGATCATCGGGCTTCTGGTGCTTGGCGTTCTGAACAATGGCCTTGACCATGTGCAGATCGACAGCTTCCTCAAGATATTGATCCGCGGCCTGATCCTGCTCAGCGCGCTGATCATCAACGTCTACGCCCAGCGGCTGAAGGAATCCGAATAGGAACACTATTTCCGTTCGGGAAACAGCGCCTTCAGGCCTTCGGCTGAAGCCTTGGCGATGCCGCGTTCGGTGATCAGGCCGGTGATGAGGCGGGCCGGCGTCACATCGAAGGCGGGATTGGCGGCGGGGCTGCCTTCGGGCGAAATGCGCACCCGCATTGTCGTGCCATCCGCTCCCCGGCCCTGGACGAAGCTGACTTCGTCGGCGTTGCGCTCCTCGATGGGAATTTCCTTCACGCCGTCATGGACCGTCCAGTCGATGGTGGGCGACGGCAGGGCCACGTAGAAGGGAACATTGTTGTCCCTGGCCGCCAGCGCCTTGAGATAGGTGCCGATCTTGTTGCAGACATCGCCATCGGCGGTGGTGCGGTCGGTTCCGACAATCACCATGTCCACCTGGCCGTGCTGCATGAGATGGCCGCCGGCATTGTCGACGATCAGCGTGTGGGGAACGCCGTGGTTGTTAAGCTCCCAGGCGGTAAGCTGGGCCCCCTGGTTGCGCGGCCGGGTTTCATCGACATAGACATGAACCGGAATGCCTTCTTCGCTGGCCAGATAGATCGGCGCCGTCGCGGTGCCGTAATCCACGGTGGCGAGCCAGCCGGCATTGCAATGGGTCAGCACATTCACTGGTTCGCCCGGCTTCTTGCGGGCGGCGATCTGCTTGATCACGGCAAGGCCATGCCCGCCGATGGCGCGGTTGAGCTGCACATCCTCCTCGGCGATGGCGGCGGCGCGGGCATAGGCAGCGTCGCGCCGTTTCGCTTCCGGCAGGCCACGCAGGTGTCCGCGCATGTCATCGAGCGCCCATTTCAAATTGATGGCGGTGGGGCGGGTTTCGTGCAGCGTTTCCCAAACCTTGTCGAGGGCCTTGTCACTGGCATCGCCCGCCATGGCAATGGCCACGCCATAGGCGGCGGTGACGCCGATGAGCGGCGCGCCCCGCACCCACATGTCGCGGATGGCGGTGGCGACGTCATCGACGGTTTTCAAGGTGACAACACGGAACTCGTGCGGCAGCCAGCGCTGGTCGATGATATCGACGGAGCGGCCATCAGGGTTGAGCCAGATGGTGTGGTAATGGCGGTGGCCTACTTTCACGTGACGATTTCCTTTTCGAGCCGTTCGGCCAGCTTATTGACTTCCGTTATGCTGTGAATATGGCTGCGGTTCACCGCGAGGTGGCGGCCCAGTTTCAGGGCCTTGGTTTCGCAGCGGGCGCGGAGGTCGGCGTCTGCGATGGTTTCAAAATCCGCGTTATGGGCCAGGCCCAGGATGCGGCGGTGCATCTCGACGCCGGCAAAGCCCAGCATATCCACCCAGATTCCGTGCAGCACCAGGTCGAGCGCCTGCTCGGAAGCCAGCATGTCGCCCTGATCTTCAAAGAGCGAACGCTGATAGAGAATGCCGGTGCGTTCGCTGTGCCAGAGGCGGGAAAATTCGCTGCGGAAAATCTCCCAGATGTCCACGGTCACATTCAGCAGATAGCGCCGCATGCTGGCGCGGTTGCCCGCCGTTTCATGGCCGGATTGCGAGAAATAGCTCATCCAGAAATTGGCCAGCAGCATGCCCACATCAAAAGCCATGGGGCCATAGAAGGCGAACTCGGGATCGATGACGCGGGTCTGCTCCGCCGTCACCATCACCGAGCCGGTGTGGAAATCCCCATGCAAAAGCGTTTCCGGCGTGGCGGCGAAAATGTGCTTCAGGCGCTGGGCCGCCACTTTCAAATCGCGGTCGGCGCGCAGCTCCTTCACGAGACAATCAAGCTGCGGCGAGGTGTGGCGGTTGAGTTTCGCGTCGTAGTAGGGATCGCTGAAGACCAGGCTTTCGGTGATGTCACACAGCGCCACATTGTCGGCAAACAGCGCCAGATCAGCCTTGCGCAGCTTGGTGTCGAGGCAGAGGTCGGAGCCGCGAAACAGGGTGCGCGCCAGAAACAGCCCGAGGTCCTTGGCGATCTTCGGCAGTTCCTGTCCTGCAATCAGGGCGCGGCGCAAAATGATATGGGGCGAGAGGAATTCCATGACGATGATCGCCTGGCCCGCATCGAAATGGAAAATCTCCGGCACCATTCCGGGATCGCGCTCAGCCTGTCTAGACAGGGCATGGTATTCGAAGAATGAGCGCTTCAGCGGCAGGGGCCAGCTATCGCCCACGAGGCGGACATAGGGCAGCGCCTGCTTGACGACCACCGCCCCCTTGGGGCCTTCGACAATAAAGACCAGATTGAGATTGCCGTCGCCCACTTCGCGCACTTTCCAGGCCTTCGCATCGCCGCCGATCCGCTCCTTCAGCGCGGCAAGGCCACCCAGCCGTGCGGGCAGCGTTTCGGGGCTCAAGGCGATAAAATCTTTGTATGAATTCATTTTTTCCAGCATTTGGCAGGTGAAAGAGGCTAGGTTTTGCACAATGCCCGGGCAAATGTAAATGAGGCCGGGCCTATTGCTTGCGGGATAGAATTTTCCATGAAAAAACCGGCCGGACTGACGGATAACTTGCGCGGCATCCTGCTTCTGGTCGCCTCGGTCACCTGCTTTGGCGTGGTCGACGGGATCAGCAAGATGCTCATCGAAACCCAGTCCTTCGGCCAGGTCATGCTGGCGCGCTATGTGCTGGCTCTGCCCATACTGCTTCTGGCGACGGCGCCGGACCAGTGGAAGAACCTGTTTCATACAAAAGTGGTGTTCCTGCAGATCGTCCGCGGCATCTTTCCGGTGGTCATCGGCGGGTCGATGGTGATCGCCGTGTGGTACCTGCCGCTTGCGGAAGCCACGGTCATTTTATTTGCAGGACCGTTTCTGGTGCTGGCGCTTTCGGGCTGGCTGCTGGGCGAACGGGTGAGTGCCGTAAGCTGGATCGGCGTGGTGGTTGGCTTCATCGCGGTTCTGATCGTGGCGCGGCCGGGATTTTCCGAACTCTCGCAGTACACGATATTCCCGTTGATCGCCGCCGTGTTCTACGCAGGGTTTCAACTGCTGACGCGCCACCTGGGTGCTGCCGGTGAGCCTCCGACAACGACGCTTGCCTGGACCCTGCTCGTGGGAATCATCGTCGGGCTGCCGCTGGCGATTGCGAGCTGGACGCCGCAGACGCTGGAGACATGGATTTTGAGTTTTGTTCTGGGCGTCATTTTCGGCTTCGCGCAATTGCTGATGGCGAAGGCCTTTTCACTGGCGCCGGCAAACCTGCTGACGCCCTTTACCTATTTCCAGATCCTGTCGGCGCTGGTCTTCGGCTTTCTGGTTTTTGGCGACATCCCGGATATCTGGACCTTCGTCGGCATCGCCCTGATCGTCGGCGCGGGGCTTTATGTGTTTGGACGGAGCGCGCCTAAGGCGAACTAGGTTTGCCACAAATGCACTAGGCAAACTGATAAATAATGCGGTCACTCGTCTGCCGATTTAAGGATTTCCAAACGAACTTACTGACCATAATTTTGCATAAGTTTCCTTACGCATTGGGCTGATTTTGTACTGAACATTATAGACTTCTTGAAGGTTGCAGGGATAACCGCAGTTTAACGTTTTTGTCGCAATCTGTAGTCTAGGACTTTCAGCGTAACGTCTTCTGCCTTGAGAAATGTTATCCGATACAACGCATGCAAATTCCCTTGCTTATTGAGTGCTTTTGGAAACACAGTAAGTGATCAAGGAAGAATGCGAAGCGCAGTGGAAAGGTGACTATGTTATGCAGTTGGATTGTGTCGAGCGAGAAACAGCGGCTGGCAAGCAAGTCGACAAAATCTATTACGGACATTCTAACGGCACAACTGAGAGTGAAATCCTCGCAAAGTGCCAAAACGATTGGCCTAGAACCTATGTGATGGTCGTTGACTGCTTTGACAGGCAAATAGCAGCTTTCAAAGCTCTACAGTGAGCTAAGGGCGGAGCCCGGCCCAAGGCGGGATGTTTCCCAATAATACAGCTAAGACGGGTGCAGTCGGATGTGCCGAGTTTGCATCCAATATATGCTTTGCAGAAATTATGGTGGTACGATATTATCCTACCGAGGAGTCCTCATGTCCGCACCCGCCGAAAAGATCAGCATTACCGTTACCCCCGCCATGAAGCGGGTTTTGGAGGAGCGCGTGGCTTCGGGGCAGTTTGCCTCCGCCAGCGAATTGATGCGCGAAGCGTTTCGAACCTGGCAGCGGCAGCAGGACGAGCATGAGGAGCGTCTGGCCTCGCTTCGTGCGCGCATTGACCGGTCGATGAATGATCCCAGGCCCGGCATTCCTGCCGAGGAGGTTTTTGACCGCCTCAGGAAAATGCATGAAAAGAATTTGAAAGCCGCGTCTTGAAAGGCAAGCGGCTCGTTTTCCGGGCTGAGGCGGAGGCCGATCTTGTTGCACTATATGTCTATATCGCCCAGGCCAGCAGCAGTTTTCACACGGCTTTCAGCTTTACCGAACGATTGCGCAGCGCCTGCTTCACACTGGTGGATTTCCCCGACCGTGGCGCGCCGCGCGATGACATTAAAGCCGGCCTCAGAATTCTAACCATCGAACGCAAGACTGTGGTCACCTATTTCGTAAAAGGCGGCGATGTCATCATCAGCAATATCTTCCATGGTGGCCGCGACTGGGAAGCATTTTTCCTGGACGACAAGATCGATGACGGCGAAGGCTAAGAAAGCTAAAATTTTGGAATTTTATTCCTTGACATGTGTATTCCTATATACTAGGAATTATTTGTCCTTCCCGGAAGGGGTCCTGGTCATGACGGTGGCTTTGATGGGGTGGATGTGGCGCCTGCGGGTGTGGTGAAACGTTCATCATGCTTCCGGGAGCCGAGGGTAGGACCCGTGGATACTACGGTCCACGCGCCTTCAGTGGCAAAACAACCCTGGCGGCAAACAGAGACACCGTGCGATCCAGGGCTCTGTCAGAGCTTATCCCTCCGGCAAAAACCGCCGCAAAAGCGTGGGCGCAGTTTGCGTCAAACCGCCGGACCACACGACCGGCATTTTCGCGTAGGCTGCGCTCACGCAACCCTTCGCTTCTCGCCTGCCCCGGAAACGGCATAACCGTTTCCACCAAGGGCGAAGCTATGTCCGGCGCTCATTGAAAATTAAATCACCTCAAAGCACGTCGGATTCGTCCTGCAGGAGAACGCGGCGGGTGTTGGAGCGGCGCATTTTCTGGGCGAGGTCGCGGCCCAAGAGCTCGTAGATGATGCCGGCAATCCGGCTGTCGCGGTCGGTGACCTTGGCCATGCGCAGTTTCGAGAAGGCAAGAACGCGGCTTGGCTCATCAATCACCACGGTGGCGGTTGCAAGATTGCCGGTGAGATAGGCGATCTCGCCGATGAACGAGCCTTTTTCCAGGTAGGTTTCGAACGAGCCGTTCACCTCGACGCTGGCGCGGCCCGAGCAGAGAAAAAACAGCGAGTCCACCGCATGGTCCTGCTTGGTCAGCGTCTCGCCGGGCTGGGCGTCGCGCCAGTCGGCGGCCTTGAGCAGCCTCGCAATCTGCGCATCATCAAGGCCCGCAAAGGACTGGCGCAGCATCGGCGCATCTTTCTCCGGCAGCGTGAGGCTGGCGCGTTCGCGCACCAGCAGGAAAATCTGGAACAGGTTGATGGCGATGAAGATGAGAGTCCCAGCCGATGCCGACTTTCAGGTCACCGCCGGAGAAGCGGAAATAGATGATCTCAAGAAACAGGCCCACCACGGCGGCAACGCGCAGCCAGAAAATCCTGGTCATCATATAGGACAGCGCAATGATGGCGTAGGACAGCGTGCCGGTCAGGTCAGTCAGGGAAAAAATTTCCAGCATGTTGCGCTCAATTCCTGTTCGGCCGCCAAGTTCGCTTTTTAGCTTGTGGCTTGTCAAGCCAAGAGACGGGAGGCTAGAAGTGTTTGAATTCAAGGGAGACTGCAATGGCGAAAACGCCGAAACTGAAAAAACCCGCCAAAAAGACCATAGCAGGGAAAAAAGCCAAAAAAGTGATCGCCCTGTTTCCGGAAGCCGCCTTCGGGCCGGCGCTGAATTCGGTGGGCATCGGCCAGGCGCTGAAGAAGCTCGGCCACAAGGTGGTGTTCCTGTCGGACCCGGGCTTTCTCGATGTTTACAAGGGCTATGGCTTCGAGGCCCATGCGGTGAATCTTTCCGAGCCCATGCCGGCAGAGGAAATGGCCAAGTTCTGGGTGGATTTCATCAATGGCCACATTCCGAATTTCCGCAAGTCGCCTTACGACCAGATCGACAATTACGTGAAGGGCTGCTGGGAGATGATCGTCGAGACGGCGAAATGGGCGGAGAAGGATTTGCCCGGCGTGCTCGCCAAGGTGAAGCCCGATGTCATCTGCGTTGACAACGTGATCCTGTTCCCGGCGATCAAGCGCTATGCCCGGGACAACAAGAAGCCCTGGGTGCGGGTCATCTCCTGCTCGGAAAACGAGATCGAGGATCCGGATATTCCGCCGCATCTCTCGGGCTGCGGCGAGAAGGACAAAAAGGGCTTTGCCAAATACCGCAAGCATTTCAACGCCACGATCAAGCCGATCCATGATGCGTTCAATGCCTTCCTGAAGAGCGTGGGCGAGAAGAAATATCCGCTGGGGCAGTTTTTCGAAGCGAGCCCCCACATGAATATCCTGCTTTATCCGACGGCGGCGAAATTCAAGCGGCGGCACAAGCTTTCGCCCAAGCAGTTCCAGTATCTCGAGGGCTGCGTGCGCAAAGACGCGCCCTACAAGGTGCCGCAGTTCCAGGCGAACAACGACAAGCCCCTGCTCTATGTGAGCTATGGCTCGCTGGGTTCGGGCGACACGGAATTGCTGAAGCGGGTGATCAAGGTCATCGGCGAAAATGCCGGTGCGGGCGCTGGTCAACGTCGGCGACTATCTTGATCAGTACACGGATATTCCGCCCAATGTGCTGATCGACAAGTGGTATCCGCAGCCCTCGGTGATCCCGAAGGTCGATGGCGTGATCCACCACGGCGGCAACAATTCCTTCACGGAATGCCTCTATTTCGGCAAGCCCGCCATCATCATGCCCTATGTCTGGGATGGCCACGACAATGCCACGCGGGTTGAGGAAACCGGCCACGGCTTCAAGGTTGACCGCTACACCTGGACCGATGATGAACTGGCCGCCAAGATCATGGCCATGCTGACGGACAAGAAGATGAAGGCGAAGCTGCAGAAGACCTCGAAAACCATGCGGGCCGAGCATGGGCCAACAAAGGCGGCCAAGATCATCGATGGCCTGACGCGCCGGAAGATCGCCTGATGCCGACAAAGCTGGACAGTTCCGCGCCGCATCTGGAAGGGCCTGCAACTTTCGCAGGCCCGCTGAAGGATTGGGGCCATCAGCCCAATCCGATTGCGGGGAACTCGAAGAATGATGGCGTGCTGCTGCACAAGGGGCCGGACGGCCAGCCGGAAGTGGGCCTGTGGCAATGCACGGAAGGTTCATGGCCGCTGGAAATTCCGCGCGATGAACTCTGTCATTTCGTTTCGGGCCGCGCCACCTACACCCATGAAAGCGGTGACGTCATCGAAGTGACCGCCGGAACCATGGTGCTGTTTCCAGCGGGCTGGAAAGGCGTTTGCACCGTTCACCAGACCATGCGCAATGTTTACATGTTGAGATAAAATGAACCTGACATCTTCCGCACCGCACTTGAAAAATCCCGCAAGCTATAAGGGCCCGTTCAAGGACTGGGGGGTGATCCCCACCATGATCGAAGGGGAATCGCGCACCAGCGGCGTGGTGATCTTCAAGGGTCCCAATGGCCAAAGCGAAAGCGGCATCTGGATCTGCACACCGGGCTATCTGGAACTGCCATGTGACCAGCGACGAGTTCTGCCATTTCCTGCTGGGCCGCTGCACCTACACGCATGAGTTGGGCGAGGTGATTGAGATCGTGCCGGATACGGTGGCCTTCTTCCCGAAGGACTGGCGCGGCACCTGCAAGGTGCATGAAACCATCCGCAAGGTTTACATGATCAGGTAGGTTTGGTGTTCGCCGTCTAAAGAGCCCTCATCCGCCCTGTCGGGCACCTTCTCCCATGCGTACCGCACGGGAGAAGGCGATAATCTCAAAAGGTTTTGCCTTCTCCCGTCCGAAGGATGGGAGAAGGTGGCCGAAGGCCGGATGAGGGCCCTTCAAGAGTGTTCATTTAAAAACTAGAGCGCCCTACACCTCGATCAATTGCCAGGTCGCATCGTTCTGGTCATAGGCGTGGAGTTCGCCCATGCTGACATCGAACCAGCTGCCATGCAGCGCAAGTTCCTTGCGGGTTTCCTTCATGCGGATCCACGGGAAGGTGCGCAGATTGGCGATGGAATGTTCGATGGAGGCGCGCTCGATATGGCGTTCGTGCAGGGCTGCATCGCCGCTGTGGGGAACGGCGCGGGCCACGTCCTTGATCGGGCGCATCCAGCTTCCGATGAAATCCGTGTGGCTCAAGGGCCCGGCATCGCCCACGGCGGCGCGGATGCCGCCGCAGCGGCCATGGCCCATGACCACGAGATGCTCAACGCCCAAAGAGAGAACCGCGAATTCCAGCGCGGCGCTGGTGGCATGGTGGCCGCCGTCGGGCGTATAGGGCGGCACGAGATTGGCCACATTGCGCACCACGAACATTTCGCCGGGGCCAGCGTCGAAGATGGTTTCAGGGGCGGCGCGGGAATCGCAGCAGGCGATCATCATGATGGTGGGTTTCTGCTGGCCCTCGCCGAGCTTGCGATAGCGTTCCGATTCGGAGGCGTAACGCCCTTTGCGGAAATTCGCATAGCCATCGAGAAGCCGTTTTGGCAGGGACATTGATCACTCCGGAACTTTCGCCCCGTCATGAACGAGGCGGTCTAGCCTGTCAATTGCCGCTGCCCAGAGGCGGATTCAAGCTGATTGAACAATAGCTTACTTTCATATATCAGAACAAAAATGGGCCTTTCCGAGAAATCTGCTGGCGCAACTTCACCTTATTTTCAGAGCTTCAAGTGCGCAATCTCATTCTGATAACACAGCCGGGACGACAGGATCCCGAAGACTTCGAAGAGATTGCGGAGCGCGTCAGGAAGCTTGACAGATACATCAAGGTTTTCGTCCTTACTCCAATGAACTTCAGCGATGACATCAAGCGCGAAGATTGGCGGAATCCAACGTTGACTGTTGCATTGGGCACCATGGGCAACTTCAGTCCCAAACGGGGACGGTTTTTCTACAATCGCCAAATCTCGAAGGAAAGGCAGGCTGAGCTGTTCACGAGCAATGGCATTCGAACACCACGGACAATCGCCTGCAGCGCCGGAATGATTCTGGATGAGGACGAATGGGGACCTGTCGTTGTCGTCAAAACCAGCAATTTAAAACAGACTTCACGGGGACAATCAGCTTCCCTTGTGCAATTGAAACATCTGAACGATTTTGAATCGCTAAACGCTCCGCTGAAGGAACGGATCAAGTCCAATTGTGCTCTCGTGCAAGAATTCGTACCCACGGGAGATTATCCAACCAGCTACCGGGCCGGCGTCTTCCTCGGCCGCGTTATTCATATGATGAAGAAGCGCTCCAACGTTCCGATTCCTGATTTGGCGAATGCCAGTATCGAGGAATTGAACATTGATTCAAACCATGAGTCTCCCGGCGAAGACAATTTTGCTGCCCGCGAACTTGTTGTTGATAATGAGATCATGGATTTTGCCGCCAGGATTGCAGGGATTTTCCCGGGTCTCCCCCTCCTGGGAATCGACATCGTCAGGCACAGCAAGACTGGAGAATTGTTCGCTTTGGAAATCAACGGGGGCGGGAACACCTGGCAGTTCTCGTCCCGTCATGCCGCACCGGGACGGCTTGTCATCAGCAAGGAAGAGCGGATCAAGCAGTTTAATGCGTGGAATATTTGCGCGCGGGTTCTCGTCGAAAAAACTCGAGGTTACGCAAGCTGAATTATTGCTGTTGACCCCAGGGCCCATGAAAATCGCCTTCCGCGTCCAGGCGCTTGAAGCCGTGGGCGCCGAAGAAATCGCGCTGGGCCTGGATGAGATTGGCGGTGCCGCGGGCCTGGCGGTAGCTGTCGAAATAGGCGAGTGCTGAAGACAGGGCCGGAAGCGGCAGGCCTTCCTGGGCGCCACGGGCCACGATATGGCGGAGTGCCGGGGTGGCGCCCTGCATCATGGTGACGAAATCAGGGGCAAGCAGAAGATTGCTGAGGCCCTTGTTCTGTTCAAAGGCTGAAGCAATCGTATCAAGGAATTGCGACCGGATGATGCAGCCGGCGCGCCAAATGCGGGCGATGGTGGCCATGGGCAAGTTCCAGGCAAATTCCTTTGAGGCCGCTTCCATCACCGCAAAGCCCTGGGCATAGGCGGCGATCTTCCCGGCAAAGAGGGCAAGCTCCAACTTGTCGATCAAAGAGTTGGGATCGCCCAGTGAATTCGAACTGGCCTTGGAAAACACCGTGGACGCGGTCACACGTTCCTTTTTCATGGCGGAGAGGCTGCGCGCCGCAACGGCTGCTTCAATGGCGGTTGCCGGAACGCCCATCATCTGCGCCTCGATCACAGCCCATCGGCCCGTACCCTTCTGGCCGGCAGAATCCAGGATCACATCGACAATCGGAGCACCGGTTTTCGGATCATTGGCGGCCAGCACGGCGGCGGTGATTTCGATGAGATAAGAGTTCAGCCTGCCCTTGTTCCACTTGGCAAAGACCTCGCCGATGGCTTTGGGCTTCATGCCCAGCCCGTCGCGCAGCACGCCATAGATTTCGGCAATCATCTGCATGTCGGCATATTCAATGCCGTTGTGGATGGTTTTGACGAAATGGCCGGCGCCATTGGGGCCGAGCCAGGCGCAGCAGGGATCGCCCTTGAATTTTGCCGAGATGGCGGTGAGAATTTTTTCAACCCGCGCATAGGACTCGGGCGTGCCGCCAACCATGATTGACGGGCCATGGCGGGCGCCCTCTTCGCCACCCGATACGCCCATGCCGATGAAGGTAAGGCCGCTGCCTTCAAGCTCCTGGAAGCGGCGCATGGTGTCCCTGAAATTGGCGTTGCCCGCATCGATGATGATGTCATTTTTCGCCATGAGCTTTTTCAGGGCGGCAATCTGCTCATCAACGGCCTCGCCGGCCTTCACCATGATGATTACCGGGCGCGGCGGGCGGATGCTGGCAATGAAGTCTTCCATGGTTTTGGCGGGAACGAGATTGGCTTTCAAATCTCCGGCCTGGGAGATGAAGGCATCGGTCCGCTCCGGCGTGCGGTTGAACACGGCGATGCGGTTGCCCTTTTCCGCGATATTCAAGGCAAGGTTCGAGCCCATGACGCCAAGGCCGATAAGGCCGATTTCCGCTTGTGACATGTTCAGGTCCTCAGTCCTTGTTAGTGGTCAAATAGGCTTTAGAGCGTCTCACCAACTCGTCAACAGGTGCTATCACATCGAGATGAAGCGCTGTCTCGTCGGGGCCTGGAACCTCAATGGTTGCAAGCTGGCTGTCGAGCAATGAGGTGGGCATGAAATGGCCTTTTCGGTCTGCCATGCGCGCCGCCAGCAGGTCGCGGCTGCCAAACAAATGGATGAAGGTAATCGGCCGTTCCACGGCTTCAGCGAGTTTTTGCCGATAGGCTTTCTTCAGCGCCGAGCAGGAGGCGACCACGCCGTGCCCCTTGTCGCATTCGGCTT
Organism: uncultured Alphaproteobacteria bacterium; assembly: GCA_963753025.1. GTDB lineage: Bacteria > Pseudomonadota > Alphaproteobacteria > Rhizobiales > Aestuariivirgaceae > Aestuariivirga. The sequence continues at coordinate 5,723 of CAVWAY010000006.1, read as the reverse complement.
TCATCGCCTTGCCGATGATGTCCAGCCAGGGCCAGCGGTCAGCATCAGTGAGTGGCGTTCCGGCGGACATTTTCGCAATGTTGGAAGCGGGATGAAGCTTGTCGCCCTCGATGAAGGGGCAGTTCAGTGCCGCAGCCAGGCCTTCACCCACGCTGGTCTTGCCGCAACTCGTCACCCCCATGACAATGACCGCGCCTTTGAACATTGGCCCTGATACTCCTGTTTCGTTAGTTGCCATAACTTTTAGACTGGCGCCATGGCCATGGTGGGGGCACAGTGGGCAAAAGCAATGGGGCTCGCGGAGGCTGTAAAACAGGTATGAAAGCAATCGTCATTCATGGGGCGCTCGACCTTCGGATTGAAGAGCGCGAGCCCTCGGTGCCGGAACCGGACCAGGTTTCCATTGCCATCCGGCGCGGCGGCATTTGCGGCTCTGACCTGCATTATTACCAGCACGGGGGATTTGGCACGATCCGGCTGAAGGAGCCGATGATTCCCGGCCATGAAATTGCCGGTGAGATTGCAGCGGTGGGAGCCAATGTCACCACGCTGAAAATTGGCGACAGGGTTGCGGTCAATCCCAGCCGCCCCTGCAGGGTCTGCGCCTATTGCCAGGCGGGGCTGCAAAACCATTGCCTTGACATGCTGTTTTATGGCAGCGCCATGCGCATGCCGCATGTGCAGGGGGCATTCCGGCAATCGCTCGTGGCGCTCGAAAGCCAGTGCCATAAAATTTCGTCCGAAGTTTCCCTTGAAGAGGCGGCATTCGCCGAACCCTTCGCGGTCACCCTGCATGCCATTGCGCGTGCCGGGGCGCTGACGAACAAGCGTGTTCTGGTGACGGGTTGCGGACCCATCGGGGCGCTGGCGATTGTTGCCGCACGCGTTCATGGGGCGCGCGAGATCACGGCCACCGATGTTTCCGACTATACGCTGGCACTGGCGCGTCGCGTTGGCGCGGATCGCACCATCAATGTTGCAACCCAGGCCCAGGACCTGGTGCCGCTGAAAGCCAACAAGGGCACGTTTGATGTGATGATTGAGGCGTCGGGAAATGAACAGGCGATACTTGCGGGACTGGACGTGCTGAAGCCACGCGGCATTCTGGTTCAGCTCGGGCTTGGCGGCAACATCGCCGTTCCGCAAACTCTCGTCGTTTCGAAAGAAATCGAGATCCGGGGCTCGTTCCGTTTCCATGAGGAATTTGCCCTGGCTGTCGATCTTATCAACCGGCTGAGGGTTGACCTCAAGCCGCTGCTCACTGAAGTGCTGTCCCTCGACCAGGCGGAGAAAGCCTTTCAGCTTGCGGGCGACAGGTCACGCGCCATGAAGGTCCAGCTCGCATTCTAGACGCGGGCCCTTTCGCTTCGGAAGTTTGTTTGTTATCAAATATGTAAGACAAATAAAAAATCCAATGGGAGTTGCAGATGTTCTATGGGGAGCCGGAAGGCACGGGCTTTGAAGCCATCGATCCGCGTTTCAACGAATGCCTGACCGGCCATGGGCGGGTTGAGCGCCTATGGAGTGGGGCGCGCTGGGCGGAGGGGCCAGCATGGTTCGCGGCGGGCCGCTATCTCGTGTTCTCGGACATTCCCAACAACCGCATGATGCGTTACGACGAAACCGATGGCTCGATGTCGGTGTTCCGCAATCCCGCCAACAACTCCAACGGAAACACCGTCGACCGCCAGGGGCGTCTGGTCACCTGCGAACACCAAGCCCGGCGGGTGACCCGCACGGAACACAATGGCTCGATCACCGTCATTGCCGACACATTTGACGGCAAGCGCCTCAATTCACCCAATGACGTCGTGGTGAAATCGGATGGCTCGATCTGGTTCACCGACCCGCCATACGGCCATCTCACCGACTATGAGGGCGACAGGGGCGTCAGCGAAATCGGCAACGCCAATGTTTACCGGGTCGACCCCGCCAGCGGCAAAGTGGCTGCCGTCTGCACCGACTTCGACAAGCCCAATGGGCTCGCCTTCTCGCCCGATGAAAAATATCTCTACATCGCCGATACGGGTGCCAGCCACAAGGCGGACGGCAACAAGCATATCCGCCGCTTTGAGGTCGCCGCGAACGGCCAATCCCTGGGCAAATCGAAAGTCTTTGCCGATTGCACGGCGGGACTGTTTGACGGCTTCCGTCTGGACCGGGACGGGCGGATCTGGACCAGCGCAGGCGACGGGGTTTATTGCTATCTTCCCGACGGCACCCTTATCGGCAAGATTCTCATTCCCGAACTGGTGGCCAATGTCTGCTTCGGGGGCGCCAAACTGAACCGCCTGTTCATCTGCGGCACCACTTCCCTCTACTCGGCGTATCTCGCCGTCAACGGCATTCCGCCCTGCTAGACAGGCATTGATAGACGCCTATCAGGAATTGACAAAATTCCGGCGCGGAGTCCATATGGGCCATGGCTAGAGTTACCATTGAAGACGTAGCCCTCGAGGCGGGCCTGAGTGTTGCAACGGTTGACCGGGTTTTGAACGGGCGCGCGGCGGTGCGGCCGCAAACCGCGCTTCGGGTTGAGAAAGCCATCCGCCAACTCAACTATCAACCGGACCGGCTGGCGGCGCGTTTGGCCAAGGGCCAGGAATACCGCTTCTGTTTCGTGCTGCCGGAAGGCAACAACAGCTTTATGATCGAACTTGGCGAAGAGGTGCGCGCCAATGCCTCGCGCATGGTTTCCGAGCGGGTTCATATTGATCTCCGGCTCACCGATGTGTTCGATGCTGCGACACTTGCCGCAACCCTGGACAGCATCGGCGATATCTATGATGGCGTCGCCGTGGTGGCGCTTGATCATCCCCGCGTGCGGGAAGCCATCAATGGATTGGTGGAACGTGGTGTTGCCGTGGTCACACTGGTGTCTGACGTGCCGAGTTCAAAGCGGTCCCACTATGCAGGCATTGACAACTCAAGCGCGGGGCGGACCGCCGCAACCCTGATGGGGCGCTATCTCGGCAACAAGAACGGCAAGGTCGGGTTAATCGCGGGCTCACTTTCGCTCCGGGACCACATTGAGCGGCGCTTCGGCTTCGAGCAGGTGATGCTGCATGAGTTTCCTCATCTCACCATTCTGCCCGTTCTGGAATCGCGCGATGACTGGCAACGGGTGGAAAAAGCCACTGCCCAAATGCTTGCCGACCATCCCGATCTCATCGGCATCTATAATGTGGGTGCCGGCGCGCGCGGTATCGTGACGGCGCTTGAAAATGCCGGGCGGCAAAATCAGGTTACCTACATCGCCCATGAACTCACCGATCACACCCGCCGCGCCCTGGTGGACGGCACCATTGACGTGATCATCAACCAGAATGCAGGCCACGAAGTGCGCAGCGCGGTGCGTGTGCTAATGGCCAAGGCCGACCGGACTCCCCTCATCGAAGCGATGGAGCACATCCGCATCGATATCTTCGTGCGCGACAATCTCCCGTAGAAAGAACCCTCATGTACCTCGGTCTTGATTTTGGAACCTCTTCCGTCAAAGGCGTGCTGATTGACGACCGGCAGAAAATTATCGGCACTGCAAGCTCGCCGCTCAAAGTTTCGCGGCCGCATGACGGCTGGTCCGAGCAGAAGCCGGAGGACTGGTGGAAGGCGGCCCATGCGGTGGTCAACTCCCTGCGCAATTTAAAGCCCAAGGCTATTGTCGCCGTCGATGGCATTGGCCTCTCCGGCCAGCAGCATGGCGCCACGCTGATTGACAAAGCCGGCCACGTGCTTCGTCCCTGCATCCTGTGGAATGACGCGCGTTCGTTTGAAGAGTGCAAGGACATTCTGGCGCGCGAGCCCAGGGCTCTGGCGATATCCGGCAACATTCCGCTGGCAGGCTTCACCGCGCCCAAACTGGTGTGGGTCAAGAAACATGAGCCCAGGATTTTCGATGCGGTCGACAAGGTTCTGCTGCCCAAGGATTATATCCGCTACCGCATGACGGGGGAATTTGCCTCTGACATGTCGGACTCGTCGGGCACCTATTGGCTCGACGTTGCAAAGCGCCAATGGTCGGATGACTTGCTGCGGGCCTCGGACATGCGGCGCGACCAGATGCCCCGCCTCTGCGAGGGCACCGATGCCACAGGCAGGCTCACAGCCGCAGTGGCCAAGGCCTGGGGCATGCCAAAGCGCCCGGTGGTGGCGGGCGGCGGCGGCGACAACGCGGCTGCGGCCTGCGGCATAGGTGCGGTCAACGACGGGGCGGCTTTCGTGTCAATCGGCACCTCGGGCGTCATGTTCGTCTCCAACGACAGGTTCAGCCCCAATGCGGCCCGGGCGGTTCATGCGTTCTGCCATGCGGTTCCGGACACCTGGCACCAGATGGGGGTCATTCTTTCGGCAACGGCCAGCTTGGAATGGCTGGCAGGCGTCTTGAAAACACCTGGGCCGCAGCTCACCAGGGCCTTGGGCGCAAAACTTTCCGGGCCCTCATCGGCGCTGTTCCTGCCCTATCTTTCCGGCGAGCGCACGCCGGTGGGTGACGCCCAGGTGCGCGGCCTGATGATGGGGCTGGGCCATGAAACGGATGCCAAGACCATGACGCAGGCGGTGCTTGACGGCGTGGCCTTTGCTTTCCGCGACAGTCTTGTAGCGCTCCAGGATGCGGGCACCAGCGTAAAGCGGGTGATGGCGGTGGGTGGCGGCACGAAGTCCGAGCTGTGGCTCAGGATTATCGCCACGGCGCTTGGTGTTCCGGTCGATCTTCCAACGGCCGGCGATGTGGGCGGGGCTTTCGGTGCGGCCCGCCTGGGACTGATGGCGGCAACGGGCGCTTCCTACAGGTCTGTCTGTACGCCGCCCAAAATTGCCCGAACCATTCAGCCCGAGGCCAAGGCGCGGGCCGCCTATGAGGATGCCTACGGGCGCTATCAGAAAATCTATCCAGCGATCAAGGAGATCAACCGCTCATGACGAAGTTTTATTCGATCACCGACCCCATCAAGTATGAGGGGCCGGAGTCCAAGAATGCCCTGGCCTATCGCTGGTACAATCCGAAACAGAAGGTGCTGGGCAAAAGCATGGCGGAGCATCTGCGCTTTGCGGTGTGCTACTGGCATACGCTGTGCTGGCCGGGCACGGACCCGTTCGGGGCTGAGACCTTCGACCGCCAGTGGCACAACATGGCGGATCCGATGGCGGCGGCGCGCATGAAGGCCGACATGATGTTTGAAACGCTGCGGCTGCTCGGCATTGACTACTTCACCTTCCATGACCTTGACATCGCGCCGGAAGGCAAGTCGCTGAAGGAGTTCAACAGCAATGTGACGGCCATTGCCAATATCCTCGAAGGCAAGATGGCCAAGTCGGGAAAGAAACTGCTCTGGGGCACGGCCAACATGTTTTCCAACCGCCGCTTCATGGCGGGGGCCGCGACCAATCCTGACCCGGATGTCTTCGCCTATTGCGCGGCGCAGGTGAAGCATTGCCTTGATGTGACCAAGGGCCTGGGCGGCGAAAACTATGTGATGTGGGGCGGGCGCGAAGGCTATGAAACGCTGATCAACACCAACATCGGGCAAGAACTGAAACAGGCGGGGCGCTTCCTGTCGCTCGTTGTTGAGTACAAGCATAAGATTGGTTTCAAGGGCCCCATTCTCATCGAGCCCAAGCCCAAGGAACCCACCAAGCACCAGTATGATTACGATACGGCCTCGATCTACGGCCTGCTCAAATCCTACGGGCTGGAGAAGGACGTGAAGCTCAACCTTGAGCAG
>CAVWAY010000005.1:0-124510 GCA_963753025.1 uncultured Alphaproteobacteria bacterium | reverse complement strand
TATCGACCGCCTCCGGCAAACACGACGGCGGCCCAGCTGTTTCCCTATCTCGCCAATCCAGCACGGCTCTCTTCGCGGTTTCGCGTGGGGGGCGGCAATTGCCTCGGCAGATCAGCCTCCATTGGCAAGAGCAAAGCGGCCAAGGCGCCCGCCAACGCTCCCGCAGGGGAACCGGGGCCCGAGCCAGGACCAGGTCCAGGGCCAGGACCAGGTCCAGGGCCAGGGCCAGGACCCGGGCCAACTGAGCACTGTAATGGCGGCAATTGTGGGAATGGTAATGGGAATGGAGGCGGCAACGGCACTGACAATGAGGGCAATGGCAACAAGTGACGGTCGCGCGCAATCGAAAAGTCATGGGCCTCCGCAATTTGCTTTTTAAGGAGTTGCGTGGTGTTCGTGTGACTCACAATAGCCAATGCTGAGGGCATTGCAAATCCCAGCGTCGTTACAAAGTACCTTTAAGCCATTGCCCCCTTTGATCTCAGAATGTCTCTAACTTACGGCATAGGCGCCGGAGGAAACTGGAACCGCTTGGTGTTGGGAGCATTCTGAACAGAGGGCACATAGGTATTGCCAGCTTGCATCCTCTCGCCCAAAAGACTGTTCAATCAGCAGCAATACTTGGCAAGACTGGATTTTTTGCGTAGGGAGTTGTGGTGGTCACCCGAAAAATACTGGCTATTGTTTGATGTGGGCCGGCTTCGTATAAGTTCAATGAATGCTGCATCCCCCCGCCAGGATATCAACGCTAATTCCGTTGCGTATGAGCGGTTGCCACTCATCAAGCCGCGGGGCTTTCGCGAATATGACGCGCGCTGGCTGATGGGCAGCGAGATTAACGCGCTGGGCTTCCGCGCGCTTGGTTTGGGCCTTGGCACTATGTTGCACGCACGAGGCGCTCGGTCCCACCTCGTGACGGGTCATGACTACCGCAGCTACTCCATGGATGCGAAGAACACTTTGATTACGGGGCTCCTGGGTGCAGGCTGTACGGTTCATGATATCGGCCTCGCCGTCACACCCATGGCCTACTTCGCCCAATTTGATCTCGGCGTTCCGGCAGTTGCCATGGTGACGGCGTCACACAACGAGAATGGCTGGACCGGAGTGAAGATGGGAATGGAGCGGCCCTTCACCTTCAGCCCCGAGGAGATGGCAGCCTTGAAGGATATTCTCCTTGGCGGCACGTGGGAGGAGAGGGACGGTGGTCGCCTGATTGATGCCCAAGACGTGGCTCAGCGCTACATCGATGACCTCAGCAATGGACCGAACCTGACCCGGCAGTTGAAAGTGGTGGTGGCTTGCGGCAACGGAACCGCCGGAATTTTTGCGCCGCAAGTTCTCGCTGCCATGGGCTGTGAAGTTACGCCCCTGGATTGCGAGCCTGACTACACATTTCCGAACTACAATGCAAATCCGGAAGACTTGAAGATGCTCTCAGCGGCTTCCCGCGCCGTGCTGCAGCACGAGGCGGACCTTGCCCTGTGCTTTGATGGCGATGGTGACCGCTGCGGGGTGGTCGACAATGAGGGCAATGCCATTTTTGCCGACAAGGTGGGCGTCCTGCTGGCGCGGCATTTCGCGGCGACGGCCAGGGACGCGGTGTTCATCGCCGATGTGAAGTCGACGGGATTGTTTGAGTCTGACCCGGTTCTGAAGAAACTCGGGGCGCGCTGCGAATACTGGAAGACGGGACACTCCTACATGAAGCGGCGCACGGCGGAGCGGGGTGCGCTCGCGGGCTTCGAGAAATCGGGCCACTATTTTTTCCAACCGCCGCTCGGCCGGGGCTATGACGATGGATTGGTCACTGCCATTGAAATCCTGCGCATGCTCGACCAGGTACCTGGGAATACAATGGCCGATCTTTACCGGGAGCGGCCGGAGACCTGGGGTACACCCACGATGTCGGCGCATTGCGCCGATGATAAGAAGTACGAGACCGTCCAATGGGTGACGGATCATTTTCGTGCCGACCCGGCGGTCAAGGCCAAGATCACAATCAATGGCGTGCGCTTCAGTCTTTCCGACGGATCCTGGGGGCTGGTCAGGGCCTCGTCCAACAAGCTGGAATTGGTTGTGGTGTGCGAGAGCGCCATCAGCCGCGGGCGAATGATGGACGTCGTCAGGGCAATCCGTGTCCATCTCGGAACCTACCCGGAGGTGGGAAGCCTGCAACAGGCGCCGGAGCCATGAGCGTGGTCACTCCGGTCATCCTCTGTGGCGGTTCGGGAACGCGCCTGTGGCCCCTGAGCCGCGGCGACCGGCCCAAGCAGTTCATCTCGCTTGGCGGCGACCATACATTGCTGGAGGGGACCCTGTTGCGCGCCATGACAATCGCAGGTGCCGGTGAACCAATTTGTGTGACTACCGCATCCTACGGGTCCGAAGTGCGTCACTCGCTTGACCGGCTGGGACTGCGGGGCAGGGTGCTGCTTGAGCCCGAGCCGCGCAATACGGCGCCGGCGCTGTGCGCGGCGGCACTTGTCGCCAAGCGGGCTGATCCCCAGGCCATCATCGTGGCCTTGCCCGCCGATCACGTCATCGAGGATGGCGGGGCCTTTGCGGCGTCCATCGCCCGGGCGATTGCGGCGGCGGATAGAGGCTGGCTCACCATTTTGGGTGTGAAGCCGCGCCACGCCTCCTCCGCGCTGGGTTACATCATGCCCGCTGCGGCCATCGACGGCTTGCCGCAGGTTCATCGCGTTGGCCGTTTTATAGAAAAACCCCAACGAGAGATCGCCGAGAGCCTAGTCGCTGCCGGCGCCCTGTGGAATGCCGGAATTGTCGTAGCGCGGGCCGATACTGTTATCGATGCGATGCGAGAGAACGAGCCGGCCGTATTGGAAGCAGTCGAGCGCTCACTTCAAACGGGCGGCAACAAAGCTGATGACGTTCAACTCAACGCCCGTGAATTTGCCGCGGCCCCGTCCATTTCCTTCGACAAGGCGGTTCTGGAGCGGCATGAGGCTGTTGCGGTTGTGGCGCTTGATGCCGTGTGGCGCGATGTGGGCACCTGGGCGGAAGTGGCCGAACTCTATCCCGCCGACGGGGACGGCAACCGAGACATGGGAGGGGTGCACTTGGTTTCCTCGCGCGATACGTTCGTGTTCAGCCCGCATCGGCTGACCGTGGGCATTGGGCTCACGGATCTGGTTGTTGTAGACACGCCTGACGCGCTGCTCATCGCCAAACGCGATGAACTCGGGCGCCTTCGTGGCGTGGTGGAAGACGCAATGGCCGCGGGGTCGGTTCCGGAAATTGGGGCGGCGAAGCAGCAGTTTAATGGCAAGATGATCAAGTTGCGTGCGAGTGAAATCAATATTCGACAACCGCATGTCGATTATGCGCGATATTGGATAGTTCTGCAGGGTTCAGTCAGACTTACGGTCAAGGGTCAATCGTCTATCCACGGAAGGAATGAAAGTTTCCACGTCCCTTCTGGGGTCTTTCATACGCTGGGAAACATGGGTTCTGAGCTAGCTACCCTGATGGAAATTCAAGTAGTGGCGGTGTTCCCCGCGGAGCCTAGTTGAGACTCGCGAGCGGAGGACGGCGCTGCTTAAATCAAGAAATCGCCTGCACTGGTGAGTGTGTCTTCGAGGGTAGCGATCAGGACGGGACCGCCCGCGCCAATGCCGACCGCATCAATGTAGACCTGCGTATCCTGGGTGGTTGCCCTGTTTGAAGAGAGCCCGGTGGCGAAGAAGCCGGTTTCAATGACGAGATTGCCCTGAGAGATAAGGGTTGCATAGCTGAGGCCACCCAGCCCAGCTGAAGCCAGGAGGTCAATGAGGCCAATCTTATCCGTTCCGGTCACAAAATCAGTGATGATGTCGCTGCCATTGGTCAGCGCTGAGAAGTCAAAGGTATCCGCACCCGCCCCGCCAGCAAGGATATCATTGCCGGCACCGCCGCGCAGGACGTTGGCGAGCGAGCTGCCAGTGAGTTTATCGTTGAAGGCCGAGCCGGTGAGGTTCTCGAAGCCTGTTAGGGTGTCGCGGCCGGCGCCAAGCGTGTTCTGGGCCTTGGTGGCCGGCTCGGCAGACTAACTGTCAAGCCGGCGGTGGCATTGGCGTAGCTCACGGTATCGATGCCGAGGCCGCCGGTCAGTACGTTGTTGGCGCCATTGCCCTCCAGGGTATCGTTGTAGTTCGAGCCGGTCAGGTTCTCGATCGTTGCAAGGGTGTCGCCCTGGGCGTCGCCGCCCGAGCCCAGGCCAGTCACCAGGCTCACATCCACGCCCGCGGCAGAGGCAGCATACTTCGCCGTGTCGGTGCCTGCGCCGCCAATCAACTGATCGGCGCCGCCGAGGCCGGCGAGGGTGTCGTTTCCGGCAAGGCCATCCATAATGTCGTTCCCTGATGTGCCGGTCAGGGTGTTGTTGGATGACGTGCCCTTTATCGTGGTGATGATCGGCGCCTCGCTCATGTCAGTTACCGTTACCGCGATAGTCTGGGTATCGGTCAATGCGCCGTCGGAGACGCGGACCTGAACGTCGTAGACATTGTTGGCTCCGGCGTCGGTCGGGACTTCGAAGTTTGGCGCTGAGACAAAGGCGAGTACGCCAGTCGCAGCGTTGATGGTGAACTTGGAGGCATCGGCGCCGCCAGAGATGGCGTAAGTCTTTGTCGCGCCGGCGTCAGGATCGGTGGCAGTCACGGTCGTGACTGCCGAGCTGTTCTCGGCGACATTGATCACCACCGTGGCGCCGACGCCGTTCGAGGTGATTGTTGGCGCCTCGTTCTGGTTGGTTACCGTGACCGCGATTGTTTGCGTGTCGTTTAACCCCCCGTCGGAGACCTGAACCTGGACGTCGTAGACGTTGTTGGCTCCGGCGTCAGTCGGAGCTTCGAAGTTTGGCGCCGATACAAAGGCTAGTACGCCGGTCGTTGCATTGATGGTGAACTTAGAGGCATCGGCACCGCCGACGATCGAATAGGCCAGCACCGTGCCGGCATTGGCATCGGTTGCCGTAACAATTGTCACGGCGGCATTGTTCTCGGCAATGTTGATAGCGGCGGCGCTGCTGGCGCCGTTCGACGTGATGGAAGGGGCGACATTTGTTGGCGGCTCACCATCGTCGGGGACAAACACCGACGATATAATGTCTCCGTTAGCGGCGTAGGTGACGGTCCACTCGGACCAGCTCTCGGTGTTATAGATGTCGTACTCGGTAAAGGAGTGTGTGCCGTTATCGTAGGTTATCTCGCACTGGTAGTACATCCCGGAGAAATCATAGTAGTCAATCTGCTGGTTCCAGGCGGCCGAAGCAGTGTCGCTAATGATATTTAGCAGGCGCTCAAAGCTGTGGCCGGCGTAGTCGAAGGTAATGTAGACGCCGAGTTGGATCAGCGTGTCGAAGCCGATGCCGCCATTAAGCAAAGTCAGATTATCGAGTACGTCAAAATATATCGTATCATCGCCGGCACCACCGATCAAAATGTCAACTCCCGCGCCGCCGTTGATGGTGTCGTTGCCTCCTGCTCCGTTGATAGTGTCATTTCCGCCGTTCCCAAGAAGAACATTTGCGAGGTCGTTGCCAGTAATGATATCGTTTCCCGAGCCGCCGGTGGCGTTCTCGATATCAACGTTGTAGGCGATGGCCAGGTTCTTGGTCATGCCAACGTTCACGCCACCGCTCACATAGGAGCCGACGTTTGAGTAGGAACCGGCGGTGAGGTTGAGTGTCGAAGAGGAAGACCAGCCCGACAAGTCTATGGTGTCGATGCCCGCGCCATCCCAGATCGTCAGGATCGGCGAGGTGTTCTGACTGAAATCGTATACGGAGTTTCCGGCGTTGGCATTGAAGCCGTAGACCGTGTTGCCGGCGCGGGTGGTGTAGTCGGCGCCATACATCTGCTGGATCGCCATGACGTCGTAGACCATTGGCGTCTGGGCGTATTTGCCACCCCAGCTTGCCCCCGTGGCGCTGGCGTTGAAGTAAGACATGATGGTGAACTGGTGGGAGTCTTCCGTGTAGAGCCAGCCGGTGGACGTATTGCCGTAGGCGGGCGCGCCGCCATTGTAGTTGCCGCCGTGGTCGAGGCCGATGGCGTGGCCGATCTCGTGCATGATCGCCATGTAGCCGTAGACGCCGGAGGTGGGTGTAACGAGATTGTTGACGCCGCTGCTGTAGCCGCGGTTGAGCCAAACGGAACCGGCAATCTTGTCGTAGGACGAAACCTCTCTATTCGCCTGGCCCGGAAAATAGGCATGGGCGTAGCCAATGTCCGTTGTGGTATTGGAGAACTTGATGTCGGCGGAGTTTGGAGATCCAGTGGACTCAACAAATGAAGGGGCGATGAGGTCGTCCCACAGCGTCATCATCTGTCGGGTTGCCGTTTTTTGAGCCTCGGTGAAGGTCGACCAGCCGGCTGCCTCACCGAAGCCTGCTGCGAAGGCATTGCTGGTGGTGAAGCCGTAGCTGATTGTCTGGGCTACCGAGCCGCCCGAATTATACCAGTAGGAACCACTGTCGAGCTGGTTAACGAGGTTCTGGTTGAAACCCACTGACCCGCCATTGCTGGTGCCGCCCTGAACCGTGCCGATTTGCGATGGCTCCATCGCCCCGGCGTCAAGCGCGTGCCAATCGACAAGCGGATTACTCTGACACAATACACACATTCGCCGACCCTCACTTTGTCCACCTAGCGAGGGTTGCCTCGATCCCAGGGGTCATTCCAGACGATCGCAGTCTTACTAATAGCGTATTAATTCCGGGTGGTTGCCGCACCCGCAAATCTACGAAAATTTGAAAGGAAATCTTATGTTTCTGAGCTTGTTAAGGTTACCGTTTAGTTCACTTGGCGCAGGCGTCAGCAGGCGATTTTTCCGTCGCTGAGCTGCCGACTGACGGAGGACGGGAGTTCCTCAATCTCCTACCGCTACATTGAGAGCAGGGACGAAGTTGAGGCGTCGCGCTCCACCGCGGTTATGCTCTGCCTTTCCTACGGGACATTTCTCCTCCCCTGACATAATACTCAAATAAGAGGGGGAAGTGGTTTGAGCGCGGCCGTCGTCCACGATGATTTTTCGAGGGAAGTGTATTGTATCCTGAGCGTACCCATCGATGCCATCTCTATGGCTGGCCTGGTGGAGCGTATCCATCGGGCGGCCTCCGCGCGGGAGCGACTGTTCCTCTCGACGACCTCACTGAAGTTCCTCGTGCGGGAGCCAGCGCGATCCCGACTGGAGGGCCTCGCTACTGGCCAGCGATCTCTGTCCCGCCGACGGTGCGGGCGTGCTGCTGGTGTGCAGGCTGCTGGGTCTCGCGGGGTGCGGGTTCCGACCTGCCTGCCGGGCTTAGGACCATCCACACGTCTGCCGGGCGGGGACTTCGCGCGGCGCTCCTCGGTGAGCCGGGCGTCGGCGACATGGCGCGCTCCGCACTCAATCGTGGCGACACCAAGCGTCTCGAGTGTGTCGCCACCATCGATCCCGGAGTTGTGACCCCTGAAAACATGGTTGACCCAAAGATCTTAGAGCAAATCAACGCCACCAAGTCTGACTTTCTGATTGTGGCCTTAGGGGCACAAAAGGGACAGGCGTGGCTGGTGGCCAATCGCGGGAAGCTCGCCGTTCCCGTCGTCAGTCACCTTGGCGCGACATTGAATTTTCTCGCGGGGGCGGTGAGGCGGGCACCCGAGGGTGTGCGGAAGCTCGGGCTGGAGTGGCTGTGGCGCATCAAGGAGGAGCCGAAGCTTGCGCCCCGCCACCTGTCGGATGGCGGCCGGCTCGCGTGGCTGCTCCTCACGCGCGTTCTGCCTCTCAGTCTCTGGTTGCGGCGCGCCAGAAAAGACGGTGGGGCTGAGGGCAACGGCGTCTGGCTCGACATGGATGAGCCGCGCTACTGCGCAGTCACTCTCGGCGGGGGTCTCGGCGATGCGGAGCTTGCCCCGGCAGTGGAGGCATTCTGCGGCGCAGTGCAGACAGGCCTCGACATCCACCTCGACTTCAGTCGCGTGCAATCTTTCGGGATGGCTTTCGCGGGGCAGGTCCTGATGCTGGAGAAGAGCCTACACAAGCAAAACCGCAGTCTCGCAATCGCAGGGGCGGCGCCCACCGTCTCCCGCGCCTTGGTGTGGTGTGGCTTGGGACACCTTAAGTCAAACTGCTCCGGCACCTAGGTTTAGGGTTGGAGACGCCCGGCCACTTTTTGCCCCAATGTTTCCATAGGATTCCAAAGGAACCCCCTTCTTGGGGGTTAAAATGGTGAGGTGCGTCATGAATGAGAGCAACTTCTCGGAACACTGGGCCCAAGCGCAATTTTGTTACTTCAGAGCCGAGGCGACTGGAAACCCCGTGATCAAACACTTGTGGATCCAATTGGCGCAAGACTGGATCGCACTTTCTGACAACTCGCTGGCTGACCCAGAGGAACAAAACTACCCGCGCTTTGAGCGACGCCTCGAGGCGTTCCTGGTTGCGTAAATTTCGTAGGGCTAAAATGATAGTTCCCGCCATTTCCATTTGGTTGGGGTCTATCCGAGACGAGTTGGCAGGGGCGGTGAGTGATTACGATCTCGACCGACTGGCAGAACTGGCACTCGATAGAAGGCTGTAGCGCCCGAAATTCATGCGCGGAAATATTTCGGGAACTTCTTAGCCGCTTCAGCGTTACGTGGGAACTGGCAGCTTGGACCCCCGCACCCCCCGCAGTCCCCCCAAGCTGGATCAGGCTTGCCCCGGCACTCATGCAGAGTGTTGGGGCTTTTTCGTTTGAGGTAGAGTGTGCCTCTCCAGCAGCCAGACCAAGAGATAGGCGCAGTTAAAGTTCCACCAGAGTGGAGTGGACATGCAGCTTGTAAGACAGGCGGGCGTCCAGGGGTGCGGGCAGTCCTCGGAGAAGACCCTCCAAAAGCAAAGCCGGAGCCTCACGATTGTTGGGTCTACGCCGTCAGTCTCCCGCGCCCTGGCGTGGTGTGGCTTGGGGTACCTCAGGGCGGGGGACGTCCGCTAGGGGGTTGGCTTTCGGAGGCGCTAATCTTCACCCCGATAAACCCTCGGGAGGCGCTCATCGTCACCTCCGTAGGGTGGATCGCCTACTTCTCTCCGGTAGGGCATGGGTTCACAATACTTTTCTCCTGGATATCCGTCGCTTATGTCGCTCCGGTCCCGGTTCTCGGGATCTTCCTCCTCGGTCTGCTCTTCCAGGATGTCTTCGCCCGCCAAGTATTTGATCATTTCTTCCTCGTTCCGGGGCCCTGTAAACAATGCGAGCCGGTTTCTGTGGTCGAGAATGATGTGTTGGGGGAGTGGAACTGGCTGTGCCCGATCAAATCCGTCGTACATCAACTTCATCGGGTCTTCCCACCGGGCCTTATACTCCAACGCATACTTGTAGTCTGCCTCCTGCTGCGCAGCGTCGGCAGCCTCGACGGCGCGCGTGGAAGCGAATGCCAACTCAATGGCGCGCATATTGCCGCCGATGGCCAAGTCTACCATGCGCTCCGCTACCGCCGTGATGGCTGGCACGGTTGCTGTCCCATTCACCCTCACTGTCTTAAATAGCGCATCCCGCAAAACCTCCATGAGATTCTTGTCGTTAAGTTTTTTGGGCTTATTCCTTGATCCCTTGGGCCTGCCGGCAGGGTTGCCTGAGGTGCCCCTGACAAACATGCTGTGTCGTGGGGGATTTCTGTAGCCCGCATCGAACGTGAAGCATTCGTTGAGGTCCACTTTGCTGATCGTTTCTTTGGGGTCTGGTTTGGGTTCGGGGTTGTTATTATTTTCTTCTGGCTCTGTCTGGGTAGTGGCTCCTTGGTGGCGTGGTTTGGCGTCTTTCACTTCGAGATCTTGCTCGAATTGCGGGTCTGCGGGGTCGGGCGTGTGGGTTGTTGTGTTGACGGTTGTCATAGTATTGGGTGGCCTTTGTGTTGAGTTGCCGCCTGGGCGGCGTTGAATTTGTTTGCCTTCGACAGGAAAGTCGTGGGGCGTGGATGGGTCTAGTGACCGCGCGGATGGTCTGCGTATCGCGCTCGGCGTGTGGCGCTGTGAAAGCGTGGCGCGTGGGCGCAGCTTCCCCGGCGCGCCACTCAGCGCGATGGTCGCCGGACACTGCCGGCTAGCAGACATAGTCAACTTGGATCACTCGGCAGACCGCGGTCCGATTTTACGGTCGCAGGCTCATCGGGTCGAACTTCAGATCGCGGGTCCGATTTTACGGTCGCAGTCTCTTGATGATAATGAATACCCCTCCGGTTATCGGTGCGCCATCTCCAGCGAGCTCGACTGGTCAATGAAGTTTGGCGGCACTGCGGGTCGGGTGTTGGTGTCGTCTGCCATCATCGGGGCACTCTCGCTCATCGGTTGCCCGAGGGATAGTGCTGGCAACCTCGACTGCATCATGGAATTGTGCAGCTTCAATTCAGGTCGTATTCCTGTCGGCTTCAGTCTCGCTAGCTAGTTAGCCGATTAACGCTTCCTGGATCACTTGACACAGATCGCGGCCCGATTTTACGGTCGCAGTCTCATCGTGGCGTGCTTCAGATCGCGGTCCGAATGCTCGGTCGCAGTCTCATAGAGGTAGGCTTCAGTTCATATCGCGTTCCAGTCGGTCGCAATCCATTGTGGGGCACTTGTCCCTCATCGGTTATTCTAGGGCAAGCTCTGGCCGAGCCAGCGACGAAAATAGTTTGGAGGCATTTCAAATTCAAAACCTCGGAGTGTAATGAGATTAGTTGGACTCACCGCTGCCTAGCTTTGAATTGTGAGTAGTTTGTCGGTTATCCTAGGGCAAGCTCTGGTGCAACCAGCGACAAAAATTGTTGGAGGCATTTCAGAGTCTAAGCGACTGGAATTTGGTGAGTAGTCCACTCCGGCGACCAGTAGCGCGAAGATTTGCCCCAGAAAAACGGCGTCTTGCAGGCGCCCCAAAGTTTTCATGTTTCACTAGAATAGTTGCACTTAACTTATTGATATTATTATATTTAATGTAATTTTTTCCCCCAAGAGCGGGCGTGGAGCTATTTTCCCTGTAGATTCCCTGTATGTGGAGCAGATCAACGCCACGGATGCGGATTTCCTGCTCGTGGCGCTGGGGGCCCAGAAAGGGCAGGCATGGCTCATGGGCAACCGGCAGAAGCTCACCGTGCCGGTCGTCAGTCACCTGGGTGCAACGCTTAATTTTCTGGCGGGGACAGTCCGGCGCGCACCCACTGGACTGCGCAGCCTTGGTTTGGAATGGCTCTGGCGGATTGGCCAGGAACCCCATCTTGCCATGCGTTATCTGTCTGACGGGACGCGTCTCCTGGGCCTCCTGTCAAGCCGGGTGGCGCCGCTTGGCCTGTGGCTGCGCTGGAACGAAAAAGGCGGTGGCATGCAGGGGCTCAGCGTATGGCTTGATAGCGGGCAAGCCGGGCAGATCAAAGTTGTCATTGCGGGCGCCGCCCGGGATGATCAGCTTGAGCCCGTGGTGACGGCTTTTCGCCATGCAGCGGAGAGGGGCGACGGGATCACACTTGAGGTTCGCGGGCTGCAGTTTTTCGGGATGGGCTTTGCCGGACTGGTTCTCATGCTGGAGAAGGCGGCGCTTAAGCAAAATCTGCCGCTTACCATTTTCGGGGCAACACCCTCGGTCGCGCGCGCGTTCAAGTGGTGCGGGCTGAAACATCTGTTGGGGAACAAAGTGGCGTAAGGAATGCCGGGATTTACTGCGCCTCGTTTTGTTTCCTGAGCAATTCCTGTGTTTGCCCCGCTACAGGCGCAGGATTGCGGTTTTCCACCAATCATGCTGCGCGGCCCACTTCTTCGAAGAGCCAGTCGCGAAAGGCCCGGACTTTGGGCCGCTGGGAGGTTTGCGTAGGGTATGCCACATAGTAGGCGAGATCGGCGGGCAGGCTTACCGAGAATGGCTTGACCAGCCGTCCGGCCCGAAGGTCATCGGCCACAAGTGCGCTGCGGCCAAGCACAACCCCTTCGCCCTGAATTGCGGCCTGCACCGCATGATCGGAGGATTCGAACCGGGGGCCGCGGTGCGGGTCGACGCCGTCCACCCCGGCAGACTTGAGCCACATGGCCCAATCGATTTCGAAGGCATCGTGGATCAGCGTGTGATGCTTCAGGTCCGCCAGCACTTTTGAGGGGATGGGCGCCTTTCACGCAGCATCGGGCTGCACACCGGAAAAACTTCTTCGCGCATGAGCAGCTCGGCCTTGACCCCGGGATAGCGTCCGCTGCCGTAGCGGATGGCGATGTCGATGCCGTCATTCACGAAGTCGGCCAGTTTTTCAGACGTGGCGAGACGGACCTCAATGTCGCCATGGGCCTGGCGAAAGCGGAACAGCCGGGGAATGAGCCACTTGGCGGCGAAGGAATCGAGCGTGCTGATACTGAGAACTCCCGTCGACTGCTGGTCCATGATCACGGCCGTGGCCGCAGCCAACCGGCCCAGCACGTCGCGCACCGATGCGGCGTAGGCAGCCCCCGTCGGCGTGAGGTTCACGGCCCGTACGCTGCGCTTGAAGAGCTTGACGCCCAGATGATCCTCAAGATGGCGCACCGCCCGGCTGACGGCGCCGTGGGTCACATGCAGCTCATGGGCGGCCTTGGAGAAGCTCAAAAGACGGGCCGAGGCTTCAAAACTGCGGAGCGTGGTGAGGGGCGGAAGCTGCTGGGACATTGGCCTGCCTATATATGACTATTGCTCACGTATACTCTGCGCCTTACTCGTTTGTCATGTCAAGGCAGATGGTCCAAATATAGTCCCAGTAAACCAGTCTTTAAGTGAAGAAATTCAACACCTGAAACGGATAGGAGAGACTCATGATAAGCGTGATCAACCGTCACACAAAGGGCAATTCCGGGGCAAGCCAGATGCCCGCCTTCCTCGGCCAGCCGATCGCATTCGCAGGGCGCATCGCCCGGCGCATCCGGGAGCGCCGCGAACTCAACCGCATGCTCAGCTTTCCCGACTATCTGCTTACGGATATCGGATTACGGCGCGACGAGATGCAGCGGAAGGCACTTGATCCGCTTTGGCGCGAGTAGAAAGCGGAGTGTCGTTGACGACCCTGCACCTTAGGGTTATCGCCATTTCCCATTGGAGAGTCATGGGAGGCAGCGGTGCCGCAGGCCACAAGGATGAATGTTTCGTGGCGTGAGATTGAGGCGCTGCCGCCGGATATTGCCGACCACAGCATCAGCTATGGCAGCGATGATTTGCAGTTTGGCGAATTGCGTTTGCCGGAAACGCCCGGGCCTTATCCCGTCATCGTGTTCATTCATGGCGGCTGCTGGCTTAACCAGTTCAGCCTTGATCATGTTTCGGCGGTGAGCCGGGCGCTGGCCAACCAGGGCCATGCGGTGTGGACGCCGGAGTATCGCAGGGTTGGCGATGCGGGCGGCGGCTGGCCCGGAACCTTTGAAGACATTGCCCGGAGCGTTGCGGCCCTGCAGGGCATGGCGCCGCGGCATCCGCTGGATCTCAGCCGCCTCATCGTGATGGGGCATTCGGCGGGCGGGCATCTGGCGCTTTGGCTGGCGGCGCAAAGCAAGCTGCTGCTGCGCGGGGTGATTTCCCTGGCGGGCATTTGCGATCTCTTGGACTATGAGAGGCTGGGCAATGATTGCGCCGCGTCCCTGCCGGGGTTGCTTGGCGGCACATCGCTGGAGGTGCCGGAGCGCTGGGCGCTGGCAAATCCCATGGGGCTCTTGCCTTTGAACGCCCGCGTCAGCCTCATTCACGGGGAGCGCGACGCGATTGTGCCCGCTTTCGCAGAGCGAGAATTTTGCCAAGGCGGCGGGCTGCGAATTGCAGGTTATCAGGGGCGGCGGGCATTTTGATCTGGTGTCGCCCCATTCAAGCGCCTTCGAGGTTATTTCGCGGACGGTGCGGCGGATGGTGGAGGTGGTGAATTGACGGCTTGGGACGAGGTGAAAAATTCCGGGATCGGCAATTTTCCGGCGCTGGTGCGCGCCAGAATGCTGGCGCCCGATGCCACTTTCATTCGCGGCGATGATGGCCGTGACTTCACCTATGAAGACTACTGGTCCCTTTCGGGCCGCATTGCCAATGTGCTTGCCCATCATTCGGTTGGCGTCGGGGACCGGGTCGCGGTTCAGGTTGCCAAGAGCGTCGAAGGGCTCGCGCTCTTTTTGGCCTGCGCCCGGCTGGGGGCGATTTTTCTGCCGCTCAATACGGCCTATACGCCACCGGAAGTGGATTACTTCGTCAGGGATGCGGAACCTTCGCTCATCATCTGCGAGCCGGCGAAGGCAAGCGTTCTGGCGGGCATGGCCAAAACGGTTCTTACCCTTGATGACCAGGGCGGGGGAAGTCTGGCCGAGGCGCTTCAATCGCAACCCAGCGCCTTCGCTGATGCCAAGACCGGTTGGGATGATGGCGCAGCACTTCTCTACACGTCGGGAACCACCGGCAAGTCCAAGGGCGCACTTCTCACGCACGGAAATCTTGCCTCGAATGCCGTGACGCTGGTTGAGGCGTGGGACTTCGGCCCGCGGGACGTGCTCATCCATGCCTTGCCGATCTATCATACGCATGGCCTGTTCACCGCCACCAACACGGTTTTGCTCAGTGGCGGCAGCCTGCTGTTCCGGCGCAAGTTTGATGTGGATGAGGTGATCTCGCTCCTGCCGCAGGCCACAAGCCTGATGGGGGTTCCGACATTTTACACGCGGCTTCTCAGCCATGAAGGATTGACGCGCGACAGCGTCAAACACATGCGGCTGTTCATTTCGGGGTCGGCGCCCTTGCTGGCGGAGACGCACCGCGGGTTTGAAGAGAAAACCGGCCACGCCATTCTGGAGCGTTTTGGCATGACCGAGACAAGCATGAATACGTCGAACCCCTACAGGGGTGAGCGGCGGGCCGGAACCGTGGGCCTGCCATTGCCCGGCATTGAGGTGCGGGTGACGGATCCCGTCAGCGGCGCCTTGCTTCCTCAGGGTGACATCGGAATGATCGAAGTGCGCGGCCCCAATGTGTTCACGGGCTATTGGCGCAACCCGGAGAAAACCGCAGCCGAATTCAGGCCCGATGGATTCTTTATCACGGGCGATCTTGGGATCGTTTGACGGGCAGGGGTATCTGACGATTTCCGGGCGGGGCAAGGATCTGGTCATCACCGGCGGCTTCAATGTGTATCCCAAGGAAATCGAAATGGAGATTGACCAGTTTCCCGGCGTTGAGGAATTGGCGGTCATCGGGGTTCCCCATGCGGATTTGGGCGAGGGGGTCACGGCGGTTGTGGTGCTCAAGGCCGGCCACCCGCCGTTTGATGAGAGCGGGATGATTTCCGAGCTTCAGAAGCGGCTGGCCAAGTTCAAGGTGCCGAAGCGAATCATTGCCGTTCCGGAGCTTCCCCGCAATGCCATGGGCAAGGTGCAGAAAAGCCTGCTGCGCCAGACCTATGCCGGGCTCTATAGGTCCTAGCGCCGTCCGGTATGAATTCCGAAGGTATTGACGATGTGAACCACGGCCACAAGGCAGATGAAGGCGCCCAGAAACATGAGCGGCGTGGTGGGCACCAATCTTGGATCGAGGGATTTGCGCGGCCGCTTTTCGAGCCAGGCCATAATGGCGACCAGCCCCACGCCAAAGGCCAATCCGCCATAGGTAAGCAGCATTCCAACGGTAATTTGCTTCATTTTCAGGGCTTTGGCGTTTGAGTTGACAGGTCGGGGCACCATCACTATGGTCCGCCCAAATTCCGGGGATACGCCCCTTATTAGGTGAAGTTATGAAAGTTCGCAATTCTCTCAAGTCCCTGATCAAGCGCCACCGCGACAACAAGCTGGTGCGCCGCAAGGGCCGGGTTTACATCATCAACAAGACCAATCCGCGCTTCAAGGCGCGTCAGGGCTAATTCCTTCAGTTGACGAAGATTTGAAGCCGCGGCCGTTCATTCGGGCGCGGTTGGCGTTTTAATGGCCCCGTTTCTGCGCTATACTGCTGCGCCATGAGACATTCACGCATACTGGTCATGGCACTGGGATTGGTGATTTTCGCGGCTCCGGG
Source organism: uncultured Alphaproteobacteria bacterium (assembly GCA_963753025.1). Classification (GTDB taxonomy): domain Bacteria; phylum Pseudomonadota; class Alphaproteobacteria; order Rhizobiales; family Aestuariivirgaceae; genus Aestuariivirga. The sequence goes on along the minus strand of CAVWAY010000005.1, from coordinate 108,531 downwards.
CCTGGCGCAAGGCAGTGCTGACGGCACTGCTCCCACGCAAAAACTCACCGCGCAGGAAACGCGCGAAGTGGCACTCGACCGGCTTTTTGCCAGCCTCCACAAAGCCTCCGACGAGCAGGCGGCAAAGGGCGTGGAGGAAAAAATCTGGGAACTCTGGTCGCGGTTTGATTCGCCCACCGCAGAGGTTCTGCTGGGCCAGGCGGTTGTGGCCATGGGCGCCTCGGAAAATGCCGCATCACTGGAAATCCTGGACCGTATCGTTGCCTCCTATCCCACCTATGCGGAAGCCTGGAACAAGCGCGCCACATTGCACTTCGCGCTCGGCAATTATGAGGCATCGCTCCGCGATATCGACAAGGTGCTTGATCTGGAACCGCGGCACTTCGGGGCGCTTGCGGGGCGGGGCATGATTTACCAGACCCAGGAAAACTGGACTGCGGCGCTCAACGCCTACCGGGAAGCGCTGAGCATGAATCCCAGCATGACGGGGGTCAAGAACGCGGTTCAGGAACTGTCAAAGCGCGAACGGGATATTTAGGCGGCGGGCGTTTTCTTTTTTCCCACCACGGCGATGCGCAGCATGTTGGTTGAGCCCGGAGAGCCCAGCGGCACGCCGACGGTGATGATAATGCGCTGGCCTTCTTCGGCAAAGCCTTCGGAAGAGGCGAACTGGCAGGCGGTCTCAATCATGTGTTCGAGGTCGTTGGCGTTTGGCGTGAGCACGCAATGCTGGCCCCAGGCAAGGGCCAGTCTCCTGGCGGTTGCCGGAATTGGCGTCAGGGTGATGATCGGCACATTGGGCCGTTCACGCGCCACGCGCATGGCGGTTGAACCGGATTCCGTGTAGCTGACGATTGCCGCCACAGCGAGGGTTTCGGAAATCGAGCGCGCTGCCGTGGAAATGGCGTCGGCGGTGGTTGGCTGCGGATCGTTGCGCTGGGCGTTCATGATGCCGCGATAGAAGCTGTCGCCTTCCGCCGATTGGGCAATCTTGTCCATGGTGGCCACGGCCTTTTCAGGCCAGGCACCGGCCGCACTTTCGGCCGACAGCATGATGGCGTCGGCACCTTCATAAACGGCAGTGGCCACGTCGGAAACTTCGGCGCGTGTCGGCACCGGTTCGACGATCATGGATTCCAGCATCTGGGTTGCCACAACGACGGGCTTTCCGGCCCTTCGCGCGGCGCGCGTCAATTGTTTCTGGCGGGCGGGCACAGTTTCGAGGGGAAGCTCCACGCCCAAGTCGCCACGGGCCACCATGATGCCATCGGACACTTTCAGGATGTCTTCGAGGCAGAGCAGGGCCGAGGGCTTTTCAATTTTTGCCATCACCCCGGCGCGGCCGGCGATAAGTTCTCGGGCTTCAGATACGTCTTCGGGGCGCTGCACGAAGGACAATGCAATCCAATCCACGCCAATGCTGGCGGCGGCTTCAAGATCGGCGCGGTCCTTTTCAGTCAGCGCCGGGATCGGCAGCAGCGTGTTGGGAAGGTTCACGCCCTTGCGGTTTGAAAGGGTGCCGCCAAAGATAATGACGGTCTCAATGCGGCTGGGCGAAACGCTGGTGATTTCCACCCGCAGCCTGCCGTCATTGAGCAGAAGAAAATCCCCGACTTTGACGGAGGCGAAAATTTCAGGATGCGGCAGGTGAACGCGTTTGCTGTCGCCGGGAGTTAAATCCGTATCAAAGATGAACTTGTCGCCCGCCTTGATCTGCACTTCCTTGTCCTTGAAGGTGCCAATGCGGATCTTTGGCCCCTGCAGGTCGGCGAGGATTCCGATGGGCCGGTTCACCTTGCTTTCAATGTTGCGGATGCAGCCGTGCAGTTCCTTGAGCAGGGCATGGGAAGTGTGGCTCATGTTGATGCGGAAAACGTCGACGCCCGCCACAAAGAGCTTCTCGATCATTTCCGGGCTCGACGAGGCAGGCCCGAGGGTTGCGAGGATCTTTACTTTACGGTTTCTGCGCACGTGAAATTATTGTCCCTGGCTGGTCTTTTCGCCAGACAAGGAAATTGTCCAGTCAGCCTCTTCGGACGTGTCGACCTCGAAGAAGCCGGTTTTCTGGTAGCCGCGCTCGGTGCAGCTATCGATGCCGCGAATGGTGAAAATCTTGTCCCGGATGCACATCATCGCCTTGCCGCCCCAGGAGCCGCCCTTGTCGTAATCCACGGCGTAGACATAGTAGTAGCGGGCAATCAGGGTGCCTTTCAGCAGGGTCAGGCATTTCTGCGGTTCGGCGGTCCACCAGCCTTCGCTGGCCCAGCCTTCGCGGTCCTTGTAGCCGATGGCCACACCGACGCGGCTTGCGGTATTGTTGCACAGCTTGAGGTCAGCGCGGGCCGGGTGGTTCCGGCAAATCCGAGCAGCACCAGGGCACTTGCTCCCAAGGTGAACGCCCGAAGCATTTTTTGGCCGCCCAGCAAAAATCTCGAATCGCTCATGACATTCCTTTTAATCCGGCGGGCAAGTTTGGCAAAGAATTGGCCTTACGCCCATTTTGCAGCCTATAGCATGAACTTCTAACGTTTTCCAAATGAGGTGTGGATGAGTTGTCCGTGCCACTGGTAAGCTTCGAATTAGCCGTTATGAAGGGCCTCCGGGACTGATATGAAACACGATGAAAAGACCCAAATGGAACTGGAAGCCGCGGTTTTCCGCAGGCTTCTGGAGCATTTGCGCAAGCGCAGCGATGTGCAGAACATTGACCTGATGAACCTTGCGGGCTTTTGCCGGAACTGCCTGTCAAACTGGTTTGAGGACGCGGCAAAGGAGCGGGGCCTTGCGGTTGCCCGCGAGGAGGCCAGAACCATGGTCTACGGCATGCCGCAGGAGGAATGGAAGGCGCGCTTCCAGAAGGACGCCGGCGAGGCGCAGAAGGCGGCCTTTGATAAACGTGAAAAGCATTAGATTTTTTGGAGGCTCCAGACGTGAACAACAAATCCAGTTTTGCCCAGGGACAATTGAAAAGCATTGTCGAGCGCATCGAGCGCCTTGAGGAGGAGAAGAAGACCATCGCCGCCGACATCAAGGAAGTTTACGCTGAGGCGAAGGGCAATGGCTTTGATACGAAAGTCCTGCGCAAGGTGATTTCACTGCGCAAGAAAGACGCCAACGAGCGCGAAGAAGAAGAGGCGATGCTCGATCTCTACCTGCAGGCTCTCGGGATGATTCCGGGCGAAGCAGAAGAAGCGGCATAGGCCGCTTCAACTTTCCTTGCCAAAGCGTCTCCGGGATCAATCGGTTTCGAGCTGACCGAGCTTCTCGAAGCCTTTCAGGAGGGTGGGAAGCGCTGAGGGCAGGCTGCCCTTGCCGGCGCGCTCAACCACCAGCATATCGCTCTTGCCGGACGCCTCTGACGTCAGGGCCATGCCGGCTTGCACATTCAGGGTGGCGTTTGTCCGCATAACCGGCTGTGCGACGGCGTTGGGAACGAGAGAAATTTCATTCGTCGTAAAATCCTGCGGCGCGCCATTCTGGCGAACGGTTTGCGCTGGATTGAAAAGAAGTTCCTCCGGCCACCAATTGATGTCCGAACCGCTGAGAGAAGCCATCTGCGGCTTTATCAAGGGCACATCCTGGACCGTGCCGTTACGGATTGCATCGGCAAAGCTGCCTTTTGCGGCGGCGTTCGACATCTGGGCGAGAGCGGTCTCGTCGCTCATCGTTTCGGCGGCTTCAACCACGCCGAGATTATCAGCAACAACTGAAGCATTGGATTTGACTATCTGGTTCTCGGGCGATGTCGAAGCAGGCTCAATCACCATGTTTGCGGCGGCCATCATCAGCACTTCAATAGGCTTGGGCCGCGGCTTTGGAACGGGATAGCCCTGAACGATTTCCTTGGGAGCAACCAAGGCCGGCTTTGGCGCGGGCGGGGTCTTGCTCGCCTCTTCGCTCATCGCCGCCAAATCTTCGTCAACACCTTCGTAGGCGGATTCAAGGGCTGCTGCTTCTGCATCAGCGTTTGCTTCGGCGACGGCAACTGAATCCTTGCGGTTAAGCCTGGCGCCGAGGGTTTTGCGGCCGTCACGGAAAATCTGTGCCATTTCGGTTTTGCCGATGGCAGGACCCCAATGGCGGACATTGCCGGAATCAATGTGAACAAAGCCGGTTGGCCCGCCGGAGCTGCGGTAATAGCCAACGCCGCCGACTTTGCGGACGAGCGCACTATTGCGAATTTTCTTGGAGGCCACGTCGGGGAAATAAAGGTCGATGGCCCGGCCAACCATGTGCTGGCTTTTCTTGGCCACGTTGCGGCCAACCCGCTTCAGGAAGGCGTTGGTCTTTGGTGAACGATAGCCGCAGATGATGTGAATTGGCGCACGCGAACCGAGATCGGCATGCAGCTCCCACATCAAATCGACGGTCTTGGGATCGATTGTGATGGTTTCCTTGCGGCGCCAGTCGCGCATGAGATAATTGATTTTCTTCATGGCCGAGGGAACATAGCGGCCTTTCACCATGTAGGTGACGGTGATGCTTTCCTTGGTATGCACATGATAGAGGGAAAGTGTGCGGGTTTCCCCGCCGGCGATTGTCGGTGTGCCAAGACTCCACACTGCCGCCACAGACAACGCTGCAACGATGGCGGCTGAAGCCAAGAGCTTTTTGACATGCTTCATCAATGTTTGACGATTTCCACAGTCCCGCGAACCCACTACCATACGCAAACACACACCAGGCAGAAGGCCCCCGGTTCCCCTTATAGTTTCCCCGTCCAAGCGTTCGTCACCTAAAGACGACTTACACCCAAATAAGACTTCAGACAAGAATATGGCTGCCCTGTGGCATCCATTGCTGACAATTAGAATGAATTATTATAATTAACAGGCACTTAAAGGAACACATTTCGGTACGAAATTGCCAAAAATGTTCAGTTTTGCACGAGTTTCTGGGTTGAATTGGCCTCGCGGACAGAGGCCAGCACCGCCAAAGCCTTTTCCATGGCTTCGTCGCGCTCATATACGTCGTTGAAATAGCTCATTTTTCCCGAAGAATCAGGCCATGCGGTGAAATAGGTGATGTGAACCGGAATTTTCTGGCTGAGGACTACCGACTGGCTCTTGCGGCTGTCGGTTTCCCGGTCAACTTTCTCGCGATCCCACCCCAAAATAACCTTGGCAAATTCGCGGGGATTTTGGACGCGGATGCAGCCATGGCTGAAGGTGCGGGTTGACTCGCCAAAGAGATTCTTGGTCGGCGTGTCATGCATGTAAATGTCATGGCTGTTGGGGAAGAGGAATTTCAGTTCACCCAGCGCATTTCCTTTTCCCGGCGGCTGCTGCACGCCAAAAGGCGGCCTGCTGCCATAGGCGGCCCAATTTACCGAACTGGACCGGATAACCTTGCCGTTTGGCGCGATGACCTTGAAGCCCTGACGGTCGAGATAGCCCGGATCGCGGCGCAGTTTTCCCAAATACTCATTGACAATGATGGACTGCGGCACGCCCCAGGAGGGATTGAACACCACGGTTTCCATTTCATCGTGAAAGGCGGAGGTTTGATTCAAAGGTTTGCCGACAATCACATTGCTGTGCCAGACCTCGTTGCCCCGGTCCATGACCCGAACTTCAAAAGCCGGCTGGTTTACGAATACAAAACGCTTGCCGAGATTCTTGGGCAGCCAGCGCATGCGTTCCATATTGTAGACGAGGCGCTGAATGTCGCGCTGGCTGTTATCACGATTGAGATTCTTGACGGTTGCCAAATCAAGAATGCCGGTCTGGCGGAGTTTCACGGATTTCTGGAACTTCTTCAGGGCCGCTGAAAGATCCGCGTCCAACGTCTCTGAAAATTCAGGTTCGACGTAGCTTTCCTCGCTGCTGAGGAATCCCATGTCTTGCATGCGGTCGCGGACAAGCGAGATGCGCGGATCTGATTTTCCTGCCTTGACCGGTTTGCCCTCGGCAATTTTCTCGTATGGAGGCTTTTGGTTGTTGGCCCGCAGTTTTGCGAGCTCAGCTTTCATCAGGCCGTAGCTTGGGTGTTCTGGCATGAGGTTTTTGAGGTAGGCCTCGGGAAACGGGCTCCAGGCCAGAACCTTGAGGGCTTGGCTGGCATCGACACGCTCCGGCGTAATGTCATTGTAGCGCGACAGGCTGTTGGGCTCAAACTGGCCGCCGGAAATTTCGCGCGCCAGCTTCAGCGCGGCGGCCGTCATTGCAATGTCAAACTGTGCCAGTTGCTGGGGATCGATGCCGACCTGTTCGGTGACACTGCTGAAAGAACTCAGGCCCACCGGAAGGTAAGCCATCGGCTCGAGGCCATCCTCGGAGACTTTGGCCGCAAAGGCCAAAATGGTCAGCGCCCGTTCCGACGGCGCATTGCCGTTCAGCCAAAGAGGCTTGAACCCTGCATTTCGGTAAAGATCAAGAATGGGCTGGCGCACTTCCTTGGCAACGCGGGTTACGGGCTTCTGCGAGGAGAGTTCTGCCAGAATGGCCTGGCTCTGGACATCCGGAGCGTAAAATTTGGAAAATGAAGGGTCCGACAGGGATACAAGCTTGGGTGAAACATAGGGCAGATTTCCCATGCCCTTGCCGGGAATCGGTTCGGGATCGTTATAGTCTTCGTCCCCATAATAATCCCTGCCATATAAACTGGTTGTACCAGCGTCTTCTTTCCACCAGGGCATGATAGATCGGCGGGTTTTCTTCTTCTTAGGCGCGCCGAATAGGCTTTCAAAGAAGCCTTTGCGCTTTTCATCCCTTGACGCGTCGGCAAGCACAGTTTGGCTGGCAAAGGACGCAGCAATCACCGCAACAGACAGCTTCAGCAGAAGCTTGTGGATCAAAATCGCACCTCTATGATTCTAGAGCAATAAACTAGTCTTGGGATAACAACTATTCAACCGGAAGAAGGGTTCCGGCTGTAAATATGTTGTGACTGTCACCCGGTTGCCTCGTCGAGTCCCAAATCCCGCATTTTGCGATAAAGAGTCGACCGCCCAATGCCCAATTTCCGCGCAACCTCGGACATCTGGCCGCGGTAACGGTTAAGGGCCAGGCGGATCATGTCGGCCTCGACCTCTTCCAGCTTGCGGATATGTCCGCCGTCGGTAACCGCTGGAATGCCAAGTGCCATGCCATCGCTCACCTGGTTGCCGGCGGAACGGCTGATGTGCTGGTTTCCACCGGTCATGGCAGGGCCGGTAGCAGCTGGTTTCTTGGTCAAGGGCTGGGCAGGCGGCACAATGATTTCGTAACCTTCGACAAGCGAAGCGATCTGGGGGAAATCCTGGATCTCGAGCACATCGCTTTCGCACAGGACAATGGCGCGGAAGATGGTGTTTTCGAGCTGGCGCACGTTGCCCGGCCAGCCATAGGCCTGCAGCATCGGGAATGGCGTTGGGGGCAATGCCGCGAACCTTGCGGCCTTCCTCGGCGGAAAGCCTGGTGATGAAATGTTCGACAAGGGCCGGAATGTCGTCTTTGCGGTCGCGCAGCGGCGGCACCATCATGGGGTAGACATTCAGGCGGTAATACAAGTCTTCGCGGAACTGGCCGGCTTTCACCATTTCAATCATGTTGCGGTTGGTGGCCGAAATCAGGCGGATGTTCACTTTGACAGATTTCCGTGAACCCACGGGATCGATTTCGCCTTCCTGAATGGCGCGCAACAACTTCACCTGCATGTCGAGCGGCAGTTCCGCCACTTCGTCGAGGAACAGGGTGCCGCCGTCAGCTTCCTGGAATTTTCCGCTATGCCTGCTGGTGGCGCCGGTGAAGGAGCCTTTTTCATGGCCAAAGAGAATGGATTCAACGAGATTTTCAGGGATGGCGCCGCAGTTGACCGCCACGAAGGGGCGTCCGGCGCGTTCGCTTTCGCCCTGGATGGCGCGGGCAATCATTTCCTTGCCGACGCCCGATTCCCCTTCAATCAGGATGGGAATGTTGGATTGCGCGCCGCGGCGGCCGAGCCGCAGGACATTGGCCATGGCGGGCGATGAGGCGATGAGGTCGCCGAAACTCAATGAGCCGCCAACTTTTTTGTTCAGGCGCTTCACTTCTTCGGTGAGCGCGTTGACCTTTAACAAATTCTGAATGGAAATTTTCAGGCGCTCGGGCGAAACGGGCTTGACCACGAAGTCATCGGCGCCGGCGCGCATGGCCTTGATCACGGTTTCGATGGAGCCTTGCGCGGTTTGCACGATGACGGGCAAGTCGCCGCGGATGCCCTGCATTTTTTCGATGAATTCCAAGCCATCCATGCCGGGCATCATGAGGTCGAGGATCACCAGCTCGATGCTGCCGCCATTCGGGCCATTCAAGACTTCCAGGCCTTTGATACCGCCGTCCGCGGCTATTGATTCAAATCCGAACCGCTTGACAAGTTCCTCCAGAATGCGGCGCTGGGCTGGGTCGTCTTCAACAATCAGTATGCGTGAAGTCATGCTGTGTAATCAACTCATGGTCAAAGGGCCAACTTCAGGTACGACCAGTGACAGGCACCCCCGATGCGTGTCTACTTTGCTTTCCCTGTTATCCCTTACTCTCGCAGTGAAGGGTAAAGGCCTTGTTAATGAGGTAGACTATTTGGGGACAAATTCAGGCAGTTGCCGAAGCTGCGGGCATGCGCCATATGGAAAACAAACTGTTAACAAGGAATGGACATGACCGCTTCCGCCGCCCTCGGCAATTTACCTGAATGGAACCTAGCTGACCTCTATACCGCGCCCGATGCCGCAGCCTTCAAGGCCGACATGCAGAAGGGCGAGGCGGACGCCAAAGCCTTCGCTGCAAAGTATAAGGGGAAACTGGCAGAGCTTTCGGGCGCCGAGCTTGCCCTGGCGCTCAAGGCTTATGAGGCCATTTCCGATCTGCTGGGGCGCACGGGTTCTTATGCGCAGTTGCATTATGTGGGGGATACAACGGATGCGGCGCGCGGCAAGTTCTATGGCGATGTGAGTTCCAAGCACACGGAAATTTCCACCCAGCTCCTGTTCTTTGAACTTGAGCTCAACCGGATTGACGATGCGGCGCTTGAAAAGGCCATGCAGGTCCCGGCGCTTAATCACTATCGCCCGTGGATTGAAAACCTGCGGAAGGAAAAACCCTATCAGCTTGATGACAAGCTGGAGGAGCTGTTCCTCGAAAAATCCCAGACGGGCTATGGGGCTTTCAACCGCCTGTTTGATGAAACCATGGCAGACCTGCGCTTTGAGGTGGATGGCCAGTCGCTGGCAATTGAACCCACGCTCAATCTGTTGCAAAGCCCGGACGAGGCCAAGCGCAAGGCGGGGGCCGACGCGCTGGCCAAGACCTTCAAGGAAAATCTGCGTCTCTTTACCTTGATCACAAACACGCTGGCCAAGGACAAGGATATTTCCGACCGTTGGCGCGGCTTCAAGGATATTGCCGCGGCGCGCCATCTTTCAAACCGGGTGGAGCCGGAAGTGGTGGATGCGCTGGTGGCCGCCGTGCGCGCCGCATACCCGAAGCTGTCGCACCGCTATTACAAGATGAAGGCCAAGTGGCTGGGAAAGGACAAGCTGATGCATTGGGACCGCAATGCGCCGCTGCCCGCCGAAGACACGCGTGAAGTGCCATGGGCGGACGCGGAGAAAATGGTGCTCTCGGCCTACGGCGAATTTTCACCGGAGATGGCGGCCATTGCCAAGACCTTCTTCGACAAGAAATGGATTGACGCGCCGGTGCGCCCCGGCAAGGCGCCGGGAGCCTTTGCCCATCCGACGGTTCCTTCGGCGCACCCCTATGTGCTTCTCAATTATATGGGCAAGACGCGGGACGTGATGACGCTCGCCCATGAGTTGGGGCACGGCGTGCATCAGGTGCTGGCGGCGAAGCAGGGAGCCTTGATGGCATCGACACCTTTGACGCTGGCAGAAACGGCCAGCGTGTTTGGCGAAATGCTCACTTTCCAGGCGCTGCTGCGCCAGACGACGGACAAGAAGAAGCGCAAAATTCTGCTGGCCTCCAAGGTTGAGGATATGATCAACACGGTGGTGCGCCAGATCGCCTTCTACACATTTGAACGCAAGGTTCACACGGCACGCAAGGAAGGCGAGCTAACGCCTGATAAAATCAATGATATCTGGCTTGAGATTCAGGCGGAAAGTCTCGGCGATTCAATCGGCATTGGCCCCGGCTATGAAACCTTCTGGACCTACATCCCGCATTTCATCCACTCGCCGTTCTATGTCTATGCCTATGCCTTTGGCGATTGCCTGGTGAATTCGCTCTATGCGCGCTACCAGGAAAGCGAAGGCGGCTTCCAGGAAAAGTATTTCACCATGCTGAAGGCGGGCGGCACCAAGCATCATTCGGAGCTTCTGAAACCCTTCGGCCTTGACGCCACCAATCCTGAATTCTGGCAGAAGGGCCTATCGGTGATTTCCGGGATGATTGATGAACTGGAGACAATGGAGACCGCTTGAGCATAGTTTTCGATGAACCAACGCTGGCTGATGCGGAGGAGATTGCCCGCGTTCATGTCCAGTGCTGGCAGGAATCCTATGCAGACCTGTTGCCCGCTGACTTTCTAAGAAAGCTGTCCGCCGATGCGAGGGTTGCGCAGTGGCAGACAGCAATTTCCGATCCGGATGTTTTCGTAGGTGTCGCCCGCGATGGCGGACGGATCGCGGGATTTGTTTCGTGCGGGGCTGCCAGGGAAGACGCGGCCAAGGAAGCCGATGGCGAAATCTTCGCGATTTACATTCTCAAGGCTTATCATGGCCAGAGGATCGGCCGCGCCCTCATTGCCGCGGCGGCCCGCTTCTGGCTTTCGAAAGGCGGACGAAACCTCATCGTTTTGTCCATGGCCGGTAACAAACAAGCGGCGGCGTTTTACGAAACTCTTGGTGGCGTGCAAGTTTTTGAGGGCAGCTTTGAGATTGCGGGCACCTCGATGGCCGATAGAGGCCATCTCTTCAACAATCTGGCTGAGCTTGCCGCCAGCGGCTGACCTGGCCTCACTCCATAAACCAGCCATGGCTGACGACGAGGGATTGGCCGGTGAGCGCGTTGGTGGGGAACGCGGCGAAGAGGAAGGCCACTTCTGCCACATCTTCAACGGTGGTGAATTCATGATCGACTGTGCCGCCGAGCATAATGCGCTTCACCACTTCGTCTTCCGAGATGCCGAGGGTTTTTGCCTGTTCGGGGATTTGTTTTTCAACAAGCGGTGTTTTGACAAAGCCCGGGCAGATGACGTTGGAGCGCACGCCGTGTTCGGCTCCTTCCTTGGCGATCACCTTCGATAGCCCGATGAGCCCGTGCTTGGCGGTGACATAGGCCGACTTCAAGGGCGATGCTTCCTTTGAATGCACCGAGCCCATGAAGATGATGGAGCCGCTGCCCTTGGCATACATGTGGGGCAGGCAGGCCTTGGAGGTGAGGAATGCGCCATCGAGATGGATGGCGAGCATTTTTTTCCAGTCGGCAAACGGATATTCCTCAAGCTTGTGAACGATCTGGATGCCGGCATTTGAAACCAGGATATCAACGCCGCCCCAGGCTGCAACCACGGCGGCCACGCCCGCATTGACGGCGGCCTCATCGGTCACATCCATCTTTACGCCCATGGCCTTGCCCGGGCCTTTGGCGCTTAACTCCTTTGCGGTTGCGTTGGCTGAGTCCAAATTGAGATCGGCGATGGCGACATTGGCGCCTTCGGCTACAAAGCGTTCAGCAATGGCCTTTCCGATGCCACTGGCGGCGCCGGTGACGATGGCAATCTTGTCGGTGAGTTTCATGACGCGTGTTCCTTGTTTTTTGTCAGATCGAAGGTCTTCATGCCGTGTTGCGGGAGTCTTGCGGTTGCGCCAGTCGGGATGGGCGAGGGACTGCTCAACATCCTTGCGGCCTGCTTCCCAGTGTTCCTCAACGCTCAGCCGCGAGAATTCATAATCCTTGGACTGGCTGTCGATTTCGTTGGGCCGGTTGATGAGGTGCATCACGGTCACGGCTGCCTGACAGCCGTTCGCCGTCAGAATTTTCGCGTCGGGATCATCACGCAATGACTCCGGCAGCTTGGCGACAAGGCGCTGGGCTGCCTTGGTGAGGCGCTGGAGCTCCTGTGCGGCAGTGGTGTTGAATCTTGTGCGGCTGGAAAAACGGATTTCCTTTTCGCGTTCGGACGCTTCCAGGATGGTTTTTGGAATCACGCCACGGGCCGGGAACAGGTCAACCTGGAAGATGCACAGGGAATTCCCGCCGCGCGCTTCGTCGATCACATATTGCAGGGGCGTGTTGGAGACGAGGCCGCCATCCCAATAGGACTGGCCATCAATGACAACCGGCGGAAAGCCCGGGGGCAAAGCGCCGCTGGCCACGATGTGATCGGCATTGAGCGTGTCCCTGAGCGAATCGAAGTAGCGGAAGTTGCCTGATTCCACATTGACCGCGCCCACGCTGACGCGGATGCCATCGGTGTTGAGCCGGTCAAAATCGATGAGTTCGGTGAGCGTGGCGCGCAAGGGTGCTGTGTCATAAAAACTCAACGCCGCTTCGGTTGCGGGCGGGGCGAACATCGGCGGGGGAAAGCGCGGGGTAAAAAAGCCCGGCACGCCAAAGAGAGATGGCAAGCCAGCTGCTGGTTTCGTTGAACAGGGTACGACCGTGATGCCCCGGCAGGAAGGATGAGCCCTGCAAGCCGGAGGAGACTTTTTCCCAGAAGCGGCGCAGTTGCTTCACCCGGTCTTCCGGCCTGTTTCCGGCAATGATTGCTGCGTTGATGGCGCCTATGGAAATGCCGGCCACCCATTCCGGCTCCTCGCCGGCGCTGGCTAGCGCTTCATAAGCCCCGGCCTGGTAGGCGCCCAGGGCACCGCCGCCTTGCAGGACCAGAATTCGGGTTTCGTTTGGCAGTGTCATTTCGGGGATTTTGTCTTCATTCTGCGGCTAACAAGGACAATGTTGCGTTGCAGCATGGCAATTGCAAGGGTCATCGCTATTACAGTTTGGCCATGTTGCGTGACTCATCGCCGCGTATGTTTGGAGCGCTTGCGGGGCGTTCCTGCCTTGGCTACACATCTTGCAGAGATTCATGACGTTTGAGGGGACTTCACCAATGGCAGAGCATTCTTCGGACAATCACGCGCACGGCATGGAAGAGCACCCCAGCACCTATGATGGCTTCATCAAGGGCTCGGTGGCGCTTTCGATTATTTGCGGCTTTGTGCTGGTGTCCCTGGTCTCCTTCCGCTTTCGCCCATACGCTCAATGTTTTTACCGGGTTTGCGGGCTTGATCGTGGGTATCATCGCGGTGCTGATTGACGCGCGCACGGGCGGCAAGTGGTATTTGTCCGTCGGGTTGCTGGTGGTGTTTGGGTTGATCACAGCCGTCAACGTCTCCTAGGCCGCCACCTCATGAAAATTGCGGTTCTTTCTGAAACGAGTCCCGGAGAGCGCCGGGTTTCGGCAAGCCCGGATACGGTGAAGGCCTATGTGAAAAAAGGGCTTACCGTAGCGGTGCAGGCGGGAGCAGGGGCTGGGGCGCATATTTCCGACGAGGCTTTTGTGGCCGCTGGCGCCAGCATCATCAAGTCTGATGCGGGGCTCAAGGATGCCGATGTGATTCTGGCGGTGCGCCGGCCTTCGGATGCGATTCTCAAGAATTTGAAGAAGGGCGCGGTCGTGGCCGCGGGCCTTGACCCCTATGGCGACCGCAAGGGCCTTGAGGCGCTGGCCAAATCGGGCCAGTCATTTTTTGCCATGGAACTGATGCCGCGCATTTCGCGGGCTCAGTCGATGGATATCCTGTCCTCGCAATCCAATCTCGCGGGCTACAAGGCGGTGATCGATGCGGCGGCCTATTTCGGCCGGGCCTTTCCGATGATGATGACGGCGGCTGGCACGGTTCCGCCGGCCAAGGTCTTCATCATGGGCGTGGGTGTTGCGGGGCTACAGGCCATTGCCACGGCGCGGCGCCTGGGGGCCATTGTTTCGGCAACCGATGTGCGCAAGGCCACGGAAGAACAGGTGAAGAGCCTTGGCGCCAAATTCGTGTTTGCCGATGTGGCCGATGCGGCGACGTCAGGCGGCTATGCCAAGGAACTGTCGGCGGAAGACAAGGCCAAGCAGGCGGCACTTGTGGCCGAGCATATCAAGGGCCAGGACATTGTCATCACCACGGCGCTTATCCCGGGCAGGCCGGCTCCGGTGCTGGTGACCAAGGAGATGGTCGAGAGCATGAAGCCCGGCTCGGTGATTGTTGATCTCGCGGTGGAGCGCGGCGGCAATTGCCCGCTGTCGAAGCCGGATCAGATTGTCGAGCACAAGGGCGTTTCGATTATCGGCACGGTGAACCTGGCCGGCAAGCTGGCGGGCAATGCCTCGCCGCTGTTTGCCAAGAACCTGGCCAATTTCCTCGACCTGATGATCCAGCCCGATGGCAGCCTGAAGATTGATTATGAAGATGAGATCATCAAGGGCACGCTGATTGCCCGCGATGGCGCGCTGGTTCACCCGATGTACAAGGCCTGACACCATGGAACAGATTGCTCACACTGTTGATCCCTTCGTTTCGCTGCTGGGAATTTTCGTTCTCGCGGTTTTCGTTGGCTACTACGTCGTGTGGAATGTCACGCCGGCGCTGCATACGCCGCTGATGTCGGTGACGAACGCCATTTCCTCGGTCATCGTTGTCGGCGCCTTGCTCGCGGTGGGGGCAGGGGCCATCGCCTCGGGCTCCACCATTGCCATGATCTTCGGCTTTCTTGCCCTGATCCTGGCGAGCGTGAATATTTTCGGCGGCTTCCTGGTTACCAGCCGCATGCTGGCCATGTACAAGAAGAAGGGCAAATAGATGTCAGCCAGTTTCGCTGCCCTTCTCTATCTCGTTGCCGGCGCCCTGTTCATCATGGCGCTGCGGGGGCTTTCCAACCCTGAATCGGCGCGGTCCGGAAATACCTATGGCATGATCGGCATGACCATTGCCGTTCTCACCACGCTGGCCATCGCAGCGCCAACCAATCCGCTGGTGTGGGCGCTGATCATCGGCGGCATCGCCATTGGCGGCGGCATTGGCGCGTTTGCCGCCCGGCGCATTGCCATGACGGCCATGCCGCAGCTTGTGGCGGCGTTTCATTCGCTTGTTGGTTTGGCCGCGGTGTTCGTCGCGGCGGCGGCGTTCTATGCGCCCGATGCCTTCGGCATTGCCAGCGGCGGCGAGATTCATGCGCAGAGCCGGGTTGAAATGGCGCTGGGTGCGGCCATCGGCGCGGTCACCTTCACTGGCTCGATCATCGCCTTCCTGAAGCTCGATGGCCGGATGTCGGGGGCACCCATCATGCTGCCGTTCCGGCACTACATCAATATAGCGCTGGCTTTGGCGCTTCTATTCTTCACTTTCGGATTCTTTGCCACGCAAAGCCCGATTGATTTCTGGCTGATCGTTTTCATCAGCTTCGCCCTGGGCTTCCTGCTGATCATTCCCATCGGCGGGGCGGACATGCCGGTTGTCGTGTCGATGCTCAATTCCTATTCGGGCTGGGCGGCGGCGGGCATCGGCTTCACGCTGGGCAACACGGCGCTGATCATCACCGGCGCGCTGGTGGGCTCATCGGGCGCCATCCTCTCCTACATCATGTGCAAGGGCATGAACCGGTCCTTCATCTCGGTCATCCTCGGCGGCTTTGGCGGCGAGACGGCGGGGCCCGCCGACGGCGCGAAGGAAACGCGGCCCGTTAAGCAGGGCTCGGCCGATGATGCTGCCTTCATCCTGAAGAACGCCGGCTCGGTGATCATCGTGCCGGGTTATGGCATGGCGGTGGCCCAGGCCCAGCATGCGCTTCGCGAAATGGCGGATCATTTGAAGAAGGCGGGTGTCACCGTGAAGTACGCCATTCATCCGGTGGCGGGCCGCATGCCCGGCCACATGAACGTGCTGCTGGCGGAAGCGAACGTGCCTTACGACGAGGTGTTTGAGCTCGAAGACATCAACTCCGAATTCGCCCAGGCCGATGTGGCCTTCGTGATCGGGGCCAATGACGTGACCAATCCTTCCGCCAAGGATGACCCGAAATCGCCGATCTACGGCATGCCGGTGCTTGAAGTGTGGAAGGCCAACACCGTGATGTTCATCAAGCGCGGCATGGCCAGCGGCTACGCCGGCGTCGACAACCCCCTGTTCTGGCGCGACAACACCATGATGCTGTTCGGCGACGCGAAGAAAATGACGGAGCAGATCGTCAAGGGGATGTGAGATTCAGCGCGATGCGGCCTTTACCGGTGGCTTTCGCCTCGAGTACTTGCGGCATGTTCTCGAATACGATCTTCGATAGCCTGCTCCCCGTTGCTTTCGCAAAACGTTGCAGGATTTTGCCGAAGGTAGCGCTGCCGCTCTCAACCTTGCGACTGTGCTTTGGGTGGTTTTCGATCTAGATGGGCGAGTTGGTTTTGAGTAAGGCCTGCGTGCGACCTGGTCGGCAATCATTGCGGAAGCAAGTGCAAATTCCTCTTCGAGAGCCTCATATTCTTTTCGATAGGACGGTATCATCTCATTCCATTACTTGTGACGAGGCGAAAGAAAAACTTAGGCGGTCTCATCTTCTTAGCCCGCTGATCGGTCATTTCCAGCTCGAATTCCCGATTGTTCATTCAGTCTTCTGCGATCATCGCAATGGCAGAGTTCGCGCTTGCCTGAAAGGACCTCGGCGATGCGAGCGCGGGTGCCGATGATGCCTTCCAGGTCCTTGCGGGTCAGGCCCTGCTGCTCCATGCGGAATTTGATCGCTTCGATGGGGTCTGGCGGGTCCATCGGATAGTGGATTGCTTCCCAGCATCGATAAGTGTGGCGAGCACATCAAGCCGGTCACCTTTTGGGGTTCCGCTTTTGGCGCCCCAAAGGGCTTCGACTTCCTTCATCGCTCTTTCATGATCCTTGCTTGTGCGGATTGGCTTGACGTCACTCATGGTGTCTTGGTCTCAAATTTTTTTCCACGGACAGTGAGGTCGTAATTTAACATGTCCCTCTTCACACGTCATTCCGGTTGAAAAGCCCTCATCCGGCCTGTCGGCCACCTTCTCCCATCCCGCTTCACTGCGTTACGCAGGACGGGAGAAGGCGCCAGCCGGATGGGCCTTCTCCCGTGCTCTTGCATGGGAGAAGGTCCCGAAGGGGGATGGGGCCCCTTGATCACATATTCAATTGTCAATGAGCGTCGGGCACAGCTTCGCCCTTGGTGAAAACGGTTATGCCGTTTTCGGGGGAGTGAGAGAAGCGAAGGGTTGCGTGAACGCAAGCCTCGCAGAAATGCCGGTCGTGTCGTCCGGCGGTTGACGCAAATCCTGCGCCCACGCTTTTGCGGCGGTTTTTGCCGGAGGGAAAGCTCTGACAGAGCCCTGGATCGCACGGTGTCTCTGTTTGCCGCCAGGGTTGTTTTGCCACTGAAGGCGCGTGGACCGTAGTATCCACGGGTCCTACCCTCGGCTCCCGGAAGCATGATGAACGTTTCACCACACCCGCAGGCGCCACATCCACCCCATCTATGATCACCGTCGCGACCGAGACCCCTTCCGGGATGGACAGATTGTGGATAGTCCATCCCAAAAAACCTGTCAAGGATTAAATATCTATTTTAGGATTATTAAATTTGAGGCTTTCTAGAGCGAATTGAGAAAGGCGATCAGCGCATCGCGTTCGGGTTTTGCGGCGTTGCGGAATGCCTCGCGGGATTTTTCCGCTTCGCCGCCGTGCCAGAGAATGGCTTCGGCAGGCTCCCCTGGCGCGGCCATCGTGGAGGAGCAGGTCATGCTTGTTCACGACGGGAATGAGGCCGAGGCCCCAGAGCGGCGGGGTGCGCCATTCCCGGCCGGTGGCTTCGAAATCCGGGCGGTTGTCGGCCAGGCCTTCGCCCATGTCATGGAGCAGGAGATCGGTGAAAGGGTGGAAGGTCTGGTTTGCCAGTTCGGAGAAATGCTCCACGGATTTGGTTTGCAATGTCGGCATGTGGCAGGAGGCGCAGCCCATGGCGCGGAACAGTTCCTCGCCCTGCCTGATGACGGGATCATGGGCCTTGCGCTGGGCGGGGACGGCGATGGTCATGGTGTAGAGCGTGAGCTTGTCGAGGAATTCGTCGTTCATTTCCGGGGCGCCGCCATTGATCGCATTCACGCAGTCCGGTTGGGCCGCTGGTGCAGTTCTGCCCCTCGGCCATGGAGGTGGCGATGCCGATATCGCCCACTGCCGCACCGGCGTTCTGCTGGCGAAGGTTTGGCTGATTGGCCTTCCAGCCGAAGCGTCCCAAGGTTTTTTTGCTGGCAGCAGAATCCCACACTTCATTGGGCCGGCCGGAAATGCCGTCACCATCCGCGTCATCGGGATCGGCGAGCGCCAGCAGGGTTTCATCGGGCACGGACTGCAGGAGGCCAAGGCCGATCATGGCAGGGGCGACGCGGGGTGAAATCATGATGTTCTTGCCGAGATCGCCATATTTCAAGTCGGTAATCGCATAGTGCGGCTGGCGCAGGGAAAACTTTTCGCCATCGCCATAGGCGCCGGGAAACTCGGTGTAGAAAATCTCCGCGCGGCCCTCGGGTTCCACATGGAGAATGGCGCGCTCGCTGATCTGGTCGCCGTAGACGGGGTGGGGCAAGGGACCGCCGTGCTGGTCTTTTCCTGGAATACTGATGCGGAGCAGCATGGACTCCATGGGCCCCTGATTATTCTCTGGCGGGCGGCCGCGGCCATCCTTGGTGTGGCAGCCTGAGCAGGAGACGCGGTTGAACATGGGCCCCAGGCCGTCGAAGGCTTTCACGGAACCCGGCGCTTCCACCCAATTGGTATTGAACAGGCGGTTGCCGAAGGAGAAGGGGCGTTGGTGGCGTTTCGGGCTGTTGGGAGTCTGGAAGCTAAAGGCATCTTCATTGGTGAGGGGCCGCGTTCCTTCGCCGCCCAATTGGTCCGTCACAGGAATGGCGAGAAGCACTTCCCGCAACGGCAGAACGCCAGCTTCGCTGCCCAGGGCAGCCAGAGAAGCCAGCGTGAGTGCCGATGCTATGATGAGGCCGAGGCGGGGCATTATTCCGTCGGGATGAGTACAAGAACGCCTAGCTTGCTGCCGGCATCCTTGAGGCCGGTTCCCAATGCCTGCAAGGCTACGACCACATCTTCGGCGGCCTTGCGCTCGGGCTGAATCCTTTGGTGCGGCCAAAACCTTGTCCCAGGGATCGCCAAGGGCCGCAACCTTGGTTTCGGCATCGGCGAGAAGGCCATCAACACGGTCCGCCAAGGCGGCGTCCTGGCTGCGCACCAGATCATTGAGCCCGGCACGTTCGCCGCCCTCATTGTCACCGGTCCAGACCTGCTTGATGCCGGCGAGGTCATAGACGAAGTCCTGCTTGGTGGTGTCGGAGAAGCAGGAATGCTCGTCTTCCTGATCGCCGGAATCAAGGGCCACGGCGAGGCGTTCCGACATGAATTCAAAGCCTGCCAGAATGGCCATGCCGTTCACCATGCGGCCAATCACTTCGCGCTCGGGCATGGCCTTCAGCTTCCTGGCGTAGCCCAGGGAATTCTGCAATTGCCAGGCGCCTTCAAGATCATTCAGCTTGCGGGCCAGATCATCGGTCACCAGCTTCAGGTATTCGCGCCGGCGGTCATTGTTGCCGGTGCCGGCGACATAATCCGTGAACGGACGGTTTCCCGGGCCATCGGCGGAAAGATCCTGGCCCCAGAGGAGGAATTCAATGGCGTGCCAGCCGGTGGTGACATCGGCCTCGTCCTTGCTCTGGTTGGATTTCTCGATGTCCTCGAGACCCACCTTGAAGCTTGCGTCGTTGATCAGGCCCGCATCGGCCTTGCCCTCGACATAGTCGATATAGGCTTCGTTCATGGGCCAGGCGTTGATGGCGCCTTCGACTTCTTCAATGGGGCCGTCATAGAAGCGGAAGGTTTCGGTTTTCAGATAGGCGGGGCGGGCTCCAACCCAGGCCTTGCGGGCGGCCTTCAGGGTATCGTCGGAAGGGCTGGCCAGGAAAGCATCGACGGCCGCGGCAAGAGTCTTGGCATCATCGGCGGCTTTCTTGTAGCTGCTGGCCACGAGATCAATGTAGGCATCGATCTGGGGCTTGGCGTCATATTTGAAGGCGTTGGCGTCGGTTGATTCGAGGGCATAGGTCGTGGGTGCGGCGCCGCCACCTTCGCCGCCGCCTTCACCGCCTTCGCCAGCTTCCTGGGCCAGGATGATGGGCGACTGGTTTGCAGCTGATTTGAGCGAGATCACGTCGGCCTGGGCCGCCATTGAGCCGGCAACTGCCGCCACGCCAAGGCCTGTCCACAATTTGGGTATCCGCTTCATCGCACTCATCCTGCTTTTGCTGTTATGTTTGATGGCTGAGTAGCATGGCGAACCGTGACTTTCAATAGTTGATTAAAATACTCGGAATTAGAATTGTTCCAAATTGCGGTTGATTTTGAGCGGATTTTTTGGATGCATGCCGCCGCAACACTCTCACATGTTGACAACGAAAGTTGCGGCTCGCCCGCGGTCATGCAATCGTCTAGATTTGCTGGAAGTGTCGGCGCGCGGGAGGCGGTTGAGGATTCAATGGCAGATATAAATGATACAACAGTGCTGGAGCCGCCGCGCGTTTATCTGGTTCATATGGTTGTGTTCACGCTGGTTGTCGCTGTTCTGACAGCCATTCTTTTTCCCAATATCAAGGCCGCGTTTTTGGCCAATGTGGGCCTCAATGGCCTGATCGTGGGCATTCTTCTGCTTGGCGTTGCATATGCCTACCGCATGGTTTGGCGGCTGTTTCCGGAAATCAATTGGGTCAACGGCTTCCGCGTCGGGCAATCGAGCGATGAAAACCTGGCGGAACCGGTTTTGCTGGCTCCCATGGCCACCCTTCTGGGCGACCGGCAGGAGCGCACGGTTTTATCCACCAACACGATGCGTTCGCTGCTCGATTCGCTGGCCTCGCGGCTCGACGAATCGCGCGATCTCATGCGCTATCTTGTCAGCCTGCTGATCTTTTTGGGCCTGCTGGGAACCTTCTGGGGTCTGCTGCAAACGGTGACCTCGGTGGGTGATGCCATCAAGAATCTCGATGTGGGGGCAGGGCAATCCAGTTCCATGTTCGAGGAACTGAAAACCGGCCTGCAGCGGCCGCTCGAAGGCATGGGGCTTTCGTTTTCCGCAAGCTTGTTCGGACTTGCAGGTTCCCTGATCCTTGGCTTCCTGGATCTCAAGGCAAGCCAGGCGCAAAACCGCTTCTACCACAATCTGGAAGACTGGCTTTCAACCATCACCGACATTCAGGTGGGTGAGGGAGGCAACCAGTCCGGGGCCACAAACTACCTGCGCTTTGACATGCAGGGCCTGCAGCGCGGCCTGGACAAGGTTGGCAAGCAGCTTGAAGGCGTGAAGGTCAACGGCGCCGGCGGCGGAAACGCCAATGAATCGATAGAGCAACTCGCTGAAGCGGTGGCCAGCCTGGTGCAGCAGATGCGCGAGGAACAGAAAATGGTGCGGCAATGGGCGCAGAGCCAGCAGGTGCAGCAGAATGAAATCCAGCGGCTGTTGATCCGGTCCACGGGCCAGCCGGCGGGGCGGGCGCGCGGCAAGGGTGACGAGTAACAGCCATGGCCGGTGCCCTTTCAAGACGCAGACGCCAGGAAGACGCGCCCTATTGGCCGGGCTTTCGTCGATGCCATGGCGCAGCTCCTGCTGGTCATCACCTTCCTGCTTTCGGTGTTCATGACGGCGCAATTTCTTCTGGCGCGGGAAATATCCGGGCAGGATTCAGCGCTGGGGCAATTGCGCTCGCAGATTGCCGAGCTCACGCAATTGCTGGCGCTGGAGAAATCCGCCAAGGGCGCGGTGGAAGCAAACCTGCTGGCGCTGAGCGATGACCTGAGCGCCGAGAAATTGAAGAGTGCGGGCCTTATCGCCAGCCTTGCGGCGGAAGGCTCTAAAGGTTCGGCGGCAAACCAGACGATCAGCGGATTGCAGACGGAGCTTGACAAGGAAAAGGCGCTGACTTCGGAAGCGCTGTCGCAGGTTGAACTGCTGAACCAGCAGATTGCCGCCATGCGCCGCCAGCTGGCGCAGTTGAACAGCATTTTGACGGACGCGGAAATCCGCAACAAATCCTCGGAAGCGCAAATCGCCGATCTGGGCAAGCGGCTGAATTCGGCGCTTGGCGCAGCGGGTGCAGGAACTGTCGCGCTACCGTTCGGAATTCTTCGGGCGCCTCAGGCAAATTCTTTCGCAGCGCTCGGATATTCTGGTGGTGGGCGACCGCTTCGTGTTCCAGTCGGAAGTTCTCTTTGCCAAGGGTGACGCGGAAATCAGTCCGCTGGGCCAGGAAGAAATGCTGAAGCTGGCGGATGCACTGCGCCAGCTTGAAGCGGAAATTCCGGCGGACATCGCCTGGGTTCTGCGGGTTGACGGGCATACGGATATCGATCCGATCAAGTCGCCCTTGTTCCAATCCAACTGGGAGCTCTCGTCGGCGCGGGCCATTGCCGTGGTCAAATACCTGATTGCCCAAGGCGTGGCGCCCAAGCATCTGGTGGCGGCGGGCTTTGGCGAGTTCCAGCCGCTGGATGTCGGCACCTCGGAAGATGCGAAATCGCAGAACCGGCGCATTGAGCTCAAGCTGACGGAGCGTTGAACTGCAGCTTTGCCAGCCGGGCGTAAAGCGCGTTTTTCTTGACGAGTTCGCCGTGGGTTCCCTGCGCCACCAGTTTTCCATTATCGAACACAAGAATGCGGTCGGCATTGCGCACGGTTGCCAGGCGATGGGCGACGACGAGGGTGGTGCGGTTGGCGGTAAGCTTTTCCAGCGCCTCCTGAATGAGCGACTCGCTTTCCGCATCAAGGGAGCTTGTTGCCTCATCGAGGAGCAGAATAGGGGCATCGCGCAAGATGGCGCGGGCAATGGCAATGCGCTGGCGCTGGCCGCCGGAGAGGGTAATGCCGCGTTCGCCCACTTCGGTGTCAAAGCCCTTGGGAAGTTTTTTAGCAAACTCATCGACACGCGCGGCGACGGCGGCGGCCATGGCGGTTTCGCGCGTTGCTTCCGGCGCGCCGAAACGGATGTTGTCGAGAACCGAGCCGGAGAAAATGATCGTATCCTGCGGCACCACGGCGATGTGCTTGCGCAAGTCCTGCGGGTCTGCGGATTTGACGTCGAGGCCATCGATTGTGATGGTTCCCGAGGCGGGATCATAGAAACGCTGGATGAGGGCAAAGAGCGTTGACTTGCCGGCTCCCGATGGGCCGACAATGGCGGTGACTTCGCCGGGCTTTGCCATGAAGCTCACGTTGTTCAATGCAGCCGTTTTCAGGCGTGTTGGGTATTGGAATGTAACGCCGGAAAATTTTATCTGCCCTTTGAGTGTTTGCGGAAATGCCACGGGGTTTGACGGGGCATTGATGAGAGGTTTTTCATCAAGCAATTCGGAAATGCGTTCGGCGGCTCCGGCGGCGAGCTGAATTTCGCCCCAGACTTCGGACAACTGCCCGAGCGAACTTGCGGCGATGACGGCGTAGATCACGAACTGGCTCAGGGTGCCGCCTGAAAGATTTCCGCTGATCACTTCCTGGGCGCCGAACCACAGCAGGCCGACGATTGAACCCAGGGCCACGAAAATGATTGCGGCGGTGAGAACAGCGCGGGCCAGCGCGCGCTTGGCGGCGGCCGAGAAGGCGAAATTCGTGGCGTTTGAAAATTCTCCCTTCGTGTAGTTTTCCTGGACATTGGATTGTACGGTGGAAATGGCCGAAAGCCGCTCCTGGGCAAAGGCGGCGGAGGCCGCAAGCGTATCCTGCGCGGCACGGGACAGCAGCCGCACCCGGCGGCCATAGGTGACAAGCGGCAGGACAATGAGGGGGATGGCAAGGCCGGCAAGGCCTGCGAGCTTCGGGCTGGTGACGATCATCATGACGATGGCGCCAATCAGCATCACGGCGTTGCGAAGGGCTATCGAGGCGGTGGAGGAAAAGGCGGATTTGATTTGCGTGGTGTCGGCAGTGAGCCGCGAGACGACCTCGCCGGTTTTTTGCGTTTCGTAAAAGCCCGGGCTCAGTTTCAAGAGATGGGTGAACAGGGCATCGCGGACGTCGGCCACGATTTTTTCGCCGAGCCACATGACGTAATAGAAGCGGATGGCAGAGCTCAGGGCGAGCAGCAGGACCACGCCTATCATGACGCTGAAATACTGGTTCACCAGGGTGGCGTTGGATGCCGTGAAGCCATGGTCGATAATGCGCCGCACGGCTATTGGCACAACCAGGGTGGAGCCCGAGGCTATAGCCAGGGCGATCAGGGCCTTGGCGATTTGGGGCTTGTAGCGGGCCAGGAAAGGCGTCAGCCGCGCCAGCGGCTTCAGGCTTTTGCGGCCAGGTTCTTGCTGCGGATTTTCTGCCATTTTGGCCTACTTGCCTCCACTTTGGGCTTCCTGTATAGAGCGCAGCCGAAACTTCACAATAGTGACGAGGCGCGGCTTTTCGCGCCATACCAGAGAGATTATGCGATGAAAGAAGGCATTCACCCGGACTATCACACCATCAATGTTGTGATGACCGATGGCACCAAGTTCGTTACCCGCTCAACCTATGGCAAGGATGGCGATACGCTGTCCCTGGATATCGATCCGAAGTCGCATCCGGCCTGGACCGGCGGCGCCCAGACCATTCTTGACCGCGGCGGACGTGTTTCGCGCTTCAAGCAGAAGTTCGGCTTCCTCAACAAGTAAGCCCAATTTTCATACCAATTCTCATCATGCCCGCGCTTGACGCGGGCATCTTCTTTGGAGCGGTGGCGATGACCGGGTCGGGCCCGGTCATGATGAAGACTTGAGTGGGCGTTTTCAGATTTTATCCACGATACAGGCGCCGTTCTGCGCCCTCAGCTTGGCGCACAAGTCTTCGGCTTCCTGGCGGCTGTTGCGGCCAATCATGACCCGCACGAGAAGTTTTCGCCCGCGGCTCAGGTTGCGGGTTCGCACCACCATGGGCAACTCATCATTCAGCAGCGTGGCGTAGCGGGATTTAACCCGCGCAAAACTTGCGAGCGTTTGCGCTTCGGAGAAGCCGCCGGCGATGACCACGCCCCAGGGTTTGGTTGGGCTGCGCGGGGTCGCGGGCGATGGCGGAAGCATTTCCCTGAGTACCAATTTGGCGCAGTTTTCAGTAAAACTCCCGTTGCCGCCAAGCCCCGGAATATCAAGCGTTGCTGTAGGTGAACGCCACTCCGCGGCGGCGTGGCCAGTGATGGCCAGCACATAGTCTTCGGTTTCAGCGGGCAGGGTGCGGCGGTTCTGCAGCCAGGCGCTGGTGCCATCCTCGCCAAAATTATAGGCGGCGGCGGCGAGGCCGAGGTTGCCGAATTTTCCGGTGAGGAAAGCCAGATACTCAGCGGCGGCGGCAAGCGCCTCGCGGTGGTCGAAGGAATTTTTCAGGCCGCGCAGCTTGGCTGTCCCCGGCATGAACTGGGCGATGCCCTCAGCGCCCACAGGGCTTACAGCCCGCGTGTCAAAGATGCTTTCCTTCCAGATCAGGCGGGTGAGGAAATCAACGGGCAGGCTGTTGCGCTGAGCATGAAGGCTGAGGAGGCTACATACTTCGGCGGCATAAGCCGCCTTGTCGGGTTGCGGCTGCACCGCGGCGCGCGACGGCGCGCTTAACAAGAGAGCGGAGATGAGACTGAGAGCTACACGTCGCATCACTGAGGGTTAAGCTTATCGTGGGGCGAAAATAAAGCCTGCCGGTTTAACCGCGGGCGACTTTCAGCATGGAGGCGAGACGGTCGATCTGGTCGTTGACCGGGCTGGGCATTTGGGCGGTCGAGGTCTGGGCACTGATCATGCTGTCCAGTTTCTGGATGCGCTGATGCAGGGTGAGCGAACGCTCGACCAGGGCTTTCAGGGCGTCAGGCAGATCGTTCGCGCCGGTGAGATCGTGGCCCTTGCCGATGTCGTTAAGGCTAATGCGGTGGGTTTCCTTGCGGGCGTCCTCGACGGTCAGTTCGCCGGCGCCGATGGCGCGCTGGAGGAGCAGCCAGGAGGCAAGCTGCATGAGGCGGGTGGTGAGGCGCATGCTCTCGGTGGCGTAGGCAATGGCGCCGTGGCGCTCGAGCACGCGGGCATCAAGGCGGCCCGGGCCATCGAGGTAATTGGCGGTTTCCTCAACCAGGACATGCCTTCCCGGAACACTTTCTCGAATTGCTCGGAGGAGGTGAACTTGGTGAAGAAATTGACGGTAGCCACGTTACCGGACGAACCCTGCATGCCTAATGACCCCTTACTCAAATCATGAAAATTTTACCCACCAGGCGGGCCGATCATGGCGCGTGCGCCATTTCCGGTCAATATCCAGCATGCAAATAGTTTACACTGTGGGGAAGCAATATCGGGGCCAAAAAAAAGCCACGTAAAAACGTGGCTTTGAGTTCTAACAGGGAGGCGTCAAACAGAGTGGAAAAGTGCCACTCGGAGAATCCAAAAAGACTTGGATTGCAGCCTGTATAAGTAAACAATATTCCTTACTAATTAGTTAACGCCGTTAACCTAGTTTCTAAAGAAAGCGTCGGCGGCGCTGCGGCTGGCCTGTTTTTTGGCGATTTCGGCCTTCAGGCGGATGATCTCGGAGTCTAAAGCCTGAATGCGCTGTTCCAATTCGGCCACGGAAATGGCATCGAGATTTTCGCCGATAACCATGTTTGCGGGCTTTTTTGGTGCGTCGTCGAGGTCCATGGCTCTGGCTCCCTGTGCTGTCGCCGCATTTTGCCATTGCAGGGGCGGGGTCTGCAACCCATTGTGGGACAAAAGAGGATGTGGGGCATGAAAGCCATCGAGATTCGGGAGCCGGGCGGGCCGGAGGTTTTGCAGATCGGCGAGTTGCCAAAGCCGGAGCCGGGCGCGGGCCAGGTGCTGGTCAAGGTTCATGCGGCGGGGGTGAACCGGCCGGATATTTTGCAGCGCCAGGGCGGCTATCCGCCGCCGCCTGGAGCGCCCTTGACGCCGGGGCTTGAGATTGCGGGCGAGGTGATGTCGGCGGGCGTGCGCTACAAGGTTGGCGACAAGGTTTGCGCGCTGGTGCCGGGCGGCGGCTATGCGGAATATGCCGTGGTGGCGGAAGACAACGCGCTGCCCGTGCCGCAAGGGTTTTCGATGATTGAAGCGGCGGCCATTCCGGAAACCTATTTTACGGTGTGGACCAATGTGTTTGACCGGGGCCGCCTGCAGCCGGCTGAGACCATTTTGATACATGGCGGCTCGAGCGGAATTGGCACAACTGCAATCCAACTGGCCAAGGCCTTTGGCTCAAGAGTTGTTGTCACTGCGGGGAGCGACGCGAAATGCGCGGAATGCCTGGCCCTGGGCGCCGATGTGGCGATCAATTACAAAACCCAGGACTTTGTTGAAGAGCTGAAAGCGCGGGCCATTGCGCCCGATGTGATCCTTGACATGGTGGGCGGCGATTATGTTGCGCGCAACCTGCGCTGCATCGCCCTGCACGGGCGCATCGTGAACATCGCGTTTCAAAAGGGTTCAAAGGTTGAGGTTGACCTGCTGCCCATCATGGTAAAGCGCCTGACGCTTACGGGCTCGACGCTTCGCCCACGCTCGGTAGCGGAAAAGGCGGAGATTGCCCGGGCGCTGGAAGCCAGGGTCTGGCCGCTGTTTGCGGCGGGCCGCTGCAAGCCGGCTATTTTCAAGACCTTTCCCTTGGCTGATGCGGCCGGGGCGCACCGCCTGATGGAGACGAGCCAGCACGTGGGCAAGATTGTTCTCACCCTTTAAAACGCGTTGCATCTTCAGGAGGCAGCGCCTATATAGCTGGCATTCCCAAGCGTATTTACCCTGATGTTACGGAACCCCAGACGGTTCCGAAGGAGCGAAAAAATTATGTCAAATGCCCCGTTGATGCCGAAAGCGACCGCCGTGTGGCTGGTTGAGAACACCGCCCTGACGTTCCGCCAGATTGCCGATTACTGCAATCTGCACGAGCTGGAAGTGAAGGGAATTGCCGATGGCGACGTGGCCACCGGCATCAAGGGCCTGGACCCGGTGACCGGCGGCCAGCTCACCCGCGACGAGATCGAGAAGGGCGAGGCTGATCCGGCTTATGCTTTGAAAATCCTGGTGTCGAAGGTCAACATCCCGGTGCAGAAATCAACGGGCGGCCCGCGCTACACGCCGGTATCGCGCCGGGGCGAACGGCCCGACGCCATCATGTGGCTGCTGCGCAACCATCCGGAACTGCCGGAATCAACCATCATGAAACTGGTTGGAACGACGAAGACGACAATTGCCGCCATCCGCGACCGCACGCATTGGAACGCCAGCAACATCAAGCCGGTTGATCCGGTGTCGCTGGGCCTGTGCTCGCAGTTGGAACTGGACTTCGCGGTGCAGAAGGCGGCGCGCAAGGCGGGCAAGGGGCAGGTTCCTGATGCGGCGCCAGTCCGCACGCTTATTCCTGCCGCTGAAGTTCTGGGAACCGTTGCGAACGTGGCGGCGGTTGCCGCTGCCGCGGCGGAAGCCGAAAAGGCCGTAACGGCGGAATCGGCGAAGAATGACGGCAAGCAGTACAGCGCCGACTCGGTCTTTGCGAAACTGAAGGGCCTGAAGCTGGAGCCCACTGAAGAAACCACCAATCAGTGTTTGCGAAACTGAAGGGCCTGAAGCTGGAGCCAGCGAAGAATAATGCGCATCCTCATTGTTGGCACGGCAGGCAATGTCGGCAAGGCTGCGGTGGCCGAACTCAAGCCGCGCCATGAGGTGATTACCGCCGGACGGTCTTCCGGCGATGTCCGCGTTGATCTCCTCGATGCCTCTTCGATCAGCGCCATGTATGAAAAGCTTGGCAAGCTGGATGCGGTTGTGGCCTGCGCCGGCCATGCCCATTACGGGCCATTGGCCAGCATGACCGAAACGCAATTCATGGTTGGGCTGAAAGACAAGCTCATGGGGCAGGTGAACCTGGTTCTGCTGGGCACGCCTTATGTCAATGACCGCGGCTCGTTCACGCTGACCAGCGGCGTGGTGGACCGTGATCCCGTTTTGAAGTCTGCCAATGCGGCAACGGTGAACGCGGCGCTGAAGGGTTTTGTGACGGGAGCGGCGATTGAGCTGGAGCGCGGCATCCGCATCAATGTCGTGAGCCCCGGCCTGCTGCAGGAGTCGGCGAAGAAATATGAAGGGCTGTTTCCCGGGCCATGAAGCCGTTTCATCGACGCGGGTGGGCCTGGCCTACGCAAAGAGCGTTGAAGGCGCATTGACCGGGCAGGTCATTATTATTGAATAGCCATCCTTCTCATCATACCCGCGCTTGACGCGGGTATCTTCTTCGAACCGAAAGAAGATACCGCGTCAAGCGCGGTCATGATGAGTATTAGATTGTTATCGCCTCATTCCTTCACAGGCATGGTGTAGTTCAGCGGCATGCGGCCGCCGTCGGCGTAGATGGTTTGGCCGGTGACGTAGCTTGAGTCATCGGATCGCCAGAAACACGGCGATGGAGGCAATCTCCGAGGGTTCGCCGACGCGGCCCATGGGGGTGCGCGACATGACGCGCGCCATGGCGGCCTTGTCGTTCACAACACTTTGCAGCATGCCGGTCATGATGGATCCGGGGCCAATGGCATTCACGCGAATGCCGTGCGGGGCCAGCGATATGGAAGTCGCGCGGGTGAGCTGCGAGACGCCGCCCTTGGCGATGCAGTAGCTGACGATTGTCGGAATGGCGAGCGTGTCATTGACCGACGACATGTTGATGATGGCGCCTGGCGGTTTTCCTGCTGCCACCTGTTTCACCATTTCCCGGGCGCAGGCCTGCAGCATGAGAAATGAGCCCTTGAGATTGATATCGAGAACCCTGTCGTAATCGGCCTCGCTCGTCTCGAGGAAATCGCCGCTGATGTTGATGCCGGCATTGTTCATGAGAATGTCCACGCCGCCAAACTGCTTCACGACCGCGGCAACGGTGGCTTTGACGTCGCTCGAACTTGAAACATCGCAATGCAGATAGGTGGCGCCAAGCCGCTTGGCTTCGGCCTTGCCAATGTCGTCCAATACGTCGGTGATGACGACGTTGGCGCCTTCAGCCTTAAAGCGTTCGGCACAGCTCAGGCCAATGCCACGGGCGGCGCCAGTGATGATGGCGGTACGGTTCTTGAGTTTCAATCGTGTCTCCTAATTGGTGTGGAAATTGCCGCTGTCGGATTCCAGCATGAGAGAGGATATGGTCAGATGGCGCGGCCGGCTCAGGGCAAAGAGCGCTGATTCAACAATGTCGCGATTGGTGGGCCATGAGGTATCGGGCGGCGTGGCGTTCCAGGCGGCGGCATCGAGCGGTGAAATGTCCAGGATGTTGGGCGGATAAATTCCGGTTACGCGCACGGGCCTTCCGCGCAATTCCTGGCGCAACGCATCGGTCAATCCGGCCTGGCCATGCTTGGAGGCGATGTAGGCAACGGAGGCACCCAGCAGCGGCACATTGGGGATGCCGCTGGTGGAAATAATATTGAGGATATCGCCGGCGCCGGATTTTTCGAGAAGCGGCAGAAGCCCGCGGGTAAAGAGCAGGGTGCCGGTCACATTGCCGGTGATGGTGTTGGCGATGGCATAGGCATCATGGCTGTCCATGGCGCCGGGAAGCCATTGGGCGGCGTTGTTGATGAGGATATCAAGGGGCGTGCCATCGTCGCGCATTTTCTTGGCAGTTAACGTGACCTGGCTGATGTCGGCCAGATCGATGTGCAGGGTTTCGGGGCGCTTGCCGGTGCGCAGCTTGATTGAGCCGGCAAGAGAGGCAAGATTTTCCATATTGCGGCCGGTCATGATGACTTCGGCTCCCGCATCGGCCAGCACCACGGCAAATGCTGCACCGAGGCCGCGCCCGGCGCCGGTCACAATCACGCGTTTTCCCTTGAAGCTCATGCCCCGACCCTAACTTAAATCCTTCTGCTTAGTAAGTGTCCGCCGCGCGGGCCCTGTTGCCAAACGCGGCGATGACAAGGGCTGACAAAACAATCAGCCAGAAGGCGTGGCCAAGGCTGGTGAGTTCGGCGGCAAAACCAATGAGCGGCGGGCCTGCCAGGAAGCCTGCGTAACCCAGCGTGGTGACAGCGGCGATGCCGCGTCCCGGAGCCTCGGGCTCCAATCTTCCGCCGCCCGCAAACAATACAGGCGCGATATTGCCGATGCCAATTCCGGCAAAGGTGAAGGCCACTACCGCCGTTACAAACGATGACACGCTGACGGCAAGGGCAATGCTCACGGCGGTAAGAAGGGCGCTGGCAACCACCATTGGCACCGCGCCGAATTTCTGCCGCAACCAGTCACCGGTGAAGCGCGATGCGGCCATGCCGCCGGAAAAGAAGGCATAGGCGAGGCCTGCGGTTCCGGCGTCGACCTTGAATTCCGTGGTGAAGTAAATGCCGCTCCAGTCCAGCACGGAGCCTTCGGCCATGAGGGTGAGGAAACACAGGAGGCCCAAGACCGATGGTTGCCCTGGTGGGCCAGCCGAAATGGGTATCGGACAGGCCCTTGTCGATGGAACGGGGCAAGAGGAATTGAACAGCGATGAAAAGCAAAATGAGACAGGCTCCGCCGGCAAGCGCGATGTGGGTGAATTCGCCCATATGCTTCATGGCCCAGGCGCCGAGAAACGCGCCCACCATGCCGCCGACGCTGAAGCCGCCGTGGAGCATGGACATGATCGGGCGCTTCAGCGCCTTCTCAACGGCGATGCCGTGGGCATTCATGGCAACATCCATGCTGCCGATCATGGCGCCGAGAAGATAGCCCATGATGGCAAAGGGAATGAGCGTCGGCGCTGTGACCGGGCCGGCAAAGGCGAGACAGAAGAGAGTGCCCGTGACCAGGGACACGCGGGAACTGCCATAGCGGTTGATCATGGCGCCGGTCAGCGGCATGGCGGTTACGGCGCCTGCGGCGATGGCCAGCAGCGCCAGGCCAAAGACGCCGGGGCCTACGTCGAGGCGTTCCTTGGCCAGGGGAATATGCGGCACCCAGGAGCCCACCATGATCCCATGCAGCAAAAAGAGCGTGAACGTGGCCCAGCTTGCCTGGGCCGGCGTATTGGTTTTCATGGTGATTCCCGGTTTTTCGAGCCTGAATAGCGCGGGGTTCGGCAATAACCAATGCCTGTTGGCGCGGGGGCTGGGGTGCATGGGCTGAATGGAGTTAAAGGGCTGTTTACCACAGGCGGCACAGCGGCTTAACCAATTCTAAGCGCGTTCTGGCCATATTGGCGGCCGATCTAAGATCGGTGGTAAATGATGGACTTGCCAGCAGCGGCTGCGAACCGGCGCATTGAAGTTTTCCCTGCCAGCAGGTTTCCAGGCCTCCTGCGGAAAAGCGTTTCGGCGCATGCCATTTTCTGGCTGATCGTGGTCAGCTACTTTGCGGGCATTCTTGTCCTGCTGCGATTGCGCCCGGACCTGGTGCCGCTGGATTTCCTGATGATCGTTGCCGGCTTTCTTCTGGGGTCGGTGCCCATCATGCTTGTGAGCCTGTTTCTCATGCGGTTCTATCACATTGCCCGGCATGTGAAGCCGGAGCGGCCGATACCGGCGCTGCTCAAGGACCTCCGGCAATTCTTAAGCAGCGGGGCGCGGATGGCCAATGGCATTCCCATGGTCATCATCATGGTAATCTTCATGTATGTTTTTGTTGGCTTGAAGGCCAGCATTCCACACCTTAATCCCTATTCATGGGACCAGTATTTTTCCGAACTGGACCGGACCCTGCATTTTGGCTGGCAGCCCTGGCAATGGCTGCAACCGCTTCTGGGCCATCCGTTCATCACCCTCATCATCAATATCAACTACAGCGGCTGGTTTCTGGTGATGTGGATGACGTGGGTTTATTTCGCCTTTGCCGACAGGCCCAGCCCGCTGCGGACGCAATTTTTTCTCAGCTTCTTCCTGATGTGGATCCTGATTGGCGGGATTTTGGCTATTGTCTTTTCATCGGCGGGCCCATGCTATTATGGAAGGCTTGGCCTGAGCCCCGACCCCTTTGCGGACCTCATGGTTTACCTGCGTGGCGCCAATGAGATTTTTCCGATTTGGGCCATTCCGGTGCAAGACGTGCTGTGGCAGGGCCATATCGGAAAATCCGCCATTGACGGCATTTCGGCCATGCCTTCCATGCACAATGGCTCGGCCCTGCTGTTTGCCCTTGCGGGCTATCAGGTCAGCCGTTTTGCCGGACATCTGCTCAGCGCCCATGCCGTCCTGGTTTTTATCGGCTCCATTGTTCTGGGCTGGCATTATGCGGTGGACAGCTATTTGGCCTGGGCGCTCACGCTGGTGATCTGGTTTGCCGTATTGCCCATCGCCCGCTGGTGGCACAGCACGGAGGCGCAGAGCGACTTTGACCGCGCCCTGGGGGCGGGCGCCTAGCAAAGTTTAGCTTCACTTTGGCAGCGAATTTTTACAGTATGAGGCACTTCTCACCCTAGGGATTGCTTCCATGTCCATTTATGACGTCGACCTCGACAAGACGCCTGCCAACTACCAGCCGCTTACGCCCCTCTCATTCCTCGCCCGGTCGGCTTCGGTCTATCCCGAGCACACAGCCATCATCCATGGCAAAAGCCGCACGAGTTATGCGGCGTTTTATGCGCGGGCGCGCAAGCTTGCTTCAGCCCTGGTGAAGGCCGGGATCAAGAAGGGCGACACGGTTTCGGCAATTCTTGCCAATACGCCGGCGATGCTGGAATGCCACTACGGCGTGCCGATGATGGGGGCGGTTCTCAACACCCTGAATACGCGCCTTGACGCGGCAACCATCGGCTTTTCCCTGGACCACGCGGAAACGAAATTGCTGATTGTTGACAAGGAGTTCTCTCTACTTGCCAAGAATTCGATTCAACTGATGAAGGGCCATAAGCCCATCGTCGTCGATTATGTAGATCCGGAATTTCCGGTGGAGGGCGAGCGCCTGAGTTCAATTGAGTATGAGCAGTTCGTTGCGGGCGGGGACGCGGAATTTGAATGGCTTTGGCCTGCCGATGAATGGGAAGCAATTTCGCTGAACTATACCTCGGGCACGACGGGCAATCCCAAGGGCGTGGTCTATCATCACCGGGGCGCCTATCTCATGGGATCGGGCAACGTGCTGGCGGGCAACCTGCCGAGGCATCCCGTCTATCTCTGGACGCTGCCGATGTTCCATTGCAATGGCTGGTGTTTCCCCTGGGCGATTTCGGTGGTGGCGGGAACCCACGTGACGCTTCGCTGGGTGCGCTCGAACCTGGTGTGGAACGCGCTGGCAGAGCACAACGTCACACATCTCTGCGGCGCGCCAATTGTGATGTCCACCATTCTCAATGCGCCTGAAAACGAAAAGCGCCGGTTGAACCACACGGTTCAGTTCCTGACGGCTGCCGCGCCGCCGCCGGAAGCGGTGCTTTCGGCCATGGCGGAGCAGGGCTTCAATGTCACGCATCTCTATGGGCTCACGGAAACCTATGGCCCCGCCACGGTCAATGACTGGAAGGCGGAGTGGGACGCGCTTGATGGCCCGGAGCGGGCCAAGATGAAGTCGCGGCAGGGCGTGCGCTATCATCCCCTTGAGGATTTGGCCGTGATGGATCCCGAAACCATGGAGCGGGTTCCGGCCGACGGCGAAACCATGGGCGAGGTGATGTTCCGCGGCAATGTGGTGATGAAGGGCTATCTCAAGAATCCCAAGGCCACGGCCGAGGCTTTCCATGGCGGCTGGTTTCATTCCGGCGATCTCGGGGTGATGCACACGAACCACTACATCCAGCTCAAGGACCGCTCGAAGGACATCATCATTTCAGGGGGCGAGAATATTTCCTCCATCGAAGTGGAGGACTGCCTCTACAAGCATCCGGCCATTCAGGCGGCGGCGGTGGTGGCCAAGCCGGATGAGAAGTGGGGCGAGACGCCCTGCGCCTTCGTTGAATTGAAACCGGGCAAGGCGGCGAGCGCGGAAGATATTCTGGAGTGGTGCCGCAACGGCCTGGCGAAATTCAAAGTGCCGAAATATGTGGTGTTCACCGAATTGCCGAAGACGAGCACGGGGAAGATTCAAAAGTTCAAGCTGCGGGAGAAGGCGAAGGACGTTTAGGCCTTCCCGCATCACTAAAATTTAAATTTAAAATTTATCAGGCGGCGTGGGGCTGGGCTTCCAGCCTGGTGATTTCGTCCTTGATCTTGAGTTTTCGGCGCTTGATTTCGGCGATTTCCTGGTCGGTGGAAGCCGGATGGGCGATGGCGTCGGCCAATTCCGTTTCTAATGCTTTATGCTTGGAGATCAATTCACTCAAGTGGGCCTGAAGGGACATTAATATCCTCCGCTAGTGCTCAAGTTGACGACAGCATGATGACATAGACTTGGGGGCTTGTCGAACGCCTTTCAAGGGCATAGTTGAAGAGGTTTGAAATCAAGGCTTTGGGAGCGGGTTGGGGCCTATGGACACGTTGCAGGAGGTGGCGCTTCGGTCAAAGCTGCAGAATTTGCTGCAGCAGCACCGCGACCTCGACACGGCCATTTCCTCGCTGGAAGAAACCGGAACGGGCGACCAGCTGCAACTGCGGCGGCTGAAAAAAATGAAGCTCGACCTGAAAGACCAGATACAAAAGATCGAGAATATGCTTATTCCCAATATTATTGCGTGAAAGGCTGGGCATTTTGAAAGCACCTGTTGCCATTGTCATGGGAAGCCAGTCGGACTGGGCCACGATGAAGCATGCGGCGGAGATTCTCGATGTGCTGGGCGTGGCCCATGACTCGCGCATCGTTTCGGCCCACCGCACACCGAAGCGGCTTTATGATTTTGCGGGAAGCGCCAAGGCCGAGGGAATCAAGGTGATCATTGCAGGGGCCGGCGGGGCGGCGCATTTGCCGGGGATGGTCGCGGCCCTGACGGTTCTGCCGGTGTTTGGCGTGCCGGTGGAATCCAAGGCGCTTTCCGGGCAGGATTCGCTGCTGTCGATTGTGCAGATGCCGGCCGGCATTCCGGTGGGCACGCTGGCCATTGGCAAGGCGGGCGCCATCAATGCCGGGCTGCTTGCGGCCAGCGTTCTGGCGCTGAGCGACAAGGCCCTGGCCAAGCGGCTTGAGGCCTGGCGCGAGAAGCAGACGGCGGGGGTTGCCACGACGCCCAAGGACGATGCCTGATGCGGCTTGCGAAACCTTTAGCGCCGGGTTCAACGATTGGCATTCTGGGCGGCGGGCAATTGGGGCGGATGCTGGCGCTCGCGGCGGGCCAGCTTGGTTTCAAATGCCACATCTTCGCGCCGGAGGAAGACAGCCCGGCGTTTCAGGTTTCCGCCGCGCATACGGTTGCGGGCTATCACGACTTCGCCGCGCTGGAGGTGTTTGCAAGCAAGGTTGATGTCGTCACCTATGAATTTGAGAATGTGCCCAGCGACACGGCAGCGTTTCTTGAATCGCAGGCCGTGCTTGCGCCAAGTTCGGCAGCCCTCAGGACGGCGCAGGACCGGGTCGATGAAAAGATCTTCATTGCGGGCCTCGGCATTCCGGTGGCGCCCTTCGCGGCGGTGAATTCCGAAGCTGACCTGCACGACGCCATTGCCCGCATCGGCAGGCCTGCGGTGTTGAAGACGCGGCGCTTCGGTTATGACGGCAAGGGCCAGACCAGGATTGCCGCAGACACATCGACCGGCGTGGCCTGGGCGGAAATCGGCAAGGCGCCCGCCATTCTTGAGGGGTTCATTTCCTTCAACAAGGAAATCTCGGTGATCGCGGCGCGGGGTTGGGGCGGGGTGATTGCGGTTTATGACGTTCCGGAGAATCATCACGAAAACCACATTCTCAAGACCTCAACGGTTCCGGCCGGCATTTCACGGGGCACGGCGGAAGAAGCGCGCGAGGTGGCCCGGACGATCATCGGGGCGCTCGATTATGTGGGGGTGATGGGCATAGAGATGTTCGTTTCGGGCTCTAAACTCATCGTTAACGAGATTGCCCCGCGAGTGCACAATTCCGGCCATTGGACCCAGGATGCCTGCGTGGTTTCGCAATTCGAGCAGCATATCAGGGCCATTTGCGGCTGGCCGCTGGGCTCTACGGAGCGCCATTCCAACGTGGTTATGCATAACATCTTGGGCCCGGAAAGCGCCAGATGGGCGGAATATGGGGCTTCGGCCCATACGGGAGTGCATTTCTACGGCAAGGCGGAAGCCCGGCGCGGGCGGAAAATGGGCCATATAAACGTGCTGACCCCTCGACAGGGATGACAGGCTGTGGTACGCCACGCCAACTTTTAAGCGACCCCAAGCGGGGCCCCTTTCAAACAAATTTAACTTTGACCAATTTGAGGTAGCACTTGCAAGTCGTAGTCCGTGACAACAATGTCGACCAAGCCCTGAAAGTTCTCAAGAAAAAGATGCAGCGTGAGGGCATTTTCCGCGAGATGAAGCTGCGCGGGCATTTTGAAAAGCCATCGGAGAAGAAGGCCCGCGAGAAGGCGGAAGCGGTGCGCCGCACCCGCAAGCTGGCCCGCAAGAAGCTGCAGCGCGAAGGCCTGCTGCCCATGCCCAAGAAGATCGAGAAGCCCAAGCGCTTTGGCGCAGGCGGCGGTGCCGGTGCTGGCGGCGCATTCTAAGCCAGTTCAAGTTTTGAATTTTAAAGGCCGCGGATTGATCCGCGGCCTTTTGATTTTTGGAACATTGTCCTCGCCCGTGAAACGGGAGAGGAGGGGACCCAATCGCAAGGCGATTGGGGAGGTGAGGGCACTTAGCTAACAAAGCGCCCTCATCTATCCCATTTCACTTCGTGAAACGGGCCCCTTTCTTCTCCCGCTTCGCAGGAGAAGACGTGACAGCAAACTCCCGGATCCAGCCATTGAGTTTTCATGGCTTCTTGCCTCGCGGCCTTGATTTTGGAATCAGGCTTCGCTGTCGAGATGGGCCATCTGCCTTGCGTCGTAGCGGGTTCCGGCCGCGGCGTTTTTCGGGATGGCCTGTTCAATGGCCTTGAGGTCTTCCGGGCTGAGCTTGAGTTCAAGCGCGCCGAGGCTTTCCGTGAGCTGGCTCCGCTTGCGGGACCCAACGAGGGGGATGATATCAGTGCCTTGTGCGGCAACCCAGGCGATGGCCATTTGCGCGACGCTGGCACCCTTGGCAGTGGCCACTTTTCTTAACACCTCCACCAGTGCCAGATTCCGGTCGACATTTTCTTTTTGAAAACGCGGGCTGTAGGCCCGGAAATCCTTGCTGGTTTCCTGGCCCTTTTGCCAATGGCCGCTGATCAAGCCGCGCGACAGGACGCCGTAGGCGGTGATGCTGATGCCGAGTTCGCGGCAGGCCGGCAGAATGGCGGCTTCAATGCCCCGCGAAATCAGCGAATATTCAATCTGCAAATCGACGATGGGATGGACCTTTGCGGCGCGCCGGATGCTGTCGGCGCCCAATTCGGATAGCCCGATGTGGCGCACGTAGCCGGCCTTTACCAGATCGGCGATGGCGCCGATGGTATCCTCAATCGGCACATTGGGGTCGAAGCGGGCCGGGCGATAGACATCGATGTAGTCCACGCCCAAGCGCTGCAGGGTGTAGGCGAGGAAGTTCTTGACGGCGATGGGCCGCGCATCAAATCCGCTCCAGCCGCCGGCGGGGTCGCGCAAGCCGCCAAATTTGACACTGATCAGAGCCTTGTCGCGGTTCTTGCCCTTGAGGGCTTCGCCGATGAGCATTTCATTGTGCCCCATGCCGTAGAAGTCACCGGTGTCGAAGAGGGTGATGCCGGCTTCCATGGCGGCGTGGATGGTGGCGATGCTTTCGGCCCGGTCCGAAGGGCCATACATGTCGGACATGCCCATGCAGCCCAGGCCAAGGGCTGAAACCTGCGGGCCGGTTTTGCCGAGTTGAAGGTATTTCATTTTCGTTCTCCTGTTTTCTATTCGCCTCCTTCTATCCAATGCGGATATGTGCGATAATCCGGTTAGTTATTAATAGGTTGTACGGAAAAACGCACAATGAGACGATTGCCACTGGCTGACCTGGAAGCATTCGCGGCGGTGGCCGAACTGCGAAGCTTTCGAAAAGCGGCGGCGCTGCGGGGCATTTCCGCCACTTCGCTGAGTGACGCGATGCGCCGGCTGGAAGCCAGATTGGGGGTGCGGCTGCTCACCCGCACGACCCGGAGCGTGACGCTCACCGATGCCGGGCAGCAGCTTTTGGCGCGGCTTTCGCCGGCGCTGGGCGACATTGCCTCAATGCTGGATGGCCTTGGCGGAGCCAGCGACACGCCGAGCGGAACGCTGCGGCTCAATGTTCCAACCATTGTGGGGCGATATATCCTGCCGTCGATTGTCGCGCGCTTCCTTCTGGCCTATCCGCGCATTTCAGTCGAAGTCATTGCCGAAGACATCTATTCGGATGTTTTTGCGAAAGGCTTCGATGCGGGCGTGCGCTACGATGAGAGGCTGGAACTGGACATGATTGCCGTACCGATTGGGCCACGGTCACAGCGCTTCATCGCCGTTGCTTCGCCGGACTATTTGAAAACACACGGAACACCTTCACATCCCGAAGACCTGCTTCAACACACGTGCATCAGGCACCGGTTTTTGAGCGGCGTCATGCCGACCTGGGAATTTGAGCGTGAGGGTGTTGTCGTGCGCGTTGATCCGCCAAGCGTGATGATTACAAACTCACTCGACATCTCCAGAGCTGCCGCGGTGGCAGGGCTTGGCATCATGTTGTTGTTCAGCGAATTTACCGAAGCTGAAGTGGCCAGCGGCGCCTTGCGGCCGGTGCTTGAGGACTGGCTGCCGCCATTCTCGGGACCCTTCATCTATTATCCCAGCCGCAAGCACATGCCGCCGCCCTTGCGGGCGTTTCTGGATTTTATCAAAGCTGAAAAATAGCGGCCTCTTGATCTCGTGCCAGCGAATCCGCCATGAAGGGGCATGGTCACGCTGCATGAGAGCTGGAAGGCGCCGCTTCAGGCGGAGTTCGATGCGCCCTACATGGCGGCGCTGAAGGAATTTCTGGTTGCCGAGCGAGACAAGGGCAAACGGATTTTTCCCAAGGGTTCCGAGTGGTTCCATGCACTTGATGTGACGCCGCTTGAACAGGTGCGCGTAGTGATCCTGGGGCAGGACCCCTATCACGGGGAAGGGCAGGCCCATGGGCTTTGCTTTTCGGTGAAGCCGGGGGTGCGGCCGCCGCCATCACTGATCAACATCTACAAGGAAATGAAAACTGATCTCGGCCTGGATCCGCCGTCCCATGGAAATCTTGAAGCCTGGGCAAAGCAAGGCGTGTTGCTGCTCAATGCGGTTCTCACGGTGGAGGCGGGGCTCGCGGCCTCGCATCAGGGCAAGGGCTGGGAGCGCTTCACCGATGCGGTGATCCGTCTGGTGAATGACCAGCCGCGGCCTGTGGTCTTTATCCTGTGGGGCTCCTATGCGCAGCGCAAGGCGGCTTTCGTGGACCGCCAGCGGCATCTGGTGCTGGCCTCGGCGCACCCATCGCCGCTCTCGGCGCATAATGGTTTTTTCGGTTCACGGCCGTTTTCCAAAGCGAATGAATTTCTGATTGCCAATGGCCAGAATCCCATTGACTGGGATTTGCGGAAGTAAACTACGCGCCGGTGATTTTTTTGGCGGCGGCGAGTTCTTTCTTGAGCTGGGGGAGCAGGTCGGCGTTGGCGGCGATGATGTTGCCGGTTTGCAGGGGGCTCGCTTCGCCGTCGCAGTCGCTGGTGAAGCCGCCGGCTTCGCGGACGAGCAGGATTCCTGCAGCCAGATCCCAAGGTTTCAGATTGCGTTCCCAGAAGGCGTCGAGGCGGCCTGCTGCAATATATCCAAGCTCGAGGGTCACGGAGCCAAGCCGGCGAATGCCGATGGCCTTGGCCTGAACCAGCGCGATCTCGGCACGGTTGTCGGCCTGGCCCTCGCTGCCGCGGTGGGGAATGCCGCAGCCGATCAGGGCTTCGTGAATGTCGGTGCGGTTGGCCACGCGCAGGCGCTTGTTGTTGAGGAAGGCTGCCTGCACCTTTTTCGGCGGTGAAGAGTTCATCGGAGATCGGATTGTAGGTGACGGCGGCGACGATTTCGCCCTTGCGCTCAAGCGCCACGGATATGGCAAAGAGCGGCAGCGAATGCATGAAGTTGGTGGTGCCATCGATGGGATCAATGATGAAGCGGTGGTCCGGGTCGGTGCCGTTTACGGTTCCCGATTCCTCCATGAGGAAGCCGTAGCCGGGGCGGGCTTTTTCCAGTTCGGCGCGCAGCACTTTTTCGCAGCGCTTGTCGGCGGCGGTCACGTAATCGCCGGGGCCCTTGACGGAGACCTGCAGATTGCTGAGTTCGCCGAAGTCGCGCTGCACGCCGCGGGCGGCCTTGCGGACGGCGGCGATCATGACGGTCATGGAGGGGGAGGCGGCCACGGCTAAATCCTTGTTATTTTGGGCAGGGGTTAGCAGGCCTTGGCGCGGAAGGCTAGAGCGGCCAACGGGCCTGCCGGGGATGCCTTACAACGACCGCGCCTGGCATTTTCCCTTGATGTAGACGCTGATGATCGTGCTGTCGGGGGGCCAGTGCTCGGGGGCAACGGGAGTGAGGTGGGCCTGAATGCATTTCCAGGCGCCATGCTCAAACAGGTAGGTATCGGTGTAGTTTGTCATGCCGGTGGTTTCCACGCCGTTGTGGCGCTCCGTGTGCTTGTTGGTGGCGCGCACCAGCGCCACGGGCCCATGGACCGTGATGAGTTCGTCGCGGGTGTCCCAATAGATGACCACTTCGGGATCAAACAGGTTCGCCCAGCGCTTGAGGTAAGAGGCGCGGTCAATCCGCATGCCATTGCTGGACAGGCAGATGAAGTCGGGATGGAGGATGGCATCATGCGAGGCCACATCGTTGGTCACGTAGTTATGAATGAAGCGGGCATTCAGGGCGCGCAGATAGCGCAACGCTTCGGGTGACTGGGTGTAGGCCAGAGTGGAGTCCATTGTCGTGTCCTGTTTCGTTTAGGGAGCGAGTTTCCGTGCGATTTCGGCGGTGGCATCGTCTGCCGGATAAAAGCACTCGATTTTCAACTGCTGCAAAGCGGCGTCGGCCGGCATCGCGAAGGTCGTGAAGGTGGAAAAAAAGTCGAGGCGGAGGTAGCCCTTCTGAA
This sequence comes from uncultured Alphaproteobacteria bacterium, assembly GCA_963753025.1. GTDB lineage: Bacteria > Pseudomonadota > Alphaproteobacteria > Rhizobiales > Aestuariivirgaceae > Aestuariivirga. Next base: position 66,459 of record CAVWAY010000005.1, on the reverse strand, counting down.
GCTGCATGGTCATGATGGGCGATGATGCCTCAGGCGCCTTTGCGGGCTTCGAGAAAGCGGACAGGCCGGGATAGACCATGATCTCGTCCAGGAGCTGCGCCGAAATCCGGCTGCCCTGGGCCACTTCGCGGTGGAGAATCTGGATCATCCCGCCGGCGAACTCTTCCCAGTTCACGATGAACTGGCGCAAAGCCTTGGGATGGAACACCGTGTGCATCGCATTGTCGGCGATGGCGGGCTCCACCTCGTAGGCTTGGCGGAAAACAGAAAACATGCGCCGGGTTGCATCGTTGCGCAGCCGGATATCCCAGTGGCCATCGATGACAATGGCGGGATAGGGCTCCTGCTGGCGCAGCATGAAATCCAAGGCCTGGCGAACATGGGGTATATTTTCAGGCGCCTGTTCGCGGTTGCCATAGGGCGGCACGAAGCCGGCGGCGACGTGCAGGACATTGCGCTCTTCAAGCGGCAGATCGAGAGTCATGCCCAACAGTTGCACCATCTCGCGGCTGGGCTGCGAACGGCCGGATTCGAGAAAGCTCAAATGCCGGGCCGAGACATTTGCCTCACCTGCCAGTTCAAGCTGGCTGAGCCTGCGCTGCTGCCGCCAATGCCTGAGCAGATGGCTGAACTTGCCATTGGCGCCTTGCTTTTGCTTTGTCATCGGTGCGTCCATGGAGGCTACGTAAAGGCCGCCATGCTAGCGCGCAATTACCTCCGAGGTAAGCGAGCGGAGGGAGTCTAGCTTCCGCTTTTGGCGACTTCCGGCTTGAAGGCGGCGGCGCGGGTTTCGGCGTCTTTTCTTTGGGCCTCGGGTTGCTTTCCGGCAAAGTCATCGAGCCATGGGTCGGTGCGGCCGCCTTTGCTTGCAAGGAAATTCCATTTCATTGCTTCGACGGGATCAAGCGCCACGCCGCGGCCGGTGGCGAAGAGTTTGGCGACGCGGTTTTGCGCCACGATATTTCCGCGCCGTGCGGCAATGAGCATCCATTTGGCGCCCACGGCTTCATCGCGCTGCACGCCTTCGCCGCGGAACACCAGCACGCCGTAATCCATGGCGGCTTCAGGCATGCCCTGCACGGCGGCCTTGGAAAACCAGGTCGCGGCGGCGACGTGGCTTTGCTCCACGCCGTTGCCATCGAGATAGAGCAGGCCCAGATTATATTGCGCTTCGGCGAAGCCCTGATCGGCAGATTTCTTGAACCATTCGGCAGCTTTCGGCCATTCGGCCGGGGTGCCATAAACGCCGGTGTAGAGCAGGCCCAGATTATACTGGGCTTGCGGGTTGCCGCCGGCTGCGGCTTTTTCCAGCCACTTCGCGCCCGTGTCGGCATCGGGATTTCCGAGCGAGCCATCGAGGTAAAGCATGGCGAGCGAGAATTGCGCGCCGGGATGGTTTTTTTCCGCCGCCTTGGTGAACCAGGTGACAGCTTTTTTGAGATCAGCTTTAACGCCATTCCCCAACTGGTAGAACGCGCCCATCATGGCCATGGCACGGGGATCGCCGCCATTGGCCAGGGGTTCGGCAATCTCCCGGGCGGATTTGAATTCCTTGTCCTCGAAGAGGGCTACGGCTTCCTCAAACGTTGCCGCCGCAAAGGCGGGCGCGCCCAGCGTGAGCAGGAGAAGAAGCGACAAAACATATTTCATCAGGCCATCCGTTGCGTGAGCTCGGAGACGATCCGCTGGGCTTCCGCGGGGGAAGCCCACATGGCGTCCGAGGGGCGGATAAAGTCCGGTTTCTGCGGCAGCAATATGTCGAGTTTTTCCAGCTCCATGGGATCAAAAGCCACACAGGGAATTTCAAAGAGGTCAGCCCACCAGCCGATGATGGGTTCACTTGGCGTATAGGTATTCTGCGACAGGGCAATGTAATCGGCGCCGTCTTCGGCGGCCTGCATGGCGGCGTGGCGCGAGGCCGCGCAAAAGGCGCCAACGATCATGTCCTTGCCAAGGCTGCGGCGGGCAAGGGCCACATCATCGACAAGTCGCATCGAGATGCACGCCGTCGCATTTCGCTTCCGTCGCCCCGTTGGCGAGAACGGCGAGACCCAGGCTTTGAAGTTTTGTCGTCACTGCGGCCAAGGCGGGAAGCGGAACGACAATGCTGGCTACGTCACCCGCGGCGCAGGCCGCCGTGGCACAGGCCAGGATCTGGTCCGCGCCGAGGTCAACCGGAGCCACGAGGAAAAGGCGGGGCTTTGCCATGGCGGCTGGAACTACTTTTCCAGCGACTTCGACCATTTGCCGACGGAGGCCAGGGCATTCATCTTGGCGCGGTGCGAGAAGGCGGCGCGGGCCGCTTCAATATTGGCATCCTTGCCGCCCCAAGCCTTCAGCGCATCGGCCTGCAAGGCGCGGCCATAGGAGAAGGTGAGCTTCCACGGCAGCGGGCCAGCGGCATTCATCAGGCTCAGATGCGCGGTTGCATCCTTGCTGGACTGGCCGCCGGAGAGGAAGGCGATGCCGGGCACCGCCATGGGCACGCAGCGCTTCAGGACGATGAGGGTTTTCTCGGCGACTTCTTCCTGGCTGGCCTGTGTCGGGCATTTCTTGCCGGAGATCACCATGTTGGGTTTCAGGATGATGCCTTCGAGCTTCACGCCGGCATAATAGAGTTCCTGGAACTGTTCCTTGAGGGCCCATTCGGTGACGCGCATGCAGGTGTCGATGTCATGATCGCCGTCCATCAGGACTTCGGGCTCGACCATGGGAACGATGCCGCCGGCCTGGCAGATGGCGGCGTAGCGGGCCAGCGCATGGGCGTTGGCATGAATGGCATTGTGGGTTGGAATGCCTTTGCCCACATCGATCACGGCGCGCCACTTGGCGAACTCAGCGCCGAGCTTGGCATATTCCTCAACGCGGGCTGCGAGGCCATCAAGGCCTTCGGTCACGGTTTCGCCGGGTGAAAGAGCCAAGGGCTTTGCGCCGGTATCAAGCTTGATGCCGGGAACGGCGCCGGTGGCCTTGATCATATCAACCAGCGGTCGTGCCGTTCCGGGCTTTCTGGCGGAGCGTTTCATCAAAGAGGATGACGCCGGAGATATTGGCCTTCATCGCCTCGGTGGCGCCGAAGAGCATCTCGCGGTAATCGCGGCGGGTGTCGGGCGTCGACGGCGTATTGATGGATTCAAGGCGCTTGGCAATTGAGCCGGTGCTTTCATCGGCGGCGAGAATGCCCTTGCCTGCGGCCACCATGCGTTGGGCAATGTCTGCTAGCTTGTTGGTCATTGTCATGTCCTCTCCAGAGCCTTGACGCCGGGCAGGGGTTTTCCTTCGAGCCATTCGAGGAATGCGCCACCGGCAGTTGAAATGTAAGTGAAGTCATCGGCCACGTCCGCGTGATTGAGGGCGGCCACCGTATCGCCGCCGCCCGCGATTGAGGCAAGGCGGCCAGATTTTGTGAGCCTGGCCACGTGTTTTGCGCAGGCAACGGTTGCCTTATCAAAGGGCGTGAGTTCAAAGGCGCCGAGCGGGCCGTTCCAGACAATGGTTTTGGCAGCATCGAAGGCGGCGTTGATACGGCACACGGTGTCGGTTCCGGCATCAAGGATCATGTCGTCGGCAGCCACATCGGCGATATTGATATTGCGGCTCGGCGAATTGGCTTTGAATTCCTTGGCGACAACGACATCGGTTGGCAGGAGCAGGGTGCAGCCCTTGGACTTTGCGGTGGCGATGATTTCCTTGGCGGTGGGCAGCAGGTCATGTTCGCAGAGGGACTTGCCGACTGGGTAACCCTGGGCTGCCAAAAATGTGTTGGCCATGCCGCCGCCGATGACGATGGTGTTGGCAAGGCCGGAGAGATTTCCAAGCAGTTCGAGCTTGCTTGAAACCTTTGCGCCGCCAACGACCGCGATGAGGGGCCGCTTGGGTTTTTCCAGAGCCTGTTCAAGGGCGCGGAGTTCGGCTTCCATGGCGCGGCCAGCGTAGGCGGGAATGAGATGGGCGATGCCTTCAGTGGACGAATGCGCCCGGTGGGCAGCGGAGAAGGCGTCGTTCACAAAAATATCGCCGAGGCCCGCCAGCATTTTTGCGAAGCCTGCGTCATTCTTTTCTTCGCCGGCGTGATAGCGGGTGTTTTCCATCAGCACGCATTCACCGGGCTTTATGGAAACCGTGGGCGCCGATTGCCAATCGGTGAAGATGAATTTTACCGGGCGGCCGAGACTGGCCTGAAGGGCAGGGGCCACGGGCTTCAGCGACATTTCCGGCACGACCTTGCCCTTGGGCCGGTCGAAATGGGCCAGCACGATGACGGCGGCGTTCTTGTCGAGAAGTTCGCGAAGCGTGGGCACCACACGTTCGATGCGCGTGGCGTCCGTCACCTTGCCATTTTCAACCGGCACATTGAGGTCAAGGCGGATGACGACGCGCTTGCCAGCGACATCGACATCATCAAGGGTGCGGAAGGCTGGCATGGCGCCTTACTTCTTTGCGGCTTTGACGATGGCTTTGGCGGTGATGCCGAAATGCTTGTAGAGGGCTTCAGCCGGAGCGGAGGCGCCAAAGCCCTTCATGCCGATGAACACGCCGTCATTGCCGATGAAGCGGTTCCAGCCCTGGGCCACGCCCGCTTCAATGGCGATGCGGGTTTTCTCGCTGCCCAAAAGTTTTTCCTTGTAGGCCTTGGACTGCTTTTCGAAGAGCTCCATCGAAGGCACGGAGACGACGCGGGTTGGCGTTCCAGCCTTATCAAGCGTTGCCTTGGCTTCGATGGCGATTTCAACTTCGGAGCCGGAAGCAAAAATGACGGCCTTTGATTTCTTCGCCGACGGGGCGATTTCATAAGCGCCCAGGGCACAGAGGTTCTTGGCTGCATAGGCGAGGCGGGCGGGCTTCAATTTTTGCCGGGTCAGGGCCAGCACACTTGGGCCCGTCGCGGTTTGCAGGGCGAGTTGCCAGCATTCGGCGGTTTCAACCGCATCGCAGGGGCGGAAGGTCAGGAGATTTGGAATGACGCGCAGGGCCGCGAGATGTTCCACGGGCTGATGGGTCGGGCCATCTTCACCGAGGCCGATGGAGTCATGGGTCATCACATAGATCACGCGCTTGCCCATGAGGGCCGAGAGGCGAATGCTGGGGCGGCAATAATCAGTGAAGACCAGGAAGGTGCCGCCATAGGGGATGACGCCGCCGTGGAGCGCCATGCCGTTCATGGCGGCGGCCATGCCATGCTCACGAATGCCGTAGTAGACATAGCGCGCGCCGTAGTCGGCGGCGTTGAGGGCTTTCATGTCCTTGGATTTGGTATTGTTGGAACCGGTGAGATCGGCGGAGCCGCCGATGGTTTCGGGCACGGCGGCGTTGATCACATCAAGGGCGTTCTGCGAGGCGTTGCGGGTGGCGATCCACGGCGGATTTTTGGCCAGTTCCTTTTTATAGGCGGCAACAACGTCATCAAAGTTGGCGGGCAAGGCACCCGAGGTGATGCGGTTGAACTCGGCCTTTTGAGAGGAAGCTGCAAGGCGCTGTTCCCAATCCTTGCGCCGTGATGCGCCGCGCGATCCGACAGCGCGCCAGGCATTGAGGATTTCATCGGGAACGACAAAGGGCGGGTAATCCCAGCCCAGGGCTTTGCGGGCTCCAGTGATTTCCTCGGCACCCAACGGCGAACCATGGGTGGCGGCCGTGCCTTGCTTGGTTGGCGCGCCAAAACCGATGATGGTTTTGCAGGCAATCATGGTGGGCTTGTCGGAACTTTGCGCCGCCTGGAGGGCTGCTGCCACTTCGCTGGGGTTATGGCCATCGACACGGCTCACATTCCAGTTGGCGGAGGCGAATCGGGCGAGCTGATCGGTCGAATCAGACATGCTCACTTTGCCGTCAATGGAGATGCCGTTGTCGTCCCACAGCACGATGAGATGGTTGAGCTTCAGGTGGCCCGCCAGGGTGATGGCTTCCTGGGAAATGCCTTCCATCAGGCAGCCGTCGCCCGCCAGCACATAGGTCTTGTGGTTGACGAGGTCATTGCCGAAGCGGGCCGCCAGGTGGCGTTCGGCAATGGCAAAGCCCACGGAATTGGCAAGGCCTTGGCCGAGCGGCCCGGTGGTGGTTTCAATGCCTTCGGCGTGGCCATATTCCGGATGGCCCGCGGTCTTGGAGCCCAATTGCCGGAAGTTCTTAAGCTGCTCCAGCGTCATGTCCTTGTAACCGGTCAGAAACAGCAGCGAATACAACAACATGGAGCCGTGGCCAGCGGAGAGAATGAAACGGTCGCGATCCGGCCAATGGGGATCGCTGGCATCAAAATTGAGGAATTGGGTGAACAGCACCGTGGCAAAATCCGCCGCACCCATGGGCAGGCCTGGATGGCCCGAATTGGCTTTCTGGACGGCATCCATGCTGAGGGCACGAATCGCATTGGCCATGGTTTTTTGCATGTCGAGGGAGGGAACAGTCATTCTCGGGGAAATCCTTGAAGGCAGCCGCAATCGGGCTTCTGAATAACAGCAGTTGAGGCCCTGTCAACCGGGCTTTTCCCGCGACTTATCGCGACAAATTAATCTGTTGAAGTGCGTTTGTTTACGTAACATATTGGGATCGGCGGCAAATTGAATGATTTGCCAGCGGGTGATTGGGCAGCGTGAGACCAGTAATTGTGTCCGATCACGCGCCGGAAAATTGGTGGCGGTTATGTTTAGTGCTTCAGGCTGTTGCCCTGAGGCAAAACGTGATCTAGGGACGGACATGGTTGATACACAAAAACTGAACGATGCCTTTGATCGTTTCGACGCGGCATTGAAAACATTTGAAGGGGCGCTGGCCAAGAAGCAGGCGGTTGCCGGCGAGGCGGAAGCGTTGCGCGGCGACCGCGCAAAGATCGCTTCGGAACTTGACCTTGTGCGCAGCAAGGCGACGGAACTTGTCACCACCAACAAATCGGCCGTAGGAAAAATAGACGCGGCCATGTCACGCATTCGCGCTGTGCTGCACAGCAACAGTGGGGGCTAAGGCATGGCCAATGTTGTCGTCTCGGTTGCTGATCGTCCCTATACGATGCAGTGCCCCGATGGTGAGGAAGACCATCTGCGCGAGCTCGCCTCGCTGCTCGATGCGGAAATCGTGCGCATCAAGCAAAGCGTCGGCTCGATCGGCGATATCCGCCTGCTGGTGATGAGCGGCCTGATGGTGGCGGACCGCCTGTCGGAAGCCATCCGCAAGATTGAGTCGCTTGAAGACCAGATCAAGGGCTTGCGCGAGTCACGCAACCAGGCGCAGGCCCAGACGAAGGACATGGAAGCAAAATTCGCCGCGCGGCTTGAAAGCGCCTCGGCACGGCTGGAGAGCATTGCAAAGGCGATGAAGTAGTCTCGCGTTAATTCTGTGGCCCATTCTGCGCTATTTGATTAGTCGATCATACTCCGCATGGCTGCCGATCCAAATCCAGGCAATCCCTTCTTTGTGGTCAATGCCTAGCGCACGGTAAGAGAGACCTACGCGGACAGACCAAAGACCGTCGATTTTCTTCAGGTGGAGAGATGGGTGCTTGGAGTCAGATTTGAGCAGTTCGAAATTTTTGTCTGCAATCTTCTGAACATCAATTGAAAGCGCGTTATATGCCCGCCAAAATTTTTCAGTGGCGATGTGCCTCATAAGGGCCGGGTGCGTCCGCTCGCAATGTCGGCTTTCGCTTCATTGATTAATGTGTCGAGGCGCCCCGCCTTAACGTCTGTGGCGATTTGCTCGTCCCATTTTGCAGCATCGAACTCTGCAAACCATTCGCGGAACTGGGCCAGTTCATCCTTGGCCAATTCTTTCACAGATTGTTCGATTTTTTCAACGCGGGTCATCTGTGAACTATAGCAAGTGGTGCGGTGTTTATCAAATGTCCTGGAGCCGGTGGGGCGGGTTCCACGGGATACGGATCATCGCAATCCGGCGCTTAAACGTGGGCCATGACGTAGCGGTTGATCAGGGCGGCGAGGTTTGGCACGCTGACAAGGGAAAGCGCGGTTTTCACATTGCAGCGCAGAACCGATCTTTCATGCATTTCCGTCCAGGTTTGCATCTGCCGTTCGACCTTGAGGGCATAGACATCGACGAGACAGGTAGTGTCCCGACCGTTCCGGCTCCGGTCGAACTTGAACGTACCGATGCAGCGCTTGCCCACGTGGCCCACAAGGCCTGCTTCCTCAAGGGCCTCCTGCGCTGCAACCTCATGGGGGGCGAGGCCGCGAATTGGATTGCCCTTGGGAATGATCCAGCGCCCGCCGCCCCGGGACGTCACCAGGCAGACGTCCACACCCCCATTTGGGGTGATAAAGAATGGAAGTGCGGCAATCTGGTGCACGGCATTATTCCGATTCAAGCGACTCAGAACCTATTAAGCGTTGATTCGTCTGCCTAAATCAATAATATTTGGTTACCTTCCCCTGCTTTCCGGAAGTGGCGTAGGTACAAGAGGCGGGTTTGAGATGTCTGGGTCGGCGGCAGGGCGGGATCAGGAAATCGAGATCAAATTCAGATCAGATGCTGCCGGGCTTGTCCGCCTCCTGGAGGCCCCGTTGATCAAAACCGCAAACGACCTTCACACCGAAAACCTGAAGGCCACGTATTTTGACACGCCTTCAAATGCCTTGCGGAAAAAAGGGATCATCTTGCGGATCAGAAAATCCGGGGATGATGTTCCCATGCTGGGGATGAAGGCGCCGGGGGCAGCCGGTGATGGCCCGTTTCATCGCAGGGAAGTTGAAGTCAATTCACCCGGACTGAAGCCTAATCTTGCCCTCTTTGATAAAGCCACGGAGAAATTTCTCACGCGGATCATCAGGGGGCAGCCGCTCGCAGCAAAATTCAAAATGGAGTTCAAGCGGCAAAGCGGTCTCGTTACTTCAGGCAGTTCGGTTGTCGAGATCGCCGTGGACCAGGGCCATGTATCCTCAGGAAAGCGGACTGTGCCATTGGCCGAAGTAGAACTGGAACTTGTGTCAGGGAACACAGTCGGATCTTATCGACCTGGCGATAAGGCTGGCGAAGGACTTTTCCCTGCGCCTCGATTTTGTCAGCAAGGCGGAAAAGGGTTTCCGTGCCCTGCTTGAGGAAAAGCCGGCCCCGGTCAAGGCAGCGCCCCTAAAATCCAAAGCGCTGGCCACGCTTGACGAGGCGGTAACAGCCATCATTTCCAATACGCTGGCACACTTCCTGGCAAATTGGGCCTGCCTGCGCGAAACCGATGAGCCCGAAGCCATTCACCAGATGCGGATCGCGCTTCGCCGCATGCGCTGCGCCCTGTCGATGTTCAAACGGGCCTTGCCCAATGCGGGCTTTGGAGCTTTGCGGGATGCTGCTGGGCAATTGGCTTCGGCATTTGGCCCGGTGCGGAACGCCGATGCCATTCGCCTTTCGGTGCTGCAGGGTCCTTTGGCAAGCGCCGATTGTCCGGAAAATTCCGACGTCTTGCGGGGCATCATGGAGAAGCGGCGCATTGCAGCCTATGCGTCGGCGCGCTCCGAGATAGAAAGTCTTGCCGCGACATTGTTCGTTCTCGATGTGCAGAGTTTGCTGGCCCATGACGATTGGCGTGAAGGCACCAACACAAAAATGCCGGCACGGAAATTTTTCAAGGCTGAACTGAGCAGGCTCAGGGCCCGTGTTCACAAGCGCGCAAAGGCAGCAAACGTTTCGGATCAGGCACGGCACAAATTGCGTATCGCGCTCAAAAACCTGCGTTATGGCGTGGATTTTTTTGATTTGTTTGGCAACGGGAAACCAAGGCAGGCTTATAAAAAGCGGATGTCGGCCTTGCAGGATCTTCTCGGCTTTCGCAACGATATTGTCGTTGCCAAGACTTATTTGAAAGAGCTTCGGACGGAGACTGGCCCGGAGGGGGAACAGATTTTAGATTTCATCCGGGGCTGGTATGCGCGCGATGCCGCCGCCGCCGACAGGGAGATCAGCAAGGCAATAAAAAAATTCAAACGAATGGAACCTTTTTGGAATTGAAAAATGCGTCGTAGAGCGTTTTCAAATTTGTCCGAAATGTGCCCCGAGAATTAAACTTTCTTAACTGTTCTGTCGCGGTGGCCTTCCCTACGTTTGGAGTGTTCGCACGTGTTTTGCGTCGGACGCCGGATTGGAATCGATCCACCGGGATTTGAAACTGCCTGTGATCGGCGCACGGGCGTCAAAACGAAGGAATAGTGAAATGAAAAAGTTTGTAGCATTGCTGATCGCATCTGCCGCCATGGTAGCGACTGCCTATGCCGGCCAGATTCAAGGCACGGTCAAGGCATTTGATCCAGCGACCAAGACCGTTACCCTTGAAGACGGCTCGGCCTATGTTCTGGCTGAAGGTGTAGCAGCCGACAAGATCGCTGCCGGCGCCAAGGTGCAGGTAACCTTTGATGACACAAGCAAGGCGGCAACGGCAGTTACCGTTGTTCAGTAATTTCATCCTTTGATGATATTCGCGCGTCCGGTGCCCTCAGGCGCCGGGCGCGTTTTTCATTTACTCCGCGGCCTGGCTGCTGAGGCAGGCAAAACTGAGCTTGTCCCTGCAACGCGTTGCCTGATCGATATGGAGGGGCCAGGGATAAAGATCGCGCTTGGCGCCAATTTCATCCAGAAATTTCACGAACTGGGTCACCACTTCGTTTCTGGCCGTGGTATCGGCAAGTTTCCTTTGTTCTTTCCTGGCCAGCGCAATGTACTCAAAAACGCCCAGGTTTGACGGATTGAGAGCTGCTTCCTTGTTGACCGCCAGTTCAAGCAAGACCAGCGCTTTGCCATAACTGTTTTTTGAAAGCGCAATTCTTTCATCCGGGGTTTTGGCGAGGCTGCGCAGCGCAATGCCGGAGTTGAAACGCCTCAGCATGGTTGCCTGGCCGTCGGCGGAAGATTTTTCGTTCTTGCGGATTCGTTCCAGAACCGGAACAAGTTCTTTCAGGCCAAGATTGTAAAACACATCGCGCGCGGTGATAAGGAGCAGATAGTCTTGGGAATAGGGTCGGCCCTCCACGGGCTTGTTACGCAATTCCCTGACAAGCTTGTCAAATTGTGCGCCCTCAAACAGGGCTGCGATTTTGGGGCTCACCACGGTGGGAGCGCGCAAGTAGCTGCGGGCGGCGTCGCGTACCTTTGCCGAGCCAGCATAGGCGAGTTGCAAAACCCGGGTCTCGTTGAGCCTGATGGGAAGCGGCAGCACATTGCGCGAAGCGCGCAGCACATCCGCCACCGCATCGGCATTGCTGGACGTTTCGACAATGCGACGCGCCTCGTCGGCAAAACGGTCAGGCGCGGCAATTATGGCGTCGACGGCGACGGCCCGGCGCTCGGGATTGGGGTCGTTGAGCAGGGTCTGAATGTTGCCGGGTGCAATTAGCCCGGCATCTTCAGCCGCCCGCACTTTACTGATCCAGACCGACAAGAATCCCGGGGACTCATCCTTGGCCCACGCCGTTGTGACAAAAGGGGATATTCCCTCTGGAGATCTCTCTCCATCATTGGCGCATTTTCCCATGTCTCTTGAATGCTCGACCAGGTCGAGCTGGAGGCCATTGGGATTAAGCCTGCCTCCGGCAGAAACCGTCAATTTGTCCGCCCTGAATCCGTTAAACTCGGCAAGCGGTGCATCATCAATGTAATCGAAGTGGAGCTCCGCCTTGCCGAAACTCCGGTAAGCCCTTGAAAGGTCAAACACGTACCTGGTTGTGGCTGCCTGCTCATTGTCCCACACAGGCTCAATGGCAGCAGAATCTTGTTCTTCAAGCGGCCTGCTCCCAGCTTGGTTCAGTTTGCATTCAAAGGGACGCCGATTGGTGACGTTTACAACAATTTTCAGATATTTGTTATCGCTGGCCAGATCGTGTACCGAGTAATATCTTCCAGCGGCGGCGCTGTTGCGGGCGGAATAGACGACCTCCGGATTTCGGTCGTTCGTGGACTTATAGCCAAGCACCTCAAAGCCGACGTTTCTGGTGTTGGGAATCTTGAAGGTGCCATTGGTGCGGTATGCGGCGCGGTCCCAAATAATATAAAGACCAAATACGAGCAACCCCGCAAGCACGAAAGTTACTGCCCGGAGCGGAAGCCAATTCAGGAGAAGCAGGCAGGAGGAACGACGCGTCGGCGTTGGTTGCGGCTGTTGCGCGGCGGGATTGAAAAACGGGATCCAGTATTGGTTCGCAAAGGTTTCCGTCAAATATCCGCTGTGCGGAATATAATGCCGCCTGTCTCGTACATTGCTGTCCTGACATCCGATGGTGCCGACATCACCGTAGCCATAGGTTGAATGCCGTGCCATGATCGGCCACCTGTCGCGGCCGCTGATTTCGTTGATGATGTCGACGTTGACGTTTTCATGTTGACTGTTGAAGCGCGCAATCTTGTCCCAGCGATAATCCCTGGGGACGATACCGCCACACATGATGAGCCGGGTCAATTTTATCCTGAAATCCTCGTCCAGGATCCGGCTGACAACATAGGTGCCGAAACTATGGGCGATGATTGTTAATTCAGCGCCGGGGTTTGACGCGATGGCGCTTTGGATTTGCTGCTTTACCCGGTCGATGGCTTGCCGGCGGCGTCCGAACAGAAAGCGGAATATATCAAAAACGTGAAAGCCTATTGGCTGGGCAATGACGCTCTGCGCCTGGAAGAGGGGACGGAGGGTGGTCATCCAAGACCCTGGAGACAGGATGCCGTGGACGAATATCACCATCCGTGGGGCCGGCACGGGCTGTTGGAGCTGTCTCGCTCCGATGCGATTTCTTTTTGGGCTCAATTTCCTTGGTCTGGATGCCATCACTAGGTCCCCCCGGCATCTTGGGAACATGTCTTATAAATTGTAAATTGTCAAATTTAATACTTAAAGTTGTAATTTTGCCTGTAACGCTGACCTGTTTTCTTTTTGGCTTTTTCACGTTTAAGGCCTACATACAGCCGTGGCGGGCTGCCCGGTTTGTGAGGAACATTTTTTCCCAGGGCCTATAATCGATCTTTAGGGAGCTGTCCCTGGGCTGGACCGTGGTCCGGCTTAAACGGCGCCCACCTACGTGAGTAGGGACCCGGGATCGTCAGTTCCCACGGCCCATGGTGGCTCGCCGCTTAGTTTGAAGGAAAATATGAGTCTTGCTGAAATAAAACGCCTGGCGCGAAGCAAGGCCACACTCATCAGAAACGATGTGCACGAGATCGCCCAAGCCGGTGCCGGAGCGGCATTGGCTTCGCGCGGGCTTCCCGTTGCCAGAAATGCCCAGACCAAGGTCATTTCGGCCTTTCATTCCTTTGACAGCGAAATCTCCACATTCGAACTTTTCGACAAACTGTTCGCCGATGGCTGGATTACTGCCTTGCCGGTGGTGGTGGCCAAGAACACGCCACTGGTGTTCCGGCAGTGGGCGCCGGGGGACGCGCTGGTTCTTGGCCGCTGGAATATCAAGATTCCGCCGGAAGAAGCTCCCGAAGTTTTGCCCGATGTCCTGCTGGTTCCGCTACTGGCCTTTGACCGCCAGGGGTTTCGCCTGGGTTACGGCGGGGGGTTCTATGACCGCACCCTGGAAAAACTGCGGGCACTCAAGAGCGTGACGGCCATTGGCATTGCCTATGCGGGCCAGGAAGTAGATGAAGTTCCCCGCGACGCTTTCGACCAGCGGCTGGACTGGATCATGACGGAAAAAGAGACTTTCAAATGCGGCTGATCTTCCTCGGCGACGTGGTGGGCAAGTCGGGGCGCGATGCGGTCGCCCGCGAGCTGCCGCTTCTGCGCGAGCGCTACAAGCCCGACATAGTCGTGGTGAATGGCGAGAATGCCGCCCATGGCTTTGGCATCAGCCAGGACATTCATCAGAAATTGCTGAGCAGCGGGGCGGATGTCGTGACACTTGGCAACCATGCTTTTGACCAGCGCGAAACGCTGGTTTTCATTGAACGCGAACCCAATCTTATCCGGCCGCTGAACTGGCCTGCCGGCTGCCCGGGGCGCGGCACCTGCATGGTGGAAACGGCCAAGGGGCAGCGGGTGCTGGTGATGAATGCCATGGGCCGGGTGATGATCGAGCCGATGCTGGATGATCCGTTTCCGGCGGTGGGGCGGGAGCTTGACCAATGCCAGCTGGGCCGGGATTGCGATGCCATTCTCATTGATTTTCATGCCGAGGCCAGTTCCGAGAAAATGGCCATGGGGCATTATGTGGATGGGCGGGCCAGCCTGCTGGTTGGAACCCACACCCATACCCCCACGGCGGACCACCAGATCCTTACCGGCGGCACGGGCTATCTGACCGATGCCGGGCATGTGCGGCGACTACAACTCGGTGATCGGCATGGACAAGGCGGAACCCCTGAACCGCTTCCTGCGCAAGCTGCCGGTGGAGAAATTCAAGCCCGCCGAGGGGGCGGCCACGGTGTGCGGCGTGGCGGTGGAGACCGATGACCGGACCGGCCTTGCCACCCAAATTTCACCCATTCGCCTGGGAGGCAGACTGTCGCAGGCCGAGGTGCCGTTCTGGTAAACGTCCGCAGGTATGACAATAATTCTGCCTCAGCGACAAAAAAACTCTAGTGACCTTTCCTCCCGCCATGCTTAGTATCTTTTCCAGCGCCTCGAAATAAGAACTGAAGTCAGTGCTGCCCACAGGGTTGCGGTGGCACTCACAAAGTCGGCGGGGTCGTGATCAAGGGGAGGACGTCTTAGCTTACTGGTGGGAAGGCCGACATTCGTGTTGGGCTGCCACAGTCCGTTGGATTTCTTCTCCATAACGCTATTTCAGCCGGGAATCCGGCGCTTTTGGAGGAGTTAAATGAAGAAACTTTCAGTCCTATTCACGGCCGCCTTGCTTGCCGGAACGGCCTTTGCGGCATCAGCCCGGGCTGGCGACGAACTTACAGTTACGTCATGGGGTGGTTCTTATTCAGAGAGCCAGCGCAAGGCCTATTATGAGCCCTATATGGCGGCTGGCAACAAGATCACCGAGGCCGAATACAATGGCGAAGTGGCCAAGATCAAGGCCATGGTCGAGGCCAATGCCATTACCTGGGACGTGATCGACGTTGACACCGCGACTGCCCTGCAGGGCTGTGCCGAAGGTGCTCTCGAAACCATTGACTGGGCCAAGCTCGGGCTTGACCGGGCAAAGTTCATCGGCGCCGAATTGATGGAATGCGCTGTTCCCACCATCGTGTACGGCACGGTATTTGGCTATGACACGTCGAAGCTTGCTGAAGGCCCGACGACCATCAACGACTTCTTCGATCTTGCCAAGTTCCCCGGCAAGCGCGGCATTCAGAAGAACCCCACGGTTAATCTCGAGTGGGCATTGATCGCCGATGGCGTTGACGCCAAGGATGTTTACACCACGCTTTCAACGCCTGAAGGCGTTGACCGCGCGTTCAAGAAGCTCGACACCATCAAGAGCGAAATCATCTTCTGGGAAGCCGGCGCCCAGGCACCGCAGCTTCTTGCCGATGGCCAGGTCGTGATGGTCTCGGCTTGGAACGGCCGCCTGCAGACAGCGATCGACAAGGACAAGAAGCCCTTCAAGATCGTCTGGGACCATCAGGGCCTGGATTGGGACTGGTGGGCCATCACCAAGGGAACGCCCAAGATTGAAGAAGCTTATCGCTTTGTTACGTTTGCTTCCGGTGTTGGTCCCCAGGCCGAGCAGACCAAGTACATTGCCTATGGCCCTGCCAACAAGGATGCCATTCCTGGCATCGAACCGGCAACCCTGCCAAACTTGCCAACGGCACCAGACAACCTCAAGACGGCTTTCAACGTGGATCCGCAGTTCTGGGCTGACCACGGCGATGAGCTGAAAGAGCGCTTCAACGCCTGGCTCGCGAAGTAAGACAACCGGGGCGGAAGGCAACTTCCGCCCCGATTCTTTTCCGATGATGGGGCGTTGGCGATGACTGATGACGTGATGCGGACGGTGGACGGCACGCCGCTGAAAATCAAATTGCGCCAGGCGGAGCGCCGTGAAGTGAGGCGGGCGTTCCTGCTGATTGCGCCCCTGTTCCTGTTCATTGTCATTTCGTTTCTGATTCCCATTCTGGTCATGCTGAAGAATGCCTTCTATGATCCGGACATTGTCAATAATTTGCCGCAGACCACCGAACTGCTGCGCCAATGGGATGGCAAGGCGCTTCCAAGTGAAGAAGTTTTTGCGGCCTTTGCGGCGGACCTCAAAACCGCCAGCAAGGCCAGAACCGTGGCCCTGATCGGCAAGCGCCTGAACTATGAAATCCCCACGCTCAAATCCAAAGTCACTGTCACCGCGCGGAAGCTCGACAAGATAGAAACGGGGCCATGGACGGAAGCCGTCATTGCAGCGGATCCCATTTGGAAAGACGTATTCACCTGGGCCGTGGTCAAGCGGGCGGGCAGCGCCATTACGCCCTATTACCTGTTGAGCGCATTGGACCTGAGGCAGGGCGCGGACGGCGGCATTGAACGCACGCCCGAGGAACGGCGCATCTACTTGCAGGTTCTGGGCCGCACCCTTGGCATCAGCCTGCTGGTGACCTTGTGCACGCTTGTTCTCGGCTATCCGGTTGCCTTCATGCTGGCAACCCTGCCGCAGCGAACCGCCAGCATCCTGATGATATTCGTGCTGCTGCCGTTCTGGACATCGCTTCTGGTGCGCACGACCGCGTGGACCATTCTGCTCCAGGATGGCGGCGTCGTCGCACAATTCCTGCACATCACCGGCATAACATGGATCTCCAATGTGCTCGGGTTCATGTCAGGCGAGCCGCAACTGTTCAAGACCCGCTTTGCCACGGTGCTGGCCATGACCCACATCCAATTGCCGTTCACCTTGCTGCCGATTTACAGCGTGATGAAAACCATATCGCCCACCTATATGCGCGCGGCGAAGTCGCTGGGCGCCACGCCGTTTCATGCATTCCGCACGGTCTATGTGCCGCAAACCATGCCGGGCGTGGCGGCAGGCTGTCTGCTGACCTTCATTCTTTGCCTCGGCTATTTCATTACACCGGCGCTGGTTGGCGGCGGCTCAGACAACATGATTGCCGGCTTCATTGACACGGCCATGAACAACGAGGGCAACTGGGGCAAGTCGTCTGCCCTTGGCTTTGTGCTGCTCACCGCCACGCTCATTCTTTACTACGTCTACAACCGCCTCATCGGCATCGACAAAATGAAGCTGGGCTAGAAGACCATGGCATTGCCTCCCTACATGACGACGACCGAGAAGGTTTCCCACTATGGCTTGCGGATTTTTGTGGGCCTGGTGCTGCTGTTCCTGATTGCGCCAATCCTTGCGATCATGCCGCTGTCGTTCAATTCCGAAACGTTTTTCAGCTATCCGATGCCGGGGTTTTCGACCAGGTGGTATTTCGGCGAGACCGGATTTTTCACCAATGAGCGCTGGACAAGCGCGTTGAAACTCTCCGTCATCGTCGCTGTCGCCGCAACGATCCTTGCCACTTGCCTTGGAACCCTGGCAGCCCTTGGCCTGTCACGTTCCAACATTCCCGGCCGTGCAGCGATCATGGCCGTGCTGATCTCGCCGATGATTGTTCCGGTCATCATTTCGGCCATCGGGCTGTTTTTCTTTTATGCCTATACCGGCCTGAACGGCACGCTGGTCGGCATCATCCTTGCCCATACGGCTCTGGCCACGCCATTTGTGGTGATCACAGTCACCGCAACACTGATGAGCTTTGACCGCACGCTCATTCGGGCGGGCGCATCCCTCGGGGGCGCGCCGCACACAGTGTTTTTCAAGGTGATGCTGCCGCTCATTCTGCCCGGGGTGATTTCAGGAGCGCTTTTTGCGTTCGTCACATCATTCGACGAAGTGATCGTGATCCTGTTTATCGGCGGGCCGGAACAGCGCACATTGCCGCGCCAGATGTTCTCCGGCATCCGCGAGCTGATTTCGCCTACCATCACGGCAGCGGCAAGCGTGCTGATCGTGTTTTCAACCTTCCTGCTTGTGACGGTTGAACTGCTGCGCCGCCGGGGCGAACGCCTGCGCGGAATCAGGAGCTAGGCGCGGCGCTTGAAGTGCATCGGCAAGGGCGTTGCCGTTTCCGCCAGGCTCGTGGGCTTTGCATAAGCCTTCATGAGATTTGCGGCACCGGGAAGATCGTCGGCGGCAAGCGACTGGCCGATCTGGTTTGACATGTCTGTGAGGGTTGCGATGGATGCGAAAAGACGGCCGATGGGGGCTGTATCTGCCAAGCTGCGGACCTTTCGAAGGGCGCTGGAACAGGCGCCAGCAAGGTTATCTTCACTCGTGAACGAGAACTCTTCGACCATACGCGACTTGATTGTCATTAACTCACACTCCACCAACTAAGTGGCTTAAGTTGACTTAAGCCCGTTAATGGCAGGTAAACGGAACGGGGGTGGCTTGAATCTGCATGGCTGGCACGGCTATACCGCTCCCGGATTACAGTTTCTTGAGGGTTTTATGGCGGGTCATTCACAATATAAAAACATCATGCACCGGAAGGGCAGGCAGGACAAACTCCGCTCCAACGCCTTTGCCAAGCTGGGACGCGAGATCACCGTTGCGACAAAGGCAGGACTTCCGGACCCGGCCATGAATGCCCGCCTCAGGCTTGCGGTGCAGAACGCGCGGGCGGGAAACATGCCGTGGGACACGATCGAGCGCGCGATCAAAAAGGCTTCGGGCGTTGATGCGGAGAATTTCGATGCCATGCGCTATGAGGGCTATGGGCCGGGCGGCGTGGCCATCGTGGTTGAGGCGCTGACCAACAACCGCAACCGGACGGCCAGCAATGTGCGCGCCCTGTTCACCAAGTATGGCGGCAACATGGGGGAGACCGGTTCGGTGAGCTTCATGTTTTCGCGAGTTGGCGAGATTTCCTATCCGCTGGCCAAGGGCAGCGCCGACGCTTTGCTTGAAGCGGCGATAGATGCCGGGGCCGATGACGCGGTGAGCGACGAGAATGGCCATGTCATTACCTGCGCGTTCGAAAACATCGGCGAGGTTTCGGCGAGCCTTGCAAAAAAGCTTGGCGATGCGGAAAGCGTGAAGGTCGTCTGGAAGCCGCAGACACTGACGCCGCTTGACCAGGAAAAGGCCGAGACGCTGTTGAAGCTGGTTGATGCGCTGGATGAAGATGACGATGTGCAGAATGTCTTCAGCAATGCGGATATTTCTGATGAGGTGATGGCCAAGCTGGATGCCTAAGGTCCGCATCATCGGCATTGATCCGGGCCTGCGCAATACGGGCTGGGGCGTTATCGAGGCGGAGGGCACGCGGCTCTCCTATGTGGCCGATGGCAGCGTGCATTCGGAGGCGGATGCGCCGCTGGCCACGCGGCTGCTGCAAATCCACACGCAGCTTGCGGAGATTTTGCAGCGCTATGCGCCCGATGAAGCGGCCATCGAAGAAACCTTCGTGAACAAGGATGCGCGGGCGACCTTGAAGCTGGGGCAGGCGCGGGGTGCGGCCATGCTGGCGCCGGCGCTGGCGGGCATCAGCGTTGCCGAATATGCGCCCAATGTGGTGAAGAAATCCGTGGTCGGGCGCCGGACACGCGGAGAAGGACCAGGTGAAGCACATGGTCAAGGTGCTGCTGCCGCGGGCGGAGCTCAATTCGGCGGATTCCATCGATGCACTGGCCATTGCCATTTGCCACGCGCATCACCGGGGCGCGCAAACCCTGGCCAAGATTCTGGCGCGTTCTTGACTTGTTCCAGTGGAATGCCTACGCATGAGGCGGTGGCAGAGCGAAGCACGCGGGAATCATGATTGGGAAACTGAAAGGCCGTATTGACAGCTTCGGCACGGACTGGCTGATCATTGATGTCTCCGGTGTTGGCTATCATGTGTTCTGTTCGTCCAAGACCTTGGCGGCGCTGCCGTCGGTCGGCGAGTTTGCGGAGCTTCACACGGAAATGCTGGTGAGCCAGGACATGATCCGGCTGGTGGGCTTTGCCTCGGTGCTGGAGCGGGAATGGTTCCGGCTTTTGCAAACCGTGCAGGGCGTGGGCACGCGGGTGGCGCTGGCCATTCTTTCCACTTTATCTGCTTCCGAAATTGCCAATGCCATTGCCTTGCAGGACAAGCCGATGATCGGGCGCGCGCCGGGGGTTGGCAAGAAACTGGCGGAACGCATTGTGCTGGAACTGAAAGACAAGGCGCCGGCCTTTACGGGTGCGGATGCAACGCTTGCCAAATTGCAGGCGGAGCTTGAGGGGCCACGGCCAACCTCGGCATCGGATGCGGTGTCGGCCCTCGTCAATCTGGGCTACGGCCAAAGCCAGGCGGGTGCGGCCGTTGCCGCCGCCATGCGCAAGAACGGCGATGATCAGCCGACGGAGAAACTGATCCGGCAGGCGCTGAAAGAATTGGCGCTGCTATGAACCAGCGCCTCATAGACCGTGAAGACAGGCCGGAAGATGGCTTGGATTCCCATGTGCGGCCGCAATCGTTGAATGAGTTTGTGGGGCAGACCAAGGTCAAGAAGAACCTGCGGGTGTTTATTGAGGCGGCGCGGGGCAGGGCGGAAGCGCTGGACCATGTGTTGTTTGCGGGGCCGCCGGGCCTGGGCAAGACCACGCTGGCGCAGATCATGGCGCGGGAGCTGGGGGTGAATTTTCGCGCCACGTCCGGCCCGGTGATTGCCAAGGCCGGTGATCTTGCGGCGCTGCTCACCAATCTGGAAGACCGCGATATTCTCTTCATCGATGAAATCCACCGGCTCACTCCGGCGGTGGAGGAAATTCTTTATCCCGCCATGGAGGATTACCAGCTTGATCTCATCATCGGCGAGGGGCCGGCGGCGCGTTCGGTGCGCATTGATCTGGCGAAGTTCACGCTGATTGGGGCCACGACACGCACGGGGCTGTTGACCACGCCGTTGCGTGACCGTTTTGGCATTCCCATCCGCCTTGATTTTTACACGGATGAAGAGTTGCTCGATATCGTCAAGCGCGGCTCGCGGGTGATGAAGGTGGCGATCACCGAAGATGGCGCGCGCGAAATTGCCAAGCGTTCGCGGGGAACGCCGCGCATTGCCGGGAGGCTGCTGCGGCGGGTGCGGGATTTTGCCTCCGTCTCGGGGGATGCGCGCATTGATGCGGGCTCGGCGGATCGCGCCTTGGGCAATCTTGATGTGGACAAGCGCGGGCTTGATGCGCTGGACCATCGCTACCTGAACTGCATTGCCGTCAATTTCGGCGGCGGGCCGGTTGGCATCGATACGATTGCCGCCTCGCTTTCGGAAGCGCGCGATGCGATTGAAGATATTGTCGAGCCCTATCTGCTGCAGATCGGTTTTCTCAACCGCACCTCGCGGGGACGGCTTTTGACGCCGCATGCCTTCAAGCACATGGGGCTTTCCATGCCGCAGCGGGCCGAGATCACGCAAGGCATTTTGCCGTTGGATGACATGAATGACTGAGCGCTGGCCTGATCTCGCGGGGCGCATCGAGGGCAAGGTGCATGTCCTGCCCATCCGGGTTTATTACGAGGACACGGATTTTTCCGGCGCGGTGTATCACGCGAATTATCTGAAATTCTGCGAGCGGGCCCGGTCAGACTGTTTGCGGCTGCTCGATATCCATCACAGCGAGCTCCAGGGCACGGCGAGTTTCGTGGTGCGCCGCATGGTGTGTGATTTCCTGAAACCGGCGCTGATCGACAACCTGCTGGAAGTGGAAACGCGCTTTGGTGAATTTGGCGGGGCGCGCATGGAGCTCAACCAAAGCGTGAAGCGTTCCGGGGAAACGCTGTTTGAGGCGCAGGTGACGGTTGTGCTGGTGGACGGGAAGGGGAAGCCGAAGCGGCTGCCTCCGGAGATGACAAAAACGTTTCTTTCCCTTGTTGAATCAACCACGTAACAGAAACTTAACCATAAGACCGTCATTTGGGGTAAGGCGCGCCAAACAAGGTGCGGCCCTGTGGTCGATTCTCCCGAAAACTGGCGAATCGCCGCAGTTTCGACAGATTTAACCTGTTTCAGGACGCCTCCCCGCAAGGGGTATGGAGTTCAGGGACGGATTCCGGGGAAGTGGGAAGTGGCATGGATCCAGTCGTAGTCAGTGCGGTAGCGCAGCCGGGGCAGATTTCGCTCTGGCATTTGATCATGCAGGCCAGTTGGCCTGTGTTTCTCGTCATGGTCGGATTGGCCCTTGCTTCGGTCTGGTGCTGGGCGGTCATCATCGAGAAGTATTTTGCGGTGCGCCGGATGAATTCGGCCAATGACCGGTTTGAGCAAAGCTTCTGGTCGGGCCAATCCCTCGAAGACCTTTATCTGGCCCTTGGAACGCGCAGCAATCTGGGCCTCTCGGCCATTTTCATGGCGGCGATGCGCGAATGGAAGCGCAGCCAGGATGCGGCCCTGCGGGCCGGCTTCCAGGGCGTGCAGAAGCGCATTGAAAAAGTCGTCGATGTGCAGATTCAAAAGGAAATGAGCACGATTGAATCGCGGCTCCTGTTCCTTGCAACAACGGGTGCGGCGGCACCCTTTATCGGGCTGTTCGGAACGGTCTGGGGCATCATGACCTCGTTCCAGGCCATTGCCAATTCGCAGAACACCAACCTCGCCGTCGTGGCGCCGGGCATCGCGGAGGCCCTGTTTGCCACGGCCATCGGCCTTGTGGCCGCCATACCAGCGACAATCTTTTACAACATGTTTTCGGCCGATGCGGGCCGTATCGGCATGCGTCTGGAGAACTTTGCTGACGAATTCTCGGCGATTATTTCGCGTCAGCTGGATGAGCGGGTTTAAGCATGGCAGCAGCTTCAGGCGGGGCCAAAGGCGGATATCAGCGGCGCAATTCCAGGCGGCGCCAGTCGGCCGGCGTGATGCATGAAATCAACGTGACACCGCTTGTCGACGTGATGCTGGTTCTGCTGATCGTGTTCATGGTGGCGGCACCCCTGATGACGGTGGGCGTGCCCATCGAGTTGCCCAAGACCGAAGCCAAGCAAATGACCAGCAGCGTCGAGCCGCTGACCATCACGGTGCAGGCCGACAAGACCATTTTCCTGCAGGAAACCCAGATCCCGCTTGAGGAGCTGCAGCCGAAGCTTCAGGCCATCGCCAAGAACGGCTATGAGGAACAGATATTCGTGCGGGCTGACACAAATGTGAGCTATGGCGCGGTGATGGAAGTGATGGGCCTGCTCAACGGCGCGGGCTACCGCAAGATTGGCCTGGTGACCGGCAACCTTGAAAAGAAGGCGGAGGCCGCAAACTAGAGATGCGCAAGAGCCTGATCACATCCCTGGTATTGCACGCCTCGATTCTTGTCGCGGCCCTTGTGGTCTTGCCTGATCCCGACAAGTACAAGGTGCAGCCGCAGGATGCCATCCAGGTTGATATTTCCAAGATCAGCGATGAGTCGAAGCGCAAGGCCACATCGAAGTCCGCGGAAAAGCCCATCGAGAAAGCCGCGCCGAAAAAAGTCGAAGAAGTGAAGAAGGTTGAGCCGGCGCCAAAGGTCGATGAAAAAGTAAAGACCGCCGTCAAGGAACCGGTTGCCGAACCGCCGCCGCCCGCGCCTAAAGTAGAAGAGCCAAAGAAGGAAGAGCCGAAGCCGCTCGATCCGGATCCGCTGAAGGATCTCCTCAAAAAGGTTGAGGAAGAGCCAAAGCCGAAAGAGGAAGTGAAGAAGGCGGAAGTGAAGCCGGTAAAGAAGCCGGAAGAAAAGAAACCGAAAAAGAAAAAGCCGGAACTCAATACGGATGACATCGCGGCATTCCTGAACAAGACGGACGATGAGAAGACGGCGCCGCAGCAGACCGCAGAAGTCACCAACGAGCCTGAACTTGGCGATCAGGATATTCAGGGAAATGACGATGCCTTGGCGGCAACCCTTGTTGATGCGCTTCGCCAGAAGCTTGCCGGTTGCTGGTCGGTTCCTCCGGGCGCACGCGAAGCCAATATCACGGTCAAGGTCCGCTTTTTCCTCACGCCCGACGGGACGGTTTCCGGCTATCCGGAAGTCCTGAATGGCAGCGGCGACCCGCTTTTTGCAACGACTGCGCAGTCGGCGATTTCGGCTGTCATGGAATGCCAAAAGTATGACTTCTTCCCGGCCGACCGCTATGACCTGTGGAAAGACAATACAATCAGTTTCAATCCAAACATGATGTTTGGAACATAAGCCTCATGGAAATTTCAATGCCCAGATTTACCCGCCTTGCGACCAGGAGAAATTTTCTTTTGGGGCTTTCCCTGCTTATGTTGGCGCTCGCGCCGCGGGCGAGCTTTGCCCTTGACGTTGATGTTTCCGGCGGGCGCATCAATCCCTTGCCCATCGCCATCACGCCTTTCCTGGCTGGGCGGCGGGGCGGAGGAAGCGGGCGCAACCCTGAACGAAGTGATCAGCAACAATCTGGCCCGCTCCGGTTACTTCGAGCCCCTGCCGCAGAATTCCTTCATTGAGCAGATCACGGATTTCAACCAGGAACCGCGCTTTGCCGACTGGCGGCAGATCCAGGCCAAGGCGCTGGTAACCGGCCAGGTCTATGTGGATGGCGGAAAAATCCGCGTCGAGTTCAAGCTGTTTGACGTCAACTCGCAGCAGCAGATTGCGGCCCAGCAGTTTTCCACTTCGCCAAAGAACCTGCGGCGCATCGGGCATTTGACCTCGGATGTCATTTACAAGGCGCTCACCGGCATCGACGGCTATTTTGATACCCAGATTGTATTTGTCGACGAGACCGGCGCCAAGGACCAGCGCGTGAAGAAACTGGCGGTGATGGACCAGGACGGATTCAATGTCCGCACCCTGACAGACGGCTCGGACCTCGTGGTCACGCCGCGGTTTTCGCCGAACAGCCAGGAAATCACCTATATGTCGATCGGCCAGGGAACGCCCCGGGTTTATCTCTTCAACATTGTGACCCGCCAGAAAGAAATTGTGGGCGAATTTGCCAACATGAGCTTTGCGCCGCGCTATTCGCCCGATGGGCAGCGTGTGATCATGAGCCTGCTGACCACCGACGGTCGCAACTCCAACATCTATGAAATGGATTTGCGTTCGCGCCAGCTTCGCCAGCTTACCAATACGCCGGCGATCAACACCGGCCCGAGCTATGCGCCCGACGGCAGCCAGATTACCTTTGAGTCTGACCGCGGCGGCACCCAGCAGATTTATGTGATGGGCGTTGACGGTTCGGGACAGAACCGCATCAGCTTCGGCAACGGGCGCTATTCGACGCCCGTGTGGTCGCCGGATGGCCAATACATCGCATTTACAAAGCAGGCCGGCGGCCGATTTGCCATCGGCGTGATGAAGCCTGACGGCTCTGGTGAGAGAATATTAACCGAAGGCTACCATAACGAAGGACCAACGTGGGCGCCAAACGGCCGCGTTATCATGTTTTTCCGGGATACTCCCGGTGAAAATGGCGGGCCTCAGCTCTATTCGGTGGATATCACCGGATACAATGAGCAACAGGTTCCGACACCCGGGTTCGGTTCTGATCCCGCGTGGTCGCCGCGCCTGAACTAGAAATTTCGTGGGGGCCGGGGGGCTTGTCACGATAGAAGCATTGGAGTGGGTATGATCTTGCGTAACTTAAGTGGTTTTAAAATTGCCGTGGCCTTGTGCTGCGTGCTGGCGCTGACGGCGTGCTCGAAAAAGAACACGCCAAACCTTGAAGCCTCAAATGCGGGATTGGGTGCGGGCGCATCGTCTCCCGGTTCCGAGGCGGATTTTGCCACCAATGTTGGTGACCGCATCTATTTCGTGGTTGACCAGGCTGACCTCACGCCCGAAGCCGAGGAAATCCTGAGCAAGCAAGCCGCCTGGCTGCAGCAGTACCCCGGCGTTTCCATCCAGGTGGAAGGCCATTCGGATGAACGCGGCACCCGCGAATACAATATCGCCCTGTCAGCCCGCCGCGCCACGGCGACGCGCGAGTTCCTGATTGCGCAAGGCGTTGAAGCCAATCGCATTTCCTCCATTGCCTATGGCAAGGAACGGCCTGCGGCACTTTGTGACGCCGAGCAGTGTTGGACACAAAATCGCCGTGCTGTGACGGTTATTACCGGCGGCGCAAGGACGAGCTGACCATTTTCCCCAAGCTCTGGCGGGTGAGGATTTGTTAATCTTGACCCGTCACAATGGTTAAAGACTATGAATCCTTGCTGCGCGGGACGTATCGGGCTAAGTGCTCGCCGTAATTCCGTGACATGTGAGTTTGGATTAGCCGGTTGCGTTTTGGGCCGGGAGTGGATTTGACCTGTTCCGACAGGGATCGCAGGGACGCGACCTTGCCGGAGCAATACAGGAGTGGGATAGCATGATGACTCGTATAGCGAGTTTCAAACTGGCGGCGATTTGCTGCTGCTTTCTGGCATTGGCGGCGTGCTCGAAGAAGAATACGCCCGATCTGGAAGCAGGCACAGGCGGCGTTGGCCAGGCGCGACCCGGTTCCGAGCAGGATTTCGCCACCAATGTGGGCGACCGCATCTATTTCATCGTGGACACGTCGGACCTGACGCCTGAGGGCCAGGAAATCCTGACCAAGCAGGCGCAGTGGCTGCAGCAGTATTCCAACGTGGTGGTTCAGGTTGAGGGCCATTCGGACGAACGCGGCACCCGCGAATACAACATCGCCCTTTCGGCCCGCCGGGCCACCGCAACCCGCGAGTTCCTGATTGCCCAAGGCGTAAATCCGAAGCGGATATCCTCCATCGCCTATGGCAAGGAACGCCCGGCAGCACTTTGTGACGCTGAACAATGCTGGACGCAGAACCGCCGCGCCGTAACCGTCATCACCGGCGGGGCCTCCTAAGCTTGGGCTGTGGCAGTCCGGCAACAGTGCAGGACTTTCCATATGCTGTGGCGGCAAAGCCTCATTTTCACCCCGATTCAGGCCAAGTTGCAGCCTAAAAGGGCGTCATGCCCGATTGCTATTGCAGTGGTTAGAAATATGTCAAACACCCTCAAAGCCTCATTCGTTGCCGTTTTGCTTCTGGGAACCGCGCTGTTTTCGCCCGCCCAGGCCCAAACGGCGGAAGAACTCGCCTCGCGACTCAACCAGATGGAAGAGCAGATGCGCCTGCTCGTGGGGCAGGTGGAAGAGCTTACCTATTCGATGAAGCAGCTCCAGGGCCAGTTGAAGAACGGGACCAAGACAGGTGCTGCGGAAGAGCCGCCGAAATTGAAGAAGGCAGCCCAGCAGCCGGTTGCGGTCGGAGCAACCCGTGGTGGCGGAGCAGGGCGTTGAGCAGATCGGCGAGGCTCCTGACAATAGCCAGCAAACGACCACGACGATTATCGGGGCTGACGGTGTGGAGCAGCAGGTTGCGGTGCTGAAGGCGCCTGGCCCGAAAATTTTAGGGACCATGCCGGGAGCGACTGCGGCAGTTCCGGATGACGGCGGCTTCCAGGGCCAGGTTCTTGTGCCACCGGGCGGTGGCGAGGAGCAGCCGGTTGATCAGGGTGCGGGCTATGTTAATCCCGATACCATTGAGACTGTTTCGCTGGCGCCGGAATCGCCAGAGACGCTTTATGAGCGCTCAAATGAAAGCCTGTTGCGCCGCCAGTTCAGTGACGCGGAATCGGGCTTCAGCAGTTTTGTGAGCAAGTATCCGGACCACAGCCTGGCCGGCAGCGCCCAGTACTGGCTGGGCGAGACCTATTATGCGCAAGGCGATTTCCGCCAGGCGGCGCAGAATTTCCTGCAGGGCTATAAGGGCTATCCCAAGAGCCGGCGGGCCCCTGACAGTTTGCTGAAGCTCGGCATTTCCTTGAACAAGCTTGGCCAGACCCAGCAGGCTTGTGCTGCTTTTGGTGCCATTGGCGGCGAGTTCCCCAATGCGGTTGATGCCAAGAAGCGGGCCCAGGCGGAATCCAAGCGTGCGGGCTGCTGAGGCAGAGCTTCACAGTTTTACCAAGCAGGATTGCGAAAAATTATTCGCGGCACTTCAGGGCGAGCGCCACATTGCCGTGGCGGTTTCCGGCGGTTCTGACTCCATGGCCTTGCTGCGGCTGATTGAGCAGTGGTCACATCATCGCATCAAGATTTCGGTTCTGACGGTTGATCATGGCTTGCGGCCCGAGGCTGCGGCGGAAGCCGCAAAGGTTGCCGAATGGTGCGCGCTTCTTGGTCTTGAGCATCACATATTGCGCTGGGAAGGCCCGAAACCGAAGACGGGTTTGCAGGCCAAGGCGCGGACCGCCCGTTATGATCTTCTGAGCAACTGGTGCAAGGCCAATGGCGTCGCGTATTTGCTCACAGGCCATACGATGGATGACCAGGCGGAAACGGTTTTGATGCGGCAGCAGCGGACCGATACGGCGGAAAGCCTGGCGGGGATTTGGGAAACCGCGGTTTGGGATGGAGTAAAGGTGTTCCGGCCCCTGCTTGGGCAAAGCCGGGAGGACTTGCGCGCCTATCTCACCAGTCTTGGACAGCCGTGGATTGACGATCCGAGCAATTCGGACAGGCGGTTTGAGCGGGTGCGGGTGCGCCAGACCTTGGCGGAAGAGGGCAGGAGAGTCGAACTGGCGGACATTGCCATTGAGGCCGGGCGAGCCGCCCGCGCGCTCGCAGCTGGCACCGAACAATGGATCAGCGACCAACTCACCTCCTATCCGGAAGGCTTCGGCTCTATCCCGCGCGCCGGGTTTTGTGAGCTTGATCCCGCCCTGCAGCGGCGGGTGTTGCAGCAACTGCTTTTGATTTACGGGGCTGGCAACCGGGCCGAACCCGGCGAGCTCGATTATCTAGCGAAGTGGATCACTGGGCAGGAGATTTCGCGGCGGACCCTTGGCGGCGCGATGCTTGCCTGCCGCCAGTCCAGCGTGTTGATCGGGCGTGAATGGGCGCGGATTTCGCCTGATCCAGCGGTTGTGCCTGATTCCGGGGAAATCCTGTGGGATGGCCGGTTTTTGATCCAGGCGCCGCCCCAGGCGCAGGTTGTTCCGGTGGGGCGCTTACGCGGCGTGGTGCGGCGGGAGGAAATCCCCAGTTTTGTGCAGCAAAGCCTGCCTGCGGTGCTCACGGGCGATGGTGGCGTCATCATTCCCCATTTGGCGGCGGGCCTCGGCGTCTCGGCCAAATTTATACGCCATTTACGATAGTTCCATGCTTGGAATTGGGTTAATCACATCCTATGTTACACTCTAAGTTTGGGTAGATTGCCCGGGCGGCCAAAATGGCCAGCACGGGAGATTTGAGGGTTAATTGTATCAGTTCCGTAATTTTGCCGTTTGGATTGTCATCGCACTCCTGCTGTTTGCATTGTTCAGCCTGTTTCAAGGCCAGGTGGGCGGAGCGGCCACACAGGAAATCAGCTACTCGCAGTTTTTTGACCGGGTAAATTCCGGCGAAATCAAATCGGTGACCTATTCGGGCGAATCGATTTCCGGCAAGCTGACGGACGGCAAGTCGGTTCAGGCCTACGGGATTTTCACTGAAGAAGATTTGAAAAGCATGCGGCAGAAGGGAGTTGAAGTCAGCTTCCGCCCGCAGCAGACGGATTCACTTCTCAGCAATGCGCTGATCTATTGGCTGCCCATGCTGCTGCTTGTCGGCGTGTGGGTGTTTCTTCATCCGGCAAATGCAATCGGGGTCCGGCAAGGCCATGGGCTTTGGCAAGTCGAAGGCGAAGCTGCTGACCGAAAAGCAGGGCCGCGTGACCTTTGAAGATGTGGCCGGCGTCGATGAGGCCAAGGAAGACCTTGTCGAAATCGTCGACTTCCTCAAGGACCCGCACAAATTCCAGCGCCTCGGCGGCAAGATTCCAAAAGGCGCGCTTCTTGTCGGACCTCCGGGTACGGGTAAGACGCTTCTTGGCGCGCGCCATTGCCGGCGAAGCCAACGTGCCGTTCTTCACCATATCCGGTTCTGACTTCGTAGAAATGTTCGTGGGCGTTGGTGCGAGCCGGGTGCGCGACATGTTCGAGCAGGCCAAGAAAAATGCGCCTTGCATCATCTTCATCGACGAAATTGACGCTGTAGGCCGGCACCGTGGTGCGGGCCTTGGCGGCGGCAATGACGAACGCGAGCAGACACTCAACCAGTTGCTGGTTGAGATGGACGGCTTTGAAGCCAATGAAGGCGTGATCCTCGTTGCCGCGACCAACCGGCCTGACGTGCTCGACCCGGCGCTTCTGCGCCCGGGCCGTTTTGACCGGCAGATCGTTGTTTCCAATCCCGACGTTCAGGGCCGTGAGCAGATCCTCAAGGTGCACATGAAGAATGTGCCGCTGGCGCCGGACATCGACGCGAAAGTCATTGCCCGTGGCACGCCCGGATTCTCCGGTGCGGACCTTGCCAACCTTGTGAACGAAGCAGCCCTTCTGGCGGCGCGGCGCAACAAGCGCGTGGTGACGCAGGCTGAATTTGAATATGCCAAGGACAAGGTGATGATGGGGGCGGAGCGGAAATCGCTTGTGATGAGCGAGGAAGAGCGCCGCAATACTGCCTATCATGAAGCGGGCCATGCGATTGTTGGCCTGTCGGTTCCCTATGATCCCTTGCACAAGGTAACGATCATTCCGCGTGGACGCGCCTTGGGCGTGACCATGAACTTGCCGGAAGGCGACCGGCACAGCCGCACCCGGGAATGGTGTGAGGCGCGCATGGCCGTTCTCTTTGGCGGGCGTGAAGCAGAACTCATTCTCGGCGGTGAAAAGAACGTGACGAATGGCGCCAGCGGCGACATCCAGATGGCAACGCAACTGGCACGCGCCATGGTTACGGAATGGGGCATGTCGGACAAGCTTGGCCGGGTGCGCTATAACGGCAATGAACAGGAAGTATTCCTGGGTCATTCGGTGACCCAGACGAAAAATCTTTCAGACCAGACGGCCAAGCTCATCGATGAAGCCATCCGCGATCTCATCCAGATGGGTGAAGCCACGGCCAAGAAAATTCTCACCAAGCGCCGGGCCGATCTCCATGCGGTTGCCAAGGCGCTGCTGGAACTCGAAACGCTTTCCGGCGAGGAAGTGAAGAAAATTCTGGCCGGCGGCACGATCAACCGCGAAGATGATGAAGCCAAGAAGAAGGCCAGCAGAAAGCCATCTTCCTCGGTTCCGCGGGCCGGCGGCGCCAAGCGCGGCAGCAGCGGTTCGGGAGATATGGAACCGCAACCCCAGTCTTAAATGACCAAGACCTACTTTCGCCCCTTAGGCCTTTGCCATGGTTCCGACGCTGAGCAGCTTATTGCTTCGCGCCGGGCCGGGCGTTTGGGGGGAAGCAGGGTCATTGGCTTCACACTGGTTGAGCGCATCAAGCGCGACGGCACATCCATAGGCCGGGAAATCATTCCGTACACGGAAGCCTTGCAGGCCATTGAGGTGCCGCGTGGTGATTTTGCCGGACTGACGATGGACGCTCCCCGGATCATGGGCATTGTCAATGTGACGCCCGACAGCTTTTCCGATGGCGGGCAGCACAGCACGTCCGATGCAGGCGCTTCGCATGGTTTGAGGCTCGCGGCGGAAGGTGCCCGCATTCTTGATGTTGGCGGTGAATCAACGCGGCCAGGTTCGAAAGCGATTTCGGTGGACGAAGAATTATCGCGGGTTGTTCCGGTGGTAAAACGCCTGAGCGAAGCGGGCCATGTGGTTTCGGTCGACACGCGAAAACCTTTGGTGATGCGCCAGGCGGTGAAGGCGGGGGCCGCTATCATCAATGATGTTTCGGCTTTGCAGCATGATCCGGACAGCCTTCGCACAGTTGCTGAGCTCAAGGTTCCGGTTGTGCTGATGCATGCGCAGGGGGACCCCCGCACCATGCAGCTCAATCCCCATTATGATGATGTGGCGCTTGATGTTTATGACCAGCTTGAGCAGAGGGTGATGGCCTGCGTTCAGGCCGGAATTCCGCGCTCGCATATCGCCATCGATCCCGGCATTGGCTTTGGCAAGACGTTTCGCCACAATCTTGAACTGCTTAATCAGTTAACCGTGTTTCACGGCCTTGGCGTGGCGGTCCTTGTGGGGCTTTCGCGCAAGGGCTTTATAGGAGCCCTGACGGGCGAGAAGAATGCCGGAAACCGGATTCATGGGTCGGTTGGCGGGGCGGTACAGGCGGCCCTGAATGGAGTACATATTCTGCGCGTGCATGATGTGAAGGCAACAGTTGAGGCGCTGGCGGTGGCGGGTGCTGCGATGGATCCAAGGTCCAGTGAATTTTAACTTTCGTTACCTATTGAGAACCCGCTGAAGGGAACAGGCCATGAGCAGGAAATATTTCGGAACCGACGGGGTGCGTGGCAAGGCCAATAGCGGCGCCATGACCGCCGACATGGTTTTGAAAATCGGCATGGCCGCCGGAAACCTTTATCGCCGTGGCAGCCACCGGCACCGCGTGGTGATCGGCAAGGATACGCGCCTGTCCGGCTATATGATTGAGCAGGCCTTGACCGCCGGACTTCTGGCTGCAGGAATGGATGTATTTCTGCTGGGGCCGGTGCCCACGCCTGCCGTTGCGATGTTGACGCGCTCGATGCGCGCTGACCTGGGCGTGATGATTTCGGCTTCGCATAATCCCTACTTCGACAATGGCATCAAGATTTTTGGCCCCGATGGCTACAAGCTCTCGGACGAGCAGGAACTCAAGATCGAGGACATGGTGGAAAGCCCCGATGCCATTCCGGTGGCAAACTCCGATGAGATTGGCCGGGCGACGCGCATTGAGGATGCGGGCGCCCGCTATATCGAATTTGCCAAGCGCACTTATCCGCGCGACTCAAACCTGGATGGATTGCGCATTGTCATCGATACGGCGCATGGCGCCAGCTACAAGACGGCGCCCACGGCGTTGTGGGAACTGGGGGCGGAAATCATTCGCATTGGCGATGCGCCCAATGGCTTCAACATCAACGAAAAATGCGGCTCAACCGCGCCGCAGGTGATGTGCGATAAGGTGCGCGAGACACGCGCCGACATCGGCATTGCGCTTGACGGCGATGCGGACCGGGTGATGATTTCAGACGAGCAGGGCCAGGTCATCGATGGCGACCAGTTGATGGCGCTGGTGACGAAATCCCTGCATGAGCGGGGCCAGCTTCAGGGCGGCGGGCTTGTGGCCACGGTCATGTCCAATCTGGGGCTTGAACGTTTCTTAAGCGCGCAGGGCCTTTCACTGGCGCGCACCAAGGTCGGCGACCGTTATGTGGTTGAACACATGCGGGCCCATGGCTTCAATGTGGGCGGCGAACAATCGGGCCATATCATCCTGTCGGATTTTTCGACGACGGGCGATGGCCTGCTGGCCGCACTTCAGGTACTGGCGGAAGTCAAACGGGCGGGAAAGCCCGTGAGCGAAGTCTGCAAGATGTTCGAGCCGGTGCCGCAGGTTTTGAAAAACGTGAAATTCAAGAGCGGCAAGCCGCTGGATGATGCCCAGGTAAAGACGGCGATTGCGGCAGCCACCTCGCGCCTTGGCAATGCGGGACGCCTGGTCATTCGCCCTTCGGGCACGGAACCTCTCATCCGCGTGATGGCGGAAGGCGACGACGCGCGGCTGGTGAATGCGGTGGTCGACGAGCTCTGCGGCGTCATTTCCAAAGCCGCCGCCTGACCCAAACATTACAAAAAATTCATGGTTGGTAATCCGTCTACGGAATGTCTCAAATTCTAACAATTAACTGTGCTTTCACTGCAACAGTCGGGAAGTGTCACGATATGGCCTCATTGATGCCCGTGTTGAGCCATCTGTAACCTCTAGGTTTCATCATCAGGACGAAGACATTTGGAGGATTTTTCGATGAAAGCATTCAAGCTCATTCTTTTGGCCGGATTTGCGGTTTTGCCGTTTGCGGCTGCCGCTCACGCCGCCGATGTCGATCCGCCTCCAGTGGCGGAAGAAAATGATGTGACAAGTTTTTATCTTCGTGGCGATCTCGGCTGGTCGTTCCTTGAATGGACCGGCGGCAGCGATGACAGCGCGCTAAACTTGGGCGGTGGCGTGGGCTACCAGTTCAATGACAATATGCGCGCCGACATCACGGCGGACTGGGCCGGCGATTACAATGTTGCTCCCGGTGCCGACATGAGCACCACGACGGTTCTGGGCAATCTCTATTTTGACTGGGCCAATGATTCGGCCTTTACCCCCTATGTGGGCGCCGGCCTCGGCTATGGCTGGGTGGATGATGCACCGGGCAATGACAGCGGCATTGCCTATGGCCTCGCCGCCGGTGTTTCCATGGGCCTCACCGACAATATCGACCTCGATGTCGGCTATAAATTCCGCGATATCATGATTTCGGGTTCGGATCCGCAGGAACACGTGGTTTCCGCAGGCGTACGCTTCAACTTCTGATCCGCAATCGCGCGTGATCATCTACAGCAGGCGGCGGCGGAGCAATCTGCCGCCGTTTTCTTTTGTAAAAAAGTCGCAGTTGACCTCCAGGCATTGCTGCCGCATAAGCGTTGCGGGCTAACCCTCCCCAACGAGGGTCAGTCCATCTGCAAGGATGGAGAACAAGATGACGACAGCTAAACCGGCTTTGCGGCCGGCAAATCCGCAATTTTCGTCCGGCCCCTGCGCCAAGATTCCGGGCTGGACACCGGACCTCCTCAAAACCGCATCAGTAGGCCGTTCGCACCGCTCGAGCGAAGGCAAGGCGCGCCTCAAGGAAGCCGTCACGCTCACCCGTGAGGTGCTTGAGGTTCCGGCGAGCCATCGCATTGGCATTGTGCCGGCCTCGGACACGGGGGCGGTTGAAATGGCCCTCTGGTCGCTGCTGGGGGCGCGCGGCGTTGACATGCTGGCCTGGGAAAGCTTTGGCGAAGGCTGGGTGAGCGATGTGCTCAAGCAGTTGAAGCTCAAGGACGTGACCAAGCATCTGGCGCCCTATGGCGAGCTGCCGGATCTGGGCAAGGTCAATTTCTCCAATGATGTGGTTTTCACCTGGAACGGCACGACATCCGGGGTGCGGGTTCCCGATGCAGAATGGATTCCGGCGGACCGGCAGGGCCTGACGATTTGCGATGCGACGTCGGCCGCCTTCGCGCAGGACATGGATTTTTCCAAGCTCGATGTGGT
The DNA here is from genome assembly GCA_963753025.1 of uncultured Alphaproteobacteria bacterium. Lineage (GTDB taxonomy): Bacteria > Pseudomonadota > Alphaproteobacteria > Rhizobiales > Aestuariivirgaceae > Aestuariivirga. The sequence goes on along the minus strand of CAVWAY010000005.1, from coordinate 31,539 downwards.
GACATTCTCCTGGCAGAAGGTTTTGGGCGGGGAGGGGGGCCATGGGGTTATCATCCTGAGTCCCCGCGCCGTGGAGCGGCTTGAAACCTATGTGCCGCCGTGGCCGCTGCCAAAAATTTTCCGCATGACAGCGGGCGGGAAACTGATTGCCGGCATTTTTGAAGGCGAGACGATCAACACACCGTCCATGCTCTGCGTTGAAGATTACCTGGTGGCGCTGAAATGGGCGAAGGGCCTTGGTGGCCTGAAGGCATTGCGGGCGCGCGCCGAAGCCAATGCGGCGGTGCTTGATGGCTGGATTGCAGCGTCGCCGTTTGCGACTAATCTCTCCAAGCGGCCCGACACCAAGTCCAATACATCGGTGTGTTTTTCTCTGGCGGGCGATGAATCGGTGCCAAAGAAAATGGCGAAGCTGCTGGAGGCGGAAGGTGTTGCCTATGACATCGGCGGCTACCGGGATGCGCCGCCGGGCCTGCGCATCTGGTGCGGGGCCACGGTTGAAACTTCCGATCTCAAGGCGCTCTTGCCCTGGCTCGACTGGGCCTACGCAACGGCCACGGCATAATTCATTTTTTCAGGAGAAGTCACATGGCTCCACGGGTTCTCGTTTCCGACAAGCTGTCTGAAACCGCGGTTCAGATTTTCAGGGATCGCGGCATCGACGTTGATTACCTGCCGGATCTGGGCAAGGACAAGGACGCGCTGCTTGCGGCCATTCCGCTTTATGACGGGCTCGCCATCCGCTCCGCCACGAAAGTCACGCCAAAGATACTGGAAGCCGCCAGGAATTTGAAAGTGATCGGGCGGGCCGGCATCGGGGTGGACAATGTGGATATTCCGGCGGCTTCGGCGCGCGGCATCGTGGTGATGAACACGCCCTTCGGAAACGCGGTGACGACGGCGGAACATGCGCTCTCCATGATGATGGCGCTGGCGCGGCAGATCCCCGAGGCCAATGCCTCGACCCATGCGGGCAAGTGGGAGAAGAACCGCTTCATGGGGGTTGAGCTTTTCAACAAGACGCTCGGCATTATCGGCTGCGGCAATATCGGTTCCATTGTGGCCGACCGCGCCATTGGCCTGAAGATGAAGGTGATTGCCTTTGATCCCTTCCTGTCGCCGGAACGCGCCATTGCCATCGGCGTCGAGAAGGTGGAGCTTGAAGACATCTTTAAGCGTTCGGATTTCATTACGCTGCATACGCCGCTCACCGACAAAGACGCGCCATATCGTGGATGCGGCTGCCCTTGCCAAGTGCAAGAAAGGGGTTCGCATCATCAATTGCGCGCGCGGCGGCCTGGTTGTCGAAGATGCGCTCTATGAGGCGATTGTTTCCGGCAAAGTGGCGGGGGCGGCGCTGGATGTTTTTGAAACCGAACCTGCGACCACGCACAAATTGTTTGGCCATGAAAATGTTGTTGTGACACCGCATCTCGGAGCCTCGACGGGAGAAGCGCAGGAGAATGTGGCCTTGCAGGTGGCCGAGCAGATGGCGGATTACCTGATCTCCGGGGCGGTCACCAATGCGCTCAACATGCCGTCCATTTCCGCCGATGAAGCGCCGCGTTTGAAGCCCTTCGTGGCTGCTGGCGGAAAAGCTTGGCAGCTTTGCCGGGCAATTGACCGACGGGCCGATCACCAGCGTGGTGATTGAATATGCCGGCGACGTTGGTGAAATGAATACGCGGGCCCTCACTTCGGCGGCGCTGGCGGGGGTGCTGCAGCCCATGCTTGGCACGGTGAACATGGTGTCTGCTCCCATTGTGGCGCGCGAACGCGGCATGAAGGTGGATGAGGTGCGCCAGAGCCAGCGCGGCGCCTATGAAACTTATATCCGGCTTACGGTGCGCACCGAAAACCTGGAGCGTTCAGTGGCCGGAACGGTGTTCTCCGATGGCAAGCCGCGCATCATCCAGATCAAGGGCATTGAGCTTGAGGCGGATTTTGGCCCGCACATGCTTTACGTCACCAACAGGGACAAACCGGGTTTTATCGGGTCGCTCGGGCATGCTGCTTGGCAATGCCAACGTCAATATCGCGTCGTTCCATCTGGGGCGGCTGGCGGAGGGCAGCGATGCGATTTGCCTGGTGCAGCTTGATGAACCGATTCCGCCATCGGTTCTGGCGGCGGTGCAAAAGTTAACGCAGGTGCGACAGGCCAAGCCGCTGGCTTTTTGACGCAATCCCGTCGTGAATTTGCCTTGGACCGGGCGTTTCCTCCCTCCACCTTAACCGGAGGAAATTCCCATGCGCCTGCGTTTAGCCACCTTCATTCTTGTCACCACCTGCCTTTCCCCCGCCTTTGCGGCTGATCTCAAAGCCCCCTCCCATGTGGATGCGGTCACGGTTTATCCGTCTGGTGCTGAAGTCACGCGGGTGACGGAAGCCCATCTCCTGGCCGGAGAGACGACACTCATTCTGGAAGACCTGCCGGGGGAACTCGATGCCCAATCCATCCGGGTGGAAGGGGCCGGCGGCGCGGGTCTTGAGATTGGGTCGGTTGATTCCAAGCTGATCTATCTTTCAACCGCAGCGCAGGACGCCGAGCGCAAGAACCTGGAAAAGGAAATAGAAACGCTGGGCGATGAGCGCCAGGCTTTGGACCAGACCTTATCGGATGCAGATTACCAGAAGAGGCTGTTGCTCTCACTCGCTGATAAGCAGCTTGTTCCATCTTCTGACGAAAAATCCAAGGCGGTTGACGCCGTACAGCTTGGCTCGCTGCTTGATCTTGTCAGCGCGAAGTTGAAGCGTGATTTCGAAAACCATTCATGAAGCGCAAATCCGTCAGCGCGACATCGACAAGCAGGTGGGTGAATTGCACAACAAGCTGGCAGGTATTGCGCCAGCGCAGGTCGCCCGTATGCAGGTGGCGGTGCACTTGACTGCCCCCGCGGAAACCAATGGCACCTTCAAGGTGAAATACCGGGTGGGCAACGCGGGCTGGGCGCCTTTCTATGACGCACGCCTGACAACGCCGGAGAAAAACCAGAAATCCAGGATTGAACTGGTGCGGCGGGCCGAGGTGATGCAATCAACCAGTGAAAGCTGGGAGAATGTGGCGCTGACGCTTTCAACGGCGCGGCCCCTTGGAGCAACAGCCGCACCTGATTTGTATGAGCAGGAAATCCATATCTATGAGCCGCTGGCGGCCAGGATGAAGTCGGAAAGCGATGCGTTGGGTCTCAGTGGCAATGACGCTCCCGCGACTGCAGCCGCGCCCAAGGAAGTGGGGCAGTTGCTCAATGAGTTGGAGGACAAGAAGAAGGATGTAATACAGAAGCAGGCTATTGTTGAGATGGCAGGCTTCCAAGCGCTTTACGGCATTCAGGGCCGGGTGAGTGTCGATAATTCCGGCACCTCCAAGAAGGTGCGCATTGCAACCGATGACTACGATGCCACCCTGAATGCGCTGGCGGTGCCGAAGCTTGATGCCTCCGCTTATCTCACGGCGGCTTTCACCATCAAGGGCGAAGCGCCGATGCTGCCGGGAACGGTCAATCTCTACCGTGACGGCGTGTTCATGGGGCAGGGCGCCTTGCCGCTGCTGAGCCCCGATGAGGAAGCCAAGCTTGGCTTCGGGGCCGATGACCTGATCAAGGTGAAGCGTGCCGAGGTGAAGCGCAAGAAGGGCGAGGAAGGCCTTATCTCCACCTCAAATGTGGAAGAGCGGGCCTGGGATATAGTCGTGAAGAACCTTCATGCCGCGACCATTCCGGTGACTGTCATTGATCAACTGCCGTTCTCCGCCAATGAGAAAATCACGATTGAACCCATGGCCCAAATGACGCCGCCCACGGAGAAGGATTTGAACAAGCGGCGGGGTGTCCTGGCCTGGCGGTTTGACCTTGAAAGCAAGGCGGAAAACACCATCAAATTCGGCTACAAGGTCGCCTGGCCCCAGAACATGCAGGTGGGGATGAATTTGGAGTAGCATTTGCTCTGGCCGGACTTTCGTGTATGACCTGTCAACGGCTCCGGAGAGAATCTCCCCGGGGCCGTTCGCATGTCTGACAGGAGTATGGAATGGCCAATGTGGCGGTGGTCGGGGCCCAATGGGGCGACGAAGGCAAGGGCAAGCTGGTGGACTGGCTGTCGGAACGAGCCGATGTGGTGGTGCGTTTCCAGGGCGGCCACAATGCAGGCCATACCCTTGTCATCGACGGCGTCACCTACAAGCTTTCGCTGCTGCCTTCGGGTATTGTGCGACCGGGCAAGCTTTCGATCATCGGCAATGGCGTGGTGATCGACCCCTGGGCGCTTATTGCCGAAATCGAAAAGCTTTCATCACAAGGTGTTTCGGTTAGCCGCGCGAATTTGCGCATCGCCGGGAACGCCACGCTCATTCTGCCGCTGCATGGTGAACTGGACCGTATCCGCGAGGAAGCGGCCGGTGCCGCCAAAATTGGAACCACGGGACGCGGCATTGGACCGGCTTACGAAGACAAGGTTGGCCGGCGCGCCATCCGGGTGAATGATCTTGCCGATCTTTCAATCCTTGGACCCAAGATCGAGCGCCTGCTTGCCCATCACAATGCGCTGCGGCGCGGCCTTGGGCAGGCCGAAATCCTGGCAGCCGATTTGTTCAAGCAACTCAGCGAGATCGCGCCCAAGATTCTGGTTTACTCCGATGCGGTGTGGTCGCTGCTTGATGAAGTGAAACGCGAGGGCAAGCGAATCCTCTTCGAAGGGGCGCAGGGCGTATTGCTTGATATTGATCACGGCACTTATCCCTATGTCACCTCTTCCAATACGGTTGCGGGGCAGGCGGCGGCAGGTTCCGGCCTTGGGCCATCGAGCATTGGCTATGTGCTGGGAATTGCCAAAGCCTATACCACGCGAGTGGGCTCCGGACCGTTTCCGACCGAGCAGGAAAACGAAGTCGGCGAATATATTGGCCAGAGGGGCCGGGAATTTGGCACGGTGACGGGGCGCAAGCGGCGTTGCGGCTGGTTTGACGCAGTGCTGGTGCGGCAGGCCATCAAGACATCCGGCATCCATGGCATTGCGCTGACGAAGCTCGACGTGCTCGACGGTTTGCCGGAAATCAAGGTGGGCGTGGGCTATATGCTTGACGGCAAACGCATCGAACGTTTTCCGGCGGCGGAAGAAGCGCAAAAACGGGTTGAGCCGATCTACGAGAATTTCGAAGGCTGGAAGGATACCACCGCGGGCGCCCGCTCGTGGGCCCAGCTTCCGGCGCAGGCCATCAAGTATGTGAAGTATCTTGAGGAACTGATTGAGTGTCCCGTGGCGTTGCTTTCAACGTCGCCAGAGCGCGAAGATACAATTTTGATGCGCGATCCGTTTGAGGATTGATCAGAACTTCCGCTTTTCGACAAAGAAGCCGTAGAGCGAGCTCAACAGGCTGACGCTGAAGAGCGAGAGAAAAAGATTCACCGGCACACTCAGGACCAGGGCGAGAACCTTGGCCGCTGTCAGGTTGGCGTTGCCGACAACGGAGAGGACGATGCCAAGCGCCAGAAACGTGGCGAACAGGATCAAGCCGTTCAGCACCAGGAGTCCGGCAAACTGCAGGTTGTTGCCCTGGGTTAACTGCAAGGCCGCCGAGATGCCGAAATCCTTGCGTTCAAGGGCAATGGCCGGCAGTGCAACGGACATGCGCATGATATAAATGCCGGCCACAAAAAATGGGACCACAAGCAGGGGGCTGAGGTTTGGCATGGCCGCAACCAAAGCGAGGGAGAGAGCGAAGGTCGGGATGAGCGTTGCGAGCATGATCAACAGGGTGCGCCCGGCATAATTCCATACGGGGCGGTCAAGGCGAAAGATTTTTTCAGAAGGGGTGATTTCATCAAGCAGGATATAACGATGCCAGTTCACGGCGATGGAGGAAAAAATCACCAGGCTTAACGCTGCAATGACAAGTTCCACCGGACTCGGAAGAATCATGCCCGCCGGGCCGTTTGCAGGATCAGGGGCCACGGAAAAGCTGCGCTCGATGACGCTCATGCCTGCGAGCACCAATACCCAGGGCAGGCCAATTCTCACTCCAGCATTGCGGAACTGAAATACTGCCTTCAGGGCATGCTTGATGGTTTGGAACGGAGGCAGCTTGTTCATGGGATGCGGACACTCTTTGCTGCGAGGGTCTTAGCGAATAACTCTTATCTTTGAAAGCGCCGCATTCTCCTGCCCCAGAGTGTCGGAAAAATTCTTGAGGATGATGGCAGCCAGGTTCGCTTTCGCTGTCGGCTTGCCACAGAGGAAGCCCTGCAGGTAATCACAGTTCAAGTTGCGCAATGTCACCATTTGCTCGACTGTCTCAATGCCTTCGGCGGTCACTTCGATGCCCAGGTTCCGGCTGAGGTCGATGATTGACTTGAGGATGCTGGGGGCCTTCGGAGTGGTGTCGAGCGCATGAATGAAAGAGCGGTCGATCTTCAGTTTCGAAAAGGGAAATTGCCAGAGGTAGCTGAGGCTTGAATAGCCGGTGCCGAAATCATCCAGGGTAATGGCACAGCCCATGCCGCGCAGGGCATTGAGCTGCGAGAGAACCAGTTCCTGATCCTTCAGGAATGTGCCCTCGGTAATTTCGATATCAAGCCGGTAGGCTGGAAACTGGGTGCGTTTGAGGGCGGAGTTGACTTCCGCCAGAAGGGTTCCCGTGTAGAATTGGGCCGGTGAAAAATTGACGCCGACGACAAGATGAGAGGGCCACTCAACCGCGGTACGGCAGACATCTTCAATGCACCAGGCACCAAGCCTCGAGATGAGGCCGGTTTCTTCGGCAATCGGGATAAATTCGTCCGGTCCGATGTTGCCAAGCTCGGGATGCTTCAACCGCATCAGGGCTTCAAAGCCCACCAGCTTGCCGGAATTGAAGGCAAAGAAAGGCTGGTAGACCATTTCAAATTGGTTTTCTTCAACCGCCTTGGCGACGATGGAAACGAGATCGCTGCGGCGCTTCGCGGCCTGGGCTTCCGCCGGATCAAAGAACGCATATCCCGGGCTGCCGCTTTCGGAGGAGGCGCGCAGGGCAAGGCCAGCGTGATGCAACAGTGTTGCGGCATCCTGTACCGTATCGGTGGTGAGAGCTACGCCGGCGATGGCTTCGATATTCAGCATATGGTCGCCCCAGGGGACGGGCCTTGAGCACAGCGCAGCCAGTTGCTTGGCGGTTTGCAGGGCGAGCACGGGATCGCTGACATCGTAAAGAAAAATTCCAAAGCTCTTGTGGTCTATCCGGCCAATGATCCGGTTTTTGACGGGCGCGCGTTCAAGCCGTTCGGCCAATTGACGGATCACCGAACCAATCGTTTTACGGCCATAGGCTTCGCCTATTCTGGAAAGGCCCTTGATCCTGATTTCAATGAAAGTTGCACCCAAGGGCCGGGGGCTGGCCTTAGCGATTTCCGCGTTGATGTCACCGAGCAAAGCCTCATAATTCGGGAAGCCCGTATCTTGGTCATAGCGCGAGAGCTGCTGCAAATGCTTGCGCAGGGCACTCGTTTCATGCGCTTCCTGGGCGCGCTCCAAGGGGTCGGAAAGAATCATTTATCGCATTTGGCCTGGGCTTCGGTTCAGGCCATAATGGTTAGGAAGAATGAAAGAATGTGTAAAATTATTGGAATGGACTGAGGACCGTATGGAATATTCTACCCGCAACGCGGGAACTTCCGGGATAAGGGCGTTAATTGCAACCCTATGTAAGTATACGCTGATTTGCCTGATCCTTGGCCCGGTTTTAACCTTTGAGGCCCAGGCAAAAACCTATCTGGAAATAGCCCTCGGCTCGCTCAAGAACCTGCCCGCGGACGCGCGTATCCGGGAGGACCTGGAAGGTGTCATCGCGGGGCAGGCCAATGCCTACCGGCAGTCCAAAGGGATTGCTTCCCTGCAATCGAGCTCAAAGCTGCGGGATGCAGCCCGCGCCCAGGCCGTGGACATGATGCTCAACGGCTATGTGGGTCACAAGGCCAGTTCGGGCCACGAATTTGACTCGCGGATGCGGGCATTCCTGGGAAGCCCCATAATGATGATGCCGCGCATGGCGGAGAATGCCGCCCGCGATACGCAAAAGGGGGAAGCCGATGCGGGCAAGGCGCGGCGGCTGTTCCAGCAATGGGTGGAAAGCCGGCCGCACCGCAAAACCCTGCTCAATGGCGGCTACAAGTTCGTGTCCACGGGGGTGGTGCAGCGGGGCAACAAGATCTGGGCTGTCCAGATCTTCTTTGCACCGCTGCCGGAGGGCATGAAAGTTTTAGGAGGCAGTGGGCTCTACTGAAGGTTCAGGTCAGTAGGTGAGTGCCGCCGCGGGTGCGGCTTTTGGGGCAAGGGCCTTCTGGGCCGCGTTTTTCACGGCCTTCTGGACCTTTTCGAAAGCCCGCACCTCGATCTGCCGGATGCGCTCGCGCGAGACATCGAATTCCTTGGAGAGGTCCTCGAGGGTCATCGGGTCGTCCTGCAGCTTGCGGGCTTCGAACACGCGGCGCTCACGGTCAGTCAGCTTGTCCATGGCCTTGGTCAGCATGTCCTTGCGCATGCTGGCTTCTTCGTTGTCAGCCAGAATGTCTTCCTGGCTGTCACTGTCATCGACCAGCCAATCCTGCCATTCGCCTTCAGCATCAGCACTCACATGGGCGTTGAGCGAGGCGTCGCCGCTGAGCCTGCGGTTCATGTTGATGACTTCCTGTTCGTCAACACCCAGGCGCGTGGCAATCAGCTTCACCTGATCCGGCTTCAAATCGCCTTCTTCAAGGGCCTGAATTTGGCCCTTCATCTTGCGCAGGTTGAAGAACAATTTCTTCTGGCTGGCAGTGGTGCCCATTTTCACGAGCGACCAAGAGCGCAGCACATATTCCTGGATGGAGGCCTTGATCCACCACATGGCATAGGTTGCCAGCCTGAAGCCCTTGTCGGGCTCGAAGCGCTTGACGGCCTGCATGAGGCCCACGTTGCCTTCGGAGATCACTTCGCCGATGGGCAGGCCATAGCCGCGGTAGCCCATGGCAATCTTGGCCACGAGGCGCAAATGGCTGGTGATCATGCGCTCAGCGGCTTTGCTGTCGGCATGTTCCTTCCAGCGCTTGGCCAGCATGAACTCTTCTTCCGGGGCGAGCATCGGAAACAGGCGAATTTCCTGCAGATAGCGGTTGAGACCGCCTTCGCCTGAGGCAATTGCCGGTAATGATGTGGAGCGCGCCATAATTCTTATTCCTTCCTCGTTTTCCCGAGTTTTCCGGTCGGGTACGCAAACAATATAGTGTGGATTGCGACAAAAATAAGATACTAAACAAGTTACCGTTTAACTTTATTTTGATCAACGCGTGAACGCGGCCAATAGTTGCATCATATCAGGGGGCAAGGGGCTTTCAAAGCGCAGGGCCTTACCCGTCCGGGGGTGTTCAAAACCCAACACGCAGGCATGAAGTGCCTGTCTATTCAATGTGTTAACGGCATCTCTTGCGGCTTCACTCAAGGTGCTGAGGGAGGCCTTGAAGCTGGCGCCATAGACCCGGTCGCCCAAAAGGGGATGGCCGATATGTGTCATGTGCACGCGGATTTGATGGGTGCGCCCGGTTTCCAGGACGCAGCGGAGCAGGCTGGCCAGGGGCGGTTTGCCCAGATTCTCCAAAACCTCGTAGTGGGTGACGGCTTCGCGCGACATGGCTGACTTGGAGATGGCCATTTTCTGGCGGTTGCTGTTGCTGCGGGCGATATTGGCCGAAACCGTGCCGCGGTTGCGCTCGGGAACGCCCCAGACGATGGCCTTGTAGGCCCGTTCCAGCCTGCCATCGCGGCCGTGGGCGGCGAACTGCTCGGAGAGGCCGTGGTGGGCCGCATCATTCTTGGCGACGACCAGCAGGCCGCTGGTGTCCTTGTCCAGCCTGTGCACGATGCCGGGGCGCTTTACCCCGCCAATGCCCGACAGGCTGTCGCCGCAATGGGCGATGAGGGCATTGACCAGGGTTCCCGTCTCATTGCCGGCCCCGGGGTGAACCACCAGGCCTGCGGGCTTGTCGATGATGATCAGGTCCTTGTCTTCATAGACCACGGTGAGCGGAATGGTTTCGGCCCTTGGTTCGGGTGCCACGGCGGGCGGGATCACCGCTTCCACGCGCTGGCCCGGCTTCAGCTTGTGGCGGGTTTCGGTTGCGGGAACACCCTCGACAGAGACCTGGCCTTCCGCGATAAGCCTTTGAAAGCGGGCGCGGCTGACCTCGGGAAAGGCAAGCGCCAGGAAGCGGTCAAGCCGGTCTGGGGCTTCGACGGTTGCCGTGAGAGTTTGGAAGGATTGCGACGTCATGGATGATCAAAACTCAAATGGTGGCGAGGCCCCGCCGGTCAACCGGTTTCTGGTATTTGCCGTGTATTTCATGGGGGCCGTTCTCGTGCTGCTGTTCCTAGGCCTTATTGGCGGCATTATCTACAAGATCAAAAACCGCGTTGCGCTGCCTTCGGGAACCGGGCTGGTGGAACTCGGCCTGCCGGCCGGCGCCCAGGTGCGCGAGGCCATCCTGACGGGCGACAAGCTCACGATCAACACGGGCACGGAAGTTTTCATCGTCGAGGTGAGCAGCCGGAAGGTATTGCTCCGGGTGAAGGCTAGCACGCCCTGACGCTTGCACTCATGCAACCGGCCCGATATAGGAAAGCCTCTGGTGACAGGGTCCCTTCGTCTATCGGTTAGGACGACAGCCTCTCACGTTGTAAAGGCGGGTTCGACTCCCGCAGGGATCACCACCATCATCCGTGCATACGCCTGATTTCTTCAGCCACCAGTTCCTGCAGCCGCCAGAGGTAGGAATCGTGGATGCCGAATTCTTCCAGTTTCACGATTGTGTTGTGCAGGTATTCGGCTGAGGTGCCGAGATGGCCGGCGGCGCGGGCGAGGCGTTGCGCCTGTTCCTCGATGGGGAGATTCACATAGTAACCGGGGGCGCGTGGCGCTGCCCAGAACGTCAGTGCACGGAATTTCTGCTTGCCGTCATGCACGTCGATCCAGCGGAATGAGGGAAGGTCCTGCTTGTAGCTCGCTTCGCGGCGCAGGAGCCGCAGCATCTGCTCGTGGTCCGTTGCCGTCGGGGAGGCGGAAGGCAACGCCATGGCAGCAGCCGCCATAATCCATGCACATCATGAGGCCCGGCTGCTGCGGCGTGGCGCGCCAGCGGACGATATCCAGACTGAAGGACCGGCGCCAGCCAAACGCCTTGCAGGTCCGGTGTTCGATATGCTCAAAATCCGGCCGCCAGATCAGCGAGCCATAGGCGAAAACCCAGAACGGATTGTCGGACTTGTGGTGAAGAAATTGCATCCGCGGCCTGTTCATATTCCGCGTCGGTCATTTCGACCAGGCCGTATTCCGGACCGGAGTCGGGTTCCTTGCGGTCCACCAACGCCACCAGTTCGGCAGTCAATGACAGTTGACGCGATTTTCCAGCCATGATTGACGCCGAGATTGGCACTACCTGAAGACGGTTTGCAAGGGTGTGCCTTTGGGTGATAGCCTTTGTTTTTCCAGGGAGGACGTCATGCGCAGAATTCTCGGTTTCGTCGTGGTTGCTTTCATTGCCCTTGCAAATTTCGCCCATGCGGAAGACCGCTGGATGACACTTCCCGAACCTCCCGCCATGCCGCAGGCTGCCGAGAGCGGCTATGCGCCGGTCAATGGCATTCAAATGTATTACGCGGTCTATGGCGCAGGCGACCCCGTTCTGCTTATTCATGGCGGTCTGGGCCATGCCGACATCTGGGCCAACCAGGTGAGCGAACTTGCCAAGACCCACAAGGTGATCGTTGCCGACAGCCGCGGGCACGGGCGTTCAACGCGTGATGAAAAACCCTATGGCTACCATTTGATGGCGTCGGATTATCTGGCGCTGCTGGATTTTCTGAAAGTTGACAAAACGGCGCTGGTGGGATGGAGCGATGGCGGCATCATTGGCCTTGATATTGCCATGAGCAATCCCGAGCGCCTGACCAAACTTTTCGCGCAAGCCGCCAACGTAACGGTTGATGGCGTTGATCCCGCTGTTGCTACCAACGTGACCTTCGGGGCTTACATTGAGCGCATGGGCAAGGACTATGCAAAACTGTCCAAGACGCCGGACCAGTACAACGCCTTCCTTGAACAGATCAGCAAGATGTGGGCAAGTGAACCGGCATGGACCAAGGAAGAGCTTGCGGCCATAAAAGTTCCGACGGCGATTGTGCTGGGCGACCATGACGAGGCGATCACCCGCGCTCATACGGAATACATGGCGGCCAGCATCCCGGGCGCCAAGCTGATCATCCTGAAAGACGCAAGCCATTTCGCAATGCTTCAGGACCCTGCTGGCTATACCAAGGCTGTGCTGGATTTTCTTGGTGGGAAGTAACCACTTCTCATCATACCCGCGCTCGACGCGGGTATCTTCTTTCTCAACGCGGAGATGGCCGTGTCAAGCACGGCCATGATGAGAATTGGGATAGCGGCGAGTACCCTTAATTCTTCACATCCTTGTGCAGGGAGCGGATGCGCTGGGCGAGGGAAATCACATTGGTGATGGCGCTTCTTGGTTTTTCCTCTTCGGCCGGGGCGGGGGCCTCGGCTACGGCTTCGCCCGCCGTTTGTTCGGATACACTCTCCGCCGCTGTTTCTGGCCCTGCCCAGGCCTGATCAAGGCGCTTGAGTTCATCCTGCAGTTCTTCGGCGGCCCGTTCGGTTTCGACGATTTTCTCTTCGAGGACTTCGGATTGGGCCACAAATTCCAGAGTGCTGCTGTCGGCCGGCTTTACGATGACTTCGCTCTCGGTCATCGCCACGGGCTGCTCCAATTCCAGCGGAGCGCCTTTCTTTTGTTTTGAAATTTGTTTGGTTATTTTCACCAGATCCTTGATCCGGTTTTTCAGGCGATCCTCGGTCGGGACTGGTGGTGCTTCGCCGGTTGCTTCCCTGGCGTCGACGATTTCCACTTCCTCGACCTCGACCAGCGACTCGTTCAGGGCCTGGATCTCGCCATCTCTTTCCTCGACCTGGGTTTCAAGCTCACTTACCCGGTCGCGCAGGGTGACGATTTCGGCATTACGCTCGAGCAGCTCTTCGTCGCGCTTGGCCAGGTCCTGCTTGAGGATTTCAAAGCGGTTGCGATGGCGTGAAACTTCCGCCGTCTGCTCAGCCATGCGCATCCTTATGTCACTCAGCCGCAGTTCCAGCTTTTTTGCCATCATGGCGTGTTCGGCGCGCATGCGGTCACGGTCGGTCTGGAGTTCAATCATGGTGGAGGGCATGTTGCGCTGGGTGTGGCGGGCGCCCAGGCGAAAGGCCAGCTTCCAGGCAATTCTCCCGCCGATCAGGCCCAGGAAAGCGGCGACGGCAAAGCCCAGAATGAGCAGCATAAGGGTCTCGGATTGAGACATGACAGTCCTCGAAAAACACTAAATCCAATTCAGCGCATGGTTTTAGTGCGGAACGAGGGCAGAGGCGAATGAAAAATTAGAAGGGGTTCCAGGTGGGATTTCTGGAGTATTTCAGATAGCCCACATTGGCGCCGAAGCGGGCGCCCACGCCGGTTCTGATGGGGGCAAGCGTAATGTTCCGGTATTTTTGCAGGTTCACGCCAATGCCGCCAACGAGGTAGGCCGAGCCTTCAACGCCCACAAAGCGCTTGTAGAGTTCCCTTGGCGAGCCGGAATTATAAACCAGGACCATGGTGCGCGAGCCGTTGCCGCCGAAATCAAATCCCACGGAGGGGCCTTGCCAATAGATTTTCTGGGTGATGCCGTCCTTGTAGTAAATCGTGCCTTCGCCAAAACGCAGGCCCCCGATCACGGCGCCGGAACCTTCTTCACCGACGATATAGGCGGTGGGCTCGCCCTGGCTCTGGAAGACGTACTCAATCGCTTCACTAATGCCGCGGCTGGCCTTGCCGAAGAATTGATGGCCCTTGGAGACGATTTCCTCAGTGGTGAAGGTGGATTTGGGCTTTTCAATACTGCCGGTGGTTTGCGCCATCGCCGTGGAGGACATGCTGGCAAAGCAAAGGGCAATGGCCAGACCAATGTATTTCAGGAATTTGCTGCTCATCTTTACCACCTCACGCATGGGCCACTCGCGACAGCGGGGCCAAGACCAGTCACCCAGAAAGTAGCGGAGAGGGCTTACGAGATGGTTAATTTATCGCAAATCATGCGGCGCTGGCGATGAAGCCTGGATTGTCAAATCCCCGGTCGCACTTACCGTAACGCAGGGGCTGGCCATCGCTGTTCAGCACCTTGCCGCCCGCCGCCAGCAGCACCGCATGGCCTGCCGCCGTATCCCATTCCATGGTGCGGCCAAAGCGCGGGTAGAGATCGGCTTCGCCGGCCGCGATCAGGCAGAATTTGAGCGAGGAGCCGGCGGAGACCAGCTTGGCCACCTTCACGGTCTTGAGATAGTCGTCGGTGGCGCTATCCCTGTGGCTGCGGCTTGCCACGACAATGGCGCCATCGCCGGGGCAGGGGCGGACCAGCAGTTTTTTCCAGGTGATAGTTTCATCGGCGGCGATCTTGCCTTCGGCGGCGCCCTTGGCGATATCACCCCAGAAGATGCGCCCTTTGGCCGGGGCATAGACCACGCCGAGCACCGGAACGCCGTTTTCAACCTTGGCGATGTTCACCGTGAACTCGCCATTGCGGGAGACGAATTCCTTGGTGCCGTCCAGTGGGTCCACGAGATAGAAGCTGGCGTCCACCTGGGGCACGCGGCCCGCGGCGGCGGCTTCCTCGGAAATGACCGGGGTTTGGGGATCAAGCCTTGCCAGGCCTTCCAGAATGATACGCTCGGCCGCTTCATCGGCCTCGGTCACAGGCGTCAGATCGCTTTTGGTCCGGGCGCTGAAATCCGTCGCATAGATCGCCATGATCTCGCGCCCCGCCAGAAGGGCAAGGTTTACCAGTGATTTCGTCAGGCTTGTGGGCGCTAGGGTCATGGAGGATTCCGGGTGATTTCGAGGGGGTCTCTATGGGCGTGTCGGAGGTGTGATCGTCAATGCAGAAATTTTTGCAGGGCTTTGCTAAAAGAAACCTCCACGAATCACTTTTTATGGGGCCCCCATGACAGACGCGTCACGCATTTCCGATCTCGATCTCGCGGCCCTTCTGTGCAGCCGCGTCTGCCATGACGTGATTTCGCCGGTTGGCGCCATTGCCAATGGCCTTGAACTGTTTGACGATCCGGAAATGGACGAGGAAACCAAGGCGACCGCCTTGGACATGATCCGCTCTTCGGCCAGGACGGCAGGCGCCAAACTGAAATTCTGCCGGATTGCCTTTGGCGCGGCGGGAACCGCGGGGGCGCTGATTGACCTGAGCGAAGCGGGCGAAGTGGCGCGCGGCTTCGTGGGCGAGGAAAAAGTCAAACTGGACTGGCAGGCGCCGCGCGAGAACCGCCCCAAGCAGCAGGTGAAGCTGCTGCTCAACATGCTGCTTCTGGCTATGGCCGGAATTCCGCGCGGCGGGGTTGTGACGGTGGCAGCCGAGGGCGATACGCTTACGGTGCGCGCTTCGGGCGAGCGGGCCAAGATTTCGGAACCGCTGGCTGAGGTTCTGGCGGGAACGGCCGATCTTTCCCTGCTTGATGCGAGACTGGTGCAGCCCTATTACTCAAAGCAATTGGCGGCTTCCGCCGGCCTCAAATTGACGATGGCCATGAGCGGCGATGATGTGCTGGTGCAGGCGCAAGCCGCCTAACAACAGGCGTGGAAGCGGTTTCTAACGTCAAAGCGCGCGACAGACGATGTCACGCGCTATCTTATGATCGTTTCGAAGGCAGCGTTTAGGCGGTTTCGCGGAAGTCTTCCTGGCCGGACATTGGGGGAGCACCTTCGCGCAGGACGTAACCGCGGCCCCAGACGGTTTCGATGAAGTTCTTGCCTTCGGCGGCTGTCGCCAGCTTCTTGCGCAGCTTGCAGATAAACACGTCGATGATTTTCAGTTCGGGCTCGTCCATGCCGCCGTAGAGGTGGTTGAGGAACATTTCCTTGGTGAGCGTCGTGCCCTTGCGGAGCGAGAGCAGCTCGAGCATCTGGTATTCCTTGCCGGTGAGGTGCACGCGCTGGCCACCCACTTCGACGGTCTTGGTGTCGAGGTTCACCAGCAATTCGCCGGTGAGGATGACCGATTGGGCATGGCCCTTGGAGCGGCGCACCACCGCATGGATGCGGGCCACGAGTTCGTCCTTGTGGAACGGCTTGGTCATATAGTCATCGGCGCCGAAGCCCAGGCCCTTGACCTTGTCTTCGATGCCGGCAAGACCGGAGAGAATGAGAATGGGCGTTCCGACCTTCGACACGCGGAGCGATTTCAGAACCTCATAGCCCGACATGTCGGGCAGGTTGAGATCGAGCAATATGATGTCGTAGTCATAGAGCTTGCCGAGGTCCACGCCTTCCTCACCGAGATCGGTGGTGTAAACGTTGAAGCCTTCGGACTTCAGCATCAGCTCGATACTTTGGGCCGTTGCGGTGTCGTCCTCGATCAGCAGTACTCTCATCTCGAAACCCCTTTTGCATCGGCTCCCTGGTGGAGCCTTTTCAGTCGCGCAGTCTCTCGGGCAACGGGCCTTAAACGCGCAACTATCCGTTAACTCTGAATGTTAAGATAAGCTTAGAAAGGTTAACAAAACCTAATCTCTGAGCGGGACACTTTTACTTACTATATGCCATATCTAGTGTTTTGACTCACACAGCATACTAAATGTAGCCAGGCACTCAAAATTTACCGCGCCCAGAAGAGTTTTAATTGCACCACCCCTGCAGTTTACCCGGCCTTAAGCTTACCCGTTCATGATGTTGGATGAAGCACGCGAATCTTCTGGTTAGTTGATTCGGCGAATCGTGCCTAGGGGCTGGTTTGTAGCCCGGTTTGTTTTTGAGTTTGTGAGGACTTCCATGCGTTCACGTGAGACCCTTCTGCGACTGCACCGCTTCCGTACCGAGGATCGCCGTCGTCAGGCCGCCGACATCGATGGGATGATCCAGGACCTTGCCAAGAAATATGACGAGCTCGACTCGCATGTCCGGTTTGAAGAGAGCCGCAACGGCGTTACCGATCCAGCCAACGTGAATTACTCGATGGCGGCCAAGGCCACGCGCGGGCGGCGCGACAATCTCTTGAAATCCATTTCCGACCTCAAGGACCAGAAAGCGGCCGTGCTGGCACAGCTTGCCGATGAGGAAGTTGAATTGCGCAAAGTCGAAATGCTGATGGAAAAGGAAAGTGGCACGTCATCGTCTGCCTCCAGTTCAGCCGGCCTGCTGGCCGCCCACGCCCACTAAGCTGTGGGCCTTCAAACGTAAGTAAGGGCCTCGCGCTTCATCGGCGATCTTCGCCAGATGTGACGGCAGTTCAACGGTTTTTTCCACGGGTGCTGCAAAGCCCGTGGACTCCCACACGGCATTGTACCAATGAGGGGCCCAGACTCCGTCAAAGCTCTTGGGTCCCTTGGGCCAATTCAACATGGCTTCATCAAACGGAATTCCACAGGCCTTGCAAAGGGCGCTGAGAACTTCGCGCGGATTTTTCAAGACATCATCGGCATCGATGACGGGCGGGGCGCTTCCCCGCTTCTGCGCCACCGCATCAAAAATTTCCGCCTGCTCGACAAAGCCGATATCGCGCAGGGAAACATCCGCCCATTTCTTTGTATAGCTGGCAAGCACCCGTTCGGGAGAGCGGATGAGGAAAGCGTTGGTCACCCGGTGGATCCAACTGCGGTCAAAGCCCGGCAGCATGTGGTGGGTCATGTGCTTCTGATAGAACACGGGCTTGGCCGAAGGCCTGGTGCATTTTGCAACAAGGGCCTTCCAGTCGCTTTCATTGGCCGCGATGATTTCGTTGCGCATGGGATGATCGTTGCCATGGTTGACCAGCGAGAAGGCATAGAAGGGTTCATCCCAGGCGGTGCAGTCGGCGCGATTGCCAAAAGAATACATCATGGCCGTCGATATGTTGCGCGGGCCGGACCACATGGCGATGGTTGTCATCAAAGGCTGCGGGTTTTTTCGCGGACGCAGAGCGTTTTGTAGAGGCTTGAGAGCTTGCGCGACATGGGGCCTGCGCCTTTCCAGTCCTCAGTTGACATGGGGTGCCTTACGGGGCGGCCGTCAATCTCGCGCACCGGGATGAGGCCGGCGAAGGTTCCGGTGACGAAGGCTTCGTCGGCGCCATAGACATCATAAAGCGAGAACTGTTTTTCGAAAACCGGGAATGCCATTGTCCTTGCAGAGGCGGATCATGTTGCCGCGGGTAATGCCCGGGATGCAGTATTGCCCGGAGGAAGTCCAGACTTCGCCGCGCCTCACGATGAAGAAGTGGGTGGAGTTGCAGGTGGCGACAAAACCCTGGGGATCGAGCATCAAGGCTTCGTCGGCCCCGGCGTTCATGGCCTGGACGCAGGCGGTGATGCAATTGAGTTTTGAATGCGAGTTGAGCTTCTGATCCTGCACATCGGGTGCGCCGCGCCGCACATTCACCGTGTGCAGGGTCATGCCGCGTTCGAATTTTTCCGGGCTTGGGGTTTTTGTATTCGGGGATGATGACAATCGTTGCCGGCGAAATCGTCACGCGCGGATCCTGGTAGGGCGTTGCCTTGACGCCGCGCGTCACCATCAGGCGGATGTGCACGCCATCGTGCATCTTGTTGGCATCGATACAGGCGAACAGACGCTTCACCAGTTCCTCCGGTGTAATGCCCACATCCATGAAGATGGCCTTGGCGCCTTCATAGAGCCGTTCAACATGGGCATAGAGAAATGGCACGCCGCCATCGACCAGCCGCAGGCCCTCCCACACGCCGTCGCCGAGAATGAAGCCGGAGTCGAATACGGAAACCATCGCCTTTTCGCGGGGATAGAGCGTGCCGTTGATGGAGATGAGGATATCCGCATTGCGCGGATCGATTTTGATGTCGTGGAGGGACTGGGGCATGGACAGCCTGTTTATCGCAGGCTCTTACCAGCGGCAAGTGAGACAGCTAGAGAAACAGCAAAAACACAACCCAAATGACGATTATGGCTTTTGCCGCTGTTGCATGAAACGGATCGCCTTCGTAGCGATCCGCGCTCCGCCATGTGCCTGTGGCGGCAAAGAGGGAGTAGGGCAGGGGAAGGAAGTGAACGACAGCCGCCAGAATAATGGGCGCTTCGGCGAGAACGAGCGTGAGGGCAGCCATGGTGGCAACAAGGTTCAGAATGAGATCATAGGTTATCAACCAGCGCCAGAAGGCTTCCTGCAACGGAAGTTCGCCAAGCCATAGCTGCTTTAATGCAAGGGTTGTATTCATTGAAATCTAACTTTTTTCATAATTGTCGTCCGGGGTCTCATCGTCTGCAAGGGGTGACAGGTTGCGGTCGCCGGCCAAAATACGGGAAAGTTCGGCGCGGCTGGCACGGACGATGTCGACCATCTTTTCGTTGTCGCCGGCATGGCGGGCCTGTTCACGAATGACTTTTTCATCGAAGCTCTTGAAAGCCTTGGCGGCGCGGCGGGCCTCAGACGGGTTTTGCCCCAGGGCCACCAGCACCTGTTCACCCATATCCAGCGATGACGCAAAGACTTCGCGATACACGTCCTCGACGCCAGCGTTGAGAATCTCATAGGCGTGGACGCGGTCGAAGGCCCGTGAAAAAATCCGCAAGTGAGGGAAATGCTTCTTGGCGGCGGCAATGATTTCCGAAATCTTGTCGCGCCCATCAACCGCTATGACCAGAACTTCGGCGGTACGCGCCCCCGCGGCCTCCAGCAGGTCCACCCGGGATGCGTCACCATAGAACAGCTTGAAGCCAAACCTGCGGAGCACATCGATTTGTTCCGCATCGTGGTCAAGGACCACGGTTCTGTAACCCTTGCCTTGCAGCATGCGGCCGACGGTCATGCCAAAGCGGCCGTGGCCCGCAATGATGATCCTGGCGGTTTCGTCAATCACGTCGGCGTCCCTGATCTGTCCGCCGCGGGCAAAGAGCGGCTGGATGAAATTTTCATTGGCGATGAAGAGAAGCGGCGCAAGGGCCATGGAAATCGCGACAATCGCCACGAGCACGGCGGCCTGGTTGGCGATGAGAAGCCCAAGGCCCAGGCAAAATGAAATCAGCACAAAGGCGAACTCGCCGCCTTGCGCCAGCGAGAAAGCAAAATGGGCGCTGTCGGGGCCTTTCATGCGGAAGACGCGGGCGATGACATAGAGGACCACGAGCTTGAGGATAACAAAGCCCAGGACTAGGCCGACAATTTGCAGGGGATTGGCCAAGAGCAGGTTGAAGTCAATGCCGGCTCCCACCGCCATAAAGAAGACCGCCAGCAAAAGGCCCTTGAAGGGGTCGAGATCCATCTCAAGTTCGTGGCGGTATTCGCTTTCGGCCAGAACCACGCCCGCGAGAAAGGTTCCGAGGGCGGCCGACAGGCCCACGAACTGCATCATCAGGGTGATGCCGACAACAATCAGTAGGGCAAAGGCCACAAAAATTTCACGGATGCCGGATTGGGCGACAAAGCGGAACAGCGGCCGCATGAGATAGCGGCCGGCCAACACAATTGCCGCAACGGCGGCGAGTACGCTGAGGGTTTGGGCCCAGGCGGGAAGCTCGGCGATGAGGCTGGCACTTTCGTGAGCCGTGGATTGCTGAACCGCCAGCAAAGGCAGGAGTGCCAGCATGGGAATTATAGCGATATCCTGGAAGAGCAGGACCGAGAATGAGGATTGGCCGGCAAAGGTCTTGAGCTGGCCGCGCTCCTTCAGGCTTTGGATGACGATCGCGGTTGATGACATGGCGAGGATGAGGCCTGCGGCAACCGCCGCCTTCCAGTCGAGGCCGAGGAAATAGGCAGCAAGGGCGATTGACGCCGAGGTGCCCATGACCTGCAAACCGCCCAGCCCGAGGATGGGTTTGCGGAGAGACCAAAGTTTTGACGGCTGCAATTCAAGCCCAACCACAAACAGCATCATGATGACGCCGAACTCGGCGAAATGCATCACGTCCTGGCCCTCGGTGCCGACGAGGCCGAGAACGGCGGGGCCAATCAGGATGCCGGCGGCGAGATAGCCAAGCACGGAACCGAGGCCGAGGCGCGAGGCAATGGGTGCGGCAACCACGGCGGCGGCGAGATAGACAAAGGCACCGATGAGAAAATCCGGGAGGTGCATCGAACAAGCTTTCTTGAGAGCAAAATTAACCGGCAATATGGCGGGTGGCCCCAAAAATGAAAAGGGCCGGAAACTTTCGTTTCCAGCCCGGTTACTCATCACGCAACAGACCTATTGGCGGTATTTCTGAATCTTCGTGGTGCGAAGGCCTGCCAAACCATGGCGGTCAATCGACCTCTGCCAGCCCAGATACTCTTCAACCGTAAGAACGTAACGGTCACAGGCCTCTTCCAAACTCAGCAGACCACCCCGCACAGCCGCTACCACTTCCGCCTTGCGGCGGATGACCCAACGATGACTGCCGGGTGCGGGCAAATCGGTAATTGTAAGGGGGCTGCCATCGGGACCGATGACGTAATTAACCCGTGGACGCAACTGACCGTTCATACTGAAACTCACAAACCTAAAACGCAGGTACTTTAGAGAGCCCAAGCTATGACAGGTGGCTTAAGAATGAGCTAAACGCTTATGAACAAATCGCAAATTCCCGGCGCCAGATGCTTCAAATCAGGACAGAATTGCCGGGATTATTGCGTTTTGGCGGATTTGCGCCCATCTAGGCCCGATGAAGCTGGATAATGCCGTTCTTGACGCCGTTCACGCGGCCATGGGCCTTGGGGGAAACCCCGGGAATCACCGGGTTGTGGTGGCCATGTCGGGAGGGGTGGATTCCTCGGTTGTGGCCGTCATGCTGAAAGTTGCAGGTTATGACGTGGTTGGCATCACCTTGCAGCTTTATGACCATGGGGAGGCGCTGCGCCGGAAGGGGGCCTGCTGTGCTGGCCAGGATATTCATGACGCGCGGCGGGTGGCGGCGGCGTTTGATATTCCCCACTATGTGCTCGATTTTGAAAGCCGGTTCAGGGATGCGGTCATCAATGATTTCGTTTCGGGCTATCTGGCCGGCGAAACGCCCATTCCTTGCGTGAAGTGTAACCAGACCGTTAAATTCGCCGACCTGCTGCAGCGGGCGAGGGATCTGGACGCGGCAGCGCTGGTGACCGGGCATTATATAGAGAGCCGGGCGCGGGGCGATGGCTCGGGGCATCGTGATCTCTTCACGCCCACCGACATGGCGCGCGACCAGAGTTATTTCCTGTTTGCCACGACGCAGGAGCAGGTTGATTTTCTGCGCTTTCCCCTGGGCGCACTGCCCAAGGCCGAAACGCGGCGCATTGCGGCTGAACTCGGGCTGGTGGTGGCGGACAAGCCGGACAGCCAGGACATCTGCTTTGTGCCGCAGGGGCGCTATGCCGACGTGATTTTGCGGTTGCGGCCCGATGCGGCGGAGCCTGGAGACATTCTGCACATAGACGGGCGGGTGCTCGGCCGCCATGACGGCATCATTCATTATACGATAGGCCAGCGGCGCGGCCTTGGGATCGCGGAGGCGGAGCCGCTCTATGTGGTGAAGGTGGATGCCGCTACGAAACAAGTAGTGGTTGGCCCGCGGGAAGCCCTGAAGCAGAGCGACATCCGTTTGGCCAATCTCAACTGGCTGGGGCAGAAGGTGCTGAATGAAAAGGCCCAGCCGGTTTTTGCGAAGATCAGGTCAACGCGCCCGCCGGTCGAAGCGGCGCTGCGCAAGGGCCCCGATGGTTCAATCGTGACAATCATTGACGGCGAGTATGGCGTCTCGCCGGGGCAGGCTTGCGTTTTGTATGACGGGCAGGGGCCGGGGGCACGCGTTCTGGGCGGCGGCTTTATTGCATCTGCCGCGGCCCAGGATTATGTGAACGGATGATCCAGCCCCTGAAATCCTCGGCCAAGGCCAGCAGGCGCTCAAAGCTTTTTTTCCTGAAGCAGTATCTGCGCAATCCCTTCAGCACCGGCGGCGTGGCGCCAAGCGGCCGGCAACTGGCGAAACTCATGGTTTCGAAACTTGCGCCGCAGCCCTCCGAGATCATTGTGGAACTGGGACCGGGAACCGGCGCATTTACGCGGGAGCTTCTGGCGCAAGGCGTTGAACCCGCGAACCTGATTTTGGTGGAGTTCAACAAGGAATTCGTAAAATTCCTGAAGCTTGAATTTCCAAACCTGCGCATTGTCGAAGGGCCGGCACAGGATCTGCCGCAGCTTCTCAAGTCGCTTGGGCAGGCTTCGGTAAAAAAGATCATCTCCGGCATTCCCTTGCGCAGCATGAAACCCGCGGAGTGCCGGCAAATTGCCATGGCGGTGGCCGCCGTGCTTGAACCCGGAGGCACATTTGTCCAGTTCAGTTATTTCAAAGCCTCGCCCGTGCCGAAAGCGGTGGCGGCGGAGGCGGGACTGGCCGGACAATGTGCGGGTGGTGTGTTAAACAATGTGCCGCCGGCCTTTGTCTGGCAATACACCAGGTCCGCATAGGCTCCTTGCCCCCGACTGGGCACCCCCCTATAGTTTCAATGAGCGGGAGAAGCTGTTTCGTGGCCAAGCGGATAATCAAAAAGCCCAACATTGATCTTGAAGTGAAGAAGGGCATCGCCTGGGCGGTGCATGCTTTTACAACCTGTGGAATCGTTGCGGGCTTCCTGGCGCTGGTGGCGGTGCTGAAGGGCGATGCGGTTGCCGCTTTCATGTGGCTGGGCCTGGCGCTTTTTGTCGATGGCATCGATGGCTCGCTGGCCCGCAGGGCGCGGGTGCGCGAATACACGCCCAATTTTGACGGCGCCTCGCTTGACTACGTCATCGATTATTTCACCTATGTGGCGGTGCCGGCCGTCATGGTCTACTGGTTCAACATGGTGCCGCTCGACTGGATTTTTGCCGGCAGCACCTGGAGCCTGGTGGCGGCCGCCACCATCATGGCGGTGTCGTGCTATACCTTTGCCAATGTCGGCATGAAGTCCGAGGACTATTACTTCGTGGGCTTTCCGGCGATCTGGAACGTGGTGGTGCTTTACTTCTATGTTCTCGACACGGGCTGGCTGGTCAATGGCCTTACCATCATCATTCTTTCAATTCTCACCTTCATTCCGGTCAAATTCGTGCATCCCTTGCGCGTGACCCATTGGCGCAACATCACAATTCCAATGACCGTCCTGTGGGCGGCCATGACGCTTTCGCTGGTGATCAGCAGCAAGGACAAGGGGCCAACGGACGCCATCTACAAAATCGAACTCTGGGTCTGGATTGCCGCGTCGCTCTATTTTGCCTGGATTTCCCTGTGGCGGACCTTCGTTCAGGGCGATCCCGGCCCCGCGGACGAAACGCAAGACCACGCAACTTGACTTCCAGGGGGATAACTTCCTATAAGCCGACGCAGATTTGGCGAGGTAGCTCAGTTGGTTAGAGCACGGGAATCATAATCCTGGGGTCGGGGGTTCAAGTCCCTCTCTCGCTACCAGTCTTCCTTTAGACAAATCAATATCTTGGCATCGTTCACATCTGTTCCTCAGAAAGCGTCTAGACAATTTTTACAATTTTTCTAGACACTTTTGTTCGCGTTTCATCTGCAACTTCCATCTGTTCGATCGCCGGTTTCAGTTTGTCCTGGAGGTCGGCATCGCGGCTATAGTGAGCAGCCATTGCCTCGCTTTTCTGGCCAAGCATGTCAGCGATTGTCCGATTATCAAATCCCAGCTCGCGCAACTCGGTTGCCACGGTGTGACGTAACCCATGAAAGGTGAGTCCTTTAGCCACAACACCCTCTAGTTCCAGTTTCCTAATGAGTTTGAAGAAGCTCGTCTTGAAACCGTCCTCTGTCCATGACTGGCCGCGTGAATTGGCGCAAATCGTTGCCATCTTATGCAGAGGGCGATTGTCCAATGCTTTCCTCAGAGGCTCGGCGGCAGGAATTGTCACCCACACACTACGTTTAGCCGTCTCACACCGAATGACTTCACCATCATAAGAAGACTTCTTCAAGCGCAGCACATCACTCTCGCGTAATGCAGTCCACCTGCTTATTACCATTGGCAATGCAATATGTGGGGGTGCACGTGCAATGACATCTTCGAGCTCAACACGGCTCCATCGTCGATTGACCAATCTAGAACCGCCACGCCTGCGGATCTTCTTTACCAGCTTGACTGGGTTAGAGTTTGCATAGCCCCGTTCTATTGCGTAGGAAAATAAGATGGACAGAACAGCCAATACTTTGTTGGCGAATGATCTGTTTCGTTTTTTGTTTATGCTGTCTCTGATCCTCACAATGTCGGGAGCACCAACTTCTGCCATGACAAGTTCATCAATTATGCTGAGATGGCTTAGTATGCGATCATACTCCTTCTTCGTTGAAACGCGCAGCCCCACGAACTCGTGTGAACTGCGGTAGTCTGCGATGATCAGCTTCAATGAGCCTGGCTTTGCAGAGCGTGGTGACTTCACTGCTTCATTTGCAGAAGAAATCTCAATGAAAAATTCGGCCGAACCCTCTTGCGCAAGAATGCGTCTGTTTGTTTTGCGGTGATAGATGTAGATTTTGCCCGTCTTGGGCTCAAAGTATTTCTTAAGACCCCTAACACGAAATTTGGTCATTGGTCGAGCCTGTCCAGAATACTCTCGGTGGAACTCTTGAGGTTGTCATTCAAACCCTTCAATTCTTTGATCCATTGGTCGATGTCATCCTTGTCAAACCTATTGAGACGTGGCCGGCCTTTTACCAAAGCAAAAGGAATGATCGGACAGATGCTATCAAATGTTGTCACAGATACAGCGCAGTAAGCGGCCGCATCTTGCCGAGTGAGCAAGCGCGAAGATTTTGTATTTGTGAGCGACTTCTCATTCGCGACCATAATTAAGTTTTCCGACACTGTATTGATTTATAAGCTTATCTTATAGCGAGTAAAACGTGGTTTAATGTATTTATTCAGTGCTTTAGCTAGGCATTTATGTCCTTGAATTTTGTCGCATATATCTTCAATTGAGAAGGGCGGGGTTTCAGCCCCGACCTTCTCCAAGACGCCTCTGCTAAATTGTATTTCGATGTCGGCTATTAATGAAGATTAGGGCTGTTGTGCAAAAGCAATGTCGTCTTAGCAGCTTCATCTGCTTTGGCCTTGGCGCGTTTCGTTTTAGCGTCGAGCTTACTTAAAAAGACCACGACAGAATTTTCTGCAAGCCACGGCAGATTATCGAATTCGAGTTTCAGAGGTTTCGCCAGTTCTTCGAGCATTTTTTCACATTTTGCACGTTCCGCCACCAGTTGGTGATCTCCCTTTGGGTTGGAAGAATCGGTCAAATTGATTTCAGAAATGCGCCAATTTTGCGTAAAGGCGCTGAACTTATTGAGAAGTGAACTGAGCAAATCTGCGGAGCGCAACAGAAGCTCTGTCGCTTGTTCGTAACCCTCAATATCGTTACTAGGGGCGCCGGAAAAATGATTACCAAGTTCCTCCAGTCCACCCAGAAAATAGCAAACTTCTTCTTCCCAGATTTTGCTCATTGCCGGATCGTTCATAACAAACTGCTCGAATGTTGTCGTAGTCATCTTCAAATTCCTATTGTGTTGGGTTTGTTGAAGTCAGCCGCTCTCGTTCGGGTTCATTGTCTGAAAATCCCGTATTTAACCGGTGGACATTTGTTGTGGTGAGGGCCTAAGCGCTTTGGTTATCCGTCTGGAACTCCGAACTCCGAGAGTGTCAGACGAAACTTTTTGGCCAGGCGCACTTTTGCCATTTCAAGTTGAACTAAGTGAGCAATTGCCGAAGTCTTATTGTTTGGCTTGCGTAGGTCATGCTGCTTTACGCGCACAATCTCTTTTTCAATTTGCATCCGCCTAAACTCACTAAGCATGGCCGTCAGTGTTCTGAGACTTGTTGAGAGCGCCTGAATGCATTGACACGTGCGCTCTATTTCCCATTCTTTCTCAACTATTCCACCCAAGAGAAACGAGGGGTTGTTATTTCCAATCTCTTCCAAAACCCATCCAATTTAGTCTTTGCGATCTTGGCTCGCAAGGATGAAATCCGAAAATCCCTTGTTGGGCAAATTCAAACTGAGAGGGAGCGTCGGGACAACAACCGGGGCGCCAGCCTTGGAGTTTCTGCCGCTGTCGATACAGCTTTTGTTTTTGTGCTGGAGTCAGTGCGATGATGCCTCAACTTTCTTTGTGAGACATACATAGACACGAGGAAAGGTAACGGCAACGGAATTCCACAACGGTAACGAACGTTACTGTTCCTGATCATGGCCTGATGTAGTGGAAGAGTTTTGCTAAGCGCAGTTATCTAGGAGAGATAGGAACACATTACTTCTCCGAGGCTTGTATAATTGTCATTGCCAGTCCGGCTGATTGGTTAGCATGATCTGATTCATGCGTAAGTTGGACATTCCAGTGCTCTCTCAAAGGAGTTTGAGACAGTCCTGGCCGTGTGGCAATCGCAGGCAGAAACACGTCGTGTGGATGCCTTGCTGTTGTCTTGGATTAAGTATGAGAAGCAGTTGAGGAGACTATTCTGCTTTTTGGTGTTTCAACATCCAGACTTCAATGAACACGACATTGATGACATTATAGTTGTTCTTGCGGAGCGATATGACATCTCTCCTGAAGTCTTTCGCAGTTCAATTGACACGCTTGGCTGCACATCCATCGCAGAACTCTTAGGTCAGACCTACGTAAAGCGTGCGAACGAAATGGAGCGTATTCGGCTGATACGAAATAAGCTAATGCATGGCCAGATAACTGGGCTGAAGATTGGTTCCCCTCATTTGGAGAGAGATGTCCAGATCGTGATCGACTGGATCGCTGCTCTGGCAGTTGGAGCTCAACAAGAATTTGGGTATGATGGCATAAAACGAAATACCGTTTTTTCATGCGAAGAGCGCGAAACAGATTGGGGTTCAAAATTATCCATTCCAAACCACTAACGGTTTGAGGGAGTGGCTAACGGGAGTGATTAAGAATGTTAAGAAGGACAAGCAAAAAAAGTATAAAAATGCACTACGAACTTGAGGTCCATTTTCAATGAGTGAATTCAGGCTCAAGTTCCTCTCGACCGCACCATTCCCTTTTCCCTAGCGATATTAATAAGTTAACGCAGGATTAGTATGGCACTTTGTAGCATGATTTGCTGCTAAATCTGTAACGTCCTTGGACGTTAGATTGGCTCCTGACATTCGAAGTTGAGGCGCGGGCCGTAACCATACCCTTCACTTGGGCCGGACTCTGGAGCACAGAGGAATTTCACTTCTTAAGCAATGAATGTATGTTTTTATCGTCAGGAAGAGGATATTCCAAAAGGACTTCCACTTGGAGTGGTGCTTTGGTCAGCAGACCACTCGGTCGCCCGCAAGAGGAAACTAAAAATGAAACTTACGCGCAGATCATCGTTAAGCCTGATGTCGCGGGTGCCGCTCTGGCCATGCCCTACATAGGCCGGGCTCACGCCCAGGAAGAAGCCGTCCTCAACGTCTTTAACTGGACCGACTATATCGGCGAGACAACCATTGAGGACTTTCAATCGGCCACCGGCATTCAGGTCACCTATGACCTCTATGACTTCAACCGAGGCCATGGAAGCCAAGATGCTGTCCAGTGGGTCGGATTTCGATGTAGTAATGCAGGCGGGGGCCACTCTCGAGCGCTTCATCGAAGCAAAGGTCTATCAGCCACTCGGCCGCTCGAAACTGACCAATTCGGCAATCTTGATCCCGTCAGCCTGAAAACCGTTGAAGGCTGGGATCCCGGAAACAAATATGGTGTTCCCTACATGTGGGGCACCGTGGGCCTGACGTTCAATGTGGGTATGGTCAAGGAACGAATCCCGGATGCTGACTTCACCACCCTCGACATCCTCTTTAAGCCGGAAAATGCCGCCAGGCTCGCCGATTGCGGCATTTCCATCCTGGAAAGCCCGGGCGACGTGATTCCCATGGCGCTGGCCTATCTGGGACTTGATCCAAACACCACGGATCCCAAGGATTTTGATGCGGTGGTCAAGGCCTTTGCCCCCGTCAGTCAATATATCCGGGCCTTCGATGCCTCCAACTTCCTGAATGCCATTCCCAGCAAGCAATTATGTGTCGCGAATACGTGGTCAGGCGACTATGCCACCGCCAATGCCCGCGCCGCGGAGGCTGGGATCCAAATCAATCTCTCCTATCATGTTCCCAAGACCGGCTCGCCCACCTGGTTTGATCTCTGGTGCATTCCAGCCGGCGCCAAGCACGTCGACAATGCCCACAAGTTCATCAACTACATGATGGAGCCCGAGGTCATCGCCAAGTGCACGAATTACACCCATTACGGAAATCCCAATTTGGCAGCCAACAGGTTTGTCGATCCCGCCATTCTCGCCGACCCCGCGGTCTACCCCGATGACGAACTGAAGAAGCGGCTCTGGACCCAGAAATCGGTGAGCGCAGTTGTTGAGAAAGAGCGGATGAGAACCTGGTTTGCCATCAAGACGGGCTCACAACCCTGAACCGAGAATTCACCACCACAAAACCCGCCACTTCGCAGCAGCGCGGAGAGTTTGAGGCAACTGGGCTCAGGTGAAACCCGGGCTCCGCAGAGACACTGTCTCAGAAATTCTGTCTTCTCGAAAGGTCCATCCATAGAAAAGCCGTGGATCAGACACTCACATAGACATTTCCTGCATCCACGGTGACGGGAAAAACCCGCGCTGAAACCTTTCGATCAACCAGTGACTTCCCCGTCACAATATCGAACTCCCAGCCATGCCAGGCGCGCAGCGGACAATTTCATTCTCGCGGTGATGGAGGATTGCTCCGGTATCATCGAGAGTTGTTGTGCCGCATTGGGGGCCTTCGCAAAGCGGTGCCCCGCGATGCGGGCATACGTTCAGCATGGCGTGAATGTTATTGCCAATTCTGAAGAGTCCCACGGCAAGGCCGCGTATTTTCACGATCCGCGGAATGCCTGCGGCAATTTCATCAGCACGGCATACGAAAATTTCTCCGCCATGCTGTCCTCAAGCCGCCTGGTTTTGGCGGGAGCAGTAATACGCTTGTAAACCTCAAGGGCGTTCTGGCCGAGAATTTTTGGCTTCCATTCCGGCGGCAAGTGCAATGACTTCAGATCGTCGTAGTCCCAATGGGGATAATCGGAGGCAAACAGCAAGGTGTTCTCGCCATCCATGGCTTCCAGAATCGACCATAGGTGCTGGAGATTATCGGGTTCTCTCAAGCGGCTGCGTCGAGAAGCGGATATTGCGGCGGAAGTATTCGGAGGGAAGCATCTTGAGCCAGGGCGTTTCCTTCCGCAGCGCCTTGTAATCCTGTTCCAGGCGCCAAAGCACCGATGGAACCCAGGGGCAACGCCGCATTCGATGACGACAAAGAGCAAATTTGGCCATTTCTCAAAAACGCCATGGGCGATCATGCTGGCGACATGGCTCATCGCCGCCATATGGAGGATGGCGTGGGTCTCCCAGAAGAACGTGGTCGGTGCTGGCGCGATGGCATTCCAGTTGAGGCCACCATGCCCGCCGAGGTGAATGGCGAAGGGCAGTCCGACTTCGGCGCATGCCTCATAGATCGGGTGATAGAAGGGATCGCCATAGGGGCGCTGTGACCCTTGCGAAGCCAGCCAGGACCTGCGCCATGCGGGGATGGTGGCCGAGACGGCGTATTTCCTTTGCGGCAAGATTTGGATCCTGCGGGGCAATCACCAGGGAGCCGACGAACCGGCTGTCCTCGGGAAGCCAATAATCAATCTGATAATCGTTGTAGGCACTGACCAGGGCACTGGCATAATAGGGGTTGGCCAGAGTCGAGGCTTCCATAGGCTCATCGCCGGTCAGGATGGCGATGTCGATCTTGTTCGGATCGAGATGCTTTTCCTTCATGATGGTGTAGTTGTCGTCTTCGCTGAGGGGCCTGACATCCTTCCGGGAGAAACCATGGGGATGGAACCATGGCCGGTGACCGTGCGGAAACGCGCCCTCAGGACCGGTGCGCTCACCATGAATGAACATGTCTTTCCACAGTATGCCCGGCAGGTAAGGCTCGAGGACTTTCGCGCTGAGCCAGTAGTTGTGGCAGTCGCAATCAACGATGAACATGCGCATTTCTCCAGCTTGATGGCCTAAACTTAAGCCTCAAAATTCAATTAATAAATCAGATTGAATTTAGATTATTGATCGATATTATCGATTGAATGCATCTCGACGGTATTGAGACCTTTTTGGACCTGATTGAAAGCCGGAGTTTCCACTTAACGGCGGAAAAACTCGGCATCACGCAATCCACGGTCAGCAACCGCATCAAGACATTGGAAGCCACTGTGGGCTCGAAACTGTTTGTGCGAGGCAGAGCCGGCGCCAGTCCGACCGCGGCGGGACGGCGCTTTGAGGAACATGCCCATTCGATCAAAGCTTCCTGGGGGCCGCGCTCGCCAGGAGCTTGGCGCCCTGGACCGGCATGAAGGCTCACTCCGCATCGCGTCAACCGTCAGTCTTTCGGGTAATCTGCTGCCAGACTGGATGGACCGGATCATGCGCGACTTGCCGCGCGTGGCCCTGCATGTGGAGGCA
>CAVWAY010000004.1:0-72081 GCA_963753025.1 uncultured Alphaproteobacteria bacterium | reverse complement strand
CTTTGCTCCGGGAGAAAACAAAACTATCGGCTATTCACTAGATAGCGTTTTCCGCGAGGCGGATGGTATTTATTTGGCAAGAGAAGCAATCTCTTCAATCATTTGCGCGGTGGTGCGGGTGCGGCAATAGTGCCCGCGCATGGCCTCAAGCGATGTTGCGTGGCGCTTGGGATCTTCGGCGGTGCAGGCATCTTCGACCTGGGTTACGAGGAAGCCGCGGTCCGCCGCGTCCCGGATGGCGCATTCAACGCACTGGTCCGTCATGATGCCGTAGATCACCAGATACTCGATGCCGAGATTGCGCAGGACATATTCGATGTTGGTGGAATTGAAAATGCCCGACGAGGTTTTTGGGATGTGGATTTCATCGCCCACGGGGCCAACCGCAGGAATGATCTTTGCTTCATGGGAACCCTTGGGAAAATGCAGCCGCGAAATCTTGTGATCAAGGCTGCGGTCACGACCATCCTTCGTCAGGCTTTCAATCGTTGTGTAGATCACCTCGATGCCGGCCTTTCTGGCGGCGGCCTGCAGCTTCTGCTGGTTCGGAATAAGCTGGTTCTCGATTGTTTCATAGAGATGCAGCATGTGGGCTGTCGCAGACCCCGGCTTTCGCGCTGCCGCCAAAAGTTCCGGCGAATATTCCGCATTCTGCATGTCGATAGATAGAAGTGCGGTGCGTTTGGGCTCGATGGCGCGTTCGCGGTAAGCGCCTTTTGGAGCATCGATGGAAACAAGCGTCATAGGTTCACCTTTTCATAAATTTGAATTTCAATAAACTTTTGCCAAGGATCGGGCGAGATCAGCGGCATCAACATTTGCACCCGTCCGTACATCATCCCTGCGCACGCTCAGCAAGGCAGAAATGAGAAGCGGCGGA
Organism: uncultured Alphaproteobacteria bacterium; assembly: GCA_963753025.1. GTDB lineage: Bacteria > Pseudomonadota > Alphaproteobacteria > Rhizobiales > Aestuariivirgaceae > Aestuariivirga. Next base: position 71,201 of record CAVWAY010000004.1, on the reverse strand, counting down.
AAGCGGGAAATCAGCTCCTTGTCGCTTTCAGCAGCCTTGATTGCTGTTTCAAGGTTTTTAGGGAGCACTCTTATGTTCATCCGCTTGCGGTCACCGGCACCGAGCGTATCGGGATCGGCGGGGACATCAGGCGGTGCTGCAAGATTCTTGCGTATGCCATCCAGGCCTGCCCAGATAAGGGCTGCCACGCCGAGATAGATATTGGCGGTTGCGTCAAACACGCGAAACTCGAGTGAGGCGTTGGGCAAGGCGCCCTGCGGGGCATCGCTGCGCGGGCAGAAGCGCACCATGGCCTCGCGGTTTCGTGTGCCGACGCAGGTATAGGCGCCCACCCAGTTATGAGGCCCGATGCGCAGAAACGAATTGGTTGAACCAACGGTGAAAAGCATGAGAGCTTCCGCATGATGCAGGATGCCGGCGGCGAACGCGCCTCCGAGCCGGGTCAGCCAGCCATCGGCGGCCATCACCGGATCTTTGCCCTGCCAGAGGCTGAAGTGGCCATGAATGCCGTTGCCCGGCACAAGCGGTGAAGGCTTGGGCACAAAGCTGGCGTGGGTGCCGGCGCGGCGCGCTGCGTCCCTGATGATCTCGCGCGAAATGACTGCTTCATCACAGGCGCGCAGCGGGTCCTTGGGCGTTGCGGCAATTTCATACTGTGCGTCACCATACTCAGGCACAATCTGCTCCAGCGGCATGCCGGCGGCATGGAGGGCTTCATCAATTTCCGCCGCAAGCGAACCGATGCGCCTGATGGAGGACAGCGAAAATGACGGTTCGCCTCCGAAATCCCCGCCGATAAGCGTGAATTCATGTTCAAATGCCATTTTCATGGTCAGGCCGGTTTCGGCCTTCAATGCGGCAATGGCATTTTTGAGGGCGGCGCGTGGGCAAGCCGCCCAGGGCTGGCCGGCAATGTCATAGATATCCGCAAGGAACACATCCATTTCCGGGGTGGAAGGGCCTTTGGGAAGGCGGAAGTGACTCTCCTCAACCGCCCGCAGCCTGATTTCGCCCATGGGGCCAAACGGGCTGTCAGGAGGATGCGAACCAAGCGGCGAAATCATGATATTGGCGGGTGGCCAAACCAGGCCTTCTTTCATGGCAATAGCACAGCGGTGGTGGCCAAAGCTTTTGCCCCGGAAAATGCCCGAAAGATCCGGCAACGCAAGCATTGCCAGCGGTGATGAGCTCATGGCACCTCCTCCTTGATTTTGGCGCGGCTGCTCGCGGCACTTCGGGAGCTGCTCAAGCATCACCATGCGCTTGCCGGCGGTTTCATCGAGTTGCCCAACGAGTTCGCGCAAGCAGGGCATCTGTTGCGGCGATGGCGGGAACCAGCGTTTCAAGCGGCGAGGTGGTGGCCACGGCAACCGGGATGATTACATCCGCCACATTGCAAATGGGTGAAAGGCCTGGATCGGTGAACAGCACAATGCGCGCGCCGCGCTTTGCCGAAGCGGCGGCAAAGCCCAGCGTGTCTGCCTGGTAGCGGCGAAAATCATAAACCACCAGCACGTCCTTCTTGCCAAAATCGGCAATGCGATCGGCCGCCACGCCTGAGGCTTGTGGAGAAATGACATGAACCTCGCCGCGCAAGCTATTGAGCTGGAAAGCAAAATACTGGGCTGCAACAGAACTCCAGCGCCCGCCGAGGAGCGAAACGCGGCGGCGCTTGTCGGCCAGCAGCGATGCCGCCCGGTCCAGGGCACTGCGCAAGGCAGGCGCATTCAACTGGTCGAGTGAGTTCGACATGTCGGCGAACAGGGCGGCATCACGCGAAAGCTTGCTGGCAGGCAGCGCCCGGTGGCGCTTCAACAGGGCAAGCGGCGAGGCCTCTGTATCCTGAACCTCGAGGCGGACGGCTCGTTGAAAATCGACGAAACGTTCAAACCCCAGCCGCCGCACGAAGCGCGTGATGGTGGGTGGGCTCACCGAGGCCAGCTTTGCGATATCCTTGATATCGCCCAAGGCGCTCATGGGATATTTTTCAATGACGAGGCGGGCGATCTGGCGCTCGGCGTTGCTGAGCTTGGCAAGGTGTTGCTCGATGCGGCTGCGGACTGTCATGGGCCACCCAACACGCCATCAACGGAGCGGCGCAGGAATGGCGCAAGCAAGGCCGCCCATTTCTTCTGGCCTTCAACCGTTGCGATCAAATCTTGCCGGATTTCTATTTCAACAACGGGAACGCCGCGCTGCTCACCATGCACGGGCACGGCATAATCGCTTTCATCATCAACCTTGTAAGGCTCATTTATGCCAACGTTCAGCCCTGCTTCATCGCGTAACCCACGAATGAGAAGATCCGAAATGCGCGTGTCACGGTTGAACAGGACGGCGACGGGCCAGGGCCGCGCCGCTTTCAGCACCTTGTGGTGCGGGGTGAAGGAATGCATGGCAATGAGGGCGGTGGGGCGTTTTGCGTTCTCGCGCCGGTCAAGCTCGCGGCTGATCGCGGCGTGATAGGGCATGAAGATTTCAGTAATGCGCCGCGCCGCATCGGCAACGGTCAGGCCTTCATTGCCGGGCACCGGTGTTTGATCGCTCACCGCGGCAAAGGCGCTTTCGTATTGCGGATGGCGGTTGCAATCGATCACCAGCCGTGAATAGCGCTGGTGAATAAGCGTGGCGCCGAGAATTCCGGAAAGTTCGCGGCAAACTCCCAGAATGCCAATATCGATACCGATGTGCCGCTCCAGCTCCGATTGCGGCAAGCCAAGCTGTCGCAATGAACGCGGCACCAGGTTGCCGGCATGATCGGCAATCAGCAGCATGGGACTTGCGCCATCTGCCTGTTCAATCACCGTTGGGGCCGGCTCATCCCGCGCAATGAGGCGATGGGCAGGCAGGAGAGAACCCGGCGTCTGGATACGCTCCAATTTGCTCATAGCCAAACAGCCGCCATGCATTTCCCCATTTTCAATGGCCATAAGTGCATGAAAATACAATTTCAACAAGCCGCATTTTTAGGCACATCTGAAAATTATTTGACAATGCTTCTTAACCAGTCAATTCTCGTTTCCGGTTCTGGGAGATGGGCATAGCGGATGTCTGAAGCGGCAAGCAGGCGGATATGGAGTCAGGAGCAAATCGTTTTGGCCCTGGCCGTGTTGCTGTTTGTATTGGCGGCGCTCCTGCTTCCCGGCTTTCTGGCAGCCAATAATCTTATTTCCATTGTGCGCAGCGTTTCGGTACTCGGCATTCTCGCCGTCGGCATGGCCATCGTCATCATCGGGCGCGGCATTGATCTCGCCGCCGTTTCGATCATGGCCATGTCTGCCGCCTGGTATTTGCAAATGCTAAATGATGGAACCGCGGGATGGGCAGCGCTTGCCCTGGTATTTTGCGGCGTGCTGTTCATCGGCCTGGTGAATGGCTATCTCATTGCCTACGCCGATGTGCCGCCGATTTTTGCGACCCTGGCCAGCGGGCTTTTCGTGTTTGGCTATGTCCGCTCGCAACTGATTACCCAGGATGCCGTGCCGGTGCCGAGCGGCCACTGGCTGGAATCCGTGGGCCGGGCGCGCTTGCTGGGCATTCCCTCAGAGGTGTTCATTTTCGGAGGCGTGGCTTTCGTGGCCTACCTGTTCCTGCGCTACACCAAATGGGGCCGCTATGTTTACTTCATGGGCGACAATTACATGGCCGCCCGCAACATGGGCATTCCGGTGCGCCCCATGGTAATGCTGCGCTATGCCATTTCAGCGCTGCTGGCCCTTGCCGCGGGCCTGCTCACGGCCGCCAGCCTGCTCAGCATCAACACCCGCATCGTCAATCAGCCCATCCTCTATGACATCATCCTCGTCGTGGTCATCGGCGGCATTGGCCTGAATGGCGGGCGGGGCGGCATGCGAAATGTTATTGTGGGAGCCCTGCTCATTGGCATCATGCTCAATGCGATGACGATCCTCGACATTTCCAATATCTACCAGAACCTGATCAAGTCAACGATCCTGCTCATTGCCATCATCGTTGATAGCCTGCTGAACCCCCGCGATGAACAAACGGCCCAACAGGGCGACATTTGATAAAACAACCAACAGGAGAAGTGAAAATGAACTGGAAGAATATCTGCGCAAGCCTGATCGGCGTTTCAATGCTGACACTGGCCGTACCCGCATTCGCCGATGATGATCCGGGTCCGGGGGCCTATTCCAAGGCCATGACCGGCAAGCGCGTGGTTCTTGTGCCAATGGCCATGGGTTTTGACCTTGCACAAGGCTGGGCCGCCTATCTCAAGCGCGAAGTCGAAGGCTGGGGCGGCGTGTTTGAAACCCGCGATCCGAACTGGAGCGTTGAGGCTGGCGCGCAAGCCATCACCGACGTGATTGCCGCCGATCCCAAGCCGGATGTTCTTGTGGTTCATGCGCCAGACCTCAACTCCTATGTGAAGCTGTTCAAAAAGGCGCAGGAATCAGGGATATATGTCGTGCTGATCGATAACCCGGCGAATTTTGCCGCTGATGCCTTCATCGGCAGCGACTGGAACCGCTTGGGCCAGCTTGAGGCGGAAGCCGCCGTCACGGCCTGCGGCGCGAATTCATCCAAGCAGATCGGCCTTGTGCAAGGCGACCAGGTTAACGCCTCGAGCCTTTATCAATATGCCGGCATCATGAAAGTCCTGGAAAAATACCCGGACTTCAAAGTGGTGGCCAAGCCCGATTCAAACTGGGATGCCACGACAGCCCGCAACGTGACCACCACAATGCTGCAGCAGAACCCTGACATGTGCGCCATCATCGATTTCTGGGACGGCGATGCTTCAGGCACCGCGGCGGCCATCCGCGATGCGGGCAAGGAAGGCAAGATCGCCCTTGTCACCACGGGCGGCGGCGAAAAAGTTGATTGCGACAAGCTGGCCTCAGGCGAGTTCACCGCCGTGGTCATGACCGAACTGCACAAGCAGTCCGGCGACATGAACGCCATCATCAAGTTCCTCCTGCAAAGCGGCCAGCCCGCCGGCACATCCAAGACCTATCTTTATACCTTGGAGCGCGCCTACACGAAGGCTGATGTGAAGGCTGATACCTGCTGGGATGTGAAAGCCCTGCAAGCTGCAAAGTGAAGCAGATACGACACAGGAGCGGCCGGACCACCCGGCCGCTTCTTTCAATTGGAAGAGCTGAATGACGTTTCGCGAGCAGTTCCAGCGATGGCGCTATAATCTTGTCCCCGACCATGTGATTGGCGAAATCCTCACCAAGCGGTGGACGGATAATGCCATTCCATTTCTGGCGCTGGTGCTAACTGTCGTTGGATTCGGAACGGCCATTCAAGGTTTCTTCAAGCCCACGGCGCTAGTCGAATCCACACGACAGCTTGGCGAATTTTCAATCGTTGTGACTGGGCTTACGATCGTGATGCTGGCGGGCGGCATTGACCTGTCGGTGGGCTCCATCTTTGCGCTTGCGACGTTCGCAGCGGTTTCCAGCGTCTTCATTTTTGAATTGCCCGCGTGGGTGGGACTACTCGCCGCCGTGGCAACGGGGGCGGCGTTTGGCGCCATCAATGGCTATCTTATCGGCTACATGCGGCTGCGGGCCTTTTTGACGACGCTGGTTACCTTCATCATCGGCCGGGCTCTCTATGATATTCTGGTTGTGAATTTCGCCGCGCAAATCCAAACCTCGTCGGTCACATCGGAAACCTGGGATTTTATTGGCGATGGCCGCATTCTTGGCCTTTCCATCAGCGTGATTGCCGCCATCGTTATTGCAGTCCTCGCCCATATTGCGCTCACCCGTTCGCGCCCCGGGCTTCACATGCTGGCAGTCGGCGGGTCGCGCCGTTCGGCCCACAACTCGGGCATCCGGGTTCGTGAAACAGTTTTCATGTCCTATGTTATTTCAGGCATCTGCTCCGGCATTGCGGGGTTCCTGATTGCCTGCCGCCTCAGTGGTGCTGGTCCCGGCACCGGGCTCAATCTTGAGATCCTTGCCCTCACGGCAGCGGTGGTTGGCGGCAATAGCCTGGGTGGTGGGCGCGGCTCCATTGCCAAGGGCGCCATGGGCGCCATTATCGTGCTGGTCATGAACAATGGCCTTATCCGCCTGGGCTATGGCACGGGCACGAACCAGATGGTGCTGGGGCTCATGCTGGCCGCTGCAGTCGTGCTGGACATCCGCTGGCTCAAAAACCGCCACAAGGTTCTGGATGAAGTTTATGTGGCCCCCATCTATCACCGCATGGGCGAGACACAATCGGCCCTGCCCGACTCCGGCTCGCCCTATGCCCTCAACAACAGGATTTCCAAAACCGATTATATCGGCCTCGGCGAACTCGAAGGCCCGGAAGATGTGATCCTCGACCGCAATGACCACCTCTATTGCGGCACGCGGCATGGCGAGATCATCCGCTTCTTCGCACCTGACTACAAGAAATCCGAAGTCTTCGCCCATACGGGCGGGTTTCCGCTGGGGCTGGCGTTCGACCGGGAGGGCACCCTGCTCTCCTGCGTGGGGGCCATGGGGCTTTATGCCATTTCAAAATCCGGCGAAGCAAAGCAGCTTTCGGCGGAGACCACGCGCTCTTTCACCTCAATTGTGGATGATGCGCGGCTGCGTGATCCCAATGACCTTGATGTGGCGCCCGACGGCCGGATTTATTTCACCGATTCCACCACGCGCTATGACGCCCATGACTGGGCGTTGGACTCAATCGAAGGCAGGCCAACAGGGCGTTTGTTGGTTTACGATCCCAAGACAGGCGAAACCAAAACGCTGCTTGAAAATTACCGCTATGCCAATGGCGTGTGCATGGCCCATGACGGCAAGTCGCTTTTCTTTGCCGAAAGCTGGGCCTGCCGCGTCCATCGCTATTGGCTGGAAGGGCCGAAGGCAGGCACCGCCGAATGCGTGATCAGGGACATGCCCGGCTATCCCGACAACATCAACCGCGCCTCTGACGGCAGCTATTGGATGGCCTGGCTCGGCATGCGCACGCCGAGCTTTGACCTTGCCCTGCGCAACCCAGGTTTCCGCAAACGCATGACGCGGCGGCTGCCTTCCGATGAATGGCTGTTTCCCAACATCAACACGGGTGGCGTGGTGAAGTTCGATGAAACGGGCCGCATCGTCGAAACCCTGGGCGACATGACCGGAACCAGCCATCCCATGGTCACCTCCATGCGGGAGCACAAGGGCTATCTCTATGTCGGCGGCATTCTGAACAATCGCATTGGCCGTTACAAAATTCCTGGCGCTGATCCCAAATGGACAGGGGCCGTTTCCTATTGGGGACCGCGTCATGATTCTTGATCCCCTGCTCGATTTTTTCCGGGGCCAGGCCGTCACCATTCCGCCCATGGATGGCGCATTGCGGCCCAATACGGCGCTGGATGAAGCAGGCATTGTGAAATCCTGCGCGGAGCCGGACAATATCGTGTCCGTTGCGGGCAAGCTTATTTACTCGAGTGGCAGGGAAATCTTCGCAATAGACAGTGGCAAGCCCATTGCTTCATTTGATTCCGATGTCATGGCGCTTGCCGTAAATTCCTCAGATACCATCGCTATTGGATTGAACACGGGCGGCATTGTGTTCCACAAGAGCAAGATGGCTCCGCTCTATGGATTCAATTGCCCTACCGCGCTGGCCTTTGATGGCGCGAACGGCCTCTACATTTGCAATGGGTCGGACACGCATAGCCCAAGCGAATGGGCTGCCGATCTGATGCAGAAGAATTCCAGCGGTTCCCTGTGGCATGTGTCGCTCGACTCCGGTGAACGCCACTGCCTCGCCAAAAATCTCGCCTTTCCCTATGGCTTAGTGATTGACGCTCCGAATGGCCGGGTGGTTGTATCGGAGGCCTGGCGGCACCGGCTGGTTTCGATCCCCATTGAAGGCGGAACACCAAAGCCTGTTCTTGCAAAGCTTGCGGGTTATCCGGCGCGCATCACCAGGAAAAGTTCCGGCGGGTTCATTCTCTGCCTGTTCGCCCCGCGCAACCGGCTGATTGAATTTGTTTTGCAGGAAGAGGATTACCGCAATGCCATGCTCGGCGAAATTGACAGCCGCTACTGGATAGCGCCCTCGCTTTCGGCAAGCCGCAGCTTTCTCGAACCCCTGCAAAACGGCGGCGTCAAAACCATGGGCATTTACAAGCCGTGGTCGCCGTCGCGTTCCTACGGCCTGATTGTCGAACTCGACAACAATTTAATGCCCGTCACCAGCTACCACAGCCGCGCCAATGGCACACGGCACGGAATTACAAGCGCAATTGAGCATGATGGCGAGATCATCGCCACCTCGCGTGGCGGCAATCTCATTCTGAGAGTGACACCGGAAGTGGGGCAAGCCTGAGATGACAAGCCTCATCGAGATGCAAAACGTAACCAAGCATTACCGGGGTGTTCCGGCGCTACGCGATGTCGATTTCTCCCTTGAAAAAGGCGAAATTCACGCCCTGCTTGGCGAGAATGGCGCAGGCAAATCCACCCTCACGAAAATCATGGCGGGTGTCATCGAGGCCACGTCCGGCAAGATGCTCTATCGTGGCGAGGAAAAGAACTATGCTACGCCATTCCAGGCGCTGAGTGATGGAATTGCCATGGTGTTTCAGGAAACCAGCCTTGTTCCCTCCATGACGGTCGCCCAGAACATCTATCTCGGCAAGGAAAATTTCCTCAACCGCCTGCGCGGCATTTACATTTCCGCCCAGCAGTTTCTGCAATCGCTGAACTTTACGGTTGATCCCACGGCAACTGTCGCAAGCCTGGGCGCCGCGAAGCGGCAGATGGTGGAAATTGCCCGCGCGGTTCACCACAAGGCGGAAGTGATTATTTTCGACGAGCCGACTGCCACGCTCACGCCTGAAGAAAAACGCCATTTTTTCGCGCTGATGAAGCGCCTGAAGAAATCCGGCGTTTCCATCATCTTCATCACCCACGCGCTGGAGGAAGCTCTGGCCCAGGCGGACCGAATTACCATCCTGCGTGATGGCGAACTGGTGGCCACGGGGCCCGTTTCCAAGTTTGACCGCGACACGGTGGTGCGCGCCATGGTGGGCCGCGCGCTGTCCAATGAAATCTACAATACCACGCGCAATGCCTCGCAAATCCGCAAGCTGGGCAGGAAAATCCTGTCGGTGCAGGATATTTCCATGGGCAACAGCGTGCGCAACAATTCCTTCTCGATCTTTGAAAAGCAGATCACCGGGGTTTTCGGCCTTATCGGCTCGGGCCGCACGGAGACCTTCAAGATCGTGGCGGGCATTTACAAGCGCGATTTCCTGCGCGGCGGCGATATCGAGCTGGATGGAAAGCCGGTCCGCTATCTGGTGCCCAGTGAAGCGGTGCGTGACGGCATCATCTATGTGACCGAAGACCGCAAGCTTGAAGGTTTCTTTGAAACCATGTCGATTGCCGAGAATTTCTATTCCGGCCTTCTGGCCTCGGGGCTGGAGAAATCATCGGTCATCAATTTCCAGGAGATGCGAGAACTTTCGGCGGAATGGTCGGAGCGCCTGAATGTCAAAGCCATCAACGACAATGCGCGGGTCATTGAGCTCTCAGGCGGCAACCAGCAAAAGGTGGTGATCGGCAAGGCCCTCATCCAGAAGCCGCGCCTGGTCATTTTTGACGAACCGACGCGTGGCGTCGATGTGGGCGCCATTGCCGAGATTCATCAGTTCATCAACAAGCTGGCCGACGAAGGCCTGGCCGTGGTGGTGATCTCGTCCTATCTGCCGGAAATCATGAACCTGTCAGACCGCATTCTGGTGTGCCGCCAGGGCCGCATTGTCGAGGAAATCACGCCGCTGGAAGCCACCGAAGAAAAAATCATGTACGCGGCGGTGCATTAAACCAGAAATTCCTTGTCCACCGGAATTTGCAGCGCGGTGACGATCCCGTTGGTCGTCATGGCCATGCCAATCACCGCAAGCAATTCCTCATGCTGGGCAGGGCTCATGCCCTTGGCGCGGGCTGCCGCCGTGTGCGAATGAACGCAGTAGGAACAGCCATTCACCGCTGATACGGCCATATAGATCAGTTCCTTGGTGAGCGGATCAAGCGCGCCCTCCTTGACCATGACTTCCTTCAGGTTTGCCCAGGTCCGCTCAAGCAAATCGGGCTGGTTGCAAAGCCCCCGCCAGAAATTGTTCACGAAATCCGATTTGCGAACCAGCCTGATATCAGCAAACACCGCCTTTACGCGGGGATTTTGATTTACCTCTTCATCCGTCCAAAGCCTTACAGTCGTCATTTCCTCATCCTGCCTGTTCAGTCCGTTGCATCGTATCATATCTGGAGGTCACGACGGAGTCAGGTCCAAACCTTGCTAGAACTTGATTTCCTTGGTAAGCGAAATTCATGAAAAACTTGCGCTGGGGACTTGTTGGAGCATCCACCATTGGCCGTGAATGGGTGATCGATGCGATCCGCCAGACCGGCGGAGAAATTGCCAGCGTCTTCAGCACGGATTCACAGCGCGGTGCGGCGTATGCCAAGGAATTTGGAATTCCGAAGTCCACGACGGACCTTGGCGATCTTCTGAATTCACCGATTGATGCGGTCTACATCGCCACAACCAATGATTTGCACCATGGCCAGTGCATTGCCGCGGCCAAAGCGGGCAAACATATTCTCTGCGAGAAGCCGCTTGCAACAAATCTGGCGGACGCAGGCGAATATGGTGAAGGCCTGCAAGGTGGCCAAAGTTGTGCTCGCCACCAACCACCATTTGCGGGGAGCTGCGACCCATCGCGCGATGCGCGACGCCATCAAAGCCGGAAAGATCGGCAGGCCGCTTGCCATAAAGGTGGTCCATGCGGGCTATCTTCCCGTTCACCTGCAGGGCTGGCGCTTGACCAATCCGGCGGCAGGTGCGGGAGCGATACTCGACCTCACGGTTCATGACGCCGATCTCATGCGTTTCATTATCGACGATGATGCGGCAGGCGTTTCGGCGACGGTCCAGAACAGCGGCATGGCAGTGGCGGGCGTGGAGGACGCAGCCATGGGCGTGATCACCTTCCGCTCCGGGATACTCGGCCAGTTCCATGACGGGTTCACAACAAAATATGTGCAAACCTCCGTTGAAGTTCACGGCGACTCGGGTTCGCTGGTGGCCACCAATTGCATGACGCAAGCTCCCATCGGAGACGTTGTGCTGCGGACAGCGGGAGGTGAAGCCAAACTCGAGCTTCAGCATGAAAATCTTTATGTCCGGACGATCAATGCGTTCAAGTCCGCCATCGCCGGCGATGGCAAACCACTTTCGACGGGCGAAGATGGCGTGGCATCACTAGCCATTGCCCTTGCCGCGCTGGAATCGGCGCGCACCCATTCCGTGGTGAATATCCCAGCGTGAACCAGCCAATATTTTCAAGTTGAGGCTTTGGGCGATCCGGCCGGGTCTTTTGCGGTAAGCCGCGATTGCAGGATCACCACAACCAGCAGGAACAGGCCGCGGACGACGGATTGCCAGTAGGCGGACAGGGAAATCCAGCCCATGCCGTTTTCAAAATTCAGGATCGTGAAAATCACGCCAAGGAGAAGCGCGCCCGCCAGGGTGCCCGCGACCGAGCCCTTGCCGCCGGAGAGCAATGTGCCGCCCACGACAACGGAGGCGATGGCAAACAGTTCCCAGCCAATGCCTTCAATCGGCTGGCCTGCGCCGAACTGCGAGGCGAGGATGACGCCGGCCAGTCCCGCGAGGCCGCCGGAAATCACGTAAACGGAGAAAATGGTGCGGTTCACCGGCAGCCCCATCAGGCGCGATGCTTCAGTGCCGCCGCCCACCGCCAGGACATGGCGGCCAAATGACGTGTGGTTGATCACCACGCCGCCAATGATATAGGCCAGAATGGCAATCCAGGCCGGCGTCGGAAAGCTGAGAATAAAGCCGATGAACGTACCGAAAAAGCCCACGCCTTCCGCGTCGACCCATTCCGGCCGCATGAAGCTCAGCAAGTCGCCCTGCCCGAGGTTGGTGAAATAGGTATCGTAGGAAACCGAAACGGACTGGTTTCCGGCCAGGAGCAAGCCGGTTCCGGAGGCGGCCAGCATTGTGGCCAGGGTGGCGATGAAGGGTAAAATCTTCAGTTTTGTGATCAACACGCCATTGATCAATCCGGCGAGAATACCGGCCGCGACGCCCCCTGCAAGGCCATGGAAAAGTCCGTAGGAACTGAGCGACGCTGAAACGACACTGCACATCGCAGCAACGCTTCCCACCGACAGGTCTATGCCTCCCGTCATGATGACAAAGCACATGCCGAGGGCAACGAGGGCAAACATCGAATTGTAGCGCAGAACCGACTGCACATTGTAGGTGCCAAGGAACCCATCATAACGAAGTGCGGCCATCGAAACGAGAATGACAAGAACCAAGTATGACCGCGAGGCTGGGCGTGATCCGGAAATTTTTCATCAGGCGTGCTCCTGGCGCTGCAGCCAAACCGCAAGAACAATCAATCCTGCCTTGACCACCAGGGCGGCGGCATCCGGCACACCATTGGCCAGCAGCGTGTATCGCACCAACTGGATAATCAGCGCGCCGAGGAGCGTGCCCAGAATGGTGGCCCTGCCGCCTGTCAAAAGTGTGCCTCCCACGGCCACGGCCGCAATGGCATCGAGCTCCATTCCCAAGCCGATCAGGTTGGCATCTGCGGCGGAATTCATGGCGATAACGATGAGCCCGGCAATGCCGCTGCAAATTCCGGACACCGTATACACAATGAGCTTGACCCGTTTTACCGGCACGCCGGAAAGCCGGGCTGCCTCCTCATTGCCGCCGACGGCCAGCACCTGCCGCCCGAACACGGTTCTCCGCAGGACAAAGGCCGCAATGATAACCACGACGACCATGATCCAGACCTGGAACGGCACGCCAAGGACCCGGCCGATTGCTATGGCCTGGAACTCAGGAACCTTGAACACCTGCAAGTCGCCATTGGTCGAAACCTGGGCGATGCCCCGCCCCGCGATGAACAGAACCAGCGTGGCAATAATAGGCTGAATGGAAAACCGGTTGATCAGCCAGCCGTTAAAGAGGCCAAAAAAGCCGGCGATAATGATTGGAAAGATAATCCCCAGAGCGATCCCGACATAGATGTTGGGAACCGGAAACAGCTGGCCGGTAAAAAACATGGGCGACATGGCGCCCGCAATCGCCATCAGGGCGCCGACGGAGAGGTCGATGCCGCCGGTTGCGATGACCAAGGTCATGCCAACGCCCACAATCACAATGGTGCAAACCTGCGTCAGATTGACAGAAAGCGTCTGCATCGTGGCGAAATGCGGGGTCACGGCAAAATTGAAAAGAACAAGCAAGACCAGGGCAATGAACACCCCGTAACGGCGCAGCAGCGGCGAATAATCAGCCATGCTGCGCCTCGATGAATTCAGCATCTTTCGAAGCGCCATGCGCCATGGCCCGCATGACGGCCTGCTCTGATATTTCGGAATGTTCGAGTTCCGCCACAACCTGTCCATCGCGAAGAACAAAAACCCGGTCGGCGCCTTCCACGATTTCTTCAAGTTCGGAGGAGATCATCAATACGCCCAGGCCCTTGTCGGCGAATTGCTGGATCAGGCTCTGGATTTCGCCCTTGGCCCCCACGTCGATGCCGCGTGTCGGCTCATCCAGAATGAGAAGCTTGGGGTCCATGCAGAGCCACCGCGCCAACAGGACCTTCTGCTGGTTGCCGCCGGAAAGCTCCCGGATCTTCTGGCCCGGGCCTGAACATTTGATGCCCACATCCTTGATGAAGCGCAGCACAATTTTGCGCTGCTGCGCCTCGTCAATCATTCCCATTTTCGTCAAGGTCGGCAGCAGGGCGAGCGTCAGATTGTCAGCCACCGACATGTCCGGAATGATGCCCTGAACCTTGCGGTCTTCCGAACAATATCCCAGGCCCGCCGCAATGGCGTCAGCCGGGCTCTTGAAATGCGTGTCCTTTCCGTCAAACCGGACATCTCCCTTTGACTTGGGATCGGCGGCAAAAATGGCGCGGGCCGTTTCGGTGCGTCCTGAACCCAGCAGGCCGGCAAGCCCGACGATCTCGCCTTTGCGGACATCGAAGCTTGCGTCTGAAACCCTGCGGCCGACGGCTACGGACTTCGCAACAAGCAGCTCCTCGCCAATTGCCTTTTCACCTTCGCCAAAGGCCGTGGCGCCACTGGCGCGCACATCGGCGAGATCACGCCCCAGCATGGCGGCGACGAGCTGCAGCTTTGACATGTCGGCCATTTTTGAAACCGCAACAGTGCGCCCGTCACGCATGACGGTCACACGGTCGCACACGGCGTAGAGCTCATCGAGCTTGTGGCTCACAAAAACCACAGCCACCCCTTCGCTCTTCAACTGGCGAATGGTGTTCAAAAGAACCGCGACTTCCGCTTCATCCAGCGATGACGTCGGTTCGTCCATAATCACCAGCTTGGCATCGAACGAGACGGCGCGCGCGATGGCGACCATCTGCTGAATGGCCGTCGAATAGTCGCCAAGCGGCCTTGTTACATCAAGATCGATACTGAAGCGGGCGAGCAAGGCGCGCGCACCCTGATTCATTTTCTCCCAGTCCAAAAGACCCGCGAAGCGCTTCAGCTCGCGCCCAAGATAAATATTCTCGGCAACGGTGCGATAGGCAATCAGGTTGATTTCCTGAAATATGGTGCTGACGCCGGCGCGTTGCGCCTGCTGGGGCGAACCTGCCGTCCAGGGCTTGCCGTCAAATTGGATGGAACCGCGATCAAGGCGAAAAGCGCCATTGAGAATCTTGATCATTGTCGACTTGCCTGCGCCGTTTTGGCCAACAAGGGCCATGACTTCGGCGGGCATGATCTCAAGATGCGCGGCGGAAAGCGCCGAAACACTCCCGAAGGACTTGTCGATCGCGCTCATGGACAAAAGCGGCTCTACGCTACTCATATCTTATGAACCAACCATTTGAGGGGAAGACAAGCGAAGACTAAAAAGTGCGATCCGGTCGCTGGCGCTTTGGGCGCCAACTCCCGGATCATTTTCTGTCGCGGCGAACAAGACAAGTTTCATGTACGCCGCGCGTTTCTAGTAGGCCTCTGGCATATAGGCAGCGGCGTTGTCCTTGGTGAACACACGGTCGGTGTTTACAAGGCGTGGCTCAAGGGTTTCGCCGTTGCCGTATTTCACGACGGCATCAAAGGCGGCAGGTCCGAACTTCGGATTGCACTCGACGACGACCAACACCTTGCCATCGATAAGCGCCTGGGTGGCGTCCTTCGTGCCATCGATGGAGGCGATGATAAGATCCTTGCCTGGAACCTTGCCGGCCGCTTCCATGGCAGCGATTGCTCCCATCGTCATTTCGTCATTGTGGGAATACAATGCGGTTGCTTCCGGATGGGCCTGATACAGGGTTTCAAATACCTGCCGGCCCTTGTCGCGGGCGAAGTCACCGGATTGCGATGCGATGATTTCCATTCCTGGATGATCTTTAATGTAGGCGGCGAAACCGGCCATGCGGTCATTGGCCGGCGAAGACCCGGTGCTTCCCTGAAGCTCGATGATCTTGGCTTTGCCGCCGACAGCCGCGGTCAGAACCTCGGCAGCCTGCATGCCTTCCTTGGTGAAATCCGAGCCAATGAAAGCAACATAGTCTTCACCGCCCTTGGCGAGCGTCTGATCGACGTTACGGTCAATCAGGAACATCGGGATGCCGGCCTTCTTGGCTTCCATAACTGCAGGAATCAGCGGCTTTTCCTCGCGCGGGGCGAGGAGAATGACGTCTACTTTCTGGGCAATCATGGAGCGAACGTCAGCCACCTGCTTGGCGGCGGAACCGGCGGCATCGGTATAAACCAACTGCCAGCCGCGCTTGGTTGCTTCGTCCTGCATGCTCTTCGTCTGAGCCAGGCGCCAGGGGTTATTGCTTTCGGTCTGGGCAAAGCCGACCTTGTAGGTGTCTTTCTTCGCCAGCTTCGGCAATGCAGCATAGGCTGGCCGGACCACGAATGCGCCGGCGGCAGCACCCAAGAGGCCAATAGTTTCGCGACGTGTAAGCGTTTTCATAGATTTCTCCCATTTTTAAACCGGGCGCGCTAGTTGATACCCGCGCACTCTCCCTCACTAAATAGCGAATGTTCATTCTAGTCAACAAATATTGTATTACAATATGCCTTCCGGTCACAGAATGCCCATAATCAAATCGGCACAGCGGTCACCCAGCATCATCGCCGGTGCATTGGTGTTGCCTGCAACAATATTGGGCATTGCCGACACGTCGCACACACGCAACCCCTCGACCCCGCGCACGCGCAGGCGTGCATCAAGCACTGCCATATGGTCACTGTCAGCGCCGATCTTTGCCGTGCCCACGGGATGGTAGTTTGTTTTGACGAACCGCCTGCAATGGGCCTGCAATGCCGCATCGGACCTGTCGCCAGGTGCCGGGATCACAATTTGGCGCAGCCTGTCGGCAAGCGGCTTCTGTTCGAAGGCGCGCAAGAAGAATCGCTGGCCTTCGACCATCTCCTGCATGTCGGCGGGGTCCAGAAGCAGATTTGGCGAGACCATCGGCATTTCCGTGGGATCAGCCGATGCCAAACGCACCTCGCCGCGCGAGCGGGGCTTGACGACGACAGTGGTTATCGTCACGCCGTAACCGTCTTTCACCAAGTCAAGGGCATCGCGATCGAGATAGACGATAGGGACACAGAAGGCCTGTATGCTTGGCAGCGCCTCCGGGTTGCGGGGGTTCACGAAAGCGCCGGCCTCGACCCCGGCTGATGTCACGGGGCCTGTGCCGAAGAGCTTGAATTGCAAGCCGTTGCGCAGCATGCGCCAGCCCTCGCCCTGTTTGTGGTAGCCGAAGGGGCCGTTGGCGATGGCCGTGATCGGAACTTCCGGATGGTCGATCAGGTTCTGTCCAACGCCCGGGGAATCAATCAAACAGGTAATGCCATGTGAGGCCAGATGGCCGGCGGGCCCGATGCCTGACAGCATGAGAATCTTTGGCGTGACCAGCGCACCAGACGCAACAATCACTTCGCCCTCGCTCCGGACATGCTGCAATGCGCCGGACTTGTCCTTATAGATCACCCCAACAGCGCGGCCCGCCTCGATTACAACGCGCTGGACCTCGCAGTGCAGCCGCACTGTCAGATTTGGATTGTTCTCCTGTGCGGAGAGAAACGCGTAGGCGGCGGAGGAGCGCCTGCCATTGCGGTTGGTAAACTGGTAAAATCCGACGCCGCGTTGAAATGAGCCGTTGAAATCAGCATTAAACGGCTCTCCCAGGCCCTGCACGGCCTGAACGAACCAGCGCGAAAACTCGTTGATATGGCCGGGATCCGAAACCTGCAGCGGGCCTTCGGTTCCATGCCGGTCATTCATAAAGCGGTTGTTGCCTTCCATCCGGGTGAAATGCGGCAGCACGTCGTCCCAGCCCCAGCCGATCCGGTCGTTGTTGCCGCGCAGCACATCGTTCCATTCGTCGTAATCCGATGGCCGGCCACGAATATAAACCTGTGCGTTTACCGATGATCCACCGCCCAAAACATTGCCCTGCGGGATGTCGTGCACGCGCCCATCCAAATGCGCCTGGGGAGTGGTGTGGTGATAACGCATGAATTTCGAACCGTTGATCATCTTGAAGATGCCTGGCGGCATGTCCAATAGCGGGTGGCGATTCGAATAGCCGGCTTCCAGCAGCAACACCTTTGCGCCGCCCTCGCTTGCGAGACGGGCGGCTGCCACGCAACCGGAAGATCCGCCGCCCACGACAATGTGATCAAAAGTCTCGGTCATGGCTGGTCTCGCAACTGCAATGCTTTCATTTTCATTTGATATGAATTTGCAGCTTACACAGCAAACCAAAGGCCGCCTAACTCAATATTTCCCATGGATTTCTCGGGAAGAGTTAACTAGAACTCGACATCTCAAGTCAAAATTTTATTGGCGCCTGCCAAGGATCCCATGACCAACATTCGTTCTGTCGAACGTCAGGTTGTTCAACGTGCCGCTGGCCGAAGTGCTGGTGGATGCCAAGCACGGCAATCATACGCATTTCGAACTGGTCACCGCCACGATCAAGCTATCCGATGGGTCCGAAGGCACCGGCTACACTTATACGGGCGGAAAGGGCGGGCAGGCGATCAAGGCAATGATCGAGCATGATCTGGCTCCATTCCTGATCGGTAGGGATGCAGATGATGTCGAGGCGCTTTACGACGGAATGCAGTGGCATGTGCATTATGTCGGGAGGGGCGGCATCGCATCTTTTGCCATATCGGCTGTCGACATTGCACTATGGGACCTTCGCGGCAAAAATCGCAAAGAGCCGCTCTGGAAAATGGCCGGTGGCGCAAGCACTCGCTGCCGCGCCTATTGTGGCGGAATCGATCTTGGCTTTCCGCTCCCCAAGCTTCTTGACAGCGTCAGGGGATATTTGGCGCGGGGGTTCAATGGCGTGAAGATCAAGATCGGCCAGCCGGAACTGGCCGAGGATGTTGCCCGCATCAAAGCCGTGCGGAATTTGATCGGGCCCGATACCGCCTTTATGGTTGATGCCAATTATTCGATGAGTGTCGATCAGGCCATTGCGGCAGCCCGGGCCTTCAAGCCGTTTGACTTGCTCTGGTTCGAGGAGCCGACAATCCCCGATGACTACGCCGGATATGGCCGCATTGCCGACGCGACGGGAATGCCGCTGGCGATGGGCGAGAATCTGCACACGATCCATGAATTCGAGCTGGCGTTCGAGAAGTCGAAGCTGTCCTTTATCCAGCCGGACTGCTTCCAATTGCGGCGGGATTACTGGGTTTCTTCAGGGTGGCTGAGCTATCGCGCAAGCATGGCGTTTCGGTGTGCAGCCACGGCATGCAGGAACTCCATGTCAGCCTGCTGTCGGGCCAGTCCAACGCCGGCTGGCTCGAAGTTCACTCGTTCCCGATTGATCAATACACCACGCGGCCGCTGATGGTTCAGGACCATATGGCGCTTGCCCCTGATGTGCCGGGAACTGGCGTTGTGTTTGACTGGCGCAAGCTCGAAAAGGCAACAGCCACTACATAGGCTTGCCCACCCGCCGGCAAATGGCTATGGTGAATGAAAGCGCTTTCGTAAAATTGACGAAAGTGGCTTCACCCTAAGCCCCAGGAACGTCTTCCATGCCATCTGAAATCCGCGAAGTCAGAACTGATGTCTTGATCGTCGGCAGCGGCGGGGCGGCACTGCGCGCCGCACTTGATGCGGAAGGGGCCGGGGCTGAAGTGCTCGTCGTCATCAAGGGAGAGTTCCGCAAAAGCGGCGCCACATTCCACAGCGTGGCCGAGGTCGGGGCCTTCAATGTTCCGGACAACGCCGGGAATGAGGGCGACAGCCCGGAGGTTTTTCTCAAGGACATCCTGACCGCGGGACAGGACATGTCCGACCCCCGCCTGAGCGCCATCCTGGCTAACGAAGCTGAAGACGCCCTGCACTATCTGGAAAGTTACGGGGTTCATTTCGAACGCGAGAGCGATCACTACCTGGTCTACCGGGCATGTTTCTCATCAAAAACCCGGTCGCACGTGATCAAGGATCATTTCAAGCCAATCGTGAAGGCGCTGGGCAGCGAAGCAACCCGCCGCGGGATCCGCGTGATGGACCGGATGATGATTGTCAACCTCATCGCGCGCAACGGCGAATGTTTTGGCGCCCATGCAATCGACGGGGACGGCAAACCCGTCATCATCCGGGCCAAGGCCACGGTCCTGACAACCGGGGGCGCCAGCCAGCTCTTCCGGACCAATCTCTATCCCTCCGACATCACCGGCGACGGATATGCGATGGCGCATCGCGCCGGCGCCCATCTCGTCAACATGGAATTCATGCAGGCCGGGGTCAGCGTCATCACGCCATTCATCAACCTGTTTGGCAATTATCTTTGGGATGCGCGGCCGAACCTTACGGACCGCGAGGGCAAGGCGTTCGTCTCCGACTACCTTCCCAAGAACCTCACGCTCGACGCTGTTATTCACGAAAAACAACGGCATTTTCCCTTCAGTTCCAGCGATATCTCGCGCTACGTGGAGATCGCCATCCAGAAGGCGATCAATGATGGGCGGGGCACCGACGAAGGCGGCGTCTATCTTGATTTCATCGGCTGCGACATTGACCGGATATTGGCCGACAAGAGCCGCAGCATCACCCGGATGTGGCCGATGACCTATGACTGGTACAAGGAACGCGGCACCGATCTGTACAAGGACAAGGTACAGGTCACCTGTTCGGCCCATGCCATCAACGGCGGGCTTCGCATCGACAGCGATGCGCAATCGAATCTCAAGGGACTGTTTGCAGCCGGCGAAGTCGCCGCGGGGCCGCACGGCGCTGACCGGCTTGGCGGCAACATGTCCGTCACCTGTCAGGTCTTTGGCGGCCGCGCCGGCAGGGGTGCCGCTGCCCGCGCCCGCAGCGTGGAGCATCCGGAAATTCCGGATGTCGCAGAGGAGCAGGCACGCTTCATGGCACGCTTTGCGAACAAGGGTGACAAGGACCTGGGACTGCTCAGGAAAGAATTGCAGGCCGGGGCAAACCGCCATTTGCTCATTCTGCGTGATGAAGCGGGGCTGAAACGCTTTCGAACTTTATGCCGGAGAAATAAACACGTCACTCACCACAGAGGCGCGCATTGAAACCGCAGAGGATCTTGTCCATGCCGTCGAGCTTGGCAACCTCATCGAAGTTGGCGAGATGATGGCTCTCGCTGCGCTCAACCGGGCGGAAAGCCGCGGCAGCCATTACCGCGAGGATTGCCCGGAACGGCAACCAGAGCTCAACCGCAACATCATCCTCACGAAAGCCGAGCCCAATGGTTTCTTCTGGGCGAAGCTCGCCGAACTCGCATGAATTCCCCTGTTGCAATTTTTGGGGAATAACAGTAGTTTTTCTGAAAGCGCTTTCATATCGTTTCGTTTACCGAGAGGAAAATCTGTGGACCATCTCAAAGGGATCAAGATCGTCAGCTTCAACCACTTCCTGATGGGGCCCGTCGGAATACAATTCCTGGCTGATCTTGGGGCGGATGTGATCGCCATCGAGCCCATAGATGGGGCTTTCCAGCGGAAATGGGGCGGGGCCAACCGGAACATCGATGGCCAGACAATGCTGCAACTCACCGGCAACCGGAACAAGCGCAGCTTCGCGCTTAACCTCAAGAGCCCCGAAGGCATCGCCATCGCCCGCAAGCTCATTGCCAGCGCGGATGTGGTCGCCGAAAACTACCGCCCGGGCGTCATGGCGAAGCTGGGATTGGGCCATGATGACATTCGCAAGATAAAGCCCGACATCATTTACGCCGCCGCTTCGGGCTTTGGCGCGGACGGGCCCTATGTTGACCGGCCCGGGCAGGACCTGATCATCCAGGCCATGTCGGGCCTTGCGACAATCACGGGCAACCAGAAGGACGGCCCACGCGCCGTCGGCGTCTCCGCCGTCGATCATCACGGAGCCGCCCTGTTTGCCGCCGGCATCCTTGCGGCCCTGCTGCGCCGCGAGCGTACGGGCGAAGGCGGCCGGGTCGATGTCAATTTGCTTTCCGCCGCGCTCGACCTGCAGATGGAATCGCTGGTCTGCTTCATGAACGGAGACAAGAAGGACGATGTGCGTCAGGCCGGCAACCTGTCCGGCTGGTATTTCGGTGCGCCCTACGGCATCTATTCGACCAAGGACAGTTTCATCGCCATCTCGCTCGGATCGCTTGATGCGCTCAGCGAAGCGCTTGAAATTCCGCCTGGGGAACGGGTGCCTGACGCCGAGAGTTATGAGCGGCGCGAAGAAGCCGCCGCAGGCGTCTCCCGTGCCTTGAAGACGCGCTCGACCGCCGAGTGGACCGAGATATTTACCCGGCGCGGCATCTGGCACTCGGTGGTCAATGACTACACGCGCCTCGCCGACGATCCCCAGGTGGTTCACAACAAGAGCTTCGTGACCGTGCCGGGGGCCAGTGGAGCGCCGGTAACACTGGTCACCCATCCGGTCCGCTATGACGGCCAGACACCCGGCGTCCGCCTGCCGCCCCAGGCTCTTGGTGCACAGACAGCCGATATCATGGCGGAACTTGGATACGGGAATAAGGAGATCGACACCCTCTTCAAGAGCGGCGTTATCGCTGGAGAACACCATAACGAGGCCGTCCCGGCCTGATGCATCAGAGGATATGAAGATGAAAGCCATGCATGCGGAGATCGGCGACACGGTACGGTTCTCCAAGACCGTCGGTGAGACCGACGTCTACATGTTCGCGGGCATAACCGGTGATTTCTCCGGAAACCACGTCAACGAGGAGTTCATGAAGAAGTCGAAATACGGCCGCCGGATCGCCCATGGCGCCCTGCTCGTTGGCTACATGTCGACAGCCTCGACACTGATGATCGACCGCAGCCTGTCCCAGGGAATTGATTCGACGCCCGTGGCGCTCGGCTATGACCGCGTGCGCTTCCTCAGTCCGGTCTTCCTGGGCGATACAGTCACCGTGACCTACACGATCAAGGAGATCGATGCGGAGCGCCGCCGGACCCGCGCCCAGGTCGATGTCCACAACCAGGCCGGCGTGCTCGTGGCAGTCAGTGAACATCTGCTGAAATGGGTTCGGAACGAGGACGAGAAACGATGACCGATTACATCATAGTGGGAGCAGGTTCTGCCGGCTGCGTCCTGGCCAACCGGTTGAGTGCTGATCCTTCCATCACTGTCACCCTGCTGGAAGCCGGCGGACGGGATTCCAGCCCTTTCATCCACATGCCGGCGGGATACCGGCAACTGATGATCTCCGGCGCTGTCGACTGGGGTTATCACACGGTGCCGCAAAAACATTGCCATGGCCGCAGCTTCCACTGGCCGCGCGGCAAGGTGCTCGGAGGTTCAAGTTCGATCAATGGCATGGTCTACATCCGCGGCCATGCAACGGACTATGACCATTGGGCCCAACTCGGCAATCGCGGCTGGTCCTATGCGGATGTCCTGCCCTATTTCAAGCGCGCCGAGGGCTGGGAACTGGGCGAAGACGAATTCCATGGCGGCAACGGACCCTTGCGCACCTCGCGCGTGAAGGAATTTCATCCTCTTGCGCAGGCCTGGCTGGAAGCCGGAGCGCAGGCGGGATATCCCCGCAATCCCGACGTCAATGCTTCAAGCCAGGAAGGTTTTGGCCCTCTCGACAGCACCATCGGCGGCGGGAGGCGGTCGAGCAGTGCCTATTGCTATCTCAAGCCAGTCATGTCGCGCCCCAATCTCAAGGTTGTTACCCATGCCCTGGCCAGCCGAATTCTCATTGAGGGTGGCCGGGCTGTCGGCATCGAATATGTCCGCAAAGGTAGAACCGAAGTGTTGAGAGCGGAGCGGGAGGTGATCCTCGCTGGAGGCGCGGTCAATTCGCCTCAGCTTCTTCAGCTTTCCGGAATTGGCGATGGAAATCATCTGCGCTCCGTTGGCATCAAGACAGTGCATGAACTCAAGGGCGTCGGGCAAAATCTGTCGGATCATGTGGCGACCGAAATCCAGCAGGAATGCACCCAGCCGATTTCGCTGCTCCGCGAACTGCGCCCGCTTAACATTGCCAAATCGCTGATACGCTATGCGCTGACCAAGACAGGCCCAATCGCCCATCCCGGCATTCAGGCTGTCAGCTTCATCAAATCACGCCCGGACATTGTAGCGCCGGACATCCAGATCCACTTCATCATGCTGATGTACGGCGAACATGGGCTGGAGCTGCACAAGTCACATGGCGTCCAGCCCTTGATTAACGTGCAGAGGCCGGAAAGCGTTGGCACCGTGCTGATCACCTCGGCGGACCCGACAAAGGCACCGGCCATTGATCCCAACTATCTCGCATCCTCCAATGACGTCCGCGTTCTGCGTGATGGCATCAAGATCTGCCGGGACGTATTGGCCCAGAAAGCCTTCGATCCGTATCGTGGACCGGAGCTCACACCGGGGCCCGATGTCAAAACCGATGCGCAGATCGACGAGTATGTGCGCCGCACCAGCCATACCCAATACCACCCTGTCGGCACCTGCAAGATGGGGCCAGACCCGATGGCCGTTGTCGACAGCAATTTGAAAGTTCACGGCATCGACGGCCTGCGCGTAGTCGATGCGTCTGTTATGCCGTCAATGGTCAGCGCCAACACCAACGCCGCGGTGATCATGATTGCCGAAAAAGGATCGGATCTCATCCTGGGGCGGGAGCCGTGATTCGGCCGCCCGGGCGGCCTGAGCCGGAATGCCCTTGTGCATGGAGTGGAAGTGAAGGTAATCACCCAACATGGCAACCGACAGCAAGAAGCCCTCTCCTTCCAATCTCATGCGAGCCAAGCTGGAAGACGTGGCACGGCTCGCCAAGGTTTCCCTTGCGACCGCATCGCGGGCGCTCAACCAACCCGGCATTGTCCGTCCGGTGGTCCGCGAGCGGGTTCGCAAGGCGGCTGAAAAACTCAGCTACGCGCCGGACCGGATGGCCAAGGCCTTGAGCTCCGGAAAGAGCCACACGATTGGCGCTGTCGTCCCCACGCTCGGAAATGCCATCTTTGCCGACGGTGTCGAAGCCCTGCAGGAAAGATTGGGCGAGCGCGGCTACATCCTGCTTTTGTCCAATTCACAATACGACAAGGAAAAGGAGCTGCGGCAGATCAGGGCGCTGCTGGAACATGGGGTCGATGGCCTGGTGCTGGTGGGTGATAATTTTGCGCCGGAAGTCATCCCCCTCATCCAGCAACACAGAATTCCTTTCGTCACCACGTATGTTTGCGCCTCCAAAAATGGCGTGCCGGCCATCGGCATCGATAATTTTCAGGCCACTTACAAGATGACCCGCTATCTTATGGAACTCGGCCACCGGGAATTCGCCGTCGTTGCCAACACGGCGCTGCCGAACGACCGTTCACAGGCGCGGCTGGAAGGCATGCTGGCCGCCCTTGCGGAAGGGGGCGTGCATCTCCTGCGCAACAGCATCGTGGAAACCGACCAGCCCTCCATCGTCAACGGACGGCGCGCCTTCGCAAGCCTGCTGGCGGTCAATCCGCGGCTCTCGGCAATCCTCTGCACTACGGATGCTTTGGCGGTGGGTGTACTGGCGGAGGCCCATCGCTCAGGGATCGGCGTGCCACGGGACATGTCCATCGTGGGTTTCGATAATGTCGAGATGGCGGCCGAAGTTGATCCGCCGCTTACGACCATCAATGTGCCTGCGGCAGAGATAAGCCGGCTGGCGGCTGATTATCTTATCAGTGCCATCGAGGGCAATCCCATACCGATGACGACAAAACTGGCCGCCACGCTCATCATCCGTGATTCCACCGGTCATGCGCGGCCACCGGCCAAAGAGGAATGACGCCATGACTGACGCGATTGAAAAGTTACTCGACTTTAGAGGAATTGTTGCTGTCGTGACCGGTGGTGGCAGCGGAATCGGGAAAGCAACTGCCTCTCTATTGGCGCAGGCGGGAGCAAAAGTTGTTATCGTCGACCGTGATCAAAGCGCAGGCGAGAGTGCCGCGTCAGCTATTGTTGCACAAGGCGGGTCCGCCCTTGCCTCAACTGCTGACATCACCGACGAAACGGCGGTTGAGAAGCTCTTTGCCGATACAGTGAAGCGTGAAGGGCATATTGATGTCGTCGTCAATAATGCCGGCATTGCGATACGAAAGCCCGCTGTCGATCTCTCGGTGCTGGATTGGGACCGTGTTGTTGCCGTAAACATGACCGGCATTTTTCTGTGCGCCCGCGCCGCGGCAAGACATATGATCGATGCGAAGCGGGGTGGCGCCATCGTCAACACGGCGTCGATCATGGGCCTGTCGGGGGGTGGCCTGTATCCCAACATTTCCTATCAGGCCACCAAAGGCGCGGTTGTAAATATGACGCGCGCCCTTGCAGTCGAATGGGCGCCCCACAATATCCGCGTCAATGCGGTTGCCCCCACCTATGTCCGCACGGCGCTCATTGCGCCAATTCTGGAGCAGCCGGAACTGGTGGAGAAGATCAAGGCGATGACGCCGCTTCGGCGTCTCGCCGATCCTGAAGAAGTGGCTGCCGCAATCCTGTTTCTAGCCAGTCCGGCTGCCGCCATGATTACCGGGCACACGTTGCCAGTAGACGGCGGCTTTCTCGCGCAATAGGCTTCGGCTAATTGACATACAGCAACGCCATTCTCGGTTGTGAATGCCTGCGTATACAGTTGTGAGGAGAGACCGGAATGCCTGAGTTTGCCATCGTTGACAGCCACGTTCACCTTTGTGACCCGAAGCAGTTCGGATATGGGTGGACCAAGAATGCGCCTTCCCTGGCGCGGGAGGTATTGCCCAGCCACCTGACCAAGGCCGCAGAACCCGTCAAGATCGAACAGTTTGTGTTCGTTGAAGTCGATGTGGACTTTCCCCAGCACCTGAAGGAAGCGGCTTGGGTCGCAAAGCTTGCCAAGTCTGACCCGCGCCTCACCGGCATGGTCGCGGCGTTGCCCCTGGAAAAAGGCCGCGCCATTGAACTCGAGCTCGAAGAACTGCGCAAGCACAAGCTCTTGCGCGCCGTGCGGCGCCTGATCCAGACCCAGCCCGATCCGGATTTTTGCATCCGGCCGGAATTCATCGAAGGTCTGAAACTGCTGGCGCCCCATGATATCGCCTTCGACATCTGCATCTTTCATCATCAGATGCCCAATGTGATCAAGATGGTCCGGCAATGCCCGGAGGTGCGCTTCGTGCTTGACCACATCGGCAAGCCCGGCATTAAAGCCGGCATTTTCGACCCGTGGCGGCAGCACTTGAAAGAGTTGGCCGCAATGCCGAATGTTCACTGCAAGATTTCCGGCGTCACGACTGAGGCCGACCACAAGAACTGGACCCGCGAACAGCTCAGGCCTTACATCCTCCACACCATCGAAACTTTTGGCATCGACCGGTGCATGTATGGCGGCGACTGGCACGTCTCGGAGCTTGCCGGAACCTATCCCCAGTGGGTGGAGATCGTCGATTGGGTTACCGAAGGCGCAAGTCCTGAGGAAAAACGCAAGCTTTTCCGTGACAATGCCATCAAATTCTATCGCCTGGATGGCCCCCGATGAGTGGATCGGTGCCGGCCTGGCGGCGGCAAGGTTATAGCATCGACGCCATGCGGGATTTGGCGCGCGCCGCCTTGCCCCGGCCCATTTTCGACTTTGCCGACGGAGCAGCAGAGGATGAGCATACCCTGCGCCGGAACGAGAGGGCTTTCGACGAGGTCGAGCTTGTACCGCAGCCGCTGCGTGGAGCCGCCCAGCGCGATCTTTCAATCACGCTCTTTGGCAAGAAATTGAGCATGCCGGTGATCATTGGCCCTACGGGTCTTTCGGGACTCTACTGGCCGGATGGCGAGCGCTGCACGGCACGGGCCGCACAGGCCGCCGGCACCGCGTTTTGCCTCAGCCATGGCTCCGTCTGCACGCTTGAAGAACTTGCCGCCACCGGAGCCGCGCCACGCTGGATGCAGGTTTTCATTTACAAGGATAGGGGCTTCACCCGCGAACTGGTCGAGCGCTCGGCCGCAGTGGGATATGACGCCATCGTTCTCACCATCGACAACCAGCTCCTCGGCAACCGCGAACGTGACATCCGCAACGGATTCAGCATTCCGCCACGCTTCAGCCTGCCGACGCTTGCCGGCATGGCGCTCAGAGGCGGATGGCTGTGGCGCATGCGGAAAGAGCTCAAGCGCATCACTTTCGGGAATTATGTGAGGCCCGGCGAATCTGCTGATATAAAAAAATTGGCAGGCCGCATGGCATCCCTGCTTGACCCTTCCATGTCATGGGACGACGTGGACACCTTGCGCAAGATCTGGTCCGGGCCGCTTATCCTCAAGGGCATTCTCAGCCCGGAAGATGCAAAAATCGCAATTGAGCGTGGCGTGGACGGCATTGTCGTTTCAAATCACGGCGGCCGGCAGTTGGATGGCGCGCCTGCTACACTTGATGCTCTTCCCTATGTGGCGGAGGCGGTGGCGCAACGTATTCCAATCCTCCTCGACGGCGGCGTCCGGCGGGGCGCCGATGTGGTCAAGGCATTGGCATTGGGGGCGGACGCCTGCCTGATCGGCCGGCCGCAGCTTTGGGGACTGGCGGTGGCAGGCGAAGCAGGTGTGGCCCACGTCCTCAACATCTTCCGGAGCGAGATCGACAGGGTCATGGGCCTTTGCGGCGTCTCGCGCGTCGAGGATATTGGGGCCGATCTATTGTTTCATCACATGCAAAAAGGAAAATCCGCATGATCAAAAATCCACCGCTGCTGAAGATCAGGAAGGATTTCGCACGCCCCTCCTCTGCTGAACTGGCGGCGTTCGCCAGCCTGCAGACCGGTTATGCCGTTGATGCGATGAGCGGGCGTGGGGCCCTTGATTATCGCATCAAACCGCTGGCGCCATTGGCTGCTCCCATGGTTGGCGTGGCGATCACCTGCCATTGCGGGCCTGCCGATAATCTGGCCCTGTTTGCGGCCCTTGCTTCGGCAAAACCCGGCGACATTCTGGTGGCCGCCACTGATGGTTTTACCGCCACTTCGGTGACGGGCGATCTTCTCATGGGCATGGCCCGCAACCTTGGCATTCTGGGCCTCGTCACCGATGGCATGGCCCGTGATCTCGCCGGCATTCTCGGGGTCGGCCTGCCGGTTTTCTGCGCCGGGCTTACGCCCAATTCGCCGGTGCGCAACGGCCCCGGCACCGTTGGCCTTCCGGTGATTGTGAGCGGTGTCAGAATCGAGTCCGGCGATATTCTGCTCGGCGACAACGACGGTGTCGTGGTCATTCCCCGAAACGAGGCCGCCGAAGTTATCAAACTGTTGCCAGGTATCCGCACCGCGGAAGCGTCACTCGAGGCCAAGGTCAAGGCTGGCCTTGGGGTCCCGGACTTCATCCAGTCCATTCTCGAGTCTGACCGGATTGTCGAGCTGCATTGAGACCAAAAAGGAATGGCTGGGGCGGGAGGGATCGAACCTCCGAATGGCGGAATCAAAATCCGCTGCCTTACCGCTTGGCGACGCCCCAAACGCTGCCCCCTATAGCTGAGCCACCCTGCCCCCGCAACAACTTGCGCTCGGAATTCCCGGTGACTATAAGCTGTCCCAAATTGTCGGAGTGTAGCGCAGTCTGGTAGCGCACCTGCTTCGGGAGCAGGGGGTCGGAGGTTCGAATCCTCTCACTCCGACCAGTTTTTAAAGTCAGCGGCGGCCCAAGAGCGAGAAGGCCGCCGGGAATGCAAGCGCCGCCAGGACGGCCTTGATGATATCGCCGACAATGAATGGCAATGCGCCGCTGCTGATAGCAACAATGATGGCCGATGTGGCATCCATGCCCTTCATGACGATGAGCCAGCCAACCAGCCATATGAGACCGGGGATGTAGATAATTGCGGCGCCGAGGAACATGGCGCCACAAAGCTTGAAAACATTGGCTCCCCAGCCTTTTTCAACGAGATGGCCCACAAGGCCAGCGGCCACAACGAAACCGATGATATAGCCACCCGATGCGAGGATTTCACCGGTGGGCAGGAACAAGCCGGCCTGAAAATTGGCGAAAACCGGAAGGCCGATGGCGCCTTCAAGGGCATAGAGAGCAAGGGTAATGGCCCCGAGCCTTGCGCCATAGGCGGCGCCAACGGCCAAAACAGCCAGGGTTTGCAGGGTCATGGGGACGGGGAGCATGGGCACGCTTACTTGGGCGGCGACGGCCACAATCGCGCTGCCAAGAAGGGCCAGCAAAATGACTCGGGTCCAGTTGAGCGACGATGTGGGCCAGAGACGACCAGCAAGTGTAAGATTTGAAGTGCCCATTCGCGCCGTTCCCTCTAACCTGGTTGCTGGTGGCAACTCCTTTAGTTGGGTTGGCCAGCGGGTGCAACCATGACTTTTGGCTTATGAATAACATAAAGTTCGACAGGAATTTTGAACCGCCATTCGGAACGGCGGTGGCGCTTTCGCCGCTGGTCAGACGGATAACCTGCAACAATCCAGGGCCTTTTACGTTCACGGGCACGAACACCTTTATCGTGGGACATCAAAGTGTTGCGATCATTGATCCGGGGCCTGATGACGCGGCGCATCTTGCAGCTTTATTGAATGCGGTGCGGGGTGAAACGGTCAGCCATATTCTGGTGACGCATACGCATATGGATCACTCGCCATTGGCAGCGAAGCTCAGCGCGGCTACGGGCGCGAAGACCTACAGCGCGATTTCGCCAGCAAAATCAACGGTCGTTTCTGATATCCGGCTTGATGCCAGCGTTGATCATGGGTTCGTGCCGGATGTTTCGTTGCGCGATGGCGATCTGGTCGAGGGAAAGGGCTGGGCCCTGGAAGCGGTGTTTACGCCGGGGCACATGTCCAATCACATGAGCTTCGGTTTGCAGGCGGAAAAGGCCCTGCTGGCGGGCGATCATGTGATGGCCTGGGCCACCACCGTGGTGGCGCCGCCGGACGGAAACATGAATGATTACATGGGCTCACTGCGAAAACTTCTGAAACGGGATGAGGCCATTTATTATCCGGCGCATGGGCCGGAAAAGCGCAAACCGCAGGCCCTGGTGCGGGCTATTCTGGCGCACCGGAAGATGCGCGAGGCGGCGATTTTCAACCGAGTGAAGGCAGGCGACCAAACGATTGGCGAGATCGTGGCAAATATCTATGCGGATGTTGACCCGCGGCTGCATGGGGCGGCCGGGCTTTCGACCTTGGCGCACCTCGAACACCTCATGGAAAAGGCACGCATCGAGGTGCGAAATGGGCGATATTTTTTGACAAAGTAGCGACCAAAACTGGAGCTTTGGTGACACCTTGCACGACAAAACTTGGTCCAAATCGCGTGGGAGATTATTCATGCTAACATGTTAGTATGAATAATCGGGTACCCAAATTCACAATTTATAGTTGAAATTTCTGCTTGATAAGCGTGGCGCATTCCAGCGGGCCAAGGCTGCCGCTATCAATCTCAAGGTCATATTCTTTGCCACGGTGAACAGGGGACCCATAAGTATAAGTCAGTATGAAGATCGGAGACAAAGTGCCTGTTGTCAGGGTTCCTGGAGGGCTGCGCGATGATGACGATCTGCGCACCAGAACCCTATTCGATCTTTGTCTAGGCAGGATTTTTCCAATTGAACTTCATGTTGGGGAAGTGCTGGGGGCTTCCTCTCACATTCATTCCATTTATATAGAACCTGAGAATGTTGAAGCAGTCGAAACTTCAGGCTGAGACACTTCCTGAAGTTCCGCGCTTTGCCATCCCGAGGCGGAGGGGATAGTTTGCCGGGGATGACCTTGCATCCTGAGATCACTCTTGAACTGGCGGGGCCGGCGCAGCTTGAAGAGCTGCTGCCGCTTGTTGCGGCCTATCACGCGTTTGAAGAGGTTGAAACTTCGGCGGAGCGGAGAAGACATTCCGTCGCCAAGCTGCTGCAGGACAAGAACCTTGGCGAGATATGGCTGGTGCGGAAACTGGACAGCCTCATCGGCTATATTGCGGTGTGCTACAGCTATTCCATCGAGTTCGGCGGGCGCGATGCGTTCGTTGACGAATTTTATATTGCGGCTGCCGAACGCGGCAGGGGCATCGGCGGGCGTGTGCTGAAGGAGATCGCCGCGCTGCTGCGGGCGCGCGGGATCGTTGCAGTTCACCTGGAAGTGGACGGGCAGAATGAACGGGCGAGAGCGGCTTATGCGCGGGCCGGATTTTCAAGCCGCGACAAATATCATGTGATGTCGCTGTCTTTAATTAAGGACGCAAAATAAAATCTCACTCTCCTTCTCATCATGGCCGTGCTCGACACGGCCATCTTCTTGCGCGCGGATGAAGATGACCGGATCAAGTCCGGTCATGATGAGAGTTATGGGTTAGACTGAACCGATTGTGATTTTTCAGGACGGCGAAGTGGAAACACTCGAGCCACTTGGTGTTGCCGCCCTTTGAACAGCGAACGAATAGTGTGAGCAAGTTCCATTTCCTGCAACAGGCACCTTTACAGGAATGCTGCTGCGGGCTAACGCCCTGCTCCCATGAAAGTTGCGGACGTTTCACAACAATATGCGGCGCTGCCCTGGCGGCGGGCGCAGGGTTTTGAAATCCTGCTGATCACATCGCGCGAAACCAGGCGCTGGGTTATTCCCAAGGGCTGGCCGATGCCGGGGCACAGCGCCGCCGAAAGTGCTGCGCAAGAAGCCTATGAAGAAGCGGGGATTCGCGGGCAAATGTCGGCACAGGCCATAGGGCAATACGGCTACCGCAAGCGCCTGCGCCGCGGCGCGAGGAAGCGCTTCCGGGTTGACGTGTTTGCCATGGAAGTGACTGAGGTTCTGGACCTTTGGCCGGAAGCCCACGAACGGGCGCGGCAATGGCTTTCGCCTGAGGAGACTTTGGCCCTCGTGGAAGAGCCGGAGCTTGCGGCGCTTATCAGGGCATTTGCCGGGGAACACTTGGGCCAGGCGCTGCCAGCCCCAACAGGCTCTCAAGCAATTTGGCAGAAGCTAAAAGCCTTGCTTCGCCTCCTGGGCCTGCGATGAACTGAAACGAGGGAACTTTTGCTCCCTTTCCGGGTTGTGGTCCTAGCAATCAAGGAGAGTTCCCATGGGTCCACGCCTTTACATCACGATTATGCTGTCGCTTATGACCTGCGCGGTGCTGTTTGGTATCGGTGCGGTTGCCGTGCTTTCGGTGCCGGCACTCAGCGAACAGGCCAAGTTCCTGCTGCCAGCCGTCATTGCGGCGAGTTTTGTGCTTGGGCCGATCATCGCATGGTTCATGGCGCCGCGGATGCGGGCGCGCTATTGGAAGGGGCGAGACAGAGCTGCGGAAACTAAGCCGTAGGTGAAACCGGATCTATCGGCGTAATCGCGCCAAATCCCAAAATATCTTCCAGCAGTTTTGCGCCGGCCAGCAGGCGCGCTTCGCCGCGTGGCGGGGCTGACGATCTGGATGCCGACGGGAAGTTTTTCTTTGGTGAAGCCGGCGGGGATTGAGATGGCCGGGCAGGCCACGAGGGTGATGGCGGAGACGATGAGGAGCCAATCCACGTAGGTTTCGAATTTCGTTCCATTACATTCGGTTACGTAGCGTTGTTCAACCGGAAAGGGAGGAACGATGGTGGTGGGGCACAAGAGCAGATCATAGGTTTCGAAGAATTTCCGGGTGCGCTGGAACATGGCGCCGCGCTGGGCTTCGGCGCGGGAAATTTCCGCTCCCGTCAGCGCCAGGCCCTTCTCGATATTCCAGATGACTTCGGGCTTGAGCTGGGCGCGGTGGTTTTCGAGAAGAGCTGCGCATGCCCACGGCGTAGGAGAGGGCGCGGAGCGTCTGGGCGCACTCCATGGCTTCATGGAAATCCGGGTGGGCTTCCTCGACGATAACGCCCGCCTGCTCGAACTGGCGGGCGGCCTTCATGACGATATCGGCCACTTCCGGATCGACGGGGGAGATGCCGAGATCGCGGCTGATGGCGACACGCTTTGGCTTCCAGCCGGAGCGGGCGGCTTTCAGGTATGAAGTGCCATCCGAAGGGAGCGAGATCGGATCGGCCGGTTCTTCACCGATCATGGCGTCGAAGAGAAGTGCGAGGTCTTCGACGTTGCGGGCCATGGGGCCTTCGATGCCGAGGGTTGAATTGATCTTGCTGGCCACGCTGGCGGCGACGCGGCCGGGCGACGGCCGCATGCCGACGACGCCGCAGAAGCTTGCGGGGTTCCTGCAGGCTTCCGCCGAGATCGGAGCCCTGGGCCAGCCATGCGGTGCCAGTTGCAAGGGCCACTGCGGCACCGCCCGAAGAACCGGCAGCGGAGCGCGAGGTGTTCCATGGATTGAGGGTGCGGCCAAAGACTTCATTGAAGGTGTTGGCCCCTGCCCCGAATTCGGGCGTGTTCGACATGGCGTAAACAATGGCGCCGTTTTTTTCCAGATGGGTGACCATCACGTCCGAGGTTGGTGCGATGCGGTTGGCAAAAATGGGCGAGCCTTGCGTTGAGCGCACGCCGGCGACATCGCTCAGATCCTTGATGGGCACGGGAAGGCCCAGCAACACGCCGCGTTCGCCCATGGGTTTTTTCATGAGATCGCGGGCATGGGCGCGGGCCCGGTCAAAACACAGGGTGGGCAAGGCATTTACCTTGCTGTCCACGGCGGCAATGCGGGCTTCCAGCGCATCGAGACAGTCCAGCGGGGAAATTTCACCGCTTTTCAAACGTGCGTGGATTTCGTTGGCGGTGGACCTATAGAGTTCGGACATCTGGCATTCCTGTAAAGTGAAACTGTTTGCCCTTATGGGGCGGGAAAGAGTAAAGAGTGCCCACATTTTACTCAGGAGACAATCATGAATGCACCTGTCACTTCCGCACCCGGCATGAACAAGAAGTGGGTGGAGCGGCGCGCCAAGGCTGTATCGCGCGGCGTTGGCATGGGGGCTGCGGTCATGGCGGCGCGGGCCGAGAACTCGGAAATCTGGGATATCGAAGGCAACCGCTATGTGGATTTCGGCGGCGGCATTGCCGTGGTCAACACGGGCCACCGGCATCCGCTGGTGATGAAGCGGGTTTATGAGCAGCTCGAAAAATTCACCCACACATGCGCCATGGTCATGCCTTACACGCCGTTCATTGAACTCTGCGAAAAGCTGAACGCGATTGCGCCGATGAAGGGCGAGAACAAGTCGGCGCTTGTGACGACCGGCGCCGAGGCGGTTGAAAATGCCGTGAAGTATGCGCGCTGCTATACGGGGCGTTCCGATGTCATCGCTTTCCATGGCGGGTTTCATGGCCGCACATTGCTGGGCATGGCGCTGACGGGGAAAGTTCTGCCCTACAAGGCGAAGTTCGGGCCGATGCCCGGCGGCATCTGGCATGTGCCGTTTCCGGTGGAGCACCACAATATCAGCGTGGATGATTCCATTCATGCAATCGAAATGCTGTTCAAATGCGATGTGGAGCCTTCGCGGGTTGCCGCCATCATCATCGAGCCGGTGCAGGGCGAAGGCGGATTTTACGTGGCGCCCAAGGAATTGATGGTGCGGCTGCGCAAGCTTTGCGACGAGCATGGCATTCTGCTGATCGCCGATGAAATCCAGTCAGGCTTCGGGCGCACGGGCAAATGGTTCGCGATGGAACATTTCGGCGTTGAGCCTGATCTTGTCACCGTTGCGAAATCGCTGGCCGGCGGCTTTCCGCTGGCGGGCGTCATTGGCCGGGCCAAGATCATGGATGCGCCGGACCCCGGTGCCATTGGCGGCACCTATGCGGGCAATCCCGTTGCCTGCGCCGCAGCGCTTGGTGTGTTCGATGCCTTCGAGCAGGAAGGCCTGATGGAAAAGGCCGAGGCGCAGGGCAAGAAAATCATGGCGCGGATGAAGGCGATCAAGGCCAAGGGACGCGGCATGGCGATTGGCGATGTGCGCGGGCTCGGCGCCATGTGCGCTTTCGAGCTGGTGACCGAGCATGGCGGCAACAAGCCCGATGCGGCTGGCGCAAAAGCGCTGGCGGCGAAATGCCTGGAGCGCGGACTGCTCATTCTCACCTGCGGAATTTACGCCGATACGGTGCGCCTGCTCACGCCGCTGACGGCTTCTGACGCGGTGCTGGACGAAGGTCTGGACATCCTGGAAGCGGCGCTGCTGGGGAACTGAGGTAACTGGCAGAGCATCAGATTCCAGGCGCGCACATTGGCTGGCATGGAGCAGTTAACTTGCAAGGGGCAGCAATCACTCTTCATGTGGATGCTGGCCTGCGTGGCCAAGATTGTACCAGATCCGGTAAGCTTCCAATAGCAGCAGCGGAGCGAAATGGATGAAGGCTACGCGCTTGTCCGCTTTCAGCCATATCCAATGCATGAGGGCAGCGCCCGCCGCCACATAGACCAGGCGCTGGACCGGTTTCCACCTGGTGCCCAGAAAGTGCAGTGCCGCGTCGTTGCTTAAAGCAAAAGGCACAAGCATGCTGGCAAGTGCGATCCAGCCGAAAACGACGCCGGGGTTTCCGAAGTCGGCAAGGATCAAATCCCACTTGCCCAATTTTACGGCATAGGCCGAGAGATGCAGCAGGGCATAGAAGAAAGAGGCGACGCCGAAATCGCGCCGCCTCTTGAACAGCCACATGGGCCAGTGGCGCCCTTTGAAAATCATGCGCAGCGGCGTCACGCTGAGCGCCGCAATGAGCAGACGCGCGGACCATTCGCCCGCGCCCTCAATCAGGTGTCCGAAGCCGCCGGTCCCCACCTGAAAGCGCGTCAGAAGCACGACCGCCGGAACAGCGAGCAGAACTCTAAACACGGCACGGGAATTGAACAGCGCGGCCAGCATGATCAGTTGGGCTTAAGGCCTTTACTATTGCCAGCGCTGGGCCCGGAACTCCCAAGGTGTCACCTTGCCGTCCTTGTCGGTGTCGGCGGCCTGAAACCGCGCCTTGCCGCCCGCAAAGAACTCGGCCTGACCGACCTTGCCGTTCTTGTCGGGATCCATCTCGACAAACCGTGCTTTCTTGCGTTCCTGCATGGCCTTCTGGCGCGCCTCATTGAGGCCCTGGCCAAACCGGGGACCCATGCGGACGCTCATGTATTCTTCTTCAGTCAGTTCTCCGTCATCGTCACTATCCATTGCGGCGAAGACGGCTTCAACTTGGGCCGCCGCCTCGTCGTCACTGATGACACCGTCATTGTTGGTGTCGATGGCAGCCATCCGTCCCATCATGCCTTGCCCCTGCATCATGCCGGAACCCGGGCCACCGCCCCAGCCCCACATGTGCCAGCCCCAGTCATTATCTTCGGCATATGCGGGAACGGCCGACATTGTCAGTCCAAGCGCGAGCAGCGCAACTTTAGAGAATTTCGTCATGTAAAAAACTCCTTTACGATCATGGATTTGCCATTGGATTATTATCGTCATCCGTGCATCAATCCGCCTTGATCCAAATCAATGAGCTGCTATTAATTTTATATATTTGTTTATTCGCATATATCACTTCATTATGGATCAAAAGGCGCCATGCGAGCGCTTTGCGCCGCAATGTCGGCATCTTTGGACGCTATGGTCACCGCAGCGCGAACAAGCGATGCAGAGATGCCAAAAGCTGCCATCGCCAAGCCGGGACCTGCCTATGCAAAGTGACCGGTTTTTGCAGAGGGCCATGCAAGGCCGTTGACGCTCCGGAGCAAAGCTTGTCTGGACAGCCGGGTGACAAGGCCCGTAATAAAGGAAGGAAAAGGGAGACTATCTTGAGCAAGCTTTCCAACATGGCGCACCGTGACATCGAGACGGTGCTGCATCCCTACACCAACCTGGCGCGGCACCGGGAGGTGGGGCCGCTGATCCTCAACGAGGGGCGCGGCATCTATCTCCATGATGACAAGGGCAAGCGCTATATCGAGGGGATGGCCGGGCTTTGGTGTACCGCACTCGGCTACGGCAATGAAGAGATCGTCGATGCGGCGGCGCAGGCGATGCGCAAGCTTTCCTTCACCAACATATTCGGCGGCAAGTCGCATGACGGGGTGATCGAGCTTTCGGAAAAGCTGAAGGAGATTGCGCCCTGCCCCACATCGAAGGTTTTGTTCGGCACGTCGGGCTCGGAAGCCAACGACATGCAGATGAAGCTCACCTGGTATTACAACAATGCCCGGGGCAAGCCGGAAAAGAAGAAATTCATTTCGCGGATGCGGGGCTATCACGGTGTCACAATCGCTTCGGGATCGCTCACCGGCCTTGCCATGGTGCATACGGATTTTGATCTGCCGATCAAGAATGTGCTGCACACGACATGCCCGCATTACTATCGCGGCGGTCAGGAGGGCGAGACGGAAGAGCAGTTCACCGACCGGATGGCGAAGGATCTCGATGATCTCATCCAGCGCGAGGGGCCGGAGACGATTGCAGCGTTTATCGCGGAGCCGATCATGGGGGCTGGCGGGGTCGTGGTGCCGCCCATGAGTTATTTCCCGAAGATCAACGCGGTGCTGGAAAAATATGACGTGCGCTTCATCGCCGATGAAGTGATCTGCGGCTTCGGGCGCACGGGCAACTGGTTTGGCACGCAGACCTTCGGGATGAAGGCCACGTCCATCTCCATGGCGAAGGCCATCACCTCGGCCTATTTCCCGATGAGCGCCATCACCATCGAGGAAGATTTGTATCAGGCCATGGTGGACGAGAGCAAGAAGATCGGCACGTTTGGGCACGGCTTCACGTATACGGCGCATCCGGTGGGCTGCGCTGTCGCCTTGAAGACAATTGAAATCTACGAGCGCGAGAAAATCGTTGAGCATGTTCGGAAAGTGGCGCCGGTATTCAAGGCGCGGCTGGACAAGCTGGCGGAGCATCCGCTGGTGGGCGAAGCCCGCGGCGTGGGCCTGATGGGGGCGCTGGAAGTTGTCGCCGACAAGAAAACCAAGCGGGCCTTTGATCCGAAGAAAATGGTAGGCGCGACCGCCGTGAATTTCATGCAGGAGCTTGGGTTGATTACCCGCTCCATGGGTGATTCAGTTGCCTTCTGCCCGCCGCTCATCATCACGACGGAAGAAATCCACGAGATGTTCGACATGGTGGGCGCGGCGCTGGACCAGACCGAGGCCTGGGTGCGCAAGGAAAACCTGCGTCAGTAATAGA
Organism: uncultured Alphaproteobacteria bacterium; assembly: GCA_963753025.1. Lineage (GTDB taxonomy): Bacteria > Pseudomonadota > Alphaproteobacteria > Rhizobiales > Aestuariivirgaceae > Aestuariivirga. The sequence continues at coordinate 32,644 of CAVWAY010000004.1, read as the reverse complement.
GCAGCGCGATTGCGGCGAAGTGGCAGGCTGCGGCAGCGGCCTACAAAGCCATGCCAGATGGCATTGTGGAATTTCAGGCTTTCCCAGATGTGGAAGATGACGCCGGCGGTGTAGAGAAGTCCGCCGGCGATGATCAGGTTCAACACCTGCGGCGGTAACACCTGCATGAAGGCGCCTGCCGCGGTGACGCCGACCCAGCCCAGGGCGAGGTAGACCAGAATGGCGAGACGGTCGAAGCGGCCGGGGAAAATGAATTTCAATGAGATACCGAAGGCGGCGCCCAGCCAGGTGACAAGACCGAGGGTCCAGCCCTGCGCGGCATCGGGCAGAAACGGCAGCAGCGGCGTGTAGGTGCCGGCGATCAGCAGGAAAATGGCGCTGTGATCGAAGCGGCGCAAAATCCATTTAAGCCGCGAGGGCGGCGTAAGGTTATACGCGGCGGAGCACGCCAGCATGACGATCAGGCCGAAGAGATAGGCCGACAGTACCCAGTTCACGCCGGCATGGGCGAGCAGCGCGATGCTGCCGACAAGGGCCGCGAGAATGCCTGCGCCATGAACCAGGGCGTCGGCGCGGATTTCATTCCGCGTATAGACCTTCCTGTCTTCGAAGAAGGGATGCACGTCTTCTAATGCCGCTCAACGGGGATGATGAAGCGGTCGCGCCGCTCGCCCTTGCGGAGCAGGCTGACGCGCACGGTCTGATTGACGCGTTCATGGTTGAGCAGGCGCAAAAGATCATCAATGCCGAGCACGGGCGCATCATCGATGGCAATCAGGAGATCGCCGGACTGGAGTCCTGCGGCCTCGGCGGGGCCGTCCTTGATTGTCTTCAGCACGCGCACGCCGGCGGCCTGTTCAACGCCGGAAAAGCGCGCGACATGGCGGGGGATGGGCGTGGTGGCGCCTTCAATGCCGAGACTGGCGCGGCGCACCCGGCCATGCTGCAGAACCTGGCCCAGCACATAAAGCGCGGTGTTGGCGGCAACGGAAAAGCAAATGCCCTGGGCACCGCGAATGACGGCGGTGTTGATGCCGATGACGCGGCCACGGGAATCAACCAGCGGCCCGCCGGAATTGCCGGGGTTAAGCGCGGCATCGGTCTGGATGACGTCATCGATGAGGCTGCCGGTCTGGCTGCGCATGGAGCGGCCGATGGCGCTCACCACGCCCGCGGTCACGGTCTGCTCAAACCCCAGCGGATTGCCAATGGCGATGGCAAGCTGGCCCTTGTGGATGGCCTTGGAATCAAAGAACGACAGGGAGGGTGCTGCCAAATGAACATCGGTGCGCAGCACGGCGATGTCGCTGTGCGGATCCTCGCCGATGACGCGGGCATCGGATTTCTGGCCGTCGGCCATGCTGACCTTGATGGCCCCGGCGCCGGACACCACGTGGCTGTTGGTGAGGATCAGGCCATCGGAGGCCACGACAAGGCCCGAGCCCACGCCGGCGGGCTTGTTGCCCTTGAGCACGCCGATATGGACCACGGCGGGGCCTGCCGTTTCGACAGCGCCGATGACGGCGCTGGAATAGGCATCCTGCAAGTGGGTTTCGTAATCTGCGTTCTGGGGTGCGGCAGCGCCGCTGTCATCAAGCATCGGGGAACTCCTCCGCCATCATATGGGGAGGCGTTAAATCCCTGCCAAGGCCTGTTCAAATAGGAAGGGCGCGCGAAGCCCAAGGGCATGACCCAAGAGCTTCGCGCGCCAGATAATCGCGTATTACTTGCCGGCGAGGAGCTCATCGACCGCGTTGCGGACTTCGGTATCCACCGGCTTGTTTGCGGCGGCTTTGAGCGCAGCCACAGCAGCCGCTTCGGCTTCAGCAGCGGCAGCTTCCGGCTTCGGCGGCAGCCGCAGCGGCGGCGTCAGCCGTTTCTTGCGCCGTCGTTGCAGCTGGCTGCTGCCGCAGTGGCATCAGCTTGCGCGGCCGTGGCAGCGGCTGTGCGCTTCGGCAGCGGCGGTCGGCCAGATCGGTATTCGTAGGATCTGCCGTCAGCGGCAGCAACGGCATCGGCAGCGGCAGCGCGCGCAGCGCATCAGCGGTGGCTTGCGCCGTCGGCTGCAGTCGGCTGCAGCCGCATCAGCTTCGGCTTGCGCCGTCGTGGCAGTGGCTCGCTGCCGTGGCCGCAGCTTCGGCGGCAGTCTCCGAGGCGACATTCGCATCACGATAGGCGGCGATTTTTCCAACACGGGAGTTAGGCGAAGCATTGGCAAGCGCATTTGCCGAAGCGTGGGCCGCGTTCAGGGCACCAAGCTTTGCGGCAATGTTGACCTTGACCTTTGCCTCTTTTTCGGTGGAAGCAACTTCTACGGCTTTTGCGGCTTTTTCAGTTTTGGCAGGACTGGATTTTTCACTTTTTGCGCTGCTGTTGCCGTTGCCGTTTCCGCCAGCGTTACCATTTCCATTTCCGTTGCCGCCGGAATTGCCATTTCCATTGCCACCCTTGGCGGCGAAGGCGCTATCAGCCGAAAAGAGGCTGCTGGAGTGCATGAGCGCGGGCGTCACAATAAATGCCACGCCGAGGGCGAGGGTAGCGGCGGATTTGGAAAACCTGAGAGCCATGTTGCTTTACCTTTCATGAATAAGAATGGCTCGATCATCCGCACCCGCTGCCGTTAATGCAAGATTAACGCACTCGCGCAGTGAACCACGTGTTACGGCAATTGGTTCAATTATTGATAAATTGCCAACTGAACAATGGTTCAGGTTTCAGACTTCCGCCAAGGCCTGTTCCAGATCGGCGATCAAATCGGCCACATCCTCGATGCCGATGGAAAAACGGATGAGGTTTTCCGGGACAATGCTGTTTGGGCCTTCCACGGATTTGCGATGTTCGGCGAGGCTTTCAACGCCACCCAGCGAAGTTGCGGGGGTGAAGACCTTGAGGCGGCCGGCAACCCTGCGGGTTTGCGCTTCATCGCCCTTCACCAGAATGGACAGCATGCCGCCGAAGCCGCCGGTCATTTGTTTCCTGGCGATCTTGTGCTGGGCATGGCTTTCCAGGCCGGGATAGAGAACGCCGGCGAGCTTGGGATGTTTTTCAAAATGCTTGGCCAGCGCCAGGGCATTGCGCGAGGCCTGCTCGACGCGAAGGAAAAGGGTGCGCAGGCCACGGATCAGGAGATAGGCTTCAAAACTTCCGAGCGTGGCGCCCAGTCCCACCTGTGCCTGCTTGAGCAATTCCCAGCGCGGGCTGGCCTCGCGGGCGGTCAATACGCCGGCCGTCACATCGCTGTGGCCGTTCAGGTATTTTGTGGCGGAATGGAAAACAATATCGGCGCCAAGCGTCAACGGCTTGCTGATCACCGGCGGGGCGCAGGTTGAATCGACGACGAGAATTGCTCCCGCCGCATGGGCGGCATCGGCGGCGGCCTTGATGTCGATCACATCCCAGGTGGGGTTCACCGGGGTTTCAATCCAGACGATGGCTGTCTTGCCGGGGATGATGGCGCGGGCGAGGCTGGCGGGATCGGCGGCATCGAACAGATCAAGGCCGACATTGCGCATGGTCTGCTGGCGCAGCATCCAGGATTTCACGCCGTGATACATGATGGTGGGGGCGGCGATGCGCTGGCCCGAGTCCACCGTTTCGACAAGCGCCGAAGCGGCTCCCATGCCTGAAGCAAAGAGGCGGGTTTCAAAACCTTCCTCCAGTTCACAGAGCAGACCCTCGGCATGGGCCACTGTGGGAGAGCCGTTGCGCGAATAGATATAGTTTCCGACGAGGCTGTAATCTTCCTTGCGGGCAAAGGTGGTGGAGGGCTGGATGGCGGGAATGACCGCGCCGGTTTCCCTGTCGATGTAGTGGCCGGCCTGGGCGATGGTGGTGCGGATGGACGGTTTCGAATTCGAGCGGTCAGACATGCTGGCCGCCGTTAATGTGGAGTTCGGCGCCGGTCACGTAGCTGGAACTGTCCGTACACAGAAAATAAATGGCCTTGGCTACTTCCTCGGGCTGGCCGAGGCGGCGCTGGGGAATCTGCGGGATGATCTTTTCGGTGCCGGGCGACAGGATTGAAGTTTCGATTTCACCCGGGGAGATGGAATTCACGCGCACCCCGATGGGGCCGAAGTCGGCGGCCATTTCGCGGGTGAGCGAGGCGAGCGCTGCCTTTGACGTAGAGTACGCAGCACCGGCAAAGGGATGGACGCGGGAGCCAGCGATGGAGGTGACATTCACCACCGCGCCTTTGGCGGCTTCGAGTTCGTCAATGAGGCCGCGAGCCAGCATGACGGGGGCGAAAAAATTCACCTGGAACACGGTCTTCCAATCGGCTTCATCGGTTTCGATTGTATTGAGCCGCCCGCCATCGGGCTTCTTCGGGCTGATGGCGGCGTTGTTGACCAGGGCATAAAGCTTCGAGCCCTGCTCCTTCAGCTTTTCCTTCATGCGCAAAATGGCGGCGGCGGTGTCAGCAGAATCGCTGAGGTCGACTTGTATGTGATCCTCGGGGCCTGCGTCCCAGGGGCAGTCCTCGGGGAAGGGATGGCGCGAACAGGAAATCACCCGCCAGCCGGCGGTTGAAAAGCGCTTCACCGTGGCATGGCCAATGCCGCGCGAGGCGCCGGTGAGGATCAGGGTTTTGCGTTCGGAGTCGGGAGTTTGAGTCATGGGTTAGGGATATAGCCTCGTCTTGGCCCAACCGCTATCAGGATCGGGGCGGCGGAAGACAACCCGGTCATGCAGGCGGAACGGGCGGTCATGCCAGAATTCAATGGAGAGCGGCTTGATGCGAAAGCCTGACCATTGGGGCGGGCGGGGAACCGCGCCGAGGGCATATTTCGCCCCATACATGGCAACGGAGGCTTCCAAGGCAAAGCGCCCCTCAAGCGGACGGGATTGCTGGGAAGCCCAGGCGCCGATCTGGCTCTGCTTGGCGCGCGAGGCGAAATAGGCATCGGCTTCCGCGGCGGTTACCTGCTCCACAAGCCCCCGCACCCGCACCTGGCGGCGGAGCGATTTCCAGTGGAAGCAGAGGGCGGCCTTCATGGTGCCCAGAATTTCCTGGCCCTTCTGGCTTTCGTAATTCGTGTAAAAAACAAAACCGCGCTCATCGGCATCCTTCAGCAGCACCATGCGGACATTGGGCAGGCCCTCCTCATCGACGGTGGCGAGCGCCATGCCGTTGGGATCATTGGGTTCGGATTTTTCCGCGTCGGCCAGCCAATCGGCAAAGAGCTGCACGGGGTCGTTGCGCTCGGTAAAACCGTAGGCGGCGGTGAGGGTCGTCAGGTCGCTCAGGCTCATTGCATTAACCAAACCTTTTGGGAGTCTGATATGGCCCCAGACTCTTCACATTTCATCCCACTTTGGCCACGGGATGCGCTTATTTCCTGCCTAGATGGTTAAACCAATATGGCACTCAAGTCGCGGGGAATTCACCAGATGATCAAGACCTATGCAGCAGTTGCAATGGCAGGCCTCATGCTTGCCGGATGCGCCCAGGACAGCGGGCCGAAGGAAACTTCGGGCGCCCTGATCGGCGGTCTTGCCGGCGGTTTGCTCGGCAACACCATTGGCCATGGCAAGGGCCGGGCGGCGGCCACGGTTCTCGGTGCCGCGCTCGGCGCTGTCGTGGGCGGAAAAGTCGGTCGCAGCCTCGATGACGAGGACCGCAATTATGCCTATGGCGCGGCAACCCGTTCCTTCACCTCGGGCCGCGAGGTTACCTGGGAAAATGAGGACAGCGGGCACCGCGGACGCTTCCGGCCAAAGCGCAGCTTTCAGCGTGACGGCGGCCAATGCCGGGATTTTGAGCACACCATCTGGGTGGACGGAGAGCCGGACGTGATTGAAGGCACCGCCTGCCAAACACCGGATGGCCGCTGGCGCGTGGTAAGCTAGAAAGCAGGGTTTCGCGCTTCGACGAACCAGCTGCTTGAGCCGAACCAGACACCGTCGTGGCGGAGGTTTTTAGCGAAGAGCTCGCGGAGCGCGGCAACAGCTTGGGGCCTGCGCCTTTCGCCCTCCTCTCCGGCCAAGCGGACGATTTCTCCGGCAGGGCCCAGGGCCAGCGCAAACTCGACGGCTTCATCGACAACCCGGCCAATGCGGACATCGGTGTCGCAGCGTTCAAAGCTTATGCGGTCAAAGCCGGCGCCACGGAGCATCTCGCTCACCATGTCCTGTCCCGCCATGGAAAAGGGGCCGGGGCCGCAGTGAACCTCGGCGGTTTCCGCATGGGAGACCACGGGCATGATCTCCTTTACGATGCGTTCGGCTTCATAGACCCAGGGGTTATCCTCGCGGCGGCGCCAGACAATCATGGTGAGTTTTCCATCGGGCTTCAGGGCGCGGCGGATGTTGCGAAGCGCCGCACCGGGCAAATTAAAGAACATGGTGCCGAAACGGGAGAAAACATGATCATAGGGGCCGGACAGGTGATCGGCCTGCACATCGGCTAGCAGGAAAGAGGCGTTGGCAAGTTGCGCCTCGCGCGCTTCGCGTTTTGCGATGTCGATAAAATTCTGCGCGCAATCGACGCCCACCGCCGCACCCGAAGGCCCCACCTGTTTGGCGATCTGCTGCGTGGTGTCGCCGAAGCCGCAGCCCACATCGAGAACGCGCCCGCCCTCGGGATAGGTATTCCGTTTGAAAAATTCCTCGCTGTGGTCCGACAGCCCGTGGGTCAAGACATTGCGGAAGCGGCAGAACTTGTCAAACAGGACGGTGTTCCAGGCTTCGATCGGAATTGAATTTTCTGTAGCGCTCATGGTGACTCCCTTTTTTGAGGGAGGCTCTATTGCACAGCACGGCGGGTGGGCTCCAGTCCTGAAACTGTACTTAATGCCAGCCCGATTGTACCAGGGCCTTGGTAATCGCGTCGCCGTCATGTGGGTTGGCGTAGGGAAACCAGGAGGCGAATTCGTCGGCGTTCAGGCCGGCGTAATCGCGCTTCAGATCATTCACCAGGCTTGCGGCAGATTCGTAGTCGCCGGCGGCGTGCAGGCTGGCCGCGAGGACAAGGCGGGTGAGCCAGAAATCCGGCGTGAGGCGCATGGCCCAATGGGCGGTTTGCAGCGCGTCCTTGAAATTTCCCAGGTGGAGATCGGCAAGGGCCTTTGACGGCAGGCAAAAGCCCAGGCCCGCATCGCCCACCCGCAGGCGCATGCGCCGTTCTGAATATAGGTTTTTGCCGCCTCAAACGAACCGGTCATAACCGCATTGTAGCTGCGCGCCGTCGAGGCATGGGCAAAACTCGGATTGAGGACCACGGCGCGATCAAGATAGCCCATGGATTCGCTGTGGCGTCCGCGCCAGTCCATGATCTGGCCGAGGCCAATGTTTGCCTTGGCTTCGGACGGATCAATTTCCAGGGCGCGGCGGGCGCTGTGTTCGGCCTTTTCCAGTTCCCCGTCGAAACCACGATTTCGCGTGATCTGGGCGTCCATATAGCGGTTCACCGATATCATCGCGTGGGCATGGGCGTAGGTGGCGTCTTCATCCACGGCGTTCTGGAAGGCGGCAATGGCCTGTTGCCATTGCGCCGCATGATAATGGCGATAGCCGATGACGAGATACTGATAGGCAATCAGACGAGTCGGTTGCGGCAAGTGCCGGCTTGCGCAGGGCCTGGTGCTCGCTTTCCGCAAGGGCCGGATCGAGGGCCGAGACAATCATCGGGCACACCTCGCCGGCCCAGGACAGCAGGTCCTGGCCCGTGGCGTCATAACGCTTGGCCCAGGTGATGTAACCCGTCTCCGCATCGGCGAGTTCGATGGAGAGCGAGAGGCTGTCGGCCCGGTCGGTGATGGTTCCATAGACCAAATGATTGGCGCCGGTGAGGCGGGCGAAATCACGCGGAATGAAATTGCCGTCGCTGCGGACATTATGGGTGGCGCTGCGCGACAGCACGCTGAGCCAGCGGCAGCCCGACAGCATGAGCGTGATATCCTCGCACACGGCATTGGCCAGAGCCGCACTGTCGCTCGCGCGTTCCGGCATAGCGGAAGGGCAGGACGGCGACGACGGGCGCATCGGAACGGGCCCGCGTCCAGGGATTTTTGTGGGCAAAGGCGAGCTGGCGCTTTGCGGGCATAGGGCGCGATGCCTTGCCGGGGTGCGGCCTTGAGCGACGCATTGAAATCGGAAAGTTCTGGCGGCGGCGCTTCGTTGAATTCCAGTTTCAGGCGCCTGGCGAAATGCTCGTAGTGCCTGACGGCGGTGGCGGGGTTGCCGCTGGTGGCGGAGAGTTCCATGAGCCGCCATAGGGCCTGGAAACACATGGGGCAGAATTCCACGAGTTTTGCCAGAAGCCTGACACTTCTTTCCATGTCGGCGGGGCTGGCGCTTTCCGATGTGGCGTTCAGGATTGAAGTCTCAAGCTGATTTTCAAGGCGTGAGCGCTGAATGGCGGTCCATTGCTGGAAGGGTTCGGTTGCAAGCGGCGGTCCATCGAGAAAGGGGCCGGAATAAAGCCCGAGCAAAAACTCCGCGTCTTCAATCTGGTTTGCCGCGGTGCGTTCCTCGAAACTCCAGAGGTCGCATTCCTCTATCGCAGGTCCAAGCGCCACCTCGTTGCGCGAGGTTATCAGGATCGGTTTGCCGGAGGGCGACAGGGCCTTGAGCTCGAAGACAACCTGGCGGAGGCTGGCCTGGGCCTGCTCCTTGAAGCGGTCGGGCCACAGCATGTCGAGCAGGACTTCGCGGCTTTCGCGGCGCGTTTCCCGGGAGGCGAGATATGCCAGAAGCGCCTGGCCACGGCGCAGCGAAACCGGGACTATTTCAGACCGGCTTTTCGAGAGCGCGAACTTACCGAACAGCTTCAACTTCATTGTCCAGCACCTTTCCGGCTGTTTCCTAGCAGAAATAACGTGGAAGTCACTCCACCCCGAGGCGGAAATGACGGAGGGATAACGCAGATTGTTTAGGGTGCCGCCAACTGATGGTTCATTCCGGCAGTAATTAAACATTTCAAAAAACAGAGAGCCAGCGATGCGCAGATTTGTAATCGAACGGGAAATTCCGAAGGTCGGATCCTTCACCCCCGGCCAGCTTGGCAGTGCGGCGAAGACCTCAAACGCTGCGCTGGCAAAGCTGGGCTGCGATATCCAATGGATCCACAGCTATGTGACAGGTAACCAAACCTTCTGCATTTATCTGGCCAAGGATGAAGCCCTGGTCAAGCGCCATGCGGAAATCAGCGGCTTACCGGCAAACCGGATCACCGAAGTGACGGGGATCATCGATCCCACAACCGCACGCAACTTAAAACAAACTGGAGACTGACATGAAAACTTTTCGTTTGCCGATGGGCTTTGCCCTTTTATCCCTGCTTTCGGCCGCACCGGCATTGGCCGACGGCGCCAATCCCCTGGTCGACAAAGTGCGCGCCGCCAATGAACGGTTCAAGGATGTGGCGGTGGCGGTTGCCGAAGGCTACGCGCCGATCCCCTGCGCCAGCGGCCTGCAGGGCGGCGCCATGGGCGTGCATTATGTGAATGGGAACTTTCTCAAGGATGGTGTCGTCGATATCGCAAAGCCCGAGGCTGTCATGTACGAGCCGACAGCCGACGGGAAGATGGACCTTGTTGCGGTTGAATACATCGCCTTCAAGGGGCCTGCTGCGCTAGATGGCCACCTGTTCAACTTCGTGACCGAGCCGAACCGCTATGGGCTGGACAAGTTCTACGAGCTGCATGTCTGGGCCTGGCGGCCCAATCCCACAGGCGCCTTTGCCGACAACAATCCGGATGTGAGCTGCGACGCCATGCACGGCGAAGCCCATTAGCTGAAATCCATTGGAGCCCGAGATGCCAGCCAAGACCACTGCAAGTTTCCTGCAGGCCAGATCAAATTTTCTTCGCACTGTCGGGGAGAAAATCACTGCAGCAATTGAACGGCGCAGGACCCGCACGGCGCTTCATGGACTTGACGACTACATGCTGAAGGACATGGGCATCGCCCGCTCCGACATCGAGAGGATCGCCAAACGAACCTATCCGCCGCGAAAGCAATCAGCGGATTTATTTAACTCTGCCACTTTGAAAGGAAGAACCAAATGACCAATGCAACGACCACCAAGGGAAAGTGTTTCTGCGGTTCGGTTGAATTCACCGTAACCGGGGAACCCGCCGCCATGGGCTACTGCCACTGCAGTTCCTGCCGGGAATGGTCGGCTGGGCCAATCAATGCCTTCACGCTCTGGCCGCCAGACGCTCTCAAAATCACCAAGGGTGCGGGCAATATCGATGTCCATCACCGGACCGACAGGAGCCTGCGGAAGTGGTGCAAGACCTGCGGCGGGCATCTCTTCACCGATCACCCGCACTGGAAGCTGGTTGATGTCTATGCCGCGGTCATTCCGTCGGTAAAGTTCAAACCCGGGGTGCATGTCAATTACCAGGAAACGGTGCTGCCGATGAAGGACGGCTTGCCCAAGCAGAAGGACGTGCCGAAAGAAATGGGCGGTTCCGGGGTTCTCCTGGCTGAATAGGCCTGATTTGAGGAGGTGGCGGGAGCTTAAACTGACCGGCTCCCGCCCTTTCCTTCCCTGCTTAACTATGCCAAATAGCGCTGAGGCGGCTGCTTGCGGGTCGCAATTCGCTATGATCAGGGAAAATCATGAACGATACCAAAGGCTTGATGGCTGGCAAACGCGGGCTGATCATGGGCGTTGCCAACAATAGGTCCATTGCCTGGGGCATTGCGCAGGCCTGCGCGCGGCATGGGGCGGAACTTGCCTTTACCTATCAGGGCGACGCCATCAAGAAACGGGTTGAGCCGCTGGCCGCCGAAATCGGCGCCAAGCTGGTGGTGCCCTTGCGATGTGACCGACATGGCCTCGGTTGACGCGACGTTTGCGGCCATCGAAAAGGCCTGGGGCAAGCTGGACTTCGTGGTTCACGCCATTGCCTTTTCCGACAAGGACGAACTCACGGGGCGCTACGTCGACACCAGCGCTGACAACTTCACCAAGACCATGTTCATTTCCTGCTACAGCTTCACGGCAATCGCCCAGCGCGCCGAAAAGCTGATGACAAATGGCGGTTCGCTGCTGACGCTCACCTATTACGGGGCTGAAAAATGGATGCCGCATTACAATGTGATGGGCGTGGCCAAGGCCGCGCTTGAAGCCTCGGTGCGCTACATGGCGGCTGACCTCGGGCCGAAGAACATTCGCGTCAACGCCATTTCCGCCGGGCCGATCAAGACGCTGGCCGCATCCGGCATCGGCGATTTCCGCTACATCCTGAAATGGAATGAATATAATTCGCCACTGCGGCGCACGGTGACCACGGAAGAAGTGGGCGACAGCGCCTTCTATCTGCTCTCCGATCTTTCGCGCGGCGTGACTGGTGAAATTCTCCACGTGGATTCGGGCTATCATATTGTCGGCATGAAAAACCCGACGGCCCCTGACATGAGTGTTGCCACCAACGGTGAGTGAGTCACTGCCACCCATTTATTTCGTGCGCCACGGAGAGACCGAATGGAATCGCTTGGGGCTTATCCAGGGCTGGACCGATATTCCCTTGAATGAAACAGGCCACGCGCAGGCGCAGGATGTGGCGCGGGCTTTTGTGGTGCATCCGGAAGTGACAAAGGAGTGCCGGTTCGCAGTGAGCCCGCTGGGGCGGACGCGGCAGACGATGGCCTATATTTCAGATGCGCTTTCTCTGCCTGAGAGCCATGTTTCGGTTTCCCCTGCCCTCAAGGAGCTTGGCTTTGGCATTTGGGAAGGCAAGCCCTTCTGGGAGCTCAAGGCTTCACCGATTTATCCCGCCGATCCGGAAACGCGTTATTCCTGGCGGCCCGAGGGGGGCGAGAGCTATGCGGACGGACAAGATCGCTTGCGCCATTGGCTGGCCGGCATTCAGGATCCTACGGTGGTGGTTTCGCACGGGGCCATCGGGCGCTGCCTGATCGGCCATCTCACCAACATGGCGATGCGCGAACTGGTGGAGATTCGCATGCACCAGGGGCGGTTTTGCCGGATTGCCGATGGCAAAGCGGAGTGGTTTGACGGGACGCCGCTCCCGCCCTAAAACATTTTCATGTCACACAACACCTTCGGCCATCTCTTTCGCATGACAACCTTTGGGGAAAGCCACGGGCCCGCCATGGGCTGCGTGGTTGACGGCTGCCCGCCGGGGATCAAGCTTTCGGTTGATGACATTCAAGGCTATCTCGACAAGCGCCGGCCGGGGCAGAGCCGTTTCACCACGCAGCGGCAGGAACCCGATGCGGTGAAAATCCTCTCCGGCGTGTTTCAGGATGACCGCACCGATGGCCAGGTGACCACGGGCACGCCGATCATGCTGATGATCGAGAATGTGGACCAGCGCTCGAAGGACTATACGGAAATCCGCGACAAGTTCCGGCCGGGCCATGCGGACCTGACCTATCAGGCGAAATATGGCTTGCGTGATTATCGCGGCGGCGGGCGCTCCTCGGCGCGCGAAACGGCGGCACGGGTGGCGGCAGGCGCGGTGGCGCGGAAGGTCATTCCGGGGGTTACCATTCGCGGCGCACTGGTGCAGATGGGCGCGCTCAAGATCGATTACAAAAACTGGGACTGGGCAGAAGTTCACAACAATCCCTTCTTCTCGCCGGACGCAAAAGCGGCGGCGCAGTGGGAGGAGTATCTCGACGGGGTGCGCAAGGCGGGGTCTTCCTGCGGTGCGGTTGTGGAAGTGACGGCTTCGGGCGTACCTGCCGGCTGGGGTGCGCCGATCTATGGCAAACTCGACCAGGATCTGGCGGCGGCGATGATGAGCATCAATGCGGTGAAGGGCGTGGAGATCGGCGCCGGCTTTGCGGCGGCGGCATTTTCCGGCGAGCAGAACGCCGATGAAATCCGCATGCGCCACGGCAAGCCGGAGTTTTTGTCGAACCATGCGGGCGGCATTCTGGGCGGCATTTCCAGCGGCCAGGACATTGTGGTGCGGATGGCGGTGAAACCGACGTCATCCATTCTCACCTCGCGGCAAACGATCACGGCGCAAGGCACCAACACGGATATCTCCACCAAGGGCCGCCACGACCCTTGCGTCGGCATCCGCGCCGTGCCGGTGGCGGAAGCGATGATGGCACTGGTTCTGGCGGATCATTTCCTGCGGCACAGGGCGCAGGTGGGGTGAGCAATCTCCTGCCCCATCTTCCGGTTGAGGCTATCCTTGCAGCGTACGAGAAAGCCGGCGGCGACGAAATCAAATCTGGAAAGTTTGAAAGCCTTGAATCCTCTGCGGCTCTTGCAGCCAACGCATTTGGCTATTTTCTGAGCTCTATCGGCAACGAGACCCGGGCAGCGGAATTTCCAGTGCAAGGGCAGTTTGCATTTCTCGAATCGCCAATCCAATCGGTATGGCTCGAAAAGCAAATGCGGTTTCCTTGGTCAGGCGGCCTTCATCCATGGCTGGATGCCGTGTTTGCGAATGAGCAATGGCTTGTCGGCATTGAATCCAAGCGATACGAACCATTCCGGAGCAAGAAGGCGAGTATATTTTCGGATGCCTATTCGCGTCCGGTCTGGGGGTCTGAGATGCTGCCGTTCGAGCGCATGCGGGATGCGCTTTCAGAGGGCAGTATCAAATTTCAGCATCTTGACGCCGTGCAACTCGTTAAGCATGCCTTTGGCATTCGCACTCAAGCGACAAATCACAAGAAGCGGGCCGCTCTCGTTTACGTCTATGGGGAGCCATACGCTTGGCCTAATGGCAAGGTGATAGAACAGACGGATTTCGCGCGCCATCGCGAAGAAGTTTCCCGGTTTTCGGACATGGTTTCGGGCGCAGAAGTGAAGTTTTCGGCACTTTCCTATCGCGAACTCATGAACCTCTTTGCCGCTTCACCGCATGTGCTGCTGCGTGAACATGCCAGCCTTGTGACGGCTTCCTATCTGGGGGAACAATACGCGTAATTGGGTGCGGACGGGGTAGTTGTCCTCTACCGCTTGCGGGAGAGGACAGGGGCCTATCCTGCGAAGCAGGATGGGAAAGGTGAGGGGAACGAGGTCGAAGTGCCCTCATCTCCCCGTTGCTCCGCAACGGGTCCCTTCTTCTCCCACTTCGCAGAGAAGACATAGAAGTTTACATCTTCACCGCCGCGATCAGGAATTCCTTGTTGCCGTCGCCGCCTTCGAGGGAGGATGGGGTGAGGCCGGTGACTTTCCAGTTTTCGGCGGTGAGGAATTCGGAAATTTCCTTGCAGACTCTTTCGTGTTCTTGCGGGTCGCTGACGATGCCGCCGCGGCCTATGGCGTCGCGGCCGGCTTCGAATTGGGGTTTGATGAGGGCGAGGAGTTGGGCTCCGGATTCTACGAGGGCCAGGGCTTTCGGCAGGGCGAGTTTCAGGGAGATGAAACTGACATCGCAGACGATGAAATCGATTTTGTGTTTGAGATGATCCGCAGTGAGATCGCGGGCGTTGAGGCCTTCGATTGAGGTTACGTTTGGATTTGATTGAAGCGAGGCATCGAACTGGCCGTGGCCCACGTCGATCGCCGTGACATGGGCGGCCCCCTGCTCCAGCAGCACTTGGGTGAAGCCTCCTGTTGAGGCGCCAATATCAAGGCAATTCAATCCCTTAACGGAGATATTGAAGAAACTGATTCCGCTTTTGAGCTTGAGGGCGGAGCGTGACACATAGGCTCTCGCTTCATCGAGAATTTCGATGCGACTTTCGAGGCTGGTGTTCTGCGCGGGCTTGGCGGCGACGATGCCATCGACGGTTACGGTGCCGCGGGCGATGGCATCCCTGGCGCGCGAGCGTGAAGAATAAAGCCCGCGCTGAACCAGGAGTTCATCAAGGCGGTGGCGTGTCACTCCACGTCCAGGGGCGCCGTTCCCGACGGCTTGCCATCGGGCTTCAGGGTGATTTTTTCGATGCGGGCTTCGGCATCCTTCAACTGCTTTTCGCAATGTTCCTTGAGGGCCTGGCCCTTTTCGTAGATGGCGATGGACTGCTCAAGGTCGACCTTGCCGGACTCGAGTTTCGAGACAATTTCCTCAAGCTGGGCCAAGGCCTTTTCGAAGGGCAGCGCGGCGATTTCCGGAAATTTCGTCATGTCTCATCATCCTCGTCATCGCCCGGGTCGAGCGCATCGGTGCCCCGCATGAGGGCCTGCACATGGATGGCAACGGATGCCGCCAGCCCTTGCAAATCATAGCCGCCTTCCAGAACGGACACAACGCGGCCCTCCGCATGGGCATCCGCCGCGCCCATGAGTTCCAGGGTGGCCCAGGCGAAATCCTCCTCGCTCAATTGCAGGCTGCCCAGCGGATCGGCGTGGTGGGCATCAAAGCCCGCCGAGATGAGCACCAGATCGGGGGCGAAATCATCAAGGGCCGGCAGGATGATGCTGCGCATGGCATCGCGGAATTGCACGCTGCCGTCGCCGGCGCGCAAGGGCGCATTGAAGATATTGCCGACGCCGGTTTCATTGGCCGCACCCGAACCGGGGTAAAGCGGCATCTGGTGGGTGGAGCCATAGAACAGGTCGGGATCGGACCAGAAGATTTCCTGGGTGCCGTTGCCGTGGTGGACATCGAAATCAACCACGGCCACGCGCTCCGCGTCATAGCGGCTGCGGGCATAATGGGCGGCGATGGCCACCTGATTGAACAGGCAGAAGCCCATGGGCTTGCGCGATTCCGCGTGGTGGCCGGGCGGGCGCAGGGCACAGAAGGCGTTGTCGGCCTTGCCGGTGAAAACGGCATCGACGGCAGCGGTGGCGGCGCCTACGGCGCGCAGCGCCGCTTCCAGGGAACCCGGCGACATCACCGTATCGGGATCGACATATTCAAAGCCCTCTTCCGGGGACATGGACTGGATGTGATGGAGATGCTCCTGGGTATGGGCGCGGAGAATATCCTCCTCCCGGCCGAGGGGTGCCAGTTGGCGTTTCAGGTCGGAAAAATGGGGCGATTCGAGGATTTTGTTGATGACCTTGATGCGGTCCACCCGTTCGGGGTGGCCTTCAGGCGTCAGATGATTAAGGCTTGAGGGATGAGTATATAGAACCGTGTTCATGGGCCTGCTATAGAGCGGCTCCCATGACGAATTCCACTGAAATAAATGCAGCCGCCGAGGCCTTGAAAAAAGGCGGGCTTGTCGCCTTCCCGACGGAGACGGTTTATGGGCTGGGCGCCGATGCGACGAGCGACACGGCGGTGGCCAAGCTGTTTGCGGCCAAGGGGCGGCCGAGTTTCAATCCGCTGATCTCGCATGTTCACGTGGCCGAGGCGGCCTTTGCGCTCGGTGAATTTTCGGCGGAGGCAAAAAAACTGGTGCAGGCGTTTTGGCCCGGGCCCTTGACCGTGGTTGTGCCGCGGGCGGCGGGCTGCCCGGTTTCGCTGCTGGCATCGGCGGGACTTTCGAGCATTGCGCTGCGCGTTCCCAATCATCCGCTGGCGCTGGAACTGCTGCGCGCCGTTGACCGGCCTGTTGTTGCGCCGAGCGCCAATCTTTCGGGGCGCGTCAGTCCGACGACGGCGGCGCATGTGAAGCGCGGGCTGGGCAAGAAGGTGGCGGTCATTCTGGATGGTGGCCCCTGCACTGTCGGGGTTGAGTCAACGGTTGTGAGTTTCATGGGCGAGCGCGCCACGCTGCTGCGGCCCGGTGGACTGTCGCGCGGTGATATTGAAAAGATCCTCGGCCATGAGCTTGAGGTCGAAACGGACTCGGCACAGCCCCATTCGCCGGGGCAGATGGAAAGCCATTATGCGCCCCATGCTTTCTTGCGCCTTGATGCCACCGCCCCGCATAAGGGCGAAAGCTATTTGGGTTTCGGCGCCCATGACCATGGCCCCTACACGCTTTCGATGCGGGGTGATGTTGTGGAAGCCGCCGCCAACCTCTTCCGCATGCTGCATGAGCTGGATGGTTTGGGCGTGAAAGCCATCGCGGTTGCGCCCATTCCCCGGGAGGGACTGGGGGAAGCCATCAATGACCGTTTACGCCGCGCCGCGGCCCCGAGGCCCAAGACATGACACCAGAGCTTTTGAACCAATTCGCCGCCATCGTGGGCGAGAAGCATGCCATTCGCGATGTGGCCGGCATGGCGGGCTACATGACGGAATGGCGCGAGATCTGGGTGGGGAAATCGCCGCTGGTGATGCGGCCCGGCAGCACGGAAGAAGTTTCGCGCATCCTGAAGCTTGCCAGCGAAACGGGAACGGCGATTGTTCCGCAATCCGGCAATACGGGGCTGGTGGGCGGGCAGATTCCCTTTGAAGATGGCCATGAATTGCTGCTGTCGCTGGACCGCATGACGAAAATTTTGAACGTGGATGCGGCCGACAGCACCATGACGGTGCAGGCGGGCGCCACGCTGAAATCGGTGCAGGATGCGGCTGATGAGGCGGGACGTTTGTTTCCCCTGAGCCTTGCCTCGGAAGGTTCGTGCCGGATTGGCGGCAATCTTTCCACCAATGCCGGCGGGCTCAATGTGCTGGCCTATGGCAATGCGCGCGACTTGTGCCTGGGGCTGGAAGTTGTGCTGCCGGACGGGCGCATCTGGAACGGTTTGCGGCGCTTGCGCAAGGACAACACGGGCTATGACCTCAAAAACATGTTCATCGGGGCGGAGGGAACGCTTGGCGTGATCACCGCCGCGGTTTTGAAACTTTACCCCAAACCGCGCACTCACGAGACGGCGTTCATTGCAGTGACCTCACCACAGGCGGCGGTCGATCTGTTGTCGCTGGCCAAGGAGATGAGCGGCAACCGGGTGGTGGCTTTTGAACTGCTGCCGCGGATTGCCATGGATTTCACGGTGAAGCACATGGGAATCAGCAATCCGCTGGTGGAGTTTTCCCCATGGTATGCCTTAAGCGAACTGGCCGATCCCGCCGCCGGGAGTTTTGAGGCCATCCTGGAAGAGGCCATGGCGCGGGGGCTGGTGACGGACGCCACGGTGGCGCAATCAGAAGGCCAGCGGCAGGCGCTATGGGCGATCCGGGAGTTGATGCCCGAATCGCAGAAATTCGAGGGCGGCTCGATCAAGCATGACATTTCAGTGCCGGTTTCAAGGATTCCGCAATTCATCATCGAGGCAACCCGGGCTGTGGAAAACTATTTGCCGCAGGCGCGGGTCATGTCCTTCGGGCACATGGGCGACGGCAACCTTCATTTCAACGTGAGCCAGCCCCTGGGCATGGACAAGAAAAAATATCTCGATCTGTGGAATGAAATGAACGCGGTGGTTTTCGACGTGGTGCTGAAATTTGACGGCTCGATCAGCGCCGAGCATGGCATCGGTCGCCTCAAGAAGCATCACATGCCGGAGATCAAATCGCCGGTTGAACTGCAAATGATGCGCGACCTGAAAAAACTTTTCGACCCCACCAACATCATGAACCCCGGCAAGGTGCTGCCGTGAGTCTGTCCTTCCGTGAAGTTCAGGATGTGAATCTGGAAAGCGTCGTAAGTCTTTGGAAAACCTGCAAATTAACAAGACCGTGGAATGATCCGTACAAGGACATTCAATTCGCCCGCGAGAGCGCAACATCGACGGTCCTGGTTGGCTTTTTTGAAGAACAGCTTGTTACCGCAGTGATGGTTGGCCATGACGGGCACCGGGGCGTGCTCTACTATCTCGCGGTTGATCCGGCGTTTCGGAAACGCGGATTTGGCAAGGCCACCGTTGCCGCCGCGGAAGCCTGGCTGCGCGAACGCGGCGTGTGGAAAATCAATCTCATGGTGCGCAGTGAAAATGAAGCAGCCGGCCGCTTCTATGAGCGTCTGGGCTACGCGGTCAATCCGGTCCAGAGCTTCGGCAAAAGGATAGATGGCAGCACATGATTGCCCCCTAAAAAGGCAACCTCCGATAAGGCCCGGCCCGTGGAATCAATCGGATGGCCAGATTCAACAAGAGTCTTGACGAAATCCGGGGGTCCGCCTTGATTCGGGCATGATCTTGCTGTGGAAATGGACTCCGTTAAGGTTAATAATTTACTAACATCCGAGCGGTCGCTGGATTGTTAACGATGTTTATTCGATATTAAGCATAGTTAACAATCGGGATTTCGGCGGGTTTCGAGTGAAGACAAGTGGACGGCAGTAACTGACCTCGGGGAGAGCGACGTGAATCCACTACCAAGCAAGAATGAACGGGAAGAGTTTGACAAGGCATTTTCCGCAAGATTAACGGGCGAAACGGAAAGAAAATCAGGGGAACTGCGCCTGGCGGACAGGCAGGCCCCGGCGCCATTTTTCAATATCGCCGGCCAGTTCGGCGCCAAGCTGGTGCAATACGCCAAGCCGGGCATGAGCAAAAAGGTGCTGGCGGCCATGGCCGATGATACGGACCCGGCGGTGGCGATAGCCAATATCCGCAAGCTTCTGGTTGGCCCCACGCACAAATTGCATGATGCGATGTTCGAGGAGGTTATCACCATTCTCGAAGAATCGGACCACGAGGTTCAGCAGGCGCTACGGGCGCTCGAACGGAAATGGGCCACCCTTTCCCACACCACCGATGAGCTCGTTGCCAAGTCGCTGGACAGCAAGGACCAGACCCGCGAGCACGCCGAATTTGTGAAGCAGGAACTGCAGAAGTCAGCCGCCTCGCACCAGGAAATGCTGTCCGAGATGTTTCTGGTGATCGATACGAAAATCGACGAGCTGACCAAGCAGGTCGACCAGAAGATCGAGGCCCTGGCGCACGAGATTGAAGCCGAAATGCGCGAAGCTGCGGCAAGCCAGGAGCGCCGGATGCAGGAGCTTGAAGCAAAATGCCTGGCCGTCAACAAGGCGGAGATTGCCAATCTTGAAAACCGCCTGCTTCGTCTTGAACGGAAATCTAATACCAGCACGGACGACCTGAATGAGGTATTTGCCGGGGGCCTGACAAGCATCGCCGACCGGCTGAAAGCCTTGCGGGACAACCAGGCGAACTAAGCGCACATTTCATTTCCGCCGTCATTCCGGCGTAAGCCGGAATCTCCTTTAGGATGGAACTGCCACCAGATTCCGGCGTGCGCCGGAATGACGCCTATTTTTTGATTCAATGTAAATTCACCGGGCTCTAGAAAAGGGATAGCTGGGCCTTGGGCATGGGCGGCGGGGCGTTGCGCGCAATGACGGTGGGTTCAAAAACAAAATAATCGTCGGGCGCAGGTTTCAGGAATTGCACCGCCGCTTCGGCGTCGACATTCCTGACATCCAGCCACTGGGCATAATTTTCCGGCTGGATGATCGCGGGCATGCGCGTGTAGATTTGCGCGATGACGGCATTGGGCTCGGTGGTGATGATGGCGGCGGTTTCGAGCTCGGAGCCATCAGCCCCCAGCCAATGCTCCCACAGGCCGGCAAAGGCAAAGAGGCCGTGATCGGGGCGGTGAATGAAGTACGGGATCTTCTTTCCCGGCACATCACCCAGCCATTCGTAATAACCATCGGCGGGAATGAGGCAGCGGCGGCGCCGGATGGCATTCCGGAAGGACGGCTTTTCCAGCAGCGTTTCACTGCGCGCATTGATCAGGGGCTTTCCCGGCTTGATTTCCTTTACCCAGGAGGGGATGAAGCCCCAGCGCACAAGAGCGAAATGCCGTTCGTTGTTTTCCTCGCGCACGATGGCGATAGGGCTTTGCGGGGCCACATAGGTGCGGGGCGGAAATTCGAGCTCCTCCAGATAGTGGAGCAGTGATCTTGTTTCTTCCGCCGATTTCCTGAAACTATAGAGGCCACACATGGAGCCAGCTTAACCCGATGACGCCTGCGCAACAATTCCCCAAGCTTGGGGCTTCGGCCTGTGTCTGGAAAAACGGCAAGGTGCTGCTCATTCAACGGGCCAAGCCGCCTTTGGGCCTATGGAGCCTGCCGGGCGGCCATGTGGAGTTGGGCGAAACAGCTGTCGCGGCGGCGGAGCGCGAGTTGCTGGAGGAATCAGGGGTAACAGCTGATCTCACAAAATTTGTCGGGCTTTATGAAATCATCCGGGAGAAGCCCCTCTTCCATTATGCCATTGCCTGTTATGGCGGGATGTGGCGGTCCGGCGAGGCGCAGGCTTCAAGTGATGCGCTGGAGGCCCGGTGGCTGGCCCCTGGGGAGCTCGATTCGCTTGATTTTGCGCCCAATGTGCGGGAGGCCATTGCCCGGGCCAAGACCCTGCTGGGGACTTGAGTCAAAATTCACTGTTCATATTAACCCTTTTTTAAGGAACGAGTCGCGGAAAGCCGTGCCTTTGCTATGGTGAATTAACGAATGCGGGGCTGGTGGAAAAGCGCTGTAGACGGGGATTAATGCCTCAATTGAAAAGACCTTTATGTTGAAATATCGGACAAAACCGGTGCCCGTGACGCATCCGACGGAGGCCAAGCATTTGGCCCTGCGTTACATCCTCGATGCCTGGGAAGAGGCGGTTTACGAGGGGCTTGAACCGGACTGCATCGCCACGGCGGCGATCTTCGCGGCCCTTTCCGACATGGTTGCCACCTATGGCGAGGAACCGGTGGCGGTGATGTGCGCGAAATTGCCGGACCGCATCCGGGGCGGCGAATTTTCGGTCGCCCAGACCAAGCAGTAATCAGTCGAAAGCTTTCCACAGCAACAGGAAGCCGAAAGCGGCCACCATAATTCCCGACCAGCGGTTTATGCGGTCGAGGGTTGACGGGCCGAGCCGCGATTTCAGCCGGCCAATGAAGAAGCTCAACAGCAGCCACCACAACGCGCCGCCCAAGGCAATGCCGAGAAGAACCATGGCTGGGCGAAGGTGTGATTCACCGAAAGCGAAATGGGTGCTCAGCGAACTAAAAATGGCGAGATAGCCCAGGACAAGGCCGGGATTGGTGATCGACAATGAAAAGGTCAGGCCGAACCTGGCGGAATGGGGACCGCTGGTGAGATCGCTGGCAGAAAAATGAGTTTGCGCCGTGCGGACGCCCAGAAAGATCAGCAGAAGCCCGCCGGCTATTTTCAGGATTTTTGCGTAATCCAGAATGAGATGCGATATCGATTGAATGCCATAGGCGGCAATGCCGGCGATCACCACATCGGCAAGAACCGCACCGAGGCCGGCAATGAAGGCTACCTTCAGATCGTGGCACAGCGCGGTGCGGATGACGATGAGATTGACCGGGCCCAAGGGTGCCGCCATGGCAATGCCGATGCCGAGGCCCGCGATGAGCAATGAGACATCCATGATCTAGCGGATATCCACGACAACGCGGCCACGCACCTGGCCTGCAACAATGTCGGCAGCCACGCGCGGGACATCTTCCAGCTTCACATGGGTGGTGAGGGCGGCAAGGGACTTGAGATCAAGATCGCGGGCGATGCGGTTCCAGGCCTGCTGCCTTCGCGGCAGCGGCGTGGTGACGGAATTAATGCCGATCAGTTTCACGCCGCGCAAAATGAAGGGGGCAACCGAAGTGGGCAGGTCCATGCCCTGGGCCAGGCCGCAGGCGGCGACGGTGCCGTCATTGTTGATTTGCGAGATGACGTTGGCCAGCGTTGTGGAGCCCACGGAATCAATGGCTCCGGCCCAGCGCATCTTGGCCAGCGGCTTCACGGGCACGTTGAACTCGTTGCGGTCAATGATCGTGGAGGCACCAAGTTTTTTCAGGAATTCGGATTCTTCCGGACGGCCGGTGGAGGCAGCAACCTTGTAAGCCGAGTTTCGCCAAAAGCACGATTGAAACGGTGCCAACACCACCTGCAGCACCGGTCACCAGGATTTCGCCATCGCCGGGTTTTACCCCCTGCTCTTCCAAAGC
Organism: uncultured Alphaproteobacteria bacterium; assembly: GCA_963753025.1. GTDB lineage: Bacteria > Pseudomonadota > Alphaproteobacteria > Rhizobiales > Aestuariivirgaceae > Aestuariivirga. The sequence continues at coordinate 9,980 of CAVWAY010000004.1, read as the reverse complement.
CATCACGCAGAGCATGGCGGTGTAACCGGCAACGCCCACGGCCATGGTATCCGCACAGGTCCAGCCCTTCGGCACGGCCACCAGCCAGTCACCGGAGACGCGGGCCATTTCAGAAAAGCCGCCGTTGTGCTGTTCGCCGACGCCCCAGCCGTTGAGAATAACCTGATCGCCGGGTTTCCAGTTCTTGTGGGAGGATTTTGTCACGGTTCCGGCGAAATCAACGCCGGGAATCAAGGGGAATTTGCGGATGATGGGGGCCTTGCCGGTGATCGCCAAACCATCCTTGTAATTCACCGAGGAATGGCTGACCGCTACAGTCACATCGCCTTCCATGAGATCGGCTTCGGTCAATGTCACGAACTGGACCTGCTGGCCCTGATCGGTTTTGGAAATCTGTATGGCGCGGAAATTGTCGGTCATGCGGGGTCCTTTAGCGCAGGCAGTGCTTCCAAAAACTTAACGGGCTGGCCCCGCGGCTTTACCTAAAATTTGATCTTCCCACATGACCTTTTGGCCGCGCACGAAGGTGCCTTGCGGCCAGCCCGTGACTTCATAGCCGTCATAGGGCGTCCAGCCGCATTTGCTTTCGATCCATTTGTTTTCGATGACGCGCTTTTTCTTGAGGTCAACAATGGTGAGATCGGCATCAAAGCCTTCGGCGATGCGGCCCTTTTGCGCAATGCCGAAAATACGGGCGGGGCCATGGGAGGTAAGGTCAACGAAGCGCTCGATGGAAAGGCGGCCCTTGTTCACATGATCAAGCATGACGGGAACCAGGGTTTGGACGCCGGGCATGCCGGAGGGCGAAGCGGGATAGGGCTTGGCTTTTTCTTCCAGCGTGTGGGGCGCATGGTCGGAGCCCAGGATATCCACCACGCCGGACTGCAAGCGCCTGCCAGATGGCGCGCTGATGGTCCTTCGAGCGCACGGGCGGGTTCATTTGCAGAAGGGTTCCGAGGCGTGGGTAATCATCGGACGAGAGGGTCAGGTGATGGGGCGTCACTTCGACGGTTGCCACATCCTTGTTGGCGGCGAGAAGCGGCATTTCATCGGCAGTTGAAACGTGGAGCACATGAATGCGCTTGCCGGTCAGCCTTGCAATGCGGATGAGGCGTTCGGTGCAGAGCCTTGCGGCTTCGGCATCGCGCCAGACGGGATGGCTGGCGGGATTGCCGGCAATCTGTTCATTCACGCGCTGGCGCAGGCGGAATTCATCCTCGCTGTGGAAAGCGGCGCGGCGGTTGGTTTGCGCCAGTATGCGGGCGACGCCTTCGTCATCCTCGACCAGCAGTTCGCCGGTGGACGAGCCCATGAAAACCTTGATGCCGGCGCAGCCCGGCAGCTTTTCGAAGGCGGCGAGATCGGCCACATTCTCCCGTGTGCCGCCCATGTAAAAGGCGAAATCGCAATACATGCGGTTGCTGGCGCGGCGGACCTTGTCGGCGAGGGTTGCCGCGGTGACGGTGAGCGGCTTGGTATTGGGCATTTCGAAAACGCTGGTGACGCCGCCCATGACCGCGGCGCGGCCACCGGATTCCAGGTCTTCCTTGTGTTCGAGGCCGGGCTCGCGGAGATGCACCTGGCTGTCGATGACGCCGGGGAGGATGTGCAGGCCCTTACAATCCAGGGTCTCGGCGGCGGCGAAATCGCTGAGGTCGCCCAGCCCCACAATGCGGCCTTCCGAGATGGCCAGATCGCGGGCTCCCACCCCATCATGATTGACGAGGGTTCCCCCCTTGAGAATGAGATCAGCCCTGCGTTTCATCGAGCTTCCTTGATTGTGGCACAAAGCAACCGTAAATGGTGCTGATGGCGAATTCTAGCTTTATAATGCAGGTGCGGCGTGACCGCGCGGTTCTGGGCCTTGAGGGGCCTGAAACTGAGAATTTCCTGCATAACCTGGTGACGGCGGATGTTCTGGGGCTGGCGGAAGGCGAGGCGCGCTACGCCGCCCTGCTCACGCCGCAGGGGAAAATCCTGTTTGATTTCTTTGTGGTGAAAACGGCTGAGGGCTATCTGCTGGATTGCGCCGCCTCGCAGCTTGAAGAGCTTACGAAGCGGCTGATGTTTTACCGGCTGCGGGCGAAGGTTGCGATGACCGAGCGCAAAGATTTGGAAGTTGGCGTTTCGGCTGAGCGGCCTGCTGGAATGACAGCTTATGCCGACCCGCGTACGTCCCTTATCGGGTGGCGCATCGTCACCGGGAAAGGCACCTTGCCGGAGGGTTCGGGCTATGACGGCGCGCGCATTGCCTTGGGGCTTGCCGACAGTGACGGCGATATTGGTTCCGGCGAGCTGTTTCCCCATGAAGCGAATTATGACCAAATGGGTGCGGTGAGTTTTAGCAAGGGCTGCTACATCGGCCAGGAAGTTGTCTCGCGCATGGAACATCGCGCCACGGCGCGCAGCCGCATTCTTCCGGTGACGTTTGAAGGGGCGGCACCTGCACGCGGGTGCGGCAATCAAAAGCGCTGACAAAATTATTGGTTCGGTTTTGTCGTCGGCGGGACATGCAGCGCTCGCGCTTCTTCGTCTGGACCGCATGGCCGAGGCGACACAGCCGCTGCTGACAGATGCTGTCAGGGTTCATGTGCATAAACCGGCGTGGATAAAATATGATGTGCCATCAAAGGATTACGCCTAGTGCCTGCAGTTCTGCATGAAGACGGGATTTGCCGCTGCAAGTGGTGCGGCACGGATCCGGTTTATGTTGCCTATCACGACACGGAATGGGGCGTGCCGGAATATGATTCACGGGCACTTTTTGAAAAACTGCAGCTCGACGGCTTTCAGGCGGGGCTTTCGTGGATCACGATTTTGCGCAAGCGCGAGGCTTTCCGCAAAGCCTTCGATGATTTCGATCCGGAAAAAATGGCGCGCTACAGGCCGGCAAAACTTGAGCGGCTGATGAATGACGCGGGCATCGTGCGCAACCGTTTGAAGATCGAAGCGAGCGTCAGCAACGCCAAGGCCTATCTGGCCATGCCGGATTTTTCCGCCTACCTGTGGGATTTCATGGATGGCCGGCCCTTGCAAAACAAATTGCACAGCACGAAACAGATACAGGCCTCAACGCCACTGGCGGAGAAAATTTCCAAGGACATGAAAAAGCGCGGCTTCCGTTTTGTCGGCCCCACCATCGTTTATGCCTTCATGCAGGCCTGCGGGCTGGTGAACGACCACATGATAGACTGCCACCGCCATGAGGCGGTGAAGAAGCTGGCGCGCTGACATGGCGCCGGAACTTCGCGCCTGGCAACGGATGCTTTCGGGACGCAGGCTCGACCTGCTGGACCCCTCGCCGCTCGACATCGAGATCGAGGACATCGCCCATGGGCTGGCGCGGGTGGCCCGGTGGAATGGCCAGACCAGGGGCGACCATGCCTTTTCGGTGGCGCAGCATTGCGTGCTGGTGGAGGGCATCGCCTCACATGTGAACCGGGAACTGGACAGGCCATCGCGACTGATGGCGCTGCTGCATGACGCACCGGAATATGTGGTGGGCGACATGATCTCGCCGTTCAAGGCGGCGCTGGGGCTGGATTACAAGGCCTTTGAAAAGCGGCTGCTTTCAGCCATTCACATGCGCTTCAGTTTGCCGCCCAAAACGCCTACAGTATGCGAAACCGAAATCAAGGCGGCGGACAGGATGGCAGCCTATCTGGAAGCAACACAGTTAGCTGGCTTTTCGGTGCCCGAGGCGGAGAAATTCTTTGGCCGGCCAAAGGGGCTGAGTGGCGAGGGGTCGCGGAAATTCCTTCAGCTCAAGCCCTTGCCGCCCAATGATGCGGCGGCGCTGTTTCTCAAGAAGTTCAAATTGCTGGTGCAATCATGATCATCGTTTGCGGCCTCAATGCGGTGCAGGACCTGGTGGATAAACATTCGGTGGGGCGGGTGGTGAGCCTTCTCGGGCCCGATACGCCGCACCGGGTTTTCAAGAACATTGTGACGGACACAGCACCTGAAGCTGACCTTTCACGACGTGGTGGAAATGATGGACGGCTTTTCGGCGCCGCGGGCAACGGATGCGGAAAAGCTGATCGAGTTCATTGAAGAGCTGGGACCGGGCCAATCCCATGCTCATCCATTGCTGGGCGGGCATCAGCCGTTCAACGGCTTCGGCCTATACGGCCCTGTGCATGCTGCGGCCCAAGGCCGATGAAGAGGAACTGGCCCATGAATTGCGCGCCGCCTCGCCTTCAGCCACGCCAAACCGGCTGATCGTTTCCTATGCGGATGCGCTGCTCGGGCGCAACGGCCGCATGTCGCGGGCCATCGAGAAAATCGGCCGCGGCGAAAGCGCCTATGAGGGCACGCCGTTTATTCTGAGGCCTTAGATATACTTGTGCTGTAATTGAAAAATTGGCCTTCTCCCGTCCGAAGGATGGGAGAAGGTGGCCGAAGGCCGGATGAGGGCACCTTCGTTGCAACAATTTCAAACGTCTACAGCTTCATCCAAGAGCCCTCACCCGCCCTGTCGGGCACCCTCTCCCATCCCGCTTCGCAGAACGGGAGAGGGCGAATGTTGCAGCAATCTCCCAAGGAAACATTATTTTCCGTGGGCGTAGGCCCAGTAGAGTTCGCGGGCTTTGGCGGCGATGGGGCCGGGCTGCAGGGTGCGCTGTTCGATGGTGGTGACCGACATGACCTTGCTGTAATTCCCGGTTGAGAACACCTCGTCGGCGTCGAGCAGGTCCTTCCACTCCAGGGTGCATTCATGAACCTTGATGCCCGCCCCCTTCAGCAGGGAAACAATCCGCTGGCGGGTGATGCCATTGAGGAAGCAGCCGTTGGGAACCGGGGTATAGGCTTCGCCATTTTTGGCGCACCAGATATTGGCGGTGGTGAGTTCGGCCACATGGCCCAGGGGATCAAGCATCACGCAATTGTCAAAGCCCCGGGCCTTTGCATCACGGATGGCGCGGGCGGAATTGGGATAATGGCAGGCAGCCTTGGCATCGGTGGGGGCATATTCATTGGACGGCCGGCGGAAGGCCGAGAGCGTTATGGAAAACGAAGACGAGGGCTTGGGCAGCGGCGAATCATAAACCGAGACCGAGAATTTCGTGGATTCGGGGTCGACATCAACAAAGCCTTCGCTGGCCCAATACATGGGGCGCAAATAGAGCTCGGCGGTCTTAGGGAATTTGGCTATGCCTTCGCGGATGATGGCTTCGATTTCTTCCGCAGTCTTCAAAATTTTCAAGTCAAAACTTTTGGCCGAACGGATCAGGCGCCGGCAGTGGAGATCGAGGTCAGGGGCCACGCCTTCAAAGGCGCGGCTGCCATCGAACACGCAGGAGCCCAACCACGGCGCATGGTCCATGGCGCCCATGATGGAGGGGTTGCCCTTGTGCCAGGCGTTCTCAAAATAGGTCCAGGCGGTGCCGCTGCTTTCGTTCCAGGCCATGATATGTCCTCTTCCTCACTCTACCCGCAAATAATAAAGGCGCCACCGGGGCGCCTCGCAAGATTAAAACCGGAAACCGCTATCACGAATCCGAATAGAAGATATGACGGCCGATTTTCACGAGGCGCTTCATGCTGCCCGCCCATTTCGGACGCACATAGTCCGCATGGTAATTGGTGGCGGTGCTCATGATCTTGGTGCCCTTGCTGTCGCTCATGGCCTTCTGGGCAATGCGCTTGGCATTGGCCCAGGCAGCGGGCTGCTTCACATCATCGGGAAGGCCATCGCAGGCAAAGGAGAACTGGCAGGAATTGCGCCGGTTGGACCCCTGATAGACCACACCGCAAATGGTTTTTGGATAGGCCGCGTCCTTGGTACGATTGAGGATCACGCGGGCCACGGCGAGCTGGCCGAGTTCCGATTCGGAACGGGCTTCAAAATAGACGGCGCGAGCCATGCAATTTTCTTCGGCGAGACGCATGCGGCGCTGGGCCACAACGGCCTGCTTCTCGGTGCGCTTCAGCTTGAATGATTTTTCAATTTTGGACGGCGACGGGGCCAGCGCCAAGCGCTTCACCGCGGGAACCGAAACATCAGCCTTGCCGGAAAGATCAACGGAGGCCGGCGAAATGACCACCTGGCCGCTGGCGTTGACGAAATCACCCTTGCCAAGGCTTACCACGGTCTGCTTGCGCAGCACGTTGAGGTTCACGATATCGAAATTTTCGCCATCGGGCAGAAGCGAGCCCTTGGCGATGATGTTGGTGACTGGTGAAACGATGTTCAGCGCCTGCTCGTCGAGCGGCGCATTGTGGGCATTGGCATTCTGGCCCATGTAGTTGCCGGCAAAAGCGAAGGCCGCGATCAGCATTACGCCACCAAAAACAAACGGCGCATATTCCTGAACAATTCCACCGCCCTCATCCACTTCAGGATAAACGGGGAAATCGGCCATGGGCCTATGAGTTGGGCGTTTTTCCTGCAAATCCCCTAGTCCTATTAAAGGCTTAGTCCGCAATATTGTTTCACTGACGGAAACATATACTCTTCGCGTTTAGCATAGGTTAACCATGCCAGCAACCCAAACCGCCCAGATTTTTTGTATTTTTATCAGACAATTCCGATGAGGGTTAACCCGCCCCAGACGCGGGAAATTATTTAATTATTTCTGATACTTGCCTGGGCCGCGGCAAGCCTCGCAATGGCGATGCGGAAGGGTGAACAGGAGACATAATCCAGCTTGATTTCCTCACAGAAACTTATCGAGGCCGGATCGCCCGCGTGTTCGCCGCAAATTCCGAGCTTGAGGTCGGGCCTGGCCTTCCTTCCGCGCGTCGTGGCGATTCGCAGGAGTTCGCCAACGCCATCAATATCAATGGAGACGAAGGGATCGGCTTTCAAAAGGCCCTTGGCGGTGTATTCGCCAATGAAGCGGGCGCTGTCATCGCGGCTGATGCCAAGGGTTGTCTGGGTGAGATCATTGGTGCCGAAGGAAAAGAACTCCGCTGATTCGGCAATCTCGCCGGCGCGCAGGGTGGCGCGGGGCAATTCAATCATGGTGCCCACGAGATAGGGCAGTTCAAGACCGCTTTCCTGCTGCACCGCTTCGGCCACCGCATCGATGCGGGCGCGGACATAATCAAATTCCAGTTTGCCGACAACGAGGGGAATCATGATTTCGGGAATCGGCGCCTTGCCATATTTCTGCGCCACATCGGCGGTCGCTTCGAAAATGGCGCGGGCCTGCATCTCGGCGATTTCCGGATAGGACACGGCAAGGCGCACGCCGCGATGGCCGAGCATGGGGTTGAACTCCTGCAATTCGCCGACGCGGGTGCGGAGATAGTCCGGCGCAATGGAAAGTTCATTGGCGAGTTCGAGAATTTCATGCTCGGATTTCGGCAGGAATTCATGGAGCGGCGGATCAAGCAGGCGGATGGTGACGGGCAGGCCCGCCATGATTTCAAAGAGCTCGATGAAATCCTGGCGCTGCATGGGAAGGATTTCATCCAGCGCTTCGCGGCGCGCCTCCACCGTTTCGGCGAGAATCATCTTGCGCATGGGGCCGATGCGTTCGGCACTGAAGAACATGTGTTCGGTGCGGCAGAGGCCAATGCCTTCAGCGCCGAAATAGCGGGCGGAGCGGGCTTCGTTCGGCGTTTCGGCATTGGCGCGCACTTTCATGCGGCGCGCGGCATCGGCCCATTCGAGAATGGTAGCGAAGTCGCCGGAGAGCACGGGCTTCTGGGTGGCGATGGGGCCCCGGAAGACGCGGCCGGTGGAGCCATCAATGGTGATCGTCTCGCCTTTTTTCACGACAACGCCAAGCGACGTCATGGTTCCGGCTTCATAGTCGATGCGCAGCCCGCTGGCGCCCACCACGCAGGTTTTGCCCATGCCGCGGGCAATGACCGCCGCATGGGAGAGAAGCCCGCCGCGCGCCGTGAGCACGCCTTCAGCGGCGTGCATGCCCTGAATATCCTCGGGACTTGTTTCACTGCGCACGAGAATGCAGGGACGGTTACGCAATTTAAGCTGCTGGGCTTCGGCGGCATCAAACACCACCTGCCCCGATACGGCGCCGGGCGAGGCGGCAAGGCCGGTCACAAATATTTCGTGGATTTCGGTTGGATCAAGGGTGGGATGGAGGAACTGGTCGAGCATCAGCGGATCAACGCGCAACACCGCTTCCTTCTTCGTAAGCAGGCCTTCGCCCACCATGTCCACCAGGGTTTTGAGTTCAACGCGGGCGCTGATCTTGGCGGGCTTGGTTTGCAGCAGCCAGAGCTTGCCGTTCTCCACGGTGAAGGTGACTTCCTGAATGGATTTGCAGCGGCGCTCGATCTTTTTGAGCGCGGATTTAAGCTGGGTAGCCTGCTTCGGAAATTTTTCCATGAAGGCGGGCGCGATGTTCGGATCCCTGGCGCCGGTTGAAAAATTGCGCGAAGTTGCGACGCCGAGAATGTTTCCGCCATGGACCATGGCCTGGACAATGAGGGCGGCGGATTTCTTGCGGCGGTGGGCAGCTTTCACCACGGCCTGCAACTGTTCGAGCAAATCCTGCGGGAAGACGGCGCCGGTCTGCTTCTCGATGAATGACTTGTAATAGGCAATCAGGTCCGGGCCTTTGTGGGCCGAAAAAATATCCTCGAAATCCGCGTGACGCAGGGAGAGGACATTCACGGCGTAGTTCTGGATGAACTGGCGGTAGAGATCATAGGCCAGGGGGCGGTCGTTCAGCTGCGCGGCCAGGGCTTCCACCGTTTCATCGTTCAGGCCGACATTCAGAACGGCTTCCATATAGCCGCTGACATGGCCAAACACGCTGGGGCGCACGGCGAGCAGCAGGGGCTTGGTTTTACCCGCGAGTTTTTTCACCGCGGCGCCAAGGCTTGCGGCGGTCATGCCGGCAGGGTTTGGGATGACGAAACCTTGGGGAACGGCGAGGCCGAGGGCCAGCAAATCGCTGAGGCCAGCCGCCTTCGCGCCCAGCGATGGCGGGCACTTTTCCAACTCAACTGTCGATTTCGCGGTCATATTGCAGTGCAGCAAACACGCTGCACGGCAGGAGGTCAAGTGGCCAGATTTTAGGCAGGCGAAAGTTTTGCCGTCTTTCGTCCCATGAGCAGCCAGAAGGCTATGGCCATGTTAACCACGTTCCAGGCGATGCCGTGGAGGAAGGCGGCCTGGTAGGAGCCGGTGCGGTCAAAGATTTCGCCGGAAAGCCAGCCGCCCAGCGCCATTCCCAGAACCGTCGCGGTGAGCACGAGGCTGATGCGGAAGCCGGCTTCGCGGGCGGGGAAGTAATCGCGCACGATGAGCGCATAGCTCGGCACGATGCCACCCTGGGCGAGGCCAAAAAAGGCGGAAACCACATAGAGCGAAGCCAGGCCATCAAAGGGAACGTAAAACAGCAGCGCCAGGCATTGCAGGAAGGAGCCGATGATGAGGGTTTTCACGCCGCCGATACGGTCGGCGATGAAGCCGAAGGCAAGGCGGCTCACCACGCCGAAACCCAGCATGATGGAGAGCATTTCAGCGCCGCGGGCCGGGCCGTAACCCAGATCGCCGCAATAGGCGATGATATGGACCTGGGGCATGGACATGGCCACGCAGCAGGCGAGGCCGGCGAGAACGAGAAGGCCTTGCAGCACCGGCGTTCCATCGAGGGCCTTGCCGCCACTGCGCGCGGCGATGGAGGGGCTGGGCCGTTCATCCAGTGAAGCGCGGCGGCGCAGGAACAGAGACAGGGGCAGCATGAGCGACACGGTGAGGATGCCAAGGGCAATATAGGCATAGCGCCAGCCATAGGTTTGAATGCCCCAGGTGAGGAAGGGCGGCCAGATGGTGCCGGCGATGTAGTTTCCGGATGCCGCGACGGCCACGGCAATGCCGCGGCGCTTTTGAAACCAGAGCGAGACGTCAGCGACAAGAGGTCCGAAAATCGTGGCGCAGCCCAGGCCGATGAGAACCGCCTGGGAGGCAACATAGATGTAATAGGTGGGGGCAAGTGCCGAAGTTACGAAACCGAGCCCCAGCATGATGGAACCCAGGAACATGGGCACCATGA
>CAVWAY010000003.1:0-28790 GCA_963753025.1 uncultured Alphaproteobacteria bacterium | reverse complement strand
GCCTTTGCCGATCATGGCAAGGAAAAATCGGCGCTCACCGACATGACGGCGCGCTGGCCGGAAGCCACTTACTTGGAAAACCAGCAGGCAACCGCCGCCTATGCCAAGCGCATTTTTGAATCGGAGCGCTGGAAGCCGGACCAGCCCTTGAAGATTGTCTTCATCGGCTCGGATTTTGAAATCCGGGTATGGGAAACAATCCTCCGCATTCCTTTCGGCAAGGCCTCGACCTATTCGGATATCGCCTGCCATATCGGCAAACCAAAGGCAGCAAGAGCCGTCGGATCGGCGGTGGGCAAGAATCCGATATCCTTCGTGGTGCCGTGCCACCGGGTGCTGGAAAAATCCGGCGGGCTCGGCGGCTATCACTGGGGCCTCACCCGCAAGCGCGCCATCCTCGGCTGGGAAGCCGGCGCCATGGCTGCGTGAATTTCATCCCAATGAATCGAGAGGCAGTGCGGTTGTCTCCTTGATCTTCTCCATGACGAAGCTGGAGGAGACATCGGTGAGCGGAATTTTTGCGATAAGCCGCTTGTAAAGCCGGTCATAGCCCGCGATATCGGAAACGACCGCCTGCAGCAGGTAGTCCGTGTCGCCCGTGGTGCGGTAGACGCCAATGATTTCGGGAAAGCTCTGCACGGCGGTCGCGAATTTCTCCAGCCATTTGGGATCGTGCTGGGCGGTCTTCACGGTGATGAATGCGGTGAGGCCGAGATTGAGCTTGGCGGCGTCAAGCAACACCACGCGGGCGCGGATGACACCCTCATCTTCCAGGGTTTTCACCCGGCGCCAGCAGGCATTGCGCGATAGATGCACCTTGTCTGAAAGCATCTCGATAGATTGCCCGGCATCACGCTGCAGTTCCCGGAGAATTCCGCGGTCCTTCAGGTCAATCATTGCACCATCCTCCAGAATTGGGAAAATATCCCAACATCATGGCATATTCATCTCATATTTGGGAGAAATTCTTGGGCCAGGCGATACATATTTGCCGAATCAATCGGGAAGGAAACAAGCCATGCCAACGCTGTCTAAGCTCTTCATCGCCCATCCCGCCGCTGTCGGCGAAAGTTATTTCCAACACATGATGTTTGCATTCAGGTTTTCGGGCCGGCTGTTCCGTGCGGGCTTTGCCGCTTTCGCCCATGGCTTTGTGCCGGCGGTCTGCGAGACCACGGCGTCCGAAGCCATCCTTGCGATGAACGATGAAATCCGCGCCCGCCGCAGGCTCATGACGGAGTAATTACAGCTCTTTGTAAAACAGGGCCGTGCCGTCCAGCTTGCCCTTTGCATAGGCGTAGTTCGGGATGTAACCGGCGCAGGTGAAGCCTAGTTGCCGGTAAAAAGCTTCGGCCGGGCTTTGGGCCACTGTATCAAAGGTAATCAGCTTAAAGCCTGAAGCCTTCGCCTTTGCTTCCAGAGCCTGCATGAGCAAGGTGGCAAGCCCCCGCCTTCGGAAGTCACGGTGCACAAGCAGCTTGGCCACTTCGCAGCGGTGGGGCTGGTTGGGGGGCCAGACCTTTTGCAGCATGACGGTCCCTCCGATCACGCCGTTTTCGTCGGCAACGAAGAGGGTGGTCTGGCCGGAAGCTACGTCCGCCTTCTGTTTCATCCAGTAGGCTTCCGCCACATCCTGCGCCAGCGGATGCATGAAGGTGACCCCTGCGCCGGAATCCACCGCATCGACCAGAATCCCGGCCAGCCTCGGCACGGCAGCATCATATTCCGAAATTGTCAGTTCACGGACGATCATGCAGACAGTATCTCAACAGACAGGGGCCGCGAGTCAGCGCCGATCCTGTAGCAAACCGGAACGCCGGTTTCCAGTTCACGCTTGAGGATCTGCTCAGGCGTCAGGCCTTCGATCGCCATGATGAGGGCGCGGAGCGAATTGCCGTGCGCCGAGACGAGCACGCGCTTGCCGGAAAGCACCAGCGGCTGGATATGGATCATGTAATAGGGCAGTGCGCGGGCCAGCGTATCCTTCAGGCTCTCGCCGCCGGGCGGCGGCACATCGTAGGAGCGGCGCCAGATCAGCACCTGCTCTTCGCCCCATTTCTTGCGGGCATCGTCCTTGTTGAGGCCGGTAAGCTCGCCGTAATCGCGTTCGTTCAGCGCCTGGTCGCGGGTTTCCGGCAGGCCGGTCTGGCCCAGTTCCTCAAGCATGATTTTCAGCGTGTGCTGGGCCCGGATCAGCACGCTGGTGAAACACACATCAAAGGCATAGCCCTTGGCTTTCAGCCGCTTTCCCGCCGCATGGGCTTCCTTCACGCCCTGCTCTGAAAGATCGGGGTCCTTCCAGCCGGTGAACCAGTTCTTCAAATTCCATTCGCTTTGGCCGTGACGCACCAGCACCAGAGTTCCGCTCATCATTCCAATCCTAAAACATCTGTCATTGAATAGAGGCCGGGCTTCTGGCCCTTGGCCCAGAGGGCCGCCTTCACCGCGCCATGGGCGAAGATATCGCGGCTTTCGGCCTTGTGGGAAAATTCGATGCGCTCGGAATTGCCGGCGAAAATCACGGTGTGATCGCCCACCACGGAGCCGCCGCGAAGTGCTGCAAAGCCGATATCGCCCGCGGGCCTTGCCCCCGTGTGGCCATCGCGCGAACGCAGAGACCTTTTGGCCAAATCAATCTTGCGGCCGTCGGCGGCGGCCTTGCCCAGCAACAGGGCGGTGCCGGACGGCGCGTCGATCTTGTGGCGGTGGTGCATTTCGAGCACCTCGATGTCGAAGTCCTCGCCAAGTGCCGCAGCCGCCTTGCGCACCAGGGCGGCAAGGATGTTGACGCCGAGGCTCATGTTGCCCGACTTCACGATGCGCGCCGTCTTTCCAGCGGCGCGGATTTTTTCCTCGCCTGCCGCATCGATGCCGGTGGTGCCGATGACATGGACGATGCCTGCCTTGGCGGAAAATTCCACCAGCGAGAGCGTCGCCGCCGGCACGGTAAAATCAATGATGCCGTCGATTTTCTTGAACAGCGCGGCGGGATCATCGGAAATTGTCATGCCCGTCAAGCCCATGGCACTGCCTACAAGCGCCGAGCCCTTGGGCTCCAGCCCACCCGCCACGCTGCAGCCCGGCGTCTCATCGATAATGCGGGCCAGAACCCGCCCCATGCGCCCGCCAGCGCCCGCAATTGCCAGTTTCATTGTCATGGGAAAGTGTTTAGCAACGGGATTGCGGTGAGAACAAGTGCCTCAATTGCGCCATAGGGTTTTCTCAGATTTGCCGATGTGCGGCGCATTTTTAAAGTCCTGATCTGGTTTGTCATGCTGACGATGGTCATTCCATCGGCGCTGGGTGCGGCTATTGGCTATGCCAAGGGTTGGCCCGCCACCTGGCGTCAGGCCAATTGGGCCTCTTCCGGCAGCTTGCCGGACGCAGCCAACACAAAGACCGCCAAAGTCATGGTTCTGTCCAGCCGGACGGGGGCAGTGGAAGGGCATTTTTGCCGAGCACATGTCCATCGTCATCAAACTTGCAGGCGAAACAACCTGGACGCGGTATGACGTGGTGGGTTGGGGCATGCCGGTGCGCGAGAACGCCTATCCGGCCGATGCCTACTGGTACGGCAACACCCCCCGCGTGATCTATGAGCTTGGGGGTGAAGCGGCGGAACGGCTCATTCCAGCCATCAAAGCCACAATTCAAAACTATCCCTATAGTGCGTCCGGCAGCTACCTCATCTGGCCCGGACCGAATTCGAATACCTTCGTGTCATGGATCGTGCGCCATACGGATGGCTTTGCGGCCGAGCTTTCGCCGGTGGCCGTGGGCAAGGATTATCTCGGCCCGGGATTGCAGTTTGCCCGAGCGCCCAGCGATACGGGGTACACGGTTTCCGTGAACGGCTACTTCGGCGCCACGCTGGCGCTTGCCGAGGGGTTTGAAATTCACGTCGCAGGCAGCACCATCGGTGTTGACCCCGATGACCTTGCAATCAAGCTGCCGGCCTTTGGAAAGCTCAGCTTGCTTGATTTGATGAAGTAGCGACGCCCTCTCTAATCATGGATTCTATAAACACCATGAGCGGCGGCCTCCTGCGTAACGACGTGCCAAGCCTTCATCGATGAGAAATTCACCCAATGAAAGCCCATTGCGCATGAGGCGGCGAAGCTTGCGGCCATATTGGTCCGCGTCATCGCCACCCGTGGATACAATCTTGAACGGCCCCTCATTCACCAGCTCAAGCAGGCGGGATTTTGCACGCAAACCGCGCTTTAATTCCTGTTCGCATTTGTAATCATGAATTTCAGGAGTATCGATGTCCGCCACCCGGATTTTGATTCCGGCAAAACGGATTGTGTCGCCATCCACCACGCAATACCGCTGGGAAAGCCCGCCGCAGAATGTGAATTTGTGATCGGCGGTGACAAGGGACTGGCCCATCGGGGAGTTCACCGATTGCACGCTGCCAAAATCATGTTCAAAGTAGAAAATGCCGGCAATCAACGCTACCCACATTGGGACAGCCAGATAAATCCCGCGTTCTTTTTTGCGTGGTGGAGCTTGCCACTGCTTGGTTCGACGTTTGAATGGTAAAATCTGAACCATGATTGAGCGCAAAAATAGCGCTCAAGCCATCAATGGCCGCATAAGCCGATTCCTAAAATTTTAATGACTGCCGATTGTGAATTTTAGAGAGCGTTAAACGCCCTCGACAATCACGATGTCGGCTTCACCGGCGCCTAGGCGCTTGGCGCGGGCGGCCTGGTATTCCGCTGAATTGTAGCATTCGCGGGCGGCTTGCAGCGAGGGGAATTCGACCACCACATTGCGGGGGCGGCCCTTGCCTTCCATTTGCTCGGACGCACCGCCGCGGGCCAGAAAAACCGCGCCATATTTCTTGAAGGCCACTGGCGCATCCCCGGCATAGTGCTTGTACTGGTCCGGGTCGGTCACGGTGACATGGGCGATCCAATAGGCCTTGGCCATCGCTTAACTCCCAAACCCGTCCCAGAAGGCCTTGGCCTTGGCAAAGAAGCCTTCGGATTCGGGGGAATTGTTGCGGGCTTCCTCGCTGAATTCCTTCAGGATCTCGCGCTGCCTTCGCGAGAGGTTGACCGGCGTTTCAACATTCACCTGGATATACATGTCGCCGGCCTGGGCCGAGCGCAGCACCGGCATGCCCTTGCCCTTGAGGCGGAACTGCTTGCCGGTTTGGGCGCCCTCGGCAATGGTGACGCGGGCTTTCTTGCCGTCAATGGTCGGCACTTCGATTTCGCCGCCGAGCGTTGCCACCGCCATGGAGATCGGCACCTTGCAGAAAAGATCAGCGCCATCCCTTTGGAAAAATTCATGGGGGCGGACGGTGAGGAAAATATAGAGGTCACCCGTGGGACCGCCGCGCAGGCCCGCTTCGCCCTCATTGGCAAGCCTGATGCGGGTCCCGTCTTCCACGCCTTGCGGAATGTTGACCGAGAGATTGCGCTCCTTGGTGACGCGGCCCTGGCCGCCGCAGGTGGCGCAAGGGTCGGAAATAACTTGCCCACGGCCCTGGCAGGTGGGGCAGGCGCGCTCCACCGTGAAGAAGCCGGATTGCGACCGCACGGCGCCTGCGCCTTTGCAGGTGGTGCAGGTCTTGGGACTCGTGCCGGGCTTGGCGCCGGAACCTTTGCAGGTGTCGCAGGAGACCGAGGTGGGGACGCGGATTTGCGCTGTCTTGCCGGAATAGGCCTCGGTCAGGGAAATTTCCATGTTGTAGCGGAGATCGGCACCGCGCGCCGCACCGCCGCCGCCCCGCCCGCGCTGGCCGGTGCGCTGGCCGCCGCCACCCATGAAGTCGCCGAAGAGGTCTTCGAAAATATCCGACATGGAGGAATTGAACTCGGGGCCGAAGCCCGCACCGCCGGGGCCGCGTCCGCCGCCCGCGCCATTTTCAAAGGCCTGGTGGCCGAAGCGGTCATAAGCCGCCTTTTTCTGGGGGTCCTTCAGAACGTCATAGGCTTCGCTGATTTCCTTGAACTTGGCTTCAGCGGCCTTGTCACCCGGATTGTTGTCGGGATGGAATTTTTTGGCCTGATTGCGGTAAGCGGCCTTCAGCGCCTTGTCGTCGGCGCCCTTTTGAAGCCCCAGCACTTCGTAAAAATCACGTTTGGCCATCTATGTCCACGCCCTCGAATCGGAAGGCCCCCCAACCCTTTGAGCTGGGGGGCTTATCTCTGTTTAGGACGTTTTCTTGTCGTCGTCACCGACTTCGGTGAAGTCGGCATCAACGATGTCATCTTCGGCATCGTCCTTTTCCATGTTCGGCACTTCGCCGTCGGTGGACGCGCCGCCGCCTGATTGCTTGTACAGGGCCTCGCCCAATTTCATGGCCGCCTGGGCCAGGACATTGGTCTTTTCCTTGATCACTTCGGCATCCTCGCCTTCAAGGGCCGACTTGAGGTCGGCAACTGCCGCTTCAACAGCGGCCTTGTCGGCGGGAGCAATCTTGTCGCCGAGCTCAACCACGGATTTCTGCGTCGAGTGCATGAGGCTTTCGGCGTGGTTCTTGGCTTCCACCACGTCCTTGCGCTTCTTGTCCTCGGTGGCATTGGCTTCCGCTTCCTTCACCATCTTTTCGATCTCCTTGTCGGAGAGGCCGCCTGAAGCCTGGATGCGGATCTGCTGTTCCTTGTTGGTGGCCTTGTCCTTGGCCGAGACATTCACGATGCCGTTGGCATCGATGTCGAAGGTCACTTCCACCTGCGGCACGCCGCGCGGCGCCGGGGGCAGGCCCATCAAATCGAACTGGCCCAGCATCTTGTTGTCGGCCGCCATTTCACGTTCGCCCTGGAAGACACGGATGGTCACCGCCGTCTGATTGTCATCAGCGGTCGAGAACACCTGGCTCTTCTTGGTGGGGATTGTGGTGTTGCGGTCGATGAGGCGGGTAAACACGCCGCCCAGGGTTTCGATGCCCAATGACAACGGGGTTACGTCGAGAAGGAGAACATCCTTCACTTCGCCCTGCAGCACGCCTGCCTGAATGGCGGCACCGATGGCCACCACTTCGTCCGGGTTCACGCCCTTGTGGGGCTCCTTGCCGAAGAACTGCTTTACGACTTCGATCACCTTGGGCATGCGCGTCATGCCGCCCACCAGAACAACTTCCTTGATCTGGCCTGCGGTGACGCCCGCATCCTTCAGGGCCTGGCGGCAGGGCTCAACGGTCTTCTGGATGAGATCATCCACAAGGGCCTCGAGCTTGGAGCGCGTCAGCTTCAGGGTGAGATGCTTCGGACCGGAAGCATCCGCCGTGATGAAGGGCAGGTTGATTTCGGTCTGGGTTGCAGACGACAGTTCGATCTTGGCCTTTTCAGCGGCTTCGCGCAGGCGCTGGAGGGCCAGCTTGTCCTTGCGCAGATCGATCGCCTGCTCTTTCTTGAATTCATCGGCGAGATAATCGACAATGCGCATGTCGAAGTCTTCACCGCCGAGGAAGGTATCGCCGTTGGTGGATTTCACTTCGAAGACGCCGTCGCCGATTTCGAGAACCGAGACGTCGAAGGTGCCGCCGCCCAAATCGTAAACCGCGATGAGGCCGGCTTCGGCCTTGTCGAGGCCATAGGCGAGTGCGGCTGCGGTGGGCTCGTTGATGATGCGGAGCACTTCAAGGCCGGCGATCTTGCCTGCATCCTTGGTGGCCTGGCGCTGGCTGTCGTTGAAATAGGCCGGAACGGTGATCACGGCCTGGGTGACGGGCTCGCCCAAATAGCGTTCCGCCGTCTCTTTCATTTTGGTGAGGGTAAAGGCCGAGATCTGCGAGGGCGCATATTTCGTGCCACGGGATTCGACCCAGGCATCGCCATTGTCGGCCTTGACGATGTTGTAGGGCACAAGCTTCTTGTCCTTGGCCACCATGGGGTCTTCCATGCGGCGGCCAATGAGGCGCTTGATTGCAAAGAATGTATTTTCGGGGTTGGTTACGCCCTGCCGTTTGGCGGGCTGGCCCACCAGGGTTTCGCCTTCGGCGTTGAAAGCGACGATAGAGGGCGTGGTGCGGGCCCCTTCGGCATTTTCGATAACTTTCGGATTCTTGCCTTCCATGACGGCGACGCAAGAATTTGTCGTTCCAAGATCAATACCAATAACTTTAGCCATGTTTTTCTCCTCTAGGCAGGCAGCATGCGAAAAGCCCCATCAGGCGCTTACAGTCCCGCTGCCTCCTCTGTGACCGCATATGGTTTGTCTTTTCCCTGATTCCAAGGGAAAAATCGTTCGGGCGGTATATAGTGGGATGTTTCTTTGGCAGCAAGAGAATAGGCGGGTAAAAATACCCATGCGATACCTCCCGGAATTCCTTGACCGCGGCGCCCAGGAGCAGGTTTTGCGGGATCTGCGCGAAGCGGTGACGCAGGCCCCGCTGTTTACCCCGGTGATGCCGAGGACCGCCAAGCCCTTCTCGGTGCGCATGAGCAATATGGGGCCTCTGGGCTGGGTTTCCGACAAATCAGGCTACCGCTATCAGGCCAGCCACCCGGAGCTTGCAACCCCATGGCCAGCCATTCCTGAAAGCATTCTGGCCGTATGGAACAGGGTTTCAAACTATCCCCATCCACCGGAGGCCTGCCTTGTCAATTTCTATGGGACCGATGCTAAAATGGGGCTGCACCAGGACCGGGACGAAGAGGATTTCGAAGCCCCGGTGGTTTCCATTTCGCTGGGCGACACGGCCCTCTTCCGCGTGGGCGGCACGACGCGCGGCGGCAAGACGCAATCGCTGAAACTGGCGTCGGGCGATGTGCTGATTCTGGAAGGCCCATCGCGGCTTGCCTTCCACGGCATTGACCGGGTGATGGGCGGAAGCTCGACATTGTTGAAAGACGGCGGCCGCATCAATCTCACATTGAGGCGCGTTACAAAACCGTCGTTTGTGAGAAGGGTGCAATTGGAGTAACCTTCCCCTTGGCCTGAAATTGCATCTGGGGAGATCATCATGCTGCCAGTCATCATTGGGTTCGTTCTGATTATTGCAGGAATTCAGGCCTTCATGCGCCGGAGGCCGCCGGTGCAGGGCGGGCCGCAGGGCTGGCCGGGGAATTTTTCCACGCTGTTCAGCGGCCCCTTGGCCGGCGCTTTCATGATTGTCGCCGGGCTGGGCTTGCTCTCGTCAACGTCTTTTGTCCTCATCAGCGCCGACAAGGTGGGCCAGTTGAAGCGCACCTATCTCGCATCCGACCTGCCGCCGGGCCGCATCATCGCGCTCCCTGGCCAGAAAGGCCCGCAGGCGGAAATCCTCGGGCCAGGCTTCCATTTCCGCCCGCTGCTCAACGTGCTCTATGATGTCGATCCGGTGGATGTGGTGCAGGTGCCCGAAGGCTTTTACGGCCAGATCACCACGCTCGACGGCGCGCCGATGCCGGAGGGCATGTTCATCGCGCCGGTCATTCCCGACGACAAACTGGCCATCATGCTGGGGGCCCAAGCCTTTATCGAACTGGGCGGTATTCGCGGACCCCAGGAAACCGTGCTGAAGCCCGGTTCCTACCGCCTCAACCGCTATCTCTTCGACGTGCGCGTGGACAAGGATACGGAAGCGACGATCATACCGACAGGCCAGGTGGGCGTGGTCAAGTCCAACGTCCAGCAACCTGGCCTCAACTGCAAGGAAGAGATGGTGCGGGTGAGTCAGGCCCAGCATGATACCGACGCACTATCCGTGCCGCTGGTGCCCAGGGGCTGTATCGGTTTGTGGAAAGAGCCGCTGCTGCCGGGCGCCTATTATCTCAACCGCCACGCCTATGACGTGACACTGGTTGATACCCGGGTCCAGACCTGGGAATACCGCGGCGGTTACCGCCTGCGCACCATCGACCTGTCGATCGACCAGCAGGGCAATCTGAAGCAGGTGGAAAGCACCACCGACGTGCCAATGCCCCCCACTGCGGTGGATCGCGCCGTCAAGGTCAAGGTCGAGGGCTGGGACATCCCTCAGGAGCTTCGCGTCGTCGCCCAGATCTCGCCCGAGAATGCGCCCATCGTCGCTGGTTCGGTGGGCGGCATCGACCAGATCGAGCACCGCATCCTCACGCCATTGATCCGTTCCATCGTGCGCAACGTGGCGGGCTCCTCGATCCGCATTCCAAAGAAGGATGGCGACACGATCACCGGCTATGATTTCCGGCCAACGCGGGTGCTCGACTTCATCGAAAACCGCGAAGCCATCGAGGACACCATCGAAGACCAGATCAAGCTGGAATCGCGAAAAGCCGGCGTTGAGATCAAGGAAATCCGGCTTGGCGAACCTGCCATTCCGCCGGAAATCCTGGTGGCCCGCATCCGCCAGCAGCTGGCCGACCAGCTGGGCCAGGCCTATCAGCGCGAGACCGAGGCGCAGAAACAGCGCATCGAAACCGAACAGGCCCGCGCCACCGCCAATGAGCAGCCGCGGCTTGTTGAATCCCAGATCGCCGTGCAAGTTGCCACCCAGCGGGAAAGCGAGCGTGCCGCCCTTGGCCGCGCCGAGCGCGTCTACCTGGAAGAGATTGCGCAAGGCCAGTTGGCCCAGGCCAATGTGCTGGGCCAGGACCGCGTGGCGATGCTGCAGGCCCTCGACAAGGTCTTGAGTACACTGGAGCGTGAACCAAGCCTGGTGACAATCATCGGAAAACTTGTGCCGAATACGGTGGTCAACGGTTCAGGTCTTGAGGGTGCCGCGGCCATTCTGGGAAATGCCATGGGGCCGAAAACTCAGCCTTAAGCCTGTTGAAAGACGGCGGCCGCATCAATCTCACACTGAGACGGGTGACGCGGCCTTGAAACATTTTCCCTCACCCTGAGGTGCTTTGGCGTTAGCCAAAGCCTCGAAGGGCTGTCTGCCGCAGCAAAGGTGCTTCGAGGCTCGCGTTGCTCGCACCTCAGCATGAGGGTGTTTTATGTCAGCCCTTCCAGCCGTTCAGCTTGGCATTGGTCTCGGCATTCTTCCTTGAGCTGAAGCCTTCGGTGGCCTTGCCGACCTGCCTGCCATTGTCGCTGGATAGGGCGCGCCAGCGGTGCTTGCCGCCCTTGTCCTTGTAGAATTCCCACCTGTCCTTTGCGGCGTTGCGGCTGGCGTTGGCGTCGCAATCCTTCCTGGCCTTGTAGCTTTCCGAGGATGCGCCGACAATTTCGCCGTTCGTTGCGGTGCGGCGCCAGCGGAATTCGCCGCGCTTGTCCTTGTAGGTAACCGTCGTGCTGTCAGCCATTTTAAAACCCTTCTCTTGACGCGGCTTTGAGCCCCCGCTCAAGAGAACAGACTGTTTCATCCCAAGCGTCTTGTCCAGAGCAGGCGTTTGGGAATTTGACTAAACTTGAATCAGCCTTCGGCCTTCGCAACGCCGACCAGCGAAGGGCGCAAGCAGCGCTCGCCCACGGCGTAGCCCGGATTGCAGTTCCTGCATCACGGTGCCGGGCGGCTTTTCGTTGGTTGGGCATTTCGAACATGGCCTGGTGGAAATTGGGATCGAACTTCTGGCCCACCGCTTCAATGCGGCGGATGCCGTGGCGCTGGAACACATTCAGCAGTTCGCGCTCGGTGACTTCAACGCCGGCGATCAGGTTCTTTTCAACTTCGCCGGCACGTCGCGCTCGTCTTCGGGAAGAGCCTGCAGGGCGCGGCTCAGATTGTCGGCCACGCTCAAAAGATCGCGGGCGAAATTCGAGGCGGCATAAAGGGTCGCTTCGGCCTTCTCGCGCTCGGTGCGCTTTCTCAAATTTTCCATCTCGGCCGCCAGGCGCAGCAGGCGGTCCTTGAGGGCGGCTGCCTCCTCCTTCAGCACGATGATTTCTTCGTCGCGCGGGTCAGCGTGAACCTCCTCCATGGGAGATTCCATTTCAACGTCATCAAAATCAGGCAAATCAGTTTCGTTGGCCATAGCTAAACTCAATTCATGGCAGGGATGAACCGCATATCGCCTCTTACGCCCCAAAAATCAAGTGAGAAGGCGGCTCACGACCTTGGCGGTGTAATCCACCATGGGAATGATCCGGGCATAGTTCATCCGGGTGGGCCCGATAATGCCCAATACGCCGACGATTTTCTCGTCGCTGTTCTTGTAGGGAGCCACGATCAGGGAGGAGCCGGACATGGAAAACAGCTTGTTTTCCGAGCCGATGAAGATTCGGACCCCTTCGCCGCCCTCGGCAGCGCCCAGGAGCTGGACCAATTCCTTTTTGTTTTCAATATCTTCGAAGAGTTTCCGGATTTTCTCCAGTTCGTCGAAGGCCTTGGTATTTTCCAGCAAATTGGCCTGGCCCCGGACGATCAGGGTCTTGGAATCGGCGTCGCTTTCGCCGGACCAGACGGCAATGCCGGTTTCCACGATCTTGGCGGAAACCTCGTCGAGTTCGCGGCGCAGCGTGTCCATTTCCAGCTTCATGAAAAGCTGGACCTCGGCAATGGTCTTGCCCTGGAAGCGGGTGGAGAGATAGTTGGAGGCCCGGGTGAAGGTCGACGGCGGCAGGCCCGGCGGCACGTCGATGATGCGGTTTTCAACCGCCCCATCCTCGCCCACCAGAATGACCAGGGCGCGGCCCGGGGCCAGGTTCACGAATTCGATATGCTTGAGCCGCGCATTCATTTTGGGCGACATGACCACCCCGGCGCAATGCGACAGCCCCGAGAGAAGCGTCGAGGCCTCGCCCAGCACATCCTCAAGGCGGCGCGGGCGGTTGGAGGCGGCAATCTCGGCGTCAATGCGGGCCCGCTCATCGGGGGTGACGGCGCCCACTTCCATCAGGGCATCGACAAAAAACCGCAGGCCCGCCTCGGTGGGCACGCGGCCGGCGCTGGTGTGGGGCGAATAGATGAGGCCTGAATCCTCAAGGTCCATCATCACATTGCGGACGGAGGCCGACGACAGGCTCGCCGGCAAAATGCGCGAAATGGTGCGCGAGCCCACGGGTTCACCGGTCTCGAGATAGGTATCGACCAGCCGCCGGAAAATATTGCGCGAGCGCTGGTCAAGATCGGCAAGGCCCGAAGGCCTGTCGTCAAACAGGGGGCGGGGCGGAATGATGCTCATGGGGATAATGTAGGGGGTGACGGGGCGGTTGTCATGGGTGGAATTGGGGCGGGCTAGGCCGCAGGACGCGTGACGGTCACGCGGATGGGCGTGGGGTTGTAGCCGTTGCAGGGATTGTGCATTTGCGGGCAGTTGGAGAGCACGGCGAGCACATCGCGTTCGGCCCGCAGCGCCACATGGCTTCCCGGTTTGAGTGCGGCGGTGGCGACGCCGGCGCTGCCATCTTCAAGGACTGGAACGCTCATGAACCAGTTCACATTGGGCACAATGGCAGAGCGGCCGAGACCGAAGCGCTGCAGGATCGTCTCGAAGTTCGAGTAGCAGGATTCAGTCGTGTGAACGCCGTAGCGCAGGAAGTTGTTGGGATTGCTGCAACAGCCATAGACGGTGTCATGCCTGCCCACCGTATCTTCAATCACCGTCATCAGGCTTTGCGCCGCTATCGGAATAAAGCACGCTGCCCAGCCCCACGAAGATATTGCCCTGGACCTTCACCGTGTTGGTGGCGCAGTAGCGGTCCTGCGGATTGGCCGCGTCATAGCAGAGGAAATCAACGGCCTGCTGGCCTTCGAGATCGATGATGGTGAGAACATCATGTGCTGCAATGCGCGCGCCCCACGGCTTGCCGCGCCGGAACAACTTCATCGAGAATGATTTTGCTCTCTTTCATAAATTCAGGCCGCAAGAGCTTTGATCGCCCAGGCCCTTGCGTTGAGGACAATGGCGCCGTTGTCCTGGCGGGGCAGATCGTCGCTGAGTTTCTGGCGCAGTTTTTCGCGCGCCTCGGCGGGGAGGCTTGCGCAGTATCCCGGTGCTGGTCCGGCGCCGAGCGTAAAGGGATGCCAGAAGTCATCGAAATCCGCGAAGACAGTTGGAATTTCCAGCGCCGTGCATTCCACGGAGTGCAGGCCAGCATTCGCAGCCAGTTCGGTAAGTCCGGCGGCCGTGCAAAAGGGAAACCGTTTGCCCTCGGCAAAGTCTGATGCGACGGCGGGATCAAGTGCGATGGCGGCATTCCAGAAGGCCCGCATGAAACCCATGCCGCCGCCGGGATAGTCCCAGACATAGAAGGCAACGGTGCCGCCGGGCCGCGCCACGCGTTTCATTTCAGACAAGGCCTTTGGAATGTCCGGCACAAAATTCAGGACAAGGGCGGAGGCCACGATGTCCCGGCTGTGATCATCGAGCGGCAGTTTTTGCGCGTCACCCACTTCAAACCGGGCGCGTTTGTCCTCAACATTTCGCTGCGCCGTGGCAACAAATCCGGCGGAGGGTTCGATGCCGACAAGGCTTCGCGGATTGCAGCGGCTCAGAATTGCAGACGTTAGCGCGCCGGTGCCTGAGCCCACGTCGAGCCAGTCAAGTTTTTCGGCCGGCTTGAGCCAGTCCAGAAAGCGCGTTGCCATCTTCCGGCTCCAGCGCCCCATATAGGCATCGTAGCTGTCGCCGGCGCTCCAGGCGTCATGTTTGGCAACTTCGGACATCCGACTGCTCCTTTACAGAACACCGCCATTTCCAAAGGCATTCAAAACCTGATCGGGCGGAGTTGCAAGGCTTTCGATTCCGGACCCGTCAGGCAATGGCCCGATGATCGGGATTCCCGTGGAGCAGCAGCGCATCGTTGATCTGGCTCGCCGGAATTGCCGGGGCTGAACAAGAAGCCCTGGCCGTGCTGGCATCCCAGCGCGCGCAGGATATCAAGCTGTTCCTGCGTCTCGATGCCCTCGGCCAGCGTCAGGAGACCCAGGCTGTGGCCCATATTGATTGCCGCCCGGACCAGTTCCTTTGACCTCGGTTCAAGTCCGAGGTTCTTGATGAAGGAGCGGTCAATCTTGATCTTGTCGATTGGAAAACTATTGAGATAACCCAGCCCCGAGTATCCGGTTCCGAAATCATCCAGGGCAATCACCACGCCAAGTTCTTTCAAGCTCTTCAAAACATCGAGTGTCTCAGAGGATTTTTCCAGCAGGAGCGACTCGGTGATCTCCAGCTCAAGCCGATGAGGGGCAAGAGCATATTTTTTCAGCGCGGCAGAGACGACATCAACCAGCCTGCCGGACTTGAACTGGACGGGAGATATGTTGACTGCGACGGAAAGTTTCTTCTGCAAGGTGGCGGCCAATTTGCAGGATTGTTCCAGCACCCAATTTCCCATGGGTACGATCATCCCGCTTGATTCCGCAATCGGGATAAAGGCGGCCGGTGAAATCATGCCTTTTTGCGGATGGTTCCAGCGCAGGAGAGCTTCGAAACCAACTTCAATGCCGCGCTCGAGCTCCATCAGCGGCTGATAGTGAACCACGAGTTGTTCCTTGGCCAAGGCCTGGCGGAGATCCCGTTCCACCTCGCGGCGCACCATGATCTGCAGCGACATCTGCGGTTCATAAACCCTGCATATGCCGCGACCATCGGTTTTTGCCCGGTGGAGCGCCAGATCGGCATTCCTGAGCAGGCTGGAGGAATCCACGGAATTGTCCAGGCTGAAGCTGACCCCGGCGCTTACGCCAATCTGCAGGTCGTAGTCGCCGACCTTGAGAGGATCACCGAAGGCGTTCACCAATTCAGTCGCCACAGCTTCAGCGGCCCCAAGCTCGGTCAGCATGGGAAGCAATATGGCGAACTCGTCACCACCGAGCCGGGCAACGACGCCCCGGTCTCCGACAAGTTCTTCCAGCCGGTTGGCCACCGCCACGATGAGTTCATCACCGACCTGATGTCCGAGGCTGTCATTGACGCCCTTGAAGTCGTCGATATCGATAATGATAATCGACGTGTAGTGGGGGTTCTGCGTCTTCTTGGAAAGCGAGCCTGCCAGCAAATCAAGGAAAAGCCTGCGGTTGGGAAGGCCCGTCAGCACGTCATGTTCCGCCAGGTATTGAATGCGGGCATCCTGCTTGCGGCGTTCGGTGACATCGATGACCGAAATGATTCCCGCCTCGCGATTGTCGTACTTGATGGGCCTGGCGTAACTGCTGACGAGAATCTCGGTTCCATCGGCCTTGATATGCTCCCAATCCTTTTCGCCGCTGTCGAAAAGGAAGTTGGTTTTGGCGTCGTCCCATGCCCGCTGGTATTCGCGCGGCGGGCGTATATTCAGGGACGTCATTTTAAGAAACTCTTCGCGCGTGTAGCCATAGAGCTGAAGGGCGGCGGAATTGACGTCAATGAATTGCAGGGTTGATCGTTCAACGACCCACATGGGAACCGGATTGTTCTCGAACAGCAGGCGGAAGGATTCCGCCGCGTTCTTGCTGTCGGTTATGTCAGTCCTCACGCAGATCTTTTTTCCGTCAGGGGTCAGATGCTGATCGTAACGGATCCAGCGCCGGTCGCCAAAATTCTGCTCGACAATCGATTCACCCCGGTCAAGGCGTTCCATCCGGTCCGTGAGCCACGCCTCCTCGGCGATGGCATCCATCTTCCTGAATGGACGCTCGCATTGCAGGGCCCGGCGGTAGATTGACTTGATGCTGGTGCCCGGCTTGAAGTATGGAGCCGTGTCGGGAAACATTTTTTCATAGTTCCGGTTCCAAAAACGGAGCCTGTTCGCCTCATCCAGCAGGACAATGGCTTCCGGCAGGCAATCGATCACCTGGCGGAGCTCGGCGTGGTCCGAGACCGCGCGTTGGCGCGCCGCTTCGGCAGCCGCGGCAGTTTCACGGAGCTCGATCTGCGTCTTGCGCAATTCCATGCGGTCAAGCGCGATGGCCGCCAGCCTTTCGAGCGAATCCTTTTGCTGTTCGGTGATCCTGCGCGGCCTGGTATCGGCGACTGCCAATGTACCCAGAGCAAAGCCTTCGGCATCATGGAGGGTGATGCCAGCGTAGAATCGGATATGATTTGGCCCCATCACCATGGGGCTTCCTGCGAAATTCTGATCGCGAGTCGCATCCGGAACAACCATGACGCCCTCATGCTTGAGGGTATGGTCACAAAAACTGATCGACCGGGGAACGTCTTCCATATCAATCCCAATCCGGGACTTGAACCAGTGGCATTTCGCTTCAGTCATGCAAAGGAAGGCTATTGGGGTGTCAAGCAGGTCGGCCAGCAAACGGGTGATGTCGTCAAATGCCCTTTCCGGCGGCGTCCGCGATATCCTGTATTGCCCCAGGCGGCGGAGCCTTTCGTCTTCATCGGGGTTGCTGCGCATTGGTTGTCTCCCTCCCTGGCAACACGGCCTCCCCAAGCCAGCTCCCTTGCCCGCGACTCTGCCGCAGAAAATTTTATGACGTGTTAACGATAACCTGGAGGTGGCTGCCTTCAATTCGATGGTTAATCAAAGGTGAAACTTGCCAGCAGGAACCCCAAGCCGGGCCCTGCTACACAGCGGTGCCGACGAGCGCCCCGATGCCGGCGGTCAGGGCCATCGCCATCGCACCCCAGAATGTGACGCGCAGCGTTGCCTTGATGACGCCAGCGCCCCCGGCCCGCGCTCCCACCGCGCCAAGCAGCGCAAGAAAGGCCAGTGAGGCAATTGAGACGACGGGAACGATGGCGGAGGGCGGGGCAACGATGACCATCAAAAGAGGCATCGCCGCGCCCACGGCGAATGTTGCCGCGGAGGTCAGCGCCGCCTGCACGGGACGCGCTGCTGTCACTTCCGAAATTCCAAGTTCGTCGCGCGCGTGGGCGCCAAGCGCATCCTTCGCCATCAACTGATCGGCAACCTGGCGGGCGAGCTTTGGGTCGAGGCCGCGCTTCACGTAGATCTGGGCAAGTTCCTCGCGCTCAAATTCCGGCTGGCTTGCAAGTTCGGCCCGCTCGCGCGCCAGGTCGGCCCCTTCCGTGTCGGATTGCGAACTGACCGAGACATATTCGCCTGCCGCCATCGACATGGCCCCGGCGACGAGGCCGGCCACGCCGGCGATCAGGATATCCGAGGGTGCCGCCGCTGCCGCCGCCACGCCGACAATCAGGCTTGCCGTCGAAACGATGCCATCATTTGCCCCGAGCACGGCGGCGCGCAGCCAGCCGATGCGGGAGACGAGATGGCTTTCCGGGTGCAGGTGAAGCCGGGTCATTGTTTCCTCCTGATGATGCCTTCAAGCTTTGCCGCCGCCGCAACGGTGTTTGAGATGGTGCCGTACTTGCGGACGTTGGCGTGAAGCAAGACGAGGCGCCGGTCATCTTCCTCGGTATCGACAATCAGTTCATAATTGATGGAAACCATTTTGGGCGGGCTGTCCTGCCGCACGCCGTGAAGCTTCACTTCAACGCCGCGCAACTGGAATTTCAGCAGCGGGATCATCCGCTCAATGCCCTTGATCATGCAGGCGGCGATGCTTGCGAGAAACAGCTCCGCCGGATTGAAGGCGTCGGGCCTGCCATTCACGTCCGTATCCAGGGTGAGCACCGCATCCTTTGTCCGGGCTTCGCTGCCATGGCCATCGATGCGATGGGCCGTCACGGTGTATTCGAGCATGGGGCTGAGCTCCTTTGGCAAGGGCCTACAATATTCAGGCCGCCGCCGCCACGGCTTGATTAAGATCAATGTTGCGGCATAAAACGCCGGGGCCAGGAGGGTAACGCGCAACGGAGACTTTCGGGAAGTGTGATCACATTACCTCACCCCCATGAATATGGGGGAGAGGAAACAGGGGGATTTCCCCTTTGCAATCAATCCGCGCTAGAAGACCTCCCGAATTCACGAAAGGACTATCCATGCGCCCCTCAGGCCGTAAGCCCGACCAACTCCGTGCCGTCAGTTTTGAACGGAACTACATCAAGCATGCGGAGGGCTCGTGCCTCGTTCGTTTCGGCGACACCCATGTGCTGTGCACGGCGAGCCTCGAGGAGCGGGTGCCGCCGTGGATGAAGGGGCTGGGCAAGGGCTGGGTCACCGCCGAATACGGCATGCTGCCGCGCTCCACCGGTGACCGGATGCGGCGTGAGGCCTCGGCCGGCAAGCAATCGGGCCGCACCCAGGAAATCCAGCGGCTGGTAGGACGCAGCCTCAGGGCCGTGGTTGATCTCGTCGCTCTGGGCGAAAAGCAGATCACCCTGGACTGCGATGTCATCCAGGCCGATGGCGGCACGCGCACCGCGGCCATAACGGGGAGCTGGATCGCGCTGTGGGACTGCCTCAAATGGATGGAGGCGCGTTCCATGTTCAAGACCCTGCCCATGAAGGACCATGTGGCGGCGATTTCCTGCGGCATCCATGGCGATGCGGCCGTGCTTGACCTCGATTACGAAGAAGATTCAACGGCGGGCACCGATGCAAATTTCGTGATGACGGGCTCGGGCGGAATTGTGGAGGTCCAGGGCACGGCGGAAGGCGAGCCGTTTTCGGAAGCGCGCTTCCTCGAGTTGTTGGCGCTGGCCCGCAAGGGCATTGATGAGTTGGTGGGCCTGCAGAAGGCGGCGATTGCTTGATCAAAGCCCGGCACATTCTTGAAACGGTTCTCTATGCGGAGGATTTATCCGCGGCGCGCCACTTCTATGGCGAGGTGCTGGGGCTTCCCGTCTATCAGGACATTGACGGGCGCTTGGTATTCTTCCGCTGCGCCGGGCAGATGCTGCTGCTGTTCAATCCGAAACTGTCAAGCAGCCAAAGATCCGATAAGGGACCGCCACCGCACGGCACAAAGGGCAACGGGCATGTCTGCTTTCGCGCCACCGCGGAAGAACTAAAAGTCTGGCAAAAACATTTCACGGCGCAAAGCATAGCCATCGAGCGCATCGTTGACTGGCCCGATGGCGGATGCTCGCTTTATATCCGCGATCCCGCCGGAAATTCAGTTGAGTTTGCCGAAAGCCGGATCTGGCATTTGCCTGAATTGAAGACTCTCAAAAATCAAAAACTCGTTGTGGCCACCCACAATCAGGGCAAGCTGCGCGAGATCAATGAGCTGCTGTCGCCCCATGGGGTGACGGCGGTGTCCGCCGGTTCGCTTGGCTTTGACGAGCCGGAGGAAACCGAATCCACGTTTACCGGGAATGCCAAGCTGAAAGCCGTCTATGCGGCGGAGCGCTCGGGCCTGGTGGCGCTGGCCGATGATTCCGGTCTTTGTGTTGATGCGCTGGGTGGCGATCCCGGGGTTTACACGGCGAACTGGGCGGGGCCGGAGCGGGATTGGGCCATGGCCATGCGCCTGGTTGAGGAAAAACTGCAGGCCCTTGGCGCCACTACGCCGGAAAAACGCCGGGCCAATTTCAATTGCACACTGTGCGTGGCCTGGCCCCATGGTGAAGTGCAATTTTTTGAAGGCCGGGTTTATGGCCATCTGACCTGGCCGCCACGGGGCGCGCGCGGCTTTGGCTATGACCCGATGTTTGTGCCCGATGGCGAAACGCAAAGCTTCGGTGAAATGGATCCGGCCAAGAAAACCCTGATGTCGCATCGTGGCCGCGCCTTCGGAAAGCTGGTCGATGCCCTCCTCTAGCGAAGCCTTCGGTATCTATGTGCATTGGCCGTTCTGCAAGGCCAAGTGCCCCTATTGCGATTTCAATTCGCATGTGCGCCACCAGGAAGTGGATACGATGTCGTTTGCGAAGGCGCTCACGGCGGAATTGCGCTGGTTTGCCGGGATAACGCCGGGCCGCATAGTGAGCAGTATTTTCTTTGGTGGCGGCACGCCATCGCTGATGCCGCCTGCGGCAGTGGCCGAAGTCATTGACCAGATCGCGCAGCTCTGGCCCGTTGCCGATACGGTTGAGATCACCCTTGAAGCCAATCCCACCAGTGTCGAGGCCGAAAATTTCCGGGGCTACCGCACGGCGGGAGTGAACCGCGTTTCGGTGGGCGTGCAGGCGCTCAATGAAAATGACCTGAAGGCGCTGGGCCGCCAGCATTCGCCGGATGAAGCGCTGAGGGCCTTCCGTCTCGCTGCAAAGATTTTCCCGCGTGTGTCCTTCGACATGATCTATGCGCGGCCGCAGCAGACAACGGCGCAATGGAAAGACGAGCTGACGCGGGCCCTTGGTGAGCAGGAAGGCCACATGTCGCTCTACCAGCTCACCATCGAGCCCGGCACCGCCTATTACGATCTGCAGGCACGCGGCTCGCTCATTGTTCCCGATGAGGACAGCGCCACTGACCTGTTTGAGCTCACGCAAACGCTTACCGAGAAGCATGGCCTTTCAGCTTACGAAGTTTCAAACCATGCCCGCGAAGGCCAGGAGTCGCGGCACAACCTGCTCTACTGGCGCTACGGCGAATATGTGGGTGTCGGCCCCGGCGCCCATGCGCGCATTGCCGAAGGTGAAAACCGCCGCGCCATCGTCATGGAAAAATATCCGGAGACCTGGCGCAAGCTGGTCACCGAAAAAGGCCATGGCATTGTCGAAGACAACATCGTCCTGCCCGCCGACCAGGCGTCGGAATATCTCATCATGGGCTTACGTGTCAGCGATGGCATTGATCTCGCGCGCTATGAAAAATTGCGCGGCCAGTCCTTGGACCCCAACAAGATTGCCGGGCTGAAATCCCTGGGCCTGGTCAAGCGCGAAGGCCCGCGCCTGATGGCGACGACGCAGGGCCGCCGTTTGCTCAATGCCTTGATCACTGAACTGGCGAACTGAAACTCGTTGGCGCCTGCTGGATCACATCGGGGCCGCCGGGGCCCATTTGCAGGATGGCGAGGCCGCGCTCGATCAGGCCGTTCTCGCGGAAGCGGAACAGGCCGTTGGAGCCCTGAAAGCCCGTGGGGCTGGCAATGCCCACTTCCGAGACGTCGCCAGTCTTCTGCAGGTTGACGGCAAAGGCCACGGCATCATAGGCGAGGCTGGCGATGCGCGGCGGCTTGGCGCCGTAGCTTGCCACGTATTTCTGTTCGAAGGCCTGCACCAGTTGCGGGGCCACGCCCGCATACCAGCCGCCCTGGGCAATGGGGGTGGAGCGGGTGAGCCCGTCATCCCACAGGCCGGTGCCCAAAATTTTCGTGCTGCGCGGGCTGATGCCGTTTCCTTCGAGCGCGCCGCTGACGGTGCGCAGCATCTGGCCGCCCTCGGGCAGGAGAAGCGCGCTGAGCCCTGCCCCGAGAGCGAGGCAGCGATGCTGGCGGCGGGCTGGGTGACGGCGGCGGCTTCGCGGGCATAGCTCTTGGCGGCCACAACAGTGCTGCCTTCGCTCAGCGCCGAGCGGGAGAGCGCCTGCTCGATGGCCGCGCCATATTGCGAGGCGGGATAGAGCAGCGAGATGTTGCGGTAGCCCTTGCTTGCCGCATAGCGCACCACATTTGATACCTCCTCATCCGGCAGGAAGCTCATCAGGAAGGTGCCCGGGGTTGCCACCGAGCTCACCGATGAAAAGGCGATGACATTCACATTGCGCTGGCGCGCCACGGGCGAGACAGCCTGCACTTCAGTTGAAAGCAGCGGCCCCAGAATGATGCCCGCACCTTCATTCAGGGCAGCCTCCGCCGCGCTGCGGGCCGCGTCCGCCGTGCCGCCTGAATCCTTGATGATCAGCGTGCCACTGCCCACGTCCTTGACGGCGAGTTCGGCTGCCTGCTGCAGGGCCCGGGCGATATTCTGGGTTTCGCCGGGTGCTGAAAGCGGCAAGAGCAGAGCGATGCTGGTGTTCTTGACCGGCGGGACCGTCTGGTTAGGTGCAGGATCATCGCTGAACAGGTCGCCGACGCGG
Organism: uncultured Alphaproteobacteria bacterium; assembly: GCA_963753025.1. Lineage (GTDB taxonomy): Bacteria > Pseudomonadota > Alphaproteobacteria > Rhizobiales > Aestuariivirgaceae > Aestuariivirga. Next base: position 6,212 of record CAVWAY010000003.1, on the reverse strand, counting down.
GACATGCCGCCGCAGCCCGTGAGCAAAAGCACGAAGAAAACGGCGAGCAGATTTCTGCCACTCCCGCCCCATGAAGGCTTGCGCTACACTCAACTTCTTCACATCGCCACCCCAACGGTATTCAATGACGCCACAGACTTTAACCCACCCCCGACGCTATAGCATAGGTGCGAGCCAATTCGAGGCGGAAAAATTGCCGGGCGGGCTTTATGTGACGGCCACGCCCATCGGGCACCTGGGCGATGTCACGCTGCGCGCATTAACCACAATGGCCGCCGTTGATATCCTGCTCTGCGAAGACACGCGCACCACGGCCAAGCTCCTGGAACGCTACGGCATCCGCACGCGGCTCATGGCCTATCATGAACATAATGCGGCCAAGGTGCGGCCCGCCATCCTGCGCGTCTTTAAGCGAAGGGCAGGCCATTGCACTGGTGAGCGATGCGGGCATGCCGCTGGTCTCCGATCCCGGCTACCGGCTGGTGGCGGAGTGCGTGGCCAATGCCATTCCGGTCACCGCAGTTCCGGGCGCGTCCGCCGTTCTCACGGCGCTGGCGCTTTCCGGCCTGCCCACGGACCGCTTCGCTTTCCTTGGCTTTCTTCCCACCAAATCCGGTGAGCGCAAGAAACTGCTCACCGAATTCATGGGGGTGAAGGCAACGCTGATTGCTTTTGAAAGCCCGCACCGGATTGTCGATGCGCTGGGTGATGTGGCAGGTGTCCTGAACAACCGCCGGGTTGCGGTGTCGCGCGAACTCACCAAGCTCCATGAAGAAGTGTTGCGCGGAACAGCCACCGAGGTTCAGGCCACTCTCGCGACGCGGCCTTCGGTGAAGGGCGAGATCACCCTGGTCATTTCGCCGCCGGAACAAGGTGCTGCGCAGGCCAGCGACGAAGATATTGAAGCGGCCATCGATGCAGCGCTTGAAACCATGCCGGCAGCCAAGGCCGCGGCCGATATTGCCAAGCGCTTTGATCTCGCCAAGAAGGATATCTATGCCCGCATCCTGGCGCGCAAGGATGAGTAGGACGCGCGAGAAGGCGGAGAAGCGCGGCCATTTCGCCGAACTGGTGGCGCTCACCTATCTGCGCCTGAAGGGCTACCGCCTGCTGGCCCAGCGTTTCAAGTCGCCGCAGGGTGAAGTGGACCTCATCATGCGGCGGCGCGATGTCACCGCCTTCATCGAGGTGAAGGCGCGAGCGCAGCCGCGATCACGGCGTCGAAGCCGTCACCACCACCCAGTCCAAACGCATTTCGGCTGCGGCGCGTTTCTGGATGGCGCGGGACAAAATATCCAACCGAAATTTCTGCCGTTTTGACATCGTGGTTGTGAGCCCCTACCTTTTGCCGCACCATATCGAGAATGCCTTTCCGGGAGACGCGTGAACCATGTCGCTCAATGTCGCCGTCCAGATGGACCCGATCGAGAACATCAACGTCAAGGGTGATTCCACCTTTGCGATGATGCTGGAGGCGCGCGAGCGCGGCCACACGCTGTTCTACTACCAGACGAAGACGCTGGCGCTGGCAGGCGGCATCCTTTCGGCCACGGGCCATGCGGTGAATGTGCGCGATGATTTCGCCGACCATTACACGCTGGGCGAGGAAGAGCGCGTCAGCCTCAGCGACTTTCGATGTTGTTCTCATGCGCCAGGATCCGCCCTTCGACATGGGCTACATCACCGCCACCCATATGCTGGACCATATCCATCCCACGACGCTGGTGGTGAACGATCCCACGGAAGTGCGCAACGCGCCGGAGAAGCTCTTCGTCCTGAAATACAAGGAGTTCATGCCGCCGACGCTGATCACGCGCGACGCGTCCGAGCTTGCGGCCTTCCGCATGGAACATGAGGACATCATCCTCAAGCCGCTTTACGGCAACGGCGGAGAGGGTGTCTTCCGCATCCGGGGAACCGACCAGAATTTTTCATCGCTGCTCGAGATGTTCGGCCTCACCTATCCGCACCAGCCCTACATCGCGCAGAAATACCTGCCCGATGTGAGGAAGGGCGACAAGCGCATCATCCTGGTGGACGGGAAATTTGCCGGCGCCATCAACCGGGTGCCCGCCGCCCATGAAAGCCGCTCCAACATGCATGTGGGCGGAAGGCCGGAGCCGGCAACGCTCACCAAGCGCGAGCGCGAGATCTGCGAAGCCATGGGGCCGGAGCTTAAAAAGCGCGGGCTGATCTTCGTCGGCATCGACGTGATCGGCGACCAGCTCACCGAGATCAACGTCACCTCGCCCACCGGCATCCGCGAAGTCAAACGCTTCGGTGGCCCCGATATCGCGGTGCTGATCTGGGACGCGATCGAGGAGCGGATGCTAGGGTGAACCCACAGCCGGTTTGAAGTTCCTTCCTTTCATGTGACGGATAATAAAGAAGCTGAAGGCCGCCAGCCCGGCGATCACGATCACGCCGCTTTCGCCCCCCACATATTCGAGCACGAGAGGGGATTTGGTCTGGGTCATTTCGGTCATGATTTCCCAGGCCATGTTGGCCGCTGCGTGGGCGATGGCCACGGCCCAGACGCTTCCGGTCCACAGCCTGAGGAAACCAAAGAACACGCCGGCAAGGGTCAGCGTCACCAGGAACAGGGGCACGATGAGCAGCGGATTTCCCGTGTTATGGTAGAAGTCGGTGGTGAGCATAAGCGGCAGATGCCAGACGCCATGCAGGAAGCCCACCAGCAGCATGGCCGGCGCAACGCCGCGGCCAAGCAGGCGTGGCAGCATGTAGCCCCGCCAGCCGGTTTCCTCGCCCAGCGCAAAGAGCGTGCCAATGAGAAGTCCTGAAAGTATTTTGAAGATCGCAAAGCCAACCGAGCCGGTGACCTGCGGTGCGGTAAATACAGCAAGGCCAGCGAGGGACAGGATGACAAGGCCCACGAGATGGATGGCGGCAGGACCGGCGATGGCGAGCGGCCAGGCTTTCAGTCCGGCGCGGTCAAGGCCGAGGAGAGTCAGCACTTTGCGGAAGCCGCCTTCAGGTGCAACCATCGTCAGCATGATCAGGGTTGCGATGGTTGGCGTGAGCATGGTGATGGGAAGGCTTGCTTCACCGATCCATGGCACCATGAAGGCCACAGCTATCGCAAGGGCCAGCGTGATTGCGTAAAAAACAATTGCCTTGCGTGAATTTTCCAAAATCAGGGTAACTGGCTAGTTGAAGGCCAGCACGGCGAAAAGCACGGCAAGCAAAGCTGAAATGCCCGCCATGGGCCCGAACCTGGGAAGCTTCGCGGCCGCGGCAGGGTTGCCTTTGCGGATTTCCGCATAGGTCATGTGGATGAGGCCGGTCATGACGGTAAGCGACAGGATGAAGATGGCCTTGACCCAGAACATCTGCGGCAGGCTGCCAAAACCGTCCCACTTGCTCCACACAAGAATGAGGCCGGTGCTCCAGAGTAGCGCCAGGCCGATGCCCGACACATTCGCCAGGATCGGCCCCAGCCCGCGCACCACCTTGGCTTCATCGGCGGGCAGGACCAGTGCGCGGCGCATGATCACGGCGCTCGCAAAGCCACCGGCGGCGCCGAGCATCAGGCCGACTAAGTGCAGAAATAAAAGCGCTTCGTTCATCTCAATTCCCCTCGCTGATGTTTTTCCCGCGCGATTAAATACATCAAGTCAATTGCTGTGAAAAGATGGCGGCATTTAAGCCAGATCATTCCCCTTCGAAAGGAATGTGCTTGTAAAGCCCCCAGGACTTTGTCCAGCCTTCAGTTTTCCAGCGGAAAAAGAAATGCAGGCAAATTCCTGCGAGAAAAAGCAGAAGGAACAAGAGCCCTGCAGCGGCCAAACCCTTCCATACATATACGCCAACTGCGACTGCAATCAGAACGCAGTATTTGACAATGCGAAACCTGCGCGACTGCGCATGCAGGGCGATGTATTTTTCTTTCCTGTAGAAGTCTTTGAGGGTCATGTTTTATCAACTTGCAGCGTGCCTTCATGACCCAATGGAGTCGTATATGTTTGCTCTCATTCAATTGATCATAGTTCTCTAATCAAATTTCTGGATTTCTATATCCCATCACCACTCCCGTCGCACCCCCAGCTTAGCTTGTAGCATTTTCATGCGTTTGCCCGGCAGGATTTTCAAGCGCGAGCAATGTGAGGTGGGGTCATTTGTGCGTTAAAATTATTTTCCTATATCTCTTGACAATCTATTCCTATTAGATTTATGTTCCTGTTTTGTTCTTTCAGCAGGGTAGGAAACATGGACTGGGACCTGGCTATCAAACGCAATAGCGAAGCTCTCATAGAGATTGTTGCAAATCTTTTCGCCATGCTGGGGCTTGTGGGCGAAGCTACGGTTTCGCGGCTGCCGTGGCCCACCTACCGGGCCGTGCTGCGGGTTCTCCGGCCTGCCGAAAGCGCCCTGCGGCGCCTCATCGTCGTTGCGGCACGGGGCTTGGTGGTGAAGCCCGGCTCCTCACGTCCGAGGCCTGCGGGGGTCGTAAAACCCAAGAAGGGTCGGCACCCACGCGTCCCCTCCTTCCAGCTCTTCGATCCGCGAACCCGCATCGTACTGCCGCGCCGGAGAAGACCTCCGCGGGCTGTCCCGCGCATCCACATGTTCAGCGCCGATGGCCAACTGATGACCATTTGGCCACCACCCCGGCCAGCAAAGGCTCCCGCTCCCGCCCGGACCAAATCCGCTGATGGGCTGGTCAATGCCGCCCGCCTCGTCCGCAGGCTTGAGGCGCTCGAGTCCGCACTTGTTGACCTTCCCCGCCAGGCCCGGCGTTTGGTGCGCTGGCGGGTGCGCCAAGAGACGTCGCCCAACCCCAGTTTCAAGACACCGCTCCGGCCGGGGCGCCCGCCGGGCTACCGCAGGCGGGCCGTGCATGAAGTCGATGAACTCCTCCACGAATGCCAATGGCTTGCCCACTACGCTGCGACGGCCGACACGAGTTGAAGCGGATATAATCTGTATACGGATTAATTCAACAATCACACACCTGTCATCCCGGCCAAAGCCGGAACCCAGACTCATGGCCAATTCACATGCTGAAAGTCTGGGCCACGACTTGCGTCGGGTGACAGAGCGCAAAGCAAAATAAACACGGCGCATCACCCGACTACATGTTCACTAAATGTTCTTGCGCCGGAAAATAGATTGGGCTAGCGTCATGCTTCTATTGGGCGGGAACGGGCTATGACCTCACGGGTGGCAACGGTGGCGTTTCAGGGCATTGAGGCCGTGGCGGTCGATGTGCAGGCGCAGTTTCTTTCGGGCCAGGTGCAGTTTCATATCGTGGGCCTGCCCGACAAGGCGGTGGCCGAAAGCCGCGAACGGGTGCGCGCCGCCCTCTATGCTATCGGCCTCGGCCTGCCGGGCAAGCGGCTTGCCATCAATCTCTCGCCCGCCGATCTGCCCAAGGAAGGCAGCCATTTCGATTTGCCCATCGCACTCGCGGTGCTCTCGGCGCTCGGCGTCATTCCGCCGGATTTTTTGAACCGCTATGTGGTGCTGGGCGAGCTTGCCCTTGACGGTTCGCTGATGGCGGTGGCGGGAGCGCTGCCTGCGGCGATTGCCGCCAACGGCCGCGAGATGGGGCTGATCTGCCCCAAGGCCTCGGGCGCGGAAGCAGCCTGGGCCGGCGAGGACATTGATATCCTGGCGCCCGACAATCTCATCCAGCTCATCAATCATGTGAAGGGCACACAGGTGCTCTCGGCGCCGAAGCCTGCGCTGGCGCCCGAGCCCGGCGTGCTGCCTGATCTCCGCGACATCAAGGGGCAGGAAAGTGGAAAGCGCGCGCTGGAAGTGGCAGCGGCCGGGGGGCATCATCTGCTGATGGTAGGGCCTCCGGGTGCGGGCAAATCCATGTTGGCCCAGCGCCTGCCCTCCATCTTGCCGCCGATGGATCCGCGCGAGATGCTTGATGTCAGCATGGTGGCCTCGCTCGGCGGCGAGTTGAAGGATGGAAGGCTCTCGCGGCGGAGGCCCTTCCGTTCGCCGCATCATTCGGCCAGCATGCCCGCCCTTGTCGGCGGCGGGCTTCGCGCCAAGCCCGGTGAAATGGCGCTGGCCCATCACGGCGTATTGTTTCTCGATGAGCTTCCGGAATTCCAGCCGCGGGTTCTGGAAAGTTTGCGGCAGCCGCTGGAAACCGGCGAGACGGTTGTTGCCCGCGCCAATTATCACGTCACCTATCCGGCGCAGTTTCAACTCGTGGCCGCGATGAACCCCTGCAA
>CAVWAY010000002.1:0-83678 GCA_963753025.1 uncultured Alphaproteobacteria bacterium | reverse complement strand
CTACTCCTAGGTTCGGCCATTCAAAACACGACGGAAAAGCGCCCCTTACGGGGCGCTTTTTCATGCGGGGTTTAACCCTGCTTTAACCATGACCCTTCAGACTGCCATTAACCATTTGTTATGGGCCTGTGGGATGATCTCCGGGCTGGCGGAGAAGTCCATGGCTTACAATCGTTCCTATGATACCGATGAAGGCGCAATTCCAGCAGCCCTGCGTCGTTTCATACGCCATCGCCTCTTTGAAATTTCCGGGGTGGCGCTTCTGGCCTCTTTGGCGGCCGTAGGCGTGGCCTTGGCCACCTGGTCGGTGGACGATCCTTCTTTCAATCATGCAACCGACCAGATCGCCAAAAATTACCTGGGTTATCCCGGTGCAGCCATTGCCGATGAACTCATGCAGCTTCTGGGTCTCGGCGTTCTGCCGCTGATCGGCATTCCCATGGCCTGGGTCGTGAACCTGTTGAGCCACGAAAGGCCCGAGCGGCCGTTCATGGCGATGCTGGCCTGGCTTGCCGCCACCTTTCTCGCCTGCGGCGCGTTTGCAACCCTGCCCGCCCCATCAAGCTGGTCGCTCGCCGCCGGGCTTGGCGGCAATTCCGGGGACATCATCAGCGGCGGCATGCTTTCAATCCTTGCCTTGGCCCTCAAAGGCGCTTTCGCTGAGATATTCACCGGGGCGCTTTGTGCAGGCGCCGCCATATGGGCGGCGCTGCGCGCCACCGGACTGACCAAATCCGAAACCACCGGCACCCTTGGAAACCTGGCCCGTGCTGTGGGTGTTTTCCTGATTTGGCTCATGCGCTTCCTGCAGGCCAGCTTCATGCACTGGCGGGCCTACAGGGCCCAGGAAAAATCCGCCCGGGCTGTCCGTGCGGCTTCGGAAAATTCTTCCCGCGATATCATTTCAAGACTGGCGCCCGCCAAAAAACTGCGCATCGAACCCTCACTGGGCCGGAGCAGCAACACCCAGGAACCACGCCTCGCCCTGCCGGAATTGGAAACGGAGCTGGAGGAAGATGAAGCCTCCGAGGATGAACAAGACGAGGCAGATGACGTTGCCGAAACTCCTGCCGTGCGGGTGACGCGCGAAGCCAAGGAAATCAAGCTTGGCAAAAAAATCAAAAAGGATTCCCAGCTCAATCTGCGCTTCACCAAATCCAGCGAGTTTGAATTTCCGCCGCTCACCCTGCTGGCCGAACCCAAGCGAAGCAGCAAGCAATCAATCGATCTTTCCGACGAGGTGCTTGAGCAAAATGCCCGAATGCTGGAAGGCGTGCTGGAGGATTTTGGCGTGCGCGGCCAAATCATCAATGTGAAGCCTGGCCCGGTTGTCACGCTCTACGAATTAGAACCGGCCCCCGGGATCAAGTCGTCGCGCGTCATCAGCCTTGCCGATGATATCGCCCGCTCGATGAGCGCCGTGTCGGCCCGCGTGGCCGTCGTGCAGGGCCGCAACGTGATCGGCATCGAGCTTCCCAACAGCAAGCGCGAGACGGTTTACCTCCGCGAAATGCTGGCCTCCGAAGCTTTTGAAAAAACCGGCCAGAACCTGGCCTTTGCCCTTGGCAAGAACATTGGCGGCGAGCCCATCTTCGCCGATCTCGCCCGCATGCCCCACCTGCTGATTGCCGGCACCACGGGCTCCGGCAAATCCGTCGGCATCAACACCATGATCCTCTCCCTGCTCTACAGGCTGTCGCCTGAACGCTGCAAACTGATCATGATCGATCCCAAGATGCTGGAATTGTCGGTTTACGAAGGCATCCCGCACCTCCTGTCACCGGTGGTGACCGATCCCCGCAAGGCCGTTGTCGCCCTGAAATGGGCGGTGCGCGAAATGGAAGACCGCTACCGCAAGATGTCAAAGCTCGGGGTGCGCAATATCGATGGTTACAACGCCAGGCTCAAGCAGACCCTGGCCAAGGGCGGGCAGATGTCGCGCACCGTGCAGACCGGCTTCAACGCCGAATCGGGCGAACCCATTTTCGAGCAGGAGCAGATGGACATGACGTCCATGCCCTACATCGTCGTCATCATCGACGAAATGGCCGACCTCATGATGGTGGCGGGCAAGGACATTGAAGGCACGGTGCAGCGCCTTGCCCAGATGGCCCGCGCCGCCGGCATCCATGTGGTCATGGCCACCCAGCGGCCATCGGTTGACGTCATCACCGGTACCATCAAGGCCAATTTCCCCACCCGAATTTCCTTCCAGGTCACGTCGAAAATTGACAGCCGTACCATTCTGGGAGAGCAGGGGGCTGAACAGCTCCTGGGCCAGGGCGACATGCTTTACATGGCCGGCGGCGGGCGCATTTCCCGCCTGCACGGACCCTTCGTGGCCGATGACGAAGTTGAAAAAATCGTAAGCTTCCTGAAGGCGCAAGGTGCGCCGGAATATGTCGATGCGGTCACCGAGGAAGTCGAGGATGAAGCCTATGGCGATCCCGGCGCCATGGCAGGTACTGAGGGCGGCGGCTCGGGCGATGATCTCTACGACCAGGCGGTAGCCGTTGTGCTGCGCGACAAGAAGGTTTCCACCAGCTATGTGCAGCGGCGCCTGCAGGTGGGCTATAACAAGGCCGCAAGCCTGATCGAGCGCATGGAAAAGGAAGGCCTCATTTCATCGGCAAATGGCACCGGAAAACGGGAAATCCTGGTTCCTGGCGACAGCGCCCGGGTGTGACCGGGTTGCCCCAAAATGGTCGGCTTTTCAACTCAAATGATGTATAGATAGAAGCACTGGAAATCTGAGGTTTGGAACACAAAATGATGCGGTCCCTTAAAATTGCAGCACTGGCCCTCTCGGTCTTTTTTGCCTCCGTTATTGGCACAAGTGCCATCGCCGCGGCAGCCAAAACAATTTCACTCACCCCGGACCAGGCCGAATCAATCAACAAGATTTCCGCCTATATGAATAGTTTCAAGACGCTTCAGGGCGAATTCACCCAAATCAGCCCCAAGGGGAACATCTCAAAGGGCGTGATGTTCATCAGCAAGCCCGGGAAGCTGCGCTTTGAATATTCTCCGCCCAATCCTTTTCTTCTTGTCTCCGATGGGAAATGGGTAACCCTCAAAAACCGCGCCAAGGAAAAGGGCGACCAGTTCCCCCTTGCGGCTACGCCATTGCGCTTGGTGGTTTCGCCAAAAATTGATCTGCTTGCAGGAAGCCAATATTCTGGGGTTTGAGCAGGCCGATGGCATTACCTCGGTTATTCTCGAAGACCGCAAGGGCACGATTGGCGGCCAGCTTGTCCTGATCTTCGACGAAACCCAAAATCAATTGCAGCAATGGATCATTGTCGACGGCAAGGGCCGCCGCACCACCGTGTCGCTTGCCAACCTTGAATCGGGCATGAAAATCGATCCCAAACTCTTTGTGGTGAAGATCGATCGCAAGGAAAAAGATAGCCGCTGACGGGACTTGCGCTGGCGCCTGATCCTGTGCTCATTCTGCGGCCATGACACTCAAGATTGCCACCTGGAATATCAATTCGGTTCGCCTGCGCATTGGCCTGGTTGAGCGGGTTCTGAACCAGCTCAAGCCCGATGTGCTTTGCCTTCAGGAAACGAAATGCCCGCAAGGGCAGTTTCCCTCCGGCCCCTTGCATGATCTGGGCTACAGCCACATCGCCGAATTTGGCCAGAAGGGCTATCACGGCGTTGCCATTGTTTCGCGCCTGCCTTTCACAACCCAGAACAGCAGGGCTTTTTGCGGCAAGGAGGATTGCCGCCATGTTTCCATAAGCCTGACGGGCCCCAAGCCCATCACCATCCACAATCTCTATGTGCCTTCCGGCGGTGACGAGCCTGATCCCAAGATCAATGAAAAATTTGCCCATAAGCTGCAGTTCATCGATGAACTGGAAAGCTGGTTTGCCAAGGGTTCGGTGCCCAAGGGCCAGGAGGGCATCGTCGTGGGCGATCTCAATGTTGCGCCCCTCGAACATGATGTCTGGTCTCACAAGGATCTGCTCAAGGTCGTCAGCCACACGCCAATTGAGACAGAGGGTCTCCTCCGGGTGATGAAGGCGGGCAAGTGGGTTGACCTGATGCGCCAGCACACGCCGGCCAGCGAAAAACTTTATACGTGGTGGAGTTACCGGGCCAAGGACTGGGCGCTGGCCAACCGCGGCCGCAGGCTTGACCACATCTGGTCAACGCCGGGGCTTTCGCCGGCCTGCAAGGACATTACGATCCTGCGCGAGACAAGGGGCTGGACCCAAACCTCCGACCATGTGCCGGTGATGGCGACCTTCACTCTATAGGGCGAGGAAAGGCTTAGCACGGCTGAACTTCCCGCGCACGGCTTCGAAGTCCTGCATTGAATTTTCAAGCCGCCTCGCCAGCACCCTGAATACGCTTTGGCCGAATTCTGGATATTCATTGGCAACGCGCAGGAAAAGCTCGTGATCTATTCTTGCGGTGGAAACTGAGCCCAGGGCCAGGGCGGTGATGGAATAGGTTGTTTTTCCGATCATCGCGACTTCGCCAAGAAAGGCCCCCGGCTCCGCCGTGGCAATCGATAGGCTTCGTGAACCTGTCATTTGCTGGATGTCGGCATTGCCGCTCAGCAGGAGAAAAGCCGATTTGGCTTTTTTCCCCTCGGAGATAATCGCCTCACCTGAAACAAAGTGCTGGCGCTCGGAGGCAAAGGCCAGGAGCTGCAAGTGCACGGGTTCGCATTCCGAAAAAATCGGAATTTGCCGCAAGGTCTCGGCATCTGCCCTGACGCTCATCTCACAAGCCCTGTTTCCCCGGAATTTCCATCGCCATCCCCATACAACGATGGATAGGCCTTAAGATCAAGGGACGAGCTTGTAGCCGCCGCCCTCGGTGACCAGTATTTCCGCCTGGCTCGGATCGCGCTCTATTTTTTGGCGCAGGCGGTAGATGTGGGTTTCCAGCGTGTGGGTTGTGACCCCGGCATTATAGCCCCAGACATCGTGCAGCAGCACATCGCGGCCAACGATCTGTTCGCCCGAGCGGTAGAGGAACTTGATGATCGCCGTTTCCTTTTCGGTGAGGCGCACTTTCTTGTTGTCATCCCTGACAAGGATTTTGGAGGCGGGCTTGAACGTATAGGGGCCAACCTTGAACGTGGCGTCTTCGCTATGTTCGTGCTGCCGCAAATGCGCCCTGATGCGGGCAAGCAGAACGCCAAAGCGGAATGGCTTGGTGATGTAGTCATTGGCGCCTGAATCGAGGCCAAGGATCGTATCGGAATCGGAGCTCTGGCCGGTGAGCATGATGACCGGGCCCTTGTAGCCGTTGCGCCGCATCAGCTTGCAGGCTTCCCGGCCATCCATGTCGGGCAGGTTCACATCGAGGATCACCATGTCCGCATGATCGGCCTTGACCGCCTTGACACCGGCCGTTGCAGTGGCAACATCCGTGACTGTGTATTCGTCATGCAGCGAAAACTGGTCTTTCAGCGTTTCCCGCAGGGTATCGTCGTCGTCGACGATGAGAATTTTTTTGGTGTTGGTCATTGCCGTTCTTTCATCAAATCCGGGACATGGGACAATTCTAGAATGATCAATGGCCATTTGATAGCCCGGGAGCAAGACAACTGACCGTGAGGAAAACCGTCACATATCTTCACATTCGCGCGATCAGCGCACGGGCGACCCGGGGCGTGTTAACCTGTGGCTCGTTTACAGTGCCCTGCGCGCTGGGGCGGTCCGGCAGGAATTTCCTCAAAAAGGAAGGCGATGGCGCAAGCCCCGTCGGCGTCTGGTCCTTGCGCCATATTTACTATCGCAATGACCGCCTCGTCCGGCCCCAGTCGAAATTGCCGATTTCACCCATCCGGGGTGGCTGGGGCTGGTGTGAAACAGTGGGTGACAGAAATTACAATCGCCGGGTGGATTTGCCCTATGCCACGGCCCATGAGGATCTGAAACGTCCCGATCATCTCTACGATATCGTGGTGGAGACCAGCCACAACCAGCGGCCCCGCATCCAGGGCCGGGGCAGCGCCATATTCTTTCACCTTGCCCGGGAGAATTTTACGCCAACCGCAGGCTGCATCGCGGTAAGTCTGAAAGACATGCAAAAAGTGCTGCGCTGCTGTTCCACCAGAACACGCCTGGTGATCTGGCCGCCTAGTGGGGCTGCCCCTCGCGTGTTCCGAAAATAGCCGAGCCAACCCTCACATGGGTTGCACCATATTTGATCGCCGTCTCGAAGTCTCCGCTCATGCCCATGCTCAGGCTCTTGAGATCATTGCGCCTGGCGATTTGGGCCAGAAGTTCAAAATGCCTGTCTGGTGCCTCATTGACCGGCGGAATGCACATGAGACCTGAAATGTGCAGACCATACTTGTTTCGGCACTCCGCGATAAAACTATCGGCGCTCGGCCACGCTGACGCCCGCCTTCTGCTTTTCATCACCGGTATTGACCTGAATGAAGAGCTGCAACTGCCGCGCCTGCTTTGCCATTTCTGCGGCAACCGCCTGGGCAATGCGTGGCCGGTCTATCGTGTGAATGGCATCAAACAGGCGGACCGCATCTGCCGCCTTGTTGCTTTGCAGGGGACCAATCAGATGCAGCTCCAGCCTGGTGCGGATGACCTGAGGGCAGGCCATTTGCCCGCCGCTTCCTGCACCCGGTTTTCGCCAAAGGCCGTTTGCCCGGCTTGCAGAACCGGCAGGATATCTTCCGCCCCAAAGGTCTTGCTCACCGCGATCAGCGTGATCTCGCTGGCCTTGCGGCCAATCAGCTTGGGCGGCGATTTCAATCCGTGCGCGGACATCCTGAAGGGCCCTGTGATGCAGTAAATTCATGCTGTGCTTATGGCCAAGCTTGCAGGCCATTTCAAGGACTGGTAGTCCCTTGCCCCATGAATGAAGTTTGTTAGGAACCAGGCAGCTGTGACATCTGAAAGATATAATTCCCGCGAGGCAGAACCCCGCTGGCAGAAATTTTGGTCCGAGAAACGTTGCTTCGAAGCCAAGGAAGATACGTCCAGACCCAAGTATTACGTTCTGGAAATGTTTCCCTACCCCTCCGGGCGCATCCACATGGGCCACGTGCGCAATTACACGATGGGCGACGTCATCGCACGCTTCAAGCGGGCCTGCGGCTTCAACGTGCTTCACCCCATGGGCTGGGACGCCTTCGGCATGCCGGCTGAAAACGCCGCCATCGAGCGCGGCGTGCATCCCAAATCCTGGACCTATGAAAATATTGCCGCCATGCGCGGCCAGCTCAAATCCATGGGCCTGTCGCTGGACTGGAGCCGCGAGATCGCCACCTGCGATCCCTCCTATTATCGCCACGAACAGGCCATGTTCATTGATTTCATGCAAGCCGGCCTGGTGGAGCGCAAGGTTTCCCTCGTCAACTGGGATCCCGTCGATCAAACGGTGCTGGCCAACGAACAGGTCATCGACGGACGCGGCTGGCGCTCCGGCGCCATGGTTGAAAAACGCGAACTGGCCCAGTGGTTTTTGAAGATCACCGATTTTTCCGAAGAGCTTTTGGAGGCCCTGGACCATCTCGAAAAATGGCCCGAGAAAGTCCGCCTCATGCAGCGCAACTGGATTGGCCGCTCCGAAGGCATGCGCTTTTCATTTGTGCTGGAAGACGGGAAGGGCAATGAGCTGCCCGATAAACTGACGGTCTATACAACCCGCCACGACACGATTTTTGGCGCCAGCTTCTGCGCCATTTCGGCCGACCATGATCTTGCAAAAAAATATTCTGCCAAGGACGCAGGCCTCGCCGAATTTCGCCGCGAAGTTTCCGCCCTCGGCACCAGCGAGGAAACCATCGAGCGCGCCGAGAAGAAGGGCTATGCGCTGGGCATCTATGCCCGCCATCCCTTTCTGCCCAAGCTGAAGCTGCCGGTCTATGCCGCGAACTTTGTTCTCATGGGCTATGGCGAGGGGGCGATTTTCGGCTGCCCCGCCCATGACCAGCGCGACCTGGATTTCGCCCGAAAGTATGGCCTGCCGGTCATACCGGTAGTCGCACCCAAGGGCGTTGATCCGGCATCCGTTGTCATTGGTGCGGAAGCCTATCTGGAGAAGGATGGAGCCGAAAGCCAACTCATCAATTCCGGATTCCTCGATGGCCTGTCGGTGCCCGCAGCCAAGGAAGAAGTCGCACGGCGTTTTGAAGCCTCAGGGACAGGCGAGAGGAAAGTGAATTTCCGTCTCCGCGATTGGGGCGTTTCACGGCAAAGATATTGGGGCTGCCCGGTTCCGGTCATACATTGCCCTACCTGTAAAATTGTTCCCGTGCCCAAGGCCGACCTGCCCGTGACGCTGCCGGAAGACGTAACTTTCGACAAACCGGGCAATCCGCTGGTTCATCATCCCACCTGGAAACACGTGAAGTGCCCGAAGTGCGGCGGTGGTGCCACGCGTGAAACCGACACCTTTGATACCTTCATCGATTCTTCCTGGTACTACGCGCGTTTTTGTTCGCCCAACGCCGACGTACCGGTGGAAGCGGGCGCAGCGCGCTATTGGATGCCGGTGGACCAATATATCGGCGGCGTCGAACATGCCATTTTGCATCTTCTCTATTCGCGCTTTTTTGCCCGCGCCATGGGCAAGACCCATCACCTCGACTGGGATGAGCCCTTTGCCAGCCTGTTCACGCAAGGCATGGTCGTTCACGAAACCTTCAAGACCGGAAGTGGCGAGTGGGTGTTTCCCGTTGATGCCACCTTGCGTGATGGCAAGTGGTTCCATGCCAAGACCGGCGAAGAACTCACCATCGGCGGCATTGAGAAGATGTCGAAATCCAAACGCAATGTGGTTGATCCCGAATCAATCATCGAAAGCTATGGGGCCGATACGGCGCGCTGGTTCATGCTGTCTGATTCGCCGCCCGAGCGCGATATTGAATGGACCGAGGCCGGCGCCGAAGGAGCCTGGAAATTCACCCAGAGGCTCTGGCGCATTCTGGGCGATGCAAGCTCGCGCGACGCAGCCCCGTTCACCGGCGAATTTGGCCCGGCGGCTTTGGAACTGCGCCGCATTGCCCACCGCACCCTTGCCGCCGTGACCGATGATCTGTCGTCGCTCCGCTTCAACCGGGCAATTGCGCGGATTTACGAGCTTTCAAATGCCCTGAGCACGGCTTTGGCGATAGCCAGTCCCTCGCCTGATTTGGCCTTTACAATCCGCGAAGCCGGTAATTTTCTCGTCCTGATGTTTGCGCCCATGATGCCGCATTTGGCCGAGGAATGCTGGACGCTGATGGGCCATAAACAGCCCGTTGTCGAAACCCCGTGGCCCACCCCTATTTCAGCCCTCATTGTGGATGATGAAGTCACCATCGCGGTGCAGGTCAATGGCAAGCGCCGCGATGAAATAAAGCTGCAAAAGGGCATGGCCAAGGATCAGGTCGAGGCCGCCGTCATGAAGCTGGAGGGCGTGAAACGCGCCCTGGACGGCAAGCCCGTGGTGAAGTTTATTGTCGTTCCGGACCGTATTGTGAATATCGTCGTAAGCGGATAAGAGTTTGCGGGTGAAAAAAGTCATCTATTGTCTGGTCGTTTTGCTCAGCCTCACCGGCTGTGGCTTCAAGCCGCTTTATTCATCGGACAGCGATGGCCGCGGCGTTGTCGCTTCGCTGTCCTCGATTGCCATCCAGGAGACCGATACCAGGGCCGGCCAGCTGGTAAGAAACAGCCTGCTGTCCTCCATACGTCCCGCCGGCACGGCTGGCGATAACCGCTACAAACTTGTTTTGAATCCAGAATTGACCCAGTCGACATTGGTTGACCGCTCGATCCCCGGCATCAAGCGCATGCGACTGCGCCTGACCGTCACCTATCAGTTGATCGAGACGGGCTCCGGTGCGGAAGTGAATTCCGGAAAAACTTTCTCGGCCGTATCTTATGACATCATTCGCGAGCCCGTGGCCGACTTGCAGGCCGAATCGAATGCCACAAGCCGGGCCGCCAAGGAAGTTGCCTCGGATATCCACACGCGCCTTGCGGCTTATATGGCGAGCCACGAAACCTGATAAGGCAAACCAGATGGCGGTCGTGAAGGCATCGGAGCTGATCAGCCACCTTTCAAATCCAAAGAAGGCGCCGCGCGCCATCCTCGTTCATGGGGCGGACCGCAGCGCCGTCTATGAACTCTGCCAGCGCGTCACAAAGAAAGTTATCGATGCAGGCGATGAAACGCTGAATGTCTCCCGTTTGACGGAGGCTCAGGTCACGGGTTCTCCCGGACGCCTCTTTGAGGAATTTTCATCCATTTCCATGTTTGGCGGAAACCGCGTCATTTGGGTTTCTGCCACCGGCGATAACCTGACAAAATCACTTGATCCCATTCTGGCCAATGAGGCCGGGGGAAACCTGATTTTAATTGATGCCGAAGCGCTGACAAAAACCTCCCGCCTGCGCAAGCTGTTTGAAACGCATCCGCTCGCAGCCAGCGTGGCGCTTTATGAAGAATCGCCGCAGGAATTGCGGCTCCGGCTGGAACGCCTGATCAAGTCATCCGGCCTGGCAATTGATGAAGAGGCCATGCTCCGGCTTCTGGAATTCATGTCCTTCGAGCGCGCCGTGGCCGAAAGTGAAACACTCAAGCTCATTACCTATTGCCAGGGCCAGACAACAATTTCAGTTGAGGATGTCCAAGCCATCTGCGGCGATACGTCGGACGCCTCCATGGATGATTTGCTGGATGCGGTTTTTGAAGGCAAGTTGAACGACGTGGACCGTTACGTGATGTCGGTAGGCGCTTCCGCCAGCGCCGGGCGGGGAACTCTCAGCGCCGTGCTTCAGCATATCGTGAAGCTTCAAGGGATGGCTTCTCAAATTGGTCAAGGCTCTACCATTGATAGCGTCGTGCAGGCGCCCCGCTTCGGAATTTTTTTCAAGCGGCGCGCCTCGATTTCCATGCAACTCAGAACCTGGGACATCGACGCACTTTTGAATGCCGAAGAAAAAATCTGCGCCGCAATCCTGCAAACACGCCAGCATCCCGATCTCGATGAAGCGCTTGTAAGCCGCGCCCTTTTGGCCTTGGGACGCAGCGCCCGCTTGCGGGATGCGCGAAGTAACTAATCAGTTCACTTCTTGCTCATCAGCCGGTGCGTAATCCCGTCAAGCTGATCCAGCGTTTTGTACTTGATCAAAAGCGTTCCGCCCTCGCGCCCCTGCGCCTTGATTTCTATCCGCAGGCCCATGGCTTCCGCCAATTGTTTTTCCAGCGCCCGCGTATCGGCATCCTTCACGGCCTTGGCCTTGCGCGTCGAGGTTGCCGGGTTGTTTCGCGTCAGCGTTTCTGCCTCGCGGACCGAAAGGCCAAGACTAATGATCTTGTTGGCGAGGTCGGCCGGCGAATCAGTGGCAACCAGCGTCCGGGCATGGCCCGCCGTCAATTTTCCATCTTCGATATAGCTCCGGACTGATTCGGGCAGGGTAAGCAAACGCAAGGTGTTGGCGATGTGGCTGCGGCTTTTGCCAACCGAATCGGCGAGTTGCTGCTGGGTGTAGGAGAACTGTTCGAGCAATTGCCCGTAAGCCCGCGCTTCCTCGAGAGGATTTAAATCCGAGCGCTGGATATTTTCGATAAGGGCGATTTCAAGCGTTTCCCCATCGCTGAGATCGCGGATGAGAACCGGTAGTTCATGCAGGCCCGCCCGCTGCGAGGCCCGCCACCGGCGCTCGCCAGCAACGATTTCAAATTCGCCGTCAGCGCGCTGGCGAACCACAATCGGCTGCAGCAAGCCTTTTTCCCGGATGGATTTTGAAAGATCCTCAAGCTCTTCTTCCTTGAATTGCTTGCGCGGATTGTTTGGATTTGAATGGAGCAGCTCAATGGGAAGATGCCGCAGGCCGCGGGATTCCTCAGGCGAGGCGGCTTCGATGACATCATCGCCGATAAGTGCGGCGAGCCCCCGACCCAACCTGCGTTTTGGTGCCTGCATCATGGTTCTTTGCCCTCAAATACTGGAAGCACTACCCTGGCTCAGGGCAGTGCTGATTGTTTCGGAAGTGAATCGATCAGGCTGCCCGCAGTTCACGCTCACGGCGAATAACCTCCGATGCGAGTTTGATATAGGCCTGGGAGCCGGAGCAGACATTATCGTAGAGTAGGACTGGTTTCCCATAGGAGGGCGCCTCGGAGACGCGGACATTGCGCGGTATGACTGTCTGGTAAACCTTGTCGCCAAGCACACTGCGAACGTCCTGTGCCACCTGGTCGGAAAGGCTGTTTCGCCGATCAAACATCGTAAGAACAACACCCTGAATGGTTAATTTTGGGTTAAGAGTTGTCTTCACCCGTTCAACTGTTTTGAGGAGCTGGCTCAGCCCTTCCAGGGCAAAAAATTCACACTGCAGGGGAACCAGTATGGCGTCCGCCGCCGAAAGCGAATTGATCGTCAGGAGATTGAGCGACGGCGGGCAATCAACCAGAATATAGCTGTAGCTGCGCGCCTTGTTCTGCTGTCGCGAAAGCCGCGCGATGGCATCGGCCAGCCGGTAGGCCTTGCGGTCAAAATCCGCCAGCTCAAGTTCGGCACCCAGAAGATCAATGGTGGAGGGCACGCAGTGCAGCCGCGGTATGCCTGAATCGACGATAACCTGGTCCAGTTCCGCCTCGCCGATGAGCACATGGTAGGACGACTTTTGCTTGGGCCCGCGCACGATCCCAAGCCCGGTGCTGGCGTTTCCCTGCGGGTCAAGATCAACGATGAGGACGGTCTCGCCAACAGCGGCGAGCGCCGTTCCCAGGTTGATGGCGGTGGTTGTTTTACCCACCCCGCCCTTTTGGTTGGCGATGGCGAGGATCCGGGGACTTTGGGACAGGTTCTGATTAAACACGGGTAATCTCCTTTACCTCAAGAATAGTACCGTCCGAATCGGTCATACTTGCATGCCTGATGATTGCGCCCATTTTCCAGAATTTGGTAGCCTTGTTAACTTCACTGTCCACATCTTGTCCCTTGTGGAACAGGCCAATGGCCCCCCGCTTCAGCAAGGGCTCCGCCCAAAGCAATAGCTTCTCAAGCGGCGCCAGGGCCCGCGCCGTCACATAATCCGGTATGCGTTCCGGCAAATGCGCCTCAAGTGTTTCCAGGCGGATTTGATGAACCCGCGCATTGGCCTTTGTCTGCCGTATGGCCTCGCGCAGAAAGGCAACCTTCTTGCCATTGCTCTCATAGAGATCGGCCCTGAGATTTCCGCCCAGCGCCACGATCAGGCCGGGAATGCCGGCTCCCGAACCCAGGTCAGCCACCGCTTCGGTTTTGCCATGCATCAACGGCAGGAGCTGCAGGGCATCCAGAACATGGCGCCGCCAGACCGTCTCAACCGTCGAAGGCCCGATCAGGTTTATTTTGCTCTGCCAGGTTAGAAGCAGATCGACATAGGCTTCGATTTTGGTCAGTGATTCACGTGAAACATTCAGCCGCGCCAGCACGTCATCGGAAATATACTGGGCATTCATCAGGCGGTCTTGCGCAGGGTCTGGCGCTTGATGTGACCCAACAGGCAGGCGAGCGCTGCGGGGGTCATACCCTCAATGCGCGCGGCCTGACCCAACGTGCCGGGCTTGACCCGCATGAGTTTCTGCCGGATCTCAATCGACAGGCTCGGCAGGGCCATGTAGTCAATGTCTTGGGGCAGGCTGACCTGGTCCTCCTTGCGGAGTGCCAGGATGTCCGCCGACTGCCGCGCGCTGTATCCCGCATAAAGCGAATCCGCAAAGAGCCCGTCCTTGGCAAAATCGGGGAGCGCCGCGATCTCCGGCCAGATCTCGCAAACCCGTTCGAGCCCTACTTCCGGCATGGCCATGAGATCGAGCGCCGAGCGCCGTTGCCCATCCTGATTGACCTTCAAGCCCAGCTTGGCGGCAGCCGCCGAAGTCATACCCAAATGCTCAGCCAAGACCCGCGCCGCATTAAGGACGTTCATCCGGTCGGCAAAATGTTGCTGGCGATGGGCGCCAACGAGGCCAAGGGAAATGCCCTTGGGCGTCAGCCGTTGATCCGCATTGTCGGCTCGGAGTGAAAGCCGGTATTCGGCCCGCGAGGTGAACATGCGGTAGGGCTCGGTCACGCCGCGAAGCACCAGATCATCGACCATCACGCCAAGATAACCCTCGGCCCGGTCAAAGCTGATCTCCGTTTGGCCGCCCACTTTCCGCGCCGCGTTCAGGCCGGCGATCAGACCCTGGGCGGCAGCCTCTTCATAGCCGGTCGTACCGTTGATCTGCCCCGCCAGAAACAGGCCGGGCATGGCTTTGACTTCCAGCCCGCTGGTCAGTTCACGGGGGTCGACGAAGTCATACTCAATGGCATACCCCGGCCGCAGGATCGCAACATTCTCCAGCCCGGGGATCGTCCGGATAAACTGCTCCTGGACATCCTCCGGCAGCGACGTCGAAATGCCATTAGGGTAAACCGTGTCATCATCCAGCCCTTCCGGCTCAAGGAATATCTGGTGCGATGATTTGTCCTTGAAGCGATGGATCTTGTCCTCAATGGAGGGGCAGTAGCGCGGACCTGTTCCTTCGATCTGCCCGGAATAGAGCGGCGAGCGGTGAATGTTGCTGGCAATCAGCGCGTGGGTCCGGGCCGTCGTCTGGGTGATGAAGCAGGACACCTGTGGCGTGGTGATCGAATCCGTGAGCGTGGAAAATGGCGACGGAACTTCATCGCCCTTTTGCTCCTCGAGCACGCTCCAAGCAATGGTTCGGCCATCAAGCCGGGCCGGCGTGCCGGTTTTGAGGCGCCCCAGTTGCAGGCCCGCCGATCGCAGTTGTTGCGAGATGCCATGGGCCGGCGGTTCACCGACGCGGCCCGCTGGAATCTTTTTCTCGCCGATGTGAATGAGCCCGGCCAGAAATGTTCCTGTCGTGAGAACAACCGCACCGGCCAGCAGGTCTTCTCCAGCCTCGGTCGTAACGCCAACAACACGATCTTGCTCAAGAACAAATCCGCACACGGCAGCTTCAACAACACGCAGATTATTTTGGCCGCGAATTTCTTCTTGCATCGCCGCGCGGTAAAGCTTGCGGTCCGCTTGGGCGCGGGGCCCTCGCACCGCAGGCCCCTTCGAACGGTTGAGCAGACGGAATTGAATTCCGGCACGATCTGCAACCCGGCCCATCAGGCCATCAAGCGCATCGATCTCGCGCACCAGATGGCCCTTGCCCAAACCGCCGATGGCCGGATTGCACGACATCTCGCCGATGGTTGAAAACCTGTGTGTGACAAGAGCCGTGTTAGCACCTAGCCGCGCCGAAGCCGCTGCGGCTTCAACACCCGCATGGCCGCCGCCGATCACTATAACATCATACTTCCTGCTCATGGCGGTTCTCTAGTCCAAGCCCAATCAATGGTCAAAGCCGAAACAAGTTTCACGTGAAACAGGTTACTTGCCGATGCAGAATTCGCTGAAAATCTTCCCCAGCAGATCCTCGACATCGACGCGGCCAGTTACCCGGCCAATACTGAAACAGGCCCTGCGCAAGCATTCCGCGGCGAGCTCGATATGCTCCGCATCATGCAGAAGGGAATCGTTGAGGAACCGAATCGATTCTTCCACCGCGTCCTTGTGGCGTGTACGGATGACCGACGCCTGCTCCATGCCGCTAAAGCGTTCTCTCACCAATTTTTCGAGTTCGGCAATCAGGTCCGCGATGCCTTCACCGGTCTTGGCGGAAACTTTCAAGTCTATTCCCTGGGCATCACCCGGTAGGTCCGCCTTGTTCAGGACTCGCAGTGCAGGGACTACCAGGTTTTCCAATTCTTCCTTCACGTCAACCGAGGTCACCCAGACAACAATGTCGGCAGCGGCGGTTTCAGACCTGGCGCGCTGCATGCCGATGACTTCGATCTCGTCACCCCCCTCGGCGCGAAGGCCCGCCGTGTCCGTCAGGATGACGGGAATGCCGCCAAGGACGATGGGGACTTCAATGACATCCCGGGTAGTGCCGGGACGCGACGAAACGATTGCCGCCTCCCGAGCGGCAACCAAATTCAACAGGGTCGATTTGCCGACATTCGGCGCGCCGGCAAAAACAACTTTCACGCCTGAGCGAAGTGCGCCTGCACGATCTGCTTCCGCCGCGGCCCTACTGAGACGCGCTACCAGGTCAAGAGTCTTGGGCCTGATATCAGCAAGTGCTGCGGCGGCTACACCATCCTCTTCAACAAAATCAATCGCCGCTTCGAGCCGCGCAAGGAGTGATATCAGTTCCGTTCGCCAGACCTCATATTGTGAACTGGCATGACCGAGCATGTGATGCATGGCCATACGCCGCTGCGCCTCGGTGCGAGCCTGCAGCAGATCGGCAAGTCCCTCCGCCTCGACCAGATCCATCCGGTCATTGGCAAAGGCCCTACGGGTAAATTCACCGGGCTCCGCCAACCTCACGCCAGCGACCGAACGGAAAACCTCAAACATCGCCTCGATAACCGCAGCACTACCATGCACATGGAACTCAGCCACGTCTTCACCGGTCGCACTCAAGGGGCCCGGCATCCAAAGGACGAGCCCCTGGTCGATGACCTCCTGGGATTGGGGATTACGCAGTTGCCGTACACTGGCCCGCCGGGGTAAGGGTAGGGAACCCGCAACGGAAGAAAGCACGCTTCCGGCCTTGACGCCAGACATACGGATCACAGCAATTCCGGCCATACCGGAGCCACTGGAAACCGCAAAAATTGTCTCGGAATTATTCATTTCGGATTCGAATCGATACCATGTCACATAACCGTCTCAGCCTGGAAACCAGCCCCTATCTCCTTCAGCACAAGGATAATCCCGTACACTGGATGGGATGGAGTGAACAGGCGCTTCAGGAAGCCAAGGACCGCGACCGGCCCATTCTTCTGTCCGTCGGCTACGCCGCCTGCCACTGGTGCCATGTCATGGCCCACGAGAGTTTTGAAGACCCGGTCACTGCCGGTCTTATGAACCAGAACTTCATCAACATAAAGGTCGATCGCGAAGAGCGTCCCGATATCGACCGTATCTACATGGCGGCGCTTCACAGCCTTGGGGAGCAGGGCGGCTGGCCCCTCACCATGTTTCTGACCCCCGATGCCCTTCCCTTCTGGGGCGGCACCTATTTCCCGCCGGAGACAAAATATGGGAGGCCCAGCTTCCGCCACGTCCTGACCGAGATATCCCGCATCTGGCAGCAGGAGCGAAACAAAGTCATGCACAACGCCGAAGCCATATCGGCCGCCCTGCAACAGCCGCGATATGAGGCAAGCCCGAACCAGCTTTCCACTGCTGAAATCTATCAGGCCGCTGATGTCATCATCAACGCCACCGATCCCCTGTATGGCGGCCTCAAGGG
The DNA here is from genome assembly GCA_963753025.1 of uncultured Alphaproteobacteria bacterium. Classification (GTDB taxonomy): domain Bacteria; phylum Pseudomonadota; class Alphaproteobacteria; order Rhizobiales; family Aestuariivirgaceae; genus Aestuariivirga. The sequence continues at coordinate 66,383 of CAVWAY010000002.1, read as the reverse complement.
CGCGCCGAAATTTCCGCAAGCCCCCATCTTCACTTTCCTCTGGGAAGCCTATTTACGCAACCGGAATGAGAAGGCCCAGGATGCCGTGCTCACCACGCTCACGCAAATCAGCAATGGCGGGATCTATGACCATCTGGCGGGCGGCATCGCCCGCTACTCCACCGACCATAAATGGCTGGCGCCGCATTTTGAAAAAATGCTTTATGACAACGCGCAATATGTGAGCCTGCTCACCCGCGCCTGGCTCAAAACCGAGAACCCGCTTTATGCCGCGCGCATCGAGCACACCATTGAATTTGTCCTGGGCGAAATGACAAGCCAGAACGGCTGCTTTACCTCCAGCTATGATGCCGATTCAGAAGGCGAGGAGGGCAAGTATTATGTCTGGAGCCAGGCCGAGATAAAAAAGCTGCTGGCACCCAATGAGTTCGAAATTTTCCAGGCCGCCTATGACGTGACATCGACCGGCAACTGGGAAGGCCATACCATTCTCAACCGAACCCATGACACGACTTCTGACACGCCGGAAAACGAAAAAATCCTGGCGAGCGCCCGCGCAAAATTATGGGCGGCGCGCAGCAAACGAATCCCGCCGCAGCATGATGACAAGATCCTCGCCGACTGGAACGGACTCTTCATCACGGCTCTTGCCGAAGCCTCATTGGTGTTTGGCAACAAGGCCTGGGCCGATGCCGCAACAAAAGCCTTCTCCAAAGGACTGACCCTGTTCTGGAAAGACAATAGGCTGCTGCACAGCCACCGGGCCGGCAGCACCCGCCATGAAGCCACCGCCGATGACTATGCAAGTCTCATTGCCGCAGCGCTTGCGCTTCATGCCCTGACCGGTGGCGCCGCATATATCACCAAGGCGCAGGAACTCGCTGCGGCGCTGGAAGACAATCATTGGGACACCGGCGAAGGGGGCTTCTGTCACGCCTCGCAAAAGCACACGGTGCTCCCCATCAAAAGCCGCACCATTGAAGATGAAGCAACACCCAACGCCAATTCCGTCATGATCAAGAACTATAACAGTCTCTATCACCTCACCGGCAAGGAAAGTTTCAAAACCAAGGCCGAGAAAATCGCCGAGGTCTTCGCGTCCGCGGCAAAATCAAACCCCTTTGCAGCGCCCGGCCTGTTGAAAAATGCGTTCTTGCTGCAAGATACAATCCAACTCGTCCTCACCAACGATGCAAATCCTGCACAGAACGAAATGTTGTTGCTAGCGATCAGATACGCTGGGCTTGACGCCACAATCCATGTCACAGGGGCTAATTCCAACCTGCCCGCCAATCATCCGGCTTATGGAAAAACCGCAAAAAACCACAAGCCCGCACTCTATATCTGCCGAGCCATGACATGCGCAAACCCTGGAACAAATGCGGCTGAAACGCTGGCCGCATTGCGTTTATTGGGAATTGCGAGCGAGGCTTAGGCGTTCATGGAATCGAAGAAATCGCTGTTGGATTTCGTCTGGCGCAATTTATCCAAGAGGAACTCGATGGCATCAATCGTTCCCATGGGGTTGAGAATGCGGCGCAGTACATAGGTCTTCTTGAGAAGATCGGCCTTCACCAGCAATTCTTCCTTGCGGGTGCCCGAGCGCAGAATGTCGATCGCCGGGAATACCCGTTTGTCCGCAACCTTGCGGTCCAGAATGATTTCCGAGTTGCCGGTTCCCTTGAACTCTTCGAAAATGACTTCGTCCATGCGGCTGCCCGTATCGATGAGCGCGGTCGCAATGATCGTCAGCGACCCGCCTTCCTCGATATTGCGCGCCGCGCCGAAGAAGCGCTTTGGCCGCTGCAAGCGCGTTGGCATCCACGCCACCAGTGAGAACCTTGCCCGAAGACGGCACAACCGTGTTGTAGGCACGGCCGAGGCGTGTAATCGAATCCAGCAGGATGATAACGTCACGGCCATGCTCGACAAGACGCTTGGCTTTTTCAATGACCATTTCGGCAACCTGAACATGCCGGGTGGCCGGTTCATCGAAAGTGGAGCTCACAACCTCTCCCTTGACCGAACGCTGCATGTCGGTGACTTCTTCCGGCCGTTCGTCGATCAACAGCACGATCAAAAAACATTCGGGATGATTTGTTGCGATGGCATGGGCGATGTTCTGCAGCAGAACTGTCTTACCGGTACGCGGCGGCGCCACGATCAGGCCACGCTGGCCCTTGCCGAGAGGAGATACGATATCAATCACCCGGGCCGAAAAATCTTTCCGCGTCGGATCGGGAATTTCCATTTCCAGGCGCTGGTCCGGATAAAGCGGCGTGAGATTGTCGAAATGGACCTTGTGCTTGGTTTTCTCCGGGTCCTCAAAATTGATGGTATTCACTTTCACCAGGGCAAAATAACGCTCGCCATCCTTCGGGCTGCGGATTTGCCCTTCGACCGTATCGCCGGTCCGCAAGGTGAATTTCCTGATCTGGCTCGGGCTCACATAAATATCGTCTGGGCCTGCCAGGTAATTTGCGTCCGATGAGCGCAGGAAGCCAAAGCCATCCTGCAGAACCTCGACAACGCCTTCACCGATGATTTCGATATCGCGCACCGCCAGGTTTTTCAGGATTGCAAACATAAGCTCCTGCTTGCGCAGCGCGCTGGCATTTTCAACTTCGAGCTCCTCCGCCAGGGTCACCAGCTCGGCAGGCGTCTTCCGCTTAAGGTCCTTAAGCTTGATATCCTTCAATTCGGCTATATTTGTCATGTTTTGGGATCAGTACATTAGGGGTGAGAAATGAACCACGAAGCGCCAGGGCAGATCGGGTAATTGGAGGCGGGGAAAGCAAACGGGACGAATATCCCTTTGTTCGCTGCCTCTATAACAAACTTCGGGGAATGAACCAACAGAAATTATTGGAATGGTTTAATCACGATAAACACAACGATTATGACCAGAAGCAGCGTTGGGACTTCATTGAGAATGCGGAAAAACCGCGCATCCCTCACCCGCTCACCGCGGGCAAACCGCCGGAGATAACCCTCAAGCGCGCCATGGTACACACAGAGGAGGAGAACCGCCGCCAGTTTGCCTAGAACCCAAACCTGCAAGAATTCAAACTGGCCCGCAATAAAAAGCAAAGCGCCCGATAAAAGGCTCACTGCCGCCGCAGGCCTCATGATGGCCGTTATCAGGCGTCGTTCCATCACCTTGAACAGTTCGCTGGCTTCGCCGCCCGGAAGCACGTCCCGATGATAGACAAACAGGCGCGGCAGATAAAACAACCCAGCCATCCAAGCGACGACTGAAACAATATGGACGACCTTCAGCCACAAAAACCACTCAGCCATGGTCATGGTCCCGAATTATCCTAATGACAGTTGTCAAGATGTCCGGATTCGTCTGCTGTTTGATGCCATGACCCAGATTGAAGATATGGCGGTCCCGCGGAATTCCGCCCACAAGTTTCTGAGTTTCCCTGCGCACCACGGCTTCATCGCAAAGCAAAACCAGCGGATCCAGGTTTCCCTGGATGACCGCGTCCGCCGGCAAAATGGATTGCAAAAATTCCAGCGAGCATTCGGCCTCAACACCAATAGCCCGGCACTTGGTTCTCGAGTAGACATCATTGTGCCGATGCCCAACGCCTTTGGCGAAAACGATAACGGGAACAGCCGGAAATCTTGATTTAACGCCTGCAACAATCTCCTGAATGGGTCCAATACAATATTCCGTCAGCAGGTCTCCCGGTAATTCACCAGCCCAGGAGTCAAATATCTGCACAACATCAGCCCCGGCTTCAATCTGAACGCATAAATATTCTATTGAATTTTCAACCAGACGGGCAATCAGCTCCCTGAACCAGTCTTCTCGCTGGTAAGCAAACTTCCTTGCAAGTTCACGGTCCGAACTTCCGCCCTCAACCATGTAACTCGCCACGGTCCAAGGCGCTCCGCAGAATCCAATCAAAGAAATAGAAGAATCCAGATCGCGGCGAACCCTGTTCACCGATTCAGCAACGCTTTCAAACTGTTTGGACTTCAACCCAGGCTTCAACCGCGTTAAATCAGAACTGCTTCTCACAGTTTCGAGCTTCGGCCCTTCGCCTTCAACGAACGATAATCCATTTCCCATGGCATGGGGAACAACCAAGATGTCCGCAAAGATGATCGCCGCATCAAGATCATAGCGCCGCAAAGGTTGTAATGTCACTTCAGCGGCAAGTTGCGGCGAATAACACAAGTTCAAAAAAGAACCGGCTTGCTCCCTGACCTTGCGATACTCTGGCAGATAACGACCGGCCTGACGCATAAACCAGACTGGTCTTCGCTCTGATTTACGACGTGCCAATACGTTCATGAGCGGTTGTGTGGAAGGTACAGGCATTCTTCTAAATAAAACTTTCTATAAATTGAATATGATGTTGTGGGCCAGTGAGCGGGATCAAAATGCAATCAGGTTCTTATGCTGGATCAGATGGCCTTGACCAATAGTTCTTTGCCAGTAAAATAAACCAATGGAATTATCTGAATAAATTCAAAATGTTAAGTTGGATAATAGGGAGATGGATGAAGTTATCCATCGTTATACACGCCAGAGACTTATCCCCATAATGGAGAGTATATGTATTCCGGAGATTGCCTTGTTGATAACAATCTCACAATATTAACCAATTGTTAACCATTCCGCAGTGTGCGGAATTGTCCACAATCCACCTGCTAAAACTCCACAGCTTTCAACGCGTGAATCCCTTGGACATCATACTCGCTTCCACCAGCAAAATTCGCGGAAAAATCCTGAGTGATGCCGGGATAAAATTTGCTGTTCTCAATTCCGAGCTTGATGAGGAGAAAGCAAAAAATTCACTTACGAAATTATCGCCGCGGAAAATTTCGCTGGAGTTGGCCAGGCTAAAGGCAGAGAAAATATCTGGGCTGCATCCCAAAGCGATGACCATCGGCGCAGACCAGGTGCTCGGATTTGAGAATCAGATCTTCAATAAACCGGTGTCCCGCGCCGATGCAGAAAAGCAGCTATCAATGCTGCGGAACGCGACCCACACATTATACTCGGCTGTTTCCTGTGCAATCGCCGGCACCGAGGTGTGGAACAACTGCTCCGAGGCGCGCCTGACAATGAGAAACTTTACCCGGGAATTCTTGTCGTCATACCTGGACGGCAGTCCGGCTGACTATTTGTCTTCAGTCGGCGCCTATAAGCTGGAGGAAACCGGAATTCAACTATTCGAAAAAATTGAAGGTGACTACTTCGCCATTCTTGGTCTGCCCATATTGCCGCTTCTCGGCTTTTTAAGGCAGCACGGGATCATTCCGTCATGAAAAAGGCCTGTGTCATTGGCTGGCCGATCGCGCATTCTCGCTCGCCACTCATCCATAATTACTGGCTTAAAAAATACGGCGTCGACGCGGTCTATGAAAAGATGGCAGTTGAGCCCAAGAGCGTAAGGCAATTCATTGCAAACCTGGCCGTGTCGGAGTTCATCGGCTGCAATGTAACAATCCCCCACAAGGAAGCGGCATTTCAGGCCGTTGCAGAGGCCGATGAAATCGCCCGCCGTCTCAGCGCCGTAAACACGGTGTATCTCAAGAATGGCGTGGTCTGCGGAACCAACACGGATGGTGAAGGCTTTACTGCGTCGCTTCGTCACGCCCATCCCGCGTTTGATCCTAAAAACAAAGCTGCCGTAGTTATTGGGGCCGGGGGTGCTGCAAAGGCGATCATTGGTGCCCTGCTCGATGAGGGCGTGAAGAAGATTGGCATTATCAATCGCACGCGGGAACGCATTCACGATCTCCAGGTGCAGTTTGGTTCCGGTGTTTATGAAATCAGCGAGACCAACTCCGAGGATGCGTTGAAAAGCTGCGGGCTTCTAGTGAACACAACATCCCAGGGCATGGAAGGCCAGCCTTCTTTGGAGCTGGAAATTCAAAGCCTGAATCCCAACGCACTTGTTGCCGATATCGTTTATACTCCCCTGGAAACGGCTTTCCTTGTAAATGCGAGGCAACGGGGAAATCCGGTTTTGGGCGGCTTGGGAATGCTGCTGCATCAGGCCGTAAGAGGTTTTGAACTGTGGTTCGGAGTGAGGCCGGAGGTTACGGCCGAGCTCTATGAGTTGATAGCGGCAGACGTTCAAAAAGCGCACAAGCAATGATGTCCGTTGGTCTCACCGGCTCCATCGCCACTGGCAAAAGTGAAGTTGCCAAACTGTTTTCTGCTGCCGGCATTCCGGTGTTTGATTCCGATGCCGAGGTGCACAGTCTCTATGCTGAAAAGACGACCAAGGACTTGGTTGGTAAAATGTTTCCGGGCGTGATTGTTGACGGCGAGATCGACCGTCAGCGCCTGGGGCAACGGGTTTTGAGTTCTCCGGAAGATCTGCGGAAACTGGAATCGCTTATCCATCCCCTTGTCAGGAAAAGGCGGGAGCGTTTCATCGCCCATTGGCGAAAGCAAGGCTCTCGTCTTGTGGTTCTTGATATTCCGCTTCTCTTTGAAACGGGCCAGGAGAAGGAATCTGGACTATGTGATTGTTGTTTCCGCCACTGAAGACCTTCAGCGAAAGCGGGCCATGGCCCGGCCGGGAATGACCGAACAAAAACTGGTCGGTATCCTGGCAAGGCAGATGCCCGATGTGGAAAAGCGCCGCCGCGCCGATTTTGTCATTGAAAATTCCGGCGGCCTGGAGCATTTGCGAATTCAGGTTGATGCGCTAAGCAGCAAGCTTGCAGAACTGGCCAGGAACCACAAGCCATGAGAGAGATCGTACTGGATACGGAAACCACCGGGCTCGATCCGCTGCAGGGCCACCGCCTCGTGGAAATCGGCGCTGTTGAGTTGTTCAATCACATTCCAACCGGAAAAACCTACCACAGCTTTATCAATCCGCAACGCGACGTGCCCCGCGAAGCGGAAGCCGTTCACGGATTAAGTGATGCGTTTTTGAAGGACAAACCCGTATTCTCAAAGATCGCCGATGAGTTCCTGGAATTCATTGGAGATACGGTCCTGATTATTCACAATGCCAGCTTTGATGTTGGTTTTTTGAATGCCGAACTTGGATTTATCAAGCGCCCGCCAATTCTTTATGAGCGGATCATTGATACGCTGGTGCTTGCCAAAAAACGCCATCCCATGGGACCCAACAGCCTTGACGCGCTCTGCAAGCGTTACGGCATCGATATCGCAAAGCGCACGAAGCATGGCGCCCTGCTGGACTCGGAGCTTCTTGCGGGCGTCTATCTGGAACTTATCGGCGGCCGCCAGATCACCCTGACCCTGCCAAAAACCAATAATGTCCGTCATCTGCAAACCAGCAACGCCCAAGCGCCGACCAAACGAAGCAACCCGCTTCCCGAACGGCTCACCGCTGAAGAACTGGCGCGCCACGAGGCTCTTGTCAAAAGCCTGGGCGCTGCAGCATTGTGGAAAGCGACTTGAATTAAGCCTGCGCAGAAGCCTTCTGCTGCTTCATGCGCTTTTGGTACATGCCGGCAAAATCAATAGGATCCAGCATCAAGGGCGGAAACCCGCCATTGCGTGTGGCATCCGCAAGAATCTGCCGCGCGAAAGGAAACAGCATCCGCGGGCATTCAATGAGAACCGCCGCATGAAGCATGTTGGCGGGAAAATTCTCCATCCGGAAAACCCCCGCATACAGAAGCTCCGAGGCAAATATGACCTTGCCTTCGGAGGTGGCCTTTGCATCGAGATGCAGCTCGACCTCGAAATCCGTTGGCGCGATGTTGCGGGCGTTCACATTGACCGCGATATTGATGTCGGGCTGGTTTTGCTGGGGCGCCAGGGCCTGGGGCGCATTGGGATTTTCAAAGCTCAGGTCTTTCAAATACTGGCCAAGAATGCGCATGGAAGGCTGGGTGCCAGGCTCGGGCGGCGGAACCTGCAGATTAACCGCTCCGGCAGCCTTGCCTTCCGAGATGCTCGGCGCCTTTTCTTCCGGATTCTTGCCGCCATTTGATGCCTTTGCGGCGGTTTTGCGGGGAGCCGGTTTTGCTGCTTTTGCCATCTTCTATGCCTCTCATGCGCCGAAATAGTCGGGTCAAATCACACGTTGCAGTGGCTAACATGAAGGCTGCGGTGCCGCAAGCAGGGTCTTTAATCCTCCAATGGAGAATTTGGCTTCAGCTTTGGCACGTCTTCGATTTCAACCGCCTCAGCCTCAATGACAAGGCCACCCCGGTGAACCGTAAAATCCCCTGAAATATGGGTCTCGAAAAACCCGGCCACACGCTTGCGGACCCACGGCAGGAGAAGCGTCAAGGCAATGAAATCGCTGACGATCCCGGGGATGATGAGCAAGAGCCCGGCAATGGCCCAGAGCAGGCTTTTGGCCGCCCCGCCTGAAACGGTTTTCTTGTCGCTGGCAGGCGTATTCAGCATGGTGAATATGTTGGTGCCGCTCCGGCGGATAAGGGCGCTGCCTGCAAGGATGCCCAGTATGACCAGCGCCAGGACAGGCAAAACCCCCACAAAACGCCCAAGCCAGATAAGGGATGCAAGGTCGGCAAACAGGAGGGCAAGAATGAGGACGGGAAAGTGGCGGCGCAAGCAAGACTCCAATAGAATGGTCCTTGGACCTATCCCAAAGTCTCCTATATAGGACTCAACATAAGACGAGTACAATGTGTGCCGCTCCGTGTGTAAGCTCAGAAGTGTGAGAATTTGGTAATGAACGAGATCTTTGATCCCCTGAATCTGGTTCTGGCCGCCATCGCCCTTATGGTTGTGTGGCGCCTGCGCTCGGTTCTGGGGCAGCGCACGGGAACCGAGCGCCCGCCGAGCGATCCCTACGCTCCCCGCCGGCCGAATGGCGCCGCCCCGGTTGAAACCGGCAGCGGAAAAATCCTGGAGTTTCCATCAAGCAAGGAAGAGCCGGCGAAAAAGGTTGAGGTTGATGCCGAACCAAAAGCCCCGGTGTGGACCGGCTTTGCGGCAGCCGCGTCGCCGCTTGCCGCGGGATTTGAAAAACTGATTCAGGCCGATCCGGCATTTTCACCAAAGGAATTCCTCGAAGGCGCCAAACTTGCCTATGAGATGATAGTCGAGGCCTTCGCCAAGGGCGACAAGCCGGCCCTCAAGAACCTCCTGTCGAAGGAAGTGTTTGATGGCTTCGCCAAGGCCATCGACAGCCGCGGCCAGGCCGGCGAAAAGCTCGATTTCCAGTTCGTCGGATTTGAGAAGGTCGACTTCGTATCAGTATCCCTGGCCGGAAAGCGTGCCAGCGTCGTTGTCAAATTTGCCAGCCAGATGATTTCCGCAACCCATGACAAGGCCGGCGCCCTCATCGATGGCAATCCGCGGGAAGTGCGGGACATCACCGATATCTGGACCTTTGAAAGGGACGTGGCGCAAAAGGATCCGAACTGGCGGGTTGTGGCCACCGAAACGCAAGCGTGATAGGACGCCTGGGATTTGCCTGCTTATTCGCCATTTCCCTTGCCATGACCGCTGAAGCCAAACCCGTTCTTAACCCCGTGCCATTCGCCCAGATTGAAGGCTGGGCTGACGACGACCATGCAGCGGCACTTGCGGCGTTTCAAAGATCATGCGCGGAAATTCTGGCGGGTGGCCGTGGCTTTGAACGCGAGGTTCGTTATGGCGGAAAACTGGCGGACTGGCTGGAGACTTGCGAAAACGCTGCTCATGCGAAATCGGCGCGACGTTTTTTCGAGGAAACGTTCACGGCTCTGAAAGTCGTTGATCCCGTCCGTCCTGAAGGCTTGTTCACCGGCTACTACGAGCCGGAAGCGGAAGGCAGTCGAACTGCGGGGAACGGTTATGATGTTCCCATCTATCGCAAGCCCGATGATCTCGTGAGTTTTGACGCGACAACGGAAAAGCGGCTTAACCTGAAATATGGCCGCATGCTGCAGGGAAAGCCCGCCGGATATTTGACGCGCCGTGAAATCGAGGAAGGCGCCTTGCAGGGCCGGGGCCTCGAAATCGTCTGGCTCAAAAACTGGGTCGACGCGTTTTTCATTCATGTCCAGGGCTCAGGCCGCATTCGCTTTGCCGATGGCAGCACCATGCGCCTCGCCTATGGCGCGAAATCCGGCCAGCCCTATACCGGCATCGGCGGCGTTCTGGTTGAGCGCGGCGTGCTCACCAGGGACAACATGTCGATGCAGGCCCTGCGCGCCTGGATGAAGGACAATCGCTGATAAAGCGCGCGAGCTCATGTGGGAAAACAAGTCCTTCGTTTTCTTCCGCGAAGTGAAGGTCGATGATCCAGCACTTGGCGCGCCCGGCGCACAGCAGGTTTCGCTCACGCCGTTCAGAAGCCTGGCCATTGACCGCAGCCTCTGGATGTTTGGCACGCCAGTCTGGCTCGATGCGAAAGTGCCGTCCGGCCCTGGCGGCGAAATGCAAAACTTTCGTCACCTGATGGTGGCGCAGGATACGGGGACGGCGATCAAGGGCCATGTGCGCGGCGATGTCTATTGGGGCTGGGGTGAAAAGGCCGCGAGTGTTGCAGGACAGATGAAAAGCCCCGGCGCCATGATTGTTTTGCTGCCGAAGAAATTGGCCGCCAGACTTTTGAAGGGAAAATGAAAAAGAAATCCTTTGAGGTTCCTGACCGCAATCTCTGGGACGAGGTTACCCGCTCCATCAGGCCTCTGGGAAAACGCGCCCTCAAGATGAGTGCTTCATTGGTTTCCTTGCCTCAACAGGCCATTCAACCTGTGCCGCAGAAGGCATCAGCGCCAAAGATTTCGCTCAATAAATCTCCGCCGCCCATTACCGGCTTTGACCGGCGCACCGAACAGAAGCTGACGCGCGGCAACGTCGAGATTGAAAGCCGCCTCGACTTACATGGCCTGAATCTGGAGGAAGCGCGCATCCGTCTTCTGGATTTCATCTCCAGCCGCCGCATGCAGGGCCACCGCCTGGTGCTTGTCATAACCGGCAAGGGCGCCTCGCCGTTTTCCGGCCATACCCTCCACGGCCGGGACCACTTTTACGCCCCCGAACGGGAAGGGCGCTTGCGCCGGCAATTGCCCGAATGGTTGCACGAGGCGCAATTTCGTGCCCATGTTTCCGGTTTCCAGCAGGCCCACCCCAAGCACGGCGGCGGCGGGGCCTTCTATGTTAAATTGCGGCGAACCAGGGAAGGCTGACATGACGCCCTTTGGCGAAAAAATGCGGAAGCTCCGGGCCGACCGCGCCATCACGCTGAAACAGATGTCCACCGCAATCGGCGTTTCCAGCGCCTATCTTTCCGCCCTTGAGCACGGCAAGCGGGGCAGGCCCGGCTGGCACCTGATCCAGCGCATCATCGCCTATTTCAACATCATCTGGGACGAGGCCGAGGAGGTCACGCGCCTTGCCCGCATTTCCCATCCGCGCATTACCATCGACACCTCCGGCCTCAATCCGCTTGCTACCGAACTCGCCAACCGCCTGGCCGACGACATCGGCAAACTGGAACCGCAGACCTTGAATGAATTGCTGGCCGTGCTGTCGGCGAAGAAACAGGGCGGGAAGTAATCGACGATTCCTTTGTGCCCTCATCCTCCTGCGGGACCTTGTCCCATTGCGAACGCGACGGGAGAAGGGCACTTTGGACCTCTTCCCCTCACCTTTCCCAGGCTGCGCAGTAGGCTGTCCTCTCCCGCAAGAGGGCGTCGTCAATCACAATTCAATTTCAATGAGCGTCGGGCATAGCTCCGCCCTTGGTGAAAACGGTTATGCCGTTTCCGGGGCAGGCGAGAAGCGAAGGGTTGCGTGAGCGCAGCCTACGCGAAAATGCCGGTCGTGTCGTCCGGCGGTTGGCGCTTGCTCGCGCCCACGCTTTTGCGGCGATTTTTGCCGGAGGATAAGCTCTGACAGAGCCCTGGATCGCACGGTGTCTCTGTTTGCCGCCAGGGTTGTTTTGCCACTGAAGGCGCGTGGACCGTAGTATCCACGGGTCTTACCCCCGGCTCCCGGAAGCATGATGAACGTTTCACCACACCCGCAGGCGCCACATCCACCCCATCTATGATCACCGTCGCGACCGAGACCCCTTCCGGGATGGACAAATCACGCCTAGCATATAGGAATATAAGCGTCAAGGCTTTTATTCATAATATTTATGACTGTTACGCCACCGACCAGCCTCCATCGACCAGGATATTGGCTCCCGTAATGAGGGAGGCCGCCGGGGAGGCGAGGAAGACCACCGTGCCAGCAACATCGATGGGATCCCCGATGCGCCCCAGGGGGATGTGCGACAGCACCTGTTGACGGAACTGCGGATCGGCAAGCGCCGGCGCGGTGCCATCGGTTGATATGAAGGTAGGCGACACGCTGTTGACGGTGATTCCATAAGACGCCCATTCGAAGGCGAGGCAGCGCGTCAGATGGTTGATCGCGGCCTTTGACATGCAATAGATCGCCTCGCCCTTCAACACGACACTTCCCGCCTGGGACGAGATGTTGATGATGCGCCCGGATTTCCGCGCCATCATCAGTTTCGCCACCGCCTGCGTGGTGAAGAACGTGCCCTTGAGATTGATGTTGACCGTCAGGTCGAAATCTTCCTCGCGCACATTCTCGGCGAGGTTCTCGGGCCCCAGCCCCACATTGTTGATCAGGATATCGATGCGGCCGAAATGCTTGTGCGCCTCGGCAATGCCGGCGCGAACCCCGGGGAGGTCCGCAAGGTCCATCCGCACCGCCAGCGCACGGGGGCCCAAGGCCTTGATCTCGTCCACCAGTTTTGCGCCATCATGAAGGTTTCGCACACCCGCAATGACATCGGCCCCCGCTCCGGCGCAGGCCAGCGCACAGGCACGCCCGATGCCGCGTGATGCTCCGGTGACAAGAGCCACCCGTCGCGCAAGGCTGAAATCCGGTGTTGTTACGCTGCTCATCACGGGCTCTCCTTCAAGGGTACTGTTTTGAACTAAAGCAAGCTTCTGTGCCGACTGTCCAGACGCGCTAGTCACTATTCGATAACTGTCAAATAGCTTATCACAACCGGCCAAACCAACAGGAGCATGCGTGGAACGGGTAGATGTTGTGGTGATCGGCGCGGGCGTTGTGGGGCTGGCCATTGCGCGGCAACTGAGCCGCGATGGCCGTGAAGTCCTGGTGCTTGAATCCGCTGAAGCCATTGGCACCGGCATAAGCTCGCGCAACAGCGAAGTGCTTCATGCGGGCCTCTATTACAATCAAAACTCTCTCAAGGCCCGCCTCTGTGTAACGGGAAAACACCTGCTGCGTGCTTATTGCCGGGAACGCGCCATCGGCCTCAACCAGTGCGGAAAGCTCGTCGTGGCCGAAAAGCCGGAACAATTGCCGGAACTCACCGGCATAAAGCAACAGGGCGAGCGCAACGGCGTTGACGACTTGCGCATTCTCACCGCCGCCGAAGCCCACGACCTTGAGCCCGAACTTCAATGTGTTGGCGCACTGCTTTCCCCCTCATCGGGTATTATCGACAGCCACCAGTTCATGCTGGCGCTGCAGGGCGATGCCGAAGCAAAAAATTGCACCGTGGTGTTTCATGCGCCGGTCACCAGCGGCCGCTTTACCGGTGACAGGACTATTCTTGCCGTCGGCGATATCGAGGTTGAATCCCGCCTGGTGATCAACAGCGCCGGTCTTTCCGCCCAACCCGTGGCCGCTTCAATCACGGGTTTCGACAGGAAGTTCGTTCCGCCCTTGCATTACGCCAAGGGAAATTATTTTTCCCTCTCCGGCAAATCGCCTTTCTCAAGGCTGGTCTATCCCATGCCGGAACCGGGCGGTCTCGGCATTCATTTCACCCTTGATCTTGCGGGCGCCGGCCGTTTCGGCCCGGACGTGGAATGGATTGACAGCCCGGACTATGATGTCGATGGCGCGCGCGCGGCCGTTTTCGCCGATAGGATCAAGCGCTATTGGCCGGGGCTCAAGCCGGAGATGCTGCACGCCGCCTATGCCGGGATTCGCCCGAAAGTGGAAAGGCCCGGCGGCTCAGGCACCGATTTCATCATTCAGGGCCCGGCCCAGCACGGCTGCCCCGGCATCATCAATCTGTTCGGCATTGAATCTCCCGGGCTTACAGCGTCTTTGGCCATTGCCGCATACGTGGGCGAAATGGCCACCTCAATGAAATGAGACGTTCAATTGGCACTTATTCGCAGCCATTATTTCAAGTGGTATAGGCCGGGTAAATTTCGTGTCGCCAATCAGCGGGGACTTTTATGGAAAAGTGAGTCATGGTTAGCGCATCATCGGTTAAGATTTTTGCCCTATTGCTGATCTCCCGGCTTGTTGCGTGAGCCGCTTAATTACTTCTGCAATGGGCCTCGTGTTTGACAGCACGGGGCCTCCACCGTTTCCCGCGCGTTTGATACCCAAGGCCTTGAAAAGAGTGGTGGAGCCAGACGGAATCGAACCGACGACCTCTTGCATGCCATGCAAGCGCTCTCCCAACTGAGCTATGACCCCACAGGTCTTCAAAATGAACCAGCATCTTCTGGTCCTGGAAGCGGGCGGAACCTAGTTCCGCGCCCCTCAACAATCAAGTAAAACTTCGCCGGGCAATAAAGAGGCGGTTAAACCTCTTCCTCGCCTTCCTTGCCGCCCGAAGGGCCGCTGTCCAGGAGGCCGGAGACATTGTCGCCTTCTTCCTCTTCAACGACGAGGAACGTATCGTCCTCTTCCGCATCGGCGGGTTCGGCGTCCTCGCCCAGATCGACATCTTCGATCCCGGCGGTTTCGTCATCGTCCTTGCCATCCTCCTCGACATCCTCAAGGCTGATGAGTTCGACATCGGCGTTCTCGCCTTCCTCGACTTCTTCCTTCTCGCGGACCTTCGCAACGGGTGCTGGTGCTGCACCCGGGTAATCGCCCTTGGAGGGCAGGATGGGCGCCGCAATGAAGCTGACGCCGCACTTCGGGCAGACAATGGGATTCTTTAACAAGTCATAGAACCGGGACGCGCATGAAGGGCATGTCCGCTTGGTTCCGAGTTCAGCTTTGACCACGGTTGATCCTTTCGAGATCGGATAAGACGGTGAATTGAGGCTCCCATGCCACGGGTTTTGCCGAATGTCAAAGCCCGGAGCGGCAAGGGGGTGACAGCCCATTTCAACCCGTGTATCGAATTCGGCGAAATGACCCGAATGCCGCCCCCAATCCAGTCCCTGATATCGCGCAAAGCCACCGGTTTGAAGGGCCGGATCAAGGTTCCCGGCGATAAATCCATGTCGCACCGGGCCCTCATGTTTGGCGCCATCGCCATCGGCGAAACGCGCATCAAGGGCCTTCTCGAAGCCGAGGACGTGGTGAACACGGCCAAGGCCATGACGGCCCTGGGGGCAGGCACATCGCGCGACGACGCCGGCGTCTGGCATGTCCAGGGGGTGGGCGTTGCCGGCCTGCAATCCCCCGACCAGCCCCTTGATTTCGGAAATTCCGGCACCGGCGTACGCCTCGCCCTGGGGCTGATGGCCACCACCCCGCTCATTGCCCACTGCATTGGCGATGCCTCGCTGTCCAGGCGCCCCATGGGCCGCGTGACCAAGCCCTTGCAGGAGATGGGCGTGCGCTTTGAGGCTGCCGAAGGTGGAAGGCTGCCGCTCACCATCTATGGCGCAAAACATGCCGTGCCCATCACCTACACCTTGCCCGTGGCCTCGGCCCAGGTGAAATCGGCTGTGTTGCTGGCGGGCCTCAATGCACCGGGGCGCACCACCGTCATTGAGCCCGTGGCAACCCGCGATCATACGGAACGCATGCTGAAGGCCTTTGGCGCAAAGCTCTCGATCATGGACATGGACGGAGCCCGCCATATCTCCGTCGAAGGCCAGCACGAATTGGTGGCCCAGGAAATCGACATTCCCGGCGACCCGTCATCGGCGGCATTTCCCTTTGTCGCGGCCCTGTTGAGCGAAGGCTCGGATGTCATCATCGAGAACATCATGCTCAATCCGACGCGCACCGGGCTGATCATCACGCTCCTCGAAATGGGCGCCCATATTGATATTGAAAACCGGCGAACTGCCGGCGGCGAAGAAGTCGGCGATCTCCACGTCAAGTATTCGAAGCTGCATGGCGTTCGTGTGCCCGCCGCCCGTGCCCCTTCCATGATTGACGAATATCCCATCCTCTCGGTTGCCGCCGCTTTTGCCGAGGGCACCACCCGCATGGAAGGCCTGGAGGAATTGCGGGTGAAGGAAAGCGACCGTCTTGCGGCGGTGGAAGCAGGCCTGCAGATCAATGGCGTGGTGACCCATTCGGGGCCGGACTGGCTGGAAGTTACCGGCGGCGGTGCCCCCGGCGGCGGCAAGGTCATAACCCACATGGATCACCGCATCGCCATGGCCTTTCTCGTCATGGGGCTGACTTCGCGCATTCATGTCAGCATTGATGACGGCAGTTTCATTGCCACGAGCTTTCCCGACTTCGTTGGCCTGATGAATGGCATGGGCGCCCGGATTGCCGCCCTTCCACCCAAATGATTATCGCCGTGGATGGCCCGGCCGCCGCCGGCAAGGGCACCATCGCCCGGGCCCTGGCCCAGCATTTTGACTATCACCATCTTGATACCGGAACCCTCTACCGCCGCGTTGGCCTGGAGCTTTTGAAATCCGATGGCGACATTCATGACAGCAAGGTGGCAACCGCCATTGCCCAAAACCTTCCTTCCTATGCCTGGCTCGATTACGAGTTGCGCACCGAAGCGGTAGGGGCCGCGGCCTCCATCGTCGCCAGCATTCCGGAGGTGCGCGCCGCCCTCCTCGACTTTCAGCGAAGCTTTGCCGATCAGAAGCCCGGTGCCGTGCTGGACGGCCGCGATATCGGCACGGTGGTCTGCCCCAATGCCAACGTGAAACTGTTTGTCACCGCCTCGCCGGAAGTGCGGGCCAAGCGCCGCCAGGCCGAATTGCAGGCGAGCGGGATGGATGTAACCTTTGAGGCGGTATTGCAGGACATCAGGCAGCGCGACGAGCGCGACAAGAACCGCACCGGTGGCACCCCTTGTTCCAGCCACAGGATGCGGTGGTCATTGATACGTCGGAAATGACGGCGGAAGAGGCAATTTCAGCGGCAATAAAGGCCGCAAGCTCAGTTCGCTGAACTGTCCCGCCAGGAAATCAGCAAAATCCAGGCCGCATAGGCCAAAAGCGCCCCTGCCACCAGCATCCACAGGGGCTGCTGGGTGTAAAACACCTCAAAGGCGGTCCATGCCGCGAGAACCCCCACAAGGGCCACCCGCCGCCACAGGGGCTTGTAGAAAGGATGGCTTTCATCGATGATTTTCATGGCCCTGATTTAGGCGAAGGAGGGGCCCAAGTCGAGGCTGAATCCAGCGGTTGCCCTCGTCCGGGGATTGAGCTATAGCCAGCCCCGTTGGAGGTCGCCTGCTCTCATGCGGGTGAACATAATCGGGGCGCTAAACTGTTTTGACAGTGCGCGCCCTTAATTGTTTCAGAATCGGCACACCTGGCAAAGCCTCCGAGCTTACGTGTTGGCGCTGGAACGACTTAACGTGGAGCATCCCGAAAGGGTGGGCCACATAACCCTTAGGACTACCTCACACATGGCGAAATCTGTCGCTTCCATGAACCCCACCCGCGAAGACTTTGAAGCCCTCCTCACCGAGAGCTATCTCGATAACCCCGCCACCGAAGGCGTGGTTGTAAAGGGCCGCGTCGTGGCCGTTGAAAATGATTTTGTGATCATCGATGTCGGTTTGAAAACCGAAGGCCGCGTGGCGCTGAAGGAATTCTCCCAGCCCGGCAAGGACGTGGCCATCAAGGCCGGTGACACGGTCGAAGTTTATCTCGAGCGCATCGAGAATGCCCTCGGCGAAGCCGTTCTCTCGCGCGACAAGGCGCGCCGCGAAGAAGCCTGGACCCGCCTCGAGGAAATGAGCACCAAGAATGAGCGCGTCGATGGCGTGATCTTTGGCCGCGTCAAGGGTGGCTTCACCGTTGATCTCGGCGGCGCCGTGGCCTTCCTGCCCGGCTCGCAGGTTGACATCCGCCCGATCCGCGATGTGGGCCCGCTGATGCATGTGACCCAGCCCTTCCAGATTCTGAAGATGGACCGCCGCCGTGGCAACATCGTTGTCTCGCGCCGCGCCATCATGGAAGAAACCCGCGCCGAGCAGCGCTCCGAGCTCGTGCAGAATCTTGCCGAAGGCCAGGTTGTAGACGGCGTGGTCAAGAACATCACCGATTACGGCGCCTTCGTTGACCTGGGCGGCATCGACGGCCTGCTCCACGTCACCGACATTGCCTGGAAGCGCGTGAACCATCCCTCCGATGTGTTGGCCGTCGGCCAGACCCTGAAGGTGCAGATCGTCCGCATCAATCCGGAAACCCAGCGCATTTCGCTCGGCATGAAGCAGCTTGACAAGGATCCATGGGAACTCGTGTCCGGCAAGTATCCGATTGGCTCCAGGGTTCGCGGCAAGGTGACCAACATCACCGATTACGGCGCGTTCATTGAGCTTGAGGATGGCATTGAAGGCCTTGTTCACGTCTCGGAAATGAGCTGGACCAAGAAGAACGTGCATCCCGGCAAGATCCTTTCAACCTCGGAAGAAGTTGAAGTGCAGGTGCTCGAAATCGACTCGGCCAAGCGCCGCATTTCGCTGGGCCTCAAGCAGGTCCAGGACAATCCATGGGAAACCTTCTCCTCGAAATATCCCAACGGCACCCATGTCGAAGGCGAGATCAAGAACATCACCGAGTTCGGCCTGTTCATCGGCCTCGACGGCGATGTCGACGGGATGGTCCATCTCTCCGATCTCGACTGGAAGCGTCCGGGCGAAGAAGCCATCAAGGATTACAAGAAGGGCGACGTGGTCAAGGCCATCGTTCTCGATGTGGACCGTGAGAAGGAGCGTATCTCGCTCGGCATCAAGCAGCTCTCCGGCGACCAGCCGAAATCATCCGGTGGCGCGTCAGGCGGCATCAAGAAGGGCGACACTGTGACCTGCGAAGTAGTCAAGGTTGAAGACGCAGGCCTTGAGGTGAAGGTCGCAGGCTCCGACATGACCGCCTACATCAAGCGCGGCGATCTGGCCCGTGACCGTTCCGAGCAGCGCACCGAGCGCTTCGCGGTTGGCGAGAAGTTCGACGCCAAGGTCACCGTCTATGATGCCAAGGCGCGCAAGATGAACGTCTCGATCAAGGCCCTTGAAATCTCCGATGAGAAGGAAGCCGTTGCCCAGTATGGCTCGTCTGATTCAGGCGCCTCCCTTGGCGACATCCTTGTGGCGGCCCTCAAGAAGAAAGACGCCGAAGGCAAGGAATAAACTTCAAGCGCGCGACAATTATCTCCGTCCGGATGGGTTCATTCGGACGGAGTTTTTCTATATATGAACTGTCAGACCTTGGAGGATGCGTATGTCGATAAGCCAGGCTGAAGTGATCGTTGACCGCAGGCAGCTGAAACGGCGCCTGTTCCGCTGGCGCATTCTGGCCATCCTTGCAGTGCTTCTGGCCCTGGGCGCGCTCTTCTGGAGCGGCGGCGATTTCAAAAAGCATTTTGACCACATTGCCCGCATTCACATTGATGGCCTGATCACCGGAGACGAGGCAACCCTCAAGCTTCTCGATGACCTGGCGAAATCAAGCCGCGTCAAGGGTGTCATCATCCGCATCGACAGCCCCGGCGGCACCACCGCGGGCTCCGAGGCGATCTATGAGAAGATCCGGAAAATTGCCAAGGACAAGCCGGTTGTGGCCGTGATGGATACGGTGGCGGCCTCGGGCGGCTACATCACCGCCATTGCCGCCGACTACATCGTGGCGCGCGGCAACACCATCACCGGCTCCATCGGCGTGATCTTCTCATTTCCGGAAGTTTCCAAACTGCTTGATACGCTGGGCATCAGGATGGAGGAAATCAAGTCCGGCGAATTGAAGGCCGAGCCCACGCCCTACAAGCCCATGTCAGACCGGGTGCGCCAGGTTTCCAATGAAATGGTCCAGGAGTCCTTTGCCTGGTTTACCGGCCTCGTGGTCGAGCGCCGCAAGCTTTCCGCCGAACGGGTGAAGGTTCTGGCCGATGGCCGCGTCTACACGGGCCGCCAGGCCGTCACCGAAAAGCTCATCGATGCCCTGGGCGGCGAAGAGGTGGCGCTGGACTGGCTGCAAACCCAGAAGAAGCTCCCGAAGGACATCGAGATCATCGATTGGCGCAGCGCACAGAATGCCGGCGCCACGGGCCTGGGCTTTTCCGTGGCCAATACCGTGCTCAAGGCCCTGGGCTTTGAAGGCCTGAGACGGCAGGTCGAAAGCGCAAGGCTTGACGGTTTGCTCGTGCTTTGGCACCCTCAGCTTTGACTTCCAGAGGAGGCGGGCCAGAATCATGATTAAATCCGAACTCGTGCAAAAGATTGCGGACAGCAACACCCATCTTTATCACCGCGACGTTGAGCGCATTGTGAACAAGATCCTCGATGAAATCATCCGCGCCATGAAGGACGGCGAGCGCGTCGAACTGCGGGGCTTCGGCGCCTTTTCAGTCAAGCAGAGAAGTGCCCGCACCGGCCGCAATCCGCGCACCGGCGGCGCCGTTGAAGTGACGCCCAAGCGCGTTCCCTTCTTCAAGACCGGCAAGGAATTGCGGGCGCGGCTGAACGGCAAGACGGAATGATGCTGCAGCGGATTTTGCGCTGGACCATAGGCCTGCCCATAGCCATTATTGTCGTGTCTTTCGCCATTGCCAACCGGCAGTGGATTACCGTTTCATTTGACCCCTTCTCGCGCGATGCGCCCTTTGCCGCCATGGACATGCCCCTCTGGGTGCTGTTCTTCTGCGGCGTTTTCTTTGGCCTGATCGCCGGCTGGATTGCCTGCTGGTTTGCCCAGGGCAAGTGGCGCCGCGCCGCCAAGGACACGCGCCGGGAACTGGCCCGCACCCAGTCGGAGGCGAGCGAATTGCGCCGTGAAGTCCCGCCCGTGGACCATAGCTTCCTATGAAAGTCATATCGGCTGAAGCCCTGGCAAAAATTGCAACCTATGGCGCCATCGTCGAAGCGCTGCGGGAAGGCTTCAAGGCGGACATCGCAACACCCGTCCGCCACCACCATGAAACCTCTCCGGTTTCAACCCTGCTGTTGATGCCGGCCTGGTCGAGGGAGTGGACCGGCTTGAAAACCGTTGTCGTCAAGACCGACAATGCCGCAAAAAACCTGCCCACGGTTCAGGCGAGCTATCTTCTCATCAAGAATGACACGGGCGAAACCGTGGCCATCATGGACGGCACGGAATTGACCCGCAGGCGGACTGCCGCGGCTTCGGCCCTCGCTGCCGATTATCTGGCGCGGCCCGATGCTTCAACCCTTGTGCTGGTGGGTGCCGGTGCATTGGGAAGCCATTTTGTCAGGGCCCATGCGGCGGTGCGGCCGATCAAGAAAGTATTTATTTACAATCGCTCACCCGAAAAGGCGGCAGCCCTTGCCGGCGAATTGAAAAGCGAGGGATTTGAGGCAACGGCTGTCACCGATCTGGAAGCGGCGGTGCGTCAGGCCGATATCGTGTCCTGCGTGACCACCTCCACAAAGCCCATCGTCAGGGGCGAATGGCTCAAACCCGGCGCCCATGTGGATCTTGCCGGGGCTTTCAAGCCCACCATGCGGGAAACCGATGGCGACGTGGTCGCCCGCGCCCGGGTTTTTGTGGATACGAGAGAAGGTGCCCTGTCCGAAGCAGGCGACCTGTTGCAGGCCCGCGACGAGGGGAAGTTTGATTTCGCCAAGGTCCAGGGCGATCTCTTCGACCTCTGCCGGGGCACCGTGAAAGGGCGCAAGACGCCCGGGGAAATCACCCTGTTCAAGTCCTGCGGCACCGCCCTTGAGGACTTGGCCACGGCCATCATGGTCTATTTGCGCTCCTGACTATTTGCGGCTAACGAGAGCCCCATGAGCGAAGCAAACCCCATCTGCGTGGCCCTCGATACGCCGGATCTTGACCGGGCGCGGGCCCTTGCCAAGGCGCTGAAGCCCCATGTGGGCTACCTGAAAATCGGCATGGAGTTTTTCTATGCCCATGGCGCCAAAGGCTATGAGGCCGTGGCCGCCGAAGGCCTGCCGATTTTCCTCGATCTCAAACTCCACGACATTCCCAACACGGTGGCCGAGGGCATGCGCTCCCTCATGCGGCTGCAGCCAAGCCCGGCGATCATCAATCTCCACGCCAGCGGTGGCATGGCCATGATGCAGGCGGCGGCAGAGGCAGTAGGTGGCCGCGCCAAGCTCATTGCCGTGACCATTTTGACCAGCCTCTCCAACGACGACATCTGGGCCGCTGGCTTTAATGCGAAACTCGATACGGGCGCCCACGCCGCCGTGCTTGCAAAGCTTGCCAAAGCCGCAGGGCTCGATGGTGTTGTCTGCAGCTCCCACGATCTGGCAGGGCATCCGCGCCGCAACAGGTCCGGGATTTTTGACCGTCGTGCCCGGCATCCGCCCGGCCGAAGACGCTGTCCCATGACCAGAAGCGTGTTGCCACGCCAAAGGCAGCCGTAGCCGCAGGCGCCGATATTCTTGTCATCGGCCGGGCCATCACCGGCGCTGCCGATCCAGCCGTTGCGGCACAGAAAATCCTGGACGAGTTGCGCCATGGTTGATGTCAAGATTTGCGGACTCTCCACTTTGGAATCGGTTGACGTGGCGATCAACGCGGGCGCTGATCTTGTCGGCCTCGTGTTTTATCCCCGAAGCCCGCGCCACGTATCTTTTCCGCTGGCAAAGAAGCTTGCCGCCCACGCGCGGGGCCGGGCAAAAATCGTGGCCCTCATCGTCGATGCCGATGACGCCGCAGTTCAGGAAATAGACAATATCGTGGCTCCCGATTTGTATCAGGCCCATGGCGCGGAGACGCCGCAGCGCGTGCAGGAAATCACCGCGCTGACCGGCAAGCCGGTGATCAAAGCCATTAAAGTTGGAGTCATCGCCGATATCGCCCAAGCTGCCGCATACGCGGGCAAAGCCAGCCTTATTCTCTATGATGCGAAGGCTCCCGAGACCTTGGTTAACGCGCTGCCCGGCGGCAACGGAATTGCCTTTGACTGGAACCTGCTGGGCAGCTCGCAGCAGTCCGAAGGCTTTATTCTTTCCGGCGGGCTCACTCCGGACAACGTCGCAAAGGCCATCCGCGTCACCGGAGCCCCCATTGTCGATGTCTCCTCGGGCGTCGAATCGGCCCCCGGCATAAAGGATTTAAGCCTCATTCGGAAATTCATTGAGGCGGCGAAGGCGGCCCGCTAAAACGGCTTTGAAAGCGAGTTTTTATGACGACAGCACAGGTCAATTCCTACCGCACCGGCCCCGACGAAAAAGGCCTGTTCGGCATCTATGGCGGGCGTTTCGTGGCCGAAACATTGATGCCGCTCATCCTTGAGCTTGAGCAGGCCTACAAGGACGCCAAGGCCGATCCCAGCTTTCAGGCCGAACTCGATTCATTCCTTGAGCATTATGTGGGCAGGCCGAGCCCGCTCTATTTCGCCGAGCGCCTGACCGAACACCTGGGCGGCGCAAAAATCTATTTCAAGCGCGATGAGCTCAATCACACCGGCGCTCACAAGATCAACAATGTGATGGGCCAGATCCTGCTTGCCCGCCGCATGGGCAAGAAGCGCATCATCGCCGAAACCGGCGCCGGCCAGCATGGCGTTGCAACGGCCACCGCCTGCGCCCGCTTTGGCCTGGAATGCATTGTCTACATGGGCTCGGTGGATATCGAGCGGCAGAAGCCCAATGTGTTTCGCATGAAGCTGCTGGGCGCTGAAGTGGTGCCCGCCCTTTCCGGCTCGCGCACCTTGAAGGATGCGCTGAACGAGGCCCTGCGTGATTGGGTCGCCAATGTTGAGGATACATTCTACTGCATCGGCACCGTTGCAGGCCCCCATCCCTATCCGGAAATGGTCCGCGATTTTCAATCGGTGATCGGCATTGAAACGAAACGTCAGATGCTGGCCCGCGAAGGCCGCCTGCCGGATTCACTTGTGGCCGCCATCGGCGGCGGTTCAAATGCCATGGGCCTGTTCCATCCCTTCCTTGACGACAAGGAGGTGGAGATCATCGGCGTCGAGGCGGCGGGTCTCGGCCTGCGCACCAAGAAACATGCGGCCTCCATCACCGGCGGCAGGCCCGGCATCCTTCATGGCAACCGCACTTACTTGCTGATGGATGATGATGGCCAGATCACCGAGGGCCATTCCATTTCCGCCGGCCTCGACTATCCCGGCATCGGCCCCGAGCATTCCTGGCTGCACGACATGAAACGTGTGCAATATGTGGCAGCCACCGACAAGGAGGCGCTCGCCGCCTTTCAGCTCTGCTGCAAGCTGGAAGGCATCATTCCGGCCCTTGAACCTTCCCATGCGCTGGCCCATGTCATGAAGATTGCACCCACCAAGACCCAAGGACCATTTGATGGTGATGAATATGTGCGGCCGCGGCGACAAGGATATTTTCACCGTGGCGGATATCCTCGGAGTGAAACTGTGACGGGCCGCATCGAACGCCGTTTCGCCGAGCTGAAACAAAAGGGCCGCGCCGCGCTGGTGACTTTTGTGACCGCCGGCGATCCCGACTACGAGACATCGCTCAAGATCATCAAGGGCCTGCCCAAGGCCGGTGCCGACATCATCGAATTCGGCATGCCCTTCACCGATCCCATGGCCGATGGCCCCGCCATCCAGGCGGCGGGCCTGCGCGCCCTCCATGGCGGCCAGAACATGAAGAAGACCTTGAAGCTCGTGCGCGCGTTCAGGGCCGGCGATCAGGAAACCCCCGTGGTGTTGATGGGCTATTACAATCCCATTTACGTCTACGGCGTGGACAAGTTCCTGAAGGATGCCAAGGCCGCGGGCGTCGACGGGCTGATCGTCGTTGACCTGCCGCCCGAGGAAGATGACGAGCTTTGCCTTCCCGCCATCGCCGCCGACATCAATTTCATCCGCCTGGCAACGCCCACCACCGATGACAAGCGCGCCCCCGCCGTGTTCAAGAACACCAGCGGCTTTGTCTATTATGTTTCGGTTCTCGGCATCACCGGCACCAAGGCGCCCGATCTCAAGAGCGTTGAGAAGAATGTGAACCGCCTGCGCAAGCATACGAACCTGCCGATTGCCGTGGGCTTTGGCGTGAAGACCGCGGTTCAGGCCCGCGCCATTGCCAAAAGTGCTGATGGTGTTGTGGTGGGTTCCGCCCTCGTGAGCGCCATTAAGGACAGCCTGACAAAGGCCGGAAAGCCTTCACCAAAAACCGTAAAAGCGGTACACTCGCTGGTGAGCGACATTGCCCGTGGCGTGAGGAGCTAGATCAGGTGAACTGGATCAAGAATTTTGTCCGGCCGAAAATCCGCTCCATTCTTGGCGTCAAGCGCGACGTGCCGGAGAACATGTGGATCAAGGATCCCGATTCCGGCCAGATGGTGTTTTACCGCGACCTTGAAGCCAACCAGTTTGTCTTTCCGGGCTCCGATCATCACCACCGCCTGGCGCCGGACCTGCGCCTGAAATCCATGTTCGATGACGGCGTCTATGAAACCCTGGAATTTCCGGCGGTGCCGCCCGATCCGCTGAAATTCAGGGACGAGCGCAAATATGTCGACCGCTTGAAAGAGGCGCGCCAGAAATCCAACAGCGAAGACGCCATTCATGCGGGCTTCGGCACGCTTGACCAGCTTCCCATCGTCATCGCCGTCCAGGACATGGGTTTCATTGCGGGCTCGCTGGGAACGGCCGCCGGAGAAGCCATCATCACCGCCATGCGCTTTGCCGTTTCCAAGAAATGCCCCTTCGTGTTCTTTGTGGCCTCGGGCGGGGCCCGCATGCAGGAAGGCATTCTGTCGCTCATGCAGATGCCGCGCACCACGGTGATGGTGCAGGAACTGCGCGCCCATAAACTGCCATACATCGTTGTCCTCACCAATCCGACGACCGGCGGCGTCACTGCGTCTTATGCGATGCTGGGTGATTTCCATATTGCTGAACCCAAGGCCCAGATCGGTTTTGCCGGCACCCGCGTCATTGAACAAACCATCCGCGAAAAACTTCCCGAGGGTTTCCAGCGCGCCGAATATCTGCAGGATCACGGCATGGTTGACCTTGTGGTCCACCGCCACCAGATGCGCGAGACCGTCAGCCGTGTAGCCCGCATCCTGATGAAGACAGTGGAGCTGCCGGGCTCCAACAGCGGGGCATTGGTTCCGATCAGCGTTGAATAATTCTGTGGCGCGCAGTGATGCCATATTGAACCGGCTGCTCTCCTTGCATCCCAAGATCATTGATCTCAGCCTCGAGCGCATGGAGCGCATTCTGGCGCGGCTGGGAAACCCGGAAAGAAAGCTTCCGCCGGTCATCCACGTGGCGGGCACCAACGGCAAGGGTTCCACCGTTGCCTATATCAGGTCCACTTTCGAGCAGGCGGGCCTCAAGGTTCACTGCTACACCTCGCCCCACCTCGTGAAATTTCACGAGCGCATTTACGTGGCTGGTGAAACCATTGCCGAGGAAAAACTCTCGGCGTTGCTGGAAGAATGCGAGGCCGCCAATGGCGATGCCCCCATCACGTTTTTTGAAATCACCACGGCGGCGGCGTTGCTCGCCTACGCGCGAACCCCGGCGGACTATCTCATTCTGGAAGTGGGCCTGGGCGGCAGGCTCGATGCAACCAATGTCGATCGCAAAGCCTGCGCTCTCCATCATCACCACCGTTGACTATGATCACCAGCAATATCTCGGGAACACCCTTACCGCCATCGCCCATGAGAAAGCCGGCATCCTGAAGAAGGGCGTTCCCGCCATCATCGGCGTGCAGCCAGACGAGGCGCGGGCCGAAATCGAACGCGTCGCTGAACGAATCGGCGCGCCGGTCTTTATTGCCAACCAGGACTGGCAATCCTTCGAGCAGCACGGGCGCCTGGTCTTTCAGGACGAAAACGGCTTGCTTGATCTGAGCCTGCCGCAGCTCAAGGGCCGCCACCAGGTCGACAATGCCGGCAATGCCATCGCGGCCATCCGCATGCTCGACGACAGGCGCGTGTCGGAACTCCATATTGAGCAGGGGCTGAAGTCGGTGGTCTGGCCGGCGCGCATGCAAAGGCTGGGGGCGGGTGCCCTCACCGGCCTCCTGCCGAAAGATGCCGAGCTTTGGCTTGATGGCGGCCACAACCCCTCGGCGGGCCGCGTCATTGCCCGCGCCTTTTCCGATATCAACGACCGTCACTCGCGCCCGCTGGTTCTCATCTGGGGCATGCTCAATACCAAGGATGCCGCGAGCTTCATCGAACCCTTCGAGGGCCTGGCGCAGCGGGTGGTGACGATAGCCATTCCAGACGAGCCCAATGCCGTTCCCGCCGACCAGCTCGCGGAAATTGCCCGCAGCCGGAACCTCTCGGCGGAAACCGCAACCTCTCTCACAAAAGCCTTGGGGCAGGCATCGCTGACGACACCTGCCCCAAGAATACTGATTTGCGGTTCACTTTATCTGGCCGGCCACGTCCTGAGCGTCCATGAAAACCGGACGATGTCGGGCGTGTCGGGTGCAGCCCGGCGTTAGATCGACTGCTCAATCCAAGATTGCAGCTGGCCCTTGGGCGCAGCCCCGACCTTCGTTGAAGAAACCGCTCCACCCTTGAACATCATAAGGGTGGGAATGCCCCGGACCCCGTATTTCGAAGGGGTTTGGGGGTTTTCATCGATGTTGATCTTGACGATCTTGACCTTTGGCCCAAGCGCCTGGGCAATCTCCTCCAGGGCAGGACCGATCATTTTGCAGGGGCCGCACCATTCCGCCCAGAAATCGACAACGACCGGAGTGGTGGATTTGAGGACATCCGCATCAAATGAGGCGTCAGATACTTTATGGGTGGACACGATTGATTCTCCGCTATTCCTTGAGTTGCCATGGAAGGTAGGTATCCCCAGCCCCCTGGTCAAGGGCGGCCCCGCTCACGTGATGGCTGCCATGCTCGAAATGGCCTTCCGCAGCGTTTCATCGGCAATCCAGTCCAAGCGGGGCAGACTCGTCCAGAGAATGGCGGCGCGGACGGGCTTGCCGTCATAGGCTTGCCCGAGGGTTCGGGCATAGCGAGGCGAGCTGCAGGACATGGGGATGGTCCGCCTCGAGCCTCTCCGGCACATTCCAGTCGGTTTTATAGTCGAGCACGAGAATATCCCTGTCGCGCACCACGAGCCGGTCAATCCGTTCGGTGATGCGCTGGCCATTCGGCGAGATTGATCCGATGCTGACTTCCGCCTGGCTGTCCGCGCCAAAAAAATCACTGTGATCCGGATGCGCAATGAGGCCACAGATTTTTTCCGCCAATTTTTCATCAAGCCCGTTCTTTGTGAGAATGCGTCTGGCGAAATTCAATCCGGCATCGGGGGCCATGCCGGGCAGATCCTGCAGGATCTTGTGGATGGCGCGCCCTCGGGCAACGGCCGCATTGGAAACAACATCTCGGCGCGCACTTGGCGCCGACCGCAATTTTTCAGGAACAGTATCGGGATTTTTAAAAAGCCAGTCGGGAAAGTCGTGTGCTGCCGTCGGAAAAACAGAACCCATTCCGTTCCAGGTGGGGTCCGGACCGTAGCGCCAACATGAATTGCCGTCCGGGGATTTGATCGTCCGCAGAATCCCCTGGCTCTGCACCGCTTCCTCCACCAAAGTGTACCAACTGTTCTCGGGGCTCTCCTTGTGAATTTTGTAGCCGCAGACATAAAGCTCGTCGCGCGCCCGGGTCATCGCCACATAGAGCAGGCGCCTCTGCTCCTCCAGTTCGGTTTGCTTGTCCCGGTCCTTCCAGCCCTCAAGGACCTGGGATTGCGCCAGTCCCGACAGCCGCCAGAAAGGCAGTGTTGGCCCGCCCGACTTCGGCTCAACAAACATCAGGGCCGTTGTGGCGTTGCTGCGCGGCGTGGACGTGGTGTCGGGCAGGATCACGATGCTGGATTCCAGTCCCTTCGCGCCATGCACCGTCATCAACCGGACCTCACCGCTGCCCTGATCCATGTTGCGCTTGATCTCCGTATCCTCCGAGGCAAACCAGGTCGCAAATCCTGCCAGCGAGGATGAATGGTTTTCTTCATAGGAGAGTGAAACCTCAAGCAACGCATCAAGCGCATCCCCCGCCTCGCTCCCCAACCGCGCCAGAAAAGCTTTTCGGGTTTTGATCAGGACCATCGAGAGGAATTCAAAGGGCCGCAGGCTTTCCGAAGCCTTCAGCCACTCTTCCAAAACCTTGCGGGCTTCCACGCAGCTTGCGTCATCCGAAGCGCTCAGCCGTGCCCATAGGGGCGTAGCGTCGCGCCCATGGGCCAGCTTGAAAAGCTGATCCTCGGTCAACGCAGTTGGCACCAGCGGGCTTTTGAGCACGCATGCCAGCGAATAATCATCGTCGGGCAGGAGCACGAATTGCATCAGGGCCATCATGTCGAGAATGGCGATATTCGCCGAAAGCTTCAGGCGGTCCGCCCCCGCCACCGGGATTCCGGCCTTGCGCAATTCGCTGATCAGGATATCGAAAAGCGCGCTCCGGGTGCGAAACAGGATCAGGATATCGCCGGCTTCCACCGCACGGTCGAGCGCCATGATGTGGCGTTTCCCGATCCAGGATTTGATCGTTTCCGCAAGCTTTTGCGCCAGTTTGCGCAGGCCAGACCGGGGCGGATACTGGTCGACGGGAGCCTGCCAGGCCTCTCGTTCGGCCTTTTCATCGGCCTCCATGAGCGGCCAGAGTTCAAACAATCCGGGCTCGCCACCCCGGTTCGACTCATGGTGCAAGTTTTGTGGATGAATGCCGTCCAGCCCCACGCGGGCCCGCATTCCTTCCGCAAAGACCATATCGACTGCTTTCAGCACCTCCATCGTGGAACGGTAGGAAATGGTGAGGTCAACCGTGCTGAAGGGCTGGCCCACATTGCTGATCTGGGCTCCGAATATTTCCCGCGAAGCCTCAAAGGCGGCCGGATTTGCACCCTGGAAACTGAAAATCGATTGCTTGCGGTCGCCCACCACAAACAGCGTGCGCTCCGGAACCTCGCGGCTGCCGGTTCCGGAAAAGAACTCACTTGTCAGGGCGCTGACGATTTGCCACTGGGCAAGGCTGGTATCCTGCGCTTCGTCGACAAGGACATGCTCAATGCCGCGGTCAAGCTTGAACAGAACCCATTGCGCTGATGCCCTGTCGACAAGCAGGTCACGGGTTTTCAGAATGAGATCGTCAAAGTCATAGGCGCCGCGAAGTTTTTTGGCCGACTCGAATTCGTGAAATCATCGCATCTGCGAGGGTGAGCAAGGCGCAAGTCGCCTCGATGCGCGTGAGATTGTCGATCTGCTCGACCAGAACGAGGCAGCGCGGCATCTCCTGTGAAAGCCAGTCTCTAATCCAGGGATTATCCTTCAGGAGTTTTTCCGTGACGACCGAGGTAATCTTTTTCGGCTTCTCGCCGTCCGACGTATAGTAAATGCGCCGGATGAGGCTTTCCGCCGGGGTGCTGTCATTTTCCTTCAAAAGGGCCGCAAGATAACCCGCAGTTTTTTGGTTGGTGGCAAGGGAGCCGGACAGGATCGGAATTATTCTTTCAACTATTGCTCTGTCGAACTTCAGAAATTCTCTCCTGAGAGTTTCGATATTCTGCTGCGGGTCTATGGCAAATTCGGTCCTAAGCGCCTGGCCGATACTTTCAATGGAACCGTATGCCGCCAGCGTATCTTTCAGGACCTGACGCTTTGAAAGCAGGCGTTCCAGAAGCGCATCGAAACTGTCGGAATGGGTATGGCGGGTTATGATTTCCAAAGCGCGAGCGAAAAGTGAGCTTTCATCGCCCTGCGCCTCACGCAGAACCTGATCGCGGGCTTCCCGAAGCAGTTGCTTGGATTGGCTGGATTCCAGAACCTCAAACCCTGGAGCAAGCCCCGCCTCGACCGGAAAGAGTTGCAGAATTCTTTCGCAGAAGGCATGGATTGTTTGAATCTTGAGGCCGCCCGGCGTTTCCAGCGCCGCCGTGAATAGCCGCCTGGCCTGGGAAAGCGTGTGACGGTCCACCTCATCATGTCCCATCTCATTGAGTTGCTTGGAAAGCGCAGCATCGGACAGACCAACCCACGCGCCGAGCCTTTCATGCAGGCGGTTGGCCATCTCTTTGGCCGCAGCCTTGGTATAGGTGAGGCAAAGGATTGACATGGGATCAACGCCCGCAAGCATGAGGCGCGTG
Organism: uncultured Alphaproteobacteria bacterium; assembly: GCA_963753025.1. Lineage (GTDB taxonomy): Bacteria > Pseudomonadota > Alphaproteobacteria > Rhizobiales > Aestuariivirgaceae > Aestuariivirga. The sequence continues at coordinate 35,233 of CAVWAY010000002.1, read as the reverse complement.
ACCCTATCCACCAGCACATGGGTTTTGCCCGAGCCCGCATTGGCGCCCACCCAGGCAGATGCCGCCGGATTGGAAGCGGTTTTCTGTTCAGGCGTGGCGCTCTTGGATTTGGCCATCAGCCGTCACCCGCCAGGATCCATTCGCGGTAGCGCGAGAGATGGTCATAATCGCAAACTGCCTCAACGTTTTCGATGGCGTAACGCGGAAGATAGGCAAGACGGGGATCCTGGTATTTGCCGAGAAGTCCCTCAAGGCGGGCAAGATGCTCGCGCGCCACAGCCATGGGCGCAAGATCGACCGACTTCAATTCACCCGGCGGAATCCCGCCGGTTATCCTGATGTAAGTCAGGTCGCTGGTTTCGTGCTTGCCCACATGCTCAAAGGCACCGCGCTCCAGCATGGCGGCCTCCAGCGTGAGCTGGGGCGAAAATCCTTCTTCAATCTTTTTGACGCTGGGTATTGCCCCCGTCTTGAAATCAACAATGCGCGCCGTGCCATCAGCAAGTATGTCAATCCGGTCAGCGCGGGCGCTGAGCGTGAAATCAGCTTCGCCAATTTTCAAAGCGAGGCTTCCCTTCACTTCCGCAATGACCTCCGCCACATCGCTGCGCAAGGAAACTTCGTTCTCGACGATCCATCGGGCAAGGCGCTGGAATCTGGCCCACCAGAAACCCATGATTTCCGGATCATTGCGGAAGGGCCGGAATATCTCCTCGCCAAGGGCGATGAATTTTTCCGCCGCATCGCTCGGCAGGGCCTTCGGATAGAGCGTGAAAAAGTCGCCAATGGCCTTGTGGAAAAGCGTGCCGCGCAGCGCCGCATCGGGAGCCGCGGCAATATTGGGCAAGGGTTTGAGTTTCAACACGGCATCCGCATAAATCGCGTAGGGGTCGCGGATAAGCGTTTCAACCCGGCTGACGCTGATCCGTTTTGGCCTTGCATCGACCGGTGGCCGGGGCTGCGGTTTGCCATGCGGCGTAGGCCGGACATTGTCGGCCTGATCAAGCCGCGCCGCCCACGCCTGCCAGGGTTCGGAAGGCATGTCCTCGGGCTTGTGGCCGGCCGCTTTCAGGATTGTCTGCAGGCGCAAAATCCAGCGGGAGGGAATGGCCGGGTCCATGCCGTCGCGCCGCGCCCAGGTGAGAAAAACCTGCGGCGCGCCAAAGGCCTGGACGAAATCATGAGCCTCCTGGCCAATCCTGAGTTCCGGCTGCTGCATGCCGAAGACATCGCGCATCGGCCGGTTAAGCCACGGGCCCGGGTCCGGCAGCCGTGGCCATGTGCCTTCATTCAATCCACCGAGAATAACCCTTTGCGGATGCACCAAACGCGCTTCCAGCAAGCCAAGGATGGAAAGCCGTGTGCCGGCGTTTCTGAGGTCCCGCACCGGAATTCTCTGCAAATGCCGGCGGATTGTGGCGCTGGCGCGGGTTAAATCGCATATGGGAAGCCGCGGGGATTCCTGCCGCAAGCTTTCGACGAGCGTTTCAAGCTCCTCCGCTTCGGGACCATCCCAGAACCCGTTGCCGGAAATCTTTTCCGCCACGGACATCAAGCCATCAAGGTGCTCCTTGAACGTCGTGACGGAATGTGGCGAGAGCGGGCCTAGTATCTCCACAACGCGCGCAAGACATTCGCGCATCTCCTGCCAATCATTTTCTTTGAGGTGGGCGACAATGGGATGAGGGTGGGAATCGCCTTTCGCTCCCTTAAGTGCCAGGTCGAACGACGGCAGCAAGCCATCCAACCCATGAATCAGCGGCAGGGAGCGGAAGAGGGCTACTTCGATATGTCGTGCCGAAGCGCAGAAGTCAGCTCTTTCGAAGCCAAATTTTGCAAGCGGGTGGCTGAACAGGTTTTGCAGCGCGACGGCCGAAAAATTCTCTTCGGCCACGTCCATGAGAAGAACCAGCAGGGAGGCGGCGCCGAAGCGGCTGAGAGGTTCGCCGGCGGAATCATCAACGCCGATGTTCCAGCGCGAAAGATTTGCCTTCACCCGACGCGCCAGGTCGCGGTCCGGCGTGACCAGGGCAATGTCGCCCGTTGGATTTTCCAAAGCCCGTCGCATCATCAGCGCAATAATTGAGGCCTCGTCATTTTTGTCGCGCGCTTCGACAAGCGATACATTTTCAAGCGCCCGTTTGATCCTGCTGCCCTGGCCAGCCAGCGCCTGTTGCCAGTCGTCGGAGACTTCCGAAGGGCGCATGAGTTCGCTTGCCAACCAGGCCCGGTCTCCGGAAGCCGTTCCAAGCGTGATGATATTTTCACGCTCCACACCAATGGCCTCAATAAGCTGCTTGATGGCAAATTGCGGATGCTGCGGCGAAACCGCGTCCCAGCTCTTTGCGTCCATCCCTTCATCAAGGGCGGGCAGGATCACCGCGCCGTTTTCCAGAACGGAGATCGCTTTCAGCAATTCCCGCGTCGCCGGAATGGTGCCGGTGGAACCTGCCGCGATAACAGGGCCAGCGGGAGGATTTTCAGTGAGCCTCTTGGCTTCCAGGCGAATGAGCCGGCTGCGCCGTTCCCTCGCCCCCATGAGATTTTCGCTCATAAGCTGCGCGGGAAGTTTTTTGCTCACCAGGTCAAACAGGCTGAGGATGGCTTCCCGGTGACCCGCGAGATCGATCAGATAGGCGTCCGGCAGGCGGTCAAAGGAAACCTCTTCGGTCTCCATGACATCAATCAGATCGGCGAGACTCGCCGCCAGGGATTGTGTCTGCTGCGGCGCGTACGCAAGTTCCTGTGCGAGGCGAAGCTGCGGATTTTCGGCGGCCCAAACATCAATGAGAGCCATGAGGGCAAATTCACGGCCGATATCGTTTATCGCGTCGGGCAAACCCACATAGGGGCGCTGCGCCTCAAGAACATCTTCATCAAGATCACCGATGGGCCTGATTTGCGGCAGCACCAGCGCAGTCTTGCCGCTTGCGATGAGCAGCTTGTCCTGAAGCAAGCGCGCCGCGCGCCGGGTAGGCACCAAGATGGTCCAAGCGGCAAGCGAGGGATGCTGGTGCCCCTCCGCATAGGGAAAGCCGCGCAGAACCGCCTTCGCCAGAATGTCCAGAAACGGTGCATCGCTGGCTATGGTGTAGACGCGCTGCGGCCTCTCGCCCATCATCTAGGTCTTGGCAAGTTCGGCCTCGGCCAAACCGATGGCGTCAGGCGTTCCCACATGAAACCACTTTCCGCTGTGCGCAATGCCGTGCAGACGGCCCTCCGAAATGGCCTTGTCCCACAAGACATTCATCGAGAATTTTTCTACAGCAGCGCCGGTGAAAAGGCGAGGATGCACGAGATAGCCGCCGATATAGGCAAGAGCCCCTGATCCCTGTTGGCGGGTGAGGCGTCCGTCACGCCCCAGGCGGAAATCTCCCCGGCCATCGTAACCAATAGTGCGGTCAACGTGACACAGCAGAAGCAGGCAATCCATCGCCGTGTCATCCCACGCGGCACGCAGGCGGCTGAGGGCCGGAACCCTTCCATCTACCCAGAAACTGTCACTGTTAATTACAAAGAACGGCAGGGGGCCAAGAAGTGGAAGGGCCTTCGCGATGCCGCCGCCCGTGTCAAGAATCTCCGTCTGTTCATCGGAGAAGAGAACCTCCGGCGCCGCCTTCTGCTGTGACCACTGCAATATCTGCGCGGCCCGGTAGTGGCCGTTGACCACCGCCTTTTGAACGCCGGCTTCGCGCAGCCGCTCAAAGCCGTAGTCAATGAGAGCCTTACCGGCAACTTCAACAAGCGGCTTGGGACAGTCATTGGTCAGGGGCCGCATGCGCACGCCAAAGCCCGCGGCAAGGATCATGGCATGGCTCCCAATGGCTTCGCTCATAGGGGCAAATTCCGCTCATACCAGCTCTTGAGAACCGCAAGATCAGGATGGTCCAGATTGCGCCTGAGATAACGCGAAACGCGGGGAATGTGATTGAGATAGATGGGCTTGCCGTCGCGCTTGGACAGGCGCGCGAAAATTCCCAGTATCTTTGTGGCGCGCTGGGCTCCCAGGATTGCAAAGGTGCGGGAAAATTCGCGAGCGTCAAATTGGCCCTGAGCCACGCGCAGCCTGCAATAATAATCAGAGAGTTCATCGGCGCGTTTGAAATCAATATCGACACGCGCATCCTGCAGCATGGAGACAAGGTCGTAGGCCGGATGCCCCATGACGCAATCCTGCGTGTCGATGATCCCCACGCGGCGCAGCCCCTTGCGCTCCGGCAGCCAAAGCAGATTGGGCGAATGATAATCCCGCAAGGTCCAGACGGGCTTGTGGGGGCCGATGCTGGCGAGCAGTGTTTGCCAGATCGTTGAGAATTCCGCTTTCACGTCATCGCCCGGCGCGGATTTTTTTTGCAAAGGCCAGAACCATGACGGCAGAAGATCAACCTCGATCAGCATGGCCTCAAGATCATAATGGCGCAATGTGATGCTCGCGTGCCGCCCCGCACCGGAACCTTGCTGGGCCACTCCCTTGCGGCCATGTCGGCAAGAACGTCCACCGCCGCTTTCATGGGCTCTTCCATGTCCTCGCCCCGCGCCATCATCCGGCTGAAAACCTTGTCCCCCAGCGGTTCGATAAGGGCCAGGCCTTGCTTGACGTCCGCCGCGTAAATCCGGGGCACGCTGTAGTCGAGGTTGAAAAGATAATCATTGATGCCCACCACCGCGGCTGATGCCTTCGGCCAAATGGGCAATGGCGCTGTAGGGCTTGCCGTTTTTCACCACCGGGCCGTCCGGCCTGCTGGGCATGTCCATCAGCAGCATCGTGGCGGCTTTGCCTGCGACCCGTTCATAGCGCCGGGCCGAAGCATCACCCTCGAAATGATAACGTGTCCCGCCGGCCACCTGCGATTGGTTCACGAATCCCTTGATTGTTTCATCGCGCTTGAGAATTTCAATCCACTTTCCCGCCGCCTCAAGCTTCAGGTCACGGGTGTCGCCTGATCCCGTGAAGGAAATTTTCAGATGATCAGGAGAAATATTCTCCGGCAGCTTTTCCGGCCATTCAATAATCATCAGGGACTTGGTCAGAAACTCCTCAAGCCCCAGTTCGGCCACTTCCGCAGCCGAGTTGATCCGGTAGAGATCGGCATGCACAACCGGCACCCGCAAGGCGTCATAGGATTGAACCAGCGAAAATGACGGGCTCGGAATATCAAACTCCTTTTCATCCGGCGCCAGCCCCCGGATGAAGGCCCGCGCGAAGGCGGATTTTCCGGCCCCCAGGTCGCCCGAAAGGTAGATGGCCAAACTGGGCCGAGCCCACAGCGAAAGCTCCCGCGCAAGGGCCTCCATGGCGGCAAGTGTGGTGGAGCGGCGTTCAATGATCATGGGTTACGGGCTTAGGCAACCCGCTGCGGGCTGAGGCGTTCAGCCGGGCTGCTCTTGAGGTTTTGTCTTGTGGGTCCATCAACCGGGAAGCTACACACAACAGTTGTGCCCCGGTCAAGCTTGGAAATGAGGGAAACATTGCCGCCGTGAAGCTCGGTGAAGCTCTTGACGATGGCGAGGCCCAGCCCGGGCCCGCGGTGGCTGCCCGGCAGCGGCTTGGACTGGAATCGTTCGAAGGCCTTTTTCTGGAATTCCGGGTCAATGCCCCGGCCCGAATCCGCAATCCAGATCTGGACATTGGCGCCGGAACGCCGGGCCCCCATGCGAATCTGGCTGCCCCTTGCCGAAAATCCGATGGCATTTGACAGAAGGTTTGAAATGATCTGTTCCACCCGCATCGTATCGCCGACAAAGGCAAGCGAGTCTTCCGCCAGCTCTATGCTCAGGGTCTGGTCGCGCCGGATCATGGTGGGCGACAGTTTTTCGGCAACTGTTTGCAGGATGCTGGCAACATCCAGTTTGGCCAGTTTCAGTTCCATGGCGCCAGCATCAATGGCCGACAGGTCGATGATGGCATCAATGATGGCCTTCAATTCCTCCGATGACCGCTTGATGTCGAGAACATATTCCCGCTGCTTCGGCGAAAGCTCGCCCACCAGCCCAAGGTCGAGTGTTTCGGCAAAGCCCAGGATGCTCGTAAGCGGCGTGCGCACTTCATAGGAAACATTGCTGAGAAAGGCGTTCTTGAGGCGGTCAGCCGCTTCCAGGGCCTCGGTGCGGTCGCGGAGCGCCCGTTCCATTTTTGCCGGATCGGAAATGTCCGAGAAGGTCAAAAGCGTGTTGCCGTCGGGCAGCGGAACCGAACTGTATTGCAGAATGCGGTCACTCGCCGTCATGCGGCCGCGCAGCGCCCGGCGCTCCGACTCCATGCCGGTGACGCCGAATTTGATCTCCTGCCAGGCGGCTCCCGCTTCCCGGATTACAACAGCATCGCTGGCCAACTGGTCAACATGGGGTTCCCTCTGAAGAAAGGCGCCGTCAAAATTCCAGAATTTTGAAAAGGCCGGGTTGAAGAGTTTCAAACGGCCATCGGACCCGAACAGGGCAATGGCCTCTTCGAGATTGTCGAGGGTTTCGCGCTGCACCCCGATAAGCTCGTTGTAGCGGCTCTCGAGCTGGATTTCCTTTGTGACGTTTTCATACAGATAGGTAACGCCGCCGAAGGGATGCTGTTCGCACACCACATGCAGCGAGCGCCCATCGGGCAGGTACCACCAGCTCTCGCGCATTTCGAGCGTTGTATAGGAGGAAAGCTGCTTGGCCCGCCATTCCCTGTAGTTGGCCTGCTCCGGAATGCACCGCTGGGTCCGCAGGCGGTCGAGTATCTCGCCATCGGTGGGATGCATGTCGAGCCATTTTCCGTCAAGCGGCCAGAGCTGGGCAAAGGCCATGTTGTGAAAGCGCAGGCGCTGGTCCGGCCCGAAGATGGCGATGGCCGTGTCAAGCTTGTTGAGCGTCGAGGCATGGGCCTTGATATGCCGGTCAAGCTCCTTTTCGATCTCTTCCAGCTCCGAAACATCCACCGCAAAACCGGCCCGCCCCTCCGGCAGCGCCACTTCATGGATATTGAGGGCCCGCATGGCTCCGGCAAAAACCGCGTGGGTTCTTCCCAGGAGTCCAGTCTTGGGATCGGCCTTTGTCGTGTCGATCCGCTCCGGCGAGGCAACCTCGATCAGCGAGCGCAGAACCGAAGCGCTGTCGGGCAGTTCCACCGCCTTGACATAGGCCTGGTTGACCCAGCTGAGCCTGCCATCCCCGTCACGGAGCCAGATGGGCAGCGGAGCCGAATCAAGCACCGCGCTGAGGCGCTCGACCTGCATGCCCAGTTTCCGTGCATCGTAATTCAATTCGGTGATCTGCCGCCGCTCGCCGGAGAGCGGGCGGAAACGCAATGTCGCCATGCCGCCGGCGGCGCGCCCATCGGCTTCAAGCAATTCATTGTTGAGTGTCCTGACGCCAATGTTGAAGGGCTTGCCCATCTCCCGCAGGGTTCTGATGCAATCCTCGATGACATTGCTGGAATCAGCTTCCAGCCAGGCAGGAAAATTCAGCATCTCGGCGACAGCCGTGGGAACCCTGGCGCTGCCATACATGCTGCCGATGATGCGGCTGGGGAATTCTTCCTTGCCGCGCCAGACCACCATGACATGGGCTTCGGCGGCAAAGGCGGTCTCCGCCTCATTGAGCCTGATCTCCAGTTCATTGACGCGCTGGCGCGCCCGGTTCTCGCCCTGGCTCAGCTTCCTGATCACGCGAAAAGCCCAGATAAAAACCGCCACCGCGGCCAGCGTGAGGAAACTCATCAGGGGGTCAACGTCGGGAATCTGGAAAGGCGCCGCAAGGGCGCTGCCACACTGCAAAACTGCGAAACCGGCAACCGCGATATGACGCATAAACGCGTTCATTGTGCTGTTGCCTTCCCGCATTTTTTCTCCGGCCACCTGCGAGATGCGGGCCCGAATCAGGCCGCATCTGTCCCATCCGGAGATATAGACTCAAAAATAGCCTGTCGGAACTACTTCATGGGAGGCAACGCAGCCCCCGATGGCTTGCCTAGTAGCGGTAATAATCGGGCTTGAACGGGCCTTTTGGCGGTACCCCGATATAGGCCGCCTGGTCATCGCTAAGCCGTGTCAGCCTGACGCCGAGCTTTTCCAGATGGAGGCTTGCCACCTTTTCATCGAGATGCTTCGGCAGCACATAAACCTCGTTCTTGTACTTGCCGGTCTTGGCATTGGTGAAGAGCTCGATTTGCGCCAGCGTCTGGTTGGTGAACGAAGCCGACATGACAAAGCTCGGATGGCCCGTGGCATTGCCCAGATTGACCAGGCGGCCCTGCGAGAGAAGCACGATCCGGTTGCCCTTGGGGAAATGCACCAGGTCAACTTGCGGCTTGATGTTGGTCCACTGGAAATTCTTCAATTCGGCAACCTGGATTTCATTGTCGAAATGGCCGATGTTGCAGACAATCGCCATGTCCTTCATCTGCTTCATGTCATCGACCGTGATGACGTCCTTGTTGCCGGTGGCGGTGACAAAAATATCGGCATTAGCCACCACGTCCGACAGGGTTTGCACCGAATAGCCGTCCATCGCCGCCTGCAGCGCGCAGATGGGATCAACCTCGGTCACCACCACGCGGGCCCCGGCACCGCGAAGCGAAAGTGCTGAACCCTTGCCCACGTCGCCATAGCCCAGGACAACCGCCACCTTGCCGGCCATCATCACGTCCGTGCCGCGCCGGATGGCATCCACCAGCGATTCCCGGCAGCCATACTTGTTGTCGAATTTCGACTTGGTGACGCTGTCGTTCACGTTGATGGCGGGGAAGGGAAGCTCGCCCTTCTTCTGCAGTTCATAAAGGCGGTGAACGCCGGTGGTGGTCTCCTCGGAAACGCCAATGATCGAGGCGCGCACCTTGCTGAACCAGCCGGGGCTGGCCTTCAGGCGCTTGGCGATCTCGGCATAGAGGCATTCCTCTTCCTCGCTCTTGGGGAAGGCAATGAGCTTTGGATCCGTTTCGGCTCGCGCTCCCAGCAGAATGTAAAGCGTGGCATCGCCGCCATCATCAAGGATCATGTTGGTCGTCTGGCCGTCGGCCCAGTCGAAAATCTTTGCGGTGTATTGCCAGTATTCCTTGAGCGTCTCGCCCTTGAAGGCAAAAACCGGAATGCCTGCAGCGGCGATTGCCGCGGCCGCATGGTCCTGGGTTGAATAGATGTTGCAGGAGGCCCAGCGGATGTCGGCGCCAAGGGCCTTCAGGGTTTCGATCAGAACCGCGGTCTGGATCGTCATGTGGAGCGAGCCGGAAATGCGCGCCCCCTTCAGGGGCTGGGCCTTGGCATACTCTTCCCGGGTGGACATCAGGCCCGGCATTTCAACCTCGGCCATGTCGAGCTCCTTGCGGCCCCAATCGGCAAGCTTGATGTCGGCAACATGATAATCGGTGAAAGCGGCCATGAGGTGTGCTCCAAACAGGGAAATTAACGATTGAAGCCCGTGCCTATAGCAGGCGTCGCAGCAGCCTTGCAATAAGGACATAAAGATTTCTTTATATTCTCAAATGTAGTTCTGGGATTGCAGCGAGGTGATCGTGGGCTTGCGGCCGGTGAGGGGATTTTCCGGGTTCCACGACAGCCTGGTTTCATAAAACCGCGTGGCCAGCGCATCATACATCACCAGACGGCCCGCCAGGCTGTCGCCGATCCCGAGGATTTCCTTGATCACTTCCATGGCCTGCATGGAGCCCACGATGCCGGGAAGCGCCCCCAGAATGCCCACCTCTTCGCAGGCCGGGAAAAGCCCCCGTTCCGGAAGCTCGCCAATGAAGCAGCGATAGGTGGGCCACGGTTCGCCCGAGGGCGCCTTTTCGTAAGGCTTGAAGGTCGAAATCTGCCCGTCGAACTGGCCCACGGCGGCGGAGACCAAAGGTTTCTTGGCAAAGTAGCAGGCGTCACTGACCAGAAACCGTGTGGGGAAATTATCGCAGCCATCGGCAACGATGTCATACTGCCGGATGATGTCGAGCGCGTTTGAAGCATCAAGGCGCAGGCGATGCTCGATAATTTTGGGATGCGGATTGATCGCCTCCAAAGTCGCCTTGGCGCTTTTTGTTTTGTGTTCGCCCACCGCGCAGTTGTATGGACAACCTGCCGCTGGAGATTTGAAAGGCTCACCGTGTCGTTGTCGCAAATGCCGATGGTGCCAACGCCCGCCGCCGCGAGATAGAGCAGCGCCGGCGCGCCAAGGCCCCCGGCCCCAATGACCAGAACCTTCGCGTTGATGAGCTTGGCTTGCCCCGGCCCGCCAACCTCAGGCATCACGATGTGCCGGGCGTAGCGTTCAAGTTCATCCGGGGACAGCGCCATCAGCGGACTCCTGACGAGCCAAAGCCATTGTTGCCCCGCGCCGTGTCATCGAGAGCCGCGACCTCTTGCAATGTCGCGCGCGCAACGGCGGCCACAATCATCTGGGCAATGCGGTCGCCGCGCTTGATGATGAAATCTGCCGTGCCGTGATTGATCAGGGGCACTTTGATCTCGCCGCGGTAGTCGCTGTCGATCGTGCCCGGTGCATTCAGAACCGTAACCCCATGCTTGACCGCAAGTCCGGACCGGGGCCGCACCTGCGCCTCATGGTGATCAGGAAGGGCGATGGCAAAACCCGTTGGCATCAGAAAGCGCGCGCCGGGTTTCAGCACCGTATCTTCAGCGGCACGAAGATCCATGCCGGCGGCACCCGGTGATTCATAGGCGGGCAGCGGCAAGTTCTCGCCATTGGCCAGCCGCATGATCCGCAACGGCGTCATGCCTTGCCTGTTGATAGTTGCTTTGCGAGTTGCGCCATCAAACGCTGCGCCACATCCTGTTTCGACAGAAGCTCCCAGCTTTCGACGCCAGAAGCTGAAACAAGCTGCACGGTGTTTTTATCGCCGCCAAAAACCCCGCGCTCCTTGCTCACATCATTGGCGACAATCAGGTCACAGCCTTTTTTCTTGAGCTTCTCGCGGGCATTCTCCACGAGGTTTTCAGTTTCCGCCGCAAAACCGACAACCAGCTTTGGCCGCTTTGACGCGCGCTTGGCGATGGTCTGCAGGATATCGGGATTTTCCACCAGTTGCAGCGAAGGCATGCCGCTCTTGTCTTTCTTGATCTTCTGGCCTTTCTCCTCCGCCACGCGCCAATCGGCAACCGCTGCGGTGAAGATGGCAATGTCACTGGGAAGCTCCCGCTCGCTGGCCGCCAGCATTTCAACAGCACTTGTCACCGGAATCATCTGCACGCCGGGAGGAATTGGCAGGTCCACAGGTCCCGACACCAGAACCGTTTCAGCCCCAAGCGCCACCGCCGCAGCCGCAATGGCATAGCCCTGCTTGCCGGAAGAATAATTGGAAATATAGCGCACCGGATCAATGGCCTCGCGCGTGGGCCCTGCGGTGATCAGCACCTTCTTGCCCTTGAGGGGTTGCGCCCTCGGAGCTAAGGCCGCTTCGATGGCCGCAACGATTTCGGCAGGCTCCGCCATGCGGCCCAGCCCATATTCGCCGCAGGCCATGTCGCCTTCATTGGGGCCGACAAGAAGAATGCCGTCACGCTTCAGTTGCTGAAGATTGCGCTGGGTTGCCGCGTGGTGCCACATCCGCACATTCATGGCGGGCGCGATCAGCACCGGCTTGTCCGTGGCAAGCAGCGTCGTTGAAGCGAGGTCATTGGCCTGGCCATGGGCCATCTTGGCCATCAGGTCCGCCGTGGCGGGCGCCACGACCAGCAGGTCGGCGGCGCGCGACAGCTCAATATGGCCCATTTCAACTTCGTCGGTGAGGTTGAAAAGGGCGGTGTGAACCTTTTGCCTGGTGAGGCTGGCAACCGACAGGGGCGTCACGAATTCTTCCGCCGCCTTGGTCATGATGGTGCGCACCGCCACTCCCTTGCCCGTCAAAAGACGGATCAATTCAAGGGATTTATAGGCGGCAATTCCGCCCCCAATGATGAGAAGTATGGTTTTTCCGGAGACAGCGGTCATGATGCCAATGTAGCGATTAAACGCTCTTTCTTAAAGGACGAGTTTGAGGGCAATTGCCACCAGCGCAGCCGCCCCTGCCATGACAGCATAGCGCTGGAAGCGGTTGGCATGGTGGTGGGCGATGGCAATGCGGTTTGTCGTGTCGGTGTCGAGCTTGATGCTGCCGGATTGCACGATTTCAGTGACAACATCAGGCAGCATGGAGGCCAGGCGGCCCAGCGAAGCGGCACTTTGCACGGCACCCTCCAGCTTGCCGATAGGCCCTAATTTTCGTTCAATCCAGCTCCGCACCACCGGTTCGGCGGTGACCCACATGTTGAGTTCCGGATTAAGGGTGCGGGCCACCCCTTCGACCACAACCATGGTTTTTTGCAGCAGCAGGAGCTGCGGCTGGGTCACCATGTTGAACTGCCCGGTCACCTCAAAAAGCTGGGTCAAAAGCCGCGCCATGGAAATTTCATTTGCCGCAAGGCCCATGATGGGCTCGCCGATGGCGCGCAGCGCCTGGGCGAAATCGGCCACATCCTGGTCGCGCGGCACATAGCCCGCATCGAAATGCACCTGCGAAACCCGCGTGTAGTCCCGCGTGATGAAGCCATAAAGAATTTCAGCGAGGAACAGGCGGTCGCCTTCGCTGAGCCTGCCCATGATGCCGAAGTCAACCACCACGAGATGGCCGTTGGCATCGACGAAAAGATTTCCCTGATGCATATCCGCATGAAAGAAGCCGTCGCGGATGGCATGGCGCAGGAAGCTCTGGATGATGTTGTCACCCAGGGCCTTGAGATCAAAGCCCTTCGCCCTCAGGGTTGCGATATCCGAAATGGGCGTGCCGTCAATCCATTCGGTCGTCAGAACCTGGCGGGCGGTGAGCGGCCAGTTGACGGTTGGCAGGCGGAAGTTCGGGTCATCGGCGGTGGCCTTGGCCATTTCCGAAATGGCCGAAGCCTCCATGCGCAGGTCAAGTTCGAGCTTCATGGAATGCTCAAGCATTTCAACCGCGGCCACGGGGCGCAAGCGTTGTGCCTCGCGTGAGAACCGCTCCATCATCCGCGCCGCAAAAAAGAAACTCGAAAGATCATCGGCAAAACGTTTCTCGACCCCGGGGCGCAGAATCTTGACGGCGACTTGCTCGCCATCTTTTGTCAGGGCCTTGTGAACCTGCGCAATCGATGCGGCGGCAACCGGCTCGCCAAACTCCGTGAACAGCTCTTCAACGCTCTGGCCGAGATTGTGCTGGATGGTCTCGCGCGCTTCCGCCATGCTGAAGGGCGGCAGGCGGTCCTGCAGGGATTTCAATTCAAAGGCCCGCTTGGCGCCGATCACGTCCGGGCGGGTGGAGAGGAATTGCCCAAGCTTGATGTAGCTCGGCCCAAGCGACGAAAGCGCTGCGGTCACCCGGCTGCCGGAATCAACGATTGGTGCGGCCGCGCCAAATTTGGCGGTCTTGAGAAGCGCCCGTGCAAACCATGGCAGATCGGAAACCTGGTCGGGCTGCAGGAAAAAATCATAGCGCGCCATGGTCCGTCCGGCGCGGGCCAGCCGCCAGATATTTTTCACCGTTGAAATCATCAAATCCGCCAGCCCGAATGAATGGCGACAATCCCGCCCGAGAGATTGCGATAGCTTGTGCGGGCAAAGCCTGCCGCATCCATCATGGCCTTGAAGTCATCCTGCTTGGGAAATTTGCGGATGCTCTCGACGAGGTAGCGATAGGGCTGGCCATCGCCGGTGACGACCTTGCCGACCGCTGGAATGACCGTGAATGAAAACGCGTCATAGGCTTTCTCGAGCAGCGCCATGTCGACATGGGAAAATTCCAGGCAGAGAAAATGCCCGCCGGGCTTCAGCACGCGGTGCGCTTCCGCCAGGGCCCGGTCAATATGGGTGACATTGCGAATGCCAAAGGCGATTGTATAGGCATCAAAGCTCCGGTCGGGAAAAGCCAGGCTTTCGGCATTGCCCACGGTGAAGTCACAGCGGTCGAGCAGGCCTTCGCGCTCCGCCCGTTTCTTGCCCTCATGCACCATCTCGGGCGAAATATCGGCAACCGTCACATGGGTTCCAGAACCGCCAGCCCGGGCAATGCGGAAAGCGATGTCGCCGGTGCCGCCCGCCACATCAAGCACCTTGAAGGGCGCCGGTTTTCGCGGCGGGTTGAGCATCGTGACCAGATCGTCCTTCCAGAACCGGTGCAAGCCCCCGGACATCAGGTCATTCATCTGGTCATAGCGTTCCGCGGCCTTGGAAAAGACCTCGTTTACCAGGCCCTGCTTCTCGTTTTCGCCCACCCGGCGAAAGCCGAAGTCCACGTCATTTTCAACCGGTTCAACCATGGAGCCATCATAAACCAAAGGTTTCATGAGTTCTATTGCCAGTGTGGCGGCTTAACGCTTATTGCTTAATAATCATGCCGGAACTTCCCGAAGTCGAAACTGTTATGCGCGGATTAAGCCCGGTCCTCATTGGCCGTTCCATTGCCGGCGTGGAACTTCGCCGCGCCGGCCTTCGCTTTCCCTTTCCGGCGGGCTTCGCCGCCCGATTGAAGGGCAGGCAGGTCGTGGGCCTGCAGCGCCGGGCCAAGTATATTCTGGTTAACCTTGATAATGGCCAATGCCTCTTGATCCATCTCGGCATGACCGGGCGTTTTACGGTTCTGGATGAAAACGCCCGGCCAAACAATCTGGGCGAATTTTATTTTGAACAGGGGGCCGATGGCGCCGGTTCCGGTCCCCACGACCATGTGGTCTTCCGGCTCGATAATGGCGTGCAAATTGTCTACACCGATCATCGCCGTTTCGGCGTCATGGACCTGCTTCATGAAAATGAAATGGCAAGCCACAGGCTGCTGAAGGATATCGGCGTGGAGCCCCTCGGCAATGAGTTCAGCGCCGATTTTTTGGCAGGCCAGTTCAGGAAGAAATCCGCTCCCCTGAAAGCCGCCCTGCTCGATCAGCGGATCATTGCAGGCCTCGGCAACATCTATGTGAGCGAAGTTCTGCATCGCAGCCGTCTTTCACCCCGGCGCAAGGCGGGAACCCTGGTCCGGAAGAACACGCATGATGCCCGCCTCAATGATGTTGTCCGCCATGTCCGCGATATCCTGAACGAGGCCATTGCGGCGGGTGGCTCCACATTGCGGGATTTTTCCTCAACCGACGGCAGCGCGGGCGCCTTTCAGCAGCGCTTTGCGGTTTATGACCGGGCCGGCGAAAAATGCCAAACCCCGGGTTGCCGTGGTACCATCCGTCGTATAGTGCAGTCCGGACGCTCGACCTTTTACTGTCCGTCCTGCCAGAAATAGGAAATGCCAATGGCCTATGAAAATATCATCAGCGAGACCCGGGATGCGGTGGGGATCATCACCCTCAACCGGCCCAAGGCGCTGAATGCCCTGAACGCCCAACTCATTGATGAGCTCAATCTACGCCCTTTCGGATTTTCAGGAAGATGCCGCCATTGGCTGTGTGATTATCGCAGGCAGTGACAAGGCCTTTGCCGCCGGCGCCGATATCCGGGAAATGAAGGACATGAGCTTTACCGATGTCTATCTCGGCAACTTCCTGTCGACCTGGGACAAGGTTTCGGAATTCCGCAAACCCATGATCGCTGCCGTTTCCGGCTATTGCCTGGGCGGCGGCTGCGAACTGGCCCTCATGTGCGATTTCATCATTGCCGCCGACACGGCGAAATTCGGCCTGCCGGAAATTACTTTGGGAATTATTCCGGGGTCCGGCGGCACGCAAAGGCTGGCGCGCTCCATCGGCAAGGCGAAAGCCATGGAAATGATTCTGACCGGTCGATTGATGGAAGCCGCCGAGGCCGAGAGCTGCGGGCTGGTGTCGCGCATCGTTGCGCCCGACAAGTTGCTGGACGAGGCCGTGGCGACCGCCGCGAAAATCGCGACTTTCTCCCAGCCCGTTGTGATGATGGCGAAGGAGGCGGTGAACCGCGCCTTCGAAACGAGCCTTGCCGAAGGCCTGCGTTTTGAGCGCCGCCTCATGCATTCAATGTTCGCGCTGGAAGATCAAAAGGAAGGCATGTCCGCCTTCGTTGAAAAGCGGAAGCCTGTTTTCAAAAACCGGTAGATTTAAACCGGCCGGACCTCGGTGACTTCCGGAACGAAGTGCCGCAACAGGTTTTCAATGCCGTGCTTGAGCGTGGCGGTTGAACTCGGGCAGCCAGCACACGAGCCCTTCATGTTGAGAAAGACCACGCCTTCCTTGAAACCATGAAAAGTGATGTCGCCGCCGTCCTGGGCAACCGCAGGCCGGACGCGGGTTTCCAGCAGTTCCTTGATGGTGCCGACAATGGCCTTGTCCGACTCCTCATAAAACTCGCCGCTGTCGGTCACGGCTAATGGGCTTCTCGCCCACCAGCATGGGTGAATTCGACAGGTAGTGGTCCATGATATGGCCGAGGATGGCGGGCTTCAGGTGCTGCCATTCGCCGTCGCTCTTGCTGACCGTGATGAAATCCTGGCCCAGGAATACGCCGGAAACGCCGGAAACCGTGAACAGCTGCTGGGCCAGGGCGCAGTCTTCCGCCTCGTCCGCCGCGCGGTATTCGCGCGTAGAGCCGGGCAGCACGGGTTTTCCCGGAATGAACTTCAGGGTGGCGGGGTTTGGAGTGGCTTCGGTCTGAATAAACATGTCTGTCCTCTGACCCTCTATATAGGCTAGTTTGGAATCATTTCAAACTGTTGCGTCGCCTCAAGAAACGACAAAACCGACAATTTTACGCACTTCCCTTAAGATTGGCGCCGCAAGGGCCCTCGCCCGGGCCGAGCCATCCGCCAGAATGCCCTCGACATGGCCAGGATCCGCCTGCAACCGCTTGGTTTCCCGGCCTATGGGGCCAAGCTTGGCAACCGCCAGTTCGGCCAATGCCTCCTTCAGCCGTGAAAACTGCCCGCCACCGAATTGCCCCAGAACCTGGTCAACCGAGCTTCCGGAAAGCGCCGCATAGATGCCGGTCAGGTTATCGGCCTCCGGCCGCCCCTTAAGCCCGGCCGCTTCCGAAGGCAGGCCGTCCGTATCGGTCTTGGCCTTGCGGATTTTGCGGGCAATCGTTTCGGCATCATCGGACAGATTGATGCGCGACAGGTCGGAAGGATCCGACTTCGACATTTTCTTCGCCCCATCGCGCAGCGACATGACGCGGGTGGCGGGTCCGATGATGAAGGGCTCCGGCTGCGGGAAGAAATCGCCATTGTAGCCGGCGGCGCTGATGGCATCGCCGAAATCCAGGTTGAACTTGCCCGCGATGTCGCGCGCCAGTTCCAGATGCTGCTTCTGGTCTTCGCCCACCGGCACATGGGTTGCCTTGTAGGCCAGGATATCCGCCGCCATGAGGTTGGGATAAACATAGAGCCCCACCGAGGCCTGCTCCTTGTCCTTGCCGGCCTTTTCCTTGAACTGGGTCATCCGGTTGAGCCAGCCCATGCGCGCCACGCAGTTGAAGATCCAGGCCAGTTCCGCATGTTCCTGCACCTGGCTCTGGTTGAAAATGATCGAGCGCTTGGGATCAAGCCCGCAAGCCAGATAGGCCGCCGTCACTTCAAGAATGGCCTTGTGCAGCTCTTTCGGCTCCTGCCACAGGGTGATGGCATGCATGTCGACCACGCAATAGATGCATTCCTGGGTTTCCTGCAGTTTGATCCAGTTCAGCATGGCGCCCAGATAATTGCCGAGGTGCAAATTGCCCGTAGGCTGCATGCCGGAGAAAACCCGTGGGGTGAAAGTGGTCATCAAGGAAATCCTGTGGACTGGTCAGGCCGCCTTATGCCTGCAATTGCACGGCTTGAAAAGAGTTAGCGTTTTGTGACGGCACGCATCTCCGCAAGGCTCATGGCGCCCGAAAAATGGGCCAGGGCAAAGTAAACGGCGGCACCGCCAGCTATGAGAACAAGCAATCCCCAGGCAGCGCTGGAGAAGCTTGCGGTTTCCGTGAAATTCTCCTGCAGGAACCACAGGCCGAGCAGCAGCAGCAACCCCATTACCACGCCGCACAAAAGGATTCGCGGCAGCCTTGCCTTCAGGCGGTCATCCAGCCGGTAATGGCCGCGCCGCGTCAAGGCAGTGGCAAGAAGGATGGCATTGGCCCAGGCCGCGATGGAGGTTGCAGCCGCAATGCCGACATGGCCGTACCAGCGCGACAGCAGCAGGCTCGCCGCAATATTGATCGCCACCGAAATGACCGCAAAACGCATCGGTGTCCTGGTGTCTTCCCGGGCATAGAAGCCGGGCTGGAACACCTTGGTCATGGCAAAGGCGGGAAGTGCGGTTGCAAAGGCCAGCACCGTGGGGGCCACCGCAAGCGTATCGGTCGCAGTGAATGCGCCATGTTCAAGAACCGTGCGAATGATCGGCACCGGAATGGCCATCAGGGCAATCGCGGCGGGAACGGTTAGAAACAGCGAGAGCTCCAGCGCCCGGTTCTGGCTGTTCAAGCGCGGCACGATCATCGCCCGCACGGAGCTTGCGCGACAGATCCGGCAGCAAGACCACGCCGATTGCCACGACAATGACGCCAAGCGGAAGCTGGTAAAGCCGGTCCGCATAATAGAGGTAGGCCACCGCACGGTCTATGCTTGTGGCGATGACGGTGGCGACGAGCAGGTTGATCTGCATGATTCCGCCCGAAATTATTCCAGGAATTGAGAGCGCCAGCACGCGTTTGACGTCAGGTGAAAATTCCGGCCATTTCGGAACGAGCGGCATTCCGGCGCGCCTGCAGACGAATGCCAGCAGCAGGAATTGCGCGACGCCTGCCACGGAAACGCCTGCGGCAAGGATGTATCCGGTTAGGGCGCTGTCACCCGTATCGAAAATCCATGAAATCAAGACTGAAAGGATCATGAATACATTGAGAAGAATGGGTGCCGCCGCAGCTGCCGTAAACCGGTTGAGGCTGTTAAGCACCCCGGATTGCAGCGCCGTAAGCGACATGAAGAGCAGATAGGGAAAGCAAATCCGCGTCAGATCAACCGTCAGCTGCAGCTTCTGCGCGTCCTGCGAAAACCCTGGGGCTATGACATAGATGAGCCAGGGCATGGCGATCATCGCAACGGCCGTGAACACCAGGAGCCAGGCCAGCAAGGCAGAAAATATCTCGACTGCAAACCTGTGCGCCGCACTTTGCCCCTCGCCCTCGATGCGCCGGGCAAACTGCGGCACAAAGGCGGAATTGAAAGCCCCTTCGGCAAACAGGGCGCGAAACATGTTTGGAAATCTTTGGGCCACAAAAAAAGCTTGAGCGACGGGCCCGGTTCCCAGCGTGAAGGCGATGAGCTGGTCGCGCACAAAGCCAAGCAGCCGGCTAAGCAGGGTAAACCCGCCGACGGTTGCTGCCGATTTCAGGAGCGACATGTCTCAATACCCAAGTTAAGGCCCTTCCTTCCACTGATTCATGCGGAGTTTGCAAGCCTTTCCGGCAGGGGCGCCAGAACCTTCATCAGTTCCCGTTCAATTTGCGCATGCCGCGCCGGGTTGAGAATCTTGTCGCCGGTGAGGTCCGTGACATAGAATACGTCGATGGCCTTTTCGCCAAAGGTGGTGATGTGGGCCGAAGCAATGTTCAGGCTCAAATGAAACAGCGCCTCGGTAAGGTTGTAAAGCAGACCGATCCGGTCAAGCCCGTTGATCTCGATCACCGTGAAACGGTTTGACGATTGGTTGTCGATGATGACCCGCGGCGCAACCGAGAAGGCCTTGAGGCGCGACCGCTGCTGGGTGGCGCCGGCAACCGCATCCTTCAGCCGCATTTTTCCCTGCAAGGCCATGCGGATGATTTCCGTAACCCGTTCGGCCCGGCGCTGTTCATCATCCTCCGTGGAAAACTCCCGTTGGATGAGAATGGTATCAAGCGCCATCCCGTCAGTGGTCGTGAAGATCTGGGCCCCCATGATGTTGGCATTCGCCGCCGCACAGGCGCCCGTGATGAGCGCCAGCAGGCGCGGATGATCCGGCGCATAGATTGTGAGCTCGGTGATGGCCGTGAAGGCATCGGTGTGAACTTCGGTCACGATGTCCCGGGGCGATGACCTGTCGATCAGCGCCTGGTGGGCGATCTTGCTTTTCGAGGCTGACATTCAGCCAATAGGCATCATAGTGGCGCGATGTGGCAGTCTCTGATCTGGCTTTCCGACCATTGCGGAAAATGCGCCAGAAAAGCTGCTTGCGCTTCCTTGATCCTCTCCTGGCGTGAGCTCCCCGTGTGGCCCCCGGTAAGCACCGGTTCCGCTTCCGCATAGAGCGTGCGCAGGAGCTGGCCTTTCCAGCCGTTCCAGACGCCGGGCCCAACGGCGCGGATGTCAACGACTGTCAGGATCAGCAGAAGCTTCAGCCTTTCCGGGCTTTGCACAATCGCGGTGAAATCCAGAATGGTCTTGAAGTCATTGAGATCGCGCATCTGGGCTGTTTCGCTCATCAGCAGGTGATGGCGGACAAGCCAGGCCGCCGTTTCCGTTTCTTCAGGCGTAAGGCCAAAGCGCGGACCAAGGGCGCGTGCGATGCGCTCCCCGGCGATGGAGTGGTCCTCTTCGCGCCCCTTGGCGATGTCGTGCAGAAGCGTTGCCACATAAAGCGAGCGGCGGCTCTTGAGCGTTGGAAAAAGGACCGCCGAAAGCGGATGGTCCTCCGACAATCGCCCCTTCTCAAGAGCAGCCAGAATGCCAACGGCGCGGATGAGATGCTCGTCCACCGTATAGTGGTGATACATGTTGAACTGCGTCATCGCCACGACCTTGCCGAATTCCGGAATGAAGCGGCCCAGCACCCCCGCTTCATTCATCATGCGCAGCAATGTTTCCGACGAGTCGCTGTTGATCAGCATGTCGAGGAACAGGGCATTGGCTTCCGGATTGTTGCAAAGCTCCTTGTCGATCAGGGAAAGCGATTTCCGCACTGTCTTGAGGGCATCGGGATGAATTTCGGCACTATAGGTGCTGGCCACTGAAAACAGGCGCAGGAGATTGACCGGATCATCACGGAATACCGTTGGCTTTACAAGAGTGAGGCGCCCGCTTTCAATCTGGAAATTCTTGTTTTCCGGAATCTTCACTACAGGCTTCGGTCTGAACCGCCCCATGACGCGGCTCAGGACTGGAATGTCCTTCACCTGTTTTGCTTCCAGGCTGGCGCAGAAAATGCGGGTGAGATCGCCCACTTCCTTGGCGATCAGAAAATAATGCTTCATGAAGCGCTCGACATTTTTCAGTCCCGCATGGGACTGATAGCCAAGACGGCTTGCAAGCTCCGACTGGCGGTCAAAACTCAGGCGGTCCTCGCCGCGCCCCGAAATGAAATGCAAATGGCAGCGCACCGCCCACAAGAAATCCTCGCATTTCTGGAACCGCGACAGCTCCTCATGGGTGAATGCGCCCTTGTCGGCAAGTTCTTCCGGAGAATTTGTGTCGTAAAGAAATTTTGCGATCCAGAACAGCGTATGGAGATCGCGGAGGCCGCCCTTGCCGTCCTTCAAGTCAGGTTCGACCAGGTAACGGCTTTCGCCGCTCTTGGCCAGGCGCACATCGCGTTCGGCAAGCTTGTCGGCCACGAATTTCCGGGCGCCCGCCTGCACAATGTCGCGGCGGAAATGAAACTGCATGCTCTTGCTGAGCCGTTCGTTCCCGCAAATGAATCGCGCCTCGAGAATGGAGGTGAGGATGGTATTGTCGGTCTTGGCCAGCCGGATGCATTCCTCAGTGCTGCGTGTCGCGTGGCCGACCTTCAGGCGCATGTCCCACAGCGTATAGAGAATGAACTCGATCAGCCGCCCGCTGGTTTCATTCTGCTTTCCCGGCAGCAGGAACAGAAGGTCAATGTCGGAACCGGGCGCCAGCGTGCCGCGCCCATAACCGCCGGTCGCGATGATGGCAACTTCCTGCAGCTCGCTGGCGTTTGCCCGCGGATAAATTTTCTCCCTGGAAAACTCATAGAGCGTGCGGATGATTTCATCCTGGACATAGGCGAGATTTTTCGCGCATTGCGTGCCCTTGCCGTCATTGCAAAGGCGGTTCTCCGCCTCTGTCCTTGCGGATTTCAGGACGGACTTGAGGGCCTCGACAATCGTCGGGCGGATTTTTGCGATATCGAAAGATGGAGCGGCAACAATCCCGTTCAGTGTCGCGCGCAACGCCACGGCGTCAATCAGCCGCTCCGGATGTTGAATGGCTTTGGATTTCATTGCGCTTCGGCTGCTTTCGCCTTTAGGGCATAGAGGAACGCCAATGCATCGCGGGGACTCAACTCATCCGGCCTGGCGGACGCCAGCATCTCGCGGATTTCGTCGTTCTTGGGTTGAGCAGACGCGTTGGGTGATGTTTGCAGGGCGGAAAACAGCGGCAAGTCGTCAACAAGCGTCTTGCGCTTGAAGGCCTGTTCGCTTTTTTCAAGTTGCGACAGGATGGTTGCGGCGCGCTCCGTAACCGCGTGCGGCAGTCCCGCCAGCTTTGCAACCTGAATGCCGTAGGACCGGTCCGCCACTCCGCCTGTGACCTCATGGAGAAATATCACGTCGCCCTTCCATTCCCGCACCTTGACGGTGGCGTTATGAAGGCCATCAAGGCGTGCCGCAAGGGTCGTCAGTTCATGGTAATGCGTGGCAAACAGGGTGCGGCAGCGGTTGCTCTCATGCAGGTGCTCGACCGTGGCCCAGGCAATCGACAGGCCGTCAAAGGTCGAGGTTCCGCGGCCAATCTCGTCCAGGATAACTAGGGAATGTTCCGTTGCCTGATTGAGGATTGCAGCGGTTTCCACCATTTCCACCATAAATGTCGAGCGCCCCCGCGCCAGATCGTCGGCAGCGCCTACACGGCTGAAAAGGCGGTCAACAATGCCGATATGGGCGCTTCTGGCGGGCACATAGGAGCCCATCTGCGCCAGAATGGCGATGAGGGCGTTTTGCCGCAGAAACGTGGATTTACCGGCCATATTAGGCCCGGTCAGCAGCCACAGCCGGTGGTTCTGGGCCGAGAGATCGCAGTCATTGGCAATGAAAGCACTTTCGCCGCGTTTCTGCAGAACCCGTTCCACCACCGGGTGCCGGCCGCCATCGATCTTGAAGCTGCGTGAGCGATCAACAAGTGGGCGCACATAGCGGCTGCTCTGGGCCAGTTCACACAAGGATGAGGCCACATCAAGTGCTGCAAGGGCCGCGGCGATATTTGAAATGTTTTCTCTCTCGGCCCCGACGTTTTCGACAAAGCCGTTGAAGGCTTCAAGTTCAATGGCGAGCGCCCGTTCGGCCGCCGAGGCAATGCGCTGTTCGAGTTGTGAAAGCTCAAGGGTGGTAAACCGGGTGGTATTGGCAATGGTTTGGCGGTGGATGAATTGAGCCTCGAATTTTTCATCGCTCAGTGTTGCCGCATTCGGCGTGGCCACTTCGATGAAATAACCGATCATGTTGTTGTGGCGGATCTTCAGGTTCTTGATACCGACGGTCTCGGCGTAACGAGCCTGCAGGTCGGCGATGACCTGCCGCGTATCGTCGCGCAAGGTGCGCGCACTGTCGAGGTCCGGGCTAAAGCCTCGCCTGACGAAATTGCCGTCACGCGCCAGCATGGGCAGCGTGTCGGAAAGCCCGTCCTCCAGGCGCTGCACCAGATGATGCGGCAGATTCTTGATGATGCTTCTCGCCGCCGCAAGATTTGCCGGAAGCTGGTTCAGCGGATTGTTGATATCCAAGAGATCGCCGATGGCTTCAGCACATTTCAAGCCATCGCGGATGGCGGCGAGGTCGCGTGGGCCACCGCGGCCAAGCGTCAGGCGCCCCAGGGCGCGCTCAAGGTCCGGCATCGATTGAAGCCTGCGCCGCAGACTGTCCTTAAGCTCGGGCATCGCTTCAAAATGGCTGACCTCATCGAGGCGCGCCTCAATTGCCGCAACCTGGTTAAGGGGTTGCCCAAGCCGGCTTGCCAGTAACCGAGCCCCTGCCGCCGTGACCGTGAAGTCAATGACCGAAAGAAGGCTTCCTTCTTTCTCGCCCGAAAGCTTGCGGGTGAGTTCCAGGTTGGCCCGCGTTGCTGCATCAATTTGCAGTCCCGCTTGTCCCTCTTCCTTGCGGGGAATGCGGAGATGCGGAACTTTCCCGACCTGCGTCAGCAGAATGTAATCCAAAAGACCGCCTAGGCTTGCGATCTCCGCGCGCGAAAAAGCCCCGAAGCCGTCAAAAGCCAGAACCCCGAAATGGTCCCTGAGGCGTTTCTCCGCCGTTGTGCTGTCAAAGCGCGAGGCGGGTTGCGGGCTCAACGGAATGCCGCTTGCCTCCAAAATTCCTTCGATAGCTTTATCGCTCCGCAGGCTATCGCTGAAAACAATCTCGCGCGGTTCCAGCCGCGCCAATTCCGCCGCCAGCCGTTTGGGGTCGGTGAGCAAGACGGAAAATTCGCCGGAAGAAATCTCGGCCCAGGAAAGCGCCATCTCTTGTGTGCCCCGGGTGACGGCAAGGGCTGCGATATAGTTGCTGGTCCGCGATTCAAGCAGCGTATCTTCCGTAAGGGTGCCCGGCGTGACCAGCCTTATGACGCTTCTGCGGACAACGGATTTGCCGCCACGCCGTTTTGCCTCCTGCGGGTCTTCCATCTGCTCGCAGACGGCCACGCGGTGTTCAAGGCGTATCAGCTTCTGCAGATATTGCTCCGCCGCATGGACCGGCACGCCGCACATGGGAATGTCAGCACCGAGATGCTTGCCGCGCTTGGTGAGCGCAATCCCCAGGGCCCGCGATGCCGTTTCCGCGTCATCGAAGAACATTTCATAAAAATCGCCCATGCGGTAAAACAGCAGGAAGCCGGGATGGGCTGCCTTGATTTCAAGGAACTGGGCCATCATCGGCGTTGGGCGCTCCGCCCCGCCAGGTGTCCCTGTCATCGTCGCCATCTCGTTCATGGCGGTTTTATAACAGATACCGGGGCAAGACTGTCACCCCCTATATTTGCTGAATTTAGAGGCTTGAGCATTGCCTGCGCTCCCTCTAGTCTGCGCCCCGCAGCAGGGTATGCACGAAATGAGTATCAATGAGCAGCGATAAAAAAGTCAGCCGGAAGCCGTCCATTACCGATGAAGAAGCCCTTGAATTTCACAGCATGGGAAAACCCGGCAAGATTGAGATCAATCCGACAAAGCCCATGGCAACCCAGCGTGATTTGTCGCTGGCCTATAGTCCGGGCGTTGCGGTGCCGGTCCGCGCCATCGCTGAAAATCCCGATGCCGCCTATGACTATACGGCCAAGGGCAATCTCGTCGCCGTCATCACCAATGGCACCGCCATTCTGGGCCTTGGCGACCTGGGGGCGCTCGCCTCCAAACCCGTCATGGAAGGCAAGGCCGTCCTCTTCAAGCGCTTTGCCGATGTCGATTCCATTGATCTCGAGGTTGACACCAAGGATGTCGATGAATTTATCGGCGCCGTGCGCTACCTCGGCCCCTCTTTTGGCGGCATAAATCTGGAGGACATCAAGGCCCCTGAGTGCTTCATGATCGAGCAGCGCCTGCGCGAGATCATGGATATTCCCGTGTTCCACGATGACCAGCATGGAACCGCCATCATCGCCACGGCGGCGCTGATCAATGCGCTCCATATCACCAAGCGCGACATCAAGAATTTCAAGCTTGTCTGCAATGGCGCGGGCGCCGCCGCCATCGCCTGCATTGAGCTGATAAAATCCATGGGCGTTCCGGCTGGAAACGTGATCCTCGCGGATTCGAAAGGCGTTGTTTACCAGGGCCGCACTGAAGGCATGAACCAGTGGAAATCCGCCCATGCGACAGTCACAAAAGCCCGGAGCCTGGCCGATGCCGTGGAAGGCGCCGATGTTTTCTTCGGTCTGTCGGTTGCCGGCGCCCTGACCCCGGCAATGGTCAAGAGCATGGCGAAAAATCCGATCATCTTTGCCATGGCAAATCCCGATCCGGAAATCTTGCCTGAAGAGGTCGCCAAGGTCAGGTCGGACGCCATCATGGCAACCGGCCGGTCCGACTATCCCAACCAGGTGAACAATGTTTTGGGTTTCCCCTATATATTCCGCGGCGCCCTTGATGTGCGGGCCCGCACCATAAACGAGGAAATGAAGATCGCCGCCGCACAGGCCCTCGCAAGCCTGGCGCGCGAGGATGTTCCCGATGAAGTGGCTGCTGCCTATCACGGTTCGCGCCTTGCCTTTGGCCCGCAATATCTGATTCCGGTTCCCTTCGACCCGCGGCTTATCTCGAGAATTCCGGTCGCCGTGGCCAAGGCCGCCATGGATTCAGGCGTGGCGCGCAAGCATCTGGCTGATATTGATGAATACACCGCGCAACTTTCAGCCAGGCTCGATCCCATCGCAGGCACCCTGCAGACGGTGTATGACCAGGTGAGATCCAAACCTAAGCGCGTTGTTTTCGCCGAAGGCGAAGAGGACCGGATGATCCGCGCTGCCAACACTTACGCAACAGTAGGATTGGGAACCGCCATACTCATTGGCCGCGAAGCCGAGATTGAAAAAACCCTCGCTGCAAGCGGCCTCGAACTGCACGAAGATGTAAAAATTCTCAATGCAAGGCTGACCGACAGAAACGTCGACTATGCCAACTTCCTATATGAACGCCTGCAGCGCAATGGCTTCCTGTTCCGCGACTGCCAGCGATTGGTGAACCAGGACCGCAACGTTTTCGCTTCCTGCATGGTAGCCCTCGGCGATGCCGATGCGCTCGTCACCGGCCTCACGCGCAATTTTTCCGTGGCCCTCGACAACGTGCGCCGGGCAATCGACAACCGCCCGGGGCACCGCCCCATCGGCGTGTCGATGGCGCTCGTCCGTGGACGGACGGTATTCATCGCCGACACTTCAATTCACGAATTGCCGACCGCGGAGGAACTGGCCGATATCGCGCAGGAAGCAGCCGGCGTGGCCCGGCGCTTCGGCTATGAGCCGCGCGTGGCGTTCCTGTCCTATTCCACTTTTGGCTATCCCCGCGGCGACCGCGCCGAATACGTGAGAAATGCCGTGACCGTCCTTGACAAGCGCAAGGTCGATTTTGAGTATGATGGCGAGATGGCTGCCGACGTTGCGCTTTCTCGTGATGCCATGGCGCTCTATCCGTTTTGCCGCCTGACCGCACCGGCAAACGTCCTTGTAATGCCGGCGGCCCATTCGGCTTCAATCTCAACCAAAATGCTTCAGCAGCTCGGCGGCATCACGGTGGTGGGACCCCTGCTGACCGGACTTGCAAAGCCGGTGCAAATCGCCTCCATGTCTGCAACCACAACCGACATTGTCAACCTGGCGGCGATTGCCGCATTCGATATCAATAGGTAATGGCTTCGTCGGGCTGGCCGAAATGCGTGAAGTAGCGCGGATTGATGTTTGAAACGGGGAGGATAATGAGCACGTCGGTGGTGTTGAACTGCCGGTCGATCACCGCCCCTTCCCCGATGTAGCAGCCCAGCCGCAGGTATCCCTTGATCAGGGGCGGCAAAGCCTTCAGCGCCGCCTTGGCTTCAATGGAATTCCTGGCATCCGATTTCATTTCAACATAGCGCTCGGGCACGGCCCGCACCCGCCACTCAGCGGGAGCAGCGCAGTTCAGGGCAAGGAAGTTCAAGGTCGGTGCGTGAACCCTGTGATCAATACCCTCAAGGCTGGCACAGCCCAGCATGACGTCCAGTCGGTGCCGCCTCACATAGTTCCAGATGCCCTGCCAGAGAAGCTCAACCACCGGCTTTGTCCGGTATTGTTTCAGCACACAGGATCTTCCGAGCTCCAGAAATTTCAATGTGGGTTTTGCCGCAAGCAGCGGCGCGATGTCAAATTCGCTTTGAGTGTAAAATCCGCCATTTTGTTCAGCCACCGATTGGCGCAGCAGGCGGTAGGTGCCCACCATTTCACCGTCATCAACACTAAACTGTCCCACCTCATTCTTTGCCATCCTGCGAACCACAATCAGATGGTCGCAGAACGCATCGAACCGGTCCGCATCCCGGCGGGATTTTAACGAAGCAGCGTCCGGATTTGCCTTCAGTTCTTCATAGAAAACGCTGAACCGCAATTCCTGTGCCGTCGCGATTTCCTGCCCGTTGCGTGCCAGGCGAACGCACAGGTCATTGCGGGTTCCAAGGGAATCATGCGCAGGCGAAAGGCGGTCCAATAGCGGCTCCGGTGTCATTGGGGCAAACTGCCATAATCAGGAGTATTATGAAAGTTTGGTGACGGGGTCAGGCGGCGGATTTTAAGCTCAGAATCTTGGCTATTGCCTCTTCCATGTCCTGCCGGTCAAAGGGCTTGGACAGGTGCCCGTCCATGCCTGCCGCCATGCATTCCAGGTAGTTTTCCGGGCGCGCGTTGGCGGTGAGGGCCAGAATTGGCAAATGCAAGGCCGAGCCTGATTTCCGCTCCATGGCGCGGACCCGCCGGGTTGTTTCCAGCCCGTCAAGCTCCGGCATCTCAATATCCATGACCGCCAGGTCAAATTTTTTCTTGCTGCCCAGCAGCGAAAGCAGTTGGAGACCCGAGGTGACATGATGAACCGTATGGCCTGCCTTTTCCAGCATGGTCTTGGCCAGCAGGGCATTCACCGGATTATCTTCCGCCAGAATGACATTGAGCGGCCGTTCCGGCTTGGACCTCTTGACGAGCTGGCGGAGTTCCTTGACGGCGCCGCTTATCATCTGGGCGTCACGCGAGATCAGTTGCCGTGCAACGGTGACTTTCCGGAACGGCTTCAGCAGGTAACCGGCGAAGGGTTGCACCAGGAACTCGCGCAAGGCGCGGCGCTGCTCAGCCTGCATCAGCACCCAGACCTGCTTGGAATCGTCAGGTTTCCGGTTCTGTTGCGCCCACTTGCGAAGTTCGGCTGCAAAGGACGAATCGCATATGAGAATTGCCGACCGGTCCCCGCTTTTGGGCGAGAGCGCTTCCCGCACCCCCTGGGCGCTGGAGATGATGCGCACCGCCGCCCCGAGTTCTACGAGGAGGGCCTCAAGATGCTGCCGGATGGGACCTGCCGGAGCCGCAACTTCATAGGTTCTGCCGAGAAGTGGCTTTGCCTGCAACTCGCCATCGTCGTCCTTGGCATAGGGAAGAGTGATCGAGAATTTTGAGCCACGCCCCGCCTTGCTCGACACGGTGATCTTGCCGCCCATTCCCTCAACAAGTTTTTTGCTGATTGAAAGCCCCAGTCCCGTTCCGCCAAAGCGGCGCGTCGTATTGCTGTTGGCCTGCGCATATTCGTCAAAGATACGGGTGATCTCGCCGGGCGACAACCCAATGCCGGTGTCGGTTACATCCAGCGTCAGCGCTTTGGCCTTGCTGTCATAGTCGATGAACAGCGCCACGCCGCCCTGCTCGGTGAACTTGATTGCGTTGCCGCAGATGTTGAACAGGATTTGCCGGGTCCGGGTTTCGTCGCCGATGATGATGGCGGGGACATTGCTGGTGACGCGGCAGGAAATTTCAATTCCCTTTGCATGGGCGCGCGGCGCCAGAAGCTCGATCATGCTTTCGGCAAGCGTGGAAAGGTCAAAAGGGCTGCGCTCAAGGTCAAGCCGGCCCGATTCAATTTTTGAAGTATCGAGAATTTCATCGATGATGGACATGAGCGTCCGGCCGGAAGCATCGGCGGCCTGCGCGTAGCTTTCCTGTTCTGATGTCAGTTCGGTTTCGCGCAGGAGCCCGATCATGCCGAGAATGCCGTTCATCGGCGTGCGTATTTCATGGCTCATCGTTGCAAGAAATCTTGATTTGGCGCGGTTTGACGTCTCTGCCTGGGCCCGGGCCTGCTGCAGGGCGGCGATTGTCGTTGTAAGCGCCATGATCCTGCGGTCCGTGGCGCGCCGCCGCGCCGCTGTCACAAACAGGGCGCCGAGAGTGAGCGCAAGGGCCGCAATGGCAAGATAGCCCAGCAGTTCCCTGAGCCGGAGGTCCTGCTCGCTGACAAGAATGGAAACTGACAGGAATAGCCCGGCAAGGCCCGCGGCCCACAGGATGTTCTGCACCGTGTGGGGCATTGAAGGCCGCGCCAGGCGGTTGATTTCTTCAAGCACGCCCTTCTCGCGCTGATCTATCGCTTCGCTGTCGCGGTCACTCATATGCACTGCCTGTCATGATGTCGTGGTTATTGCCCGAACATGACAGTGCAGTCTTTCAAAATAATTACGCCACGCGGAGAGGGTAAATGCGGCATGAAAACATTATTTAAAATTTTAATTGTCAGGAACGCGCCGCTGAAAGCATTTTCCTGAAGCTTTGCATCTCGCCCGGTGCAATGGCCACTTCGTGCCGCGGTTCCGGATAGGCGCCGGCCTTCACATCCCGGGAAAATTCGGCAAAAGCCGCAACGCGCTCCTTTTGGAGGCGGGCGTATTCCGCCGTGAAATCGCGGTAGCGCTTGGCATGCCGGGGATAATGGCCCGTATTTGTGCCCAGCACATCCTCGGCAAAAAGATACTGGCAATCGCAGCCTGTTCCCGCTCCCATGGAGACCATGAACAGCGTGGTGCGCTTTGAAATCTCAGTTGCAACTTCGCTCGGCACAACCTCAATCTCGGCGCCAAAGGCGCCAACGCTTTCATAGGCCTTGACCGCGTTGAATATCTGCATGGCGCTGTCGGCGGTTTTGCCGACGGCCTTGAAGCCGCCGGTCCATGTGCGCTTTGAAGGAATAAGCCCCACATGGCCAATCACCGGAACGGCTTCCTCGCTCAGGCGCTGCACCGTTTGCAGGCTGGCGCTGCAGTAAATGGCGTCGGCACTGGCCTTGACCATGCGGAAGGCCCAGCGGACGAAATCATCGGCGGTGCCCACATCAAAATAATCAAGGCCCGGAACCGCAAAAAGCCCGGGCGCCGCATCACGGAATTGTGGATTGCAGATCAGTTCCGGAGAAACCGAAGCCATGTCAATTCCGGCCTGCTCCGCGGCCTCCGCCTCCTCCATGCTTTCAACCCGCAGCATCGTATATTGATACTTGCCTTTCATCGCTCTGACATCGGCTACGGTGGGTCTCTTGCGGATCATCGCGGTGTCCTCAGGGTTTGAGCAGGGATTTCAACTGGAACGTCGGATCGGCGAGCAAGGCCGGATCGGGCGCGACCTTCTTTCCGATCAGCATCTCGAGCAAGCGAATGTCGCGGGCAATGGAATTGCCCGGCCCGATGCCGCTGGCCCCCACCAAGCGGCCCTCGCCGTCCAGATGGCAAAGGATCAAGGCGCCTTCCTTTGGCACGCGCTGGATGATTGAAACGCCCCGCTGTGGCAATCCCGCGATTTGCAGGTTGAGTTCATATTGATCTGTCCAGAACCAGGGCACCGCTTCATAGGGCTTTTGCCCTCCAAGCATGTTTTCAACGGCCACAATGGCCTGGTCACTGGCGTTTCGCCAGGCCTCAAGGCGCAAACGCTCATTGCCGAATACGGGATGGGGAAAGGAGCAGCAATCGCCAACCGCGAAAATATTGGGGTCAGATGTTTGCAGAAATGTATTGCAGGCGATGCCATTGTCCAGGGCAAGGCCGGCCTGTTCGGCCAGCTTGATGCGCGGTGCGGCTCCGATCCCGGCGATTATGATATCAGCGGCAATTTCGCGGCCATCTGAAAGAACAATTCTATCGGAGCCAATGTGCGTGATGCTTGCGCCCGCCAGGATTATGACTCCTGCCTCCGCATGGCGCGCCGAAATGCGGGATGCAATTTCCGGCGGAACGCCCCGCATGAGAATGCGCGGTTGCGCCTCTATGACGGTGACGCGGCAGCCGCGCTTGGCGGCACTGGCGGCAAGTTCAAGCCCGATAAATCCGCCACCAATGATGGCAATGTTTCTTCCCTCGGAAAATTCACTTCGTATCCTTATTGAATCGCCAATATCACGCAATAAAAGCGCACGCTCCGAACCGGCAAGAGATAGCTTCCGCGGTTCCGCCCCTGTTGCAATCAACAGGCGGTCGTAGGGAATTTTTTTGCCATCGGCGAGCGAGACGGTTTTTGCATTCCGGTCGATCTCCATTGCCGCAACGCCCCGCAAAAAATTGACCTCAAGCGAGGCCATCATGCCTTCATCAAGCAAATAGGTGGGCTGTGGTTCGGCCTCCTCCATGATGGCGGCCTTGGAAAGCGGCGGCCGGTCATAGGGAGCAAGTGCCTCATCGCTGATGAGGGTAACCGGGCCCTTCCAGGCATTTTCCCGGAACGCAACGGCAGCCCGCGCCCCCGCCTTGCCGCCGCCCACAATGACCATGCTGGCTTCGGTCATGCTATGCGCCTGTATCGATCAGGACTTTTCCAGCTTCGACTTTAACCGGATAGGTTTTGAGATTGACGCAGGCAGGTGCTCCCTTTGCGGTGCCGGTGCGATAGTCAAACCGGCCATTGTGCTTGGGGCATTCAATGATGTTGTCCATCACCAGCCCGTCGGCGAGATGCACTTTTTCATGGGTGCAAAGGCCATCGGTGGCATAGAACCTGTCATCGGGCGAACGGTAGATGGCAAAGGTTTGCCCTGCGTGGTCAAAGCGCCTGACGTCTTCCGCGTCGATGTCATCCTGTCGCACACACTTCAATCCATTGGCCCATTGGCTGTCCTTCATTCCGCCGAAGCTGTAACAGGGGAAACACCCGCTGGCAATTTGGGCTCGATGTGCCAGTCCGGCTCCTTGCGTTGCCGCCACAGGGCCGGAATGATCTCACGGTAGGCATCAATGATGCCGGAACTTGGCCGCGGCAGGTAGGGTTGCAAGTCCTTGTGCAGTTCCGGAAGCGCGTGATAGGGCACCATGGGGAACATGTGATGCTCGATGTGGTAATTCATGTTCCAGTAAATGAACCGCAAAACCGGATTCATGTAAACCGTGCGGCTGTTCAGGCGGTGGTCCAGCACATTCTCCGCCAGCCCGCCATGCTGGGTGAGGCCCGTGAGGACATGGACCCAGGCGCCATACATGGTTGGCAGCGGCCCCACGAACAGCAGGGGAAGAATGGATCCGGAATAAACCGCGAAGGCAATGACCGCCGCGTGGATCAGCAGCCAGATGCGGGCCACCATGTAGACCTTGCTCCGTTCCATTTCAGGAATGAACGTTGCTTCCTCGTCGCCAATTTTTCCCGCGGCATGGCGGACCAGGCTTTTGACCGAACCCCAGACCTGTGGGATGGCAAAGAACGCGGCGATGATTTTGAGGATCATCACCGGGCGCATGACGGCGATTTCCGGGTCGCGTCCCACGATGATGGTATCCGTGTGGTGGCGCGTATGGCTCCAGCGCCAGACCGTGGGCTCGCGCATGATCATGAAACAGGCGATGTGATAGATGGCATCATTCATCCAGCGGGTCTTGAAGGCGGTGCCATGGCCGCATTCATGCCAGCGCGAATCCGAGGATGAGCCATAGAGCACCCCGTAGATGAGGAAAAATGGCAGGGCCGCCCACGTGGGCCAGAAATAATAGGCAAGCCCGCCGCTGATCAGGAAAGACGCAAACCAGACGAGGCTGTCGCGGATGGCCGGCCCATCCCGGCGCTGCATCAGCTCTTTAAGCCGCTTGCGGGGCATCGGGCATTGATACCATTGGGCCGACGCCAGCCCCATTTCCTCGGCAATCTTGGCGTCACGGCCGAGAAGGCCATAGTCGCGCGGCGCGGCAATCATATTCATGGGTTACTCCGAAACATGCTGGTTCCCATAGTAGAGGATTCTCAAAGGGGCAAACAGATTTTGATATATTCTATCAAATTGCATCATAAACTTTCATGTAGTAGGGATTGCTCCTGAAGGAACTGACAATGGGCAAGCGGGCGACGATTACCGATCTGGCGCGCGAGGCGGGCGTGAGCGTTGCCACCGTCGACCGTGTCCTGAACCGGCGCCTGCCGGTGCGCGAGGATACGGCCCTGCGCGTTGTGGCCGCCGCCGAAGCCATCGGTTATCATGCCACGGGCCTGCTCAAGCAGCGCATGACCGAAGTCAGGCCCTGCACCATGGGGTTCCTGCTGCAGAAGCGCGGCGATGATTTCTACCAGGCGCTTGCCAATGAACTTCTCAATGCCACCAAGGCAGCCACCGCCATTCGCGGCAAAGCTGTCATCGAATTCGTGGATGAACTCATTCCCTCCGTCATTGCCACAAAGATCCGCGACCTCGGCATGCGGGTTGATGTGCTGGCGGTAGTCGCCGTTGACCATCCGCTGGTGAGCGAAGCGGTTGAAGAAATTGTTGCCAAGGGCAGGCCGGTCTTCACGCTTCTGAGTGATCTCACCACGCCGGCGCGGGCCGGATATATTGCCGTGGATGCAAGAAAAGCAGGCCGTACCGCCGCCTGGACCATATCCCGGCTGGCACGGACGCCGGGAAAAATCGGCATCCTCCTGGGCAGCCACCGCTACCTCAGCCAGGAAACCGCCGAGATCAGTTTCAGAAGCTATATGCGCGAGAACGCCCCCCAGTTCCAGGTGCTCGAGCCTCTGGTAAATCTCGATGACCAGCGCATTGCCTATGAGGCTGTCGAAGACATGATTTCAAGCAACGCGGATCTCGTTGGAATTTATATGTCGGGCGGCGGCATGGCAGGGCTGGTGCGGGCGCTGCGTGATGAAAAAGCCGGGGACCGTATCATTGCCGTGTGCAACGAATTGATCCCGGTCACCCGCAGCGCCCTGATCGATGGAACCATTGACCTCGTTTTGGCAACGCCCCTTGCCGCGATAGCCTCTCACGCCGTTGCGGCCATGGCCCAGGCCGTGACTTCCGGCCGTCACGACGGCGGAATCCTGATCCAGCTTCCCGCCGAAATATTCATCAGTGAAAATATCTGAAAGTCCTCTCAAACGGCGTGCCAATCGCATGATGGAATTTGATAGGTTCTTATGCCGCCACCTGAAACGCCGCCAGCTTCTGGCGGTAGCTCAGGGCCTCGGCAATATGCAGCCGCGCAATCTGCTCGCGGCCATCGAGATCGGCAAGGGTGCGTGCCACGCGCAGGACGCGGTGATAGCCGCGGGCTGATAGGCCCATGGCATCGGCGGCATCGCGCATGAGTTTGAGGCCGGCCTGATCCGGCTGGGCGATTTCTTCGAGCACCGCCCCGTCGGCCTGCGCATTGATGCGCAGGTGCGCCATGCCCAGTTTTTCAAAGCGCTGCTTCTGCCGCAGCCGCGCGGCGGCAACCCGGGCAGCGACATCGGCGCTGGTTTCCTTGGGCGGCGGCAGGGTGAGATCGGCAATGCGCACCGCCGGCAATTCAATCTGGATATCCATCCGGTCAAGCAGCGGCCCGGAAATGCGCCCCTGATAATCCGTGGCGCAGCGCGGGCCTTTCTTGCAGACATGCCCCGGCTCGCCCGCCATGCCGCACT
>CAVWAY010000001.1:0-45235 GCA_963753025.1 uncultured Alphaproteobacteria bacterium | reverse complement strand
GCTGGCGCATGGCCTGAACGGCGCGATTGAACTGGCTGTTGCCGTAGGAAAATCCGCCGACCAGTGACAGGACACGGCCCGTATGCGGGTCCATGGCAATGAGGGCGCCTTCCACATCGGGCATCTGCACGAGATGCCATTGGCCTTCGTCGCTGCTTGGCGCCACATAGATGACATCGCCCACAGCCAGCACATCGGTTGCTTTTTCGATTTTTGGGCCGAGTTTCTTGCCATCAACATAGGCCCGGGCCCAGCCCATCAGCGCCACCGGAACAACACCGGTTTCGCGCGCCGCTTCCGGCTTGCCATCGGGCAGCAGTTTCGGCTGGAGGCCGATGGTCGCCTGCAGTTCATTCACCTCCGTAACAACGGCCAGACGCCAAGGGGCCACATCGGCGGGGGCACGCGGCTTATCAAGCAGCAGGCCCCAATCACCCTGGACCTCCACTTTCTTGACGGGTCCACGGAAACCGCGCTTGCGGTCAAAAGCGATGAGGCCTCTTGCCAGGGCCTGCCGTGCATAGATCTGCAGTTTCGGATCGAGCGTGGTGCGCACTGAAAGGCCGCCCTTGCCGAGCTTGTCCTTGCCATACATCTGGGACAGTTCGCGACGCACTTCCTCGGCGAAGGATTCAGCGGCGAAAAGCTGGGCACCAAAGGGGCGCGGACTGACGACCAGCGGCTTTTTGGTGGCGTCATCAAACTCGGCCTGGGTTATGTAATCATTTTCCAGCATCTGGAGGAGCACCCAGTTGCGCCGCTCAATGGCGCGGTCCTTGTGCTTGAAGGGGTGATAGTTGTTGGGGCCTTTGGGCAGGGCGGCAAGATAGGCCATCTCATCGAGAGAAAGCTCAGTCAACGACTTGCCAAAATAATTCAGCGAGGCGGCGGCAATGCCATAGGAATTCAGGCCGAGAAAAATTTCATTCAGATAAAGTTCAAGAATCTGGTCTTTTGAAAAAGCCGCCTCAATGCGCTGAACAATAATGGCTTCACGCAGCTTGCGCTCGATGGTCTGCTCATTGTTGAGAAGAAAGTTCTTGGCCACCTGCTGGGTGATGGTGGAAGCGCCGACGATTTGGCCCTTGCCGGTCAGCTTGACCTGGACATAACGAATGCCCGCTGCCGCAATGCCCCGCCAATCGAGGCCGCCATGGGTGTAGAAGGTTTTGTCTTCCGCCGAGATATAAGCCTGGATCAGGCGCTTGGGGACGGAATTGATGGGAACGAACAGGCGGCGTTCATCGGCATATTCGGCAAGCAGCGAACCATCGGCGGCGTGAATGCGCGTCATGACCGGGGGTTCGTAGGAGGCCAGTTGCTTGTAATCCGGAAGGCCCTTGGCCACATCCCAAATCACGTAAACCAAGGCCGCGGACAGGCCTAAGAAAATCATGAAGCCGGCTCCGAAGAGCCATCCTAAAAATCTTAACATCGCTGGTTTACTGATCCGATTCCGTCACTTCGTCCTACTGGCGATAGCACATGCCATGGGAGACTTGCTAGGCTTGGAATATGGCCAAGGCTAGGCAGGGGAAATGACAGGCCCGATGCCAAAGGTTTTGCGGAAGCCCTGCTCTCCTGCCCTTGTGATGGCCAGTGCGCGGGTATTGTCCTGGCGCTTCACCCAGTTCAATTCCAGTGTCCGGTGCAGCAGGGCAGCGCCCACGGCGCCGGCGAGATGGAAGCGGCGCTCGCTCCAATCGAGGCAAGGCCTGCAGAAGACGCGCTTTGAGTGTCTGGCGGCGGCAAGATCAATGCCAAACTTCTCGAGAAATAATTTGCCCGCGTCAGTGACGCTGCCGCCATCACCATCGAATTCGATCTGGCCGCGGTCCAGCATTGCATCGGTGACGCTCACGGCAAGTTGGCCTGCCATGTGATCGTAGCATCCGCGGGCCACGCGCATGGCGGCATCGCGCGGACCGGTGCGAATGGTGCGCCCGGCATGCTTGATGTTCTGGGTTGAGGCCACCTGCTGCAGGCCCTCGAGCATGCGGGCGATCTCAGATGAGGCCAGCGAATGGTAATGATGGCGGCCATGCTGTTCCATCGTGATGAGGCCGGCGGCGATCAGTTTGGAAAGATGGCCGCTGGCGGTTTGCGGGGCAATTCCCGCACGCCCCGCCAATTCCTTTGCGGTAAGCGCCCGGCGGTCCATCAACGCTTCCAGCATGTTGGCCCGGGCCGGATCTCCGACAAGGGCGCCAATTTCGGCTACACTGACGATATGAACCATCTGCTGTCTCCGGCGTTTTGGTAGCATATCAAACGGCGGAAATGCTACGCCCGTCACCGTAGCATTTGCATCGTCCCCGGGCCTAGAAAACACGAAGGAGTTAACCAATGTCGGACCAAAAACAAAAAGCAATTGCATTCCGCGCCCTGCACACAAGGCCCGGGGCTTTTGTCATTCCCAATCCCTGGGATGCGGGCACGGCGAAAATCCTGACACAGTTGGGTTTCGAAGCCCTGGCCACGACAAGCGCTGGACTGGCGTTTTCGCTTGGCCGCAGCGATGGCGCTGCCGGTCGTGAAGAAACGCTGGCCAACGCGAAGGCCATTGTTCAGGCGACCCATCTTCCGGTTGCGGCGGACCTCGAAAATGGCTTTGGAGAGGCGCCGGAGAAGGCCGCTGAAACAATCCGGCTTGCGATCGGGGTTGGCCTCGCCGGCGGTTCGATCGAGGATGCGAGCGGCGACAGCGCCAAGCCGATTTATGATTTCAATCTGGCGGTTGAGCGCATTGCAGCGGTGGTGGAAGCGGTGCGTGCGCAGGACATTCCGTTCGTGCTGGCGGCGAGAGCCGAAAATTTTCTCCATGGGCGCGCTGATCTGGATGACACCATCAAGCGTCTGCAAGCCTTCGAAAAAGCCGGGGCCGATGTTCTGTATGCGCCGGGCTTGCCAAGCCTGAAAGCCATCAAGGAGGTTTGTTCAGCGGTCACCCGCCCGGTGAATGTGCTTGCGGGCGCCACCTTTACGCTCAAGCAATTGGAAGATGCGGGCGTGAAGCGCGTGAGCGTTGGTTCCGCCTTGTGCTTGTCAGCACTCGCTGCCTTCGCGAAATCCGCCCACGAGATTAAGGACTTCGGCACCTTCAATTTTGCCAAGGACGCCTTCCCATTCGGTGAAATCAACAAACTCATGAAAGAAGAGCCACGATGACCGTCACTGTCCAAATCCGTTATGTCATTGATCCGTTCAAGCGGGAGGCATTCGAACGCTACGCGCGGGCCTGGAGCAGCATCATTCCGCGTTGCGGCGGTGACCTGTTGGGATATTTCATGCCGCATGAGGGCACCAACAACATCGCCTGGGCCCTGATTTCATGTGACAGTCTGGCGGCTTATGAAGCTTACCGGAAGCAGCTTCATGTGGATGAGGAAAGCCTTGCCAATTTCGCCTTTGCGCAGCGCGAGCGCTTCATTCTATCCGAGGAGCGCACGTTCCTGCGGCCCGTTGCGGCCTAACTCAATTGGCGGTGGAGGCCACCTCGGTGGCGAAATAGGCGTCCATGGCGGTGGCAAAGGCTTTGGCAATTTTGGTTTGCCAGGCGGCAGAGGTCAGCAATTTCTCGTCGGATTTGCTGGAGAGAAAACCGAGTTCAAGCAGAACCGATGGAACATCCGGCGCCTTGAGAACCATGAAGCCAGCCGAGCGCAATGGCTTGCCGGTCATCAGGGTCAATGGCTTCAGATGGGTCACCGCTTTTTTGGAAAAGAACATGGCGTGGTTTTTTGACTCGCGCTGGGCGAGATCAATCAGGATGTCGGTAATTTCCTCGGTCTCGGCTTCAAGATCCAGACCGCCAATAATGTCGGCGCGGTTTTCGCGCTTGGCCAGGGCTTCCGCTTCGGCATCCGAGGCCTTGTCGGAAAGCGTGTAGATGGTGACACCACGGGCATCCTTGCCCCTGACCGTATCAGCGTGAATTGCCAGGAATAGGTCAGCGTTCTTATCCCTGGCAACGGTCACCCGGTTTTTCAGGCTGATAAAACGGTCGTCACTGCGAGTCAGCACCACGTCATATTTGCCGGTGGCCAGCAACGCTTTTCGCAGAACGTTGGCGAAGGACAGGACCACGTCTTTTTCCTTTGTGCCCGCCCGGCTTATGGCGCCCGGATCAATGCCGCCATGGCCCGGGTCGAGCACAATGATTTTCTTGCCGCGCTTGTTCGGCAGGATGATTTTTTTCCCCGCCGCCGGTGGTGCCAACGGTTCAGCCGACAAGGCGGCGATGTCCTGCTGGATTTTGGCCTGTTCGGAATTGTAGGACTTGACGAAGGCTTTCTCGGTGGTTTTCACGAGATCAACGACGAGGCGCGCCGGCTGGCCGGGCTGCGGGTCCACCAGAAACGACTTTTCAATCAGAACGGGACCCTGCGTATCGATAACGATGCGGGATTTTCCCTCCTCCACCAGGCCGTAACGGTACTGGGACACCAGTCCCCGCACCTTGTGGCCGATGCCGGGCGGCAGGTCGAAGGTCACATTCGGCAGGTCGATGACCACCCGGTAGGGATCGGGGAGGACGTAAACGCTGTAGCTCACGGTCTTGGAAATATCCGCCACGAAGCGGGTGCGGTTTTCGTCGCCGCCAACGCGGGTTCCGGTGGCAACCGCATCCCCCGCCGCAAGAGATGGCTGCAAGCCTATGAAAAACATGACTATAATGCACGCAAGCGAGGTCAACAGGAGGCGCAATTTGCGCCCCAATTTTCCCCAATCCAAAGCGTTGTGCAGTGCAATCATCGTGTCCTGGCCCAATCGCGGAAAGGTTAGCGGGGCCGTGGTTAACCGAAGGTTTCCGGGCAGGGCATTTAGGCAAACCGGCACGAGCGACCTTGCAATTCCGGCCTCTTCTCCCTAAAGATAAGGAGTCTCTTCGGCAGACTCGATTTAATCGTTTGGGTTGCAAGAGCAAAAATTTCGCGGCTGAGAGGTCCGGAGAACCGGCTGGTTCACCCCTTCACGCCGCGTCTAGGTGAGGTTCCCAAGTCGGGAGCCTTGTGGGCTTCACGGGCAAAGGACATCCGCCCGGGCACGCCACTGAGTTTAACCGTTCAGGCCATGGTGGCCTGAGCAAAGATCAATGAGGGCCATGATTCAGGACTTTTCGATTGCGCCTCCAGCCGCTGGAAACACAGCCAGCGCAGAGCCGTTCGCATCGCAAAATGTCGTGACATGGATCAGGCCCATTTCGCGCAGGCTGGCCCGTCGGGCCGTCTGGTTTCTCAAGTCCGGACATGGGACCTTCGAAGCCTCACCGCCAGCTGCCGCAGAGGATAAAAGACCATGGGCAGCAAAATGCTCGTCGATGCCACGCATGCCGAGGAAACACGCGTTGTCGTGGTTCGCGGAAACCGCATCGAGGAATTCGACTTTGAAAGCGCTGCCCGCAAGCAGCTAAAAGGCAACATCTACCTGGCCAAGGTGACGCGGGTTGAGCCGTCACTGCAGGCGGCCTTCGTGGAATATGGCGGCAACCGCCATGGCTTCCTGGCCTTCTCGGAAATCCATCCCGACTATTACCAGATTCCGGTGGCCGACCGTCAGGCCCTGCTGCGCGAGCAGGAGGAAGACGACGCCGAGGAACATGACGACGACAACGATGATGACAACAATAACAATGAGCCAGAGCCATCTGGCGAGGCGCAGGCCTTGCAGGCTTCCGAGGAGCCGCAGCTTGCATCAGAGGTTGTAGACGCAGAAGAGGCCGAGGAAGAACATCCGGCCGAAGAAGAAACTGCTTCCGAGTTGGAAGTGCAGGCCCAGGAAGCGCCGGCCATTGGCGAAGTTGGGGTTGGCGTCGAAACCGTGGAAGAAGACGCGGAAAGCCAGAAGGTTGAATCCATAGGCGCTGAAGACGCCCTGGAAGAAGTTCCAAAGCGCCAGCGCCGTGCGCCGCGCCGCCAGTACAAGATTCAGGAAGTCATCAAGCGCCGCCAGATCATCCTGGTGCAGGTGGTCAAGGAAGAACGCGGCAACAAGGGTGCGGCGCTCACAACCTATCTCTCGCTCGCCGGACGCTATTGCGTTCTCATGCCGAACACGGCGCGGGGCGGCGGCATTTCCCGCAAGATTACCGATGCGGGCGACCGCCGGCGCCTCAAGGAAGTGGCCCGTGACGTGGAAGTTCCACAGGGCATGGGCGTGATTGTCCGCACCGCCGGTGCGCAGCGCACCCGGCCGGAAATCAAGCGCGATTTTGACTATCTCATGCGCCTTTGGGAAAATGTGCGTGACCTGACGCTTCACTCCACGGCCCCTGCCCTTGTCTATGAGGAAGGAAGCCTGATCAAGCGCTCGATCCGCGATCTCTATACCAAGGACGTGGACGAGGTGTTCGTTGAAGGCGAAGCGGCTTACCGCGAAGCCAAAGACTTCATGAAGATGCTCATGCCATCGCATGCCAAGAACGTGAAGCTCTACAAGGACACGCGCCCGCTCTTTTCCAAGCACCAGACGGAAACGCAGCTCGACGCGCTCTATTCGCCGACCGTTACGCTGCCGTCCGGCGGCTATATCGTGATGAACCAGACGGAAGCTTTGGTTTCCGTCGACATCAACTCGGGCAAGGCGACGCGCGAACACAATATCGAAGACACGGCGCTGAAGACCAACCTGGAAGCCTGCGATGAAATCGCCAGGCAGTTGCGGCTGCGCGATCTTGCCGGCCTTGTGGTCATCGACTTCATCGACATGGAAGAGAACCGCAACAACCGTGCGGTGGAGCGGCGCCTGAAGGATGCCCTCAAGAATGACCGGGCCCGCATCCAGGTGGGCCGGATCAGCCATTTCGGCCTGATGGAAATGTCGCGGCAAAGGCTGCGGCCCGGCCTTCTCGAAGGCTCGTCGCGGCCCTGCCCGCATTGCGAAGGGCGCGGCATTGTGCGTTCCATTTCGTCGTGCGGACTTTCAGTCCTGCGCGCCATCGAGGAACACCTGATCAGCCGCAAGGCCGAGCACCTCACGGTGAAGTGCACACGCGAAGTGGCCTTCTACGTTCTCAACGAGAAGCGCGACAATCTTCTGGCGATTGAACAGAACTACGGAATTTCCGTCTTCATCGTGCCAAGCGACGAGGTCAAGGGATCACAGGCGGTCATCGAGCGGGCCAGCGAGCGGATCGTTGCGGCGCGCAAGATCCAGATCGTGCCCGTCAAGATGGATGCCTACGTCGAAGACGCCGAGGAAGAGGAAATCGAAGCCGAAGTTGAGGCCGAGGAAGAGACCGATGAGGTTCAAGCCGAGTCTTCGTCATCTTCAGAAGCTGAAAGCACGGAAGAAGGCTCCGACTCGCAACGCGGCAGACGGCGCCGGCGCGGACGCCGGGGCGGCAGGCGCGGCGGACGCGATGAGCCACGGGACAAAATTGCCGGCGAGGCAGATGGCGAAGCCGATTCACCACGTCAGGCAGATGAAAGTGAAGATGCCATTCGCGAGGATGTCTCCTCA
Source organism: uncultured Alphaproteobacteria bacterium (assembly GCA_963753025.1). GTDB lineage: Bacteria > Pseudomonadota > Alphaproteobacteria > Rhizobiales > Aestuariivirgaceae > Aestuariivirga. The sequence continues at coordinate 37,774 of CAVWAY010000001.1, read as the reverse complement.
TCCGCCGAGGCGGATGCAGGTGCGGCTTCCGATGAACCCACAGAAAAAGAAGGCTCCGAGCGCGGCCCTTCACGGCGGCGCGACCGCTGGGGACGCAACCGGAACGGACGCAACAAGAATGGACGCAATGGCGCCGAAGGCGAAAGCAATGGCCATGCCCACGTTCCCGCGGCTAGCCCGGTTGAAACACGCGAACCCCAGCCGGAACGGCAGGCGGCGCCGATCATTGCCATCCAGGAAATCGTTGCCCAGCCCGTGGAGCCACGCAAGTGGCAACCGCCGGCAGCAACGGTGACGCCTGCCGAAGTAGTCAAGCCAAAGGCCGGTTGGTGGAGTAAACGCGGCTGAAGACCCCGAGCCTCAAACTCGCCGTAATTGACGGAGAAACACCCTCTTCCCAATGCGGTGGGTTTCCAGCCGGGATTCCACCTGTCGAGTGAAGCATGATTCGTAAGTTAACAGCGGTTTGCCTTGCCATCTCGGTCGCTTTTTCGGGGCTGATGGTTGATGGCATGGCCGAGACCAAGAAGAAGCCGCGAGGGCCATCGCTGCCGCTGATTCGCGATGCGGAAATCGAAGGGCTGTTGCGGCTCTACTCAAAACCGATTTTCAAGGCGGCGGGCCTCAATCCTTCGGCGGTGCGCGTCTACATCATCAACAACGACAAGATCAACGCCTTCGTGGCCGGCGGGCCAGCGCCTGTTCATTCACACCGGGCTGCTGACGCGCACCAAAACGCCCGAACGAGATCATCGGCGTTCTGGCCCATGAAACGGGCCACATTGCCGGCGGCCATCTGGCCCGCATGGGCGTTGAACTCAGCCGGGCCAGCGTGCAAAACATTATCGGCACCTTGATTGGCGTTGCAGCCGCTGTCGGCGGGGCCGCCGCGGGGCAGAAGGGCGCGGCGCAGGCCGGACAGGGAATCATGATGGGGTCGCAGGGCATGGCCCAGCGGAATTTGCTCTCCTACCAGCGCGGCATGGAGGCGTCCGCCGACCAGGCTGCCCTCAAATACCTCAAGGCCACAGGACAATCGCCAAAAGGGATGCTGACGCTTTTCCAGTTGCTGGCCAATGAATCGCTGGCATCGCTGGAAAACGCCGATCCCTATCTGCTTTCGCATCCCATGCCGCTTGAAAGAATCCGCAACCTTGAACTGGAAGCCAAAAAATCCGCGTTCTTTGACAGGGATGACGCGCCGCAACTGATGTTGCGCCATCAACTGATGCAGGCCAAGCTGGCAGGCTTCATGCAATCGCCGCAGTTTGTGTTCCAGCGCTATCCCTCATCGGACAAGAGCCTGCCGGCGCGCTATGCCCGCTCCATTTCGATGTTCCGCAAGGGTGACATGAAAAACGCCATTCCGATCATCGACAGCCTGATCAGCGAAGTGCCGGAGGACCCGTATTTCTGGGAGCTCAAGGGCCAGGCCCTGCTGGAAGGCGGCACACCGGCAAAGGCGCTTCCTCCGCTCAGGCAGGCCAACAAATTATTGCCCAACAGCGGGCTCATTCAAATTCTTTATGCGCAGGCCCTGATTGCCACGGAAAACCGCGCCAATATCAGGCAGGCGCTGAACCTCCTGACGCTGGCCAAGAAAACCGAGCCGGATTCGGTTGATATCTACAAGTATTCGGCCATGGCCTATGGCTATCTGAATGACCTGCCGCGGGCCGAACTGGCAACGGCTGAAACGGCCATGATGCAGGGCGACACGGCATTGGCTTCCGAAAAGGCAAAGCGGGTGATCGGGCAGTTCAAACACGGCTCGCCGGAATGGATCAAGGCCAACGACATTCTGAATTTTGCCAACAAGGACCGGGATTGACCTGAAACAGGTCTTTCAGGCAAATAGACCGGAAACATAAGGATTTACCATGCACGCTGTGCTCAGGACGTTATTGCTTTCGATTTTGCTGCTGTGGGGCGTTGGTTCTCCAGCGTGAGCGCCGCCGAATTCAGCGACAGCCAGCGCAAGGAAATGGAAGCCATCATCAAGGATTATTTGCTGGCCAATCCTGACCTGCTGCGTGAAATGGGCCAGCTTCTTGAACAGAAGGAAAAACTGGCGGAAGATGAGCAGAGAAAAGGCGCCCTGGTTTCCAATGCCGACCAGATATTCCGTGACGGGACGGATTTTGTCGTTGGCAATCCCAACGGCAAGGTCACCATGGTCGAGTTTTTCGACTACAACTGCGGCTGGTGCAAAAGGGGATTTCCCGAGGTTCTGTCCTTGATCGAAGAGGACAAGGACCTGAAATTTGTAATGAAGGAATTCCCGATATTCGGTGGCGATTCCGATTACGCGGCCCAGGCGGCAATTGCCGCCAACAAGCAGGGCAAATACTGGGCCCTGCATGTGGCGATGATGAGCCACGAGGGAAAAATCACCAAGGAAGCCGTCGATGAAATTGCCGCGGCGCAGGGCCTCGACATGGCGCAGCTCAAGAAAGACATGGAGAGCCCCGAGACGGCGGGCATTCTGGAGCGCAACCGTAGATCTGGCGCAATCGCTTGCCATCAATGGCACGCCGGCCTTCATCATTGATGACAAGCTGGTTCCCGGCTACCTGCCGAAAGCCGAACTTGCCAGCGCCATCAATGATGTGCGCGCCAAGGGCGGCTGTTCACTCTGCTGATGCCAAGCGCTTCCCTGCCCGGCAGTGACCGCCTATAACATATCAACAGCACAGATTCTGATGGCAGGGCGATGAAACCGATCTATATTTTAAACGGACCCAACCTCAACCTCCTCGGCCTGCGCGAGCCTTCGGTCTATGGCCAGGAAACCATCGGCGATTTGGAAATGCGTTGCTCGGCCAAGGCCAAGGCGCTTGGGCAGCAGATTGTTTTCCGGCAAACCAACACCGAGGGCGAGCTGATCGGCTGGATTCATGAGGCGCAAAGCAAGGCCGCCGGCATCATCATCAATGGCGCTGCCTATACGCATACGTCGGTGGCGCTCCATGATGCGCTGAAGGCGGTGAACATACCCACCATTGAAGTTCACCTGTCCAATGTCTATGCCCGCGAGCCATTCCGCCATCACAGCTATATTTCTCCTGTTGCCCACGGGGTGATTTGCGGCTTTGGTGGGCAGAGTTATGAGTTGGCCCTCGACGGGATCGTGCAAATCTTAAAAACAAGCGGAAAGGGGTAACAGAATGCCCTCGAAAAAAACGCCAGCAACGCGTGGCCAGACAAAGCCTGCCAGCCCGGAACTGGATCTCATCCGGACCCTGGCAGACATTTTGAATGAAACAGGGCTTTCTGAAATCGAATTGGAGCAAAAGGGGTCGCGGGTCCGCGTGTCGCGGACCATGACGGCGGTTGCAACGGTACAGCACCAGGCTCCTCCGGCCCATCATGCGCCAGCGCCCGTTGCCGCCCCCATTGTCACCAAGGCTCACGACGCGGACCATGCGGGAACCGTAAAGTCTCCCATGGTGGGAACCATCTACATGGCCTCGGCCCCGGGCAACCCGAATTTCATCGAGATCGGCTCAGAGGTCAAACAGGGCCAGACCCTGCTGATTATTGAAGCCATGAAAACCATGAACCAGATTCCATCGCCGGTGTCGGGCAAGGTCATTCGCATCCATGTTGATAATGGCGATCCGGTTGAGTATGGCGCGGCCCTTGTGACGATCGAGTGAGTGATGTTTGACAAGATTCTCATCGCCAACCGGGGCGAGATTGCGCTTCGGGTGCTGCGGGCCTGCCGCGAGCTGGGCATCCAGACGGTTGCCGTCCATTCCACGGCGGACGCGGACGCCATGCATGTGCGGCTGGCGGATGAAAGCGTGTGCATCGGGCCGCCGCCGGCGCGCGACAGCTATCTCAACATTCCAGCCATTGTTTCGGCCTGCGAGATTACCGGGGCCGATGCGGTGCATCCCGGCTACGGCTTTCTGTCCGAGAATGCAAAATTCGCCGAAATCCTTACCGAACACGGGATAAAATTCATCGGCCCTTCGGCTGAAAACATCCGCACCATGGGCGACAAGATTGAAGCCAAGCGCACCGCCAAGGCGCTGGGCATTCCGGTGGTTCCGGGCTCCGATGGCGGCGTTTCAAATGTCGAATGAGGGCAAGCGCATTGCCCGCGAGATCGGCTATCCGGTGATCATCAAGGCAACGGCCGGCGGCGGCGGGCGCGGCATGAAGGTTGCCCGCAATGATGCCGAGATGGAAAATGCCCTGAGCACGGCGCAGACCGAGGCCAAGGCGGCGTTCGGCAATGAAGAAGTTTACATCGAGAAATACCTGGTGCTGCCGCGGCATATTGAAATCCAGGTGCTGGGCGACGGGCAAGGCAATGCGGTGCATCTGGGCGAACGCGACTGCTCGCTGCAGCGCCGGCACCAGAAAATCTGGGAAGAAGCCCACTCCCCTGCCCTGAACTCGGCCCAGCGCGATCAGATCGGGGCGCGTGTTGCCAAGGCCATGGCCGACATTTCCTATGAAGGGGTTGGCACCATCGAATTCCTTTATGAGAACGGCGAATTCTATTTCATCGAAATGAACACGCGGCTGCAGGTGGAGCATCCGGTGACCGAAATGATCACCGGCCTTGACCTGGTGCAGGAGCAAATCCGCGTGGCCAGCGGGGCAAAGCTGCAATACGCGCAGAGCGACATTACCTTTTCGGGCCATGCCATCGAATGCCGCATCAATGCGGAAAACGCCAAGACCTTCGTGCCCTCGCCCGGGCCGGGTGGACGCGGTGCATTTTCCGGGCGGCCTTGGGGTTCGCGTTGATTCAGCGCTTTACGCCGGCTACCGCATCCCGCCCTATTACGACAGCCTCATTGGCAAATTGATTGTTTTTGGCAAGACGCGCACCGAATGCATGATGCGTTTGAAGCGGGCCATGGGCGAGTTTGTGATTGAAGGGGTTGAAACGACAATTCCCCTGTTCCAGCGTTTGTTGACGGAACCCGACATCATTGACGGGCACTATGACATTCACTGGCTGGAGAATTATCTCGCGCGAGATGCCTAGTGACAACCATAACGCCAAAGATTCTGCTGCAGGCCTATGCCGTCGGGATTTTTCCGATGGCGGAGACGGCCGAGGATAACGCGCTTTACTGGGTGGAGCCGGAGGAACGCGGGATCATTCCCTTGCGGGGCCTGCGCATTTCCCATTCGCTGCGGAAACAGGTGCGCCGGCAAACCTTCGAGATCCGCATCGATTCGGCTTTTTCCGATGTCATCGAGGCCTGCGCCGCCAAAACCAAAACCCGCAAGCTGACCTGGATCAACACCCGCATCCGCACCCTCTATAACCAGCTCCACAAAATGGATCACTGCCACTCGGTGGAATGCTGGCGCGACGGCAAGCTGGTTGGCGGGCTCTACGGGGTGAAAATCGGCGCGGCATTTTTCGGCGAGAGCATGTTTTCGCGGGAGACTGACGCCAGCAAGGTTGCCCTGGTGCATCTGGTGGCACGGCTCAATGCGGGCGGCTTTCAACTGCTTGACGCCCAGTTCATGAACCCGCATCTCAAGACCCTCGGTGCCATTGTCATGTCGAAGGCCGACTACAAGGAGCTGTTGCCATCGGCCATCGTTGCGCCGGCGGATTTCAACAGGTTCAAGGACGACAATGATCCGGCCCGCGTGCTGGAACTGGCGTCACCGCTCTAATCCAGCGGTTCGCCTTCTTCGATCTGTTCCTGCAGGGTTGAGAGATCGGGAATTTCTTCAACGGCGGGCGGCGGGGCGGCGGGATCGCGGCAGTTGATCAGCCAGACGTCATAGATGGGATGCTCGACCGCGTTGAGCCCGGGGCTTTGGGCAAACATCCAGCCGGAAAAAATCCGCTTCAGCGAATCATCGAGCTGCACTTCATCGACTTCGACAAAGGATGTGGTCTTGGGTTCCTCGGTGGCCGGGCGCGAATAGCAGACATCGGCCTTCACAATGAGGCCGCCGAACTGCTTGGCTTCGCCAACCTTGGTTTCGAATGTGGTGGTTACGCCGGTTATCTTGTCCAGCCCGGTAAAGACCGCAATGGGATTGGCGATGCGGTCGGCGTAGGCGGCGCAGGGCAGCATGACGGCTGCGAGCGCAGACAAGACAGCAAGTCGAAACATTCCTACTGGGCCTGTTCCGGAGCTTCGAGTTGCAGGAGCGGCAGGAGCTTGCGGTGTTTCGGCGGGTTTGGCGCCGGACTTGTCAAACATGGCCTGGCTGATCAGCGACCAGATATCAACCGCACCCTGGGTGTAAGTGATGACGCCGCCCGCGGCCAGTTTGGTTTCAGAGCCACCGGGTTCCAGCGAAATGAATTTGGAGCCCAACAGGCCTTCCGAGGTCACCTTGGCGGAGGTGTCGTCGGTGAGTTGCACGGCCGGATCAATGCTCATGGTGATTTGGGCCTGAAAATTCTCCGGATTGAGCGACTGGGCGGTCACCGTGCCGATCTTGATGCCGGCCATGCGAATGTCGCTGCCGACATTGACGCCTTCGACATTGTCGAATTCGGCGGTGATGAGATAGCCAGCACTTTTCTGGCCCATGCCCGGCGTATTGTAGGCAAAAGTCAGGAAGGCCCCGGCGATCACGATGACCACGGCCCCGATAAGCGTTTCAACCGTTGAATTGTTCATGGCAGTTCGACCCTGATTCTAGGCACAGCTAAGGCTTTCGAGAATAGCAGAAACAACTGGGAAAATATGGCGCATTGAGGCCGATGATTATTCCGGCCGCCAAGCCTGATAGCCGGGATCGGATTTTTTCGGCCGCGCCGCGCCAATGATGCTGCCGGGCGGGCGGTAGGCGCCAGCCGAGCCGGTAAGATTGGGCTGGTGCGGCAATTGCCATTCACGGTCCGGGGCATCGGAGGCGGAAGGAACCTTATCAACCCGGTGATGCATCCAGCCATGCCAGCCCGGCGGAATGCTTGAGGCTTCCGAATAGCCGTTGAAGATGACCCAGCGGCGTTCGGCAATGGAATCAGGCATGGCGGATTTGGCGCGGTAATAGTTGTTGCCCGCCTGATCGGTTCCGACATGCTCGCCCTTGCGCCAGGTGAAAAAGCGGGTGCCCAGGGTCTGGCCGCTCCACCAGGTAAAAAACTGTTTCAGAAAATGCATTATTGGTCCTGCTGAAAGTCTCGAAATTTGGCCGGAATATGGCCCAATGGCGGGCGTTCGTAAAGCTGGCAAATTGCGCTCATGGCAGGGTGATCAAACGCACCTCGCCGCCGTCGCCGGGGCGCTGTTCGGTCACCGTCCGGGTGTTGGACGGCAAGGCCATGTTATTCTCAAACTGGGCGACTTGCCCGGCATTTGCCGCCATGAGGGTTGGAACGACATAGGCCCGCAGGCTCTTGCGCAGGCTTTCCTGGGTGAGGCTGATGAGGAAGATGGGCGTTCCGACTGGTGGATTTAAGAATGGCGTTGGTCTTGTAGGCCCGCATGACAAGGCGCCGGTTGGTTTCACCATTCAGGGCCAGGGTCATGGTCAGTTTCGCCTTGAGGCCCAGGTGAAGTGCGGGACGGGGCGCAACACCGCCCAGAACCGCATTTGGATCGAGATAGGGAATGCTGTCGCGCCAGGTCCATTTCGGCGAATAAACCCAGCTTCGGCTTTCGAGGATTTTCTGCAGGTCCTCAAGCGAGCCCGCCCACTGCATGATAAACGGTTCTTCCGGTCTGCCGGCAAGGTCGATGCGGCGCTCCGGCAGGTTCTGCCATGCGGTGGTTTCCCATTCGGCTGGCGTGATGGAATAGGACCGTTCGGGGGCGGCGTAGAATTTTTCGGCCCTGTCGAAATTGTTCGAGATGTTCAGGCCGCCCGCCACCACAAAGGCAATGAAGGTTGCGCCGAGCAATCCCAACGGCATGATGCGGCGCGGCGGGATGGCTTCGATGGCAACGCCAAAGGCTGCCACCATGATGCCCCCGAAGACGACGCCGCCCATGACATCGGACAGCCAGTGGACCCCGAGATAGATCCTTGAGTAGGCAATGGTGATCACAATCAGCCCGCAGATGGCATAGACCAGCGACCGGCTCCAGCGGTTCATGGCGTGGCTTGCCAGCACCGCCAGCACGCCAAAGGTGATGGCCGCCATGGTGGCGTGGCCTGAAGGGAAGCTGAAGGCGTCGCCGCCGGTATAGAGTTCAATGGGCCGGGGCCGGTGAATGCCGTATTTGAGAAGGAGTGCAAAGAGTTTTCCGGCAATGAATACCGCTGTTGAGGCAATGGCGGCACGCCAGGCCTTGCGCCACGCCAGCCAGCCCACGATCGTGGCCATCATGGCGGTGAGGACAAAGCCATCGCCCAGCATGGTCAGCGGAATCATCAATTCATCGGCAGGCGCATTCCGGATTTCCCGCATCAGGTTGAAAACCGAAATGTCGGTGTTGGGAATGGCGTTGAGGGCCACCATTCTGCTCAGCAGGACAAGGAAGGCTATCAACCCGAGCAGCAATGCGGCGATGAAGAATATGATCAGCAGCGAGCGCGGGTTTTCCGGTGAAACGGCGCGGCCGAAGCGATGCAGGGAGCGGCTGTTGCGGGTTTTGGCCCAGTTCGAAATTCGCTGCAGGATGTGATCGAGGTGGGGCGATACGCCGGCGGCAAAAAGCCGGATGATCCACCCGGCCACCGCAAGGATAACCAGCAGCGCAAGCAGCACAAGGCCGAGGTGACCGCTGAGTTCGCCGGCCAAGGCGAGCCCCTGCCCGATCAATATGCCCGGAAAAACATGGGCGGCGGTCCAGACGATGCCCGATGAAATGTTGACGGTGGCAAAATAGAGCTGGCTCATGCCCAGCATGCCGACGATGCCGGGCACCACCGCCTTCACGCCCGGCACAAAGCGGCCAAGGGCAATGCTCTTGCCGCCGTGATTGCGGACAAATTCCTCACCGCGGGCCACCAGTTGCGGAAAGCGGTTCAAGGGCCACAAGACTTTCAGGTGCTCGCCAAAGAAGCGGCCGGCCCAATAGGAAATCTGGTCGCCTGCCACGGCGCCAATCAAGGTGGCAAGGAAAATCGGCCAAAACGGCAGGTGCCCGGACCCTACCAGAACACCAGCTCCCACCAGCACGGCGGTTGAGGGAACGAACAATCCGATAATGAGAAGCGCCTCGCCAAAGGCGATCAGGAAAACGACAACAATCGCCCACTCCGGGTTCTGGGCAAAATAGTCAAGAAAAGGCTGGATATGGTCCATATCGTGGGATTGGCGCTCGTCGTCCTGTGGTTGGCGGTCAAATGGGGGCAGGACGCAGCCCAAGTCTAGAACTATTTGATTACAACAAATTAAATTGCAAGATTCTGTGGGAAAGCCCTAAAGCGGCCAGCTAAATCAGATGATATTTCGCCACATTATCCCCTAACATGGCCGGCGATGGAAGATTTGGAAGCGAATAAAACCCAGCCACCTCCGGCGACGGTTTGGCTCTGGTTGGGGTATGGCGCGTTGTGTGTCGGCATGTTCATGGCCATCCTGGATATCCAGGTGGTTGTCACGTCGCTCGCCGTCATCGAAGACGCGCTGAAAATCGGCGCGGACCGCATGAGCTGGGTACAGACCACCTATCTCATCGCCGAAATCATCTCCATTCCGCTCACCGGCTTGCTCATCCGCATCTTTACCATCCGCTGGCTTTTCGCCGGGGCCATTTTCACCTTCACGCTCGCCTCCATCGGCTGCGCCTTCAGCTATGACTTCCTCTCGCTCATCGTGTTCCGGGTGCTGCAGGGCTTTGCCGGCGGCGTGCTCATTCCCCTGGTCTTTGCCGCAATCTTCCTGCTGTTCGGAAAGGGCCTGAAGCAAACCATCGCAACGACCGTTGGCGGCCTGCTCGCCGTGCTTGCGCCGACGCTCGGGCCGCTCACCGGCGGCTGGATCACGGAAAGCTACACGTGGCACTGGCTGTTCCTGATCAATGTGGTGCCGGGCATTGTGACGCTGGTGATTGGCGTTTTGTGCCTGCCGCAGAATGACACCCGTCTGTCACTGTTCAAGACGCTGGACTGGATTTCACTTGTTTATGTGGCGGTTGGCCTTGCAGCCCTTCTGATCGGCCTAAAGGAAGCGCCGGACCAGGGCTGGCTCGCACCGCAGGTTTCCGGCTGCTTCGTAATCTTTGCGATTTTCGTGTTTCTCGCCATACGCCGGCCGACATCGGCCATTTCCTTCTCGCTGCTGCGCGACCGCAACCTGGCCTTTGGCTGCATTCTCAGCTTCATCCTGGGCATTGGCCTGTTTGGCTCGGTTTACCTGCTGCCGCTGTTTCTTGCCTTTGTGCATGGCATGGGTCCGCTGCAGATCGGCCTTGTCATCCTTGTGACCGGCATCGCCCAGCTCGTCACCGCGCCGATTGTTGTTCAAATTGACCGCTATGTGGATGCGCGCCTGCTTTCGGCGATTGGCTTTGGGGCTTTTGCCATCGGGCTTCTGATGAGCGGCTTTCAAACGATTGCCACGGGCTATGATGAAATGTTCTGGCCGCAGGTGGTTCGTGGCGCCTTCGTTGCGCTTGATTTTCTATCTTTTATTTCAAACGATTGCCACGGGCTATGATGAGATGTTCTGGCCGCAGGTGGTTCGCGGCGCCTTTGTTGCCCTTTGCATTCTGCCGCCCATCCGCTTTGCCCTGGGCTTCATTCCGCGCGAGCATATTGCGGACGCCAGCGGGCTGTTCAACCTGTCACGCAATCTCGGCGGGGCCATTGGCATCGCGCTCATCGATACAATCGTGTTTTCGCGCGGACCTGAGCATGCGGACCGGATCATCGATCTCATCAAACTCGATCCGGCGAAGGCAGCAGCCGCTCTCGGCCTCACGGTTGACGAGTTGCCGGACCGCACAAGACCCGATGGGCCTTATGGGAATCATGGATATTATCCAGCAGGCCAGCATTACCTCGGCCATCAATGAGGCCTGGCTCATCATGGGCCTCATCACGGCCTCGGCGCTGGTGGTCCTGCTGGCCATGGGGCCGATTCGAGTGCCTGCCCCGCAGGTGCCGGCCGGGGTCCGCCCGTAAATTTATTTTGATTGAAAACATGGTTAACGACTTGACGGTTTGGCCCTGCCCCGGTTTTCCACAAGGGGCCTCCCAAATAATCCAACTAGCACTTGAGCTTGCCCCCAGAATCGGATGATCATCTGGTTATCCACAGGGCGGACGAAGCTGTGGACACAACATATAGCGTTAGGGTTTCGTTAACACACTAGCTATTGACGTCCGGTGATCGGTGTAATAATTTAATCATCAAGGCCGTGGGGACGGGGACGCGAAGTTAAGGCCGCTTCTCCCGAGTGTAAAAAACCAAAATCAGAGGCTAACAAATCTGAGGAATTGCGATTTCTCAGACAGGGTTTGTGTCGTCAAACACGGGTGAATAAGGCTCCGTGGGTGCATTGTTGTGCGCTCGCGGCAACGAAACGAAAAAACAAGAGGGACTGCAATGCACGTCGCGCGCAAATACACGAAAGCCGGTCAGGATGCCTACGCGGAGATCGAATTCCGCCAGGCCACCAGTGAAATCAAGAACCCTGACGGGTCGATCGTTTTCCGCCTGGAAAACATCGAGGTCCCGGCCTCGTGGAGCCAGGTTGCCACCGATATTCTGGCGCAGAAATATTTCCGCAAGGCGGGCGTTCCGGCGAAGCTGAAGCGCGTTGAAGAGACGAGCATGCCCTCCTGGCTGTGGCGTTCGGTGGCCGATGAGGCGGCCCTGGAAGGCGTGCCGGAGAAGCAGCGCATTATTGGCGAGATGAGCTCCAAGCAGGTGTTCAACCGTTTGGCCGGCACCTGGACCTATTGGGGCTGGAAAGGCGGATACTTCAATACGGAAGAGGATGCGCGGGCTTTTTGTGACGAATTGTGCTTCATGCTGGCGACACAAAAGTGTGCGCCGAACTCGCCCCAGTGGTTCAACACGGGGCTCCACTGGGCTTACGGCATTGATGGACCGGGCCAGGGCCACTTCTATGTGGACCATGAGACCGGCAAGCTCACGAAATCAAAATCCTCCTATGAGCATCCGCAGCCCCATGCCTGCTTCATCCAGGGCGTGGCGGACGACCTCGTCAACGAGGGCGGCATCATGGACCTGTGGGTGCGTGAAGCGCGCCTGTTCAAATATGGCTCGGGCACGGGCTCCAACTTCTCGTTCCTGCGCGGCGAAAACGAAAAACTGTCGGGCGGCGGCAAGTCCTCCGGCCTGATGAGCTTCCTCAAGATCGGCGACCGCGCGGCGGGCGCCATCAAGTCCGGCGGCACGACAAGGCGCGCCGCCAAGATGGTGGTGGTTGACGTGGACCATCCGGATATCGAGGAATACATCGACTGGAAGGTGAAGGAAGAGCAGAAGGTTGCGGCCCTCGTCACCGGCTCCAAGATCGTCAAGAAGCATCTGGCGTCGATCATGAAGGCCTGCGTCAATTGCCAGGGTCCCGGCGATGACTGCTATGAAATCGAGAAGAACCCGGCCCTCAAGCGCGCGGTGAAAGAGGCGCGGCGCAACATGGTGCCCGACAATTACATCAAGCGCGTCATCCAGTTCGCCAAGCAGGGTTACACGGAGCTTGAATTCGATGCCTATGACACGGATTGGGACGGCGAAGCCTACCGCACCGTATCGGGGCAGAACTCGAACAATTCGGTGCGCGTCACCGATGAGTTCCTGCGCGCCGTTGAAACCAACGGCACGTGGAACCTCAATGCCCGCATGTCCAACAAGGTGACCAAGACCCTGCAGGCGCGCGACCTGTGGGACAAGATCGGCCATGCGGCCTGGGCTTCGGCTGATCCCGGCATCCAGTATCACACCACGATCAATGACTGGCACACCTGCCTGGCATCGGGCGAAATCCGTGCCTCCAACCCCTGCTCGGAATACATGTTCCTCGATGACACGGCGTGCAATCTTGCCTCGCTCAATCTTTTGCAGTTCCGCAATCCGGAAACCGCGAAGTTCGACGTCGAGTCCTACGAGCATGCGGTGCGGCTGTGGACCATGGTTCTGGAAATCAGCGTGCTGATGGCGCAGTTCCCCTCCAAGGAAATCGCCAAGCTCTCCTATGAGTACCGCACGCTTGGCCTGGGCTTTGCCAATATCGGCGGGCTGCTGATGACCAATGGCATTGCCTATGACAGCCATGAGGGCCGCGCCATCTGCGGGGCGCTGTCGGCGATCATGACCGGCATTTCCTATGCCACCTCGGCTGAGATGGCAAAGGAGCTTGGGCCCTTCCCTGGCTATGCCAAGAACAAGGACCACATGCTGCGCGTGATGCGCAACCATCGCCGTGCCGCCTATGGTGCTGCCGTGGGTTACGAAGCGGTGCGCATCGCACCGGTTCCGCTCGATGAAACGGATTGCCCCGATGGCGATCTCATTGCCCATGCCCGCAAGGCCTGGGACCTGGCGGTTGAACTGGGTGAAGAGCATGGCTACCGCAATGCGCAGGCCACCGTTGTTGCCCCTACCGGCACCATCGGACTGGTGATGGATTGCGATACGACGGGCATCGAGCCGGACTTCGCGCTTGTGAAGTTCAAGAAGCTGGCCGGCGGCGGCTACTTCAAGATCATCAACCAGGCCGTTCCGGAAGCGCTCCGAACCCTGGGCTATGATGCCACGCAGATCGAAAAGATCATCAACTATGCGGTTGGCCTTGGCACCCTGCAGGATGCCCCTGCCCTCAACCATGCCCAGCTTCGCGCCAAGGGCTTCGGCGACGAGCAGATTGCAACGATTGAATCGGGTCTTGCCTCGGCCTTCGACATCAAGTTCGTGTTCAACAAATGGACGCTGGGCGAAGAGTTCTGCAAGTCGGTGCTGAAAATCAGCGACGAGCAGCTCGTGGACTACGGCTTTGACCTGCTGTCGTTCATCGGCTTCTCGAAGGCCGATATCGACAAGGCCAATATCCATGTCTGCGGGGCCATGACGCTGGAAGGCGCTCCAGGCCTCAAGGACGAGCATCTGCCGGTGTTCGATTGCGCCAATGCCTGCGGTCGCCTGGGCAAGCGCTATCTCTCGGTGGAAAGCCATATCCGCATGATGGCGGCAAGCCAGCCCTTTATCTCGGGGGCCATTTCCAAGACCATCAACATGCCGAATGAGGCCACGGTTGAGGAGTGCAACGCGGCCTACATGCTGTCATGGAAGCTGGGCGTGAAGGCCAATGCGCTGTACCGCGACGGCTCCAAGCTTTCGCAGCCGCTGTCCACCCAGCTCATCGCCGATGAAGAGGATGAGGCGGAGGACATGGTCGAAGGCCTGATGGCCAAGCCCATGGTCCAGCGCATCGAAACCATCGTCGAGAAGATCGTCGAGATCACCCGCGGCCGTGACAAGCTGCCGGGCCGCCGCAAGGGCTATACGCAGAAGGCGGTTGTGGGGGGCCACAAGGTTTACCTCCGCACCGGCGAATATGATGACGGCAAGCTCGGTGAAATCTTCATCGACATGCACAAGGAAGGTGCTGCCTTGCGGGCGATGATGAACAACTTCGCCATTTCCGTGTCGGTGGGCCTGCAATATGGCGTGCCGCTGGAGGAATATGTCGATGCCTTCACCTTCACCAAGTTCGAGCCCGCGGGCCAGGTGCAGGGCAACGAGTCGATCAAGAACGCCACGTCCATCCTGGACTATGTGTTCCGCGAACTCGCTGTCTCCTATCTCGGGCGCAATGATTTGGCCCATGTGGAAGCATCCGAAATGGGCTTTGATGCGCTGGGCAAGGGTGTTGGCAGCGGTGAACCCAAGGCTCCGGCCTCGGTTCCGGCGCAGAAGTTCCTGTCATCGGGCTTTGTGCGCAATCAGAACCTGTCGAACGTCGTGGTGATGCCGCGGATTTCAAACGATTGCCACGGGCTATGATGAGATGTTCTGGCCGCAGGTGGTTCGCGGCGCCTTCGTTGCGCTTTGCATTCTGCCGCCCATCCGCTTTGCCCTGGGCTTCATTCCGCGCGAGCATATTGCGGACGCCAGCGGGCTGTTCAACCTGTCACGCAATCTCGGCGGGGCCATTGGCATCGCACTCATCGATACAATCGTGTTTTCGCGCGGGCCTGAGCATGCGGACCGGATCATCGATCTCATCAAACTCGATCCGGCGAAGGCAGCTGCCGTTCTCGGCCTCACGGTTGATGCGTTGCCGACCGCCAAGACCCGATGGGCCTTATGGGAATCATGGATGTTATCGAACAGGCCAGCATTACCTCGGCCATCAATGAGGCCTGGCTTGTCATGGGCCTCATTACGGCCACGGCGCTGGTGGTCCTGCTGGCCATGGGGCCGATTCGAGTGCCTGCCCCGCCGGTGCCGGCCGGGGTCCGCCCGTAAATTTATTTTGATTGAAAACATGGTTAACGCCTTGACGGTTCGGCCCCGCCCCGGTTTTCCACAAGGGGCCCCCCAAATAACCCAACTAGCACTTGAGCTTGCCCCCAGAATCGGATGATCATCCGGTTATCCACAGGGCGGACGAAGCTGTGGACACAACATATAGCGTTAGGGTTTCGTTAACACACTAGCTATTGACGTCCGGTGATCAGTGTAATAATTTAATCATCAAGGCCGTGGGGACGGGGACGCGAAGTTAAGGCCGCTTCTCCCGAGTGTAAAAAACCAAAATCAGAGGCTAACAAATCTGAGGAATTGCGATTTCTCAGACAGGGTTTGTGTCGTCAAACACGGGTGAATAAGGCTCCGTGGGTGCATTGTTGTGCGCTCGCGGCAACGAAACGAAAAAACAAGAGGGACAGCAATGCACGTCGCGCGCAAATACACGAAAGCCGGTCAGGATGCCTACGCGGAGATCGAATTCCGCCAGGCCACCAGTGAAATCAAGAACCCTGACGGGTCGATCGTTTTCCGTCTGGAAAACATCGAAGTTCCGGCCTCGTGGAGCCAGGTTGCCACCGATATCCTGGCGCAGAAGTATTTCCGCAAGGCGGGCGTTCCGGCGAAACTGAAGCGCGTTGAAGAGACGAGCATGCCCTCCTGGCTGTGGCGTTCGGTGGCCGATGAGGCCGCCCTGGAAGGCGTGCCGAGAAGCAGCGCATTATCGGCGAGATGAGCTCCAAGCAGGTGTTCAACCGTTTGGCCGGCACCTGGACCTATTGGGGCTGGAAAGGCGGATACTTCAATACGGAAGAGGATGCGCGGGCTTTTTGTGACGAATTGTGCTTCATGCTGGCGACACAAAAGTGTGCGCCGAACTCACCCCAGTGGTTCAACACGGGGCTGCATTGGGCTTACGGCATCGATGGACCGGGCCAGGGCCACTTCTATGTGGACCATGAGACCGGCAAGCTCACGAAATCAAAATCCTCCTATGAACATCCGCAGCCCCATGCCTGCTTCATCCAGGGCGTGGCGGACGACCTCGTCAACGAGGGCGGCATCATGGATCTGTGGGTGCGTGAAGCGCGCCTGTTCAAATATGGCTCCGGCACGGGCTCCAACTTCTCGTTCCTGCGCGGCGAAAACGAAAAACTGTCGGGCGGCGGCAAGTCCTCCGGCCTGATGAGCTTCCTCAAGATCGGCGACCGCGCGGCGGGCGCCATCAAGTCCGGCGGCACGACAAGGCGCGCCGCCAAGATGGTGGTGGTTGACGTGGACCATCCGGATATCGAGGAATACATCGACTGGAAGGTGAAGGAAGAGCAGAAGGTTGCGGCCCTCGTCACCGGTTCCAAGATCGTCAAGAAGCATCTGGCCTCGATCATGAAGGCCTGCGTCAATTGCCAGGGTCCTGGCGATGACTGCTATGAAATCGAGAAGAACCCGGCCCTCAAGCGCGCCGTGAAAGATGCGCGGCGCAACATGGTGCCCGACAATTACATCAAGCGCGTCATCCAGTTCGCCAAGCAGGGCTACACGGAGCTTGAATTCGATGCCTATGACACGGATTGGGACGGCGAAGCCTACCGCACCGTATCGGGGCAGAACTCGAACAATTCGGTGCGCGTCACCGATGAGTTCCTGCGCGCCGTTGAAACCAATGGCACGTGGAACCTCAATGCCCGCATGTCCAACAAGGTGACCAAGACCCTGCAGGCGCGCGACCTCTGGGACAAGATCGGCCATGCGGCCTGGGCTTCGGCTGATCCCGGCATCCAGTATCACACCACGATCAATGACTGGCACACCTGCCTGGCATCGGGCGAAATCCGTGCCTCCAACCCCTGCTCGGAATACATGTTCCTCGATGATACGGCGTGCAATCTTGCTTCGCTGAACCTTCTTCAGTTCCGCAATACGGAAACCGCGAAGTTTGACGTCGAGTCTTACGAGCATGCGGTGCGGCTGTGGACCATGGTTCTGGAAATCAGCGTGCTGATGGCGCAGTTCCCGTCCAAGGAAATCGCCAAGCTCTCCTATGAGTACCGCACCCTTGGCCTGGGCTTTGCCAATATCGGCGGGCTGCTGATGACCAATGGCATTGCCTATGACAGCCATGAGGGCCGCGCCATCTGCGGGGCGCTCTCGGCGATCATGACCGGCATTTCCTATGCCACCTCGGCTGAGATGGCAAAGGAGCTTGGCCCCTTCCCCGGCTATGCCAAGAACAAGGACCACATGCTGCGGGTGATGCGCAACCATCGCCGCGCCGCCTATGGTGCTGCCGTGGGTTACGAAGCGGTGCGCATCGCGCCGGTTCCGCTCGATGAAACGGATTGCCCCGATGGCGATCTCATTGCCCATGCCCGCAAGGCCTGGGACCTGGCGGTTGAACTGGGTGAAGCCCATGGCTACCGCAATGCGCAGGCCACCGTTGTTGCCCCCACCGGCACCATCGGCCTGGTGATGGATTGCGATACGACGGGCATCGAGCCGGACTTCGCGCTTGGTGAAGTTCAAGAAGCTGGCCGGCGGCGGCTACTTCAAGATCATCAACCAGGCGGTTCCGGAAGCGCTCCGCACCCTGGGCTATGATGCCACGCAGATCGAAAAGATCATCAACTATGCGGTTGGCCTCGGCACCCTGCAGGATGCCCCTGCCCTCAACCATGCCCAGCTTCGCGCCAAGGGCTTTGGCGATGAGCAGATTGCAACGATTGAATCGGGTCTTGCCTCGGCCTTCGACATCAAGTTCGTGTTCAACAAATGGACGCTGGGCGAAGAGTTCTGCAAGTCGGTGCTGAAAATCAGCGACGAGCAGCTCGTTGACTACGGCTTTGACCTGCTCTCGTTCATCGGCTTCTCGAAGGCCGATATCGACAAGGCCAATATCCATGTCTGCGGGGCCATGACGCTGGAAGGCGCTCCGGGCCTCAAGGATGAGCATCTCCCGGTGTTCGATTGCGCCAATGCCTGCGGCCGCCTGGGCAAGCGTTATCTCTCGGTTGAAAGCCACATCCGCATGATGGCGGCAAGCCAGCCCTTTATCTCGGGGGCCATTTCCAAGACCATCAACATGCCGAATGAGGCCACGGTTGAGGAATGCAACGCGGCCTACATGCTGTCATGGAAGCTGGGCGTGAAGGCCAATGCGCTCTACCGCGATGGCTCCAAGCTCTCGCAGCCGCTGTCCACCCAGCTCATCGCCGATGAAGAGGATGAGACGGAGGACATGGTCGAAGGCCTGATGGCCAAGCCCATGGTTCAGCGCATCGAAACCATCGTCGAGAAGATCGTCGAGATCACCCGCGGCCGTGACAAGCTGCCGGGCCGCCGCAAGGGCTATACGCAGAAGGCGGTTGTGGGGGGCCACAAGGTTTATCTCCGCACCGGCGAATATGATGACGGCAAGCTCGGTGAAATCTTCATCGACATGCACAAGGAAGGTGCTGCCTTGCGGGCGATGATGAACAACTTCGCCATTTCCGTGTCGGTGGGCCTGCAATATGGCGTGCCGCTGGAGGAATATGTCGATGCCTTCACCTTCACCAAGTTCGAGCCCGCAGGCCAGGTGCAGGGCAACGAGTCGATCAAGAACGCCACGTCCATCCTGGACTATGTGTTCCGCGAACTCGCTGTCTCCTATCTCGGGCGCAATGATCTGGCCCATGTTGAAGCTTCCGAAATGGGCTTTGATGCGCTGGGCAAGGGCACTGGCAGCGATGAACCCAAGGCTCCGGCCTCGGTTCCGGCGCAGAAGTTCCTGTCATCGGGCTTTGTGCGCAATCAGAACCTGTCGAACGTCGTGGTGATGCCGCAAGGTGTGACCGCTGCGGCCTCACCTGCCCACGCATTGCAAATGCGCGCGGCGGAATCGATGTCGATGGGTTCACTGGCGCTTGCTGAAACCACGGTTGCCTACACTTATGAAGAGCCGCTGCCTGCCAGCTGACCTGCGCGCCAAGGCCCGCCTGCAAGGTTATGAGGGCGATAGCTGCGGCGAATGCGGCAACTTCACCCTGGTGCGCAACGGCACCTGCCTGAAGTGCAACACATGCGGCGGCACGAGTGGCTGTTCGTGAGCTGCATGACATGAATTATGGAATGGCCGGGAGAGATTCCGGCCATTTTTCATTTTGTCATCGTCTTGAATCGCCGTCGAAGACATTTTTTTGGCGATCGAAGGTTCGATTTTTTGATTTCAGCGGACGAAAAGTTGTCTCATTGTGATACGGAATCAGATTGATCGATGGAAAAAATTGCCCGCGCTGATCTAGAGTCGTGTGTTGAATCGGCAACATTCGTCATTTTATTAACAATTATTTTTTGGACGGCTGAGGCAGAAAAAATGGCTCCGAGACAGAAATTTTTCCGCGCGAGGCCGAAAAAATGCGCGGCCATCCGTATACGGAGAAGCGCCGATTCAGCCGGATTTGCTGAAAAATTCCGCTGAATCAAATTATCTGTCCGTATACGGACAATCGGCCTGCCGTCTGGCGCGTTTACGAGTTGTTAGGGAACTTGGGGCGATACACCAGATGTTGACGGCATATTGCCGAATCACACAAACGGGTTCAAAAGAGACGTCAACAACGATTACGAATACGGACGACAGGTATGCGCAATCGTTGGATGTAAGACTAGCCTGCGTTGTGGGGCACTAACAACTAACTCCTAGGAGAATATACTATGGCTAAGAAAGCTGCGAAGAAGCCTGCTAAGAAAGCTGCCAAGAAGAAGGCAAAGAAGAAGATCTAATTCTTCTGCTAGCATAGACTTTAGGATTGAACCCCGGACGGCACTGCCTCCGGGGTCAATTCGTTTCTGGGGCATCGCCCATATAAAAAAGGCCGCGAAATTCGCGGCCTTTGGCGTTCTGAAGCGCTGCTTATTGATAGACGTAGATGGGCGAGCCCACCTTGACGCGGCCATAGAGGTCAATCACGTCGGCATTCATCATGCGGATGCAGCCGGATGAGACCGCCCCGCCGATGGAGGACTCGGCATTCGTGCCATGGACGCGGTAAATCGTGCCGCCGATATACATGGCACGCGCCCCCAGCGGATTGCCGGGGCCACCCTTCATGAAAGGCGGAATGATGTGGCCCTTTGCGGCCTCCCGCTCGATCATGGTTTGGGGCGGCGTCCATGATGGCCATTCGGCCTTGGCAACGATTTTGGAATTGCCGCTCCACTGGAAGCCCTCGCGGCCCACGCCGATCGAATAGCGCATGGCCTCGCCATCGCCCATGACATAGTAGAGAGCCCGTTCCGGGGTCTTCACGATCAGGGTGCCGGGGGCATATTTGGTTTCATTCCAGGCCACCTGCTTGCGCATGGAGCGGTTGCTCAGGCCGCCGGCGGAACTGGTGCGCCGGGATTTTCCGAACAGGCATTGCATGAAGCTGCCGCAATCGCGCCTCGCGGCTGTTCTTGCGGCCTTCTGCTTCTCGGCCCGCAGCATCGCCACTTTCTGCCTGGCCGCCTTCAATTTGGCCACCTCGGCGGCACGGAGCGCCTTTTTCTTTTCCTCGGCGGCCTTCAATGCCGCCAGTTTCTTTTTCTTTTGAATCAAAAGCGCCTCGTCCTGGGCCACATTCACCGCGGCATAGGCCTGGACCGGGGCAATCGAAAAGGTCAGCAACACAAAGAACATCGCCGTAAGTAGTTTGTGCATCATGGTTTTTTCCCTAAGAATAACGGAGTGATAGCTAGCCATTTAAGGGTGATTCATCAAGTGGCTTGAGTTCACCTGCTGTTCACTTATGCTTGGGCATAGAGCAATCCCGTTGACAACTCCTAAAAAGGAAAGCCCCATGAAAAACACCCTCCGCGCCGCCGCATTCCTTCTGCTTGCCGCAACGGCTCTGACGGCTCCGGCCCAGGCGCAGGATGTTCCACCGGTCGTCTCGGCCATTTTCAAAAGCTGGGAGACCCAACTCAGGGCGACGCCCGCCTATGACAAGATTGATACCGACAGTTCCGGCAATGTGACCATCAGCAATCTTGCAGCCACCATCGGCGCGCAGGATCCCACCACGTCGGTGAAGCTCAGCATTGGCTCCATTGCCTTGCAAAATGTCGCGTCCGAGGCCAACGGCCTCATCGCCGTGGGAACCGCGACGTTCTCGGACACCAAAGTGGAATTTGCCGGGCCGGACAACAAGAGTGTTATGATCGAAATCCCCCAGAGCGGGGCGGAAGACTGGTATGTGGCGGTGCTCGGCGCCAACCCCACGCCGCTGCAATCCTTCCGTTCCACCATGGGCATCGCCAAGAAAATGACTTCGGGCGAAATCAAGGTCACGGCGGAAGGCCAGAGCTTTACGGCAAAGGGTATTGAATCGGCCTGGAGCGGCGATCCGGTCACGGGTGCGGGCAAGACCAGCATGAGCCTCAATGACCTGGTCATTCCTGAAGCAGCGCTTGCCATGATGGACCCATCGGGCCAGTTGAAGGCCCTGGGCTACAGCGACATCACCCTCAACATGAGCGGCGAGGGCGAACTTTCGGTGGCCGGCGATAATTTCGGCATGAACGGCACCTTCGGTATTTCGGGCAAGGACATGGCCGGCTTTACCTTCTCCTATGACGCCAGCGATATTCCTATCGCGGTCATGGCCGAAATGCAGATGGCGCAAAAAACGGGGCGGCCGCCGGACTTCAACATGCTCATGCCGCAGTTGATGAATGTGTCGCTGAGCGGTTTCAAATTGCGCTTTGAGGACGCGTCGATCACCAAGAAGGTGCTTCCGCTGATTGCCCGGATGCAGGGCATGGATGAAGCCGCCATGGTGGCCAATGCGGGGGCCATGATGCAGCTCAGCCTCATGCAGTTCAAGAACCAGGCTTTCACCGACCAGGTGGTGGGCGCCGTCAACACCTTCCTGAAAGATCCGAAATCATTCACCATTTCGCTGGCGCCCGCGGCACCGATCAAGGTTCAGCAGATCATGACGCTTGATCCCAGCAATCCGGGTGCCGCCATTGACCTGTTCGGCGCTTCCGTCACGGCGAATGACTGATATTCCCTAAGTAAAACTCTCATCATGCCCGCGCTTGACGCGGGCATCTTCTCTTTCGGGGCATCACAGAAGATGGCCGGATCAAGTCCGGCCATGATGAGAAATTGGAGACTTGCTACGCTTCCGGCAAATTCAGCCTGATGTGAAGTTCGCGCAGTTGCTTCGGCGTAGCTTCGGAAGGGGCTCCCATCAGCAGGTCTTCGGCCTGCTGGTTCATCGGGAAGAGCACGACCTCGCGGATGTTGGGCTCGTTGCAGAGCAGCATGACGATGCGGTCAACACCTGGCGCAATGCCGCCGTGAGGCGGTGCGCCATACTGGAAGGCGCGGTACATGCCGCCGAATTTTTCCAGCAGGACTTCTTCCGGATAGCCGGCAATCTCGAAGGCCTTCTTCATCACGTCGGGCCGATGGTTGCGGATGGCGCCCGATGACAGCTCAACACCATTACAGACGATGTCATACTGGTAAGCCAGAATATCGAGCGGATCCTTGGTTTCCAGCGCTTCCAATCCGCCCTGGGGCATGGAGAAGGGATTGTGGGAGAAATCCACCTTCTTGTCGTCCTCGTTCCATTCATACATGGGGAAATCGACGATCCAGCAGAAAGTCAAAACGGTCCTTGGCGATGAGGCCCAATTCATCACCGGCCTTGGTGCGGGCTTCGCCGGCGAATTTGTAAAACTTCGCCGGAACGCCGGCCACGAAGAAGGCGGCATCGCCGGTGGCAAGAGCCAAGCTGCGTCTTGATTGCTTCAGTGCGTTCCGGACCGATGTTCTTGGCGATGGGGCCGGCAGCACCCTCCTCGCCATCACGCCAGAACACGTAGCCCAAGCCGGGCTGGCCCTGTTGTTGTGCCCAGGAATTCATCCGGTCGCAGAAGGCGCGGCTGCCGCCCTTGGGCGCGGGAATGGCCCAGACCTCGACCTTGGGATCAGCGGCAATCATGCCGGCAAAAACCTTGAAGCCGGAGCCCTTGAAATGTTCGGTCACGTTCTGCATCTTGATGGGGTTGCGCAGGTCTGGCTTGTCGGTGCCATACCAGCGCACGGAATCGCGGAAGGCGATCATCGGGAATTTCGGCGTGACGGGAAGCCCGCCGCCGAATTCCTCGAACACGCCGCGCAGCACGGGCTCCACCGCATCGAACACATCCTGCTGGGTGACAAAGCTCATCTCGATATCAAGCTGGTAGAATTCGCCGGGGCTGCGGTCGGCGCGGGCATCTTCATCGCGGAAGCAGGGCGCGATCTGGAAATAGCGGTCGAAGCCCGACATCATCAGGAGCTGCTTGAACTGCTGCGGGGCCTGCGGCAGGGCATAGAATTTTCCGGGATGAACCCGGCTGGGCACCAGATAATCCCGCGCGCCTTCCGGCGAAGAAGCCGTCAAAATTGGTGTCTGAAATTCGAAGAAGCCCTGCTCCTTCATGCGGCGGCGCAGTGAATCGATAATCGCGCCGCGCTTCATGATGTTGCCGTGAATGCGGTCGCGGCGGAGATCGAGGAAGCGGTACTTCAGGCGGATGTCTTCAGGATACTCGGTGTCACCGAACACCGGCAGCGGCAGTTCCTTGGCTTCCGAATGAACCGTGATTTCGCTCGCTGCTATTTCAATGAGGCCGGTGGGGAGCTCGTTGTTTTCGGTGCCCGCCGGACGGGGCTGGACCTTGCCGTCAACCCTTATGACCCATTCGGAACGGACCTTTTCGGCCGCCTTGAAGGCCGGCGAGGCCGGGTCAATCACGATCTGGGTCAGGCCGTAATGATCGCGCAGGTCGATGAACAGCAGGCCGCCATGATCACGCACCCGGTGGACCCAGCCGGAAAGCCGGATGTCCTGGCCTTTGTGGTCAATTCTGAGCTGGCCACAGGTGTGGCTCCGGTAGGCGTGCGTCATGGCAGGAATGTCCCTCGATTTGCGCGGAAAAGCGCATGGGGCCAATGATTTGTCAAGTTTTAAGGGCTTTGAACGCCGTTAATCGGTTCCATCCAGGGTCCGCCCCAGGATGAAAAGGCGGCGCTTGGCCTTTTTCTGCAGTTTCTTGGTAGTGGTGGTTATGTCCCGCTCAAAATCGGCGAAACCTCCATCAAAGAAGCCGCCGCGCAGGACAACGGTGGTGTTCTGCATGCCCGCCTTCTGCACGAGGCTGTAGAGCTTGGCTGCATTGTCCGGAGCCAAACGCACGCAGCCGTGGGAAGCCCGGCGGCCCAGGCTTTTCACATGGAAGCTGCCATGAATGGCGTGGCCCTGGCCGGTAAAGAATATCGAATTGGGCATGGGCGCATCGTCCCATTCCTTGGAAAAATGGTCCTTTTCCATGCGGAACGGGCGGTATTTGCCGCTTGGCGTTTCATAGCCGCGGGCCCCGGTTGACACGGGCCAGACATATTCCGTCTCGCCGTCCACCTTGACGGTCATTTTCTGGGAAACCTTGTTGATGGTAATCAAGACGTTGGCTGCAAATGCGGCGCCGGGCAGCGCCATCAATCCCATAACAACCGCTACAAGCATCAGCCGGATACGCATCACAGAAACTTTCCCCAAAACCAGACTCAATGACCGAAGCTAGATCATTCCAGAAGCCCAAGCAAAGCATAAGTATGCCGGCCCCTGTCAAGACTTTGTGAGGGCAGCGTTGCGTCGGGGGGCCCTTGTCTTTTGTGCGGCAATCAACCTAGGATTTTCACCATGGACACAGAAATTTTCCACAAAGACTTCAAGGCCGAACCCTTTTGGTGGGAGGCCCACAAGCCAAGCGCCCTGCCCGAAATCGCCCTGCCGCGCGAGGCCAGGGTGGTGATCGTGGGGGCGGGCTATGCGGGATTGTCGGCGGCGCTGGAACTTACGGCCCTTGGCCTGGATTGCCTGGTGCTTGATGCCAATGAACCGGGCTTTGGCGCCTCCACGCGCAATGGCGGGATGGTTTCGGGCGGCGTCAATGTGGGCAAGCGCTATCTCTCCAAGCCCATGCCGGCGGACGAGGCGGCGCCCTTCATGGACGATGCAGCCGATGCCTTCACGCTGATTGAAGACCTGATCACCCGGGAAAAAATCGACTGCGGCTGGACCAAGGCCGGATATTTCCTCGGAGCCTGGTGCAAGAGTCATTATGATGACATGGCCAAGAAGGTTGACCATCTCAATGCGGCGGCAAAATCCGATTCCTACCTGGTGCCGCAGGAGCGCCAGCGCGAGGAAATCGGTTCGGACTATTACCGCGGTGGCATGGTTGTGGGGCGGGCGGCGCATATTCATCCTGCCCTGTTTTTCAAAGGCCTGCTGGAACTGTGCCAGAAGCGCGGCGTGAAGATCGCCTCCAAAACGCCGGTGACCAAACTCACGCAAACCGCCACGGGCTGGTCGGTCGAAACGCCGCGCGGAACCATCACGGCGGGTGACGTAATCATCGCCACCAATGGCTATACGGGCGACATCACCCCTCAGCTCAAGCGCCGCGTCGTGCCGGTTGGCTCCTACATCATTGCCACGGAAGAATTGCCGCCTGATCTTGCGGCCACGCTCAGCCCCAAGAACCGGTCGATTGCCGATACACGCCGGGTTCTCACCTATTACCGCATGTCGCCAGACAAGAAGCGGCTGATCTTCGGCGGGCGCGCCAAGTTCGGTCATACGGATCCGGTGGAAACGGCGCCCATTCTTTATCAGTTCATGACCGACCGTTACCCGCAACTGAAGGGCGTGAAAATCACCCATGCCTGGACGGGAAATGTGGCTTTCACGCTGGATGAAATGCCGCACATGGGGAAATTCGATAACCTGCACTACGCGCTGGGCTGCAATGGCTCGGGGATTGCCATGATGACCTATCTAGGGCAGCAAACGGCGCGGAAAGTTGCCGGCAAATCAAACCGCGTCTGCGCCTTTGACCGGCCGGAGTTTCCCGATCATCCACTCTATAATGGTTCGACCTGGTTCCTGCCCTTCGTCGGGCGCTATTTCAGGGCGCGTGACTGGATTGACCGCAGGCTCGGTTAACTACCCGCACTTGGCGTAGGCGGTCCATTTCTTGCCCACATAGATCGGCATGCCCATGAGTTTGCCGCGCTGGCCATCGGGACAGGCGAAATAGCTGAGGCCCGAGGTGGCAATGTTCACGGCATCCTGCTGCTGCTTGGGGCTGAGGCCCGACACTTTCATGTCGAAGGCGCCCTGCCCTTCAAGATAATTGTAATCCAATTGATAGGTCTTGCCGTTGTAAAAAATGGGCTCGGAACGCGACGCAGTCTGCACGGTCGCGGTTCCCCGGTTGAAGGTCACTTTGGACCCCGTGGTACACCCCGCCAGCAACGCGAATCCGCAAATCACCATGACGATTTTCATGGGGCCGTTATGCCTGTGAACCCTCGACGCGGCAAGGCTTGCATGGCATATGGGCCTCATGAAAAAATTTGACCCCGCCTCGCTCCTTGTTGCCCGCACCAATGCCGCCGATGAAGGGGCCATCATCCGCATGGCGCAGAAATCGCGCGATCTCCGGGCGCTTGGCCATGACGTGGTAAGCCTCACGGTGGGCGAGCCGGATTTCGATACGCCGGACAACATCCAACAGGCGGCCACCCGCGCCATGAAGGCGGGATTCACCCATTACTCGCCGGTGGCGGGCATTCCGGAACTGCGGGCGGCGATCTCCAAAAAACTCAAGGCCGAAAACAATCTCGATTATGCGCCGGCCGAAATTGTTCTCGCCAATGGCGCCAAGCAGGCCATTGCCAATGCGGTGCTGTCGATCATTGATGAAGGCGACGAAGTCATCATGCTGGCGCCCTTCTGGGTGTCCTATGAAACCACGGTGCGCTTTGCCGGCGGCACGCCCGTGGTGCTGCATTCGGACATCAGTGAGAGCTACAAGGTTCCGGCTTCGCGCATTGCGGCAGCGGTGACGCCGCGCACCAAGCTGCTTATTCTCAACTCGCCCTGCAATCCGAGCGGGGCCGTGTGGTCGCCCGCCGAGCTTGAAGAGATCGCCGCGATTGTCCTGGCCCATCCGCAGATGATGGTGCTGTCGGATGAGATTTATGAGTACATCATTTTCGAAGGGGCCATGACCTCCATCGGCACGCTGCCGGGCATGCGCGAGCGCACCATTACGGTCAATGGCTTTTCCAAGAGCTTTGCCATGACGGGCTGGCGGCTGGGCTACACGGCTGCTGTAGAGCCCATCAGCAGGGCCATAACGCGCATCCAGAGCACCATCACGACGGGCGCCAATCAGTTCGTCCAGCGCGCCGCCATTGAGGCGCTGGAAGGCCCCAGGGATGCGGTGGAAGCCATGCGCCTGCGTTACAAGGCGCGGCGTGACATGGTGATGGCCGCCCTGAAGAAGATCAAAGGTGTGGCCATCTCGCCAATTCCTGCGACATTTTATGCGCTGCCTGATGTCTCCGCCGTGCTCGGCAAGAAATCGGGCAACCATGTTCTGGATACGCCGGAAGCGCTATGCGACTGGCTGCTGGAAAGCCACGGCGTGGCCACGGTGCCAGGCACGGCCTTTGGTGCTGCGACGTCGATCAGGCTGTCATTCGCGGCGAGCGAAGCGGATTTGGAGAAGGCGTTGGGCCGCATTGCCGCGGCGCTGAACGGGCTAGAATAAAGAGCCCTCATCCGCCCTGTCGGGCACCTTCTCCCATGGCCCAAGTGCCACGGGAGAAGGCGATAATCTTTGAAGGTCTTGCCTTCTCCCGTCCGAAGGATGGGAGAAGGTGGCCGAAGGCCGGATGAGGGCCTCTTCGGTCCCTATTCCGCTGCGTGCTTTATTGCGTTGTCGCTACCGGGGCTGCCTTCGCCTGTCATGGCAGCATCGACAATTCTCTTGATGATCTTGCGTTCACGCCTTGCCACGCAGGCCCTGTGGAACACGGTTGGCGCTGCCAATAGCACGGGGATCATGATCAGCGTCAAGATGATTGCCAGCAAGAGGCCGAAGACCATGGCGGCAAGAAATGCGCCGGCCACGCCAACAACGATAACAGCACCCCAGATGTAGGATCTACTCATGTCTTCGCGTCCATTCTATTCAGCCGCTTCCTGCATCGGCGGCGCCTGGCGCTTCTTTTTCGAATTCTGGTTCACCGGCAGCGGAACTGCATCAACTTCTGAAGCAATGGCTACTGCCTTGCCATGGCGGTCGCGCGCCACGAAGGAATAGATCGCGGGCGTGATGAACAGGGTGAACATTGTGCCGATTGTCATGCCGGCAGCAATGACGACGCCAATGTCGAAGCGGCTCTTGGCGCCGGCGCCGTCGGCGATGAGCAGCGGGACAACGCCGATCACCATGGCGGCCGTGGTCATCAGGATGGGCCGCAAGCGGACGGCTGCGGCTTCCTTGATGGCGCTGTTCTTGTCCATGCCTTGCGTTTCCTGCAGCTTGTTGGCGAACTCCACCATCAAGATGCCGTGCTTGGCGATGAGGCCGATCAGCGTCACAAGGCCGATCTGCGTGTAGATGTTGATGGTGCCGGAGCCGATGTTGAACGGCGGATTGTTCTGCATCATGCCGTTCACATTGCCGAGAATCCACAGCACGAACAGCGCCCCGAACAGCGTGGCCGGAAGGCCGATCAGGATGATGAAGGGATCGCGGAAGCTTTCAAACTGCGCCGCCAGCACCAGATAGA
Organism: uncultured Alphaproteobacteria bacterium; assembly: GCA_963753025.1. GTDB lineage: Bacteria > Pseudomonadota > Alphaproteobacteria > Rhizobiales > Aestuariivirgaceae > Aestuariivirga. The sequence goes on along the minus strand of CAVWAY010000001.1, from coordinate 8,771 downwards.
TCAGCAGCAGCGAGAAGGCGAAGGTGACGGCAAGGGCATTGCCTTCCTTCACGAATTGCCGGCTTTCGCCCTTGAAGTCATAGGCCATGCCGTGCGGGAACAGTTCGTCCGCCTTCTGCTGCAGGAAGGTCACCGCTTCGCCAACCGTCCGGCCGGGGAACGGCACGCCCTGCAGGGTCGCGGAATTCAGCTGCTGGAATGTCTTGAGGCTGTTGGGCTGCACCGACTGGCCGACCGATATGAAGGACGACAGGGGGACCATGTCGCCATTCGCGGCGCGCACATGGTATCTCAGGATCTGATCCGTGGTCGCGCGTTCACCTCGCGGCACTTGCGGTATCACCTGATAGCTCCGGCCCTGAACTGCAAACCGGTTCACGTTGTTGCCGCCGAGCAAGGTCGCCAGCGTGGCGCCAACATCCTGCATGGTCACGCCGAGCTTGTTGGCCCGGTCCTTGTCCACGATGAGTTCCGCTTGCGGCGTTGAAAACCGCAAATCGGCGTTGGTGAAGATGAACAGTCCGCTCTTCTTGGCTTCCGCATCGATCGCGTCAAGCGTGCTGGCAAGCTGCGTATAGTCACCCGGATAAGTGATGACGAACTCCACCGGCATTTCGCCGGCACCGACAGGAATGGCGGAAGGTGCCGTGGCAAAGGCGTTGACGCCCGCAACACCCATGAACTTGCCCTGCAACTCACCCATGACCGAGAGGTCCGAACGGTCGCGCTCGCCCCAGGGCTTCAGGATCAGGCCCATGAAGGCGCCATGCGAGGTCGGAAAGCCATTGATGGCGAACAGGTTCTGCCGCTCCGGCACATCCATGAAGATGCCGGTGAGCTGATCGGTATAGGTCGTGAGATAGTCGAGATTGGTGTGTTCCGGAGCGTTGATGAAGGCAAACAACACGCCCTGGTCTTCGGCTGGCGCCAGTTCGCGGTTGATGGCGTTATAGAGCACGCCCGACAGCACAACCGTCAACACAGCGACCCAGGCGAATACCGAACGCTGCCTGATCGTTCCATCCAGACGGCGGCGGTAAAAGCCTTGCAAGGACCCGAACACCCGTTCCACCAGCCGTCCAAACCAGCTGAGCTCTTCGTGCGGCTTCAGCAGCTTCGACGTCATCATCGGCGACAGGGTCAAGGCAACAACACCTGAAACGACCACGGCACCCGCCAGCGTGAAGGCGAATTCGCGGAACAGCGCGCCGGTCAAGCCGGCGGTGAAGCCTATCGGCGCATAGACAGCCGCCAGCGTGATGGTCATGGCTATGACCGGGCCAGTAATCTCGCGGGCGCCCTTGATTGCCGCGTCGAAGGGCATCATGCCGTCTTCGATATGGCGGTGAATGTTTTCGACAACCACGATCGCGTCGTCGACCACCAGACCGATTGCAAGCACGAGCGCCAGCAGGGTCAGCAGGTTGATGGAGTAACCGAACGCCACCAGCACAAGCGCCACGCCTACAAGCGACAGAGGAATGGTGACAACCGGAATGAAGGTGGAGCGGAAATTGCCCAGGAACAGGAAAATGACCACGATGACGATCAGGCCCGCTTCGGCGAGCGTCTTGCCAACTTCCCAGATCGACTCGTTGATGAACTCGGTCGCGTCATACGCAATGTTGGATTCCAAGCCCTGTGGCAGGCCGCGCTGCACTTCCGGCATCGCTTCGCGCACCGCGGAAATCACGGTCAGTGGATTGGCATCGGGTGTTGCCGTAATGCCCATGAACACGGCTTTGACCCCGTCGAATGCGGCCGCAAAATTATTGTTCTCCGGGCCGAGTTCCACCCTGGCAATTTGGCCGAGACGGATGACCGTATCCCCGCGTGTGGCCACAACGAGCTGTTCGAATTCCTCGGGCTTTTCCAGCGAGGTCTGCGCATTGATGTTCTTCTGGGTGAATTCGGCCTTCACCTCGCCGGCGGCGGTGGTGAAGTTGTTTGCGGCCAAGGCGTTTCGCACATCGAGCGGCGTGATGCCGAGCGCGGCCATTTTATCAGGGTCGAGCCACACACGCATGGCGAAAGTCGAGCCGCCAAGGATTTCGGCCGATGCCACGCCATTGATCGCCTGCAGCCTTGGCCGCACCACACGGTCAAGGTAGTCGCTGATCTGCGGCGGGGTCATCTGCTCGCTCTTGAAGCTGATGTACATCAGCGCGAAACCGGCACCCGTGGTGCGCTTCACCACCGGATCGTTGGCCGCTTCGGGGAGCACGCCCTTGACTTCATTCACCTTCGAGAGCACGTCGGCAAGCGCGCGGTCGCCATCGGCATCAAGGCGAAGCTTGAGAGTGATCGTCGAAATGCTCTGCCCGGAGCTTGACTCGATCGTCTCAACACCTTCGGTCGAGGCCACTGCCTGCTGCAGCGGCGTTGTGATGAATCCCTTGATCTGGTCGGCGTTGGCGCCGGCATAGGCCGTGGTGATCTCGATCTTGGTATCGGCGACTTCAGGAAACTGGCGGATCGGCAGCTGGAAAAATGCCTGCAAGCCGGCCAGCAGGATGAGCAGGCTCACCACCGTTGCCAATACAGGCCGCTTTACGAAAATGTCGGTGAAATGCATGGCTCAGCCTTACTGTATGGTCGCGCTGGGGGCTGCCCGAAGCGCAACTGAATTATCGATTTTGACTTTCGCGCCCTGGTCGATCTTGTTGTGCCCGGCCGTCACCACCCGGTCACCCGGCTTCAGGCCTTCGGCGATCTGAACGCGTCCATTGCGCATGCTGCCCGCCTTCACAAAGCGGCGCTCGATTTCGAGCTGCTCTTCCTTGTTGTTCGGATCCGGCTTCTTGGCCGGCACCACAACGAACACGTTGTCGCCATAGAGAGAGAAGGTCACAGCGGTCTGCGGCACGGTTATGACTTCCTGCGGGGCACCCGCCTCAACCAGCACATTGGCATACATGCCGGGCAACAGCCGACCGTCAGGATTGTCGAGTTTGGCGCGAACCGTAATCATCCGGCTTGTTTCCGACATGCGCGAATCGGTCGTCGTGACGGTTCCTTTGAACTGGGCATCGGGCCATGCGTTGAACCGCGCGGTGACCTTCAATCCGTCGGCGATCCGGCCGTAATCCTCTTCGGTCACATCGAAATCGGCATAGATCGGATCGACCTTCTGAAGCCACACGACCTTTTGGCCGGGCGCCACATAGCTGCCGACTGAAATGCTGCGCAGGCCGAGTTTGCCGTCCCACGGCGCGTAGACTGATTTCTGCGTGATCTGCGCCTGCGTGCGTTCAATGCTGGCCAGCAACTGATCGCGCGCGGTGCGCAGGTTGTCGAGGTCGGCGCGGGCCGCGAAGCCACGATCGAAAATCTTCTGCTTGCGATTGAGTTCTTCCTCGGCGTTTGCCAGTTGCACCTGCAGGTTCTTGAGATCAGCTTCGTCGGTTGCCGTATCGAGTTGCACCAGCTTGTCGCCTTTTTTCACGCTTGCACCCGACTCGAACAAGGTTTCCGTGACCACGCCGCCGACCTGCGGGGCGATGTCGATGCCTTCGGATGCTATCAGCGTGCCAATGGCGGCAATCTCAGGCTGCCAGTTTTCGGATTTGGCCTCCTCGGCGGAAACCGTCTGCACCGGGGCCGGGGCGCTCTGGATGCTTTGGGCAATGAATGCCGGCAAGGCATAGAACGACCAAAAGGCAATGCCGGCAGCGAGGCCGCCGAGCAGAACTGTTACGAGAACAAAATAGAATGTGCGGCGCATTACAACGGTCTCCAAATCATTCGGCGGCCCGGGCAGCCATTTGCTGCAAGAGCTCAGCCTTTTTATACTCCAGGCATTTGACAGCAGCTGTCAGCACGGCGTTGCCATAGTCGGCCACAAAGTGTGAACCATGGCCAACGGGCGCTTGTTGGCTGCATTCGGCGATACGTGCAAGATCTTCATTGAGATCATTCAACTGTTTTTGAATTGCCACCAGCATCATTTCCGGCGACAGGTAATCCTGCAAAAGCATCTGAAAGAGGAATTCGGAGCGGTATTTGTCCTTGGCGGGCACCACCGAAATGGCCTTCGCCAGCGCCTGCCTTCCGGCTTCGGTTATGGCATAGACCTTTTTGTCGGGTTTTCCGGTTTGTTCCTCCTCGCGGACGGTCACAAAGCCTTCGCCCGCGAGCTGGGTCAGGGCCGGATAAATGGAACCGAAGCTGGCATCAATGAAATGGCAGAAAAGGCCGTCTTCCACGCCCTTCTTGATCTCGTAACCCGAGGCTTCTCGCAGGGACAGAATTCCGAGACACAAGGTCCGCACGTTCATAGTTATGACAATCCGATATATGGCAAATCGATATAGGTCACGCATATATATCAAAATGATATAGCGTCAAGACCTAATCGCACGTCGGGTACAGTAGCCGCAACTAGGGTAAATATAGGGCCCGAGCGCCCGGTTCCAAGGCATAAATTTGCGGAAATCCCAACGCGCAAAATTGCAGGCTCTGGATATGCCTTGGGAACCGCATGAATTCAAACAGAAATTCAAATTGTAAATGCGGCTTGTAATAAATTTTGGAAGTCTTTAATTAGCAGGATTGAAAACGCGGCCAACTTAAGCGCTGCGATACTGGCGGGCAAAATACAGGGGGGGCAATGGAGTATTTTCTCCAGCAGCTCATTAACGGCATTACTCTCGGTTCAATTTACGGTCTCATCGCCATCGGTTACACGATGGTTTATGGCATTATCGGCATGATCAACTTCGCCCACGGCGACGTTTTCATGGTTGGCAGCATGGTTGCCTTCATCCTGATTTTGGCTTTTGGGGTGACCGGCGGCACCGGGGCCTTCATGCTCATTCTGGCGCTGGCCGTGATTGTGGTGATCGCCATGATCATTTCATCGGCCTATAACTGGTCCATTGAGCGCTTTGCCTATAAGCCGCTACGCGGCTCGTTCCGCCTTGCCCCGCTCATTTCAGCCATTGGCATGTCCATCGTGCTGCAGGAATTCGTGCGCGTTGCCCAGGAAGGCCGGCCCAAGCCCATTCACCCCATCATCAACGGCGGTTTCGAGATCATGCACCGCGCCAGTGAATCCGGCGAATTCATCGTCAGGCTCTCCAACATGCAGATCATCATCATTCTTTCCACCCTCGTGCTGATGGCAGTTTTCACCATGCTCATCCAGCGCACTACCCTGGGCCGGGCCCAGCGCTCGTGCGAGCAGGACATGAAGATGGCAGCGCTCCTCGGCGTTGACGTGAATCGCACGATATCCATTACCTTCATCCTGGGCGCCTGCCTTGCGGCCTTTGCCGGCGTACTGTTCCTTTTGTATTATGGCTCGACTGATTTCTTCGTGGGCTTCCTCGCCGGCATCAAGGCCTTCACCGCCGCGGTGCTTGGCGGCATTGGTTCCATTCCGGGCGCTATGCTCGGCGGACTGGTCATCGGCCTCGTTGAAGTCATGTGGTCGGCCTATTTCACCGTCGAGTACAAGGACGTGGCCGCGTTCACATTGCTGGTCATCGTGCTGATCTTCCTGCCGCAGGGCCTGCTTGGCAAACCGGAAGTGGAGAAGGTGTAAGGCATGGCTACTGCTCCAAAACCCGCATCCACCGAAACGCCCCTGTCCGGCTATGACTGGCCGGCCATCATCAAGGACCTGATCGGCACGGCAGTCATCACCTTTCTCATTCTAACACCCATCGTTTCATTCCGAACAATCCTTGATCAGGGCGCCCTCAGCCTCACCACGCGCTGGCCACTGGCGCTTGGCCTTACGCTGCTGGTTGTCGCAGGCCGGCTGCTGCTTCATCTCTTCTTGTGGAAGCGGGAGGGCGCTCCGAGCACGCCCAGCATATTGCCCAGCTTCTTCTCGGATTTCAGTTCAATTGGAAAATATGTGGGGCCTGCCCTGCTCGTCATCGCTCTTCTCCTGCCTGTTATTTCCGGTGGCGACAAACGCACCATCGATTTGGCAATTTATATTCTCACTTACGTCATGCTGGGCTGGGGATTGAATATCGTGGTGGGTCTCGCAGGTCTGCTCGATCTGGGCTACGTGGCGTTTTATGCGGTCGGCGCCTATGCCTATGCCCTGCTCTCGACGGTCTATCTGCCCATATGGTTTGGCGATGGCATCGTTCCGTGGGCCTTTTACGTCACACTGCCGCTTGCCGGGCTGCTTGCCGCGACATGGGGCGTTATCCTCGGCTTTCCGGTATTGCGCCTGCGCGGCGACTATTTGGCCATCGTTACCTTGGCCTTCGGTGAAATCATCCGCCTCGTATTGGTGAACTGGTTTGCCTTCACCAATGGTCCGCAAGGCATTACCGTTCCCAAGGCCACATTCTTTGGCCTGCCGTTCAAGGATGCAGCCGGGAAGTTTTGCGGATTTCTTTGGCCTCGAATACGACCGCATCCATTTCTACATTTTCCTCTACTACGTCATTCTGGTCGCTGGCGCTGCTGACCTATGCCGTTACCAACCGGCTGCGGCGCTTGCCCATCGGCCGCGCCTGGGAAGCGCTTGCGCGAAGATGAAATCGCCTGCCGCGCCCTTGGCATCAATACGACCAACACAAAGCTTACGGCCTTCGCCATCGGCGCCATGTTCGGCGGGTTTGCCGGCAGCTTCTTTGCGGCACGGCAGGGTTTCATCTCGCCGGAATCCTTCGTTTACCTGGAGTCGGCAATCATTCTGGCCATCGTGGTGCTCGGCGGGCTTGGATCGCAAATCGGCATTGTCTTTTCAACGATCGCCATCATGGGCGCCTTTGAACTTTTCCGCGAGTTGAACTTCCTCAGGTACATTCTGCCGCAAGGCACAGACCCTATTCAGTTCCGCATGCTGGCGGTGGGTCTTGCGATGGTGCTGATGATGCGCTTCCGGCCGCGCGGGCTTTGTCACACGGCGTGATCCCACGGTCTTTCTCAAGGAGAAGAAATCCATCTCCAGCGATCTCGTAGCCGAGGGGCATGGCTGATGAGCAACTGGAAGAACGATCCGGAGCTCCACGTCGAGCAGCTCACCATGCGTTTTGGTGGCCTGACGGCCATCTCGCAATTGTCGTTCAGCGCCGGGCGCAAGGAAATCACCGCCCTTATCGGCCCCAATGGCGCAGGCAAAACAACGGTGTTCAACTGCATCACCGGTTTTTACAAGCCGACAGAAGGCATGATCCAGCTGCGCCATCCCGGTGGCCAGGAATTCCTGCTGGAGCGCATGGACGACTATCTCATCACCCGGCATGCCAGGGTGGCGCGCACCTTCCAGAACATCCGCCTGTTTTCCGGCATGACGGTTCTGGAAAACCTCATGGTGGCCCAGCACAACACGCTGATGCGGGCTTCGGGCTATACGGTCGGTGGCATCCTTGGCAGCCGCTCCTATCAGGGAGCGGAAAAGGAAGCGGTGGAAAAAGCCAAGTTCTGGCTGGAGAAAATCCGCCTCATTGACCGCGCCGACGATCCGGCGGGCGACCTTCCCTATGGCGACCAGCGCCGCCTGGAAATCACCCGCGCCATGTGCACCGAACCGCGGCTCCTGTGTCTTGACGAGCCTGCCGCGGGCCTCAACCCGCGCGAATCCGAGGAGCTCAACCAGCTTCTCCTGGCGATCCGCAAGGAGCAGGATGTTGCCATTCTCCTGATCGAGCATGACATGAGCGTGGTCATGGGAATTTCCGACCACATCGTGGTTCTCGACTATGGCCAGAAAATTTCCGATGGCACGCCGGCGGAAGTGCGCAATGATCCGGCGGTTATCCGCGCCTATCTGGGCGTTGAAGACGAGGTGGAAGCCGCCGATGTGGCGCCGGAAGTCATGGACATTGCAGCGCCACGAAAAGCTCCGGCCAAAAAAGCCGCGCCCAAGAAAACCGGAGGGCGGAAATGAGCAACGCCCTTCTCACCACGCGCGGCGTACAGGCCTTCTACGGAAAAATCCAGGCGCTCAAGGGCATCGACCTTGATGTGAAGCAGGGCGAAATCGTCACCCTCATCGGCTCCAATGGTGCGGGAAAATCCACCCTCATGATGACGATCTGCGGCAGCCCCCGGGCGCGCGCTGGCCGCATCACCTTTGACGGCAAAGACATTACCCAAATGCCTACCCATGAAATCGTCCGCCTGGGCATCGCCCAATCGCCGGAAGGGCGGCGCATATTCCCGCGGATGACGGTTCTGGAAAACCTGCAGATGGGCGCCACCGTCACCGATCCCAGCTATTTTGAGCAGGATGCGGCGCGCATCTTCAAGATGTTCCCGATCCTTGAAAAACGTGTGGGTCAGCGCGGCGGAACCCTGTCGGGCGGCGAACAGCAGATGCTGGCCATCGGCCGGGCGCTCATGGCCCGCCCTCGCCTGCTCCTGCTTGACGAACCATCCCTCGGCCTGGCGCCGCTGATCGTCAAACAGATCTTCTCGGTCATCAAGGAACTGAACGAGACCGAAGGGCTTACGGTGTTTCTGGTCGAGCAAAACGCCTTCCACGCCCTCAAGCTGGCGCACCGGGCCTATGTCATGGTGAACGGCGCCATTACCCTGACCGGCACGGGCAAAGAGCTGTTGTCACGCCCCGAAGTCCGCGCGGCCTATCTCGAAGGAGGCCATTAGACCATGTCACTTTTCCTGGAAGACAATCCTTGGGTATTCCTGCTGTTGACCGTGGTGCTGGGCGGCGGCGCCGCATTCCTCGCGGGCCGCTCACTGGCCAAGGACTGGCGTCCGGTGACCTCAGTCATCCTGTTCATGATTCCGCTGGGCGCCGGGGTTCGCTTCCTGCATTTTGCCCTGTTCCAGCACCAGTT